>NZ_OENE01000001.1 GCF_900239495.1 Tenacibaculum finnmarkense genomovar ulcerans
AAAAAAAACATCCCTTAGAAATCAGCACTTTACGTAAAGAACTGGGGTTTCCCCCGTTCCCTCTTGCTGATCAGAATTTAATTATTTCGTTCCTCCTTTCTTCATTTTAAAGCTCCTTAGACAAGGTAATAAACAAACTTCTGTCTATTTCATCTTGCTGATTTATTTTTCGTTTATTTGATATGTTTCTAGCTTATAAAGTTATTAGTTAAAATAAGGCGTAAAAAAGACCTTAATAAATAAATATTAAGGTCTTTTTTTATTCTCTTTAGGTAGTTTTACTTTAGTTCTCTCAAGTGAAAATTCCTCAAAAATATTATCAAACATAAGAATATAATCTTGATCTAATGGCTCATTTAATTCTTCTTCATCTATAGGAACATCCTTTCCATATTCATTTTTAATTAATGAATGTAAAACTTTTGCAAAAACTTTATAACTGAATGAATAATCTAATTTAAATACTACTCTAAGCAATGATTTATGCATTACTTCTATGCTATATATCGTCATAATTTTATTATTTTTTTATGTATTCATTCTTTAAATAGTTCTAGTTGCTTATGATTCAATTGCCCCTTTTTATAATTCCATTTTTTAACCTTTACGCCAGGAGCACCAAAAGCTTTTTCAACTAAATCTTTATCTTTTACTAAGCAATCTACTATTTTATCTAATTTAATATTTTCAGCAACTTCTTTTTTCTCAATTTTATCAACTGAAATAGGATAACTAATCATATTTTTAACTTTTTCGGGAATAGGTAAACCAACTATTCCCTCTCCTGTTACTTTATCATACCAGTCATCTTCTATCCATTTAAAAACTCGGTTTGACATTCCCTCTAAAATAATACCATTTTTTAAATCATCATCTTTAAAATCTTCCTCAATAGCTTTTATACCTCCAAATGCTTGATATGTTCTTTTACCTCTTAAAGCATTAAAAACAATATCGTAACGCTTTGCATTTGTATTATCCGAACATTTTACCTCTGACTTAAAAGCATATTTAAAAAGCTCTTTAAATGAAAATTCATTAGCCAAACGAATATCTTGAGCTTTAAAATCTGCATCTTTATTATATTTTAACCATTCTCCGATTAACCATTCACCTTGCGCCCAATTATCCATGATTAAATGAAAATGGTAATGATAATAACCATTTGGACGAATAGTACATTCAGCTTTTCTTATACCTCTAAAAACAGTATAATCTCTTTTATATTTGGCTTCTTTTGTCTTTTTATAGATTAAACGCCAAGTTTTTTCCATCTGTAAAATACGACCTTTTAAATCAGCACCTTTTACGGTAGGTAGTGTCAATGTTACAAAAACAGAATTTTTTAATGTTTCTAATTGAGGTAAATAAGCATTTATTAGTCTAGCAGTTTTAATCCTATTACACGTCCAACACCATCTATTTTTACAATAAGTAGTTCCTATCCTACCAACATCATTTGTTAGTAAAATTTCAGCACAATAACTAGAATTTTTATATGATTTAAAAAGCTTAGATGTAGGATTATAGTGCATTAAAGACAACGCTATCCCTTTACTAACGTACTTAGACCATTGTTTTTTTTGAAGGGTATCTTTAAAAGTATCCCTTTTTTGTAGTATTTTTGTCATGTAGTATTGAATTAAGCTATCAAATCATATGGGAGTGCAATCCCGATTTTATAGCTTTTTTTTGGTTAAAAATGTAAAAAAAGTGAAAATGTATAATTTCACAACATCAACAAATATAGGCATTTAAAACCTTTTTCAGACAAGTAAACTAACTTATCAAGCAGATACCCCTAAATAGCACCTCAAACCTTTTTAAAATATAGGTTTTTTTAAGCATTTTTACCAAAAGCAGTCGAAAAAAGTCGATTTTGAAAAAAACACCCAAAAAATACTGAATACGTCATTTTTTCAAAATGAAAGGTTTTTTTAGAATAGCCAAAACCACAAGTATAAAAGAGGGCGGAATATTTCCCGCCCTACTTGTGTATAATGCCCTCTTTGGCTCTAGTAGGTTGCTCCTCAGCATTGCCTATTTCTTTCCTCAAGGTAATACAAATATAAAGGTTTTTAATCTAAAAAAAACCATTTCAAAAACATTCGAAACTTGTTTCAAATGTTTTTGAAATGCAAAAAAGCATTATCAATTCAGTATGCTTTTGGTAAAAATGCTTAAAAAAACCTTTTTTTAAGATATTAAGATATTAAACATAGATTATTAAATCTTTGTTTAAATCTTTGTTTTTTTTAAACTTAATACCTTAAAAAACAAAGTGTTAACTTTTTTAAACAAAGATTTTAACAAAGACTAAAAAAAA
>NZ_OENE01000002.1 GCF_900239495.1 Tenacibaculum finnmarkense genomovar ulcerans
ACGGATACAACCTGTATTTAAATGATTTAAGTACCTATCAAAACGGAACACATGAAATATTGCTTCGTTTTAATGTTGATGAAATTTTATAGTAAATAGCTCGTGTTTAAACATGGTTAAATTCTTAAAAAAAATATAGGTAAAAAATGACATTACCTTTGATAAAAAAAAACTCTTACAACTCCTTATAAAAGAATAAAAATATGCGTTATAGTGAACACTCTTGGGCAAAAAAAATGTCCATTTTAAAAAATACCTTACTCTTTTTTTGTTTAAGTTTCAGCCTCTTTTTATCGGCACAAAAAATTAGTGTTGGTAACAATGAAGGTGTAAGTGAAAACATGCCTCTTGCTTTGCATAAAAATGGTAATTATAGTCAATTTATATATCTAGGTTCTGAAATTAAAACATCGGGAAATATCAAAAGTCTTACATTTAAATTAAATACTACAGGTAATTTAAACATTGCTTCTTTTAATAGGTGGACATTAGGGCTGAAAGAAGTTGCTGCTACAACAACGGAGCTTAGCACTTTTAGAAATTCAGTAACTCCTTTTAGTGATTTTACACGAGTATTTGACGGATATATACAATACAACCAGGCTAATGGAGAGGTAACGGTTGTTTTTTCGACTCCCTTTAAATACAATCATACTAAAAATTTAGTGGTTGAAATTAATGAAAATTCGGGAGGGCAGATGCCGTATGATTATAATAAACCTACGCCTAAATTTCAAATTTTTTGGACGGCTGGTTACCGTGCAGGTTATAGAAATAAATATGGTTATGTAGGTAGCGATCACTCATATTATGGCTTACTTAAAGAGCGTAAAGTTCCTAGGGTAATTATCGGATTTAAGCAAGATGAAGTTACGCAACCTGTAATTACGATGCAAAATCCGGCAGAAGCTAGTGTTTGTAAAAATAATAGTTTTGTTTTTTCTGATGTAAGTGTTACTGAAAACCCAAATTTAAAATGGACAACAGATGGTTCTGGTGTTTTTGAAGACGATACCAAATTATTATCAAAATACACACCTAGCGAGCAAGATGCGACCAAAGGTTTTGTGACTCTTAGATTAACCGCTACAAAAGAGTCAGTAACAGCGACTAAAACCTTTAAATTGAGTATTCAAGCCGATGCAAAAAGTGCCGGAACAGATGGGAGTTTAACTGTTTGTAAAGGAACAAATCCAACAGATGAACAATTATTTGATGCTTTAGGAGGTTCTGCTGAAACTGGTGGAGTTTGGGTTTCAATCGGCTTAGTACACACTTATACACAAACTACAAGTTTAGGTTGTAATCCGAAAAAAGCAACTATTACAGTTAAAGAAGAAACGGATGTTAAAAGCGCTGGTGAAGATGGTGTTTTATCAATATTAAAAGATTATGAGCCTACGGAAGAGGAGCTTTTTGCAGCCTTAAATGGCTTTGCAACTACTGATGGTTCTTGGGTTAAAAAGAACAGTAATACCTATATTTATACAATCACTTCAACAAGCCCGTGTGTAAAAAATACTACCGCTACAATTCGTGTAAAAAGGAATCAGAAAACGACAAACGCATTTTCGCCAAACGGTGATGGTGTGAATGATACTTGGATGATATTAGCAGATATTGCAAATAAATATCCAAAGAATACGATGTGTATTTATAACAGACACGGAAATTTAGTGTACAAGGCGCTCAGGTATAATAATGATTGGGATGGTACTTCTAACGGAAAAATAACACTAAGTAAAAAATCAAAACTCCCTGCAGGTCCTTATGTCTATATTTTAGAACTGAACAACGCTACAAAAAAGGTTTTAAAAGGTTGGGTTTATATAAATTACTAGATAAAAATGATGTTATTAAAAAAATTAACCTTCGTGCTATTAATCACGTTGGCTTACACGGGTATTGCTCAAAACAATGTAGATTATTCATTGTAT
>NZ_OENE01000003.1:0-51243 GCF_900239495.1 Tenacibaculum finnmarkense genomovar ulcerans
ATTAACATTTCAATAAAATCACTCGAACTGACAGGGTATGTCACATCGAGTGAATTTGATGTCCGATAGGAAAATCAAATTTGTATCGAGATGTTACTCATTTTTTATATCTAATTACAGGAAACATAGTTCCTTTTTTAAACTCGGTATTTTCTGTTTTTGGAATTTCAATAAAACCATCAGCATTTACAAGGCTTGCTAAATCGGCTGAGCCATTTCCTTTAATTGGAATTGCTATTAATTGTCCGTTTTCAGAAATTAATTTAACTTGTAAAAAGTAGGTTAAATTAGGTTTAAAAATAACATTTTCATTAATAATAGCCGTTTCTTTTAGATATTTTATTCCTGCTGATTTGTAATACCAATCATAAAAATACACCAAGCAATTTACAAAAGTGGCAATTGGATTTCCAGGAAAAGCAAAAACAATAGTATTATTATCAGATTGACTAGGTTGATAAACACCCTGTTTACTAGTGTTTAAATCATCTGCGATGCCGAACCAGAAAGGTTTTCCTGGGCGTTGGGCTACCTTGTGAAATAATTTATCAACGCCTAATTCGGTTAAAACTTCGGGTAAAAAATCAAACTTTCCTTTGCTAACTGCGCCACTAAATAATAATACATCGTATTGTTGTAAATAGCCGCTTATTTTTTGTTTTAAAATAGTTTTGTTATCGGTAATATGTGCGGTTTCTGAAGGGATATCTAACTCTTTTAATAAAGAAACCAAGGTGTAAACATTCGATCTTCTTATTTGATACGCTAGCGGATTTTCATTTACATCAACCAATTCATCACCAGTAGAAATAATCATTACTTTAGGCTGTTTTGCTACTTTTATAACTGATTTACCAACCGTAGCAATTACGCCAATTTCTGCCGCTGAAATAAGGGTGTTTTTATGGATTAAAACATCGTTTTGTACGTTGTCTTTTCCTTTGGGATGTACATTCTGATGTGTATTAATTGTATCAATAGTAATTGTTGCAATTCCATTTTTGATACTAACATCTTCATATCTGATTACCGTATCGCAATTTTTTGGCAATACTGCGCCTGTCATTACTTCAATGCAGTTTGCTGAATTTTGCAACGTTAATTGCGCACTTCCTGCAGGCTGAATTCCTTCAATTTTAAAAGTGCGTTCTCCATTTTTAAAATGAATATAATTTATTGCAATTCCGTCCATGGCAACACGATTAAAAGGAGGGAAGTCTCTATCGGCAACAATATTTTCTTTTAAAATCCGCCCAACAGATTCTATAAATGGAATGTTTTCTGTTCCAAAATCTTGGGTGTTTTCTAGGATTATCTCTTTTGCTTTTTTTACTGAAATCATATATTTACTGATACTTTTTTATAAAATATTACCCACCGATTGTACTCATACTCTCACTTACACTTCCTTGTTTTCTATTTGCTTCGGCAATAAAACCATTTTCAGGTTTTTCTTTTATTAATGATAAAAAAAGTGTTTTTAAATCATCATTAGAAGCACCATTTCTGATAAAATCACGGAGGTTAAAAACACCATCATCAAACAAACAATTTTTAAAAGTTCCTGTTGATGTAATTCTTATACGGTTGCAATCATTGCAAATAGTACGGGTAAAAGCAGGAATAATCCCTACAGTTCCTTGATGATTTTTGATAGAAAAATTACGAGAAGTTGATGATTTTTCTGAGATGATATTCTCTACAGAATATTTCGATTTTATCTCCTTTATAATTTTATTATAATTCCAGTTTTCTTGAATATCTCGCTGTCCTTTTCCGTTAAAAGGCATTTCTTCAATAAATCGAACAGCCATATTTTTATCTTTAGTTAAACCTACAAAATCAGTAATTTCATTGGTGTTAAAACCTGATTGTACAACGATATTCAACTTTAAGTGAAGACTACTTTTTTCTAGTAATTCTAAGGTTTTATATACCTGATTAAAAGTATCACGACGTGTAATTTTCGCAAATTTATCGGCATGTAAACTATCAATACTTAAATTGATCGTTTTTACTTTTTTAAGCTTTTCTAAGGTTGTAATATGTTGGGCAACCAATACGCCGTTTGTGGTAATATTTATTTCGTCTAATAAATCATTATAAGATAGCATTTCTAAAAACGACATAAAATCTTTACGAGCAAAGGGTTCGCCACCCGTTAGCCGAACTTTATTAACACCGAGTTCGGTAAGTACTCGAATAATTCGGTACATTTCTTTGTAGGTTAACAGCTCTTTTCTAGGAACAATATCAATTCCGTGGGCGGGCATACAATATTGGCAACGAAGGTTACAGCGATCGGTTACAGCCAAGCGAACATAGTTTATTTGCCTGCCGAAATTATCAATAAGTTTGTGCATACAACAAAGATACGGATTAATGAAACAGTTATTTCCTGTCTTTTATCATAGTTTTATAGTGATGTTTTTTGTGGAAAAGACAGGTTCTTAAACAATTTCCATTTTCTTCAACAAAAAAGAAGCGTTCATATTTTGACATACGCCATTTTTCATTTTATAATCGAAATCTAATTCATTATTAATAATTTCGGCATCAAAATAATAATTTTTCACACTGCTATATTCGTTTGATAAATCACATAAACTTACGTCATGCGTAGCAATAATTCCTGTTGATTTTGAGTTGTTTAATTTTTCAACAAATTTTTTAGAACCGATTGCTTTATCTTGACTATTTGTTCCTTTTAAAATTTCATCTAAAATGATAAAATAATTATCAGTTTTAATTTCGTTTACGATAAATTTTAAACGTTTTAATTCGGCATAAAAATACGATTCGTCTTCGCTTAACGAATCTGAAGTTCGCATACTGGTAATTAATTTTATCGGATTATAGCTTGCTTTTTCAGCACAAATCGGCAAACCTGTGTTCGACATTACAATTGCCAATGAAATGGATCTTAAAAACGTACTTTTCCCTGCCATATTTGCACCTGTAACGATAAAAAAGTTTTCGGTATCAATAATAAAATCGTTGTCAATTCTTTTAGAAGGATTTAATAAAGGATGCCCTAAATTTACGGCGTTTAAAACGGCTTTTTCATTGCTGATACTAGGAAAAATATATTCAGGTTTGTTAAAAACAAAGTTGGCTAAGGAGTTTTGTGCATCAAAAAAAGAAACCACATCAAACCATTGCGCAACGGTTGTTTTATAAGAAGTAATCCATTTTTCTATTTTAATAGTATTGCGGATATCTAACAAAAACAGCCCGTTTCCGAATAGTGCAATCATCAAATTACCACGTTGGTCAAAGGCATCTAATTTTTTAGAAAATTCTTTAAAAATATCCGAAGCTTTTTTATTTCCCTTTTCACTTTCTTGTTGAATTTGTTGCTGTTTATCTTTTAAAATTGAATTTGTAAAAGTTTCATTTTCTATCTGTGCTAATAATTGATGATATTGATTAAAAGTTTCTTTGGCTTTTCCTGTTTCTGTAGCTAATTCTTGAATATTTTTAAAATAGAAAGCGGTAATAAACAATCCAATTAAAAACCAAATTAAAAGGATTGAAAAAGGAATAATACTAAAACTTAATAATCCAATTAATATTAATGATACCCCTGAAAAAGCATACGAAAATAACATCAAAAAAGAAGGAATCTTTTGTTGATATGAAGTTATCCAGTTTACAATACTAGGAATGGCTGTTTTGGTATTTATTAAACTAGCAATCGCCGTAAAATGTTGTCGCCAAATTGTTTTTAAAGCTAGTTCTTGCGTTACTTTTTGGCGTTTATCAATGTCTTTTATAGTGTTACTTGTTAAAATAGTTGCTAATAATTTTCGACCTTCACTTGTTGCTGTTCGGTTTATATATTGAAAAAAAGAACCGACTCCAAATAAATCAATATCGTTGCTAAAATAATGCTCAGGATTGGTAAATTCTTCACCGCTATCTAAATTTGAATAGTTTCCTTTTAATACTTCTATTTCAGTTTTATTGATGTTTAATTTTGCCTCTGCAAGACTTTTTTGCTGTTTTAATTTGAGGTGTTTTGTAATTAAAACCCCGAAGGTAATAATTGCTAAACCTGTTAGGATAAAAAATAAATTATCTTTTGTAAAGCCTACGTATGCTGATGTTGCAATGGTTAAAAAAGCCAAAAGACGTAAAATTCGCGTGGTTAACAACTGTTTTTTTAGCGTAATTAACGTGGTGTTTAAGCTGTTTATTTCTTCTTTATAAAATTGAATTGGTTCTTGCATTTTCTTGAAAATAATAGTGTAGATAAATATTGAGGTAAATGTACATATAGCAACTTACATATCTTTATAAAATTGTATTTTCGTTGTATGCCAACTTCATTAGAACTTCAACTAAAAACATTGCCCACTTCGCCAGGAGTTTATCAATATTTTGATAACAACGAAGTGATTATTTATGTCGGAAAAGCAAAAAATTTAAAGAAGCGTGTTTCCTCTTATTTTACCAAAACTCATGAAAATGGTAAAACACGAATCCTAGTAAAAAAGATTGCCCGCATTGAACATATTGTGGTTAGTACGGAAACTGATGCTTTATTATTAGAAAATAATCTGATAAAAAAATACAAACCTCGCTATAATATTTTACTAAAGGATGACAAATCGTATCCGTGGATTTGTATTAAAAAAGAGCGATTTCCACGAGTTTTTTCTACTCGAAGCGTTGTAAAAGATGGCTCGGAATATTTTGGTCCTTATACCAATATTAAAATGGTGCAGTCGCTGTTAAGTTTGATAAAAGAACTGTATCCACTGCGAACTTGCACTTATGATTTGAGTGAACAAAAAATAGCATCTTATAAATATAAAGTGTGCTTAGAATATCATTTAAAAAATTGCAAAGGTGCTTGTGAAGGCTATCAGCAAGAAGAAGATTATCAGCAAGAAATTACAGCAATTCGAAATATATTAAAAGGAAATTTTAAAGAAATTTTAGATAAATTACAAAGCTTAATGCTCGGTTTTGCTTCGGAAATGAAATTTGAAGAAGCTCAGAAAATCAAAGAAAAATTAGCGTTGCTACAAAATTATCAAGCAAAATCGACTATTGTAAATCCGTCTATTAATAATGTGGATGTATTTTCAATTATTTCGGATGAAACTTATGGTTATGCAAATTTCTTTAAAGTGATGAACGGGTCAATTGTACAATCGTACACCACCGAAATAAAAAAGAAATTAGAAGAAAGCAATAAACAGTTGTTAGAGCTGTTTATTATTGAAACCCGAAATCGATTTAATTCTTTATCGAGAGAAGTTTACGTGCCTTTTGATGTTGATTTAGGAGAACAAATAAAAGTAACAGTTCCAAAATTAGGCGATAAAAAAAGAGTGGTAGATTTATCAGAAAGAAATGCAAAATATTATCGAATTGAACAATTAAAACAATTAAAAATAGTAAATCCTGAGCGTCATATAAATAGAATAATGAGGCAAATGCAAAGAGATTTACGTTTGCAAGATGAACCTCGACATATTGAATGTTTCGATAATTCAAATATTCAAGGAACGCATCCCGTAGCCGCCTGTGTGGTTTTTAAAGACGGAAAACCTAGTAAAAAAGAGTATCGACATTATAATATTAAAACTGTTGTAGGAGCAGATGATTTTGCCTCGATGGAAGAAGTTGTTTTTAGAAGATATAAACGTTTGTTAGCCGAAAAACAACCATTGCCACAACTTATTATTATTGATGGAGGAAAAGGACAATTATCATCCGCCTTAAAAAGTTTAGATGCTTTAAATTTACGAGGAAAAATAGCCATTATTGGAATTGCAAAACGATTGGAAGAAATTTATTATCCGAATGATTCTGTTCCGTTGTATTTAGATAAAAAATCGGAAAGTTTAAAAATAATTCAATTTTTACGAAATGAAGCCCATCGCTTCGGAATTACCTTTCATCGGAATAAACGAAGTAAAACGGCTATAAAATCGGAATTAGAAGAAATTCCAGGTATCGGTGAACAAACTATTGCTACTTTATTACGTAGATTTAAATCTGTAAAAAGAGTAAAAGAAGCAACATTAGACGCTTTAGAAGAAACAATAGGAGTGTCAAAAGCAAAGAAGGTAGTGCAATTTTATCAAAAGAAAGCGCTTTAAAAATTGGCTTAAAAATTGATGCTAAAATCAGCAGAAAAATAAAAAGTAAAAAGATGAAGAAGTTACTAATATTATTGTTTTTTCCAGTGGTAATGCTGGCTCAAAATCAACCAAAAATAGGACTGGTTTTAAGTGGTGGTGGGGCTAAAGGGCTTGCTCATATTGCAGTTTTAAAAGAATTGGAAAAATCGGGTGTTCAAATAGATTATATTGGTGGAACAAGTATGGGGGCTATTATTGGTGGCTTATACGCTTCAGGATATACTGCCGATCAAATTAAGGAAATTGTGTTAACGACCGATTTTATGGCAATGGTAAGAGATCAGGTGCCTAGAAGAGAAAAGCCTTTTTTTAATAAAGAACACAACGAAAAATACGCTATTACTTTGCCTATTAAAAACAAAACAATAGGACTTCCTTTAGGATTGTCAAAAGGACAAAATGTTTTAAATTTTTTAACAGAATTATTAGCTCCTGTTGATGAAATTAAAAATTTTTCAAAGCTACCAATTCCTTTTTATTGTGTTGCCACCAATATTGAAACAGGTAGTCAGGAGGTTTTGGAAAAGGGTTCTTTGCCTTTAGCTTTAAGGGCTAGTGGTGCATTTCCATCATTATTAAATCCTGTAGAAATTAACGGAAAATTAATGATCGATGGTGGTGTAGTCAATAATTTTCCTGTTGATATAATGAAAAAAAAAGTCGATTTTATTATTGGTGTTAGTGTGCAAGGAAAGTTGTTAGAAAAAGTAGAACTATCATCGGCAGCTTCTTTATTAATGCAAATTATTAACTTTCAGATGTATAAAAAATCGGATGAACAAGTAGCGTTGCTAGATGTTTATTTACAACCAAATTTAACCGATTATAATGTGATTTCTTTTGATAAAATTGCTGAAATTTTAAAAGAAGGTGAAAAAACAGTCAAACCTTTTAAGCCTGTTTTTGATAGTATTGCCAAATTACAACCCATCAAAAGAAAAGCTGCTGTTATAAATTTAAATAAAGGAAAATTTTTAGTCGATAGAATTATTATCAAAGGAAATAAAAATTATACGAACGATTATATTTTAGGAAAACTTCAGTTGTCAGAAGGTGACAGTGTTTCTTACCGAGGAATTTCAAGAAAAATAAACAGTTTAACTGCTACCAATAATTTTAGAAGAATAGATTATCTTTTAAGTAAATCTTTTTCAGGTAAAAAAATTATGCTAACTGTAAAGGAAGAGCCTATTCATTCTTATTTACGACTGGGCTTACATTATGATGTTTTATATAAATCGGCAGTATTATTAAATTACAATTACAAAAAACTGCTAAAACAAAATGATGAATTGTCTTTCGATGTTGCTATTGGTGATCGAATTCGTTATAATTTTGAATATTATATTGATAACGGAATAAAACCAAGTTACGGTATTTCGTCGCGGTATAATTCTTTTAAAGATGAGTTTTTATTTGACAAAAGTTTAATTAATATAAGATACAATGATTTTACAAATGCATTTTATTTAAAAACTACTTTTAATAAGAAATTTGCTTTGGGTACAGGAATTGAGCATAAATGGTTGCAAGCTTCTTCAGGAAATGTTTTAAAAGAAGGTAAGCAATTGTTTTTTGATAAAAGTAATTATGTAAGTTTATATGGTTTTTTAAAATTAGATAGCTACAATAAAGTGATATTTCCTACGGAAGGTTTTTATGCTGATTTTGGTTTTAAATGGTATGTTTGGTCTGATAGAAATAACAAGTTAAACAAGCTACCGACAGAAAATGATTTATTTCATCAATTTTCACAAGCAAATGCCACGGTTGGTTTTGCTACGACCTTATTAAATAATTTCACCTTTCAATACACTTCTGATATAGGCTATACTTTAGGTAAAAAAACATCTCAAATGCTTGATTATCGTTTGGGAGGATACAACAAAAATTATATCAATAATTTTAAGCCTTTATATGGATATGCCTCAGGAGCTTTAAGTAATCAGTCTTTTTTAAAGTCAGAATTTAATTTTAGATATAAAATTGCAAGCAATCATTACGCTACATTTATTGCTAATTATGCGCGTGTAGAAGAAGATATTCTTTTGGGAGGTAACTTTTTTAACAATACCAAATCGGGCTATGCTTTGGGGTATAGTATGGAAACTTTTTTAGGCCCTGTTGAATTGAAATATACTTGGTCGCCAGATCATAGCGAAAAACATTGGTTATTTAATTTAGGATTTTGGTTTTAAACATAAAAAACCCCATTTCTTAGTGAAATGGGGTTTTTATGATAATTAAGATAGCCTTACTTATTTACTTTTTTTTCAAGAAAAACTTGTATTGTAAATATTGATACGCATCTCTTGGTAATACTTTAATCCACTTTTTGTGTTGTAAAATCCATTTTAAACGAATAGAAATAAACCCTTTTGTTAAATAAGCGGCTATAAAAGGATGTACATTTAATGTAACTTCTTTATATTCTTTACCACTATTAAGCAAGCGTTCTAATTCAGCTTCTATTTTATCAATTAAAATAATAGGAGCTTCAACTTCTCCGTTTTTATTAGGATTAGACTCTCGTGTTTTTATTGCTAATTCAGGTCGTACACGCTGTCTTGTAATTTGTATTAAACCAAACTTACTCGGAGGTAATATTTTGTGTTTAGTACGGTCTAAAGACATTGCATCTTTTAAATGTTGATATAATTTCTGTCTGTTTTCAGTAGTCTTCATATCAATAAAGTCAACCACTATAATTCCACCCATATCACGCAGTTGTAACTGACGTGCTACTTCGGTTGCGGAAATCAAGTTGACTTCTAAAGCAGTTTCTTCTTGGCTTAACCCCTTGTTTGAGCGATTACCACTGTTAACATCAATAACATGTAGTGCTTCGGTGTGTTCAATAACTAAATACGCACCTTTGCTCATTGAAACTGTTTTACCAAACGATGTTTTTATCTGACGTTCAATACCAAATTTCTCAAAAATTGGTGTGTCAGATTTGTGAAGTTTTACAATATCTTCCTTTTCAGGATAAATTTCTTGTAAATATTCTTTAATTTCAACCATTAAAGTTTCATCGTTGGTTACAATACTTGTAAAAGAATCGTTCATCACATCTCTTAAGATAGAGGATGCTCTGTTCAACTCACTTAAAATTTTTGTTGGGGTGTTTTGATTGGCAATGCTGTTACACATTTTTTCCCAACGTTCTAGTGAATTTTGTAAATCTTTATCTAGTTCTGCTACCTTTTTGTCTTGGGCAACAGTACGTAAAATAAGCCCAAACCCTTTTGGTTTGATGCTTTTTGCTAATTTTTTTAAACGTTCTTTTTCTTTTGGGTCTGCTATTTTTTGAGATACAGATACTCTGTTAGAAAAAGGAACTAAAACTAAATACCTACCAGCTATTGATAGTTCCGAGCTAATGCGCGGTCCTTTGGTAGAAATGGGTTCTTTTACAATTTGTACTAATAAATTTTGACCTGACTTTAGTACATCATGAATACTTCCGTCTTTATTGATGTCGTTTTCAGCACGAAAATTTTTTAAAGTGAAATCTTTATAATTACCTATGCTTACCTTCTTAATAAAATTATTTAAAGACTGTACTTGTGGTCCTAAATCATGATAGTGTAAAAAACCATCCTTAGGATATCCAACATTTACAAAAGCGGCATTTAATCCTGTCATCACTTTTCCTATTTTAGCTAGAAAAATATCTCCGACAGCAAATTTATTATCGCTTGTTTCTTTGTTTAATTCAATAAGTCTACCATCTCTTAGTAGGGCGAAATCAATATCAGAAGAATTTGAACGAATTATTAATTCTGTTTTCATTCTGAATATAGTTTTGTGCCTACGTAAAAATTTTACGAAGACGGATTAAAATTTGTAAACAGGTATAATTTTTATACCGTTTCAAGGTGTTAAAACCTTAATGTCAATGAACTGATTTTTTTTTTCAAATACTTTTAAAAGCAATGAAAAAGTAAGCGTTAGCTTACTTTTTCTTATGGCGATTTGCTCTTGCTCTTTTCTTTCTTTTGTGTGTCGAGATTTTTGCTCTCTTTCTTTTTTTACCGCTTGGCATAATTAAAATGTTTTATAAAATCTTCAGAAGTAAAGATTTTTGGTTAATACTTTATTATTTTACAGATACTTTAGTTTTAACACCCTCTGTAAACACTTTTGATGGTTTAAAAGCTGGGATGTTGTGTGCAGGTATTTTAATAGTTGTATTTTTAGAAATATTTCTACCAGTTTTTTCTGCTCTTGTTTTGATAATAAAACTACCAAAACCTCTTAAATATACATTATCTCCGCCTTCTAGTGCATCTTTTACCTCGTCCATAAACGCTTCCACAGTTGCTAATACATCTGCTTTTTCAATTCCGCTCTTATCTGAAATCTTCGATACGATATCTGCCTTTGTCATCCTATATATATTTTGGGTTTATTCTTGAAAATGAGGCTGCAAATATATGATAATTATATTTATTCCAAAAAGTTAACAAGAATAAAATTTTTTTAAAAACAAAAACCCTAATAATTTAAAAAATTATTAGGGTTTTTTTATTGTTCTAATAAATTACAATTTTAAAACAAACCAAGCATTTGCATCGGCAGTACTTGTTAATTTAACTTGCGTTGGGGTAATTTGATCTATTGTATATGGAGCTCCTTTAATAATATAATCAACTAAAGGATCTAAATGTGTGTAATAAGACCAGTTTAAACCTTGAGCTCCTTTAGATATGGTTAATTCACTATCATTATTAATAAGTGAAAAATCTAATTTTTGCTGTGTACTCCACGTTGTTGTTGGTGCTTTCGATTTAAAAAGAATACCAGGCGAAGTTTCATTTGTCGTTGTATTTCCAAATAAAATTGAGCGCTGTAATTCTTCACCATAAGCGGCACCATTGGCATTGTATATTTCAACATATTTATTAAAAAACTCATCAGAAGTGTCTGAAGGGTTTGTGGTGTCAATACTCCAATCTTGGTTTATATTAAATGGGCTTTTAGCTAAGTCAATAACAACCTTACCATCAAGAGATGTTAATTGATTTAAGGCTTTATTTAAGGTAAATTCACTTACTTGATTACCATCAACAGTAATTGCTTCATATAATTTAATTCCTGTAGGTGTAAAGTGATACGCCATGTCAATAGCCTGTTCAACCTCTTGATCTTCTCCATTTTCTTCTGATGTAGGAAAAGTAATATGACGGTTCGTTAGGCTAATTTCTGTAGCTTTACCATTAATGGCAGCACCAAAAACAATAGAAATAAAACTACCAACTTCGTTTACTTTCGCTAAATATACTTCAGGAGCTTCGGTAAGTTTAAGCATTCGCATTTTATTACGCGACTGCGCTCCTGTTAAGGTAATAACATCTGCTGTTTTAGAAGTTAATGCAAACTCGTAATCACCACCAGCTCCATCAGAATCGTTACTATTTGGGTTTGCGTAATAGTGCGTTAGCCAAGTGTAGGTATTAAAGGTTAATAAGGGTCCTGCGTTTGCAATTACATCAAACATATTTGATGCTTTTGTTGCAAAGGCACTTTCATGTACAACCTCTGTGGTTAAATCTTTATTGAATTTTACACCATAGTTAAAACCACCGATGTTTTGCTTTTCGTCAGGATAATATTCAATAATCCATCCATTTTCAGATGAAGTTAATAAATCTCTATATTCAGAGATTGATTTTTGAATTCTAACAGAAGTCGGTTCGTTAAATATTGCTTCTTCGGTATTGTTGTTACAAGATATTGTAACCCCTACGAATAGCAAAAATACTAGGAATTTATTTATTGTTTTTTTCATTTTTTCTAGTTTATTTTATCTAAATCTTGTGAACTTAAATTGTTGTACCTTTTTTGTATTTCAGTACGTAGCTCATCAATATCTATTTCCCAATTACTAATTAAATAACTTTTAATAATTGCCATTTTAGCATTAATAAGCGCTGCTCCTTCACCTGCTTCTACAAGTGTAGCATCCCATTTTTCGTTAGAATATAATACATAATGAGAAATTAATTCAACAAAATCATCACTTACTTGGTTACTAGAATAATCGCTAATAAAACCTGCTTTTAAAGATTCGCCAGCTTTCCATTTTTTACTCCATTCATCGCCAATATATCCTGCACCAACAATTTGATTAAAATCAGTAGAAAAAGGTTTCTTTTGGTGTAAAACATGCCCAAATTCATGGTGAATAGTATTAAAATAAGAACTGTTTAATTCTTCAACATTCGTAACATCTAACTCATTGATGTTATAAAGCGATACTTTAAGCCCTCCTTCTGCTGTTCCTAATAAAATAGTTCCATTGCTATTATATCCTGGTGATCCTACAAAAACTAATTGTTTAGGAAAGGTTTCTTTTAAAAAGCTAGCAGGTGCTATTGCATTATAAGCATCTAAACACAAATACTTAATTAGGTTGGCTAATTTTATTGATTTTTCATATTCAGAAGGAACTAATGTGTAATTAAAATCAGTTTGAATATCTGGTAATTTATATAAAATTTCAATATTATAAGGCGTTACAAATTCTTTCTTTAAAAATTTGTCAAAGTCATTCTGATGCCCAAAATCAGTGTTAATGGCACTTCTGTTTGGGTTTGGTAAATTAGTTTCTTCGCAACCACTAAATGTAATGGCTAGTGCTAAAACTATATATTTTATATTTTTCATAATTGTAGTAATTTTAGTTTTATCTAGGGTTAGGAGTTAAACCTGCGGTAATAACATCTTTAGGTAATTGTAATGCTTTACGGTTGTCGTTTGCTGTTAAAACATCGGCAACACTAATTGCTCCGTTTTTACCATTTAGGTATCTTGGTACAACAATTCCGTATCGTTTATTATCAAACCATCTTAAACCATCGTGCATTGTTAATATTCTTCTTAATTGAAGTGTATAATGTAACATGTTTTCTTGCGTACCAGCTGTTACTGTAAAAGAAGCGGTTAATTTTTTCTTCTGTGTAGCGGTAGCTTCTGTTGAATAAGGAACAGCATTGTAAAAAGTGTTTACTTGGTCAATAGTAGTTGTTGGTTGTTTTTGATTATAATTCATCGTAAATGAATTTAAATCTGCTAGGGCAGCATCGTATTGCTTTAACATTACGTTTGCTTCTGCTCTTACTAACAAAGTCTCATCCGTAGTAAATGGTGTTCGAACAGTTTTTAAATAACCAGTTTGTGCAACAGCATCTTTAGTTTCAAATAAAGACGGTAATTTCATAAACAACGTTTTATCTAAATTAGTTGTTTCATATACAACAGGTTTGTTATAAGGAAATAAACTAGCATTATCAGCCCATGGTAAGGCAACGCTTAATGTTTCTCTATTGGCAATAGCACTCGTGTGGTTAAAACGTGAACCTCTAAAAAAACCACCAAAATGACGCCCCGCACTTGATGAATATGCTTGGGTAAATAAAGCACTAGGGTCTTCATAATATGCCTTAGTTATAGGGTCTTGTTTTTTAACAACTTCACTTAAAGCTTTCCAATCTCTTAATACACTAGAAGGATTTACTGTTACTACAACAGAAGCATATTTCTTTGCTTTTGCCCAGTTTTCGTAGTATAAGTTAAAACGTGCTGCAAAGGCATAAGATGCTTTTACATTAAAGTGATATTTAGGTACGGTGTAAATATTATCGCTAATAAGTGGCAATCCTTTTTCAATATCTTTATTGATTTTTTGATACACTTCTTTTACGGTACCTCTTTTATATTTAGGGTTAAGTCTTGTTTCAGGAGCTTCTAAATAAGGAATCCCTAAATCAGTATTGCTACTTTTAGCGCTGTAGTGTTTACTAAACATATTAACCAATATAAAATGGCTATAAGCTCTGGCAATCAAAGCTTCTCCTTTTTCAGCAGCTAATGAAGCAGGGTTGCTGCTATTTTCAATTGAAGCTAGTGCTTGGTTTGCATTTGCAATGGCATTATAACAGCTTCCCCAAAGTGAAGCAGGCCCGTCATTATCGGTTTCAGTGATTTCTTTCCAGTACGATACTTGCTCTAAAAATAGATCGGTGTTTGGGTTGTCTAAACCGTAATCGTCAATATTATCAGAAGATAGTTCAGCTAACATACCATAACTAGTGCTAGGGTATGCTGAAACTAATATTTTTCTAATCTTATTATTGTTGTCTATTTCTGTTCTGTTATCAGGTAATTCGTCTAAAAAGTCACCACAAGAAATTGCAATGAAAGACAAAAGAGCGATTGCCAGTAATTTATTTATATTATTTTTCATTTTTTAATTTTAAAAATTATAATCCTAATTTCAATGTAAATGTAATTTGCTTCGCTAAAGGACTTGCAACTCCACCAGCGTTGAAAAATTCAGGGTCTTGTCCGTTTAATTTATCATCAGAATACAATAAAAATAAGTTAGTTGCTTGTAATTTTAAAGACAAACTTTTAACATTTATTTTAGTTACATATTCTTTAGGAAATTGGAAAGCTAATGAAACTTCTTTTAAACGTACAAAATCTCCTTTTGCAATTCGAGCATCAGAATAATTATACGCATTATAAGCAGTTCTTAAATCATATTCACCAACTCTGTTTTCTTGTCTTGTACTAGCAATTACAGGTACGTTTGTGAACTTTTCATCCCCAGGTAATATCCATCTGTTTTCAAATTCTTTTGGTAAGGCTGATAAATCAGAATATCTTGAACTAAAAACAGGATTTAAACGGATTACATTACCAAATGAGTAAGTTGTAAAGATGTTTAAACGTAAGTTTTTGTATTTAAAAATGTTTCCAAAACTACCAACATCTGTTGGGTCAGCAGAACCTGAATATTTTAAAAAGTCTAATTTGTCTCTTTCTTGAAAATTTAATTCTCCAATAGATACATTACCTTCTTGATCTTGAAAAGTAGGTAAACCTTCTTCGTTTAAACCAGCAAAAGGAATTGAGAAAATAGCTTTTACAGGGTATCCTTGTTTAGCAAAACCATATCCTGTTACTAAATCGATAACTCTTTGTTGTGAATCTAATTTTGTAACTTCATTTTTTGTTTTAGAATATACAAAACTTGTTTGCCAAGAAAAATCTTCTGTTTTAATAGGAGTTCCAGAAATTGATAATTCTAAACCACTTGATTTCATTTCAGCAATATTACCATATTTTATAATTTCACCACCAATACCTTGAGTATTTGTAGGGCCAATAAGATCAAAGTTATTTCTTTGGTACCAATCTGCACCAATAGCTAAACGACCGTCAAAAAGACTGGTATCAAAACCAAGATTTAATTCATGTTTCTTTTCGTAAGTTAATTCGCTATTTTCTAAGCCAGCTACGTATAAAGCACTTTCTTTACTTCCTGCAGAAGGTCTCCAAGGGTTATAACTTCTGATGTCAACTAATGAGTTTGAAACGCTTTCAGGACCTCTATCGGCAGTTAAACTGTATGAAGCTCTAAAAGTAAGGCTTTCTAAAGGGTCTAAATGAACAAAGAAATCTTCTTCATGTACATTCCAAGCACCAGATACATTCCAAGTAGGTAACCATCTAGATGCTTTCGATTTTCCTAATTTATTTGATCCTTCATAACGGAAAGTACCATTAAGAGTATAACGTCTTTTCCAAGAATATGTAGTGTTTCCAAAAAAGGCTAAGTTTCTGTATTTTGTATTTTTTAAACCGTAGTAAAGGGTGTTTTCTTCAATACTTTTTTTGAATAATTCATAGCCATAAAAAGGCACTTCTCCTAAAGAGTATTGTAGTCCCCATCCTGTAAAATTGGTTTTCTTTCTATCTGCAGAATTAGCCTCAGCCCCTGCGTAAAAGTTTACCGTATGGTCATCGTTAATAACATCTTTATATGAAAAAGTTCCTCTAAAATCATAGCCTAACATACTATGTGTAGTTTTTCTGAAAATTCCTCCTTCTGGTAAAACACTAATAGGTGTAGCGTATTGATTGTCAGGATCGGTATATAAAAATGGGTTGGCATTTCTAATAATTTCATTATAATCGGCTCTAAAAGCATTTGCCTGATTAGAAAACTCAGTAGTATTATGCTCTAAAGATGAGGTTTGGTATTTTAAAGCTCCTAATGCACTAAGGTTTATCTTAGAGTTTACTTTGTATTTTAATTCACTTTGAAATTTTAAGTCAACTACATTAATATCAATATAATTTTCTTCTAATTCTTTAGAAATATTAAAATCAGTGTAATTTCTAGTATAATTTTTAGTTGGGTCTAAAACTCTAGAAGTATTAAGGGCGTAAGAAAAAGGATTGATATCAAAATCTCTTTTTACGGTACCTGTTACCAAATCAGTATCTTGCGATAAAGTTCCTGGTGCTTTTTGTTTTCTAAAAGAACCGTTACTAATACTACTTAAAGTTAATTTATCAGAAATTTTAAAGATTGATTTAAAATTAGCCGTATATCTGTTAACGCTACTAGCTTTTGTCCATCCTGGATCTACCATAGCACTTAATGAAGCATAATAAGTAGCTCTATCGGTACCTGAAGATACATTTACCGCATGACTTTGTAAAGCATTAATATTAAATAATTCTTTAAACCAGTCGGTATTTCTAAGTTCTGCTTTTCTTAAAAAAGCTGCTCTAGATTGTGCTGTATTTCGAACGATAAAATTTCCGTTAGCATCTAATTTATCGTATAATTGATACATTTCACCATACACACCGCTTTCTCTAGCATTTGCAACTTTACTATAATTTAACCATCCACCAGCACGCATTTCTTCATAAACAGACATCTGTTCTTGTGAATTCATGATGTTAAAATCATTATAACTAGGTCTCATTCTAAAGGTAGTTGAGTTTGTATAATTAACATTACTAACACCCGCTTTACCTTTTTTAGTGGTAATTACAATAACACCTGCCATAGCACGTGCACCGTAAATTGAAGTAGCAGAACCATCTTTTAAAACCTCAAAACTTTCAATATCGTCAGAGTTTAAACCTGCAATTGCTGAACTTATTAAGGTACTTGCATCTCCTGATGATAAATCTCCAGCAGAAACGTCAATAGCATCTTCTAAAATAATACCATCAACCACCCATAAAGGTTTTGAATTTCCATAAATTGATGTTGCACCACGTACTCTAATTCTTGGAGCAGCACCAAAAGTTCCCGATACATTCTGTACCGTAACCCCAGCAGCTCTACCTTCAAGCCCTCTACTAATTTCAGGAACACCATCTAATTTGATATCCGCAGCTTTTAAAGAAGTTGAAGCCCCTGTAAATAATCTTTTATCGGTAACAGTAATACCTGTAACCACAATTTCGTTTAAAAGATTTTCATCTTCAGTCATAACAACATTGATAGCTGCCGTTGAATTTACTGTTTTTTTAACAGTTTTCATTCCTACGAAACTAAAAACAAGTACATCTTTTTGTGTTGTTTTAATGGTGTATTGTCCATCAAAATCTGTTTCTGTACCAAAAGCAGTACCTTTGATTAAAATAGTAACACCTGGTAATGGTCCTGATTGATCAGAAACAACCCCTGAGGTTGTTATTTTTTGCCCATAGGTGAGCTGAAAAGTTAAGATAAAAAACACTATTAATGTTTTTGTAATTTGTTGCATAAAATTAAATATTTGAATTAGTAATTTTGAATTAATAAAGTATTAAAATTGAAGGGTTGTTTTCTAAACGTTAAATTAAAGATACAATATTAACAAAATTTTAGCTTATTTAGGCTCTTTTTATTGATTTTTTAATAAATAACAGCTATCGGTTAATAATTAACAATGATGATTATGAGTGTTTTAGCTTATTAAAATTAAAATATTTATGCCTGTTTTAGAAGATAAAAAAACTAATTTTTAACGATTTTTTATGAATATAGGTGTGGCTAATTAATTTTTAAGACCTTAAAATGCTTAAAAAAGAATCCAAATAGTTCATTTAAAATAAAACCCCAATGATTACCTCACAACTTATATACTGGTATTTAAAAAATAAAAGAGATTTACCTTGGCGTAAAACCAAGGATCCTTATTTAGTTTGGTTAAGCGAAATAATGCTACAACAAACACGAGTAGCTCAAGGATTGCCTTATTTTATAAGTTTTACAACAAGCTTTGAAACCGTTTTCGATTTAGCTAAAGCAGATCAAACCACGGTACTTAAATTATGGCAAGGATTAGGCTATTATTCAAGAGCTAGAAACCTACATTTTACAGCAAAACAAGTAGCAAATGAATTTGATGGTGTTTTTCCGAATACCTATAAAGAACTCTTAAAATTAAAAGGAATTGGAGATTATACTGCATCGGCAATTGCATCGGTTTGTTATGACGAACCTGTGGCAGTTGTTGACGGAAACGTGTACCGAGTTTTAGCCCGTTATTTCGGTATAAATACACCTATTAATTCATCCAAAGGAATTAAAGAATTTAAAGAATTAGCACAAACATTAATTGATGTATCGCAACCAGGAATGTACAACCAGGCAATTATGGATTTTGGCGCTTTACAATGCAAACCTCAAAACCCATTATGCGATTCTTGCCCCTTATCAGAAAGTTGTGTGGCTTTAGATAAAAAATTAATTAAAGAACTTCCTGTAAAAGAGAAAAAAACAAAGGTTAAAAAGCGATATTTCAATTATTTAGTTGTTGTTACAGATGATCATAAAACCAATATCGAACAACGAATAGGCAAAGGAATTTGGCAAGGATTGTATCAATTTCCATTAATTGAAACAATAACAGCTATTAATGAAACACAATTAATTGAGCAGCCTGAATTTGCTGAATTTTTTCCAAAAGAAACGGTATTGTCGTTATTTAATCAAAAAGATATTGTTCATAAATTATCACATCAACATTTATCGACCAAATTTTGGATTGTAAAAACAACAAAGACCTCTAGTAAAACCATTTTGTGGAACGATATTAAGCAATACCCTGTGCCAGTGTTAATTGATAATTTTTTAAACGAATTTTTAACGAAGGCTTAGTTAATTTCGTATATTTGATTTTACACAAATAATGAACACATGGCAGGAACAGTAAATAAAGTTATTTTAATAGGTCATTTAGGTGATAAATTAAAAATGCATTATTTTGAAGGAGGAAATTCTGTTGGTCGATTTCCATTAGCAACCAATGAAAATTATACGAACCGTCAAACAGGAGAGAAAATAAGTAGTATTGAGTGGCATAATATTGTTGTGCGTAATAAATTAGCTGAAATTTGTGAAAAATACTTATCAAAAGGCGATAAAGTATATTGCGAAGGACGCATAAAAACACGTCAGTATGAAGCCGATGGACAAAAACGTTATACCACTGAAATTCAAGTACAAGAAATGACTTTTTTATCAACAAAAAAAGACCTTACTGTAAAAGCTCCTGTAGCTAATAAAGCTACAGAAAATAGCGCTACAGTAAAAGGAATATATCAAAATAATACAAATTTACAATAGTATTTTACTTAAAATATAAAAATTGGACACAGAACCCAACTCCTTATTTTTAGCGATATCAAACATTGATTTGTTAACAATAATAAACTGCTTAGTATTACTATCTTTATTAATATGTTCAGCGTTGGTTTCAGGTGCAGAAGTTGCCTTTTTTTCAATTTCATCAACCCAATTAAATGAACTTTCAACAACATCAAAACAAAAAAGCAATGCTGTATTGCTTCTTGAAAAGCCCAAAAAATTATTAGCAACCATTTTAATAACCAATAATTTTATCAATATTTTAATCGTATTGATATTTGCCTCGCTAGGAGAGGTGTTTTTTAGCGAACTCTCACAGGGTGTAAAATTTTTAGTAGAAGTTGTTTTTGTTACTTTTTTAATTTTACTATTTGGCGAAGTATTGCCAAAAGTATATGCCACCAGAAAATCGCTTTTATTTGCTAATTTTATGGCAAAACCAATTCAGTTTTTAAGTATTATTTTAACACCATTAAGCACGCCACTAATAAAATTAACCAGTATTGTTGAAAATAAATTAGGCAATAAAAATCATAATTTTTCGGTAGAACGTTTATCCGAAGCCCTCGAATTAACCGCTAGCGGAGCCACCACCAAAGACGAGCAAAAAATTTTAGAAGGCATTGTAAATTTTGGAAACACCGAAACCGTACAAATAATGAAACCCCGCACCGATGTTTGTGCTATTGCCGATAATACCTCTTACGAAGAGGTTTTAAAAACAATTTTAAAAAATGGCTACTCACGAAACCCGGTATATCATGAAAACATTGATACGATTATTGGAGTTTTATACGCCAAAGATTTATTGGCATATTTACATGAAAAAACCTTTGAATGGCAAAATTTGATAAGAGCCCCTTTTTTTGTGCCAGAAAACAAAAAATTAGATGATTTATTAGCCGAATTTAAAGAAAAGAAAATGCACCTAGCCATTGTTGTTGATGAATATGGCGGTACCAGCGGAATAGTAACTCTAGAAGATGTTATTGAAGAAATAGTTGGCGATATAAACGATGAATTTGACGATGACGATTTAACCTATTCAAAGCTCGATGAACACAATTATATTTTTGAAGGAAAAATAACAATAAAAGACTTCTGTCGTGTTTTAGATGATGACGATGAAAAATTTGAAACCTTAAAAGGAGAAAGCGAAACCCTAGCAGGTTTTATTTTAGAAATATCAGGGAAATTTCCTAAAAAAGGCGAAAAAATAAATTTCAGTAACTATACATTTACCATTGAAGCCTTAGATAAAAAACGTATAAAACAAATAAAAGCAACCCGAAATGTGTAAAATTTTCTGGCTAATATCTGCCTTATTACTAATAAATTTAACAAGTTGTACTAACGAAACTTTGCCAAAACCCAAAGCGTATTTAAGGTTAGAATATCCTACTTTAGGCTATCAAAAATTAAACGAAAATACCCCATATAGTTTTGATGTAGCAAAAAATGCCAGCGTTAAAATTTTAAAAAATAATTGGTTAAAAATCAAATATCCAACCTTAAAAGCATCTGTAGATATTACCTACCGACCTGTAAAAAACAACCTTAGAGAACTGTTTGTTGAATCTGAAAAATTGGTTTTAGAACACACCGTAAAGGCAGACCATATTTCGTGGAGAGATTATGCTAATTCCGATAAAAAAGTATATGGAAAAATGTGCGAAATATCAGGAAATGCCGCTTCACAACTACAATTTCATGTAACCGATAGCACGAATCATTTTTTAAAAGGTTCACTATTTTTTTACAGCAAACCTAATTACGATTCTATTTTACCCGCCGTTGAATACCTCAAAAAAGACATGATTCAAATGCTAGAAACCTTAAAGTGGAAAGACTAATTATATCTTAATTTATATTTTTTTTTGAAGCAATTTCCCGCTTTCCGCACTCGCTCTTTTTTTGAAGAAAAATCAAAAAAAGGAGCTCAAACAAATGCTTCAATCGGGGCTAGGCATTTTACAAAGTTTTGGAATTTTTTTTAAAAAATCATCATAATTATTTCAAATGAATAAAGAAAAAGAATCAGAAAAATTATATTATTATGGAAAAGATAATTATCAAAAAATTAAAGAAACAGCCGAAAAAAAAGTTATTGAATGGAAATGGTCTAAAGGTTCTTTAACTAATTTTGAGCCATTTTATAATGAAGAAAAAAAATATCCAAAATCCAAAAAACTAAAAACAGCGCCACAAGATAAAAATTATCACACGCAATATGGAGTAGATAGTTTAGGAAATATCATTGTAGAACGTGATTTTAATAGTATTGATTTCTATGAAACTTTTTATCAAATAGAAGTAAATAAAATAATTTCATTTCACTATTCTTATGGAAAAGATAAAGAAATTATTAACAGTCAAATTTTTTTTTTTGAAGATAGAAAAATAAAAAAAATAAGTTCAAGTGCTACTTATGCAATAGCAAATACGATATATATTTACAAAAATAATCTACTTGTTGAAAAGGAAGAAGAAAGATATGAGCGCGAAACTAAGGAAACTTCAAATAGAATATTTTATTACGAGTATGATGAATTTAATATCTTAAATGGAATTCGTTCGGGTAATTATTACAGGTATCAACGAAAAATAGCAGTAAGTTTTTCAAAATTAAAACAAGAGGTAGAAAAGAGAATAATATCGCTACTAAAACAGCATATAAACGAGTGTAAACCTGTAGAGAAAATTTTCACAATCTATTTAAGCTATGATTGCCAAAATTATTTTCCGCCTTCTATTTCATACGGAACAGAAGATGAACTAAACAATTGGTTAAAAAAGAAAGATTCACAAGACTACATATGGAATTGTGCCGAATATAAGTATTCTTATGATGATATAGGTTACAACAAACAAGATGAACAGCTTTTCCAACAAATAAATCAAGAGGTTTTAATAAATGAGAAAAATAATATTGCTGTTAAAACTATTCTAAATATTGCAATCGAATTAAAAAACAGTTTGTCTAAATTAGATTTGAATATTACAGATGATTTTGTAATAGTAGCATGTGATTATGAACAAATGGATTTGAAAAAAAATTTTAAGAAAATAAATCCTGAAAAATTTAGTGAATTTAAAGAATATTTACCTTAAAAAATATCGAAAAAAAAGAACTATTGAATTAGAGCCTGTTTAAATTTCATCTAAAAACAGTTTTATAGCATAAAACAAGAAATTGAATCTGTCAAAGCAGAACAGTTTCGAATCCTGATTTCTCATAGCTATGCAATGCTCAAATAAATAGACCTCACAGGTTTTAAAAACCTGTGAGGTCTGAGAAGTTTAACTAAAACATTTAATTTTTAAACAGACTCTTAATTCTTTTCAGTATTGTTTTTAATTCTTTAATTATTCATCAACAGTTGTACGCTTACTTTGTAATAATAAATAAAACTGCAATCCAAATAAAACAGCTCCCGAAAGTAAATGTATTGCTTGTGTTCCTAACGGAAATTCGGCATAATACATTAAAATACCTGTAATAGTTTCTAAAAATATTAAAGCGACAATCCAATTTACTAATTTATAGCCTAAACCTTTGAGTTGATTTAAGTAAAACATCGCTAAGTTAACCAACACAATAGCAATGGTAAACGAACGGTGAAAGTAAAATTTAAAACTCGGGTTTAGTAAACTATATTGTTTATTATCAAAACCAAAAAGCTTTACTTGCTGGTCAATAAACTGACGAACCTGAGTTCCCATCGCTATTTGAATCAATGAAAATACTACTGAAAAAATTAGTAATTTATTAAATAATGAATTGTATTTATAGGTTGTTTTTTTACGGTCGGAAACGATAAATAAAAGCCATAATAATAAGCCAACAATAACCAAACCAGCCACCATATGAATGGTAATAATAGTCGGTTTTAAATTAGAATCTACTACGGTTTTACCTAGCCATGCTTCAAAAATCATTAAAGAAAAAGCACCGAAAGATAAGAGTGTAATTTTTTTGTTTGTCTTCCAAAAAGAAAGCGAAACAAAAATTAAAAATAAAAACGGAATTCCTGCTAAAGCCGACGATAATCGGTTTATGTATTCGGTCCAAGTATGTAATTTATTAAACTTTGCGTACCTGTGTTTTGTATATTTATTCCAATTGTTATTATCAAATTCTTCGGATGTTTTTAAATTGTTTTCGGCAACAAAAAGCACTTCATTTTTAATAATAATCATCCCTTTTTCATATTGGGTATTTGGATGCCAAGTAATTTGAGCTTCCGAAGTAGGAGGAATGTAATAACCAAAGCATTTTGGCCAATCAGGGCACCCCATTCCTGAGCCTGTCATACGAACTACTGAGCCTGCTAAAAAAATAATATATACAGAGATTAATGCTATTTTTACTAAGAGAGGAAAATGTTTTTTCATCAAAAAAAAGTTTTTACAAAGATAAGATAAACTCATAAAAAAAGCTTCTCTAATGAGAAGCTTCGTTTAAGTATGTTTTAAAAAATATTAAGCTTTTTTCTGAGCATCGTTTTTATCGCAACATGCTTTTTCGCAATTTGTAGCACAGGCTTTTTTATCTGCATCACTTTTAGCACAACATGCTTTTTCACAAGCAGCAGCACAGGCTTTTTTATCACCTTTTACTTTTGAATCACATGCTTTTTTACAAGCTGCAGCACAGGTTTTTTTAGCGGCATCACTTTTATCGCAACAAGCTTTTTCGCATCCTTCTTTACAAGCTTTTTTAGTTGTTTCTGACGCTTTGTACATTTTTCCATTTCCAATAGCTTCGATAAAAGTAATTAGATCAGCTTTATTCGTGTTATTTTCATCATATTTTACAGTAGCCATGCTATCTTTAAATATAACATTGACTCTTAAAACACCTTCTTTTTTCGATAAGTCTGAAGCTATTTTTTTAGCACAACCTATTTCACAGGTCATTCCAGAAATATGTAAAGCTAGTTCTTTTATTTTTCTTGGGTTAGTTTTTTTTTGTTCTTGAGTTACCGTTTCTTTTTTTGCATCTTTCTTTGCCTCATTTTTACATCCGACAACTAAAAAACTAACTAAAGCAAGTGCAAATATTATTTTTTGAATTTTCATAATTTTAATTTATTAGGTTATTTAGCAAAGTTATCAATAAAATCAAATTTATAGTTATTAATAACCGAATTTTGTGTTTAAATGTATTGAAAATGAATAATCAACAACGTAAATGGGTTTATTTAATACTGCTAGCAATTGTTTGGGGGAGTTCTTTTATTTTAATGAAAAAAGCATTAATTGTTTTTACACCAATTCAATTAGGAGGATTACGGATATTAATTACGGCAGCTTTTTTATTATTGATAGGCTTTAAAAGTCTTAAAAAAATTCAAAAAAAACATCAAATTTATATTTTATACACGGCTTTTTTGGGAACTTTTTTTCCATCCTTTTTACTTGCTTTTGCTGTAAAAGGTATCGATAGTTCTATTTCGGCAATTTTGAATTCGCTAACACCTTTTAATACGTTTATTTTAGGAGCTTTAATTTTTGGGTTTACCTTTAAGAAAAAACAATTTATAGGAATTTTAGTCGGATTAATAGGAACACTTATTTTGATTTTAAAAGGTGCCGAATTAAATCCTAATCAGAATTATTGGTATGCTATTTTGGTTGTTTTTTCATCTATCGGATATGCTTTTAATGTAAATATCATCAAAAAATATTTATCAGATTTAGATGCCTTGGCAATAACAACAGGTAATTTTTTAGTATTGATTATTCCTGCTTCTTTGGTGTTGTTGTTTTCTGATTTTTTTACATCGGTTAAATTAAACGATCAAACGACTACAGCATTTGGGTATATAAGCGTTTTAGCCGTTGTAGGAACAGGAATTGCAAAAGTATTGTATAATAAAATGGTGCATTTAACGACGCCTGTTTTTGCATCATCAGTAACATATTTAATCCCAATTGTGGCGGTTTTTTGGGGCGTGACTGATGGCGAAAAATTAAGTTTAGTTCAATTATCAGCTGGTGGAATTATTTTATTCGGTGTTTGGTTGGTAAATAAGGCGAAATAAAAAAAGAGTATAAAATAGCGCATAAAAAAAGAGTCAAAACGGTTGTTTTGACTCTTTAAAAGTAGTTTTAAAAGCTCTTTTTACTGAAAATCAGCATTAGAAACTCCTTCGTTTATTTTTACTTCTTTTAATTTGAAGTTCATTTTCATAGGTCCCATTGATTGGATTACTAAATGAGGAAATTTAATTCCGTTTACTTCTTTATAATCAGAAAATTCTAAAGGTACTTTTACCTCTCCTTGAGGTCCTTTAGCTACCGATACTTCTTTCACTTTTAAACCTGATTTTACATCATAAAAAATCTCTTTTTTACCAAACATAATTACATAGGCGTTTTTACCGTTAATAGGTTCTATTCTGCTTAAAGTACCATTTTTGTAGGCTGCATCAGCAAAAGGAGCTGCGTTATTTTTTGCATCTTCAAGCTCTTTACCTTTTAATTGTTTCTTTTGCCCACGAGCTTCTTGATAGCCATTTGCACCATCAAAAACTTCTTTTTGCATTACATTTCCTGCCATTGAAACAATTGTTGAAGTTTTGTTAGGTGCAGCACTTTTTTGAACTAAAGTTAATTGCATTCCTTGAACTTTAGCTTCTGAAGTAGTTTTTAAAGTTTTTACACTTGCAATTTTATCTTTACCACCAATTGCTTTAAAATAGTTGTCAATTACTGAGGTAGAAGTAACACCTTTAGGAACAGGTAAACTCATTGCAGGTTTTGCAGTAGCATTTCCTTCTTTATCAAAATATTGAATGCTATATTCTTTGTTTTTTTCTAAGTTTTCTAAAACATCTGTTGCTTTTCCTGTAATTATAATTCGAGCATTGTTTGCTTTAAAATAGTTTACAGCAGCATTTTGAATATCGGTTATTGTTACTGAATTGATGTTTTCTAAGTAGTTTTCATAAAAATCAGTAGGTAAATTATAACGTGCAATATTTAAAGCATAACGAGCAGCAGTTACAGGTTTTTGAACTTCCATTACAAAATTACCAACATACTTTGCTTTGGCATTTTTCAATTCTTCATCAGACACTTTTTGTGTTCTAATTTTGCGAATTTCTTTTTGAATTTCAACTACTGAACTATCGGTAACAATGTTACGAACACTTGCACTAGCTCTAAAGGTAGCAGCATCTCTACTTTGTCTAATACTAGAATATGAACCATAAGTATAGCCTTTGTCTTCACGTAAATTTAAAAATAAACGTGCAGTTCCGCCACCACCAAGAATGGTGTTTGCTAATATTGCTGCGTAGTAATCTTTATCACCTAATTTTAAATCGATATTATTTGCTACTACAATTTCCGATTGTACCGCATTTGGCATATTGATAAAGTTAATTTCGGTTTTGTTTACGTTTTTTGGTTTATCAAAAGCAACAGCAGGTACATTTCCTTTTTTCCAATTACTAAATAATTTAGTAACCATTTTTTTAGTTTTTGAAGTGTTAATATCTCCAACAATAACTAAATAAGCGTTGTTTGGTTTGTAATAAGTATTGAAGTTGTTTTTAACATCAGCAAGGGTAATATTACCAATTGATTCTTTGGTTGTAAACTCTCCGAAAGGATGTTTTTTTCCGTAGATTAAAGCACTTTCAACTCTTCTTGCGATAGCGGTTACACTTTTTTCATTTGATTTTAAACCGTTTAAAGTAACAGTAATTTCTTTGTCAAATTCTTCTTTAGTAAACGCTGAATTTTTAACACCGTCAGCCATTAAACCTAATACTTCAGGAAAGTATTTAATTAATGAACTTGCCGATGCTCCTGAGCTATAAAAGTCAACATAAGCACCTAAATAATCTACTTTTTCGTTAAATTCATCTTTGGTAATGTTTGCTGTTCCACGTCCTAACAAACTTCCCATAACACTCGATAAACCTGCCTTTTCACCTTCAAAAACGGCTTTGTTATCAATAGTTAAGCTAGCAGATGCTCTTGGTAATTTATGGTTTTCAACCATGATTACTTGCAAACCATTAGGCAGTGTAAATTTTTTCACTTTTCCTAATCGTACTTTTGGCGCTGGTCCTGGTTTTGGTTGTACGCTTCTATCTATTTGTGCAGTGGTAGCAAAAGACATTGCTAAAATTGCGATAAGTGATACTATTTTTGTTTTCATAATATATTAATGTCTTTTGATTTATTTCTTTTTTGGTAAATATTCTAAAACTAATCGTTGATTTGGGTTTAGGTATTTTTTTGCAGCAGCTCTAATTTCTTCACGAGTAATAGAACGGAAAATATCAATTTCGGTGTTTATTAAATTGGTATCGCCATATAATACGTTAAAACGTGCTAAAGAATTTGCAACACCTTCAACACTTGCGTTGGCGTTTACAAAATCATTTTCAAATTTATTTTGTAATTTTTGATAGGCTTTTTCTGAAATTAAATTGGTTTGGATTTTTACAATTTCTTCATCAATTTCTTTGGTTAAATCAGTTAAAGAAGTTTTTCCTAAAGGAAGCCCATATACAACGTAAGTTCCGTAATCTTCTTGGCTAACACTAAAAGCACCAACTTGTAATGCCATTTTTTTAGTATCGACTAATTTTTTATATAAAACAGAACTTTTTCCATCACTTAAATAGGTTGAAATCATGTCTAAAACTCTTGCTTCTCTACTTTTCATAGAAGGAGTTCTGTAGGCATTTACAATTGCTGGAATTTGAATATTCGCATCATACGCCTTGGCATTTATTTGTTTGGTGATTGGGTCTTCTTTTATAAATTTTCTTGTTATTTCGGCACCTCTAGGGATGTTTCCAAAATAAGCTTCTACCAATTTTTTAGTTTTTTTGATATTGATATCACCAGCAACCACTAAAGTAGCATTATTAGGAACGTAGAATTTTTTATTAAAGGCTAAAAATTCGGCTAAAGTAGCGTCGTCTAAATGCTTCATTTTACCAATAGTTGTTCCTTTATAAGCATGCTTTTTAAAAATATGCTTTTTAACATTTTCTAAGAAACTTCCATACGGCTGATTGTCAACACGCATTCTTTTTTCTTCTTTTACAACTTCGTTTTGAGTGTCAACACCGCCTTGATTAATTACAGGGTGTAATAAACGTTCCGACTCCATCCATAAACCTAATTCTAGGTTATTTGAAGGGAATACTTCGTAGTAATAGGTTCTGTCATCGGTGGTATTTGCGTTGTTTTTTCCTCCGTTAGATGAAACAATTTTAAACCAGTCTCCTTTTTTAATATTTTTTGTTCCTTCGAACAATAAGTGTTCGAAAAAATGTGCCATTCCTGTTCTGTTTGGCTGTTCATCTTTTGCTCCAACATGATACATTACCGCTGTTGTTACTACAGGAGCTGCCTTGTCTTGATGCAAAATTACATGCATTCCGTTGCTTAAATCGTACTCTTTAAATTCGACTTTTTGAGCAGTAGCATAAAAGCCAACAAGTAAAGCCATTGAAAGAGTTATCATACTTTTTTTCATGGATATTTTTTTTAGTTTTTAACTGATTTTTATATAGGACGTGAAGTTAGGTTGTTTGTTACATATTATGATATCTAGATTTTAATAAGGCTGTTTTTTAACATTTTTTTGTGATTTTTATGTTTTTTTAAGGCTTTTTTTTAGTTGAAAAATATTTTTATAAGAGCCTGTTTAAAAATTAAATAAGCTGTCAGTTAGAGTGATTTTTTTCCTTCAAAAAAAATTGTATCGAGAACTTTTTTAGCATGAAATTCATTAACATAAAAGAATTCAAATTCTCGATACAATTTTAATTCCTTCTAGTCATTAAAAATCACTCGAATCGACAAGAATCATCAAAAAAAAAAGGAGGAGAACTACGGCAAATCAGGATGCGAACCTGAAATGAATTCAGGTTGACCGATGCGATTTATTATTATTCTGTTACAATTTTTTTAAAAATGAAATTAAACAGGTTATTAGGTTATTTAAGTTGAAAAATGATTTTAAAAGTTGTGAAATAATGTTGAAATATCTTAAATATGATGATGATGCCTAGCCCCGATTGAAGCATTTGTTTGAGCTCCTTTTTTGATTTTTTTTCAAAAAAGAGCGAGTGCGGAAAGCGGGAAATAGCTCCAAAAAAAAATAAGTATCAATTCAAATGTTTTGATAGATAGGTTATTATTGCTTTTTTAAGAAGTAAATACTTGTTTTGATGCAAATTAGTAGTAATTTTCTGAGCTTTAGATTGTTTGTTATTTTTATACAACGTATATTTGCACCCTCATTTTCATGAGGAAAATGTAAACTAATAACGCAAAACAAAAAGTATGTACGCAATCGTAGAGATAGCAGGGCAGCAATTTAAAGTAGCAAAAGACCAAAAAGTATTCGTACACCGTTTACAAGACGCAGAAGGATCAAATGTAACATTTGAGAACGTTATGCTAATTGCAGACAATGGTAACGTAACTATTGGCGCCCCAGCTATAAAAGGTGCAGGAGTAACTGCAAAAGTATTACGTCACTTAAAAGGTGATAAGGTAATCGTTTTCAAGAAGAAAAGAAGAAAAGGTTACAAAAAGAAAAACGGACACAGACAGTATTTAACTGAAATTCAAGTTGAATCTATCGTTGCTTCTGGAACTTCTAAAGCTGCTCCAAAGGCTGCTAAAGCTGCTCCAAAGAAAGCTGCGAAAAAAGCTTCTAAAGCCGATGATTTAACAAAGATTGAAGGTGCAGGACCTAAAGCTGCTCAAGCTTTAGTGAACGCAGGAATCGATACTTTTGCGAAAGTTGCAAAACAAGACCCAGCTACATTAAGTAAAATTTTAGTAGAAGCTAGTTCTCGTTTATCTCACTTAGTTACTACTACTTGGCCAAAACAAGCGCAATTAGCTGCTGATGGTGAGTGGGATGTTTTAAAAGTGTTACAAGACAAGTTAGACGGAGGAATTGAAAAATAATCCCGTACAAGTTTAATCTAAAAAAATCAAAATAAGATGGCTCATAAAAAAGGTGTCGGTAGTTCGAAGAATGGTAGAGAATCAGAATCGAAACGATTAGGAGTAAAGATTTTTGGAGGACAAGCTGCTATTGCAGGTAATATTATTGTTCGTCAAAGAGGTACAACGCACAATCCAGGTAAAAATGTTTACATGGGGAAAGATCATACTTTACATGCTAAAGTTGATGGTGTTGTTGCTTTCAGAAAGAAAAGAAATGACAGATCATACGTTTCTATAGTTCCTTTCGAGGCTTAAGAAATTTCTGATTACATATATTAAAGCTCAAACAATTTATTGTTTGAGCTTTTTTATGCGCTAAATTTAAAATATTGTGCATAAAAAAAAGCACCACCTTATTAGAGTGATGCTTTTGTTTACGATCAATTTTGATTAATCCCCCAATTTATCAAAATGATTTCCCATGTATATTATATAGATACAAATATGAATCAAAAAGCTAATAAATAAAAGCACTTATGTATAAATGGTATCATTTTATGTATGGATGGTTTTTATTTTGATTTTTAGCTATCTCCCTTTTTTTAAATAGTGTTTTTCAGCTTTTTGTGTTCTTACTTAGCCTAATATCGATTATATTTGAGGTAAAATTTGATGTATGTTACGAGCTGTAATTGTTGATGACGAGCCTAAGGCAATAGAAGGACTTTTGTGGGAATTGTCTAATTTTAATGACGACCTAGAGGTTATACAAACATTTACTCAAGCAGAAGAGGCTATAAAATATATAAATAATAATGCGATTGATTGTCTTTTTTTAGATATTGAAATGCCAACAATGGACGGTTTTCAATTGTTAGAAAGATTAAATAAAAAAGATTTTGCCATTGTTATTACAACTGCTTATAGTGAATATGCTATAAAAGCTATTAAAAATCAAGCGATTGATTATCTTCTTAAACCCATAGATTCTGATGATTTAGAAGAAACATTAAATAGGGTTAAAAATTATCATGAAAAAAGTAATAGCAGTGAAAAAATTGAACAAATACTTTCTAATTTTAATAACAAATTTAACAAAAGAAAAATTACAATTAATACCGATGGAAAACTCATCTTTTTAAAACAATCGGAAATTGTATTTGTAGAGTCGGACGGAAACTATTGTTCTATTCATACCATTAATAATAAAAAAATTGTGGTAACAAAAAAACTAAAAGAAATAAATGCACTACTTCCTGAAGAGCATTTTTTTAGAATTCACAATTCATTTATTATCAACTTAAATAAATTAAAGCAATTTATAAAATCGGACGGATATGTTATTTTAGAAGACAATCATAGAATCCCTGTTTCTCGTCAAAAGAAATCAGACTTTTTAGAAAAATTTTAAAGTTATTTTTATGAAAATAATCAGTTTTATAATTTTCTTATTTTTCTGTACAATACCGATTTGTTTAGCGCAAAAAAATGGAGATAGTTTCTTTTTAAATACTGTTAGTAAAAAAGAAGCAGCCTTTTTTAAGTCTAAAAAAATAGCAAAGCTTAAAGCTGCGCTAAAACAGGTTAGCATTGTAAAAAACAATGCCGAAACGCTTGTAATATTAAACAAGTTAGGTAATGCTTATAACCAACAAGACAACATTCGAGAAGCATTAAATTACCATCAAGAAGCTTTAGATATTATAGCCAATATTAAAAGTAAAAACAACGATATTAAACGCAGTGCTAGTATTGCAATAAGGAGTATTGCAACTATTTATATATCCTTAAAACAATATGAAAGAGCGTTAGGTTTACTTAATCAATCGATTATTATACAAAAAGAGATAGGCAATATTAGCGGCTTAGCGAGTAGTTATCAGCAGCGAGGAATTGCATATCAAAAAATAGGAAATTTAGATAAAGCATTGGCTGATTTTAAAAAATCGTTAGGCTATAACACGCTTAATAAAGATAAATTAGTAATGATAATTTGTCATAATAGTATTGCCAATGTTTTAATTATAAAAGGACAGTATAAAGCTGCTCACACCTGTTTAGTTGAAATACAAACACTTGCTGAAGATATTGGAAATAGCGATATTTTATCAAAAGTCTACAGCAGTTTAGGCTGGGTTTTTTTGAAATTAAAAGAAGATAAAAAGGCTGATTATTATTTGAAAAAATCATTAGAAATAGGATTAAAAGACACTAATTTATCAAATTTAGAAAATTGTTATAATCATTTATCGGAATTAAATAAACAAACAGAAAACTATAAGGCGGCATTAAATTACTATCAAAAATCAATTGAAATAGCTAAAAAAAGATTTAACGATAAAGATATTCGCTATGTAAATAGTCTTATTAATAAATGCGATATTGAAGTAAGTGCTAATAAAATAAAGAGTTTAGCTATTGAAAATAAAATAGCTAAAATAAAGAACATCCGAAATAGAAATATTTTAATTATAGTATTAATGTTGCTTGCTTTTTTTGGGTTTTTATTATACTCAACATACAGACAGCGCTTGTTAAAAAATGAAAAACAGATCTTACTTTTAGAACAAGAGGCTTTAAGAATTCAAATGAACCCGCACTTTGTGTTTAATGCCTTGAATTCGATTAAATTGTATATTATTAATAACGAACAAAAAAATGCGGTGTATTATTTAAATAAATTTTCAAAATTAATTCGTAAAATTTTAGAATCAAGCACTGTAAAAGAAGTAACTTTATCAGAAGAACTTAAAACAATGAATTTATATATGAGTATTGAAAATATCCGTTTTTCAAATGCTATAAAATATATAGAAAATATTAGTGAAGATATAAATTTAGAAAGGATTAAAGTGCCTCCATTAATTTTACAACCTTTTTTAGAAAATGCTATTTGGCATGGTTTATCATCAAAAATAGGAAGCAAAAAACTAGAAATATCTGTTGTTAAAATAGCCAAAGAATTTATTAAAATTGAAATAGAAGACAATGGTATTGGTAGAAAAGAAGCACTTAGAATTAAAAGTAATAAAACCTTAAACAGAAAATCAATAGGAATTGACTTAACAAAAGAGCGCTTGAAAAATTTTTCTACACAATTTCAAAATGAGTATTCGTTGGTTTATACTGATTTGTTTGATGAAAATAAAAAAGCAAAAGGCACAAAAGTTTCCTTGAAAATACCTTTGCATTAAAACTAAAAAAAGCGCTCTTTTCGAACGCTTTTTTAGTGATTTATTTCTTGAATTTTAGAACTTCAGAACGTCCTTTTTTGAAGATTTTATTACTAGCATGTGTACCTTTTCGTAAGGCTTTTTGTTCTTCCCAAGATAATTGAATGATTTCTTTACAGGCATCAGAACAGGTGTTTTCCATTTTTTCTGAACAGGTGTCGCACTGAATAAACAATAAATGACAACCTTCATTGGCACAGTTTGTATGCTCATCACAAGCTTTTCCACATTGATGACAATTAGAAACTACATCATCGGTAATTCGTTCGGCTCTTCTGTGGTCAAAAACAAAATTTTTACCAATAAATTTATTTTCGATTCCTTCGTCTTTTACCTGACGGGTATATTCAATAATTCCGCCTTCTAGCTGAAAAACATTTTTAAAACCTTTGTGCTTGTAATATGCCGATGCTTTTTCGCAACGAATACCACCAGTACAATACATCAATAGGTTTTTATCCTCTTTATTATCTTTTAAATCTTGTTCAATAATATCTAACGAATCTCTAAAAGTATCAACATCGGGTGTTACTGCGCCGTCAAAATGACCAATTTCACTTTCGTAATGATTTCGCATATCTACACAAACCGTGTTTGGGTTTGCTAGCATTTCATTAAAATCTTTGGCATTTAAATGCACACCTTTGTTGGTTACATCAAAAGTTGTATCGTTTAAACCATCGGCAACAATTTTGTTACGAACCTTTACTTTTAATTTTAAAAACGATTTATTATCGTGCTCAACAGCTACGTTTAATCGAATATCTTTTAAAAATGAAATAGCATCTAATTGTTCTTTTAGGGCTAAGAAATTTTCAGAAGCTACTGATATTTGGGCGTTAATTCCTTCGTAAGAAACGTAGGTTCTACCTAAAACATCTAATTCGTTCCATTCTAAGAACAATTTATCTCTAAAAAGTTGAGGGTTTTCTATTTTATAATACTGATAAAATGAAATAGTAATACGGTCTTTTCCTGCTTCGTCTATTAAAGCAGCACGCTCATTGGCGCTTAATTTATTGTACAGTTGCATGCTATACTTGTTTTTAAGTGATACAAAATTTGATGATTTATTTAAAAAATCAGTACAAATATACTTGTTTTTTGTGTTTTATTGTTTGAAAATAGACTTTTTGCAGTAATTTGATTTTTTTTAAGTGTTTATTTAAAATATCATAGCAAACAGGCAAAAATGATTCGTTTTTTTTAAATCTTTGTCTTAATAAATATATTAGTTTTAGTAACTTATTATAAAATAATAAAAATGAAAGTAGCAGTTGTAGGAGCCACAGGAATGGTCGGTAATGTAATGTTACAAATATTAGCAGCACGTAATTTTCCTGTAACAGAATTAATTCCTGTTGCATCGGAACGTTCGGTAGGAAATAAAATTGAATTTAAAGGAACCCAATATAGTGTTGTAGGTTTGCAAACAGCGGTGGATATGAAACCCGATGTTGCTTTATTTTCAGCAGGAGGAGAAACCTCTTTAATTTGGGCACCTAAATTTGCCGAAGTAGGAACTACAGTTATTGACAATTCATCGGCGTGGAGAATGGATGATACCAAAAAATTGGTAGTGCCTGAAATTAACGGAGATGTTTTAACTGCTGAGGATAAAATTATAGCAAACCCTAACTGTTCAACCATTCAATTGGTAATGGCGCTAGGACCTTTACATAAAAAATATAAGATGAAACGCGTGGTCATTTCAACTTATCAATCGGTTTCAGGAACAGGTGTAAAAGCGGTGCAGCAATTAGATAATGAAGAGGCTGGAATTGATGGTGAAATGGTATATCCGCATCCAATTGGAAGAAACGCCTTGCCACATTGCGATGTATTTTTAGAAAACGGTTACACCAAAGAAGAAATGAAATTGGTCAAAGAACCAAAAAAGATTTTAGGCGATGATTCTTTTTCAGTAACAGCAACCGCAGTTCGAATTCCTACGGCAGGCGGACATTCAGAAGCTGTAAATGTGCAGTTTGAAAATGATTTCGACTTAGTAACTGTACGTGAAATTTTAGGTAAAACCGACGGTATAATTGTGCAAGATGATGTGCAAAATAATGTATATCCGATGCCAATTTTGGCACACAATAAAGATGAAGTTTTTGTAGGACGAATCCGAAGAGATGAATCGCAACCAAACACCTTAAATATGTGGATTGTTGCTGATAATTTACGAAAAGGAGCCGCCACAAACACCATTCAAATTGCCGAATATTTAGTAGCGAATAAGTTACTTTAGTTTTAAGAGATAATTTTATAGGTTGATTAATTTTATCGCTTGTTTTATATATAGTTAAAATCCTGTGTTTATAGCACAGGATTTTTTTATTTTTGAAAGATGAATGAAAATCAGATACTAGAAAACACGATTACCTTTGTAAAAAAAACCTTGCAAGGAGCAGAAGCCGGGCATGATTGGTTTCATATAGAACGTGTTTATAAAAATGCGTTGTTAATTGCTAAGGATGAAGAGGTGGATGTTTTTATAGTATCGTTGGGTGCTTTACTACACGATATTGCCGATGCTAAATTTTATAATGGCGATGAAACAATTGCTCCTAAAATGGCACGTCAATTTTTAGAAAATCAGCAATTAAATGAATCAATAATTCTTCATATAGAAAATATTATTAAACATATTTCTTTTAAAAGTAGCTTAGATAAGTTGTCATCAGCTCAAAAATTTAGCTCCCCAGAATTGGCGGTAATTCAAGATGCTGATAGGTTAGATGCAATTGGTGCTATCGGAATTGCCCGTTGTTTTAATTACGGAGGCTTTAAAAATAGAGGTTTATACGATCCTGAAATACCCGCAAATTTAAAGATGACAAAAGCCGAATATAAAAATTCAACCGCCCCAACAATTAATCATTTTTATGAGAAATTATTGCTTTTAAAAGATAAAATGAATACTAAAACAGCTAAAAAAATTGCCCTTGCTAGGCATGAATATATGCAGGGTTTTTTAACCCAGTTTGATGCTGAAATTAATGGTGTATTGTAATTTTTATAGCTTATTAAAATATAAAAAAGCAGCTAGTTTTCTAGCTGCTTCTTAAAAATTAAACAGGCTCTTATTCTCCTGGAAAATTAGGTTTTCTTTTTTCTAAAAACGCCGTTGTTCCTTCTTTAAAATCAGCTGTAGCAAAAGAATCGCCAAATTCGGCAATTTCAGTTTCATAACCGTTAATTCCGTCTTTAAAATTATCGTTAACAGCTCTAATTGCAGCGCTAATTGCTACCGATGAATTACGCATTATTTTACCTGCTAATTTTTCTGCTAAAGGCAGTAATTCCTCTTGAGGAACTACATAATTTACCAAGCCCCAATTTTTTGCTTGTTCAGCAGAAATCATAGCTGCGGTCATAATTAATTCCATTGCTTTTCCTTTACCAACTAATTGAGGCAAGCGTTGTGTGCCTCCGTAGCCAGGAATTACCCCTAAAGAAACTTCTGGTAAGCCCATTTTAGCAGTATCTGAAGCTATTCTAAAATGACATGCCATTGCCAATTCTAATCCGCCACCCAAGGCAAAACCATTAATAACTGCAATTACAGGGGTTGATAAATTTTCGACTAAATCAAATAACGATTCCTGCCCAAATTTAGCTAACCTTTCACCTTCTTCTGTAGTAAAATTTGCAAATTCAGAAATATCGGCACCCGCTACAAAGGCTTTTTCTCCGCTTCCAGTAATAATGATTGTTTTTACGCTAGTATCATCTTCTAAATTTTCAAAAACAGTACTTAATTCGTTAATGGTAGCGCTGTTTAGGGCGTTTAACTTTTTAGGTCTGTTAATGATAATTGTTGCTAATCCGTTAGTGGTTTTTACTAAAATATTTTCAAAATCCATAAAATTTATTAAATTTAGGTGTTAAGTTTTAGGTAAAATTACAGTGAAAACAGTTCCAATTCCTTCTGTTGATGTGAAGTAAATAGAACCATCATAGGCTTCAATTATATTTTTTATCATGGCTAAACCTAAGCCCATTCCACTTGTTTTTGTGGTAAATTTAGGTTCAAAAATTAACTCTTTATTTTTAGTTGTAATACCTTTTCCGTTATCAGAAACGGTAATTTTTACGTTATTTCCTTCGGAAGTTACTTTTACTTCAATTCTCGGATTTTTTTCATCTTCTTTAATTGCTTGTGTAGCGTTTTTAACTAAGTTTGTTAAAACTCTAATTAATTGTGTTTTATCTAAATATGCAAATAATTCAGGTTCTTTGGGAACAAAATAAATGTAATCTTCGGTAAAAATATCTAACGAATGTTTTACAACATCTACGACATCGAGTTTTTCACGACGCTGTGTGGGCATTTTTGCAAAATCAGAAAATGCAGAAGCAATAGCGCTCATTACATCAATTTGTTGAATAAGTGTTTCGCTATATTCAGCTAGTTTATCTTTAATTTTTGGATCTTCAGGATTAAATCTTCTTTCAAAACTTTGTACCGATAAGCGCATCGGTGTTAGCGGATTTTTAATTTCATGCGCCACCTGTTTTGCCATTTCTCGCCAGGCTTGTTCTCGTTCGCTTTTGGCTAGTTTTACGGCGCTTTCTTCTAGCTGATCAATCATATTATTATACGAATCAACTAATGAATTTATCTCTGAACTTGCCGAATTTAAAGTGATTTTTTCGTTTCGTTGATTTAAACGAGTTTCTTTAATTTTTTCAGAAATCGTTTGAATAGAGCGTGTAATATAGCTCGATAAAAAATACGCCAATGCAATAGCAATGACAAACATCAGTAAATAGACAAGCAATAAACGCGATATAAATTCTCGTAATTCCTGCTTTTGTTCTTCGTTATCTTGGGCTATTTGAAGCTCTAAAAGTCCAATTCGTTTAAAGCGGGTATCGTTTATATAGGTATATGATGATTGATAGGTAATTCCTTTGTTATTTCGGCTTTTTAAAATTTTATGATTGGAATTATTAGCTAGTTCAGTAACAATTTCTGTGGTTAAATTGGGTGCTTTTTTTTGATCAAAATTATAGGGAATTGACGATTTTAAAAGCCGCCCATTCATGTCGTACATTGACACAGTTAATTTATGAACATAGGCGATATCGTAAATTCGGTCTTGAAATATTTTGGCTAAATTATCGGTGGTAATCGGGTAGGTTGTTTTGCGTTTTAACTCAATTTCTATATCGTGTTTTGTAGCACTTTCTTTTCGGTTAAAACGCTGAATATTATAGTCTTCGGTTTGTTCGCCATATTGAATTATGGTTACTGTAACAATTAAAACCGATGCCAATAATACCAATAATATCATGGAAAGGAAAATTCTAATTCGTAAAGATATGTTATGGATGTTTAGCAAGTTGTATGGTTTTATTTGTTGGTGTAATTTTACACTTAAATTTTTTCTTCTTTTGTATGTAAAAGACGTGTTAATTTAATGGATAAATCTAACAAAATAATTTTAGGATTTCCGTTTCTTTCAATATGATATTGCGCATCATTTAGTTCTTTATCAATAATTAAAATATTTCCGCTATGTATAAAAGGAGCAAATTTTTCTAATTTAAAATTAGGCGTTTTTGTTTCTAAAAAGACCAAATCATTTGCGCCATAATTTAATAATAATGCCTGTCTAAAAAATTGCAAGCAATATTGTAAAAACTGTTTTTGTGTTTCTCGTCCTGCTTTTGCAATGGTTTCCGACCAGCCTATTAAATCTTGAATAACAGCCGCATTTCCTTTGGCTTTAAAAGCGGCACGAATCCAAGTAATAAACCATTGTTCAAAAATTAAATCGTTCGAATTATTGTTTAAAATATGCAGTGCTTTGTTGTAGTTTCCTTCAGATTGATGCGCTATTTTAATAGCTTCATTTTCTGATATCTGTTTGTTTTTAACCAAGGCGTTGGCAATATCAGCTTCGCTTAAAGCAGGGAAATTTAATGCCTGACAGCGCGATTTTATGGTATTTATAATCTGCTCTTCATCTTCAGTAATCAGTATAAAAACCGTTTTTTCGGGCGGTTCTTCAATAAGTTTTAATAATTTGTTTGCCGAAGCGATGTTCATTTTTTCTGCCATCCAAATTATCATCACTTTAAAACCACCTTCGTATGATTTTAATTGCAGTTTTTTAACAATATCAAAAGCTTCATCAACCCCAATTTGTCCTTGTTTATTTTCAACCCCAATTTGTTGCAACCAATTAAAGAGACTTCCGTAGGGTTGTTTTTCAATAAAAGAACGCCAATCGGCTAAAAATAAATTACTAACAGGGTGTTTTTTTACCGCATCGTTGGTGGTTACAGGAAAGGCAAAATGCAAATCGGGATGTTGTAATTTATTGCATTTTAAATTGCAAGCATCCGCATTATTTGACGAATTACACAGCAAATACTGGGCGTAGGCAATTGCCATAGGCAGCGTTCCTGAACCCTCTTTACCAACAAAAAGTTGTGCGTGAGGTATTCGGTTGTTATCCGCAGATTGCTGTAAATGTTTTTTAATATGTTCTTGCCCTATAATTTTATCGAAAGTCATGCAACAAATATAAGATTTCAAATAATAGCACAATACACCAAGCAATCAATAAAAAGAAATAGCAAGATTGTTACAGGCTTATTGTTTAGAATCGTTCTATTTTAGTATATTTGCTAGTCAATATTATACGTATTATTTTGAGTTCAATTGCAAGTTTACAAATTGGTGAGAGTGGAATTATATCCGAAGAATCATTAGATGTTATTCCTTTAAAATTATTAGAAATGGGCTGTTTGCCTGGAACAGAAGTCGAATTGTTGCAAATTGCACCCTTAAAAGATCCGATATATATCTGCGTAAACGGAAGCCATTTAGCAATTCGAAAAGAGATGGCGAGCCAAATTTTAATTACCAAAATTTAACGGATATAATCAATGAGTAAACGTATAAAAGTAGCATTAATAGGAAACCCAAACACAGGAAAAACTTCTTTATTTAATCAATTAACAGGCTTAACTCAAAAAGTAGGAAATTATCCTGGGGTTACAGTTGATAAAAAATCAGGAACTTGCCAGTTATCAGAAAATAGCACAGCAATTATTACCGATTTACCAGGAACTTACAGTATTAATCCAACTTCGATGGATGAAAGTATTGTTTTAAAAAGTTTGCTAACGGTAAAAAATGAAAAACCAGACGTAATTGTAATTGTTGCCGATGTTGAAAATTTAAAGCGAAACTTATTGCTTTTTTCTCAAATTCAAGATTTAGAAATTCCGATCATTTTAGCCTTAAATATGGCGGATCAAATGAAAACTAAAGGGATTTCTATTGATATTGAAAATTTAGAAAAAGAATTACATACCAAAGTGGTTTTAATATCTGCTAGAAAAAATCAAGGAATTGATGTTTTAAAACAAGCAATAGAAAACTTTAAAAATTTAGAAGTATATTCTAATTTTAAGGAAATCACCACTAAAATTGATGCTGATTATTTTGAAGAATTAGCTCAAAAAAGTACTAAGTTTTCAGTCTATGAATTATGGATGATGCTTACAAAACAGCATACCTCTTTACTTTACTCAACCGAAAAAAAAGCCTTAGAATTGTTTAGCCATGATGTATCTAAACAAAAAAAATACCAGCACAAAGAAACCATTTATCGCTATCAGAAAATAAATGATACTTTAAAGAAAACCTATCAAATTGATGCTTCAAAAGCAACAGATATTCGTTCAAAATTAGATGCTATTTTTACCCATAAAATATTCGGATATTTCATTTTCTTCGGATTATTATTATTGATATTTCAATCGGTTTTTGAGTGGGCATCTGCTCCGATGGATTTTATTGACGGTTTATTTGCGAGTATTTCAGACTTAGCCAAATCGAATTTACCAGTAGGAATGTTTACCGATTTGTTATCCGAAGGAATTATCCCAGGAATAGGCGGAGTGCTTATTTTTATTCCGCAAATAGTTATTTTATTTTTTTTCATCGCCATTTTAGAAGAAACAGGCTATATGAGTCGGGTGGTTTTTTTAATGGATAAAATTATGCGTCGTTTTGGAATGAGTGGTAAAAGTGTTTTTCCGTTAATTTCGGGAACAGCCTGTGCGATTCCTGCAATTATGGCAACCCGAACAATTACTAGCTGGAAAGAGCGTTTAATAACCATTTTAGTAACACCATTTACTACCTGTGCGGCGCGTTTGCCGGTATATGCTATTTTAATTGCACTGATAATTCCTGATACTAAATTGTTTGGTTTTATAGGTTTACAGGGTTTAACTTTGTTAGGATTGTATGCGCTTGGTTTTGGTTCTGCAATTATTGGTGCGTATATTTTACATAAAACATTAAAGATAAAAAACACCTCATTTTTTGTAATGGAAATGCCTAATTATAAAATTCCATCGGTAAAAAATGTGTTTTTTGATGTGTTGGAAAAAACCAAAGCCTTTGTTTTTGATGCAGGGAAAATTATTTTAGCGATTTCAATTGTATTGTGGTTTTTAGCATCTAACGGAGCTTCAAATTTTAAAAATGCCGAAAAAAATGTTACAGAAAATACAGTAAATAAGCAGTTATCAAAAAAAGAGTTATCGCAAAAAATAGCTTCCGTAAAATTAGAAAATTCCTACATCGGAATGGCAGGAAAAGCAATCGAACCAATTGTAAAACCACTTGGTTATGATTGGAAAATAGGTATTGGTTTAATTGCTTCTTTTGCCGCAAGAGAGGTTTTTATCGGAACCTTGGCAACTATTTATAGCGTTGAAAATAACGATGATAATATTGCTACGATTAAAGCAAAAATGGCCTCTGAAATAAACGAAGAAACAGGAGAAAAACGTTTCAATTTTGCTACAGGAATATCATTATTATTGTTTTATGCCTTCGCAATGCAATGTATGGGAACTTTAGCAATTGTTAAAAGAGAAACTAAAAGTTGGAAATGGCCAATGCTACAACTTTTTGGAATGGGATCTTTGGCATATTTATCGGCTTTTTTAGCCTATCAAATACTGCGATAATGCAAGAAATTATAACGTATATAGCTGTTGGTTTTGCGGTATTATTTTTAGTAAAGAAATTTTTTATTAAAGATAAACAGCAAGAAGGCTGCGCTACGAATTGCGATTGCTCTTCATAGAAAAGAGTGTCTAATTTTGTTTTGAAATAAACAATTAATGTATTTTTGTGGTATTATAATTGATTATTTAGTTAAAATACAATTCATTTAAAATTAAAACATGAAAAAAACACTTTTAATAGCGGTACTTTTTATCGGTTCATTTGCACAGGCACAACAAGAAGTTAAGGTAGATCTTTTAGATGCTTTGGCGCTTAAAACAGTAGAAGTTTCTTATGAATATTACACAACTGAACGATCATCAGTAGGGCTTTCAACATTGATTAATTTTGAAAAAAAATCCAAAGATTTTAGATATAATGAAAACTGGATGATTACGCCTTATTTCCGTCATTATTTTACAGATAATAGCAATTGGAATTATTTTGGAGAGGTTTTTATGGGAATTAACGGTGGCGAAAAAGACAAAAAAGTTGAAACAGCGGGAGTTGTTGAAAACATAGAAGAAAAATATACCGATGGTGCTTTAGGTTTGGCAATTGGATCTAAATATGTGTCATCAGGTGGTTTTATACTTGATGTTTATGCAGGTTTAGGAAGAAATATGTTTACCTCAAAATCGCCAGTTGTTGTGCCTAGAGTTGGTATCAATTTAGGATATAGGTTTTAGAAATTTTATCTTTTTTGATAAAAAATCAACAATATAAAGTTAAATAAAAACCCCGATATATCTTTTGAAATATGTATATCGGGGTTTTCTATTTCTAGTGGTAAAAGCCTTGTTTTAAGCGCTTTTTTGTTTTTTCATCTGAAAAATATTTGCTACAATAAAACTGATAATCGCAGGTAAAACCCATCCTAAATTATGGGTTGCTAGCGGAATAAAACTTTTGATAGGCGCTAAAAGTTCTTTATCAATAATAAAATCTAAAACATCAGGAATACTAAAAAATAAGGTAACAAAAACCACTGCTTTAAAAACAATTTCTGAAGCATATTTATCAGCCAATAAGTTTAAAATAATTAAAACAATAGTGGTCGGATAAACAAGCATCAAGGCAGGTAAGGCAATATTTATAATATATTTTACGTCAAACTGCCCAACTAAAATACCTACAACACAAGCAAAAATAGCAGTTGCCATATAGGCTTTATCCGAATTTTTGCAAATCCCTTTTATATAATCTGCTGTTCCTGTAATAAGCCCAACCGCTGTTGTAAAACATGCCAAGGCAACCAAAACACCTAAAAATAAGGTTCCAATATTTCCTAAAGTTTGCGAACTCAAAGTACTTAAAACTTCTGAACGAGTGGCATCATCGGCAAAAACAGTGTTAAATAATGCGCCGTTATAAATAAGCCCTGCGTAAATAACTAAAAGCCCTAAACCTGCTATAAAACCTGCTTTGGTAATTAAATCTTTTTTAACCTCGAAAGAGGTATTTTTATTAAAATTCATCGAAACAACCAGCACGCCACCAACAACCACGGCACCAATAGCGTCAAAAGTTTGATAACCTTCAAGCAAACCGCTTACAAAAGGCGCATCGAATATTGAGGGGTTCATAGCGCTTGGCGTGGTAAATATTCCGACAACAATAATGGCTAATAATATAAATATAATTAAAGGAGTTAAAAACTTTCCTAATAAATCTAACACTTTATTTCTGTTCATTACAAAAATAAAAACCAAGCTGAAATATAGTAAACTTGTTATTAAAGAACTGCTTTCAAAATAAGGAGCAATTGCCATTTCGTGAGTAACCGAAGCGGTTCTTGGTGATGGTAAAGCCACGGCAATAGCATAGACAATTAGGCAGTAAGCGCTACTAAAAATAGGCGATACTTTTTTACCAAAATCGTACATGGTTCCTTGTAGTTTTGCGTGGGCTAAAATTCCTAAAATAGGAATAAAAACGGCGGTAATAAAAAAACCAAGAGTTACCAAACTCCATAAATCAGCGGCATTTTTTCCTAAATAAGGAGGTAATATTAAATTTCCTGCGCCAAAAAACATAGAAAATAAAGCGAAACCTGTAACGTATATATCTTTCGTTTTGTTCATTTTTAAGTACTTTTATAAATATAAATAAGGGTGAAATTAAACCTAAAATCAATTAAAAATTAAAGGGGTTCAAAAGTATTAAAACTCTTCAAAAAACAATGCTTTTTTTTATATAAAACACCCTAAAATAGTAGTATTTTAAAATTTATGGAAAATTATATAATTTATAAAAATATTAAAATTTTTTACACCGAATCAGGCAAAGGAAACCCCCTTGTTTTATTACATGGTTTTTTAGAAAGCTCAAAAATGTGGGAAGATATGGTTTGTAATTTATCAAAAACAAATCGGGTAATTTGCATTGATTTATTGGGGCATGGAAAAACCGATTCTCTTACTGAAATTCATACAATGCAAGCAATGGCTTTGGCGGTAAAATCGGTTTTAAAAACCTTAAATATTGAGCAATTTCATATAGTTGGTCATTCTATGGGAGGCTATGTGGCATTGGCGTTGGCTGAAAAATATCCGAAGGAAATAAAAGGAATATGCTTGTTAAATTCAAGCGCAACATCCGATGATCAAAACAAAAAAAAGTTACGTGAAAGAGCTTGTAAAATGGCAAAAACAAATTATGAAATTTTGCTGAAAATGTCTATTTCTAATTTATTTACAGCAAAAAATAAGGCAGATTTTCCAGCAGAAATAGCACAAACAAAAAAAGAAGCTTTTAAAATTACGGCTCAAAGTTATATTTCGGCAAGCCAAGGAATGCGCCTAAGAGCAAATACCGAAGCCGTTTTACAACGCATTGAAAACCGTTTAATTATTGCAGGAAAAAATGATGCAATATTAAATTTTAAAGAAATTTCCGAACAGGCAAAGCGCACAAACACACCTTTACACAAGCTTAGTGGCGGGCATATGAGTCCTATCGACAATAAAAAAATATTGTTAAAAATCCTTCAGAAATTTATTACAGATTAAGTTTTTTTGAAGCAATTTCCCGCTTTCCGCACTCGCTTTTTTTGTTTTTTAAAAGGAAAAACAAAAAAGAGCTCAAACAAATGCTTCAATCGGGGCTAGGCATTGTGCTTTATTTTATAGTAGATTTTGTAAATTAGCATCAAACTATTTTAAACATGCACATTGATCACTTAGCCAAAGAAACTTCAATTTTAAATAAATTTTTAACAGAAATAAGAAGCGTTGAAATTCAAAAAGATTCCATGCGTTTTCGTAGAAATATTGAACGAATTGGTGAAATATTAGGCTATGAATTAAGTAAAAAACTAGCCACTAAAACCAATCAAGTTACAACACCTTTAGGCGTAAAAGAAATAGAAACACCTGTTAACGATATTATTTTATGCTCTATTTTAAGAGCAGGATTGCCTTTACATAACGGGTTGTTAAATTATTTTGATGATGCCGAAAATGCTTTTATATCGGCATACCGTCATCATCCGAATAACGATGACGAATTTGAAATTGTAGTAGAGTATTTTGCCTCGCCATCAATTGAAGGGAAAACCTTATTATTGGTCGATCCTATGCTTGCTTCGGGGCGTTCGTTAGTAGCGGTTTACGATGCTATAAAAAAATATGGAACACCAAAAGAAATTCAAATAGTATCGGTTCTTGGTTCATCGGAAGGGGTAGAATATATTAGTAAATTTTTTCCTGAAAACACCCATTTATGGATTGCCGATATCGATAATGAATTAGACGATAAAGGATATATTGTACCAGGTTTAGGCGATGCTGGCGATTTAGCTTTTGGTACAAAAATGTAATATCATAAAAAATTAGCGATTATTGAACAGCTAAAAAACAACAATAATACGGCATCGGAAATCCAACTTTTTTGAAACAATTCTATTCCATTGGCTAAAACAATGGCTATCGGAAAAAAGAGAAATAACAATTCGGTGCCTGTTTTATGCGGTATTAAAAGTGCCGTAATTAAGGCAATAAATAAGTGAATACAGGTTAAAATCCAATTTTTTCTAAAGGTATTTAGTACCGATAATGCTTTTGGTGTTTTTAAAATAAGTGCATAAAATACTAAAACAGCTATAAATAGTATTGAAAATAAATGCTTTTTAGTTAAGTAAAAGTCAATATTATACGATAAATTCCAATCAAATAATTGGTAAAAAAGTGGCATTTCATTGTACCAAAAACAATAAGTAAAAAACAAAAAAATAACACTTATAAAGCCAATAAAAGGAGTTAATAATGTTTGATAAGTAAAGTGTTCGTGCAGGTAAATAGCGGTGTATAATAATACGACAAAAAGCAAGGAGTAAGGCTCTATTAAAAAAGAAACCCCAAGCCATAACCCACCGTCAAATAGCTTAAATAAGCTGTTTTTAGACGATTGTAAGCTGTAAACTTTTCGTGAAAAAAGTAAGATACTGAAAGCCACTAAAAAAGTTTTATCAAGACGAATAGCTTCAGGAAAAAAACCAAGAAGTAATACAAAAAATAAAAAGGCGTAAGAGTTGTCAAAGGTTAATTTATTTTTAGTAATTATAAAATTGAAAACACTAAAAATAAGCAAGATACCTATTAGTTCTTTTGCTGTTTCTAAGGAAACTTCTTTGGTTGCTAAGCTAAATGAGAAGTAACTTAAAAACAGTGCGAAAAGCACTATAAAATTAACAGGTTTTGATTTACCGAAAAAATTGGCTAACATAGTTTCTTTTTATACTTTTGCAAACATAAAGATAATCAAGTTATGTTAGGATTAAATATTTTTAGATTAATTGCAGATTTATTTACTTTTATATTACAACCTTTCAAATGGTTGCGATTAGAAGTTGCAAAAGGTGACTTAGGTTGGTGGACTTCAAATGCCGTTAATTGGGTGTTTGTTTTTATCTTAATACTATTATTTGGATACTGGATGTGGCAATCGGCTACTTTCTTGAAAAAAGGAACTGAAGATAAAGCTTAATTTACAGACACATTGGGAAGCAAAAACAAACTGAAACGTTTCAAAGAAAATGAAACGTTTACAAACGTACTTCAACCTACGAGAGAAGAAGTAACAGGAAATTTTTCTTTAAAAGGAAAGTGGAACACCTTCTTTAAAAACGACAATCCTATAGTTTTAGAACTTGGTTGTGGTAAAGGAGAATATACCATTGCCTTGGCAGAAAAAAATCCAGATAAAAATTTTATCGGTATTGATATTAAAGGGGCTCGTTTTTGGCGTGGTGCTAAAACAGCTATCGAAAACGATATGCAAAACGTTGCCTTTATTAGAACCCAAATAGAATTAGTTGACCACATTTTTGCTGAAAATGAAGTTGATGAAATTTGGATAACTTTCCCTGATCCGCAAATAAAATATCAACGTACAAAACATAGAATGACCAACGCGACATTCTTAAAAAGATACGATCATATTTTAAAACAAGACGGTATCATGAACTTAAAAACCGACAGCGAGTTTATGCACGGTTATACTTTAGGTTTATTACATGGAGAAGGGCATGAAATTTTACATGCAAATCATAATGTTTACGTAAATGAAGGAGCGCCAGAAGAAGTAACTTCTACGCAAACTTTTTACGAAAAACAATATTTAGAAAAAGGGAAACCTATTACTTATATCCGTTTTAAGTTAAAGTATTAACTTTATTTACGTGAGTAGTAATCAAAATTTTTTCGAAAGAGTTTACCAAGTATCAAGGTTAATTCCTTACGGAAGAGTAACTAGTTATGGCGCTATTGCAAGGTATTTAGGAGCAGCCAAATCGGCACGAATGGTAGGTTGGGCAATGAATAATTCACATACCAAAGATGTTCCTGCACACAGAGTTGTAAATCGAATTGGTTTGCTGACAGGAAAACATCATTTCGAAGGAACAAACCTGATGCAGCAATTATTAGAAAGCGAAGGAGTTATTGTTATTGACAATCAAATACAAAATTTCGAAACTGTTTTTTGGAATCCAATAGATGAATTGTAAGCGGCTTTTAATTAAAGCTCAAAAGAATATAAATGATATAAAAATAGGATTAAATCAATAATGATTTAATCCTATTTTTGTTTTTATAAAGGTAAAATATGCACTTAATATAAATAAACTCTAAGAGTTTGTTTAAAAATTAAAGAAACTGTCGGTTCGAGTGATTTTTTTCCTTCAAATTCCTTTTAGTGATTAAAATCACTCGAATTGATAAAATTGACAAGAATCATTAAAAAAAGAGGGAAGAACTACGGCAAATCAGGAAGCGAAACTTAAGCTAAAATTCCTTTGACAGATTCGATTTCTTATTTTTCTGTTACAAAAATTAGTTAGATGAAATTTAAACAAGTTCTAACCATTTTATGTTTTTTGCATTAAAAATAAATTATAAAATAGAATTATTGCATCATAAATTTTCACAATCTAAAGCCTTTATTTTCTGCGGGCTAAAATGTATCTTTGTAACTTAGCATTAATTAAATTAAATACTCAAATGAGTTTTAAAAAACAAGATATATACAAAGCTTTAGAAACAATTACAGCTCCAGGAGAAGGTAAAAGTTTAGTAGAAAGCGAAAACATAAAAAACGTCGTTACTTTTGGTAAAGAAGTAATTGTTGATGTAACCATTTCAAACCCATCTTTACAAGCAAAAAAGAAAGCTGAGGTAGAAATAACCAAAGCAATTCACACAAACGTTGACGCTACTATTGAGGTAAAAGTGAATGTAAAAGTAGAGGTTGTTCAAAAAGAAAACCCGAACGAAATTAAAGGAAAAGTAATTCCTAATATTAAAAATATTATAGCAATCGCTTCAGGAAAAGGAGGTGTAGGAAAATCGACCATAACCTCTAATATGGCAGTTTCTTTAGCTAAAATGGGCTTTAAAGTAGGTGTTTTAGATGCCGATGTTTACGGACCATCACAACATTTAATGTTTGATGTGGCTACTGAAAAACCATTGTCAGTAAAAGTAGATGGGCGTTCAAAAATGAAACCTATTGAAAATTACGGCGTAAAATTATTATCATTAGGTTTCTTTACCGACCCTAATCAAGCTGTAATTTGGCGAGGACCAATGGCATCAAAAGCATTAAATCAATTAATTTTTGATGCAGATTGGGGCGAATTAGATTTCTTATTAATCGACTTACCTCCAGGAACAGGAGACGTACATTTATCAATCGTACAGGCAGTGCCAATCAACGGAGCCGTAGTAGTAAGCACCCCACAAAACATCGCCTTAGCAGATGCTAAAAAAGGAGTTGCAATGTTTCAACAAGAAAGCATTAATGTACCTGTTTTAGGAATTGTTGAAAACATGGCATATTTTACACCAGCCGAATTACCAGACAATAAATATTACATTTTTGGTCAAGGCGGAGCTAAAAATTTAGCAGAAGATATTAAAACAAGTTTCTTAGGTGAAATACCATTAGTACAAAGCATCCGTGAAGCAGGTGACGTAGGGCATCCAGTAGCATTGCAAGAAAATACGCCGTTAGAAAATGCCTTTAAAGACGTAACAAAAGCAATGGTTACCGAATTGTTAAAAAGAAATGAAAATTTACCAGCTACCGAAGTGGTTCGTATAACCACTATGAGTGGTTGTAGCACTAAATAATAATAATTCAAAAGCAAGAGTATGACAGCAACAGAAATACAGCATAATGTAGAGAAAGCTTTAGAAGAAATCCGTCCTTTTTTAATAAGCGATGGCGGAAATATTAAGCTTTTATCTATAGAAAATAATATTGTAAAAGTTCAATTAGAAGGAGCTTGCAGCGGTTGTTCTGTAAACCAAATGACCTTAAAAAATGGTGTTGAAGCAACTATAAAAAAGTATGCACCAGTTATTGAACAAGTAATTAATGTGGCTTAAAAAGCTGATTTTTATCATTTTTAGAGTCCTATAAACGTATTATTTTTGGGCGTTCGGGCGTGCTTTCGCTACTCGCTTTTTTTAAATAGAAAAAATTTAAAAAAGAGCTCAAACAAACCGCTCAATCACTAACGCATTGAATAGTTACCAAAAAATAAAATCTCACAGAATTTAAAGTCTGTGAGATTTAAAACAACAACAAATGATTACAACAGATATCTTAATAATAGGGGCAGGTCCAACAGGATTATTTACTGTTTTTGAAGCAGGACTGTTAAAATTACGCTGTCATTTAATTGACGCATTGCCACAACAAGGCGGTCAGTGTTCAGAGATTTATCCAAAGAAACCAATTTATGATATTCCTGCATATCCAGAAATTTTAGCAGGCGATTTAACGCATAAATTAATGGAACAAATTAAGCAATTTGAACCAGGATTTACCTTAGGAGAACGTGCTGAAACTATCGAAAAACAAGAAGACGGAAGTTTTATTGTAACCACCAATAAAGGAACA
>NZ_OENE01000003.1:51248-129297 GCF_900239495.1 Tenacibaculum finnmarkense genomovar ulcerans
AAGTTTTGAACCAAGAAAACCACCGATTCCAAATATCGCTGATTTTGAAGATAAGGGCGTGGAATACATGATTAAAGAACCTGAATTATATCGTAATAAAGACGTGGTAATTGCAGGTGGAGGCGACTCTGCTTTAGATTGGTCAATCTTTTTAACCGACATTGCAAAATCGGTTACTTTAGTTCACCGAAGAAATGAATTTCGTGGTGCCTTAGATTCTGTTGATAAAGTACAAGAATTAAAAGATGCAGGAAAAATCAACCTAATAACACCTGCAGAAATTAAAGGAATTATTGGGGATAATCATGTTGAAGGTGTTGTAATTGCCGAAAAAGAGAAAGAAGAATACACGCTAAACTGTGATCATTTTATACCTCTTTTTGGTTTATCACCTAAATTAGGACCTATCGGAAATTGGGGCTTAGAGATTGAAAAAAATGCCATCAAAGTAAATAATGCCTTAGATTATCAAACAAATATTCCAGGAATTTATGCCATTGGCGATGTAAATACCTATCCTGGGAAATTAAAGTTGATTTTATGTGGTTTTCACGAAGCAACTTTAATGTGTCAAAGTGCGTTTAAAATTATTTATCCTGATAAAAAATACGTAATGAAATACACCACAGTAGGCGGTGTTGATGGTTTTGATGGAACTCGAAAAGAAGCGCCAAAGGCGGTGATTAAAAAAATAGAATAAACGTTTTTTAAACATGATTTTTATCGAATATATAGCGCAATTATCAGAAGATAAACTCTTGTATTTTGCCTTGCCTATATTTTTTATAAGCATGTTTGTTGAATATCAATTCGCAAAAGAAAAATACCAGCTAAAAGATACTGGAATATCGCTATTAATGATGGTTTTTTCGGCTATTATAGAATTTATTCCAAAGATTTTAGCTTTTATTGTATTTGTATATATACATGAAATCAGCCCATTTAAAGATGTTGTTCAACGTCAATGGTGGGCTTGGATTTTATTGCTGTTTGCCGATGATATTTCATACTATTGGTTTCATCGCTTAAACCATGAAGTGCGGTTGTTTTGGGCAGGGCATGTACCGCATCATTCATCAATATATATGAATTTAGGAACAGCATTGCGCCAAGGTGTAGGGGAGCGAATTCATAAATTCTTTTTTTGGTTGTGGATACCCTTATTGGGTTTTGATCCATTAATGATGTTTACCGTGATGGGAATTAGTTTAATATATCAATTTTTTGTACATACAGAATTGGTTGATAAACTACCCAAACCAATCGAGTTTATATTTAACACACCCTCACATCACAGAGTGCATCATGCGTCTAATATTCGATATTTAGATTGTAATCATGCAGGTATTTTAATTATTTGGGATCGACTTTTTGGTACTTTTTCAAAAGAATTAAAAGCTGTTGAAAAACCTGTTTATGGGTTAACAGTAAATATTGAAACTAAAAATCCGATAAAAGTAGCAACACACGAATATGTTGCTATTTGGAAAGATGTTAAACGTGCCAATAAGTTTTCAGACAAATTAAATTATATATTTAATTCACCTGGTTGGTCACACGATGGCGAAGATCATCGAGCGAAAACGTTACGTAAAAAAATGAATTTGTAAAAATGGAAGTACTACAAGATATTACACTAAAAATAACCGATCGAGAAGGCGTATTACACGAAGTTGTTGCACCAACCGATATGGCAATGAATTTAATGGAAGTTGTTCGTTCCTACGAGCTAGCTCCTGAAGGAACTATTGGAATTTGTGGCGGAATGGCAATGTGTGCTTCTTGCCAGTGCTATGTAAAATCAGCACATGAACTGCCTGAAATGGGCGATGATGAAGATGCCATGTTAGCCGAAGCTTTTTATGTAGAAGATAATAGCCGTTTAGGGTGTCAGTTACAAATAAAGCCTGAAATGGATGGTTTAGAAATTGAATTAGCTCCTGAGAGTTAAAAAATAAATTTTAGATGTCAACAAAAGTATTTAGTCCCGAAGAAATTGTAAATCAAACATTAAACTCAAGCGTTAAAAAAGTTGAAAAATCATTTTTAACCAGTTTGTTATTAGGAATATTAGCAGGTTCTTTTATTGGTTTAGGGGCTTTATTTTACACTATTGTAAAATCTGACCAAACCTATAGCTTTGCTACCAAGCAAATTTTGGGAGGCTTTGTATTTTCTTTAGGATTAATTTTGGTGATAATTGCAGGTGCTGAATTATTTACAGGAAATAATTTAATTGCAATTGCTTGGGCAGAAAAAAAGGTTTCTACCAAACAAATGATGCGTAATTGGGGCATTATTTTTTTTAGCAATATGATTGGTGCTATAAGTTTAGCGGTTATGGTTTATTTTTCAGGACACCTTGATATGAATAACGGAGCAATAGCCGAAACCTATTTAAAAATGGCAGATGCAAAATGTAATTTGCCTTTTATGACCGCATTTTTTAGAGGAATATTATGTAATATTTTAGTTTGTTTAGGGGTTTGGATGGCAATGGGCGGAAAAACAATTACCGATAAAATATTGGCAATAGTCTTTCCGATAACCTTATTTGTAGCCGCAGGTTTTGAACACAGCATTGCTAATTTATTTATTATTCCGCTAGGTTTGCTGATTAAAACTTTTAGCGATGTTCAAATTACTACGTCGTTTTTAAGTATTTCAGGGATGATAAAAAACCTGATTCCTGTTATTTTAGGAAACATAATTGGGGGAAGTGTTTTTATTGGATTAATGTATCATTTGATATTTTTAAACAACAAAAAAAAAGCCTAAATTAATGGTTAACCTAAAAGCTCTTTTTGAAGCTGATCGATCCATTTATCAATACGATTAGGTGTTAAATGAGCCTCATTGTCTTGGTCAAGGGCTAGTCCATAAAATAAGTTTCCAGGGGCTATTAAGGCTTTCGATTCTGTAAAATCGTAGTCTTTAGTGGGCCATTTTCCAATTATTTTTCCACCATTTTTTAAAACTACTTCGGCAAGCATTCCTACGCCATCTATAAAATATTCACCATAACCGTATTGATCGCCTAAACCAAAAAGAGCAATGGTTTTATGGGTGAAATTAATGGTTTTAAACTCGTCAAAATAATCTTCCCAATCACTTTGTAAATCGCCATCATACCAGGTAGAAAGTCCTAAAATGATAAAATCAAACCGCTCAAAATCGGCAGGGCTTACATTGCTAACTTCTATAACTTCTAGTTCTGAAAGTGTCCATTGATCAACAATTGTATGGGTAACTTCTTCGGTCATTCCTGTGTCTGAACCGTAAATTAAACCTACTTTTTTCATTGCTTATTTTTTTAAGGTTACTAATGTATGTTTTTTCTGATTATTTTCTTCTTTGGTCAAAAATATTTTGCTTTTTTAGATATTAACAGCTTGTTTTCTCCATTGATTTAGGTTAATAACTAAAAGAATACTGGCAATAGCGGTAAGTAATAATATCCATATTTTTGAAAGTTCATCAGGGTGTCCTATTGCTTCTTCAATAACATGATAACAGTTAAAAATTGCAACAATTACTCCCCAAATTAACGAGGTTATTTTAAACCATTTTTTTGATAATTGAATGGTTAATAAAGCGAATAAAAATACTGTTCCTTCCATTAAAATACGCCATTGATGCGCCCAAAATGGCGTGCTACCATCTGAACCTTCAATAAACACGGTTTGATTAAAAAATACGGTTGCTAATCCGTAAATATGATGAAAAATATATCCGAAGATAATAAGCATCCAAAGGCTAATAATTTTTGTTTTCATAGGTAGTTGATTGTTGTTTTGATGGGCTACAAGAGCTTGCTCTTTTATAATGTTTTGCTTTTTTAAGGCTTTAATTTCGTTGTAATTAATGGGGTTTTTAGCCAATGAACTTTTTTCTTGAATAGCTGGCTTTAATTTTACGGCAAAAATAATAGCGGTTATTGCTAAAAATATCCAAAGTAAATCAATAGTTAGTATATCGTATTGTTGGGCTTTGTAGGTTTTCCAAATCCAATTGTTGGTTACAAATCCGTTTATTATAGGGATTAGTAATCCTAAAATACCACCTGTCCATAGGGTGTATTTGTTTGTTTTATAATTATTTCGAACATATCGTAAAATAATAATTGCAATAAGCCAACTGATAAAAAAGAAATAATAAATCAGCGATTTCCTGTCATTATTATACGCTTGTGGAAGTAATTTTACAAAAATAAAGGATAGGGCTATTACAGGAAAAAGCGACAAACAGATGGCCATATATATATGTCCTACTTTGTTGGTGTATAGTCTTTTTGATAAAGGAATGCTTTTTTTATTTCTTGCTTCGAGCCAAATAAGTACGCCTGTAATAATAACAAAACAAGTAATTAAAGCCAGGATAAAATAAATGATTTTTAAGCCAATACCACCGTAATGCCCAAAGTGTAGTTTTCCGATAGATGCCTGAATGTTTTCAAGATAGACTTCTTTTTCAGGTGCTTTTATGTCTTCTATTTTATTGGTAAAAGCATCTATGGTAATTCGACCTTGTGCTAAAAAATGTATTTTTTCTGATTGATTGACCATTAATTGATACTTCATATTTGTACCGCCATAATTTTTAATGGTAAATCGTTTTATTTTAGTGTTTTTCCATCTTTGGGCATTTTTTACCACAAAATCATTTGCACTTGGTATTTGTTGGGTAGTTTTAGCAATCCAAGGATAGGTTTTTAACTGTGGTCTTAAATCTTCTAGTAGTTTATCTTGATTATTATTGTATAAAAAATTAGCAGGTAGTAGGACTAAAATACTTAATCCGAAGTAAGCACCTGTTAGTGCGTATATCAATTGAAAAGGCAAACCAATAACGCCTAAAGCAGTATGTGCATCAGCCCAAACTCGTTTTAAAATTAGCTTGGGATTAAATGTGTAAAAATTTGAGACTATTTTTTTCCAATGAACAATAATTCCTGTAACAATGGCAAATAGAAAAAATACCGAAACAAGCCCTGCTAAATAAATGCCGATATAGGGTAATTGCGAAAAAAAATGAAGTCGGTAAATAAATTCGCCTAACGAATAAAATTCAGTGTACGATTTTCGCTCGTAGGTATTGGTGTTTAATGAAAAATAAGCAGCTGTTTTAGCTTTTTTAGAAGCGAGTGAATCTTTAGATGGGCTAAGAGATATAAATGCTTCTTCGCCTTTTTTTTGAAGCCTGAAAAGAATGTCTCTACCTTCTAATTGATAGTCGTTTTTTAAGGCGTTTAAAATGCCGTCATAATTAACGTTTTCTTTAGGTGTTTGCTTTACAAAAGTTCCTTTTTCCCAGTTAATTATTTCTTCTTTAAAAAAAGAAAAAGCGCCTGCAAAAAAAATAACATACAAGGCAACACTAATAACAATACCACTTACGGTATGGGTATTAAAAAAAACATTGTAATTTCGTTTACTCATAGTGTGGTTTTTTAAACAATCGGGTAGTGTATTTTTCCGTAGTAAACAATGCTAAATAATACGAGTATTACTAAGCTATAAATTAAAAACACTTTCCAGGCGTTTTTAAATAAAAAAGGAACAATAATTAGGGTTACCCATATAATAAATAAGGTATATATCGAGGTAATTAATAGTTCTTTTTGATACGGTAAAAACAGTGTTAAAGCCAAATGTAGTAAGGCACTTATTATATAGCCTCCTAGTATTCCTGAAATAATTTTAATAGCTTTTTGCCAGGCAGATGTTGTTAAATACTTTGTGTTTGCAGGCATAATTATTGAATTAAAAATTCTAAAGCAGTTATGATTATCAAAATAATTAAAACACTTGTATAAAATATTTTTTTAAAAGGATTTATTAAAATAAGCAAACTTCCTACTAGCGTTATGGCTAGTAAATTAAATAGAATACCTGCGGTAATTCCGTTTGTTTTTATTGATATGTAAAAAGAAACTAGTAGTAAAATGCTTCCAATTATTTTAGAGATAAAACTATTTTGTTGCATCCAAATTTCTAAAAAACTACTATTTAAAACGGCCTTTTTAGAGGTGTTTAGTAAGAAAATAAAACCGATAATGTTTAAAAGTATAGCAATGGTGTTCATACTTGTTTTTTTGCTTTTAAAATTACACAGCCCAAAGCATGAGAACTATGGGCTGCGCTGCATTTAAAGATAAAATAATTCAAAATAATTCAACACAATAAAAGGTAAAGTCGGGGGACTTTGTTTTAGAATTTATAAGAAACTGTTCCTAAAAAGGCTCTTGAAGGTTGTGCGTTAATTGTGGTCCAACCGGTATAATATGTTTTGTTTGTTAGGTTGTTTACTTTAAAACCTACTCGAATTTTTTTAAGATTATAATAAGCCGAAGCATTTAAAATAGTATAGCTAGGTAGGGTAAAAGTTCCTGATGTTTTATTGTTTACCGTTAGGTTTTCAGAGGCTCCATTAAAACCAAATCCTAGACCAAAGTTTTTAGCAAAGCTATCTTCTTGAAAAGCATAATCTGCCCAAAAATTATACAAACCTTTTGGTCCTGCAGCTTCGGGTCTTCTGTTTTTAAATTCGATAATTTCTCTTTTTGCTTTTTGGCTATAAACATTGGTGTATTTCATGTCGTTAAAAGAGTAAGAACCTCTTAAGTTTAACCCACTAATAGGGTTTGCATTTAATTCGAATTCGAATCCTTTACTAACTACCTCTGCAATATCAATTGTTTTAGGAAATAAAGGTATTGTTGGGTCGGAGGTTGTAAAATCTTTAACGGTTATGTTGTAATAACTAGCACCTATATTTAATTTATTGTTAAAGAAATTAGTTTTTATTCCTCCTTCAAATTGCTTGGCTTTTTGTGGTTGAAAAACATCAACAGTTCCCGAAGCATTTACAACAGGATTTACGTTTACAAAACCAGTTTGATAGTTGGTAAATACCGATAATTTATTTTTTAATGCCTGATACGACACTCCAAAATTTGGTGATAAGGTAGTTTTGGTATAATCATCTTCTTTTCTAGATAACTGCCCGTCTTGAATAAAATGATCTAAACGCAAACCAACATTAACAATTAGTTCAGGTGTAATATTTATTACATCAGAAACATAGGCTGCTAGTGTTTGTTGTTTTGTTTGATTTTTAAAAGCGGGTATTTTTTTAAAATCAGCATCTAATTGCGCTTTATTAGGGCTGTAATTCGCATTAGGTGTAAATGAATTGTTCGCGATTGTTCCATTACCATTTAAAAAGGCATCAATATATGGAAATCTGAAAAAGCTAGCGGTTATTCCATCAGAAACGGCACTTAAACCTAGGGCGTTTAAAGTACCAATTAATTGCGGAAATTGGCTTTGCTTGGTCAAATTTGGATTTCCATTTTTATTTCGATTATTTCGAGTATTAGAAACATAATCAACACCAAAAACAAGCCTGTTACGCAATTGACCAATATTGAAATTTCCTGTAAAATTTTGCTGTAAATTAAACCTTGTTTCGTTGGCGTCTCTTTTACTGTAAGTTCTAACAAAAGAATCAGTAGCTAACATTTTTCCTGCTTCGGTTGTTATTTGAGTAGTAAATGGGTTTATGTTAGCGTTAATAAAAGCAAGTTGAGGCGCTGTTATTAATCCATTATTTTTTGCATTTTCTAATTGATTATATACTTGGTTTATTTGTAAAAGTGCTGCAATACCACCATCAAACTGATATTGATAATAGCCTTTAGTTTGGGCATAACTACTAGAAAATACTGTTTGAGAAGTCCAAGTATCCGATAGTTTATAATCAGCAATAGCCCTTGTATTAAATGTAGGATTGGTTAAATTAATGTCGTTATTGGTAAAGGATTTTTTAGGATCGACTCCCATTTCTTTAATATTTTTAGATATTAAAGGCAGTCCTCTACGTAAAAATAGCATTGAAGGATTGGTTTGTTTTGTTTTAGAAAACTCTAATCCTGCCGATATATTTAATCGGTTATTTACTCTTAAAGAAAGCGAAGGCGCTATAAAATAAGTGTCTTTAAAACCAGCATCCTGAAAACTACCTTGCGTTAAAAAAGAAGCATTAACTCTAAAGAACGCTTTTTTAGAAGCGTCTAAACTTGTATTATAATCAACCGATGCTCTATGAAGCCCAAAAGAACCTGCGGTGTACGAAACACTTCCACCAGTACCTTGGTAAGGTTTTTTAGTTACGATATTAATTAAACCACCTAAAGAAGTTTCAGTACTACCAAACAGGGTAGCAGCGGGGCCTTTTATAACCTCAATACGTTCAATATAAGAAGGATCTATGGCACTAAAAGTAACACCAGCAATACCATCAATAAGTCTTGGTTGTACAGAAAATCCTCTAGTAGAAAAAAAAGAAGTTCCATTTCCAGGACCTCTTCCTGTAGCTTCCCAAAGCTTGTAAACCCCTGTTGCATTCGCCATTGCTTCATCTAAATTAGTTACAACTTGAGATTCTAGCATTTCCGAAGTAACCGTAGTATATACTTGAGAATTTTCTATATCTTTTAAAGGCAATTTAGATACATAAGCTGTTTTTTTACGAGAAAACTTGTTGTTTCGACTCGTTAAAAGAACCTCTTGAAGCAATTCATTTCCTTCATATAAAATGATATTAGAAAGGTTTGCAGGCGCATTTACTAAAATTTCTCTGGTTTTAAAACCGATATATGATACGATTAAGGTAAATTTTCCTTTTGATGTTTTAATTTCAAAATTTCCATCAAAAGCTGTTTCTGCTCCTATATTTTTTTCTTTTATTAAGATATTAACACCAACCAAAGGTTCGTTATTATTATTTAACACACGACCACTAATACTATTTCCTTGCGCTACTGTATTTGATATTCCAGCTACTAGTATAAAAAGCGCTATTATAAGTTTATTCAATTTACTTATTTAGATTTAATAAAATTTATTTTAACAAAAGTATTAACTAGAAATCAAACTTCAAAAGTTTATTTAGATTAGTTTTAAATAAAGAGCCAATAAAGTTGTATCTATTTATAAATCAGTCGTTATAAAGCAGGTAAATAATCAATAGTTAAATAATCTATTTTTTAGCTTTATGTATATCTTTGTATAAAAATTTAATTGATGACAGCTAAAACACCCATAGAATCATTAACGGTATTAACCGACCTTGTTTTACCAGGAGAAACAAATTATTTAGACAATCTTTTTGGAGGAGAATTATTGGCTCGTATGGATAGAGCCTGTAGTATTGCGGCACGCCGTCATTCAAGAAGAATTGTGGTTACCGCTTCGGTAAACCATGTGGCTTTTTCAAAAGCAGTGCCTGTGGGAAGCGTTGTTACTGTAGAAGCAAAAGTTTCAAGAGCCTTTAAATCATCTATGGAAATTTATGTAGATGTTTGGACAGAAGACCGTCAGTCAGGGGTAAAAACAAAGGTAAATGAAGGAATTTATACTTTTGTTGCAGTAGATGAAACAGGAAGACCTGTACCGGTAGCGCCTATTGTTCCAGAAACTGATTTAGAAAAAAAGCGTTTTGAGGGGGCTTTACGTCGAAAACAATTAAGCTTGGTTTTAGCAGGGAAATTAGATCCGAAAGAAGCAACAGAGCTCAAAGCATTATTTTTAGGTAAAGAAGAATAGTTTTGTGAAATTTTATGATAATTATAAAAAAATAGCCTGTTTAAAAATTTTAAGCAGGCTAATCTTTTTTATATTGTATCAATTTCTCCGTTTTCAGATAAAAAGATAGCCACTGTTTTTGTTCTTTCAAATTGAGAGAAAACAATAATCATAATTACGGTAATTGGCACACTTAAAACCATGCCTGTAACACCCCATATTTTACCCCAAATAGCTAAAGATAAAATGGTTACCAAAGGGCTTAAATTTAATGATTTTCCAAAAACCTTAGGCTCTATAAAGTTACCAACAATTACCTGAACCGCGCCAACGGCAATTAATACAATTAAAAATGGCGAAAGTTCTCCAAATTGAATTAAGCTAAATACGGCAGGGAAAATGGTGGCAATTAATGAGCCAATAGTTGGAATATAGTTTAATAAAAAAATTAAAAAAGCCCAAAAAGGAGCACTATCAACACCCATTAATAGCAAAATAAAGTAACTTAAAATACCGGTAAGCAAACTTACATAAGTTTTTAATCGAAGATAATTTGATATAGAAACTTCAATTTTAGATAAAATAAATTGGATGCTAGTGTTTTTAGTGTCTTTTCCGTTAAATAATTTATGAAGTTTTTTCTTGAAGCTACTTTCTTCTAAAAACATAAATAAGGCATAAATTATAATCATAAAAGTATCACCAAGTAAGCCACTAATAGCGTTTGCTGTTTCTGCTAAAACAGCTCCATAGTTAAAATCACCAACAATTAATTTTGCCGATTTGATAATATCAATATGAAAATAATTGTTTAAGTTTTTTATAACAACATCAATATTAGGTTCATATTTTGAATAGGAAGTAGATAAATCAACAATACTATTGGTAATAATTTCAGACATAAAACTAAAACTGAAAATAATAATAGTAAATACAAAAACATTGCTCAACCAAATAGGAATGAATTTTTTAGCAAAGGGTATTTTATAAATGTTCTTACGAATTTCACGAGTTAAAAACCAAAAAATTAAGGCAAAAATAAATGGAATTATAATTCCTTTACCAATAACTAAAGTTGCTATAATAACACCAATTATGATGATAAAATTTGCTGAATTTTTCATGTGTTTATCTTTATTTTTTGCGAATCCATTTTGCGGGGTTTAATTTTGCGGTATCTTTAAATAAAACAAAAAGTAACTTGGTTTTTCCTGAAATTTTATTGGTAAAAACCCTTCCTATTTTATCTCCAGTTTTTATGAGCGTGCCTTTTGCTACATATACCTTTTCAAGATTGTTATATGCCGATATATAATTAGCGTGCTGTATTAATACCGATTTTTTACCACCAGACTGCGATTGTATAGCAAGTACTTTACCATTAAAAATACTTTTAGCATCTGTATTTACCTTGGTTACAATGTGTAAACCAGGGCTATTAATATTAATTCCTGAAAATGTTGGATGTGGTTGTACGCCATATTTTCGGGTAATAATTCCTTTTACAGGCCAAGGTAAATTTCCTTTATTTTGCTCGAAGTTGTGTAATAATTTTTTTTCATCAGCATCTAAAACAAAGCTGTTTGCTGTTTTTTTCTTTTCATTTTTACTAGCGAGTTCTTTCTCTTTTGCTTTTTTATTGGCAGCTGTAATTTCTTTTTTTGTTGTTTCGGCAAGTTCTCTCGCTTTTTGAAGCGCAATTTCTCTTTCTTTTTTATCAGCAAGTTTATTTGCTCTTTTTCTTGCGTCAGTAATTGCTTTGAGTCGTGCTTTTTTTCTTCTTTTGGCTTTTGCAAGTGCTTTTGCTTTGGCTATTGCTCGTTTTTTTCGATTAGCTTTCGCTATTTCACGTAAAATTAACTTATCAATACGGGCTGTAATTTGTTTTTCTTCTTTTATTTTACTGCGTAAATTTTGTTTGTACTTTTTTTCAGCTCCTTTGATTTTAGTAACTAAGGTTTCTTGGTTTTTTTTATCGGTTTCAATGGCCGATTTTTGCGATTTTTCATCAGAAATTAATACTTCTTTTTTCTTTTTCTTCTGAATTAATGCGTTGTTAATCTTCTTAATTTCATTTAATTTGACAATAATTGCGAGCCCTTGATTTTTCCGATACTCATTATATTGCTGCATATATTTTAAACGTTTATACGCCTGATAAAAGCTTTCAGAAGATAGCAAAAACATTGTTTTACTTTGTAAAGACCTACTTTTATAGGTTTTTACAACCATATTTGTATATGCTTCTTTTAAGCTTTTAAGCTGCTTATTATAGCTGTTTAACTGCTTTTGATTATTGTTTATTTCTTTAGAAATTTTCTGAGATTCTAATTCAATCACTTTAATTAACTGTGCTCTGGTGTCAATTTTTTGTGTTAAATCTTTTAAATCATCTAAGGCATCACCTTTTTCTTTTTTGGTTTCAAATAATAAATGATTAATCTGTTTAATTTCATTTTTTAACTTCTTATGTTTTCTTTCAAGGGTTTTCCTTTCTTGGCTAAACGAAGAAAAACTCCATAAAACGAAGCATAAAAAGGAAAGATATAAAACAATTTTTTTCATTATAATTTAATTTCTTTATAGCCTTTTGGTATGCTAAAATTAATGTTTAGTTTGGTGTTAAAATTTACCGAACGCGTAGTAATATCAATTGCAGTAAGTGCTTGTTTTTGTTTCGCATTTATGATTATTTTCTTAGGAAATAAAACACCATTATTTGTTGAATAACTAGGATATTTAATCTCTAAACGTTGTTTTTTAGCAGTATTTACAATTGATTGTTTGTTCAGTTTATAATGCAGCGGGTTTACCTGAAAAAAGATATCAAATAATTCTGATTGTTTTTTAGGCGAAAGCTGGTATGCTTTATTAGTAATAACTACTTTTTGTCTTTTATTTTTTACATTTAATAACGACTGCCCTAATAACATATTTTGTAGCTGTTCAAAATTAATAGCTGTTCCTAGTAATTTTTGAAGCATTTTAAAATCTCCATCAAAATAATTTTTATAAAATGGCGAATAAAATTGCACTCTTGTAGGGGTGATTTTTGCTTTAAAAACAGTAATAAATTTAACACCTTTTAGCCATATAACATTCCCTTTTTCTATTTTCATTCGAACAGAAAGCGCTACTTTTTCTTTTGTTGTGCTGTAGTTTACTTTTAAACGAGCATCAATTGTTTTTTCATCAAAATTAGCGGCAACGTGTTTTTTAGCTACTTTTCTTGCTGATATTTCTTTAATTGTTGTTGAATTATTCGTTAAATTTTTACTTGATTTACAAGCCGTAAAACTTAAAAATAAGAAACTAAGTGCTACAAGGTATTTCATAAGTGTTATAATGCTGAAGAAAAATTATTTTAAAATTTTAGCAGCTTTGTTTTTAAAATCAGCGGCTTTTTTAAGCTGTTTCAAACTTTTATAAGCTCTTGCCATTTCTAAATAAAATTTTGCTTCAATTTGAGGATTATCAATTACAAAATCAATGCCATTTTGCAAACTTTGTAATGCTTTTTTATGTTTTTTATTGTTGTTTAACGCTTTCCCATTCATTAAATAAACAAAAGGCTGTGCAGGAAATAAGGCTACACCCTGAGTACTGTATTTTAATAAATCGATGTGTTTATTTGTGGCTAATTTGAGTAATAAAGGCTGTAAGTTTTTAAATGATTTTTCATTTTCAAAAACAGCTCTTATCGTAGTATTCGCTAATTTTTTAGGCTGTTTTTTAATTGTTGTTTTATCATTTTTTTGATTTTCTTCGAGCCTTTTTAAAATTTTCTGTAACCTTGAATTTAATAATTTAGCCTCTTTTAACTCTAATAAAACTCTTTTTGCAGCTAAAACATCGCTGTTTTTTAAATGAAGATATACTAATTCTTGTTTTTTCTTCGGATGTGTTTTTGCAATTTTTTCTTGTACTTCAATGGCATTTTCAAAATTAGCCATTTTTTTTAAAATACTAACCTTATGTGTTAGCATCCATAAATTATCGGGAGCTATATGTAGGCCTAATTCAATATATTCTAAAGCCTCAATGTATCTACCTAATTTTAGGTTGTTTTTAGAAAGTTCAAAAAAAACTGCTTCATTATTAGGTAGTAATTCATTGCAGTTATTTAAATATTCAATGGCTTTTTTATGATTAAAAAGTGCTTTTTGAGAAAGCGCTTTAAAAAAATTATTTTCAAATAAACTGTTGTCTTTTTTACCGCTAGCAATTGCTGAAGTAGTGCTGTGCTGCGCGTTTAAGAACAATGTAAAAAACAACAAGAAAAAAGGCAATAGCACGTGTTGTGCTATTGTCTTTCCTTTTTTTGGCTTGCTATTTTTATGTAAGATCTGTATAATCACCTATACTTACTGATGTATAATTAGCATTATATTTGGCATGATTACCAATCATTGCATTGTCTAATGTTGCATTTTGAATGCGAACATTTGTTTGAATTAATGAATTTTCAATCGTTGAATTTTCAACAATACTATTTTCACCAATAGAAACATAAGGTCCTATTTTAGTATTTTTTAAAATTACATTTTTTCCAACATAACAAGGCTGAATAATTTCTGAATTTTCTAAAATAACATCATCAGAAACTAAATTATTACCATCGGCTTGTTCAAAACCTAACACTTGTTTGTTAGTATCAACCGTTGGATCTTTTTTACCACAATCCATCCAAGCATCTACTTTTCCAGGGATAAATTTAGCGCCTTGTTGTTTTAAAGATTCTAAAACTTCTGTTAATTGAAATTCACCAGAAGGTCTGATATCATTATCAATTAAATGCTTAATTTCTTCACGAAGTTTATCACCATCTTTAAAATAATAAATTCCGATAATGGCTAAATCAGAAACAAATTCTTTTGGTTTTTCAACAAAATCAGTAATAAAACCATCATTTAATTTTACCACACCAAAAGCGCTTGGGTCTTCCACTTGTTTTACCCAAATAGCACCATCAGCATTGGCATCTAAAGTAAAATCAGCTTTAAATAAAGTATCAGCAAAAGCGACAACACAAGATCCGTTTAAGGCTTCTTTAGCACAGTAAATTGCGTGTGCAGTTCCTAAGGCTTCTTCTTGAACAAATACAGAACCCTTAGCACCTAAACTTTTAGCAATTGCTATTAATTTATCTTTAGTATCCGAAGGAAAACCCTTGGCAGTACTTCCAATAATAAAGGCAATTTCATCAATAGGTTGATTTACTACCGCAGTAATATCTTCCACCAAACGCTGTACAATCGGTTTACCCGCAATAACGGTTAATGGTTTTGGAGTAGTTAAACTATGAGGTCTTAAGCGCGACCCGATTCCTGCCATTGGAACTATAATTTTCATATTTTTTTGTTTTTTTAACGCTGCAATATACCATTAATATAGGTTTGAAAAAAGTTACAAACCTTTTGGTATTGCTGCAATCAATGTTTTTGTATAGCTTGTTTTAGGATTGTTATAAATTTCATCGGCATCGGCAATTTCTTCTATTTGTCCTTTATTCATAACAACCAACTGATCTGACATATATTTTACGACCGATAAATCATGAGAAATAAACAAATATGTAAAATTAAATTCGGCTTTTAACTCGTTTAATAAATTTAAAACCTGTGCTTGTACCGATACATCTAAGGCAGAAACCGATTCATCACAAATAATTAATTTTGGTTGTAAAGCGATGGTTCTGGCAATTCCGATTCGTTGTCGCTGTCCGCCAGAAAATTCATGTGGATATCGGTCAAAATGTGCTTTTTCTAAGCCTACTTTTTCTAATAAATTGAGCACATATTCTTTGCGTTCTTTAAAGGAATTTAAAATATTGTGTACTTTCATCGGTTCGACAATTGCATTTCCTACGGTAATTCGTGGGTTTAACGATGAAAAAGGATCTTGAAATATAATTTGGATATCTTTTCGCAGTTTTTTTAAGGCTTTTTTAGAAAGCCTTGTAATATCTTCTCCTTTATAAATTATTTGCCCTGAAGTTGCTTTTTCTAGCTGTAAAATACTGCTGCCAAGTGTTGTTTTTCCGCAGCCACTTTCGCCAACCAGCCCAACAGTTTCACCTTGGTAAATTTTAAACGAAACATCATTTACAGCCTTTACAACAGTCCTTTTTGAAAACCAACCTACTTTTGATACATATTCTTTATGCAGATTTTTAATTTCTAAAAGCGGTGTTTTTGCATATATTTTTTGATGAAATTCCTTGCGTTCTTCATCGGTATATACTTCGGTTTTTACGGTGTTTTTGATAAAATCAATAACGGTTGGTAATATTTTAAAGCGTTTTTTTAGGGTTGGTTTTGACTTGATTAATGCCTTGGTATAATTTTCCTTCGGATGTAAAAAAAGTTCTTTTGTTATACCTTGTTCCACTACTTTTCCTTTGCGCATTACAACAACAGTATCGGCAATTTCTGATACCAAGCCTAAATCGTGAGAAATAAAAATAATGCCCATTTTATATTCCTGTTGTAGTTCTTTTAAAAGTGCAATTATTTCTTTTTGAACCGTAACATCTAAAGCTGTTGTAGGCTCATCAGCAATTAAAAGTTGGGGTTTACAGGCAATTGCCATCGCAATCATGACACGTTGTTTTTGTCCGCCACTAATTTGATGCGGATAGGCATTAAAAATAGCCATTGGTCGTGGTAATTTAACCTTTTCAAAAAGTAAAATTACGGCTTGTTTTATCTCTTTTTTAGATAAATTAGTATGTAATTCTAAGACCTCAGCAACTTGAAAACCACAGGTTAATGTTGGGTTTAAAGAGCTCATTGGTTCTTGAAAAATCATGGCTATTTGGCTGCCTCTAATTTTTTGAAAATCGCTATTTTTATAATTTAAAACATTTTGTTCTTTAAATAAAATTTCGCCTGTTATTGTAGCGTATTTAGGCAATAAGCCTAAAATAGCTAAAGAGGTTATTGATTTTCCACTACCACTTTCGCCTACAATACCTAGTATTTGGGTTTGTTGTACATTAAAAGAAACTTCTTGAATAACAGAAGCGGCGTTTTTAAAACTTATTTCTAAATTTTTAACTTGAAGCATTTGTGTAAAATTTCAATAAAAATACAATTAATATCTTTCAATTCTTTTTAAAAAATGATGACAATTGCAATTCTTTGATATGCCCTTGTAAATGAGTATCCCGCTGTTTTAATATGATTAGGGTGTTTTTTGTGTGATTTTTATAATAAACAATTGTTTTTGTTACGATAAAAATACTTTACGCGCTAATTTTTTATATATTTGCTACTTGTACAGTGGCTTTTTACTGTTTTTTTATCAAAAATATAATAGTTTAAACAGCCCCTTTTAATTTATAATTAATTTTTTAAAACTCTTCAAAATGACTAAAAAATTTACACTAGCACTCTTGTGCTTAATTTTTACTGGCGCAACTTTTGCACAGCAAAAAAGAACTTGTTACGCAATGGACGATTTAGCCGAGCGACAAATTAAGGATCCTGGGCTTAAAAAACGAATGGCAACTATTGAGGAATTTACCCAAAGAAGCTTAAAGCGTATGCAAAACCAGCAAAGTAAAAAAGTTGGTGAAATTATAACACTTCCAGTGGTAGTACATATATTATATACCAATGCTACCAATAATATTAGTACGGCACAAATTGAATCGCAACTAGCTGTTTTAAATGCCGATTTTAGAAGAACAAATGCTGATAGAACAAATAAATGGGCACAGGCTGCTGATTCTCAAATTGAATTTAAATTAGCAACTATAGATCCTAATGGAAACGCAACCACAGGTATTACTAGAACACAGGTAAGTAAATCTACTTGGTTAACGGGTAATAACTTTATGAAAAAATCGGCTGAAGGAGGAGTTAATCCATGGGATACTTCTGAGTATTTAAATATGTGGATTGTTGATAATATAACAAGACCAACAGGAGGAACTATTTTAGGATATGCACAATTTCCAGGAGGATCAGCAGCAACCGATGGGGTTGTAATGGCAGATCAATTTTTTGGAACAATAGGTACTGCTGCAGCGCCTTTTGATGGAGGAAGAACTACAACGCACGAGGTAGGACATTTTTTAAATTTACGTCATATTTGGGGAGATGGTCCTTGTGGATCTGATGATTTTGTATCAGATACTCCAGAATCTGATGCTGCAAATTATGGCTGTAAATCGGCACATACTTCTTGTGGATCGTTAGATATGGTTGAAAATTATATGGATTATTCAGATGATTCTTGTATGAATTTATTTACTTCAGGGCAAAAAGATAGAATGCGTACTGTTTTAGGTGTAGGCGGTTCTAGACATGCCTTAGCTACCTCGGATAAATTTGGAGAAGTAGTGGTTGTTCCTGCTTCTTATTGTGTATCAAAAGCAGAAAATACCACTGATGAATCTATTCAAAAAGTAGTATTAGGAGCAATTAATAATACTTCAACAGCTGGCTCTGGATATGATGATTATACATCAATTTCAACTGATTTAACCAAAGGTGAATCAACTACAATTAGTATTACACCAAAATGGTCAGGTACAGTTTACAAAGAAGGATATGGTGTTTGGATAGATTATAATAACGATGGCGATTTTGACGATGAAGGAGAGGCTGTTTTTACAAAAGCACCATCAAAAGACACAGCAGTAACAGGAACTTTTACAGTGCCTTTATCAGCAACAAATGGGGCTACAAGAATGCGTGTTGTTTTAAAATATAACGCAACACCAACCGCTTGTGAAGCAGTTATTAAATATGGAGAAGTAGAAGATTATACCGTTGTTATTGGAGAAAATACCGCCGATACAACAGCACCAACAGCACCTACAAATTTAGCGGTGTCAAATGTTGATAAAACAAGTGTAACTTTAAATTGGTCAGCAGCTACAGATAACGAAGCGGTAACAGGATATAATGTATATCAAGGAGCTACTAAATTAGGAACAACTACAAATACAGCTACCGATATTACTGGTTTAAGCCCAGCGACAAGCTATACTTTTTCAGTAAAAGCAATTGATGCAGCAGCAAATCAATCAGAAGCAAGCAATGTAATAAATGTAACAACCCTAGCAAATCAACTTGTTTATTGTGAATCAAAAGGAACTAATTCATCTTATGAATGGATTGATGCTGTTTCTTTAGGAGGAATGACAAATACTTCTGCTAGTAATGGCGGATATGCTGATTTTACTTCAAAAACAGCTACTTTAGGGCAAGGAAGTTCAAACGAAATAACTGTAAGTGCAGGTTTTAAAAGTACTGCATATACCGAGCATTGGGCTGTTTGGATAGATTTTAACCAAAACGGAATATTTGATACTTCAGAAAAAGTAGTAACAGGGGCGTCGTCAAGTAAAGACTATTTAACATCTACATTTAACGTTCCTGCTTCAGCACTTTTAGGGCAAACAAGAATGCGTGTTTCTATGAAATATAACGCAAGTCAAACTGCTTGTGAAACATTTAAAGATGGTGAAGTTGAAGATTATACGGTAAATATAACTGCTACAACTACCAAAGAAGCTTTACTAAGTGGTAATAGATTAGTAAATGAAGCAAGTACTGCATTGCAAGTATATCCAAACCCTGCGGTAAATTTTGTACATGTTAATTTAGCTTCAAAAGCAAAAAACACTAGCTATAAAATTATAAATATAACAGGAAGTACTGTGCAAAAAGGTCGTTTAAATACTGCTAAATTAAATGTTACAAACCTTAGTTCAGGAATGTATATTTTAGAAGTTTATGATGGGCAAAAAGTACTAACATCAAAATTATTGAAGAAATAAGAAGCCTTTCTTATTAAATAAATAAAACCCGAGCATTTGCTCGGGTTTTTTGTTTCTTTGCATTAAAATATAGAATATGAATTACCTATCAGTTGAAGGCATTGCAAAAGCGTATGGAGAAAAAGTGTTATTTGAAGACATTTCTTTCGGAATTAATAAAGATCAAAAAATAGCTTTTGTTGCTAAAAATGGTAGCGGTAAAACCTCTATTTTAAATATTGTAGCAGGAGTTGATACCGCTGATGCTGGGCAAGTTGTTAGTCGAAAAGATATTGACATTGCTTATTTATCGCAAGCGGATACTTTAAACCCCGATTTAACTATTGAAGAAACTATTTTTTCTACGGATAATAAAGTTTTATCAGTAATTAAACAATATGAAAAAGCCGTAGAAAATCCTGAAAATGCAGATGCTTTTCAAGAAGCTTTTGAATTAATGGAGCAATACAATGCGTGGGATTTTGAAACGCAATACACACAAATTTTATCGAAATTAAAACTAGACAACTTACAATTAAAAGTAGGAAAGCTATCAGGAGGACAAAAAAAGCGTTTGGCATTGGCAATCGTACTAATCAAAAAACCCGATTTATTAATTTTAGATGAGCCAACAAATCATTTAGATTTAGAAATGATTGAATGGTTAGAGGCTTTTTTCGCTAAAGAAAAAATCACCTTATTTATGGTTACGCATGACCGTTATTTTTTAGAGCGTGTGTGTAATGAAATTATCGAATTAGATAACGGACAATTATATAAATACAAAGGTAATTATTCATATTACTTACAAAATAAAGAAGAACGTTTAGCCCTTGAAGCAACCAATTTAGGGAAGGCAAAAAGTTTATTCAAAAAAGAATTAGATTGGATGCGTCGTCAACCAAAGGCACGTACTACAAAATCTAAATCTCGTACCGATGATTTTTATGAAATCAAAGAAAAAGCACACAAACGACGTAACGAACACGAAGTACAGTTAGAAATTAACATGGAGCGTTTAGGAAGTAAAATTTTAGAGCTTCATAAAATGCACAAATCATTTGATGATAAAGTTATTTTAAAAGGTTTCGATTATGTTTTTAAACGTGGCGAACGCATCGGGATTATCGGTAAAAATGGTACAGGAAAATCTTCTTTTTTAAATATGCTTACTGGCGGAATTGAATTAGATTCAGGAAAAGTAACTATTGGTGAAACCGTTAAATTTGGATATTATACCCAAAACGGAATCGTTATAAAACCAGGGCAAAAAGTAATTGAAGTTGTTAAAGAATTTGGAGAATATATTCCATTATCAAAAGGACGTAAAATATCAGCAAGTCAATTATTAGAACGTTTTTTATTCGACAGAAAAAAACAATACGATTTTGTAGAGAAATTAAGTGGAGGAGAGCAAAAACGATTGTATTTATGTGCCATTTTAATTCAAAACCCGAACTTTTTAATTTTAGATGAGCCTACCAACGATTTAGATGTTGTTACTTTAAATGTATTAGAAAATTTCTTATTAGATTATCCAGGTAATTTAATGGTAGTTTCTCACGACCGTTACTTTATGGATAAAATTGTAGATAACTTATTTGTTTTTAGAGGCGAAGGAGTTATTGAAAATTTCCCTGGTAATTATTCTGATTTTAGAGCTTATGAAGATTCTAAAGTAAAAGAAGCTAGAGAGGTAAAAAATGATGTGAAAAAAGCAGTTGCAACTCCCGCTAAAACAACTAAAAAAGCAGCATTAAGTTTTGATGAAAAACGAGAATGGGGTTTATTAGAAAAAGATATCGAAAAACTTCAAAAGAAGAAACAAGTTATTGAAGCAAAGTTTATGAATGTGGAGTTTTCTGCTGATGAAATTAACGATAAATCAAAAGAATTACAAGAAATAATCGAAGCTTTAGAAACCAAAGAAGAACGTTGGTTTGAGCTTTCAATGAAAATTGAAGGAGAATAATTTTAAAAGAATAGTTGTTTAAAAACAGTAAAAAACCACGTTTAAAAATATTTTAAACGTGGTTTTTAGTTAATTTATTAGATACTTTACACTTTTATAATATCTGATTTTTCAAGTAAAGGTTTATTTAAAAAACGCAAAATAAGTTGAGCTACTGCAACAGTATCACGTTCACAATATTCAACAATACGAGGCATATTTTTTTCTTGATAATACACTTGGGCTACTTCACTGCCGTCAATATCTTGCTTTGGCGAAGGAATATCTAAAATAGCAGTTAATAATTTTAAGGAAGTATAATGTTTATAATCGCCAAATTTCCATAATTCTAAGGTGTCTAAATGCGGTATTTCCCATGGCTTTTTTCCAAATAAATTTAGTTTTTTAGGCAAGTCAATTCGGTTTATAATCATGCGACGAGCAATGTACGGAAAGTCAAACTCTTTTCCATTATGAGCACATAACACATATTTATCTTGGCTAAAATGGGTGTCTAATAAATTTTTAAAATCAGTTAAAATACGGGCTTCATCATCCCCAGAAAAAGAAGTAATTCTAAGCTGGTTTTCGGAAGTTTTATTGGTTAAATACCCTACGGAAATACAAATTATTTTACCAAATTCAGCCCAAATTCCTGCTTTGTGATAAAAATCTTTGGCATCAATACCATCATCTTTTCGTTTATAATCGGTCTTTAAAGCGTAAAGTTCTTGTTTTTCTTCGGATAAATCAGAAAAAAATTCAGTTTCAGGAACAGTTTCAATATCTAAAAATAAGATGTTTTGTAAGGCTATTTTATGTAACATTTTTTTCGATTAAAAGCGAGCGTTATTTTTGGTTAAAACGAGTTTGATAAAGATACAAAAAACAGCTAAGTAAATAAAAAATCTGTTATTAGGATAGCAAATGTAATTTAAGCAAATGTTTATGAATAATTAAATGAACGTTAAGTTAAAGAACAAGAGGGATGATTTATAATTTTATCGTTACTTTTGGATAACATAATATAAAATGACCTATGAACACGAATGATGTTAAAATTTTACTAGTTGATGATGAGCCAGATATCTTAGAAATAGTAGGATATAACTTAAAATCAGAAGGCTATCAGGTTTTTACAGCCAACAACGGTGCGGAAGCAGTAAAATTAGCAAAAAAAGTAACTCCGCATTTAATATTATTAGATATTATGATGCCTCAAATGGATGGTATTGAAGCCTGTGAAAAAATCAGAAATATTAAATCGTTAGAAAACGTAATTATTTCTTTTTTAACCGCTAGAGGTGAAGACTATTCGCAAATGGCTGGTTTTGATGCTGGTGCCGATGATTATATTACAAAACCTGTAAAACCAAAAGTTTTAGTAAGTAAAATAAAGTCGCTATTAAGACGCTTAAAAACCGAAGATAAAACCGATACAACAACAACATTAGGCGATATTGTTATCAACAGAGATGAATATGTTGTATTAAAAGGTGATAAAAAAATAGCCTTACCAAGAAAAGAATTTGAATTGTTATCATTATTAACATCAAAACCAGGAAAGGTATTTAAAAGAGAAGTGATTTTAGATAGCGTTTGGGGAAATGAAGTCGTTGTAGGAGGAAGAACTATTGATGTTCATATTCGTAAGCTTCGAGAAAAAATAGGTGATGATTTTTTCAAAACAGTAAAAGGTGTTGGGTATAAGTTTGTTTTAGAAGAAGATAAATAAATAAAAATAAAACGTAATAATTATATAGATTGCTGAAAGGCAATCTATTTTTATATAATGAAAAAAATTAAAAAAACATACCGTTATGCGCTTTGGTCAGCGTTTTATTCTACAACAATTTCATTGGTTATCGCTTTAGTTTCTTATTTTGTTTTAATAGATTCATTAGGAGTATGGGCGGTTGTTATTTTCGGAATTTTAATGTTCATGGTTTCTTTTTTGATCATTCAATACAGGGCAGAACATTTTATTTATCAACGTGTAAAAAAGTTATATGAAGATATTTCTATTTTAGATGTAAACGATTTAGAGCGAAAAGAGGTAACCACCGATGTAGAAGCGTTAACCAAAAGTTTGCAAACTTATGTAGAGGATCGTAGCAAACAAATTGTGGTATTAACACAAAGAGATTCTTTTAGAAGAGATTTTTTAGGCAATGTAGCCCACGAATTAAAAACGCCACTTTTTACTATACAAGGCTATATTTTAACTCTAATTGAAGGCGCTGCCGAAGATGAAGAAATTCGTACTAAATATTTAGGAAGAGCCAATAAAGGTGTAGAAAGATTGACCTCGATTATTAAAGATTTAGACATGCTTGCTAAATTGGAAACCGAGGGCATGAAAATGGACATTCAAACTTTCAATATTATAGAGCTTATTCAAAATGTTTTTGATTTGTTTGAAATGAAAGCCAAAAAACGAAATATTACCTTATTATTTGATACGCTTTATGAATTCCCTCGCTTTGTTAGGGGTGATGTTGAGCGTATTGAGCAGGTGTTAATTAACTTGGTTGTAAACTCGATTAAATACGGTAAAGTAGGCGGTGTTACTACGGCAAGTATTGAAAGTTATAACCCAAATAAATTTATCATTAAAATAATCGATAACGGCGAAGGAATAAAAGAAGACCATCTTTCTCGTTTATTTGAGCGTTTTTACAGGGTAGATCAAAGCCGTTCACGCGAACAAGGAGGTTCAGGTTTGGGGCTTTCTATTGTAAAGCATATTATTGAAGCTCATGATGAAACTATTTTGCTAAAAAGTGAGTATGGTAAGGGTTCAGAATTTTCGTTTACCCTTGAAAAAGCCAATTAAAAAGTTATAATAGACTCTAATAAACAAGCACAAAAAAAAGGAGTTGATTAAATCAACTCCTTTTTTATTTTATAATAATTTCGATTATTTATACTAAATCAAAACCAATATCTTTTCTGTAATTCATTCCTTCAAAAGAAATTTTGTCAATGCTTTTGTATGATTTATCAAGCGCTTCTTGAATAGAATCTCCAAAAGAAGTAACTGCCATAACTCTTCCCCCGTTTGAAACTACTTTACCATCTTTATCGGTTGTTCCTGCATGAAAAACAGTAGAATCTGTCGCCAATTCAAAACCTGTAATTTCTTTTCCTTTTTCGTAGGCTTCAGGATATCCGCCAGCAACCAACATTACTGTTGTTGCTGTTTGAGAGGTAACTTGGTATGATTTTTCATCCAAAGTTCTGTTTGCCACACCTTCGAATAAATCAACTAAATCAGATTTAATTCTTGGTAAAACAACCTCTGTTTCAGGATCGCCCATACGTACGTTGTATTCAACAACAGATGGGTTTCCGTTGTCGTTCATTAATCCGATAAAAATAAAGCCACGGTAGTCAATTCCATCTTTCTGTAAACCATCAATTGTTGGTTTTACCACTAAATTTTCTACTTTTTCAAGGAAATCATCCGTAGCAAAAGGAACAGGAGAAATAGCACCCATTCCACCAGTATTTAAACCAACATCGCCTTCGCCAATACGTTTGTAATCTTTTGCTGAAGGTAAAATTTTATAATTTTTTCCATCAGTTAAAACAAATACCGAAAGTTCAATTCCTTTTAAAAATTCTTCAATAACTACGGTTGCCGAAGCTGCTCCAAATTTTTCATTTGAAAGCATTTCTTTTAATTCAGATTTTGCTTCTTCTAAATCGTTTAAAATTAAAACACCTTTTCCACCGGCTAATCCATCAGCTTTTAAAACATACGGAGGCGCTAAGGTTTCTAAAAAAGCGTGTCCTTTTGCTAGTGTTTGGGCAGTAAATGATTCATACTTTGCAGTAGGAATATTGTGCTTAATCATAAATTGTTTCGAAAAATCTTTACTTCCTTCTAATAAAGCACCATCTTTTTTAGGACCAATTATAGCAATGTTTTTTAATTGCTGATCAGCTAAAAAGAAATCGTGAATACCTGCTACTAAAGGCGCTTCAGGACCTACAACAACCATATTAATTTGGTGTTGTAAAACCACTTCTTTTACTTGATTAAAATTGGTTGGATTGATAGCAATATTTGTAGCTACAGCGCTTGTACCTGCGTTACCAGGAGCTACAAAAAGCTTTTTTGTTTTGGTACTTTCTGAAAGCTTTTTTGCAAAGGAATGCTCTCTTCCTCCTGATCCTAAAATTAAGATATTCATGGTATGTTGTGTTGTTGTGTTATCAATGCAAATATAAAATAACAAAAAAGGCTATTTAAAAAAATAGCCTTTTTTGTTGAAATAATTATTAAAATATCTGTTCTAGTATTTTTTGTGTAATGGCATAAGTTGGTGTAACGCCACTCATTCCTAAACCTCCAGAGGCAAGAGTTGCTCCTGTTTCTAGCGGGTTGTCAGATGCGTAATAAGCATATCGAACTTTTACATCTTCACGGATATTTCCTCTAATTTTAGAGGCCGATTGAATGGCTTTTTGATAATGTGCGCCTTCCATTTCTAAACCAATCACATTCCAGGTAGAATCATGGAAAAATTCAAGTAAATCTTTATTTTGTAAAGAGGTTCCTAATACACTAACCATTGTTCCTTCAAAAACGTTTACACCAAAGCCTTCTAAATCATCTTTGGTTAATTCATTTTCAAACGGATAATTATCGGCAGTACCTTCAAAAATATGTGCCGAAGGAATCATAATATCACCTTTTCCACCTTCTAAAATTCCTGCTTTCCCCATAATAGAAACCGAATCAACATTTAAATGAACTGTTTTTTCAGCGGTTTTATAAGGTTTTAGTAATTCATCCATGGTTTCAAAAGCTTGTTCACCAAAAGCATAATCCATTACAATAATAACAGGTTTTTGATCGGCAGAATTTACTTTCTTAAAAGAAGTTGTTTTAAAATCTATTTTTTCGGTATCAATAATTTGAACATTGATATTGGTTCCTGAAGTATCTTTTAAATAAATTAACCCATTTTTAGACGCATGGTTTTTAACAGCTTTTTGTAAAGGTTGGCTGTTAGAGTTACTCAATACTTCAAAAAGTTCAAAACCTTTGTGTTTTTTAAATTCTTGAGGCAGGGCACTTTTGGCATAAATGCTATTCATAACACTGTGCATATTTGCACTAATAATATGAATAGGACGCTCTAATAAGTTGTTGTCAAGTAATGTTTTTTTAATGCTATTTGCCCAAATTTCACCATAAAAATGATGTCCAATTTCTTCAATTAAAGCGGTACTAAATTTTACAGAACGTTTTTGTTCGTTGGCTGTTTCGTTAATGGCTAATTTACCTAACCAGTAAATTAAATGGAAAAATCTGTTTGGTTTTTCTTCGGATGCAAAGGTATTATAGGCTTCGTAAACCTCATCATAAGTTCGCCCTAGAATGTTTCCAAGATGTACCACAATTACGTCTTTTTCTTGGTCTGAAAGCGTTTTGTTATAAAGAACAACATCTTCTAAAAGAAGCCATTCTCTAATAAAACCATCTTCGTTATCAGAAACAACACGGTCTTTTATTTTGTGAGATTCAATAAATAAAAAGGTAATATGTGTAAGAATATCGTAAATTTCAGAACGCCCACGCGTAATTTCGATATTCATTTGATCTTTATCAATACGGTAACAATTTCTTCTTCTTTTAGGAGGAATAATTGTTTCGAATTTTGAATTTCGATATCCTTCATCGGCAGTTAAATTGATAAACTGACACTCTTCAATACCTTCAGGCAATCGTTCAATAATGTAAACTAAACCATTTAATTCGGTTTTATCTTCGGCAATTGAACCATAAATTTCAGGTCTTAATTGCAGTAATGATTTACGCAATGTTTCTCCTGAAATTCCCATGGGTTTATAAAAACCACGACTAAATAAATGACGCATTGAAATGTATAATTTTTCAATAGCGTTGGTTGATTCTTGCGCTCTACTACGTTCTTTATGGTTGGGTTTTGACATTTTTTTTGGGTTCAAAGATACAAATATGTTAGAGATGTTATCTTGTTAAAATTTTGTTATACTTTTTTTGATTCTTTAATAGATGTACTGCTTTACTTATGGTTTTGTCATTTTGAAGCTGATGTGCAAATAGCCCTTGTTTATAAACGTATCTTTTTATAATTTGATTTTGTATTTCTGTACTTAAAAAAGCTTCGTTTAGGCTAATTTGATCAACTTTATCTGCCTTTAATTTGTTGATTATTTTTTGATATTCCGATACAATAGCGTTGTTCTTTTTTACAGAAATATAGGCTTTTTTAAATAATTTTTCTTGAGTTGTTACAAAGCTAGTATCGATTGTAAGTAAGTAATTTTTAAAATCATTAAAATTTGTAGCTTTAAAAAGAAAGTTATCTGTTGCTAAATTGGGGTTTTTATGGGTGAAATCGGTAACAAAATTAAAAATAGCTTTTGATTTTAGTAGCTTTTTTGTTTCTGTTGATTTTTTAGAAAACCCTGTTTTTACATCGGGTGTTACCCCACCGCCATCATAAACTGTTCTTCCGTTTTTTGTTTTGAATGTACTTACAATTCCATCAGAAAATTTAGGAACTTTGCCTGTTTTAATATTTCTGTTACTATAATCTAATTCTTGAATACAACGTCCGCTAGGTGTATAATATTTTGAAATAGTGGCTTTCATTTGTGTGCCGTAATTTAGTTTAAAATAACGTTGCACTAAGCCTTTACCGAAAGAGCGTTCGCCCATAATAACGGCACGGTCATAGTCTTGCAAAGCACCCGATACAATTTCAGAAGCCGAAGCCGAACGGTCGTTTATTAAAACAACAACAGGAATTTTAGTATCTAAAGCTTCTCTTTTTGTTTTATAAATTCTGGTGTTTTTTTTAGTTTTTCCACGAGTATCGACAACTTTTAAACCTTTATCGATAAATAAATTGGTAATATTTACAGCATCGAATAATGAACCACCAGGATTGTTACGCAAATCAAAAACCAAGTTTTTCATGCCTTTTTCCTTGAGCTCGTTGAAGGCATTGGCAACTTGTTCGGTGGCTTTTTGACTGGTGAATTTTGTTAAAACGATATAACCTGTTTGAGCATCAATCATGCGGTAAAATGGAACGGGGTTTACTGTAATTTTATCTAGTTTTAAGCTGATTTTTTTGGTGTTTCCGTTGCTGTTAACGCCTAAATAAAGTGCTTTGTTAGGCGTTCCTTTTAGCATTTGTGCGTATTGGCTTTTGGCTATTTCTGTTAAATTTTGCCCGTTGATAGTTGTAATAATATCGCCTGCTTTTAGCCCAGCTTTATCAGCAGGAAACCCCTTGTAAACCTCTGAAATAAGAATGCCTTTTTTAGTGTAATAAACAGCAATACCAATACCTCCGTATTCCCCTTCACGACCAATACGAGCGTCTTCAACGTCTTGCTCGTTGTAAAAACGGGTGTAAGGATCTAAGTTTTTAAGCGTATTTTTAATGGCTTTATCAGTCAATTCTCCAGGATTAATTTCATCAATATAATTGATGTTTAATTCCTTGAATAAATTGTTGTAAATTTCTATTTGTTTTGCAATTTCAAAAAATCGGGATTGAAATGAAAAAAAAACAGCAATAATTACAAGTAAACCAAAAAAAAGCGCTTTTTTATTCTTCATTTTTATGAGTTTCAGCGACAAATAGTGTTAATAATTTTTTCATTTTAACCTCCAAATCGGCATAAGTCCATTCATCTCTTGCAATATAAGAAATCATAAATACATATGGCTTATTTACAGCATCATACACGGTGTATTTTTCTTTTCGATAGGTTTCGCGTAGTAAGCGTTTTATGCGGTTTCTGTCCACCGCACTTTTAAAGTTTCTTTTTGGAACAGAGACTCCTACCTGAACAGGGAATTTTGAAGTGTGTTCGGTTTGTATATATACCATTCGAAGTGGAAAAACTTTAACTGATTTTCCTTCTTCATAGAGCTTGCCTATTAGCTTTTTGCTCTTTAATCTTTCTTGTTGTCCTAGTGTAAATTTCATGTGCTACAAACATACATAAACCTACACAAAACTGCACAAATCTATTGTAAAAACCTTTTTTAAGTATTTTTTAATTCTTGCTTTTAATTTTTTTATATTTAGACCTATAAAGTACTTTGTAAAGTTCAAAACTTTATAGTGATGCCTAGCCCCGATTGTAGCAATTGTTTGAGCTCCTTTTTTGATTTTTTTCAAAAAAGAGCGAGTGCGGAAAGCGGGAAATAGCTCCAAAAAAAAATCCTTTAAAAAAACCTTAAAACAACTGTATGAAACCTGATTTATTTCAAGCTCCTGATTATTATCAAACCGATGATTTATTAACAGATGAACATAAACTTATTCGTGAAACTACTCGTAATTGGGTTAAAAAAAAGGTGTCTCCAATTATTGAAAATGCCGCGCAAGAGGCTAAGTTTCCTAGCGAATTGATAAAGGGATTAGCCGATGTTGGTGCTTTTGGCTCATATATTCCTGAGCAATATGGCGGTGCTGGTTTAGACCAAATTTCCTACGGATTAATAATGCAAGAATTGGAGCGTGGCGATAGTGGTATTCGTTCAACTGCTTCGGTGCAATCGTCATTGGTAATGTTGCCTATTTATAAGTATGGAAATGAAACGCAGCGACAAAAATATTTACCAAAATTAGCGTCGGGTGAGTGGATCGGAAGCTTTGGTTTAACCGAGCCAAATCACGGGTCTAATCCTAGTGGGATGGAAACCAAATTTAAAGATATGGGAGATCATTATTTGTTAAATGGTGCAAAAATGTGGATTTCTAACGCACCTATTTGTGATGTTGCCGTAGTTTGGGCTAAAAATGAACAAGGACGGGTTCATGGTTTGCTTGTAGAAAGAGGTATGCAAGGTTTTTCGACTCCTGAAACTCATCATAAATGGTCGTTAAGAGCTTCGATTACTGGGGAGCTTATTTTTGATAATGTAAAAATTCCGAAAGAAAATATATTGCCTAATAAATCGGGTTTAGGAGCGCCTTTGTTATGTTTAGATTCTGCTCGTTATGGAATTGCTTGGGGTGCAATTGGAGCAGCGATGGATTGTTATGATACCGCCTTGCGATATGCAAAAGAGCGTACACAATTTGGTAAACCGATTGGGCAGTTTCAGTTACAGCAAAAAAAATTAGCCGAAATGATTACCGAAATTACCAAAGCGCAGTTGTTAACATGGCGATTGGGTGTTTTAAAAAATGAAAATCGGGCAACGTCGGCGCAAATATCAATGGCAAAAAGAAATAATGTGGAAATGGCAATAAAAATAGCCAGAGAGGCACGACAAATTTTAGGTGCTATGGGAATATCGGGCGAATATTCGATTATGAGACATGTAATGAATTTAGAAAGTGTAATTACCTACGAAGGAACACATGATGTGCATTTGTTAATTACAGGCTTGGATATTACTGGTTTAAATGCTTTTAAATAAGAAGAAATACGCTAAAAATTAAGCCCCCCAGCTTACATTGTAGTTATTTCTTCTTATAATAAAGCACACTAAATGAACTGTTTTAAAAAAAGAAGAAGGGCTATACACGTTAAACCACCAACATATATATAGAGAACTTCTTCTTAAAATCAACTATTAAAAATTTAAATACAATTTCTTATTCCTTTTTCTTGCTTGTACCTATAAGAATTAAAAGAGTGGCTACTAAGCCCACACAAACAAGTGCGAAAAATCCTATTATAACGGTACCGTATGTCCAAGAAACTAAAGGTAAATTAATCAATTGTATCATATTACTTACTTTTTGCGACAAAAATAGCAGTACTGTTTTGTTTAAAATATGACATTTATCATGTTTTTAATAACAACTAAGAAAGCTTGTTTTTTATAGAACGAAAAACACTAGGAAGTATTGGCTTTTTTTAAGTATTCGTAGGGGTTATACCTATAGAAAAAGAGATGAAATTAGGGTTATTTTGTTTATTTAAGAAAACTTTAACTTAACATTGAGTTAAAGTTTTCTTAATATTATTTTTTTCATTGAGCTTATTTTGTTCACTTTCTTTGTGGTTGTTATGATGTATTTTATTGCTAATTATTCTTATTAAGTCTAAATAATTATTAAATTAGCACTGAAATTAACATTATAAACAGTAAACCCCCCCGTGTTATGAAAAAGTTATTAGTATTGATTTTGACTGTTTGTTTATCAATAAACATATGTGCTCAAAAGGTGTGTGAATCTTCAAAAGAAATTGTGGAAGATTTAAATAGTATTAGCATTGCTAAATGTGATATTAAAAAAACGAAAAAGAAGCATACTAAAAAAACCAGAGAAATTCCTGTAACTAGAAGAAGTTTAAAAAAACGTAAAATAACCAAGGGAGTAGGAGCGGGTATTGCTAAAATTCATATTAGTCCTCAAAATGAAAATCAAAAATTAGCCCTTGAAAAAGAACCTTCTTTAGAGAAAGATATAATTAAAATCACCAATAAATTATCAAAAGAAGAGTTAGATAAAGCGGTTAAATTTAATAAGGTAGATAAAATTCCACTATTTAATGCTTGTAAAAATGTAAGTAAAACAAGACGTGCTTTTTGTTTTAATAAAAATATGGTAAATCATATTTCGACACATTTTAAGTATCCAACCGATGCTATTCGAAAATCAATACAAGCAAATATGTGGGTGAGTTTTATTATTGATAAAAATGGTGAGGTAAAAAATATTAAAACACTTGTGCATAAAAATGGGGCTTTATTACATAAAGAAGCGCTTAGGGTTGTTGCTAAATTACCGCAATTTATTCCTGGAAAAAAACAGGGTAAACGTGTTTCTGTAAAGTATGGTTTTCCAATTTCATTGGCGTTAGAATAATTAATTTGTAAACAAACCTAATCAAATAACTAAAACAATATAAAATGTTTAAAAAAACACCGTTCTTTTTTTTGATGATTTTTAGTGTTGCTTTATCGGCACAAATTAGTTTAAAAGGAAAGGTTTACGATGAGTATTTAGACCCTTTACCTAATGTAAGTATAAAATCGTTACAAAGTACTGCAGCAACAACTTCGACTAGTGCTGGGGATTTTACTTTAATAATAGCCCGAAAACTTCCGTGTATTATTCAAGTTTCTGCTACTGGGCATAAAAAAGAAGTGATTCAAATTAAAAGCTTAGATCAAGAATTGAATATTGTTTTAAAAGAGCTTAAATAGTAGTGGTTTTCTCTTTATTTTTTGTTCATATTTTATTTTTGATAAAAAAAAACTGAACAAAAACTGCTCATTTTTATCTTTTGAAAAAAATAACCTATTAATTATCAGTTATTTAATAATTAATAGGTTAAAAATATGTACTCGAGGCGGGAATCGAACCCGCACGACCTAAGTCACTGGATTTTGAATCCAGCGCGTCTACCAATTCCGCCACTCGAGCATTGTATTGGTACTGCAAATCTATAAAATTTTTTTAATTAAATTCACTTAAAATAACTTTTAAACTCTTAAAATAGTTTTACTTTTGTGGCAACAACAACATTAACTTTTAACAAAACCTTGTAAATGCCTACAGATCAACTAAGTCCGAAAATTTTTGCCTGTTCTCAAAGTATCGAACTTGCTAAAGAAATTGCTAAAGAGTACGGAATACCACTAGGAGATGTAACAACAACACATTTTAGTGATGGTGAATTTCAACCAGCCTTTGAAGAATCTATTCGAGGAAGAAGAATCTTTTTAATTGGATCTACATTTCCATCAGCAGATAACTTAATGGAAATGCTATTAATGTGTGATGCGGCTAAACGTGCTTCTGCAAGGCATATTACCGCAGTGATGCCTTATTTTGGATGGGCACGTCAAGACAGAAAAGACAAACCTCGTGTAGCTATTGGTGCTAAATTAGTGGCAAAATTACTAGAATCAGCAGGAGCTACCAGAATTATGACCATGGATTTACATGCTGATCAAATTCAAGGATTTTTTGAAAAGCCAGTAGATCACTTATTTGGTTCTACTATTTTCTTACCATATGTAGAAAGTTTAAACTTAGATAATTTAACCATTGCTTCACCTGATATGGGTGGATCAAAAAGAGCTTACGCATACTCTAAATTTTTAGAAAGCGATGTGGTAATTTGTTATAAACAACGTCAAAAAGCCAATGTAATTGCTTACATGGAATTAATTGGTGAGGTAAAAGGTAAAAATGTAATTCTTGTCGATGATATGATCGATACAGGAGGAACACTTACCAAAGCTGCCGATTTAATGATGGAAAGAGGTGCTTTAAGTGTGCGTGCAATTTGTACACATCCTATTCTTTCAGGTGATGCGTACGAAAGAATTCAAAACTCTAAGTTAACGGAATTGATTGTTTCAAATACAATTCCATTAAAAAAGAGTGTGTCTAAAATAAAAGTGGTAAATTGCGCCTCTTTATTTGCTGATGTGATGCGTAAAGTTCATAATAACGTGTCAATTAGCGATGAATTTTTAATGTAAATAAATTTAATAAATAAAACAAAGTAATGAAATCAATTACAATCAACGGATCAAAAAGAGAAAGCGTAGGTAAAAGAGCAACTAAAGACTTACGTAATGCTGGAAAGGTTCCTTGCGTATTATACGGAGGAGAAGAACTTGTTCATTTTTCAGCAGCTGAAAAATTATTCAAGCCTTTAGTATTTACTCCAGATGTATTTACTGCTACGATTGAATTAGATGGTGCAAAATACAGTGCTGTTTTACAAGATATCCAATTTCACCCTGTAACAGATGCTATTTTACACGTAGATTTTTATCAAATTTTTGATGATAAAGAACTTACTATGGATATTCCTGTACGTTTAGTAGGAGTAGCAAAAGGTATTATGTTAGGTGGGGCTTTACGTCACAACTTACGTAAGTTAAAAGTAAAAGCTTTACCAGCTAATTTACCTGACTTTATTGAAGCTGATATTACTGAATTAGCTATTGGTAATAAATTATATGTTACTGAGTTAAGAAACGATAAATATACTTTACTACACCCAGATAACACTGTAGTTGCACAAGTTCGTATGTCTCGTAATGCTGCAAAAGCTGCTGCTGAAGCAGAAAATTAGAAATTTTTATACAATAAAAGAAGAAGCGTTACCGTTGTGTAACGCTTTTTTTTTATTTTTGAATTTATTTTTTTACAAAAGCTTTTTTAAAGTATAATCAACAGATAAAAATCCGATGAAGAAATTTTTAATCGTAGGTTTAGGTAATATTGGAGAACAATACCACAATACTCGTCATAATATAGGTTTTAAAATAGTAGATGCTTTTGTAAAAGAACACGATGCTAGTTTTGAAACTGAAAAACTTGGTGACATTGCCAAGCTTAAAATTAAAGGAAAAACAGTCGTTGTTTTAAAACCCAGCACTTACATGAATTTAAGTGGAAAAGCGGTTATGTATTGGATGCAACAAGAAAATATTCAAGTTGAAAACCTATTAATAATCACCGATGATTTGAATATTGATTTCGGAAAACTTCGCATCAAACCAAAAGGAAGTTCAGGCGGACATAATGGTTTAAAAGATATTCAAGCAAAATTTAATACAGGCGCATATCCACGTTTTCGCTTCGGAGTTGGGGCAGATTATGGCAGAGGTCGTCAAGTAGATTATGTTTTAGGAACATGGAGCAAAGAGGAAGAAAGTGAATTAATTGAACGTATTCCAACTTCTGTAAACGCTGTTACTTCTTTTATTACCGCAGGAACGGCAAATACCATGAACGAATTTAACGGCAAATAAATTAAGAATATATTATTTTCTAAGCTTATTTTTTGATGAAAATTATTTATAATTATTATAAATAAATAATTGTTTTTTTAAAATTAGTATTATTTTTGATGTCTAAAGACTTGACTATGAAAATTCTAATACTATTCTCTTTTTTTATCTTTTCCAGTTGTTTTGATATTGGCTGTACTGATCCAGGATATGATAGTTTTAAATCGTCTTACGAACCTATTACCATAAAAAGAGCCGATTTAAACACTTCTATTGCTTTTCAAGATAATATAGAAATGACTGAATCGTCTAAAATTTATATTTTTAACGATTATATTTTTATAAACGACAAAAGAAAAGGCTTTCATATTTTTGATAATTCCGACCCAAAAAATCCCGTAAAGAAGAAATTCTTAAAAATACCAGGCGCTACCGATATTGCTATTAGAAACAATACTTTTTTTATCAACCAAGCAACCGATTTAGTATCGTTAAGCATCGATTTGAAGACCTTTAAGTTGAATATTGATAAACGATTAGAAAATGTTTTTCCCAGATTAGAATCACCAGATGGTTTTTATGAATCGGTTAAAAAGGAAGAAATTATTGTTAATTGGATAAAAAAATAAAGGCGATGAAAAAGATATATACGCTACTAATTATAGCTATTTTGACGCTTAGTATTTCTTGCAGTCAAGATTCGAGTAATAACGATGTTTCAAGCAATCAATCTGCTGACGGAATGGGTGGTTCTTTAGCTACTTTTATTTTAAAAGATGCTTATTTATACACCGTTGATTTTTTTAAACTAACTGTTTTTAATATTGCTGATACTAAAAACCCTGTAAAAGTAAATACTATTGATGTTGGCTTTAATATTGAAACCTTATTTAGTTTTGATAATTATTTATTTATCGGCTCACAAAATGCGATGTTTATTTATGATATTACCAACAAAGAATTGCCTAAAAAATTAGCCCAATCTAATCATTTTACATCTTGCGATCCTGTGGTTGCCAATGGCACAAATGCCTATGTTACTTTGCATACGAACAGCAATTGTCAGGGAGCGGTAAATGAATTAAAAACCTATGACATTACCGATATTAAAAACCCAATATTATTAAACAATAGAAATTTAACACAGCCTAAAGGATTAAGTTTATATGCCGATAATTACTTATTAGTTTGTGATGATTCGGTTAAAATTTTTGATATATCAAACCCAAAAGATTCAAAATATATTACTGAAATCCCTACAACAAATGCCACGGATATTATCATCAGAAATAATCATGCGTTTATTATTTCTGAAAACAGTATTGATCAATATCAATTAGATGCCACGAATATTTCAAAATTCACTAAAATAAGTACTTTTAATTTTTAGAGCCTGTTTAAATTTCATTTAAAAACGTTTTATTTTAAACGAGGACTTAAACAAAAAAAGCGATATAATTTTATATAATTATATCGCTTTTTTTATATTTCAATCTAAATTTTGTTAATGCTCACTATTGATTATCACTGGCAAACCATTCGGCAAAACTGCTGTCGGTTTCTTGTAATTTTATTGCGTGAAGCTTAATATTTTCAGGAAGTCTGTCTTTAATTTTTTTAGCAAAATCAATCGCCATCATTTCACTTGTTGGCTGATAATCAACCAAAATAACATGATGTCCTCTGTCTTTTAACTCTTTGGCTAATTCAATATGAGGCGTATTTTGATTAAAAACGGTTGCGTGGTCAAAAATATCAACAATTTCTTCTTTGACAATTTTCTTTAAATCACCAAAATCGATTACCATACCAAACTTTACGTTTGTACTATCAGCAATAGGCTGCCCAGTTACCGTTACATAAAGCTTATAACTATGCCCGTGAACGTTTTTACATTTCCCGTCATAACCGTATAAAGCATGCCCTGTTTCAAAAGTAAACTGCTTTGTAATTCTTATATTATTCACTATCTCTTAAATTTTTTGTTACCTCTATATTTATTATAAAAATACACGATTGCTACTCCTGCTGCTAAAATGGCAAATAAATAATCTCCACCCATAATTTAATTTTTTATTCGCCGAAAGTACGAATTTGTTTGGTGACTTTTGTTAAAATCCATACGAAACCTACCGAAACAACAACTCCTGAAACTAATAAAATTATTGGATTTTCAAAAATCCATTGCGCTATTTCTTTTCCTAAGCTATTATTTTGGGTGTTATTTTTAGTGTTTTCTATCGCTTGTAATAAGAACATTTTTTATTTTTTAAATTTTGATAAGGCTTTTTTAGTTGCTTCGGATAAAACCAATTTCCCTGATATTTCGGCATTTTCTAATAGTAGTTTTTGCCAATGTTCCGTACCAATCCACAAGGTTTTTTTCATTTCTGATAAAGCTACAGGATTGTAATCGGCTAATTTTTCTGTGAAAATTTCAACCTCTTTATCTAAATCATCAACCGATTCAAAAACACGGGCGTATAATCCTTTTTCTTTTGCCCAATAGGCATTTTTCCAACTTGTAGCATCTAAAGTTAATTCGGCTAAACCGCTTACATTAATCTTACGAGAAACCGCAGGAGCAATCACAAAAGGACCAATTCCGATACTTAATTCTGATAATTTAATACTCGCATTTTCGGTAGCAAAAACATAATCGCAAGCTGCTGCTAAACCAACACCTCCGCCAACGGTTTTACCTTGTACACGTCCAATAATTAATTTTGAACAACAACGCATCGCATTAAGTACGTTTGCAAATCCTGAGAAAAACTGTTTTCCTTGTTCAAGTGTTTCAATAGCGATTAATTCATCAAAAGAAGCCCCGGCGCAAAAAGCTTTATTTCCTTCGGATTTTAAAATGATAATTGCAACGTTATCATTATTTGATAAGCTATTAAATTCATTCGCTAAACGTGCTAATAATTCACTAGAAAATGAATTACTTGCAGGATGACCAAATTCAATAGTTGCTATTTTTTTATCAATATATGTGTATAAACTTCCGTTTTCTCTTGTTGTTGTCATGCTGAATTGTTTTAACCAAATTTACGTTATATTATTTAGAGCTTGTTTTAGACTTCACAGGTTTTTAAAATCTGTGAGGTCTTGATAAAAACTAGCTTCTAAATTTACTTCTAAATTTAAGAATTAAAGGAAGTGCACGTGCAATTATCCAAGCATAAAAAGCAATCCAAATGGCATGTAATTTATAATCTAAGGAATCAAAAAATAATAAAACAGGTATAAAAACAAGAGCCGTTGCTAGTAATAATAGGTTTCTTAAATACTTCATTTCGCCCATTCCTTTAAACATTCCATCATAAATAAAAGCGATAGCACAAATGGGTTGCATTATTAAAATAATCCAAAAAGTGCTGTGAAATTGTTCTAAAACGGCTTGTTCTTGTGTAAAAATACGTCCTATAAAATCATAAAAAATAAAACCAACGGCGGCTAAAAACACCCCAAATACAAAGCCATAAAGAAGCAATTTATTTCCTAATTTGATCAAAGCAGGATAGGCTTTTGCGCCCAATAATTTCCCTGATAAAATATTTCCTGCCGATGAATATCCATCAATCATAAAAGCACCCATTAGCCATATATTAAAACCAATTGTATAGGCTGCGATGTATTCTTTCCCATAAGAAACGGCATAAGAAGTAGCAAAATATAAAGCTAGATTCAAAGCAATAGTTCGTACAAATAAGTTTAACATCATATTGATAAACTTCGGAATTTCCTTATTAAAAGGAAGTGTAAATTTTAACGATATTTCCGTTTTAGTCAGTAATAAATACCCAGAAACAAGTGCCATAACTATTTGTGCAATTACACTTGCATACGCAGCGCCTGAAATGTTCATTGCAGGAATATATCCTTGAATTCCGTACACAAAAACAACATCTAATACAATATTTACAATTGTACCAATAATAGCAATTAACATCGGATACATCGTATTTTGTAAGCCTCTAAATGTTCCAAAAATAGCGATTACAAATAATGTAAACGGAAAACCAAAAACGCGTATTTTATAATATTCAATCGAAAAATCTAAAATAGCATCGGAAGCATTATAAAACTGAAATATTTCTTTAGCAAACGGATAGGTAATTCCTAAAATAACCAAACTTGTTACTAAAATAATGCCGATAGCCTGAGCAGGTAAATTTTTTACTTCGGATAATTTATCAGCACCAATATATTGCGAAATAATGGATGAAATACTGCTACGTGCTTGCCCAAAAACCCAAATTAGCATCGATAAAAAAGCACCGACAATTCCAATAGCAGCAATACTTTCGGTGGCATTATGATTGATATTTCCTACAATCGCTAAATCGGTAGTTGATAATAAAGGTTCGGCAACTCCTGCAATTAATGCAGGAAAAGCCAGTTTATTTATTCTTTTAAAACTGATGTTTTGTGGCATCTAAAAAAACTATTTTTTAATAAGCATTCGCTTAATTTCATTCAATTTCATTAAAGCTTCAATTGGCGTAAGTGTATCAATATTTGTGGCTAAAATTTCATCTCTAACTTCTTCTAATAAAGGATCATCTAATTGAAAAAAGCTCATTTGCATGTCTTCTTGTTGCGATTCTTTTAAAACATCTTTAACCTCTTTTACGTCTTTATGAGCGTTGTTTGCTTCTAATTGTTTTAGAATTTTTTGTGCTTTTGTAATCACTAAATTTGGCATTCCTGCTAATTTTGCTACATGAATTCCAAAACTATGATTACTTCCGCCTTCTACTAATTTTCGTAAAAAAATAATACTATCTTTTAATTCTTTTACCGATACATTAAAGTTTTTGATACGTTTAAAACTGCTAGTCATTTCATTTAATTCATGATAATGTGTAGCAAATAACGTTTTTCCTTTCGATGGATGTTCGTGTAAATATTCGGCAATAGCCCAAGCAATTGAAATTCCATCATAAGTAGAAGTTCCACGCCCAATTTCATCTAATAAAACCAAACTACGTTCCGATATATTATTTAAAATTGATGCTGTTTCATTCATTTCTACCATAAAAGTAGATTCTCCCATCGAAATATTATCGCTTGCGCCAACTCTGGTAAAAATTTTATCTACCATACCAATTCTAGCACTTTGTGCAGGAATATAACTTCCCATTTGTGCTAATAAAACGATTAAAGCGGTTTGGCGTAAAATTGCAGATTTACCCGACATATTTGGTCCGGTAATCATAATAATTTGTTGCGTATCACGATTTAAAATAACATCATTCGCAATATATTCTTCGCCAATTGGAAGTTGTTTTTCGATTACAGGATGACGCCCATTTTTAATATCAATATCCGTACTATTATCCATTTCTGGACGTACATAATTATTGTCCATCGCCAATTTGGCAAATGATAATAACACATCTATTTTAGCAATATTTTGAGCATTTTGCTGAACAGGTTGTACAAAATCAATAATAAACTGCACTAATTTTGAAAAAATATCCGCTTCTATTTGCTGAATTTTATCTTCTGCTCCTAAAATTTTAGTTTCGTATTCTTTGAGTTCTTCTGTAATATATCGCTCAGCATTTACAAGGGTTTGCTTACGAATCCATTCTTGTGGAACTTTATCTTTATGGGTATTTCGAACTTCAATATAATAGCCAAAAACATTATTGAAAGCGATTTTTAAACTGGTGATTCCCGTTCTTTCGGTTTCACGAGCCAACATCATTTCTAAATATTCTTTTCCTGAATTAGAAATACTACGAAGTTCATCTAATTCATCAGAAACACCACTTGCAATAGCATTTCCTTTATTGATATTTACAGGTGCATCTTCAAAAATAGTTTTGATGATTTTAGTAATTAAAATTTCACAATCGTGTAATTTTTTTCCTATTTCTTTAACTGTTTTATTCGTGCTTTTTTCTGCGGATGCTTTTATCGGAAGAATAGCTTTTAAGGAATTTTTCAATAAAATAACTTCTCTTGGCGATACTTTTCCTGTGGCGACTTTTGAAATTAATCGCTCGATATCAGAAATTTGTTTTAATTGATAGGTTACCGTTTCAAAAAAAGATTCATTATCAATTAAAAAAGCGACCAACTCATGACGTTCTTGTATTTGCGTCAAATCTTTTAAGGGCAAAGCCAACCAACGTTTTAATAAACGTCCGCCCATAGGCGAAATTGTTTTATCAATTACATTTAATAAAGAGACGGAATTTAAAGCGTTTCCGCCGTATAATTCTAGGTTTTTAACGGTAAACCTATCCATCCAAACATAATTATCTTCGGCAATTCTGCTGATCGATTGTATGTGTTGAATTTTATTATGTTGTGTTTCTGATAAATAATACATTGCCGCACCAGCAGCAACAATACCTTGCTCTAAAGATTCAACACCAAAACCTTTTAAGTTTTTAACCTTAAAATGCGTACTTAATAATTCATTTCCATAGTCCTTTTGAAAAACCCAATCTTCTAAATAAAAGGTATGAAAACGATTTGTAAACAATTCTGAAAATTGTTGTTTGTATTTTTTTTCAACTAAAACTTCGCTTGGCGAAAAATTTTGTAAAAGTTTATCAATATATTCTTGGTTTCCTTGGGCAATTAAAAACTCACCTGTAGAAACATCTAAAAAAGAAATTCCTATTAATTTTTTACCAAAATGTACGGCGGCTAAAAAGTTATTTGATTTTGCTTGTAAAACTTCATCATTTAAAGCAACCCCTGGTGTAACCAATTCGGTAACGCCTCTTTTTACGATGCTTTTAGTCATCTTCGGATCTTCTAACTGATCGCAAATAGCAACCCTTAAACCCGATTTTACTAATTTAGGTAAATAGGTATTTAACGAATGATGCGGAAAACCTGCCAACGCAATTTCACTGGCGCTTCCTGCACTTCTTTTTGTTAAAACAATTCCTAAAATACTGGATGCTTTTACGGCATCATCACCAAAGGTTTCATAAAAATCTCCGACTCTAAAGAGTAACATTGCATCGGGATATTTTTTCTTAATTCCGTTGTATTGTTGCATCAATGGAGTTACCTTTTTTGCGGTTTTTTTTGCCAATTTTTTAGTTTTTTTAAATTAGTTTTGCGAAGATAAATATTCGATTTTAAAGTGAACATTTTTTATGAGAAAACTAAAGAATAGTGAGTTAGGTAGAATTACGGTAAATGAGTTTAAAGAAACCGAAAAAACGCCCATTATTGTAATATTAGACAACATCAGAAGTTTAAATAATGTGGGTTCTGTTTTTAGAACTTCGGATGCTTTTTTAATTGAAAAAATATATTTGTGCGGAATTACAGCAACGCCTCCGAATAAAGAAATTCATAAAACTGCATTAGGAGCAACCGAATCTGTAGCGTGGGAACATGTTGAAAATACGATTGACTTAGTTGAAAAATTGAAAAAAGATAACATTAAAATTTTAGCCATCGAACAGGCAGAAAATAGCACGATGTTAAATGACTTTGCTCCTGAACCAAACCAAAAATATGCGGTTGTTATGGGAAATGAAGTAAAAGGCGTACAACAAGAAGTGGTTTCTGCATCTGATTTTTGTATTGAAATTCCGCAATTAGGAACCAAACATTCTTTAAATATATCGGTTACAACAGGTATTGTAATTTGGGATTTATTTCAGAAAATGTCTTAGAGCCTATTTAAATTTTAAAGAAAGTATTTTTTTAAACAGATTCTCGTCATGCTGAATTTATTTCAGCATCGCATCAATAGGATAACTACGGCAAATCAGGATGCGAACCTGAAATAAATTCAGGTTGACGGAGATGTTCGAATTCTATTTTTTACTATAAAACTTTTTTAGATAAAATTTACACTTAGTTAGAGCTTATCACCTACAATTCTCATCATTAGAATTATTTAAAATTCCGCAAAGCTATTGGCAGATAAATTCAAGAGAACACTCTTTAAATATATCGGTTACAATAGGTATTGTAATTTGGAATTTATTTGAGAAAATGTCTTAGCTTTGTTTCTCAAAAAAAAATAAATCCCCTTTTATTTTATGAAAAAAATTCTTGCTTTTTTCTTACTACTGACTACGTTTTTTGTTTGCTCGCAAGAGCAAAAAGATTCTATTTCTTTTTATTTAAAGAATGCTAAAAAGGTTAAAGGAATTACTAAATTATCATACCTCAAAAGAGCAGTGATACTTTCGGATGATTTAAAAAAAGACTCGCTTTTAAAGCAAACAAGCATGACCTATGGTAAACAAAGCTATTTTAGTAAAGATACTTTGGGGCTAACGTTTTCAAAGAACAAATTATTAAAACATTACGAACTAAAAAAAGACTCTTTATCTTTAGCAAAGGCCTATCATTTTGCAGCTTTAAACCATAAAATAAAAAATAATTTAGACAGTGCTTTTTACTATTATCATAAATCAAAGAATATATCTATCGCTTTAAAAGATTCTGCTGAAATAGGTAGAAGGCTTTTGTCTATGGCAATTCTTCAGGTAAAAGAGCTAGATTTCTTAGGCTGTGAAATAACTACAGTTGAGGGGTTAAAATATATAGAGCCTTTAAAAAAATATCGAACTTTAAGTTCTTTATATCAAACCTTAGGAAACACTTTAGCGAGTTTAAAAAGACCAGAAGAAGCTCGAACCTATTATTACAAAGCTCAAAATATTGTTAAGTATAATAAGGTAAAACGCAAAAGAGAAAAAAAATATTTAAATCTTTTGAGTAATATAGGGATGACCTATAAAGATCAAGGTGATTATGAAAAAGCAGTTTCGTTATTTGAAGAGGGTTTGCATACGGATAGTTTAGAAATAAAATATCCTAAAAATTATCAATCTTTTTTAGGGAACTTATCGTCCATTTATTTTTTGCAAGGCGATACAAAAAAAGCAATAGAAGGATATAAAATAGTTTTAAAAAGTAGAAAGAAACTTAAAAATGCCTATGCAGAAAGTTTTTCTCACACTTTTTTAGCAGAAGCATATATAAAAAACAAAAACTATACACTAGCAGAAAAACACGCAAATATTGGATTAAAACTAGCTAGAAAAACAAGAAATAATAAAAAAGTTTTAGAATGTTTAAAACTTTTATCAGAGCTTAGTAAAGGACAAAAAGCTAAAAAATATTTACAACAATACATACAACTTAATGACAGTTTATTTGAAAAAGAACGTCGATTAAAAAATCAGTTTGCTAAAATTAGGTATGAAACTGAAAAAAAAGAAACAGAAAATAAGGTTTTAAAAACAGAAAATAAAAGTAAACAACTAGAAATAGTGTATCATAAACAACAACGAACTATTGGTAAGTTAACAGCTGCTAGTGCTATTTTGTTATTTATTTTAAGTATATTCTTCTTCTTTTCTAGAAAGAAAAAATTACTATATCAAGCACAATTAGAAAGAATAACTGCTCGAGAAGACGAGCGACAACAAATTGCAAAATCATTACACGATGAAGTTGCGGGTGATTTAAGTTTATTACATCAAAAATTAAAAAAATCTAATTTAGTAGAAGAAGCTGAAAAATTAGAATCCGTTAAAGAAAATGTTCGAAATTTATCGCATCAATTAAGTAGTGTTAGTTTTAATAAAGTGTCTTTTAAAGATCAAATAATTAATTTGATAAGTGATTATTTTGAATTTGATTTTAAAATAAGTGTTACAGGTTTAAAGGAACATAATTGGCAAGAATTAAATAACGCTATTAACAGATTATTGTATTTAAGTGTACGGGAAACTATCCAAAATTGTAAAAAACATGCAAAAGCTAGTAAAGTAATAATAACATTTGCAATACATAAAAATCATGTATTTTTACAAATTAAAGATAATGGCATTGGTTTTGATGCCAATATCAACAAAAAAGGAATTGGTTTACAGAATCTACAAGAACGTATTGAAGAGTTAAACGGAACTCTACATATAAAAAGTGAAGTAGGCACTGGAACCTTAACTAGTATTCAAATACCCCTAAATGCTTGAACCAACAAAAATACTCTTAGTTGATGATCATCAATTAATACTCGAAGGAATACTCTCCTGCCTAAAAAACATTGATAATTTAGTTATAGAAACAACTAATTGTTGCGATGATGCTTTTTCTAAAATAAAAACAGCAATTCACAGCGCGCCTTTTGATATTGTTTTTACTGATTTAAGTTTTGAAGATACAAAAGGAAGTCTAATATTAGATGGTGGCGAAGCTTTAATAAAAGCCATTCAAAAAGAAAATATAGCTATTAAAACAGGTGTTATTACAGGGCATTTTGAAACCAATCGGGTTTTTAATGTTATTCATAATTTAAATCCTAATGCCTATATTTTAAAAGGAAGTTGTACTACCGATGAATTAACATTTGCTATAAAAAAAATGCTAAAAGATCAGGTATATTATACACATGAAATACATCAAAAGCTATCAAAAAGAGCTTTAATTGAAATTCAAATGGATGAGGTAGCTATTCAAATATTAAAAGAATTGCCAAAACATACTAAAATTACCAATTTAGAAGGTGTTATAAAAAAAGCAGATGGATCTTTAGTTAAAACAAGGTCTATAGAAGCCAAATTAGCAAAACTTCGAGGAGATTTACAAGCTCATAATAATACTGATTTAGTGTTAAAAGCAAAAGAATTAGGTATTCTAGATTAGAATATTGCGGTAATCTGCGTTTTTTATTAAGGCAATCCCTTTTTTAAGTTAATAAAGTGCTTGTATATTTGCAGTACAATTCAATATTATTTGGGGAAATATTTTGAAAAGAAAAAAGTTAAAAAACCTTTCAGTTTACTCTGAGAGGTTTTTTTGTGAATAATATTACTGTTTACGATAGAAAAAGCTAAAAAGATAGGTTTTAGGTATTCTAGATTAGAATATTGCGGTAATCTACATTTTTTATTGCGGTAATCCCTTTTTTAAGTTAATAAAGTGCTTGTATATTTGCAGTAGAATTCAATATTATTTGGGGAAATATTTTGAAAAAGAAAAAAGCTAAAAAACCTTTCAGTTTACTCTGAGAGGTTTTTTTGTGAATAACAATACTATTTATCATAAAAAAAATGAGACTTCTTATTAAAATTTATCTTTTTTTTTAATAGCCAAACTTTAAATTGTAGATTGCTATTTCATTTTATTATACAAATTTTAAATGGCTAAATATATTGTTGCCTTAGATCAAGGAACTACCAGTTCTCGTTCGGTAATTATTAACGAAAACGGGGCTATTGTAGCAATGGATCAGCAAGATTTTGAGCAAGTTTTTCCAAAATCGGGCAGGGTAGAGCACGATGCTCAACAAATTTTAAAAACACAACTTTCTACCTTAAAAAAAGCGATTAAAAAAGCAGGAATTCATCCATCAGAAATAATGGGTATTGGTATTGCAAACCAACGAGAAACTACCGTAGTTTGGAGTAAAAACACTGGGAAACCTATTTACAATGCTATTGTTTGGCAAGACAAACGAACAGCGGATATTTGTGAAAAATTAAAAGAAAAAGGACTACAAAACCATGTACGTAAAACGACAGGTTTGGTTATTGATAGTTATTTTTCGGCAACAAAAATACATTGGATTTTAAACAATGTTCAAGGAGCAAAGCTAGCAGCCGAAAAAGGTGATTTATTATTTGGAACTATTGACACTTGGTTACTTTTTAATCTTACTAAGGGTAAGGTGCACGCCACCGATTACAGCAATGCATCTCGCACGATGTTGTACGATATTAAAAATTTATGTTGGGATAAAAAACTACTAGCAGCCCTTGATATTCCTATGTCAATGTTACCAGTGGTAAAACCGTCTTCTCATCATTTTGGCGATTATGAATTAGAGGGCTATAAAATTCCGATAGCAGGAATTGCAGGCGATCAGCAAGCAGCACTTTTCGGGCAGGCTTGTTTTACAAAAGGCGCTGCAAAAAACACCTACGGAACTGGTTGTTTTATGCTAATCAATACAGGCGAAAACCTTGAATATTCTAAAAATGGATTACTAACTACAATTGCTTGGGGAATTGACAATAAAATATATTACGCCCTTGAAGGAAGTGTTTTTGTGGCAGGATCGGCAATTCAATGGTTGCGAGACGGTTTAAAAATAATTGAAACCGCTGCCGAAAGTGAAATTTATGCAAAAAGTATTACTGATGAAAATCCTGTTTATGTAGTTCCTGCTTTTGCTGGTTTGGGCGCTCCTTATTGGGATATGTATGCCCGTGGCGCTGTGTTTGGTTTAACGCATAGCACAGGTAAAAATCATTTGATAAAAGCAACCTTAGATTCCCTTGCCTACCAAACAAAAGATATTTTAGCGGTAATGCAAAAAGACAGCCAAGTTACATTAACATCATTAAAAGTAGATGGTGGCGCAAGTGCAAATAATTATTTAATGCAGTTTCAAGCGGATATTTTAAACGTAAAAGTTGAACGCCCCGAAATTATTGAAACCACTATTATGGGCGCTGCATATTTAGCAGGTATTTGTGTTGGTTTATGGAAACAGGAAGGTATTTTAAGAAGACGAAAAACTTCTGAAATTTTTCAGCCTACTTTTAGTTTAGAAAAGCGTAACAAATTATATTCAAAATGGCAAAAAGCAGTAGCACGCACCAAAGATTGGATTGATTGAAAACGCCCTATTTTAAGACGGATTTTTGTGTTTACATAGTTTTTATAAATACTGTATATTTGTAAAAAGCATCTTAAAAACACAAAAAATGTATGTAGACCTGCTATCATATTTAAAATATCTGATAAAGCGTAATCCTGAATAAAATTAATAGCGCACTGTAATTATTACAATAATCTATTAATTTAAAACATTAAAATTATGCCATTTTATCATAAACTAGGGAACATACCACCCAAGCGCCACACCCAATTTCGCAAAGAAGACGGAAGCTTATATTACGAACAATTATTTGGAACAATAGGATTTGATGGAATGTCAACAAATTCTTACCACGAATTTAGACCAACTATGGTCAAAGAAATTCGCAGGCAATATTCGGTAAAGCCAAAAATCGCCAAAGCAAATAATATCCAATCGTATCGTTTTAGAGGGTTTCAGGTAGCCCCCGAAAATGATTATCTAGAAAGTAGAAAAATCGTTTTAACAAATTCCGATTGTAATATTATTTTAGCAGCGCCAAAGCAATCAACAACAGACTATTTCTATAAAAACTCTGATGCCGATGAGGTAATTTTCATCCATAAAGGAACAGGAAAGTTACGTACCATGCTAGGGAATATCAACTTTAAATATGGCGATTATTTAGTAATTCCAAGAGGTATTATCTACAAGCTAGATTTTGATGATCAAAATAACCGACTTTTTATTGTCGAATCTTATTCGCCTGTTTACACGCCAAAAAGATACCGAAATCATTTTGGGCAATTATTAGAACACGCCCCTTTTTGTGAGCGAGACATCCGCCGACCACAAGAATTAGAAACCCATAATGAACTTGGCGATTTTTTAATCAACGTAAAAAAACAAGGCGAAATTATAGAAATGATTTACGCTTCACATCCTTTTGATGTGGTTGGTTATGACGGTTATAATTACCCATACGCTTTTTCAATTCACGATTTTGAACCTATCACAGGACGTGTGCATCAACCGCCACCAGTGCATCAAACTTTTGAAACAAACACCTTTGTAATTTGCAGTTTTGTGCCTCGTTTATACGATTATCATCCAAATGCAATTCCTGCCCCATATAATCATAGTAATATCGATTCTGATGAGGTTTTATACTACGTTGATGGCGATTTTATGAGCAGAAACGACATCGACCAAGGGCATATTTCATTACATCCCGCAGGAATTCCTCACGGACCACATCCAGGAGCCGCTGAAAGAAGTATTGGGCATACAAAAACCGAAGAATTAGCCGTTATGGTTGATACTTTTAAACCCTTGCAAGTTACCGAAGAAGCCATGAAAATTGCCGATGAAAATTATTATAAATCGTGGTTAGAACACTAAAATCAGATTTATAAAAATAATTATTAGAAGCTAATCCTGCTTTCACTACTCGCTTTTTTTTGAAAAAAAATCAAAAAAAGAGCTCAAACAAACCGTTCAATCAGGGCTAAACTCATCTACGAAGTTTAGTATTATTTTAATAATTTATCATTTATATAAAAAGATAATAATCTATTAAAAATAAAAGATTTCCTAGGTTTTTAAAACCTGTGAAGTCTATAAAAACATAAAGCATGAGTAAAAAAGAAGTAACATCAGTAAATTACGGTTTAGAAAAAATATTCGAAGGAGCACAAGATTTTTTACCACTTTTAGGAACCGATTATGTAGAATTTTATGTTGGAAATGCAAAACAAGCGGCACATTTTTATAAAACAGCTTTTGGTTTTCAGTCACATGCTTATAAAGGTTTAGAAACAGGCTCAAAAGACACGGTAAGTTATGTGTTAAAACAAGATAAAATCCGTTTAGTATTAACAAGCCCATTAAACAGTAAGTCAGCAATTAACGACCATATTGTAAAACATGGCGATGGCGTAAAAATAGTAGCATTATGGGTAGAAGATGCTAAAAAATCATACGAAGAAACTATTAAAAGAGGTGCCAAATCATACCTAGAGCCAACCGTTGAAACAGACGAACATGGTGAGGTAATTCGTGCAGGTATTTACACTTATGGCGAAACAGTTCATATCTTTGTAGAGCGTAAGAATTATAAAGGTGTATTTTTGCCAGGGTTTACAGCGTGGAAATCCGATTATAATCCGCCAAGTGCAGGTTTAAAATATATCGACCACATGGTAGGAAACGTAGGTTGGAATCAAATGGACGTTTGGGTAAAATGGTACGAAGATGTTATGGGATTTGTTAATTTTTTATCTTTTGATGACAAGCAAATTCACACTGAATATTCGGCTTTAATGAGTAAAGTAATGAGTAACGGAAACGGTCGAATTAAATTCCCGATTAACGAGCCTGCAAAAGCTGCAAAACGTTCACAAATTGAAGAATATTTAGATTTTTACGAAGGCGAAGGCGTACAACATATTGCAGTTGCTACCGATGATATTATTAAAACAGTATCGCAATTAAAAGCAAACGGAATAGAATTTTTACCGCCACCACCACAGGCATATTATGACGGTATTCCTGAGCGTTTAGGCGAACACATGAGCATGATGAAAGAAGATATTTCTAAATTACAAGAATTATCAATTATGATTGATGCCGATGAAGAAGGTTATTTATTACAAATTTTCACAAAACCAGTAGAAGACCGTCCAACGTTATTTTTTGAAATCATCCAACGAATGGGTGCTAAAGGTTTTGGAGCAGGTAATTTTAAAGCCTTATTCGAATCAATAGAAAGAGAACAATCAAAAAGAGGAACCTTATAATTAGAATCTAATTATAATATAGATAAATCAAGAGCCATTATAATAAGTTAAACAGCTTATTTTAATGGTTCTTTTAATACTAATTTTTATATAAAATATAAAAATGAATAAAGAAGAAATTTTAAAAGCAATAGAAGAAAAGTCTAAAAGAATAGGTGTTCCGTTAGAAACCCTACTAGAAGGATTACTTCATGGTATTCCAATTACCTATTGGGATTATATTCAAACCGATGCTTTGTTAGGTTTACAAATTCCTAGAACAACTCAAAAAGATGAAATGGTTTTTATCATGTATCATCAAGTAAATGAGTTGTTATTTAAAATGATTTTGTGGGAAATTGATCAAATTTCATTAGCTAAAGAAGTTATTACAGCTCAGAAATTTTCAAAACACCTAATGCGTGTGAGTCGTTATTTTGACATGCTATGCAATTCTTTTAGCGTAATGCAAGACGGAATGGATGTAGATCAGTATTTGAAATTTAGAAATACTTTAGCGCCAGCAAGTGGGTATCAAAGTGCGCAATATCGTAAAATTGAATTTGCATCTACAGAGCTAATTAATTTAATCGATGCACGTTTTAGAGATACGATTGATAGAGAATCATCTTTAAAAAATGCCTTTGATCATTTATATTGGCAAGCGGCAGGGAAAGATTATAAAACAGGTAAAAAATCAACATTATTACGCTTGTTTGAAAAAAAATATATGGGTGATTTTATAGACTTTATGGAAGATTATAAAGAATGTAATTTATCTAAAAAATTTCAAGAATTACCTAAAGAAGCTCAAAATGACCCTGAATTAATAGCCGCAATGCGTCATTATGACCATACGGTAAATATAAAATGGGTGATGGCACATTATAATGCTGCAGGAAAATATTTAGGTGGTGGCGATAAAGATTTAGAAGCTACAGGCGGAAGTAATTGGCGTAAATACATGCACCCAAAATACCAACGAAGAATATTTTTCCCTTATTTATGGAGCGAAGAAGAATTAAAAAATTGGGGTATTTTTTAAGGATTTAATACTTTAAAAAATCATAAAATAAATAAAAAAAAGACTGTTCGGATTTTAAATTCAAACAGTCTTTTTTTTTGGAACAGTATTTGTCTAACTTTAGACACAAGTTTGAACATTATGAAAAACCATTTTTTAGTTATTTCCGTATTATTTTTTAGCCTATTTGCTTTTGGTCAACAAAAAAATGCACCGTTTAAAGATGGTGAATTTCTTGCGTTTAAAATGAGTTATAGTGGTTTTTTTAAAGCAGGAACCGCTACTTTATCTTTAAAAGAAGAAGCGTTAAACGGGCAAAAAATATTTCACGCAACCGGCAAGGGTTGGACTACCGGTATGATTAAATGGTTTTTTGAGGTGAATGATGATTATCAATCTTATTTTGATAAAAAATCAGGAAAACCCTATGTTTTTAAAAGGAAAATAAACGAAGGAGGACATAAAAAACACAAACAAATAACTTTTAATCACGAAAAAAACACGGCATATGTTCAAAATTTTCGAAACAAAAAAGACACACTAATTAGGGCTGTAAATGTGCAAGATATGATTTCTTCTTTTTATTTTTTAAGAAGTTACAACACTAAAAACATGAAAAAAGGAGAAGAGATAAAAATTGATATGTTTTTTGACAACCATACCTATCCTTTTAAATTGCGTTTTTTAGGAAATGAAACAATAAAAACAAAGTTTGGAAAAGTAAAAACTCAAAAATTTAGACCCATTGTAAAAGCGGGGCGTGTATTTAAAGCGCAAGAAAGTGTTACCGTTTGGATAACCGCCGATGAAAATAAAATTCCTGTAAAAATAAAAGCCTCTTTAGCTGTAGGTTCACTTCGTGCCGAGCTTTCTGCTTATAAAGGATTAGCAAATCCATTCAAAACAGTTTTGGACTCAAAACAATAAGTTGTTTACTTATTGTTAAAGTGTAATAAGGGATAGTTTTTATTTGTATTTTTGCAGGTACACATAAATTTAAATTACTTTTTTTTGAAAAAATATATTCATTTACTACTTGCCTGTTGTTTGTTTTTCTCTTGTAAAACAGCTACTGAAAAAAAGGTAAAACTTCCTGTTGAAATAGTAAAACCAAAAGCTGTTTACGCTTATGGTTTTAATTTAGATAATTTTAAAATAGTTAACGACACCATAAAAAAAGGAGAGAGTTTTGGTGTTATTTTAGATCGTCATCATGTATTGTATCCTAAAATTAATAAAATAGCAACGACTATTAAAGATACTTTTGATGTTCGACGCATTCGTTCAGGTAAAAAATATACGGTTCTTACCTCAAAAGATTCTTTGCAAAAAGCCCGTGTTTTTATTTATAAACACAATAAAGTCGATGCTACAATCATCAATTTTAACGATTCAATAATATCAGCTTATCAGGTTCATAAAAAAATTACAACCATAGAAAAACAGGTTTCAGGTAAAATTTCATCAAATTTATCGGTAACTATGGATAGTTTAGGCTTAAAAGCGAGTTTAACCAATACGGTTGCTGATATTTATGCTTGGACCCTTGATTTTTATAGCTTACAAAAAGGCGATAGTTTTAAATTAATTTATGATGAAAAATTTATTAATGATACTACTTTTGTTGGTTACGGCGCAGTAAAAGCAGCTGTTTTTAATCATAAAGGAGAAAACTTATATGCCTATAAATTTGTAGGTGACTCTATTTCTAAAACACCTGAATTTTATAACGAAAATGGAAATATGCTTCGTAGGGCATTTTTAAAATCGCCCATTAAATTTCAATATCGAATTTCATCACGCTATAATTTAAGAAGAAAAATTGCACTTTATGGAAGGGTACGCCCACATAAAGGAACTGATTTTGCTGCAAAATATGGTACCCCAATAATGACTACTGCAAGCGGAACTGTTATCGCATCTGCAAGGCGAGGTGGTAATGGAAATTATGTGAAAGTTCAGCATAATACTACCTACACCACACAGTATTTGCATATGAAAAAAAGAAATGTTAAGGTTGGCGATTATGTAAAACAAGGTGCTATTATTGGCTGGGTAGGGATGACAGGAAATACTAGTGGTCCTCATGTTTGTTATCGTTTTTGGAAAAATGGTAAACAAGTAGACCCTTTTCGTCAAAAACTTCCAACAGCCGAACCTTTAGATGCTAAAATTAAACCAAGATATTTTGAGTTTATAAAGCCCTTGAAAATAAAATTAGATGCTATAAGTTTAATTCAAAAAGATACCATTTATACTTCTTCTAACGAAAGAAAAAATTAGCGATATGTTATGCCTTTACAAAACATCAACCCAGTGCAAACTGATGCTTGGAAAAAATTAACAGCTCATTTTACCCAAGCAAAGCAGTATGAGTTAAAAACGCTTTTTAAAAAAGATAAAAACAGAAAAGAACAGTTTTCTATTTCTTTAGATGACTTTAAGGTTGATTACTCAAAAAATCACATTACTCAAGAAACCATTGATTTATTAGTTTTATTAGCTGAACAAACAAAACTTAAAGACGCAATTTCTAAATATTTTTCTGGTGATAAAATTAACGCAACAGAAGATAGAGCAGTATTACATACAGCTTTGAGAAGCAATTCAAGCAGGCCTATTTTAGTTGATTCAGAAGATATAAAGCCTAAAATACAAGCCACATTAAGTAAAATGAAGGCTTTTAGTGATGCTGTAATTTCTGGAAACTGGAAGGGTTTTACAGGCAAACCAATTACCGATGTTGTTAATATAGGCGTAGGAGGTTCTGATTTAGGACCAAGCATGGTGGTAGAAGCCTTGCAATTTTACAGCAATACATTGAACTCACATTTTGTATCAAATGTAGACGGAGATCATGTATTTGAAGTATTAAAGAAGCTTGATCCTGAAACAACATTATTTGTAATAGTTTCAAAATCATTTATGACTGATGAAACCATTACAAATGCAACTACGATTAGAGATTGGTTTTTAAAATCGGCAGCAATCACGGATGTCTCTAAGCATTTTGTGGCGGTGTCGTCTAATGTTGAGCAAGCAATCGATTTTGGAATTAATCAAGAGAATATTTTTCCGATGTGGAACTGGGTTGGCGGTAGGTTTTCTTTATGGTCAGCTGTTGGTTTATCAATTAGTTTGTCTATCGGATACGATAATTTTAAAGAATTATTAAATGGTGCCGAAAAGGTTGATGAGCATTTTAAAACAACCGATTTTGATAAAAATATTCCTGTAATATTAGCCTTGATAAGTGTTTGGTATAATAATTTTTTTAAATCAGAAACCGAAGTTATTTTACCATATAGCCAGTACTTATGTAAATTACCTGCTTATTTACAGCAAGCAATTATGGAAAGTAACGGTAAAAGTGTTGACAGAAACGGTCAAGAAATCAACTATCAAACAAGTGGTGTTATTTGGGGAGGTACTGGTACTGATATTCAACATGCCTTTATGCAGTTATTACATCAAGGAACAAAATTAATACCTGCCGATTTTATTGGCTTTGAAGAACCGTTACATGGTTTAACAGCGCAACATAAAAAATTAATGGCTAATTACTATGCTCAAATGGATGCCTTGGCATACGGTAAAACAAAACAGGAAATACATTTAGAATTAAAATTAGCAAATAAATTAGCTAAAATAAATCAATTATTACCTTACAAAACTTTTGAAGGTAACCGACCAAGTACTTCATTTCTCTTTAAAAAGTTAACACCAAAATCATTAGGAATGCTTATTGCAACCTACGAACATAAGATTTTTACACAAGGAGTGTTGTGGAATATATTTTCATATGATCAGTTTGGGGTTGAGTTAGGTAAAGAATTAGCAAAAAAAATGCTAATTAATTAGTAAAAGTGTTATTTATAGACTTTTTGTTTATTTTATTATTAGTTAACTCTTGTTAAAAAGCTTAACATTAAGTTAATATTGACAAAATGTAAAAGCAAGACCTTTGCAGCGCATTTAATAATAATTTAGATTAGAAATGAAGAAAATTAAAAATGTTTTACTAGTAGCGCTGTTCTTTGTAGCGGCAACGGTTTTAGGACAAATTCAACTTATCGGTAAGGTAGTTGACGAAATGGGAGAACCCCTTCCTGGAGCTGGTGTTATCGTTAAAGGAACTGCCAACGGAACAGCAACAGATTTTGATGGAAATTTTAAGCTAAGCGCTAAATCGAAATCAGGAGTTGTAGTTGTATCATTTATTGGTTACGTTAATCAAAAAATAGCTTATACAGCTTCAAAAGGTAATTTAGGAACTATTAAATTAGCGCCTTCAAATGTTTTAAACGAAGTTGTAATTACAGCAACATCTTTTGCGGTTGGTAGAAAAACACCAGTGGCAGTATCAACACTTAAAGCTGCTGATATTCAAGCAAAATTAGGAACACAAGAATTTCCTGAAATTTTAAAATCTACTCCTGGAGTATATGCTACCAAAACAGGAGGGGGTTATGGAGATTCTCGAATTAATTTACGTGGTTTTGCTTCTGCAAATGTAGCGGTTATGATTAATGGAGTTCCTATTAATGACATGGAAAGTGGTAAGGTATATTGGTCTAACTGGGCTGGTTTATCAGATGTAACTGCAGCAATGCAGGTTCAAAGAGGGTTAGGTGCTTCTAAAGTAGCTGTGCCTTCTATTGGTGGTACGATTAATATCATTACAAAATCTACTGATGTTAAAAAAGGTGGAAGTATTAATAGTTCAGTAGCGAATGATGGGTACCTTAAATATGGAATGACGCTTTCTACAGGTTTAACTGATGATGGTTTAGCAGTTACTGCTTCTTTAAATAAAATGTCAGGAGACGGATACGTAGACGGTACGCAATTTGAAGGATTCAATTACTTTTTAAATATCTCAAAACGTATAAACGCTAAACATAAGTTATCTTTTACAGGATTTGGTGCAAAACAAGAGCACGGGCAACGTTATAATAGAAAATCTATTAAATTTAATAGAAATACCGAACAGGGAGGAAGAAGATTTAATTCAGACTGGGGATATAGAAATGGAAAAGTTGAAAATTCAGCATATAACTTTTACCACAAACCTCAGTTATCATTAAACCATGATTGGACTATTTCAGAGAAAGCATTTGTAACTACTGCTTTGTACGCTTCTGTAGCTTCAGGAGGAGGTAGAAGAACTCAAGGAGATGCGTTTAGTGCTAGTCAACTTGATAATTACAGATTAGGTGGTGTTGATCAACCTATCGGTTATGATAAAATTGTTCAAGAAAATATTGCAAATGGGGTAAATGGAGCTTCTAATGTTTTTACATCTTCAATGAACGATCATAAATGGTACGGGGTATTATCTACCTTAAAATATGATATCGATGAAGAATTTACTTTCTCTGGAGGTTTAGACGCAAGATATTATGTAGGTTCTCATTATTATGAAGTAAATGATTTATTAGGAGGTGACTATTGGTTAAACAATAACAAAGCCTTAAAAGTTGGTGATCGTTTTAGTAAAGATTACGATGGTTATGTAAAACGTAACGGAGTATTTACACAATTAGAATACTCTAATGGAGATTTATCAGCATTTTTCTCTTCTTCTGTATCAAATACAAACTACAGTAAAGAAGAAAATATGAATGCTTTAGGAATGTCTGATAATTATAATTTTATTGGTTTTGGTAACAAAGGTGGTGTTAATTATAATATAGATGAAAAGCATAACGTATTCGGAAACATCGGGTATTTATCAAATGCACCATTTATGAATGCCGTATTTACAAATCAAAGAAATAATGAATTCAATAAAGAAGCTGTTAACGAAAAAGTATTTAGTGCAGAATTAGGGTACGGTTTTAAATCGGAAATTTTTTCAGCGAATTTAAATGTTTATAGAACTTCTTGGTTAGACAAGTCGGTTACCAGCTCTATTGTAGACCGTGTTACAGATGAACGTTTGTATGGTAACTTTACAGGTTTAGATGCATTACACCAAGGTGTAGAATTTGACTTTGTTTATAAAGTAACAGATAAGTTAAAGTTAACAGGTATGGCATCTCTTGGAGACTGGACATGGCAAAGTGATGTAAAAGGAATCATTGAAAATGAATTAGGAGATCAGCGATATGAAAAAGAAATTAACGCAAAAGGGTTAAAAGTAAATGATGCAGCACAAACTACATATGCCGCAGGATTATCGTATGAGCCAATTAAAAAGACAAAGTTTTTTGTTGATTATAATTATGCAGGTGATATCTATTCTAGAATGAATATAAGCGAAAGTACCGACAGACAAGATTCTTGGAAAATGCCAAATTATCATTTATTTGATTTAGGTTTTAGACATGGATTTAAAATAGGAGACTTTAACGCTACTTTAAATGGTAAATTAAATAATATTTTGGATACAGAATATATTTCAGATGCTTTTGATGGATCAAATCATACAGCAGAAGATGCTACGGTATATTACGGAGCAGGAAGAACATTTAGTTTAGGATTAAAAGTTAAATTTTAAAAAATAGAATCATGAAAAAAATATTTTTATTAGTAGCAGTTTTTGCAATGGTTTTTACTTCATGTGAACCATTAGAAGACATCAACGCTGAAATTGACGCACAAGAAAACGCTATTGTAGCAGATGTAGAGTATACTCTTGAAGATGCCGATTATACAAACAAAATTACAAAAGGAGGATTAGGTTTTAAATACCCTAACTTTAATTCGGAAGCAGATGCAAAAGCAGAATTACCTGCATTTTTAGCAAACAAGTATCCTGTTTTTGGAAAAAAATCATCAGCAGTAGTAACTTTTAAAGTTTATAGCAAGAAAAATAATGAAAAAAGTTTAGAAAGCTATGAAGTAACAAAAGCAGATTATACTGAAGCAGGACAGAAATATGGTAACTTTAGTAAGTTTTCTCATATTACTGATTTTTTAAACGGTAAATATACAAACCCTGCAAACAGATTATTAGTTTCTTTAACGTATAAATATTATTCAGGATCTGTTTCAACTCTTAACAACGGTTTCTTATTTAACAATGGTGCTTGGGAATTAGTAACAGGTTTTTCAAAAGAAGAATACAAGCAAATGGGGGAATCTCATCCTAATTTTTCTAGTAAAGATGAAGCCTATGCTAAAATTCCAGTATTTTTATTAGATAAATATAAATACGAGCCAAAAGAAGCAGGAACTATTCAAGGATTTATGTACAACATGTATCTTGGTGGTGGTGTAACAGATAGTTCAGTAATTTATTTCATCTTTGATGGAAGCAACTGGGCTAAATATACCAATACTGTTGAACAAACAGTTAAGTTTGGGCATGACGGAACTAATTGGGTTCCTGATAATACTATCAAATATACTTTAACAGGAGCTGATTACGCTTTAATTGGTAATGACAGATATAATAACTTTGATGTAAGAGCAGGTAAAGATGACGAAACAGAAGCTGTTCGTTTAGATAAAATTAATACAATTTTATTAAACAATTTCCCTACAGATCTTGAAGGTCAAAAATATATTGTTTCTTATTCAGTATATGACGGAGCTAATAAAGTTTTTACAATGAAACTTGTAAAACAAGGCGCTGTTTATGTTATTCAAAAAGAAGAAGCATAAAATAGTTTCATAAAATACAATTTCAAAACCACCTCAATCGAGGTGGTTTTTTTATGAGTAAAATTCACTAAATTTGCCAGCAACAAAACAAAAATTAACACAAAAACATCATGATGAAAACATTACATTCTTATTGGGCATATATAGTGCTAGCGATATTAATTTATACCGTAGTAAATGCCATTATAGGATTCGTTAAGAAAAAAGAATTTACACACAACGAATTTCGTTTAGGCTTATTTACTTTAATAACCACGCATATTCAGTTGTTAATCGGTTTGGGTTGGTATTTTATGTCGCCATGGTTTAAAGCCTTAATATCAGATACAAAAGCAGTAATGGGAGATTCATCAGCTCGTTTGTTAGCGCTAGAGCATCCATTAATGATGATTATCGCTATTGTATTAATTACTGTAGGATGGTCAAAACATAAAAAACAAGTAAAAAGTGAAGACAAATTTAAAACCTTTGCCATCTTTTATGGGTTAGCATTAGTAGTAATACTATCAAGAATCCCTTGGAATAATTGGATGTAATAGTACTTAATTCGTTTTAATTGAAATATATAGTCCCACTTTCGTGGGATTTTTTATTTTTGTATTCTACTAAACTACAATACTAATGAAATTTATAAGTTATATTATCTCTTCAATATTTGCAGTAGTCTTCTTTTCGTTGCTACTAATTTTCCATCCAATACAATGGTTGAGCTTAAAGTTATTTGGGCAAAAAGGACATCAAAAGGTGGTGAATATTATGAATTGGTTTTTAATTAAATCATTATTAGTTTTAGGAATTCGTGTACTTGTCGAAAATGAGCAAGAACTGCCAGAAAATACCAGCTTAATATTTGTATCAAACCATCAAAGTACCTTTGACATATCGCCGATTATTTGGCATTTTAGAAAGAACAATCCAAAGTTTGTTTCTAAAAAAGAATTAGGAAAAGGCATCCCTAGTATTTCTTTTAATTTAAGACACGGAGGTGCAGCTTTAATCGATAGAAAAGACCCAAGACAAGCTTTAACCGAATTGGCAAATTTCTCAAAAACTATTGGTAAAAATAACTGGTCTGCTGCTATTTTTCCTGAAGGAACACGAAGCGTAACAGGTGTGCCAAAATCATTTTCACCAAACGGTTTAAAAATGATTGCAAAATACAATCCCGAAGCTTACGTTGTTCCATTAACAATCAATAATTCATGGAAAGTGTTTAAATATGGGAAATTTCCATTAGGCTTAGGAAGTCCTATCAAAATTAAAACACATGCGCCAATAAAAGTAAATAGCTTGCCTTTTAATGAATTGATAAACAGTGTGGAAAGCACCATTAAAGAAGCAATCGATTACTAAAATAGAAACAAAACAAACAACTATATATTATGTCAATACAAAACATCCGAAAGGAAGTAATGAAAACGCTCGAAAAGAACATTGATATTTTCGTAGATAAATTTTTAATCCCTGCTGAAAAAATTTGGCAACCAACCGATTTTTTACCAAACTCACAAAAAGATAATTTTATATCAGAAGTAGAAGAAATCAGAGAATTATCAAAAGAATTAGACGATGATTTTTGGGTGGTTTTAGTAGGCGATACTATTACAGAAGAAGCATTGCCAACCTACGAATCGTGGTTGTTAGATTTAGACGGAGTTACACAACACCCCGATAACGGCTGGGCAAAATGGATTCGTGCTTGGACAGCAGAAGAAAACCGTCATGGCGATGTTTTAAACAAATATTTATATCTTTCAGGACGTGTAAATATGCGTGAAGTTGAAATTACCACACAGCATTTAATTACCGATGGATTTGATATTGGAACCGCTAGTGACCCGTATAAAAACTTTGTTTATACAAGTTTTCAAGAATTAGCAACCTATATTTCACACTTGAATGTGGCAAAAATAGCAAAGAAACAAGGGCATAAATCGTTGGCTAAAATGTCTCGAATTATCGCTGGAGATGAAATGCGTCATCATTTAGCATATACTGAATTTATCAAGCAAATTTTTGCCATCGACCCTAGTGAAATGATGTTAGCTTTTCAACACATGATGAAGCATAAAATTGTAATGCCAGCCTATCATTTAAGACATTCTTTTGAAGCAAAAGGAAGTTTGTTTGATGATTTTTCAACCGTAGCACAAAGAGTTGGCGTTTATACAGGTTTTGATTATGTAGATATTCTTAAAAAATTAAATATTGCTTGGGAAATTGATAAAATTACAGGTTTAACACCAGAAGCTGAAAAAGCCCGTGATTATTTAATGAAATTACCAGACAGAATGTATCGAATTACAGAACGAATGGTAATTCCTGATACTAAATTCAATTTTAAATGGATGATTCCAGCATAAAAAATAAATATTAAATAAAAAAAGCAATCTTAGGGTTGCTTTTTTTTTATTGAAAAATCATCAAAAAATCATCAAAAAATCATTGAGAAAATTAATTAAAATCAAACGCATCTTTATCATTTAAAAAACCAAATTTACTACGAATTTCAGTTTGTTTTTCTTTATCTAAAGTAATTGATAATGAAATTTCTTCTCCGTTATTATTTTTATCAATGCAATTTCCAAGCATATCATAACCAACAGAATTTCCGTTATATTGATGTCCGTTAGCATCCGTTCCAACCCTATTTACACCAATGGTATAACTCATATTTTCAATGGCACGCGCTTTTAATAAAGTATCCCAAGCGTCAATTCTTGAACTTGGCCAACTTGCTACATATAGTAATACATCGTAATTATCAGTGTTTCTCGCCCATGCAGGAAAACGTAAATCATAACAAATTAACAGACAAATTTTCCAGCCTTTATAATTAACGATACTTTTTTTAGTACCAGCGGTAAATATTTTTTGTTCTCCAGCAAGGGTAAATAAGTGTTTTTTATCATAAAAATCAACTTTACCTGAAGGATGCACAAATAATAATCTGTTATAATAAAGCTCTTTTTCTTCGGAATTAAAGGCTTTTTCTTTGATAATAATACTTCCTGTAATCGCACAATTTTTTTCTTTGGATAGTCTTTTCATCCAATTTACAGTATCACCATTTATGGTTTCGGCTAATAAATGTGCTTTCATACTAAAACCTGTGGTAAACATTTCTGGTAAAATAATTAAATCGATATCCGAAGAAATTTTGTTTATTTTTTCTTCAAAAAGATTTCTGTTTTCCGTAGGATTTTCCCAAACAATATCAGATTGTACAAGTACTGTTTTAAGTTTATTATGCGTATTCATTATTCAAAAAATGAAGTTGTTATTCTTATCAAAAATAAGATAAAATTTGTACTTTGGGTTGATTAAAAAAAAAGCTATGAATTCGTTTATTTCTGAAACTTTAGCGGCAATTTTAGAAACCACTAAATCATTTGAAGATGTTGTATTTATTCTTCCATCTCAAAGAGCAGGAGTGTTTGTAAAACAAACATTTAAAGATAAAATTTTTGCAGGTTTTTTGCCTGAAGTTTTGAATATTGGCGATCTTGTTGAAGATATTTCTGAAATTACAAAAGTAGATTCGGTACAATTATTATTTCATTTTTACACGATTTATAAAGAAGCTGAAGAAAAACCAGATTCGTTTGATGTTTTTTCTACTTGGGCTTTTACTGTTTTAACCGATTTTAATGAAATTGATCAGCATTTAATTGATCCGACTAAAATTTTCGTGTATTTGCGAGATATTCATCGCTTAGAAAAATGGTCGGTAAAAGGAGAATTTAAAGAAACAGAATTGATAAAAGATCACTTTTCTTTTATAGAGCGATTAGAGAAATTTTATACCGTTTTTTATAAATTTTTATTGGAAAATGAAATAGGGTATCAAGGTGTTTTATATCGAGAAGCAACGAAGAAAGTAGCTGGTTTTTTAGAAAAAAATCAACATAAAAAATATTTTTTCATCGGATTTAATGCCTTAAATACGGCAGAAGAATTCTTATTTCAAGCTTTTTTATCCGAAGGAAATACCAAGGTATATTGGGATGTAGATAAATCATTTTATCAAACAAATCATCAAGCAGGTAGTTTTTTAAGAAAGTATAAGAAAAACTGGAAATATTACGAAAAAAGTACAGGGAATAAGCTCGAAACCATTAAAAATTACTTTGCTGAAGCCAAGAATATTCAAGTAATTGGTGCTTCAAAAAATATTACACAAATAAAACATGCGGGTGAAATTTTAGCAAAATTACCAAATCATAATAATACCGCCTTGGTTTTGGCTGATGAAACTTTACTGCCGATTACCTTAAATTCATTGCCAGAAAGTGTGAAGGCAATCAATATTACTATGGGATATCCGCTAAAAGATATTCCTACAACGACTTTAATTTTTGCTATTTTTCAGTTGTTTAATAATCAAGAAAAATTACAAAAACAAACCGAGAATTTATTTTATCATAAAGATGTTGTTCGTTTTGTAAAAGATGCGGCTATTTATAAAATATTGCAAATTGATGACCTTCAAAATGTTGCAGATATTATTTCATCAGCTATTGTTACAGAAAATAATACGTTTATAAGTCGATCTAAAATCAATGATTTTTTAGCGCCTTTAGATGATGAAATCAAACAAATTATTGGGCTTGTTTTTTCAAAATTTTCAACGATATCAGAATTTTTATCTAGAATATTACAATTAATAAATGTTTTAAAAGATAGAGCAAACGATTTAGAAAAAGAGTATTTATTCCGTTTTTATACGGCTTTTACACAATTACAAAACTTACATAACGAGTTTAATTATGTACAAGATTTAAAAACCTTACATCAGTTTTTTAAACAATTAATTCAATCGGAAAGTTTATCATTTCAAGGAGAACCACTGCAAGGATTACAATTAATGGGAGTTTTAGAAACTCGAATGTTAGACTTTGAAAACGTAATTATTACTTCTGTAAATGAAGGCGTATTACCTGCAAGTAGTCAGCAAAATACGTTTATTCCTTTTGATGTAAAAATTGAATTCGGTTTGCCTACTTACAAAGAAAAAGATGCACTTTTTTCATATCATTTTTTCAGATTACTACAACGCGCTAAAAATATTTTTATCCTATATAATACCGAACATGATGTTTTTGGAAGTGGTGAAAAAAGTCGTTTTGTAACACAATTAGAAATGATGCGAAATGATATTACCGAAAAAACAATCAGCCCAAAATTAGTAACATCGCCTGTAAAATTAAAAGAAATTAAAAAAGATGAAAAGGCTTTAGAAAGTTTGCGAGAACTCGCTAAAAAAGGAATATCTCCATCGGCTTTAACCAATTATTTATACAATCCGATGGCGTTTTATAAGCAGAAAATTTTAAAGATAAACGAGTTTGAAAATGTTGAAGAAACTGTTGCTTCAAATACGATGGGTAATGTAGTTCATGATGTTTTAGATGCTTTGTACACCCCCTATATTGGTGCGTTTTTATCGGTTACTGATATTGATAAAATGAAAGTTAAAACAAAAAAATTAGTGATTTATTACTTTTCGAAACATTTTAAGAATGGAAATATTTCGACAGGAAAAAATAGGTTGATTTTTGAAGTAGCAAATCGTTTTGTTGAAAATTTTTTATCCAAAGAAAAAGACTTGTTAAAGGATGAGAATAATCGCTTAAAAATTATAGGAGTAGAAGATTTTTTAGCTACTGAAATTATGGTTGAAGGAATTGATTTTCCTATAAAAATACACGGAAAAGTAGATAGAATAGACGAGTTAAATGGCGTTATTCGAATTATAGATTATAAAACAGGAATGGTAGATGCAGCTAAACTGAAAGCCACTGATTATACCAATATTCGAGATTTAAAACATCATAAAGCAATTCAAGTAATGTTGTATGCTTTTTTATATACTAAAACGAATAATTTTGATTTTTCAAACAATTTAGAAGCAGGAATTATCTCTTTTAAAAACTTAAATGCGGGGTTTTTAAAAATGAATTTTTCAAGTAATTACAGAACTCCTGATAATCAAATAACCGAAGAGAAATTAGCTGATTTTATGGATGAAATAAAAACATTTTTAATCGAAATATATAATCCTGAAGTTGATTTTATTGAACCTGCTGATTTGCCTTATTAATAAAATTATGTATTAAGGATGTGCATTTACCCAAACCTCTCCATCTTCAAAATATTCTTTTTTCCAGATAGGGACGGTTTCTTTTAATGTATCAATAGCAAATTGACAAGCATCAAAAGCAGCGTTTCTATGCGGAGAAGAAACGGTAATAATTACAGGAATATCTTTAATTTGCAACATTCCTTCGGCATGATGAATCGCAATTTTTTTGATGCTAAATTTAGCGAGTGCTAAATCGGCAATTTTTTGCATTTCTTTAATTGCCATGGGTTTGTAGGTAGAAAAATCTAACTGTGTTACATTTTTATTTTGTGTAGTATTTCTTACTGTACCTACAAAAGCAGCAATTCCACCGCAAGCGGAATCTTCTACAAAATTATAACATTCTTGTAAATTTAGTTTTTCAGCAGTTACTTTTACGCAGGTTGTATTCATATCAAAATAATAAACAATTACAAATATATCTATTTGAAAAGCTAAATAGTGCAAACGAATCAGATTTAAATAATTATTTTTGTAGATAACAAAAACGAACACACTTTAAAAAAAATATGAAAACATTAAACGATTTTAATTTCGAAAATAAAAAAGCCTTAATCCGTGTAGATTTTAACGTGCCTTTAAATGATACATTTGAAGTAACGGATGCTAGCAGAATTCAAGCAGCAAAAGCAACCATTATCAAAGTTTTAGAAGATGGTGGAAGCTGTGTTTTAATGTCGCATTTAGGACGTCCTAAAGCACAAGAAGATGCCTTTTCATTACGTCATATTGTAGCAGAAGTAACTAAAACGTTAGGTGTTCAAGTAAAATTTGTTAACGATTGTATCGGAGATAAAGTTGAACAAGAAGTTGCTAATTTAAAAAATGGAGAAATTTTATTATTAGAAAATTTACGTTTTTATCCTGAAGAGAAAGCAGGAGATGTTGCCTTTGCTGAAAAATTAGCAAACTGGGGAGATATTTATGTAAATGATGCTTTTGGAACAGCACACAGAGCGCACGCTTCTACGGCTGTAATTGCGCAATTTTTTACTGATAACAAATGTTTTGGACATTTATTATCAACAGAAATAGAAAGTATTAATAAAGTTTTAAATGATGCGGAAAAACCTGTAACTGCTATTTTAGGAGGGGCAAAAGTATCATCTAAAATTGGAGTTATTGAAAATATTATTGAAAAAGTAGATCATATTATTATTGGTGGTGGAATGACTTTTACTTTTATAAAAGCTCTAGGCGGAAACATCGGAAATTCATTAGTTGAAGATGATAAATTAAGTTTAGCATTGGCTATTTTGAAATTAGCAAAAGAAAAAAATACAGAAATTCACTTACCTGTTGATGCTGTAATTGCTGATGCTTTTTCGAATGATGCAAATACGCAAACAGTAGATACTACAAAAATTCCTGAAGGATGGATGGGACTTGATTGTGGAGTAAAAACTTCAGAAAATTTTGCAGCAGTAATAGCAAAATCAAAAACTATTTTATGGAACGGACCTTTAGGTGTTTTTGAATTAGAAAATTTTTCAAAAGGAACTATTGAATTAGGAAACGCTATTTCAAAAGCAACTGAAAATGGTGCTTTCTCTTTAGTTGGAGGAGGAGATTCTGTAGCGGCTGTAAAACAATTTGGTTTTGGTAATAAAGTAAGTTATGTTTCTACAGGTGGTGGCGCAATGTTAGAAATGTTAGAAGGAAAAGCATTACCAGGAATTGAAGCTATTTTAAAATAAGCTATCATTTTTGAGTTAAAGCTGATAAATTTTATGTTAATTAAATTGATAAAATGAAATACACAACACTACCAAATACCGATACCAAAGTTTCTAAAATCTGTTTAGGAACCATGACTTGGGGAAATCAGAATACAGAAACTGATGGACATCAGCAAATGGATTACGCTTTATCACAAGGGGTAAATTTCTTTGATACTGCCGAATTATATTCAGTTCCTGCAACTCCTGAAACGTATGGAGCAACGGAAAAAATTATAGGTTCTTGGTTTAAAAAAACAGGAAATCGTGATAAAGTAGTGTTGGCAAGTAAAATTGCTGGTGGCGGAGAGTACACCAAACATATTCGTACTGGCGGATTTACAAGACAAAATATTATTGATGCTGTTGAAGGAAGTTTAGGTCGTTTGCAAACCGATTATATAGATTTGTATCAATTACATTGGCCTTTTCGTGGCGTAAATTGTTTTGGTGTGCGTGATTATCCGTATAAAACATCGGCAAAAGAGGCTGAAAATCATTTGGAAATTTTAGAAACTTTAAATGATCTAGTAAAACAAGGAAAGATAAAATACATTGGTTTATCGAATGAAACTCCTTGGGGAACCATGAAATATTTGCAAACTTCTGAACAACATAATTTACCAAGAATGAGTACAATTCAAAATTCGTATTCGTTAATTCATAGAGGTTATGATGTTGGAATGAGCGAAGTTTCAATGCGAGAAAACATCGGTTTATTGGCATATTCGCCATTAGCACAAGGTGTTTTATCAGGGAAATATTTAGATGGAAAACATCCCGAAGGCGCACGAGGAACATTATTTCCACGTTTTATAGCACGTTATATGAACGAAGGTTCTTTAAAAGCAGTTGCTGAATATTTGAAAATTGCAGAGAAACATGGTTTAACACTTGCTGAATTATCGTTAGCATATATTAATCAATTACCATTTGTAACCAGTAATATTATTGGCGCTACTAAAATGGATCAGTTAAAAGAAAATATCAATTCTATAAATATTGATTTATCCGAAGAAATTTTAAACGAAATTGAAGCTGTTCATGCTTTAATTCCGAATCCTGCACCTTAATAAATTGCAGATTTTAATAGAGTTTAAGAGATAAAAAAATCCGAAGTAAAATTACTTCGGATTTTTTATGTTTTTATGGAAATACTTTATAAATATCATTTCGTTTTACAAATCGAGCAATTGATACTTCGTTTATTTCTGTAAATCGCGCAATTGATAGTTTGTTTTCATTGTAGTAAATTCCTAATCTATAATCGCCAATTCGTATTCTATAAGCATCTGGATGACCAGAGAGTTTTTTTACACTAGAAATTTTTAATAAATCATCAACATCTTCAAGTTTTATAAAAACGGCAGATAAATTTTTTAGTAGTTTTTTATCTTTTATTTTTTTCAAATCTTTTTTTAAGCTTTCTAGATAAATTACGTTCATTTTATTCTAACATTTTAAAGATATCTTCTCTAGGAACTGTTTTAGTTCTATCGGCTTGTTGCATTAAAAGTAACAGCCCTAAATCTTCTTTTTGCTCATTGGTTAAACCATCTAATTGTTCTTTTTCTTTATTTTTGACAAACAATTCAATGGCTTTTTCCATCAAAGCTTTTACACTTAATCCTTCAAAAGCAGATAATACTTTGAGTTTCACAAGAATTGTATCATCGATTTCTATTAATTTTTTCATAGTGAGAAGTTTTTTTGTATATACAAAATATGATAGACGCAAATATATATAATATATATTATATATGAAAGAAAACCGAATCCGTCAACGGGAGTTTATTTCAGGTTCGCACCCTGATTTTCCGTAGTTCTTCTGTTGATGCGATGCTGAACTAAATTCAGCATGACGTTTATTGACGTTTATCTTTTTTGAAAAATATCTTTTTCATCAATTAAAATAGACTCTAAATAATCATTTTATATTTTATGATAAGAGTTCTATTGAGTAAGTAGTTGAATGAAATATAATGTATATTTTTGTTTTAAAATTAAAAAGTATTATGAAAAAAATAGGACTGTTCGGATTTCTTTTATGTAGTAGTTTACTTGTTAAAGCACAATCGTATGTTGGCTTTCATTCTGATAATTATAACGGGGTGCATGGTGTAATTTTTAACCCTGCAAATATTGTAGATTCTCGTTTTAAAACCGATGTAAATATAGTGTCGGCAAGTGCGCTTTTAAGTAATGATTATTTTGGGCTTAATCTAAATAAAATAGATAGCAATACTTTTGATGAAAATATTTTTGATAGCGATAGAAACACCTTAAAAACACCAACAAACAACAATAATTTGTTTGCAAATGTAGATGTTATGGGACCTTCGTTTATGTTTAATATCAACAAAAATAATTCGATTGCTGTTTTTACTAGAGCTCGATCGGTTGCAAATATATCTGAAATAAATGGAACTCTTTTTGATGAATTAAGCAATGATTTTGATGATGAAAAAGACTTTAATATTAATGAAGGAGACTTTAGTGGAACTGCTCATGCTTGGGCAGAAGTTGGTGTTTCTTACGCAAGAGTAATCTTTAATAATCAAGAGCACTTTTTAAAAGGAGGTTTGTCGTTAAAGTATCTTCAAGGTGCAGGATTTTACACAGCTCAAGGTAATGATGTTCATTTTGATTATGATGTAGATGGAACTGCTTTACCAGGTGGTCAAACTACGGGTTCTATTGATTCAGATGGAACAGCATCGTATTCAAGAAGTAGTAATTTAATAGACGATTCATCTGATTCAAACGATTTTGAACTTGTTGATGGGGCTACTAGTTTTGGTGCTGATTTTGGTTTTGTATATGAATGGCGTCCTGACCATAAAGACTATAAAGTAAGTAATAAAAGCGGGAAATCATTTGACTTTAAAAATAAGAATAAATACAAATTAAAAGCGTCATTATCGGTAACTGATATCGGAGGAATTTCTTATAAAGGATCAGAAAAAAACAGTTATAATTTATTAGGGCTTAATATCAATGAAGATACCTTTAATAGTTATGATGATTTAGAAGGTACTTTACAGAACATTTATACCGAAACAAAAACGACAGAAGATGTTCGTATTTCACTTCCAACGGCTTTACATATGGCGGTTGATTATAATATTAACAACCTATTTTATGTAAATTTAAACTACGATGCAGGTTTAAGAAAAGTAGCAGAAAACACCAATAATATTGCAAGCAGTATTACTTTAACGCCACGATTTGAATCAAAATGGTTTAGTTTTTATTCACCTATCGGAATTAATAAACACAATAATTTTTCATGGGGAGCAGGGCTTCGTGCAGGACCTTTATTTGTAGGGTCAGGATCTGTTTTATCAAATTTAATTTCAAAAGAATCGAAGTCAGCAGATGTATATGTTGGTTTAAAAATTCCTATTTATCAAGGGAAATTAAAAGATAAAGATAAAGACGGAATTTTTGATAAATTAGACATGTGCCCTAAGCAAGCAGGACCTCTTGAAAACGATGGTTGTCCTTGGAAAGATACCGATGGCGATACTGTTTTAGATAAAGATGATACCTGCCCAGAAGTAGCAGGAATGCCTGAAAATAAAGGTTGTCCTTGGAAAGATACCGATGGCGATACTATTTTAGATAAAGATGATACTTGCCCAGAAGTAGCAGGAACGCTTGAAAATAACGGTTGTCCTGATACTGATAAAGATGGGATTTCTGACGATAAAGACGCTTGTAAGGAAGTTGCAGGACCTTTAGAAAACAAAGGTTGTCCTTGGGCTGATACTGATAAAGATGGCGTTGCCGATAAGGATGATAAATGCCCAACTGTAGCAGGATTGTTAGAAAAGCAAGGATGCCCTGAGGTAGTAATTACCAAAGCAGCAAAAGCGAAATTAGATGAATTTGCAAGAGCTATTTATTTTAACTCAGGTAAAACAACTTTTAAGCCAGGCGTTACATCAAAATTAGATTTAATGGCTAAAATTATGCAAGAATATACCACGGCAAAATTTAACCTTGAAGGACATACAGACAGTGTAGGTTCGGCAGTAACTAATCAACGTTTTTCTGATAAAAGAGCCAAAGCAGTTTTAGATTACTTAGTAAAAACAGCAGGAATTAAAGCCGATAGATTAACCTCTGTAGGGTATGGTGAAAATAACCCAATTTCAACCAATAAAACAAGAGCAGGAAGAGCAGAAAACAGGCGTGTAGAAATAAAATTAGTAAAATAATTAGAACGCTTTACTTTATAAAAAAAGCCTTGAAGAAATTCAAGGCTTTTTTAGTTTATAAGATTAAATTTAAAACTACTCTACTATTTTAATAGCGCTTGCTTTAAACCGATTATTTTCAATTTTCCCTGTAACCGATACCTTTCTGATAACGTTACATAAACCAATATTTTTATCGTGAGCATCACCAAAATCATCAATTTTAGCACCGTCAACAAAATAGGCTTTATCGTCAATTTTTAGGGCTAAATCACAGCCTTTTTGACTATCAATTCCAAACTGACATTGCCCGCAGGAAGCTTTTGTAATAAAGGTTTTTTCAGCAGAATTTGAACAAGAAGCTATTATTGCGAATAAAAATATAAAAAGTAATTTTTTCATATTATTTTAAAATTTTCAGCAAATTAATATCCTATTTTTTTACGAACTCTTTGTAAAACATCAGCAGCTACAACACGGGCTTTTTCGGCACCAATTGCTAAGGCTTTATCTATTTCGTTTCTGTTTTCCATGTAATACGCATATTTTGTACGAACTTCAGCAAACTCTTCAATAATTAGTTCGTATAATGCTTGTTTTGCATGACCGTATCCATAATTTCCACCTTCATAATTGGCACGCATTTCAGCAATTTGAGCATCCGAAGCTAGTAATTTATAAATAGCAAAAACATTATCCGTATCAGGGTTTTTAACCTCTTCAAGCGCCTTGCTATCTGTTTGAATTCCCATTATTTGCTTGCGTAATTTTTTATCTGCTAAGAAAATATTGATAAAATTATTTCTTGATTTACTCATTTTTTCACCATCTGTTCCTGGAACTAATTTGGTGTTTTCGTTGGTTTTTCCTTGGGGTAAAATTAAGGTTTCGCCAACAGTATTGTTAAGTCTACTAGCTACATCACGAGCCATTTCTAAATGTTGTAATTGGTCTTTTCCTACGGGAACAATCTCGGCATCGTATAATAAAATATCGGCAGCCATTAACATAGGATATGTAAATAAACCACTATTTACATCGGCTAAACGATCAGATTTATCTTTAAAACCATGCGCTAATGTTAAACGTTGATACGGAAAATAACAACTCAAATACCATGATAATTCGGTTACTTGAGGAATATCACTTTGTCGATAAAAAACAGTTTTATTAATGTCAATTCCGCAGGCAAGCCAAGTAGCTGCTACACTATACGTGTTTTCTCTTAATTCGTTTCCGTCTTTAATTTGGGTTAACGAGTGCATGTCTGCAATAAAAATATACGATTCATTTTTAGCATCATTCGCCATTTCAATGGCTGGTAAAATGGCACCTAATAAGTTCCCTAAGTGTGGAGTTCCTGTACTTTGTACTCCTGTTAAAATTCTTGACATATGGCTGTTTTGAAAAAATTATCTAGCAATCTTTAGCGACTGCTAATACGACTTGTATAGTAGCAAAAATAAGCTTAAAATTGTTCAAACAAAAGAAATTACTACATTCGCATTTATGAAATACATACTTTTTCCTTTTCGATTAATTTGGCGAGTTTGGTTTTACTTATTAATGATTGTTTCGGTGCTTGTAATAGCGCCTTTTGTATTGGTGCTTTTATCTGATGAAAAATATTATGGTTCTTTTTGGAAACTAATGCGAGCTTGGTCATTTTTTTTAATTTACGCTATGGGTTTTAGGCTTAAATTTGAAAGACAAGAAGCGATCGATTCTGAAAAAAGTTATATATTTATAGCAAATCACACTTCGTTATTAGACCCGTGGATAATGATTGCATCTAGTAAAAATCCAATTTTATTTGTAGGTAAAAAAGAGTTGTCAAAAGTGCCTTTATTTGGTTTTTTTTATAAAAAAGCGGTAATTATGGTTGACAGAAGCGACCCTAATAGTAGAAAAAAAGTTTATGCCCGAATTAAAAAACGATTAGATAGCGGCTTGAGTATTGCCATTTATCCTGAAGGATTAGTGCCAACCGAAGAGGTGGTTTTAGCGCCTTTTATGAATGGTGCATTTAATTTAGCAATACAATATGAAATGCCAATTGTACCGCAGGTATATTTTGATGCAAAACGCTTGTTTTCTTGGGATATTTTTAAAGGACACCCAGGTGTTTTTAGAGTAAAACAACTTCCTTTTATACAGGTAGAAGGCTTAGCGATAAAAGATAGAAAAGTTTTAAATCAGCAAGCTTTTGATTTGTTAGAGAATGAATTATTAAATGATAAAAAGTATATGAAAGATACTAATTTAGCAAATAATGAGCGAAAAATTAAATCATAATTATAGCAATATCGAAGAAAAATTAAACGTTTTAACCCATGGTTTTGGCTTGTTATTGGCAATGATAGCCTTGCCTTTGTTAATTTTAAAATCAGTTTTTTACCAAGGATTTTGGCAAATTGCTAGTTTTAGTATTTTTGGTTTTAGTTTAATTATTTTATATGCTGCTTCTACTTTTTACCATGCCGCTAAAAACGCTAAAATCCGCCGAAGGCTTAATATTTTTGATCATGCGGCAATTTATGTATTAATTGCAGGAAGTTATACGCCTTTTTGTTTGGTGGTATTGCCCGAAAAAACAGGTTGGTATTTATTCATTTTTGTATGGTTATTTGCTTTGACAGGCGTTATTTTAAAGTTGTTTTTTACAGGGAAATTCGATAAATTATCAACCGCTTTATATTTAATAATGGGCTGGCAGGTTATCTTTTTAATAAATCCATTAATGGAAAATTTACCCTATAATGGATTATTTTATTTAATTGCAGGTGGTGTTTTTTATACGATTGGCGCTGTTTTATATTCGATTAAAAAAGTGCCGTATAATCATGCTATTTTTCATGTTTTTGTGCTTTTAGGAAGCTTTAGTCATTTTTGGGCAATTTATAAATATGTGTAATCTTACCATTTACAAAAGGGTAGTTTACTTAAATTAGAATTGTAATATTTTACAATTCCTGTAACTTCTTTTCCTAGCCAAGTTGATTTTTCAAAGAGTTCATTTTCTTCGGATAATTCTATTTCAGCGACCACTAAACCTTTATTATCGCCTAGAAAATCATCAATTTCATACGTGTGGTTATTGGCTTTTACTAAATAGCGATATTTTTCAATAATTCCTTCTTCGCATAAATTAAATAAATCTTTTGCTTCTTGCAAAGGAATCTCTTTTTCCCACTCATAACGAGTTGTTCCGCTTTTATTTGATGCACCTTTGATGGTTAAAAAACCGCTATCATCTTTTATTCGAACTCGTACAACGCGTTCTTTTTGAGAGTTTAAAAAACCTTGTTTTATATAGCTTTTTTTGTAAGCAACTTGCTTATAAGCATCCGAAGTTACTAAGAATTTACGTTCTATTTCAAAGGTCATAATTTTTTTTTGAGGATTGGTAATCGTTTGTAAATAAATCAAAGATAGTGTAGCGAAACAGATATTCCAATTCAAGTTAAACAGGTTTGTCACTTATAAATTTATTATCGCTGTAACGTGTTTTTTATCAAAAGTAAAATACTTGTGAATACTCCGTGTGTTGGTTTATAATGATTCACGTATAATTAACATTTAATTAACATTTGTGTTTTCTTATTTTCAATTAGGGTTAACCCTAAAAACGTTAACATTTATTTAACTTTTTAATTGTATGACTTAAAGGTATTTGTGTTTTTGAGAGGTGTTTTTTAACATTTAATCTCATTAATCTCATTAATCTCATTAATCTCATGAATTTATAATTAGGGTTAACCCTAATCCAATTAGGGTTAACCCTTAAAACGTTAACATTTTTTAAATAAAAAAAATTTAGTTTTACAACAGTATTAAAGAAGTAATTATTTTTTAATACTTGCTAGCTAGTAAAAAGAAGAAGGATGTTTATAAATTGCGCGCATTTTTCTTTTTAATTTTTTTGATGTAATACCCTTGTTTTTAAAATAACAGGAGTAAAAATTAATGAATAAACTTAAAATTTAAAAAATGAAAAAAGTAATTTTAGTAGTAGCAATGGTATTTGCTACAGGTAGTTTAGTAAATGCGAATACGAGTGAAGTAAGTGAAAATTCAGAAGATAAAACTTGTGCTGAAAAAGCATGGGATTATGGAACAGTTAAAGGACGTGGTAATGAGTTCAAAGAATATAAAGCTACTAATTGGTATTATATTAGATTTTGTTAAAATAAATAAGGCTAGTAGCATATTTTTTATGCTACTAGTTTCTAAATAAATTTAAACATGAAAATAAAAGCATTATTAATTATTGTTGTTTTTTTTACAATAACAGTAAAAAGTCAAATAATAAAACAGGGAACTGTAACTTATAAAAAAGAACTTATAAAAAAAATTTTTGTTAAAAAAAAGAATAATGATCTCAATTTTGATGAATTTAAAATGATTGAGGAAAAAACTATTGATGTTTTAAAATCAATTAGGTTTGAATTAAAATTCAATAGAATAGAAAGTACTTTTTCGGTTGTACCTTCTTTAATAATAGAAGAGAATAAATATGCAGAAATGGCCTTAATACCTTATGGTGATTCTAAGTTTTATAATGCTAAAAATGAAAGATTGTCAGAGGTAAACATTTTTGGTGAGGATTTTTTAGTCACTGATAAACCCTTAACTTGGCAGTTAAAAAATGAAACAAAAAAAATAGGAGATTATTTATGTTATAAAGCAATAGCAATAGAGAGAAAAATGTATAGAGGTAAAATGAAAGAGTATCCTGTCATCGCTTGGTATTGCCCTGAAATAAGTAGTTTTTTTGGTCCTATTGGTGTTGCTGGTTTGCCTGGTTTAATTTTAGAAGTTAATAAAGGGAACACAAAATATATGGCTACTAAAATTAATTTAAATCCTAAAAAAAATATAAAGATTACAAAACTAACAAAAGGTAAAAAAATAACTCGTAAAAAATTGGGAGAAATGATAAGTGAGGCTATGGGTAATTTCAAGAAAAACAAAGGGTATTAAAGATCTGATTTTAAGTGTTTTAATGTCGATGTGTTTTAATAAGTTTGACTTTATCACTATCTATTTTTAATGATAAAGTTCAGGGAGAAGATTGTCTTGATTTTGCAATTGATGCACTTGAAAGGCCTGAAGATTTTAGAGGTTCTTTAATGAATGATTTAGAGGGGACAGAGCTTATGAATCAGGCTTATGCTCAATGTAAAGGGCAAAGTTAAAACTTTTATAGACCTCTTTTTTAAGAAAGAGGTCTAGTTATAATAATAATAATAATAATAATGAAAAACACCATTTTTTTAGTAATTTCTTTATTGGTAATAACTGTATGTAATGCTCAAAAAGTGATTGGTAAAATAATATATAATGCAACTGTTGAACCAACAAAAGAGTATAAAGAAAAATATAAAAGTAAAAATTCAAGTCATGATAGGTTATTTAAAGCGATAGAAAAACAAGGGGAAAATTTTAACTTAGAACTTGTTTTTTCTAATAAAAATGCTGTTTACCAATTGATTGAGCCAATGCTTAGAGATTCTAAAGAGCAATATATTTTTAATATGGCTAAAGCAATATATAAAACCGGGCATAAGTTTTATAATTCATCTGAAAAAAAAACAATTACAAAGGAGGTTGATTTTTTAGAAGAAAAATATTTAATAGAAACTAAATATACTTTTTCAAATTGGAAAATGCTAAACAAGCAAGAAAAAATTGGAAAATATAATTGTTATTTAGCAGAGAGAGATTTTGAATATCAAACTAGAAAAGGAAAAACCAAAATTAAACAGTTAGTTTGGTATACTCCAGAAATTCCACTTCCTTTTGGTCCTTCTGAATTCGTAGGGTTTCCGGGGTTAGTGCTAAAAGTTCAGTCAGGTACAATTATATATAAAGCAAAAGTCATTAAATTAAATCCTAAAGAAAAAATTAAGTTAGATGTTTTTGAAGGAGGAAAAATAATTTCTGAAAAAGAATTTTCACAAATAACAAAAAAGGCTAGAGAGTATTTAATTAAGGGGTAGCAATGGTATTTGCTACAGGTAGTTTAGTAAATGCGAATACGAGTGAAGTAAGTGAAGCTATGTTTAATGATTGTGCTTCAGAGGCATGGAATTATGGAATTAAAAATGGAGGAGGAAATGAGAAAATTGAATATCTATTAATGGATGCATATTATGTTGGATGTGTAGGTTAAAGATAAATTTAATAAGGGAATATGCTAAATATTATTTAGCATATTCCTAAACATATATATTATGGATAAGATAAAATTAATAACAATAATAACGCTATTTTTTATAAATAATATCATAGCTCAGTCACAACAAGGAATCGTTACTTATAAAAAAAGTATTGAAAGAAAAATACCAACAGAAAAAGATAAAAAAGCTTCAAATTTTAATAAATTTGAAAGAGTAAATAAATCAATTGATAAACTACTTAAAAATATAGAATTTGAGCTTAAATTTAATGTAAAAGAAAGTTTTTTTGCGGTTATTCCTTCTTTGGCTTTGGAGGAAAGTCGATGGGGTAAATTAGCTTTGGCAGGTTCTGGAAATAATAAGTTTTACAATGCTAAAAATGAAAGATTATCAGAGGAAAATATTTTCGGTGAAGATTTTTTAGTCAATATTGAACAGTTGAATTGGCAGTTAAAAAATGAAACAAAAAAAATAGGAGATTATCTGTGTTATAAAGCAATAGCAATAGAGAAAAAAATGTATAGAGGAGGAATGAAAGAGTATCCTGTCATCGCTTGGTATTGCCCTGAAATAAGTAGTTTTTTTGGTCCTATTGGTGTTGCTGGTTTACCTGGTTTAATTTTAGAAGTAAATAAAGGAAACATAAAGTATAGAGCTACTAAAATTAATTTAAATCCTAAAAAAAATATAAAGATTACAAAACTAACAAAAGGTAAAAAAATAACTCGTAAAAAATTGGGAGAAATGATA
>NZ_OENE01000003.1:129302-200141 GCF_900239495.1 Tenacibaculum finnmarkense genomovar ulcerans
AGCTATGGGTAATTTTAAGAAAAATAAAGGATATTAAAAACCTGATTTTAAGTGTTTTAATATCGATGTGTTTTATTTTTCAACATTTATTTAACTTTTAGGTTCGTGTATTTGTCAATGTATTAACTATCAATCATTTATGTAATGTTTATCAGTTGTTTATCAGTTGTTTGTCAGTTTAAATAAACTGCGTATTAAAATATTAACATTTTTTAAATAAAAAAGTTTTAGTTTTATAAACGTATTAAAGAAGTGATCATTTTTTAATACCTGCTAGCTAGTAAAAAGAAGAAGCCCATGGTTTAATTGATGAACTTGAAAAAGAAAGAAAAAAAGGGTATTAAAAGGCTGGCTTATTGCAATTTGTTATTAAAATAATTCAGTTTCTTAAAAAAAATCAGAAATGAAAATAAAAGCATTATTAATTTTTGTTGTTTTTTTTACAATAACAGTAAAAAGTCAAATAATAAAACAAGGAATTATAACTTATGAAAAAAGTTATACAGAAAAATTTCATGCAGAAAATAAGAATAAACATCCTAGTTTTGCTAAGTTTAAAATGATTGAAGAAAAAACAATTGATATTTTAAAATCAATTAGGTTTAAATTGAAATTCACTAGAACAACAAGTACTTTTTCAGTTGTACCTTCTTTAATAATAGATGAGAATATGTTTTCGGGAATGGCTTTGATTCCTGAAGGTAAAGGGCAGTATTATAACGATGAAAACAATATTTTGTCAGAAAAAAATACTTTCGGAGAAGATTTTTTAATAACAGATGAACCATTAAATTGGGTATTAAAAAATGAAACAAAAAAAATAGGAGATTACCTGTGTTATAAAGCTACAGCAATAGAGAGAAAAATGAAGAGAGGAGGAATGAAAGAGTATCCTGTCATCGCTTGGTATTGCCCTGAAATAAATACTTCTTTTGGTCCTGTAGGGCTTGCTGGTTTACCTGGTTTAATTTTAGAAGCAAATAAAGGTAGGTTGAGATACACAGCTACTAAAATTAATTTAAATCCGAAGAAGAATATAAAAATAGCAAAAATAACAAAAGGAAAAAAAGTTACTCGCAAAGAAATGAATCAAATGTTAGGTGAAGCAATGGGTAATTTCAAGAAAAATAAAGGGTATTAAAAAGATAAATCTATGTTAGAAAAAAGAATATTAATTTTATTTTGTTTGATGCTATCTTTAGGATGTTTTGCTCAAAAAAAATCAGGAATTGTCAAGTATAAAGCAGAAGTTAATAAAAAATATGTAGATAGTTTTTTGGTAGCTTTGAAAAAGGATAAAAAAACAGCTATGCATATAAAACAGGGAGTTATACAAATGTTTAGAAATTCTACGCCTGACGAGTTTATATTAAGTTTTAAAAATGAAGAATCGTATTATCATCATATCTCTAAATTAAAAAATGAAGTAGGTTTTAGCATGGGAAGTAGAGCAGGAACAATGCCGTATTATACCAATAATAAAACCAATGCTATTATTGAAATAAGTCGAGCTTTGGGGGCTACTTCACATAAGTCACTTGACTGGAAGGTTAATAATAAAACAAAAATGATTGGTAAATATAAATGTTATCAAGCTACAACTACTGAAAGACTTTATAGCCGAAAAGGTTTTTATTACAGTAAACAAGCTATAGCTTGGTTTGCACCTAGTATCCCTCTAAATTTTGGTCCAATGCATTATAAAGGATTGCCTGGGTTAATTTTAGCCCTAAATACAGATGAATTTACAATGAATGCGGTAGAAATTAATTTGAATCCTTTAAAAGAGGTTAAAATAAAAAGACTTTCTAAAAAAACTAAAATAAAAACACAAGAAGAAGCCCACGGTTTAATTGATGAACTTGAAAAAGAACGAAAAAAAGGGTATTAAAAAGCTGGTTTATTGTAATTTGTTATTAAGACTATTTTAATGATTTATAAGATAAAAGAATATATGTTAGAAAAAAAAATGCTGTTTATCTTATTGATTATCGCTAGTACTTTAAACGCTCAAACTATCGTTTTTAAAGGTGTTGTAAAAGATAGTTTACAAAATCCGTTGTCTTATACCAATATCATAGCAAAACCAAAAGATATTCGTAAAAACATCAGTTTTGCTATTACTGATCAGCAAGGGCGGTATCGTTTAGAGCTTAGCAAAAATAAAAAATATACCATTGATATCAGTTATTTAGGCTATCAAAAAAAAACCTTTGAAATAACACCAACAGAAAACACGCTTAAAAACTTTATTTTAAAAGAGGCTAAAAATCAGCTAGACGAAGTCGTTATTGAACTGCCAGTAATTACAAAACAAGACACAATTATTTACAATACTGATAAATTTGTAAATGGTAGCGAGCGTAAACTTCAAAATATACTTAAAAAATTACCAGGTGTTGAAGTCGATAAAAATGGCGGGGTTACTGTTCAAGGAAAAAAAGTAACCAAATTATTAGTTGATGGAAAAGCTTTTTTTGGTGGCGCAACAAAGTTAGGTGTTCAAAATATTCCTGCCGATGCGGTGGCTAAAGTTGAAGTTATCGATAATTATAATGAAGTGTCATTTTTAAAAGGATTAACCGATTCTGATGAAATGGCAATGAATATTCAGCTTAAAGAAGATAAAAAACGCTTTGTTTTTGGTGATGTTGAAGCGGGGTCGGGTGTTGGTTATGAATCTTCTTATAAAGCCAATGCCAATTTATTTTATTACTCGCCTAAAACCAATGTGAATTTTATAGGAAACTTAAACGATATCGGTGAAAAAACCTTCACTTTTAAAGATTATATGAGTTTTCAAGGAGGTGTAAATGCTGTTTTTAGCGGTAATTTTAATTGGAAAGGTGGCGATTTCTCGCAATTTATAGAAAACAAAGATATTTTAAAAAGTACACAACGTTTTGCGGCTTTAAACATCACAAAAACCGTTGCCGATAAATTTGATGTTTCAGGATACGCTCTTTTTTCTGATAATAATACTACGAGTTTTACCGAAGAGCATCATCAATATACTACTTTTTTAGAAGATAAAAAAAATGAAAATACGTCAAATAATATTTTAGGAATCGGGAATTTAAGTATTGAATATACACCAAACTTTGAAGAACGATGGATGCTAAGAACACAGGTTAAAAAATCAGGTGTACAGAATAACAATGCTATTTCTTCATCAATAAACAATGCTATAAATAACATAAAAACAATCAAAGAAAATGATATTTGGTATGTAAATCAAAATATAGAATGGCATAAAAACCAATCGCAAAATCATACTTTTTCATCCGTAGTAAATTATACTTTTGATAAAAATAATCCAACTACTTTTTGGAATGCTTCAAAAGCATTTTTAACGAGAATTAAACCCATTATTCAACCTTTAAATAGTAATCAGAATTTACTGAAAATTCAGCAATTAAACGAAACTGAAAAGCATTATTTACACAGTGTTTTTAAAGATTTTTGGGTGTTAAATAGAAATCATCATATTTATACGACTATTGGAAATACACATCAACAAGAAAAATTTAGTAACCATAATTTTCAAATATTAGATAATAATACGATTAATAATTTTTCTAAAGGCGGTTTTAATAACAATACTATTTTAAAGCACAACGATTTTTTTGCGGGAGCTCATTATAAGTTTAGAACAGGAATATTTACCTTTAAACAAGGCGTGTATTTACATAATTATAAGTGGAAAGTAAGTCAAGAAAATATTTTTGAAAAAAATAAATGGATTTTATTACCCGATTTTTTAATGAAAATCGCCTTTAATAAATCGAGAAAAGTGGAATTAAATTATAATTTAAAAACCAATTTTTCGGACGCCTCTAAACTCGCTAATCGATTTTATTTACAATCGTATAATTCGGTATTTAAAGGAAATTCAAGCTTAGAAAATGAATTATTTCATTCGGTACGCCTACGATACCGACGTTTTAGTATGTATCGAGGTTTAATGTTACACGCTAGTGCTAATTATACTAAAAAAATGAAAGGCTTTAATAATTCGGTTAATTTCGATGGAATAAACAGGTTTATATCGCCTGAAATTTTAAACAATCCGAATCAAAATTGGCGTGCTAGAGCATCGCTTAAAAAGCGTATCAAAAAAATAAGATATAAGCTTGTAGGAAGTTATAGTAGTTCAGTTTTTACACAAAAAATAAATACTATTTTGGCAACTAATAAAAGCGATAATTATTCTTTTGATGTAGGTTTTGAAACTTTATTTGATAAATTCCCAACCTTAAAAATGGGCTTTAAAAAGAGTATCGGAAATTACACTTCTAATAATTTCAAGGCTAAATTTACGACCAACGAACCTTATATAAACATCGATTATGATTTTTTAAACAGTTTCATTTTCAATGCCGATTATACGCATTATAATTATCAAAATAAAGCACAAAAAGCTTATAATAATTATGAAGTTGCCAATGCAATGTTGTCGTATCAAAAACAAGATAGCCCTTGGTTATTTAAGCTGACTACTCAAAACTTATTTGACACCACATTTAAGCAAAGTAATCGATTTTCTGATTATCTAATTACTGATGCTAAAACCTATATGATGCCAAGGGTTGTATTGTTCAGTATCGGTTATAAATTGTAAAAAATATAGGTTTATCCGCCACTAACAGGAGGAATAACGGCAATAATATCATTTTTTTTGATAAGAGTTTCTTGCTTGGCATAACTTTCGTTAATCGCCACGGCGTATGCGCTAATTTTTGCTAACCTCGGATATTGTTCTGTAAGCAATTCTTTAAAATGGCTTACGCTACAATTTTCAGGAAGCGTTATTTCTAAAGAAGCGTTTCCTATTAAATCGGTAGCAATACCAAAGAGTAATACGGTTGTTTTCATATTGTAAAATTACAGTTTAATTTTGAAATTATTTCCCAAATAATCCGCCTAAAACATCGGTTACTTTTTTAACTGTTTCGGTTTTAGTACTGCTTGTTTTTTTGGTTGTAGTGGTATCTGTTTTTTTATTTCCTAATAAATTACCAAGCTTACTCCCTAGTTTATCGCCAAGTTTATTACCGATTTTAGTATTGATTTTATCGATTGTTTTGTTTACCGTTTTATTTTCAGAAACTTTACTTACAGCTGTGTTAATTAAGTTTTGTTTTTGCTGATTAATTAAATTTTTACTGAAGTTTTTTACAGAAGATGATACATCTGTTTTTACCGTAGGATTTGTCATGTTTCCTGTAATATTCGCGGTAATTGGCACCATTGTATTTTTGCTTTCAGGGCTTAGTTTAGACAATAAACCTTGTACTTCGCTTCCTAAATACTTAGCAGGTACATCTAAAGTTACGTTATAATTCATGTTCTGATCAAAGCTATGGCTTCCACCTATATTAATAGCGATGTCTTTATATTTTAATTTAAAAGGCTTCACATTTACTTTTCCTTTATCAAAAGAAAGCTGTGTTTTTATGTCTGATAAATCTAATTTACTAATATCGATAAAAGAAAGATTATTGTTTAATAAACTTAAAGCTTTGCTATTTTTAGGTTCAATTTTAGTACTTAATAATTCTGCCAAAGCTTTTCCTGAAACCGATGCTAAATTAGGGGTAAAGTCGTTGTTTAAATTTCCTGATAAATTAATATCAGAATTTAATTTACCGCTTAATGCCGTTGCTATCGGGCTAATCGATTTTAATAGGTCTAAACCGTTAAAAGATTGCGCAATATCAAACGATTTCATTCCTAAATTCATATTGAAAACAGGTGTTTTAGGCTTGGTGTTTACCTCACCGTTAAAAGAAATTTGTCCTTTAAACATATTAGCATTTACATTTTGTAAAATTGCTTTTTCATCTTTTATTAATAAAGTTCCGTGTACATTTTTTAAGGTTAAATTGTCATAATAAACTGTTTTTGCATCGGCTAAAATTTTACAATCTAAAAATGCAGGGATTTTTAAAGCGGTGGTAGGTTGTTCTTTTTGAGTAGTATTTTCTTCTTCTTTATCAGAAGTTTCAACACTTTCTTGCATAAAATCACTAATATGAAAAGCGGTCGATTTTACATTAAAAGTTCCTTGTAAATTTTTATCAGCAAGTAAAAAACCGATTAAATTTTCAATGTTTCCTGTGGCGTTTATATCACTTTTTCCTGTGCTTGCATTAAAAGTGTTTAAGGTAATTGTTGTAGGAGTAAAATTTACTTTTGCTTTTTTAATGTTAATCGGGTTGGCAATATCTTCGGATGAATATACAAAATTGTTTAACTCGATATTTCCATCGTTTTTTATACGATTTACTAGGTTTTTTTCAATTGCTTTTACATCAAAATTAGTGTGTAAATTGGCTTTTAAAATCCCTTGTAATTTAGTATCTAAATCAACAGGATATGCCTTGTTAATATTTGCTAAATTTAAAGTTCCTTTTAACTTGGCGTCAATTTTAGGATTGCTTAATATGTTTGAAACAGTTCCGCTTCCCGAAAAAATATCTTCATCTATTTTAAATGATAAACCATTAATAGCTACCAGTGTTTTTTCAATGTTTCCTGTAGTGTTTTTTAATTGGGCATCCATATTAATATTGCGGACGCTTTTTGGTAAATCAGGATATTTAAAAGAAGCATTTGATGCTTTTAAAGCAATATCTAACAGCGGTATTTTAGTATCTGTAATCAAACCTTTTACAGTACCTGCAACGCTAAAATTACCAGCTGTTTTTACGTTTTTAATACTTTTTGTATAGGCTTGAGGAATTAATCCTAAGAAATTTTTAAAATCAGATGAAGGTGTTTTAAAACTAAGATCAATTTCTTGATTAGTGTCGTTTATTTGAACGTAACCATCAAAAATTAAAGGTAAATTATTAAGTTTCGCTTCATTTTTTAAAAATGAAAACTTGCTATTAACCAAGTCCATAGCTAAGGTAGCATCTAGGGTTATTTTTTGATTTTTAGCATACGAAGTGCCGTCCATTTCAAAAGAAACTAAGGTTGATGTACTCGTGTTTAATTCTGATATTGTTTGAGAAAAATCGCCATTTCCACTATGATTAAAATCAGTTAGTTGGAGTTTTAATTTACCTTTTTTATCATGATATTTTATCAAGGCATTATTAATGGCATACGAATTAATTGAAAGCCCAAAATTAGATGGATTTTCATCGGTATTTTCAATTTTTTGGTCAATTTTACTTGAAGGTTTTGCAATATCGTAATTGGCAACCCCTTTTTCGTTGACCAAAACATGCACGATTGCATCATCAATAGAAAAAGATTGAATATTAAGTTGTTCTGATGTTTTTTTGAATAACTCAGTAAGTTTTAACTCTAAATTAATTTTTTTTGCAAACAATAAGGTGTCTTCTTCAAAAGGTTTTTTGTTGATAATTGAAACATCAGAAAGTTGCACAGAGGCATTTGGGAAATCTCTAAATAAACTTAGGTTCGAGTTTGAAAAATCTAACTGAGCGGTAATGTTGTTATTAACCGTTTTTTTAACTAGTGTAATAATTTTATCCTGAAATAAAAACGGTGTTAAAATAAGTAACATTAATAATGCAACAAATATGGTTAGCAGTATTTTATATATTTTTTTCATGGATAAAAAATTTAGACTATCGATTATTATAAGTTACAAAGTTCCGAAATTATTTGTTAAGAAAAAGATAATAAATAGCTCTAAAAATAAGTTTTTTCGAGTTGTTTTTAACAATAAAAGCCACCTAAATTCATAAACTTAGGTGGCTTTTATATTTTGAAAAATTAATTAGTTTTTAGAAAAAAACCAACTTAACCCTTTTTTAGGTTTTGCTGCTTCTTCGTCGGCTATTTTTTCACTTTTCATAGATTCATCAGTAAATAAATCAACTACAAATTCATCGTAGCTTTTACCAATTTCTTCTTTTAAATACGCATCAAAATATAACTTACTAGCAGCTTCTCCTTTTACTTTTTCTATTTCTAGAAGTGTCTTATAAAGCGGCGCTATTTTTTCGACAACACTATTTGGCAATGCTTTTCTACGACCAGTGTAACCAACTACATTTCCTTTTTCATCTTTGTCAATGGTAAAATCGGTAATTACCCAGTAATACCTACCTGTTCTGGTAAGGTTTTTAACAATGGCATGAAAGTTCTTTTTTCCTTTTAAATTTTCCCATAATACTTTAAAAATAACTTTAGGCATATCAGGATGCCTAATAATATTATGAGGCTCACCGATTAGTTCAATTTTATTATATTCAGAAGTTGCTTCAAAAGCATCGTTCATATATAAAATAGTACCAGCAGCGTCTGTTTTACTAATTATGGTTTGTGTTTTATCCCATTTTATTTCTTCATTAAGAATTTGCTGTGGGCGAAGGGGGGTTTTTGTCATGGTTTTTTATCTTTAACATTATTGCGAAATTATAACATTTACTTAACACGGCAATGTTAAATTAATTATTTGTATAAGACAGAAAAACCGCTTATGTTTTAAATAAGCAGTTTTTAGAATGTTTTTATTATGAATTAGTTTGTTTTTTTAGATAAAATCACCAAAGAAAAACCAATTTAAACCCTTTTTAAGTTTACTTTCGTGTTCAGGCTCTATTTCTTTTATTTCTGCTATTTTTTTAAGTTTTTGTTCATTTAAAGATTCTTCCTTAAATAAATCAACCACAAATTCATCATAACTTTTACCTACTTCTTCCTCTAGGTAGGCGTTAAAATATAATTCACTTGCTTTTTCCCCTTTAAGTTTTTCAATATCTAACAATATTTTATATAAAGGTTCAATTTTTTTAACAACGCTAGCGGGTACCGATTTTCTTCGAGCAGTGTATCCTGTAATATTCCCAGCGTCATCTTTATCAATAGTAAAATCTGTAATAACCCAATAATACCTACCTGTTTTGGTTAAATTTTTTACAATTGCATGGTAATTTTTCCCTTGTTTTAAGGCATCCCAAAGTGCTTTAAAAGCAACTTTTGGCATATCTGGGTGCCTAATAACATTATGAGGCTCACCAATTAATTCAATGGCGCTGTATTCACAGGCATCCGTAAAAACACTATTTGCATAAAGAATTGTTCCTGCAGTGTCTGTTTTACTTACAATTGTTTGGCTTTTATTCCATTTAACTTCTTCATCAATGAGGTGTTTTATAGGAGGGGTTTCCATATTTCGTAATTTAATTTATATAATATATACAAATTTAAGAAGAAAATTATTTCTATAGAGATTCTTTTACTAATATTTTAAAGTTTAAACTAAATAACAAAAATGTATATTTGTGAGTTCAAACAAACAAGAACGAACCTATGAGTGATTCTAGAAAAAGGCGTGAAGCTTTGTTATACCACGCCAAGCCAAAACCAGGGAAAATAGCAGTAGTACCTACTAAAAAATATGCAACACAGCACGATTTAGCATTAGCATATTCACCTGGGGTTGCAGAACCTTGTTTAGAAATAGCAAAAGATAAAAACAATGTTTATAAATATACAGCTAAAGGAAATTTAGTAGCGGTTATATCTAACGGAACAGCAGTGCTAGGGCTAGGAGATATAGGTCCTGAAGCCTCTAAACCAGTAATGGAAGGAAAAGGATTGTTGTTTAAAATTTTTGCAGATATTGATGTTTTTGATATTGAAGTAGATACTACTGATGTAGATAAATTTGTAGAAACAGTAAAAGCAATAGCTCCTACTTTTGGAGGGATTAATTTAGAAGATATTAAAGCTCCTGAAGCTTTTGAAATAGAACGAAGATTAATTGAAGAATTAGACATTCCGGTAATGCACGATGACCAGCATGGAACAGCTATTATATCTGCGGCAGCATTAAAAAATGCTATCGAAATTATTGATAAAAACATTGCCAATATTAAAATTATTGTAAACGGAGCAGGTGCAGCAGCAATTTCATGTACTCGTTTATACCTAGCGCTAGGAGCTAAAAGAGAAAACATCGTAATGTGCGATAGTAAAGGAGTTATCCGAAAAGATAGAGATAATTTAACCTCACAAAAAGCCGAATTTGCAACCGATAAAGACTTAAATACTTTAGAAGAAGCAATGCACAATGCCGATGTTTTTATTGGTTTATCAAAAGGAAATGTGGTAACACCAGCTATGTTATTAGCAATGGCAAAAGATCCTATTGTTTTTGCAATGGCTAACCCTGATCCTGAAATTGAATACCAAACAGCCATTGATACTCGTGATGATATTATTATGGCAACTGGAAGGTCTGACCATCCTAACCAAGTAAATAACGTACTAGGATTTCCGTTTATTTTTAGAGGTGCTTTAGATGTTAGAGCTACTAAAATTAATGAAGAAATGAAAATGGCAGCCGTACATGCTTTAGCCGATTTAGCTAAAAAATCAGTGCCAGAGCAGGTAAATATTGTGTACGATGAAGTAAGTCTTTCATTTGGGCGTGAATATATTATTCCAAAACCATTTGACCCTCGATTAATTTATGAAATTCCACCAGCAATTGCAAAAGCAGCTATGGAATCGGGCGTTGCTCAAGAACCAATTACCGATTGGAAAGCCTACCGTGAACAATTAATGGACAGGTCGGGTAATGGAAATAAAGAAATCAGATTATTACACAACAGGGCAAAGAAAAACCCTAAACGTGTTGTTTTTGCTGAAGCAGATCATATAGATGTATTAAAAGCTGCACAACGTGTTTCTGATGAAAAAATAGCAATCCCTATTTTATTAGGTAGAAAAGAAGTTATTTTAGAATTAAAAGAAGAACTAGGTTTTAATGCCGAAGTTACTATTATTGATCCTAAAACAGATGAAGAATCAGCTCGAAGAAATAGATATGCTGAGTTTTTCTGGAAAACAAGACAGCGTAAAGGAATTACTTTCTTAGAGGCACAAAAATGGATGCGTGAGCGTAATTATTTTGCAGCAATGATGGTAAATACTGGCGAAGCAGATGCCTTAATTACAGGATATTCTAGGTCATACGCATCGGTTGTAAAACCAATGTTAGAATTAATCGAAAAAGACAAAGGTGTTACTAGGGTTGCGGCAACAAATATGATGCTAACCAAACAAGGACCTATATTTTTAGCCGATACAACCATTAATATTAATCCAACGGCAAAAGATTTAGCTAAAATAACACAGTTAACCTCTGTATTGGCAAAAATGTTTGGAATGACCCCACATATTGCTATGTTAGGTTTTTCAAATTTTGGATCATCAAAATCAGAAAGTTCTGTAAAAATTAGAGAAGCCGTTGCTTACATACATCGAAATCATCCAAATGTAATTGTTGATGGAGAATTACAAGCCGATTTTGCTTTAAATCCAGAATTATTAGCCAAAGAATTTCCTTTTTCTAAATTAAACGGAAAAAGAGCCAATATTTTAATCTTCCCTAATTTAGAATCAGCAAATATTACTTATAAATTAATGAAAGAGGCGGAGGGTGTAGAATCTATCGGACCTATTTTATTAGGAATGAGTAAACCTGTACATATTTTACAGCTAGGTGCGAGTGTTGATGAAATGGTTAATATGGCAGCAGTTGCCGTTGTAGATGCTCAAAATAAAGAGCGAATAGCGAAGGTATAACAATTTAATGTTCAAAAAACCACCTATATTTATAGGTGGTAAAACTTATTTAAATGATTACACAAATAAAAGGGAAATTAGTAGAAAAAAGCCCTACACATGCCGTTATTGACTGCAATGGAGTAGGCTATTTATTACATATTTCTTTACATACATATTCCAATTTACCTGCGGATGAAAACGTGTTATTATACACGCATTTAGCTATCCGAGAAGATGCGCACACTTTATATGGTTTTTTTAATAAAGTAGAGCGAGAAATTTTTAGATTGCTTACCTCTGTATCTGGTGTAGGACCAAGTATTGCCCGAACCATGTTATCGTCAATGACATCCGAAGAAATACAACAGGCTATTGCCTCAGAAAACGTAAAAGCAATTCAATCTGTAAAAGGAATCGGAATTAAAACAGCGCAACGTGTTATTGTTGATTTAAAAGATAAAATTGTAAAGATTTTTGATTTAGATGAAGTTTCAATCACACACAACAATACAAGTAAAGAAGAAGCGTTATCAGCTTTAGAGGTCTTAGGCTTTTTACGCAAGCAAGCAGAAAAAGTTATTGGAAATATACTAAAAGAAACACCTGATGCAAGTGTTGAAACACTTATAAGACAGGCGTTGAAAAATTTATAAAACGGGTTGAAAAAAAAAGTCATCAATATATTCTTAACAACACTTGCTTTATTGGTAAGTGTTGTTTCGTTTTCGCAAAATACAGGAAGTACGACCAATAATATTGTTAAAAAAGATACGCTTATACCTTTAAAGTATCGTTTTAGCAATACTCAAAAAGGGGCGCTTTTTTTAAACAATCCAACAGAAAAAATTGTGCGCTATGACAAGGCAATCAATAAATTTGTGATGGTAGAAAAAATTGGTGATTATACTATTGGTACGCCCATTTTTATGACGCCTAATGAATATAAAAAGTATCGCTTAAAAAACGATATTAAAGCATATTTTCAAGAAAAAGTAGCTGCAACAAACCCAAAGAGTAAAGGGAGTAAAAAAGCTCGAAAAAATTTACTGCCAAAATATTATGTAAACTCAAAGTTTTTTGAGTCTATTTTTGGAGGAAATACCGTAGATGTTAAGCCAACAGGACAGGTAAATATTAAGTTGGGTGGGGTTTATCAGAAAAATGAAAACCCGCAAATATCTATTGAAAATCAAAGTAATTTCACCTTTGATTTTGATCAGCAATTAAGTGTTGGTTTACAAGCAAAAATAGGGGAACGCCTAAAAGTAACCGCAAATTACGATACCCAATCTACCTTTGATTTTCAAAACATTATCAAGTTAGAATATACCCCAACTCAAGATGATATTATTAGAAATATCGAAGCGGGAAATGTTAGCATGCCTATTAAAAACTCGTTAATAAATGGTGCGCAAACATTGTTTGGAGTAAAAACCGAACTACAATTTGGTAAAACACATATAACTGCCGCTTTTTCGCAGCAAAACTCACAATCTAAAACCGTAGTAGCCGAAGGAGGCGCTACCATTGAACCTTTTGAATTACGTGCTTCTGATTATGACAATGACCGTCACTTCTTTTTAGGGCATTATTTTAGAGAAAATTACAAAGAAGCCTTAGTTAATTATCCGCTAGTAAACAGCCCGATAAACATTACAAGGGTTGAGGTTTGGGTAACAAATACCTCTCAAAACGTAACCGATTATCGAAGTATTGTAGGACTTGCCGATTTAGGAGAGTCGAATACCAAGAGTTTAGTAAACACTGAAGTTAAAAAACTAAATGCTAGTCCTGTAACTGCAAATGGTTTTAATATTCCTGATAATAAGGTAAATAAATTAGCAAATTTATTAACAGAATCTGGAGAAATTAGAGATGTAGCTACCATAGATGCCGCTATAAAAAGCGAAGGAATTATAGCAAAACAAGGCTATAATTATTCCTATTTACAAAATGCTCGAAAGTTACAACCCAATGAATTTAGAGTACACAATCAACTAGGATTTATCTCTTTAAACAGACGTTTAAATGATGGTGAAGTTTTAGCGGTTGCCTACGAATATACTGTTGTTGGAGCTTCAAATGGCGAAACAGTTTTCAAAGTAGGAGAGTTTTCAAATGATGGCGTAGTTGCGCCGTCTAACTTAGTGGTAAAATTACTGCGTAGTGAAATTTTAAACACCATTCGCCCTAATACAAGTGCGCCTGGTTTTTTAGGAGAAGCATTTCCTACCTGGCAATTAATGATGAAAAACGTGTATGCTTTAGGCGCTTTTCCATTACAACGTGAAGGTTTTCGTATTGAATTATTATATAGAGATGATCAAACAGGAACCCTACAAAATACTTTGCAAAATGCAGAGACCGATAAAAATGATGCCGATAAAGCAGTGCGAAAAAAAACATTACTACGAATATTCAATTTAGATAAATTAGACCAAAGTGAATATGCCGTACCCAAAGGAGATGGTTTTTTTGATTATGTAGATGGAATAACAGTAAATTCTGAAAGAGGATATGTTATTTTTCCAGAGCCAGAACCTTTTGGAAATGGTTTAAAAGATGCTTTGACCAATGCAAGCGATCAAAAGAAATACCTTTTTGAAGAACTGTATTTAACCACTAAAATTCAAGCAAAAAACGAATATCAAAATAAAGATAAATTCTTTTTAAAAGGATATTTTAAAGCTGCAACAAGCCGTGGAATATCGCTTGGCGGATTTAATATTCCTAGAGGTTCGGTTCGTGTTACCGCAGGCGGACGACAATTAGTAGAAGGAATTGATTATGTAGTAGATTATCAACTAGGGCGTGTACAAATTTTAGATGCAGGATTAGAAGCATCAGGGATTCCTATTAATGCGACTACCGAAAGTAATAATTTATTTAGTCAGCAACGAAAAACATTTATTGGAATTGATGTAGAACATCGTTTTTCAGAAAACTTTACCTTAGGAGGAACGTATTTGAATGTAAGCGAAAAACCAATAACACCAAAGGTGAATTTTGGAGGTGAACCAATTAACAACACCATGTTAGGGTTTAATTTAGCGTATTCATCTGAAGTGCCTTTTTTAACAAAATTAGCCAACAAATTACCCTTTGTAGAAACGGATGCTGCGTCAAATGTATCGGTTCGAGCCGATTTGGCATATTTAATTCCTGGTTCGCCAAGCGGAATTAATGTAGATGGAACGGCAACTTCTTATTTAGATGATTTTGAAGCGTCTCAAATTCCTATTAATTTAAGTTCGCCACAGCAATGGTTTTTGGCAAGTACGCCAGAATCACAACAATTAAATGGTGGTTCAGGCGATTTATCGTATAATTATAATAGGGCAAAAATAGCGTGGTATAATGTAGATCAGCTTTTTTATGCAGGATCAAACAGACCAGGAAATATTGATGAAAATGAACTGTCAAGAAATGAAGTGCGTCAAATTCGTTACAATGAATTATTTCCAAATACAGATTTAGATATTACCCAACAAAACTTAGTAAGAACCTTAGATTTGGCGTATTATCCGTCAGAAAGAGGTCCTTATAATTATAATGTAGGTCAAGAAACAGCAACAAAACGTTGGGCAGGAATTATGCGCCCGTTAACAACCAATAACTTTGAACAGTCAAATGTGGAGTATATTCAATTTTGGCTGATGGATCCGTATGAAAATTACTCGATTACTCAGGCGGAAGGTTTGCCAGCAGGTGTAAATCCTCAAGATTTTAGCAATCAGGTAGGAAAGTTATTTATCAATTTAGGAAATGTTTCTGAAGATATTTTAAAAGATGGTAGAAAGCAATATGAAAATGGTTTACCTGAAGATGGTGATAAAACCGACGGGCTTAATGTAAACGAAACCGCTTGGGGAAATATACCAATTAATCCATCGATTTTATATGCTTTTGATAATGATAACAACCATAGAAAAAATCAGGATATTGGTTTAGATGGATTGAATGATGCCGAAGAAACAGCTTTTCTTAAAAGAAAACATAATTTAACAGATCAGCAAATAGCAAGCTTTGGAAATGATCCTGCGGGCGATAATTTTCAATATTTTAGAGGAGGCGCAATAGAGGCGTTAAATCCGTCAATTTTATCACGATATAAAAACTTTAACGGTACACAAGGAAATTCGCCAACGGCAAGCCAATCGGGGGAGTCATATCCTACATCATCAACAGCATATCCTGATACTGAAGATATTAATAAGGATCAAACAATGAACCCTGTTAATAGTTATTTTGAATACGAAGTTTCATTAAATAAAGCCGATTTAATAAAAGGTCAAAATCATATTATTGATGTTAAAGAAGGAGTATCGGTTAGTTTATCAAACGGACAAAAAATAACGCCTAAATGGTATCAATTTAGAATACCTATTCGAAATATTACTGAAGATCAAAAAATAAATGGAATTTCTGATTTTAATAGTATTCGCTTTATCAGAATGTTTTTAACCGAATTTAAAATGCCTGTTGTTTTACGATTTGGTGAATTAGAATTGGTGCGTGGCGATTGGCGACGTTACACCAAAACATTCCCGGAAAATGGTGTTCCTGTTGCTTTAAAACCGAGCGAACTTAATAAGTTTGAAGTGGGTGTTGTTAGTATTGAGCAAAATCAGGAAAGATATCAATTACCTCCAGGAATTCAACGAGAAGAATTACAAGGAACAAACAGAATTCAACGTCAAAATGAGCAATCGGTAACCTTAAAAGTAACCGATTTACCTGCCGATCAGGTAAGAACAATTTATAAAAATATTAGTATTGATATGCGTAGGTATAAAAAACTACGAATGTTTTTACATGCCGAAACTCCTACGGGTAGCGGTACTCAAAGTGGCGATATGGTTGCTGTTATCCGCCTAGGTACAGATTTGAATGATAATTATTACGAAATTGAAAAACCCTTAAGTTTATCAACTTCTAATGCAACTTCTGAAGATGTTTGGTTGCCAGCAGAAAATAATTTAGAAATCCCTTTAAAAGAGCTTGCTAACTTAAAATTATTAAGACCTTTAGATGCGAGTATTACCGAAATATTTTCATCATCAAAAGTAGCTGGTTTAAAAATATCCGTAAAAGGAAACCCAACATTGGCACAAATAAAAACGGTAATGTTAGGGGTAAAAAACACATCGAATTCAACCAAAACAGCTGAGGTTTGGTTTAACGAATTACGAGCAGTTGGTTTTGATAATAAAGGAGGATGGGCAACGGTTGTAAATGCCGATGCCAACCTTGCCGATGTAATGGATGTATCTTTAGCAGGTAGGATGTCAACGATTGGTTTTGGTAGTATTGAAGATAGAGTGCAACAACGAAGTATTGAGCAAACCAAGCAATATAGCGTTGCCACGAATGTTCAATTAGGTAAAATGATGCCTAAAAAATGGAATATTCAATTGCCGATGAGTTACAGTTATGGCGAAGAATTTAGAGATCCTAAATACGATCCTCAATTTCAGGATATTGAACTAAAAGAAGCGTTAGATAAAAACCCAAATAGTAAAAATGCGCAAGATTATACGCGTAGAAAAAGTATTAGCTTTATCAATGTTAAAAAGAATAAAAATCCTGAAAGTAAAAAAACGCCAAAGTTTTATGATGTAGAAAATGTATCGGTTTCTTATGCGCATAATGAAGAGTTGCATCGAGATTATAATATTGAAAAATTTGAAAACACCAATGTAATGGCAGGGGCGAGTTATAATTTTAATTTCAAGCCTTTTGTTATTGAACCGTTTAAAAAATCGACAGTATTTAAAAGTAAGTATTTAAAGTTGATAAAAGATTTAAATATAAATCCTGTTCCTAAAACGATTGCTGTTAATTCTAAAATTAATAGAAGTTATAATACCCAACAATCACGAAATTTAATTGAAGGTTTAACTGCACAGCCCGAATTAATTCAACGTAGATTTTTATTTAATTGGGATTATACTGTTGGTTTTGATTTAACAAAATCATTGCAATTGAATTTTAATGCAACCAATAATTATATTTATGATAGTTTTGGAACGGAAGAAAATTTAGAAATCTACGATCAGTTTTTTACCGTTGGACGCCCTGATAATTATCATCAGAAATTAAATGCAACCTATAAATTACCGCTTAAAAAAATACCGTTTTTGAATTTTGTAACTGCCGATTACGGCTACACTGCCGATTTTGATTGGAAAGCAGGTTCACAGAGTGTCATTAATCAGAAAGATGAATTAACCGGCGAAATTACCACTATTGATTACCAAGATGTTGTTGGTAATATGATTCAGAATGCCAACACGCACAACTTAAATGCTACGATTGATTTTGGGCGTTTTTATAAAACCTTAAAGCTTGATAAATTACTATTAAAAGGAACTAAAAAGAGCCCTGTTAAAAAAGCAAGTTTAAAAAAGAATGCTTCTTTTGGGCGTAAAATATTGAAAGGAACCTATAATATTTTAACATCAGTAAAAAGAGGTAAAATTAGTTATTCTCAAAATAATGGAACTTTATTACAGGGGTACAAACCTTCAGTTGGTTTTTTAGGAAGAAACAATTATGCTGGTGGTACTGCGCCATCTTTAGGATTTGTATTTGGTAGTCAAACAGCTATTTTAAATACTGCTATTGAAAACGGATGGTTGGTTACAAGAACAAGTCAAACAGATAAAAAACAACCTTATTACAGTAAGAATTACGGAAAAACAGCCTATAAAAAGTTAGATTATACAGTGTCTGTAAAACCTTTTAAAAATTTAACGATTGATTTAAGAGCAAATAAAATTCATACCAGTAATTTAAACCAACAGTTAGATGTAATTTCTGATGGAGCTGGTGGTTTTGAGCAAGACCCAAAAATTAAAGCCTTCGAAACAGGTAATTACAGTACGAGTCATTTTATGATGGGAACTATTTTTACAAACAATGATGCTTTATACGATACCTTTTTAGCAAACCGAGCAACAATTTCGGAACGCTTATCTGCTGCATCAAAATTACCAAACACGCCAGATGCAGGATATAAAATAACAGGGCAACAAGTAATGCTTCCTGCATTTGTAGCAGCATATTCAGGAATTAATGCCAGTAAGGTAAGCACCAATGTATTTAAAAATATTCCAATTCCTAATTGGACATTGCGTTTTAATGGGTTAATGCAATATAAGTGGTTTAAAAAATCATTTTCATCATTTACCGTATCTCATGGGTATAAATCATCTTATACAATAGGAAATTACACCAATAATTTACAATATGATACATCGGTAGCAACAAATACAAATAATTCTGGTAATTATCAGTCAGAACTACTACTTTCGTCAGCAACTTTAATCGATGAGTTTTCTCCTTTGGTAAAAGTCGATTTTAGAATGAAAAATTCATTTTCATTTAAAGGAGAAATACGAAGAGATAGAAGTTTAACTTTAAATTTTAATAATAATACTTTAACCGATGTTAAAGGAACAGAATATGTTGTTGGCTTTGGATATAAAATTAAAGATGTTAAATTTGTAACCAAATTTACTGGAAAAAAGCAAACCGTAAAAGGAGATATTAATTTAAGAGCAGATGTTTCTTTAAGAGATAATTTAACTTTAATACGAAGTGTTGATAAAGAGAATAGTCAAATAACAGGAGGAGAGAAATTATTAGGGTTAAAATTTATTGCCGATTATAATTTAAGTAGTAGTTTAACAGCGTCGTTTTATTACAACCATCAAACGTTTAAATACGCGGTGTCAACTACATTTCCAAGGCAGTCAATTAATGCGGGAATCAATATTATATATAATTTAGGAAATTAAAACAAACACAATAAAAATAGTACAATGAACATTCCATCAGAATTAAAGTTTACAAAAGACCACGAATGGGTTAAAATTGAACAAGATGTAGCAACAATTGGTATTACCGATTTTGCACAAGGAGAATTAGGTGACATCGTTTATGTAGATGTTGATACTTTAGACGAAACTTTAGATATTGAAGAAGTTTTTGGTTCGGTAGAAGCAGTTAAAACGGTATCGGATCTTTTTATGCCTTTATCAGGAGAGGTAATCGAATTTAATGAGAAATTAGAAGACGAGCCAGAATTAGTAAATTCAGATCCTTACGGTGATGGTTGGATGATAAAAATTAAATTATCAGAAATTTCACAAACGGAAGATTTATTAAGTGCTCAAGCGTATCAAGAGCTTATTAAAGGATAATTTAACGATAATAGCAATACTGATAAGCATCGGTATTGCTATTCTTAGTTTAATTAAAATTGGAAAACCACCCGCTATTATTCAAATAAAAAATTTAGACAAATACGAGCATGCTTTTGCTTATTTTGTTTTATGCTTTGTTTGGTTAATTGCCTTTGATAAAACAAAAATAAATAAAATTATAATTGTTTTATGCTGTTTATTTTACGGCATAATTATTGAAGGGCTTCAGGTAACAATAACAACATACCGATCAGGTGATGTTTTAGATATTGTAGCAAATACGACGGGTATTTTAATAGCTTATATGATGTACTTTCTTTTTTTGAGAAAAATGTAACTATTTAAAGAATTAGCTTGTAAAAGTTGAAATAAATTAATTAAATTAGCGAACTATTAAAAAACATTTAGGATGGAAATTAAGAAGAATCCAAAGTCAAATTTAGAGAATTATAGTAAACTGTTTATGCAGCTAGGTTTGGTTTTAGCTTTATTTGTAACATATGTTGCAATTGAAAATAAAACATATGATAAAACATATGGCGTTTTAGAAGGTGTTGAAATGGCATCTGAAATTGAAGAAGAAACAATTGAATTAACCATTGAGCCACCAAAACCAAAACAAAACACACCACCACCACCAGCTCCAGATAAAATTGAAGTTGTTGAAGATGAGAAGGAGGTAGAAGAAACTGTTATTGAGTCAACTGAAACTGATGAATCTGAAGCTGTTGAGGTAGAAGATATCGAAGAGGTAGAAGAAGAAGAAGAAGTGGTAGAAGACGTACCATTTTCTATTATTGAAGAAGTGCCAATTTTTCCAGGTTGTACAGGATCGAAAACAGAAAAGAAAGCCTGTTTAAATAAAAAATTACAGAAACACGTACAACGTAATTTTGATGCTGAATTAGCAAATGAGTTAGGTTTAGCGCCAGGAAAGAAACGTATTTATGTTCAATTTAAAATTGACAAAGATGGTTCTATTACTAGTGTAAACGCAAGAGCTCCTCACCCAAGGTTAAAAAAAGAGGCTATTCGTGTAGCTAAAAAAATACCTAAAATGAAACCAGGTAGACAAAGAGGTAGAGCAGTAAGAGTAGGGTACACATTACCTATTACTTTTAATGTAGAATAAACTACTTTTAGTATTATATATATAAAAGCAACCCAAATAGGGTTGCTTTTTTTATGACTGATATTTTTTTTTAGATAAAATTTAAACAGGCTTTAATAGCCTATTTATTTAAAATTAAATACGACAAAAGACTAGCGATAATTGGTTATGTGAAAAAAAATATCATAAAACATTTGTTTTCAAGTATTTAGTTATGTATATTTGCCTAGTGGTTTTAAAACCACTACTTTTTCTTTTTCATAGCAATTTTTCCCACTCAATTTTGAGTGGGTTTTTTATGTCTTTTATTTAAAGCATAAAAAAACCATCAAAATAATTTTTGATGGTTTTTTTATAGGCTAAAAAGTATTGTTATTTTTTATTAATACCTTTTATATATTTGTCTAAAGCCATAGTCATTGAAGGCGTTTCAGGTGTTGGCGCAGCAATATCTACACGTAAGCCTCTATCTTCAACAGCTTTAACGGTTGAGTTTCCAAAAACAGCTATTTTTGTTTCGTTCTGTTTAAAATTAGGGAAGTTTTGGAATAAACTATCAATTCCTGAAGGACTAAAGAATACTAAAACATCATAAAATACATCTTCTAAATCAGATAAATTACTTACAACAGTTTTGTATAAATTTACACGTTTCCAGTTAATTCCTAATTTATCTAATTCTTCAGGGATTAATGGTTTTAATTTATCCGAAGAAGGTAATAAAAACTTCTCGTCTTTGTGTTTTTTAATCAATTTGATTAAATCAGGAAAAGTTCTGCTTCCAACATAAATTTTACGTTTTCTGTACACAACGTATTTTTGTAAATAGTAAGCTACAGCTTCTGATTGACAAAAATACTTCATTGAGTCAGGAACTGTAAAACGCATTTCTTCGGCAATTCTAAAAAAATGATCAACAGCATTTCTGCTTGTTAAAATAATTGCAGTATAGTTTTTTAAATCAATTTTTTGAGTTCTGACCTCTTTTCCGTCGATACCCTCAACATGAATAAAAGATCGAAAATCAATTTTTACTTTTTGTTTTTCTGCTAAATCAAAATAAGGAGAAGTTTCCGTTTTGGGAGCAGGTTGAGAGACTAAAATAGTTTTCACTTTCATATGTTTTTCTCTTTTACGTAGTAGTTATTTTATAAACAATTAGTAGGGGTGCTATTTCAAGGGTGCAAAAGTACAAAATAAAATAAAAGAACTTACGTATAACTATTTTTTTGTTATTAATAAAGATTAAAAAAGCCCTGAAAATAAATAAGATAAGGCTATAAATAAGTAAAAATAAAGGAGGGTTAAACGCATACTGATAGATAATTATGGCTGGAAATAACCATAAGCTAAGATTGCTTAAATAACCTGATTTTGTAGCTAAGAAATATTTAGTATTATAATTAGATTGAATAATATTAGCCAAAATAGCTTCTAAAGAATATTTTAATACATAATACAGAACCACAAAACAGAGCACTATTGTGTAGTTGAAAAAAGTCGGCAAATAATATTTTTGAAGTAGCATTAAAAACAAGAACAACGAAATTGTTATTGTAGAGAAAAAAAATAGGAGCATGTAAAATACGGAAAAAACACTCGGATTATCTTCTACTTTTTTTTTGAAAAACCCCGAAGTAAAAAAAGCAAAGGTATAATCTCGCAGTTTATCAGGGGCAAGTAGTTTCATTATTGCTACTAAAACAATAGCAAATAAAATGACTAAGGTAATCCAGTTATTGTCGGTTATAATGCGTTCAATTGCTTGCAATCGTATTTGTTTTATGCTTTAATTTAACACAAAATTAGTGATAATTTAGTGTATATTTGCTTAGTTTTAGATGAAAATTACATGAAATCAGACGCTTTAGTTATAATACCTACTTATAACGAAAAAGAAAACATAGCGGCAATAATACAAGCAACTTTTAGTCAAGAAAAAGAGTTTGATATTTTAGTTGTTGATGACAATTCACCCGATGGCACTGCTAATATCGTAGCGAATTTACAAAAAGAATATCCGAACAGGCTTTATATTGAAAAAAGAACCGGAAAAAATGGATTAGGAACTGCTTATATTCATGGTTTTAAATGGGCAATTGCCAAAAAATATGATTTTATCATTGAAATGGATGCCGATTTTTCACACAATCCTGCCGATTTAATTAAATTATACAATGCCTGTGCTATTGACGGAGCTGATGTTTCTGTCGGATCTCGATATTCGGTAGGTGTAAACGTGGTTAATTGGCCAATGAAACGAGTTTTATTATCGTATTGTGCCTCCAAATATGTGCGTTTTATAACCCGAATCCCAGTGCACGATACCACTGCAGGTTTTGTATGTTGGAAACGAAAAGTTTTAGAAACAATTCGCTTTGATAAAATTAAATTTATCGGATATGCTTTTCAAATTGAAATGAAATTTAAAGCATGGAAGCATAAATTTACCATTAAAGAAGTATCGGTTATTTTTACAGATAGAGTTTTAGGAACTTCAAAATTAAGTTCTGGAATTATTAAAGAGGCCGTATTTGGAGTGATAAAAATGACATTAAAAGGCTTACCAAAATAACAACACAACTACAACTATGAAATCATACTTAATTAAAAATGCAAAAATCGTTAATGAAAACAAGGTTTTTAAAGGTGATGTTTTAATCGAAGGAAATTATATCAAAGAAATTTCAACTCAAATAAATACAACTTCAGCTATTCAAGTGATCGATGCTCAGGGGAAGTATTTAATTCCTGGAATGATTGATGACCAAGTGCATTTTCGTGAACCAGGTTTAACCCATAAAGCAAATATTGGTACCGAAAGTAAAGCCGCTATTGCTGGTGGAATTACCTCATTTATTGAAATGCCAAACACGGTTCCGCAAGCAACAACGCAAGAATTATTAGAAAGTAAATTTCAAAGAGCTGCTGAAACATCGTATGCAAACTATTCGTTTATGTTTGGTGGAACAAACGATAATTTAGACGAATTATTAAAAACAAATCCTAAAAATGTAGCGGGAATTAAGTTGTTTTTAGGTTCATCAACAGGAAATATGTTGGTTGATAATGAAGAAACTTTAGAAAAAATATTCTCTTCTACCGATATGCTAATTTCGGTTCATTGTGAAGATGAAGCAACAATCAGAAAAAATACAGCAGAATATGTGGCTAAATATGGCGATGATATTCCATTAAAATATCACCCAATTATCAGAAGTGAACAGGCGTGTTATTTATCTTCATCAAAAGCCATCGAATTAGCTAAAAAAACAGGAGCAAGGTTGCATGTTTTTCATTTATCAACAGCAAAAGAAACGCATCTTTTTAGAAACGATATTCCGTTAGAAGAAAAGAAAATTACCGCCGAAGTTTGTGTGCATCATTTATGGTTTACCGACAAAGACTATGACCAAAAAGGAACACATATTAAATGGAATCCTGCGGTAAAAACCCAAGCAGATAAAGATGAATTATGGAAGGCTTTATTAGATGATAGAATCGATGTAATTGCTACCGATCATGCACCACATACTTTAGAAGAAAAAGACAATGTGTACACCAAAGCGCCAAGTGGAGGACCATTAGTACAGCATGCTGTTACAGCAATTTTTGAAAAAGTAAAAGAAGGTGTTTTACCAATTGAAAAAGCGGTTGAAAAAATGTGTCATAACCCTGCGAAATTATTTAGAGTAGAAAAACGTGGGTTTATAAAAGAAGGTTATTTTGCCGATATAGTTTTGGTAGATACCAATCAAAAATGGACGGTTTCGAAAGATAATATTTTATATAAATGCGGTTGGGCTCCTTTTGAAGGGACTGAGTTTTCAAGTAAAATTACCCATACTTTTGTAAACGGTAATTTAATGTATGAAAATGGTGTTTTTGATGAAAATATCAAAGGAAAACGTTTAGAATTTAAACTTTTATAAAAGATAAACAAGAGAAATATGAACAATGATTTTTTATCTTATTGGGAAGAAAAACGCAAAAATAAAATAAGGTTTCTTTTATTAAATAATTTTAAAGTTTCTTTATTTTTAGTGGTACTACCTATTTTATTTGCGCTAAGCGATAACGCTTTTTTGGTGGATCAAAATTTAATAATGCCTTTATTTAAAAATATAGTATTTTTTATGATACTATGTATTGTTTTAAATTTTTATCAGTTTAAAACCAATGAAGGCTTATTTAAAAAATCATTAAAAAATGAAAAATAAGATACTACTTGTTTGTGTTTTAATTTTAGCGTCTTGTAGTACAAGTAATACGATGTATGAAAAGCCTAAAAACCTGATTCCAAAAGATTCTATGGTTGCTTTATTAACCGATATGTATATTGTATCGTCGGCTAAAAATATAAAGAACAAGTTTTTAAAGCGCGATGAAAATTATATGTATTATGTTTATCAAAAATATAGTATTGACAGCACTCGTTTTAATCAAAGTAACGTATATTATACCTCTAAGCCAGAGGAATATACCGATTTACTGAAAATAGTAAAGTCGAATATAGATTCATTGGCCTCTTTTTATATGGAAAAAAGAAAAATAAAAGATTCTTTAGCTAAAAAAGAGTTGATACCTTTCGATAAAAAGTTAAGAAAAGGTTCTAAAAATTTATCAATAGAAAAAAGACCCGAAAAAAGGCCTGAAAAAAGACCTCAAAGAAAGCCTTATTTGATTGAAAAATAAAATTAAAACGTCTTGCTTATTTTAGCAATTTGCGAATTAATTAGTTCAAATTTAAAGGCTAGTGCTTTTTCTATTTTAGAAGAAGAATAGTAGGATATATTATGAGAAGCCCGCGCTGTATTTTTAGTTAGCAAGGGCTTCTTTTTTGTTAGTAACGATACCAAGAAACTAACCCGCCAAGCCAATGCGCTTAGGGTTTTAGATACTTTTATTGCAGGATGTTTTTTATGTAAGTTATCGGCAATTGTATCTAAAATTTCTTTAAACGATTTGTTTTCTGAAACCAAAATAAAACGCTCGTTTTTAATATTTTTATTATCTGATTTCATTAATAAAAGCATGGCTTTTACTACGTCTTGCACGCCTACAAAACCTGTAATTCCTTGGGTGTAAAAATTAAAACCATTGTTTATTTGGGTAAATAATTTACCAGATCCTTCTTGCCAAAAACCGCTTCCTAAAATAACGCCTGGGTTTACAATAACAACCTCTAAACCTTCTTGACTGCCTCGCCAAACTTCCATTTCTGCGCCATATTTTGTAATGGCATATCCGCTGTGCGTATCGCTATCTGACCATTCATTTTCTTCATCGATTGGTTTGGAATTTATGGCATTTCCAACGGCAGCGATTGAGCTTACAAAACAAAACTTTTTAACCTTATTTTCAATAGAAAAATTAACAATATTTGCGGTTCCTTCAATATTTACTTGACGCATTTTTTGGTAATCTTTCGGATTAAAAGAAACCAATGCGGCACAATGATATACTTGGGTAATGTCTTTAAAAACAGGTTCTAAAGAAGGGATATCTGTAATATCAGCTTGAATCCATTGTATTTTAGAAAAAAGATGTTCAACATTATCAGTATAAAAAGAAAATATTTTTTTTACATGTTCTCGTTTTTCATCGGTTCTATAAATTGCCCGAATCTTATCCTCTTTTTGAGTTAGATGATATAATAAATGTGCGCCTACTAAGCCTGTTCCTCCTGTAACTAAAATCATGATTCAAAGATAAATGTTTTAACCAAAAAAAGAGGTCGAAATATCGACCTCTTTTAAATTATTTAGTGTAACTATTAAAGTATAATTATTGAAAATTATAATTTGATATATTCAACATTTTGAATTTTTACATCAAAATATATTTTACCTGAATTTCCATAAGTTCCTGCTATTTTGGTAACTTTAATTAATCCTTTAGCACCATTTTTATCTTCAAATTCTAAAACATCTCCTGCGGTTAACTCGTTAACTCTTTGAGATTTTGGAGTAGCAATAGCTTCTAATTCAGTAGCAGTTACCGTATCAAAATCTTTTGTAGATTTAGCGATGTAAAAGTTATTTAAAGGTTCTTGAGTGATATTTATATTAGCTTTATCAGCAATATCAACAATATTTGTAGGAAAATCTGAAGCAGATGCAAAAGAAGCTTTATGAGTAGCTCCATAATAATAACCAAAATCCCAAAAAGAAGCAGTTTCTAATCCTGCGTTAATTGCATAAGTATCTCCGTTATATACTGAGATAAAAGATTTAGAAGAACCATCCGCTAAAGGAGCGGCTAAAATAACTGCTGAAAATTGTTTTATAGTAGCAGCTGTTGCAGTTGCTTTTCCTGCTTTAATTGTAATGGTTCCATAAGCGTTTTCATCACCATAAGCATTTCTTTTAGATACATCTCTAAAATCTCCTTTACTCGTTGTTCCTAAAGCAGCAAGACGGGTTGTCCATAATTTATATACAACAACACCATCGGTACTTGTTGGAGCTTCAAAAGGAATACTATAGGTAAATTCTGTCCCTTCTTTACTTCCTAAGTTGATTGAACCATCACCATAAGTTTTAACGGCTGCGGCAATAGTTGATAAATCATAAGCGACAGCTCCTTGCTCGCTTCCATATACATTTTTAGTAATATATAAACGTTTCATTTTCTTTTCAGCGCCTGAAAATTTTACAATAACATCTAAAGTAGTGCTAGCTTCGGCTGTTAATTCTAATGTTGGGTAATAAGCAGAAGCATCAACAACTAATTGTTTTGGCGTATCAGGAGTTACAACCACAGGTTCATCAGGGTCTATTGCAAGCCCATTTTGCTCCTCTCCACAGCTTGTAAATGTCGTTCCGATTAAAAATGCACTACAGGCGATAAATAATGGTTTCAATAAATTTTTCATTCTTTTTTTTGTTTAAATTATTTTTGATAAAACTATATATTCTTTTTCAAAATATATGCCAAAGAGCTTTATATTTGTGTTAAAACATAAATACTTCTAAATAGTAGAAACATTTTGTGTTTTAAAGTCACATTTTTAGCAAATTTTAACAAAGTAATAAAATGAATAACTTAGTAGAAGAATTACGTTGGCGTGGAATGATTCACGACATGATGCCAGGAACTGAAGAGCAATTACTAAAAGAAATGACGGCAGCATATATTGGTTTTGACCCAACTTCTGATTCGTTACATATTGGAAGTTTAGTACCTATTATATTACTTGTTCATTTAGAAAAAGCAGGGCATAAACCCGTAGCTTTAGTAGGTGGCGCAACAGGAATGATTGGTGATCCGTCAGGAAAATCAGACGAACGTAATTTATTAAACGAAGAAGCATTAGCCAAAAATGTAGCAGGAATTCAACGAACTTTAGCACGTTTTTTAAATTTTGAAAGCACTGCTAAAAACGCTCCTTTATTAGTAAATAATTATGATTGGATGAAAGATTTTTCCTTCATCGAATTTGCTAGAGATGTAGGGAAACGAATTACGGTAAACTACATGATGGGAAAAGAATCTGTTAAAAAAAGAATTTCAGGTGATACTACCGGAGGGATGAGTTTTACCGAATTTACCTACCAATTAATTCAGGGATACGATTTTTATCATTTATATAAAAACCACAACTGTTTATTACAAATGGGAGGTTCTGACCAATGGGGAAACATTACTACAGGAACAGAATTAGTTCGTAGAATGAACGTTGGGCAAGAGGCAAAAGCCTACGCAATGACCTGCCCATTAATTACCAAAGCTGATGGTTCAAAATTTGGGAAATCAGAAGGCGGAAATGTATGGTTAGATGCCGATAAAACATCGGTATATAAATTTTACCAGTTTTGGTTAAATACTTCGGATGAAGATGCGGCTAAATATATTAAGATATTTACATTTTTAGATCAGCAAACTATTGCCGATTTAATTGAAAAACATCAAGAAGTACCACACGAAAGAGCGCTTCAAAAAACATTGGCAAACGCAGTTACTACTTTTGTACATTCGCAAGAAGAATTAGAAAAAGCCATTGCAGCTTCTAATATTTTATTTGGAAAATCAACAGCGGATGATTTAAAAAGTTTAGATGAACAAACTTTTTTAGATGTGTTTGATGGTGTGCCACAAGCCGAAGTTTCTAAAGATGATATTCAAGCAGGTTTATCAATGATTGATGCTTTATCAGGAAAAACAAGCTTTTTAAAATCGAACGGAGATGCTAAAAGAGCTTTAAAAGAAAATGCTGTTTCGGTAAATAAAGAAAAGGTAAAAGAAGATTTTTTAATTACATCAAAAGATTTAATAGCCGATAAATACGTGTTATTACAACGTGGAAAAAAGAGCTATTTTTTATTAAAAGTTCTTTAATTAAGAAGCAATTTTTATATCAAAAGTTAAAGGGCATCGCTTACAGTTGATGCCTTTTTTTTGGTACTTATTACAACACCTAGTTTTAGGTTTTATACAACTAGAAGAGCAAATACTACTACAAGAAGTTGTTGTAAGTGCTTTTGCTACCACTTTTGGCTGTATTGGAATAATCGGAGTTAATTTCTTAACATCCTTATTTTGAGTGTAAAATATAATCATTTTGCTGTAATTTCGCTGCAAATGTAATAATTATTTAGAACAAATAAAAATAATATTATATTCTCTAAAAAATGTAGTAAAAAAAATACTTAAACTATATTTGCTCTTTCTATTTTAAAAACACGTTTTGTTACAAAAGTTAAGTATCTATTTTTTTATTTTATTGTATCTGGTAGCTATGTTGCGCCCAGTGGCTCCGTTTGTGGAGTATGCAATAAATTATGATTATATTTCTAAAGTTTTGTGTATTAATAAAGACAAGCCTGAACTTGCATGTAATGGTAAATGTCAATTAATGTTAAAAATAGAACAGCAGCAGCAAGACGATTTTGAATCTCTTCAAATTGTTCTTAAAGATTATCCGATAGGTTTTATAGAATTGGTTAATTTACCAAAAAACACTTTAACAGCTTATCATAAAAAAGCATTATTTACTTACAATCAAACATATTCTTATCTGTTTGAAAATGCTACATTTCATCCACCCAACACTTCTTTTTTATATCGGTTAGCCTAATTTATACTTGTGTTTTTAACATAGGTTTTATAGGCTGTTTATTAAATTTTTTTAAAACATAATTTTCTGATGACTTAAAAAAGTTCATCAGAATGTAAACACGTATAAAATGAATAAAATTTTAAGTTTAGTTGCAGCAGCAACACTATTAGTATCTGTATCATGTAGTAATAATGATGATGAATTAGCATTAAAAGGAAAAAACGATATTTCAGTTGAATTTGACCATGCAATGGCCGACGGCGATTTTATATTAGGAACTACCTATACTTTAAATGATGAAAAAATAACCCCTGATGCTTTAGATTATATTGTAGGGAATTTTACATTAACTAACGAAGAAGGAAAAGAAGTAGCAGTACCAGGTTTTTATATTATTAGTGAAGGAGGCGGTACAAAAGTGAAAAATTTAAAAGTTGATTTAAAAGATGTTCCTGCTGGGAAATACACCAAAATGAAATTTGGAATCGGTGTTGATAAAAAAACATATTTAAACCACGAAGAAACGTATAAAACAGATGAATCAGGTGACAATATCGACCTTTGGGTAGCTGCAAGAAAATACGGTTTAACTTGGAGCTGGACAGCAGGTTATAAAAATTTAGCCTTTGAAGGTTCTTTTACTTCTCAAACGAATAAAGAAGAAACAGGCTATGCTGTACACCTTGCAAACACTGTTTTATATCAAGAAATAACCTTAGCAATTGAACATGTTGCGGTATCTGAAGAAAATGCACCTCAAATACATTTAAAAGTAGATGTTTCTAAAACTTTAGCAGGAAAAAACACTATAAAATTATCAGAACAAAGTAGTATTATGGGCGGTGTAAAAGCAGGGAAGATATTTGACAATTTATTAGACCATATGTTTACTGTAGATCACGTACATAATTCAGGAGCACACCATTAATTAGCGCCTTGTAAAATATAGATTTATCAACCTCATCGGCTTTAAAAAAACGATGAGGTTTCTAAAATGTTTTTATGAAAAAAACACTGTTTTTTTTTAGTTTCTTATTGATGTTATCGTGTAAAGAAGCAGAAGCACCTTATGTGAAAATTCCATTAGTTTTTGAAAAACCTGCTAATTTCCCCGACTTAGCATATAATTTAGAAGCCAATCCGCCAACCGAAAAAGGTTTTGAATTGGGTAAAAAGCTATTTTATGAAGGTAAATTATCTTCGGATGGAACTATTTCATGTGGTTTTTGTCATCTGCAAGCAAATGCGTTTACACATCATGGGCATCAATTTAGCCATGGTATTGATGATCAGCAAGGGGTTCGAAATACGCCACCTATTCAAAATGCCGCTTTTTTAAAGCAGTTTATGGCAGATGGCGCTACCGATAACCTTAATCGTTTTTCGATATTACCAATAACAAATCCTGTTGAAATGAATGAAACAATAGGAGGCGTTTTAGATAAATTAAAAGCCGATAATGAATATCAGAAATTATTTGAACAGGCTTTTGATGATGGTGAAATTAACATGTCAAACATGCTTAAAGCCTTATCTCAGTTTATGATGATGCTAGTTTCTTCAAATTCTAAATATGATAAATATGTGCGAAATGAAGAAGGTGGAAATTTTACAGCTCAAGAAAAACAAGGATTAGCAAGCTTTAAAGAAAAGTGTGCTTCTTGTCATCAAACAGATTTATTTACAGACGATTCTTTTCGAAATAATGGTTTGGCGGAACATCCGATACTTAAAGATTTAGGAAGGGCTAAGGTTACTTTAGATGAAAAAGACAATTTTAAGTTTAAAGTGCCAAGTTTACGAAACATCGCCTTAACAAAACCATATATGCACGACGGGCGTTTTTATACCCTAAAAAGAGTGCTTGATTTTTATAGCAATGATGTTCAAAATACGCCAAATTTAGATCCTATTTTAAAACATTCAGACGGACGCTTAGGAATTGCATTATCCGAAGAAGAAAAAGAAAATATTCTTGTCTTTTTAAACACATTAACCGATTTAGAATTTATAACCGATGAACGTTTTTCAGAATAAAATTATACTAACAATAGCAGTATTAAGTATTGCAATACAAGGTTTTTCGAATACGATATTTCCAAAGTCATACAAAGCTTTTTTAGAAGAAGAATGCGATGCCTGCGGATGTAGCAATAACGGTGGAAGCCTGGGAATGGGTGGAATTATCGACAATAATTTTGTAGGAGTTCGGTATTTGTATCAACAATATGAATCGAAAGATGGAATTTTTACAGATTCGCCTAAAATTGATGAATCTTTTAATACTATTCAGCTTTGGTCAAGAATTCCTGTGGCTACAAATTTAGAATTACAGGTATTTGTGCCGTATCATGCGCATCATAGAAATTATGTCGATAAAACAACAAATATAACGGGCTTAGGCGATATTACACTGCTTTCAAATTATACGATTCTTGATAAAAAACAAGGTGATTATAACGAGAAAACTGAAAAAACATCGATGGTAAATCATGTTGTAAAAGTGGGTGTTGGTGTAAAGCTTCCTACAGGAAAATATACCCAAGAAATTAACAATTCAACAAACCCAAGTTTTCAATTAGGAACTGGTAGTGTTGATTATATGTCGAACCTACAGTATGTTTTTAAATATAATGATTTTGGTGTAACAAATTACCTAAGTTATTACTATAAAAACACGAATAATAAAAAATACCGTTTCGGGAATCAATTTAATTTTAATAGCACGCTTTTTTACGTTTTAAAAGATGCTAAAAAGAATGTATTTATTCCATCATTAGGAATTTCAGGAGAGTTTTACAATGTTAACAAACAATTTAACATGGAGGTAAAAGGTTCTGACGGACACGCCTTGTTTTCGAGTATTGGCTTGGAATATAATACCAATAAAATAACTTTTGGAGCATCAGGTATGTATCCAATAAATCAAAATTTAGCACAAGCAAAGGTGGAAGTAAAATTCCGAACAAGCTTATACTTAAACTATAACTTTTAAGTAAAATAGTTACAAAATTATAATCATGAAAAAAATAGTACTAATCCTAGTAATAGCATTTCTTATGCCTATTTCTAAGAATTTTGCACAACAAAAAAATCAACAAAATCAGCAAAAAATATATAAAAAATATCAAGGAAAAATTATTGATAAAAATAATAATCCAATAGTTGGAGCTACTATTATTTCTATAGATAATAAAAATATAGGAACCGCTTCTGATTTAAATGGAGATTTTTCTATTAAATTAACAAGCTTAAAAAATCAGAAAAATGTAAAAGTAAACATTACAAGTGTCGGCTATCAAACAAAAATGCTAACGCTTTTAAATAAGTTAAACACAATTCAATTAGTAGAAGATTTAGAAAGTTTAGAAGAAGTTATTGTTTCGGCTTCTCGTGAAGCTCAAAAACGTAAATATATTCCTGCGGCAATTGGTTTGGTTACTGAAAAAGATATTGAAGAGTCTAAGGCTTTTGGAATAGAACAGTTAGTAAATCAGGTTCCTGGGGTGTATATGAGTACTTCAATGGCGGCAAGTAACGAGCAACATATGATGGCAATTCGTACGCCAATATCAACAAAATCGTTGTTTTTATACTTGGAAGATGGCTTGCCAATCCGCCCTGTTGCAGTGTTTAATCATAATGCGTTGTTAGAAATGAACAGTACTGCTTTTGGTAGGGTTGAAGTGGTAAAAGGACCTGCATCGAGTATTTACGGAAGTGAAGCAATTGGAGGAAGTATTAATTTTATCACTAAAAATCCTAGAAAAGAATTTGGCGGTTCGTTTGCGATGGAAGCCAATACTTTGGGCTTGCAAAAAGTACAAGCAGAAGTATCTACAACGGCTTTAGACAAGCATGGTTTTTATGTGGGAGTTCATAAGGTGCGCCGTGTAAATGGTTTGCTTGAACATTCTGATTATGAGAAATTTGCTATTACCTTTAAAAATGTAAATGATTTTTCTCAAACGTTACGTTGGACAAATACCGTTTCTTTTATCGATTTTCGTTCTGATATGGGGTCAAGCTCTTTATCCGAAGAAAATTATTTGGCAGGAAAATATAAGAGTAATCATACGTTTGCTGAAAGAGAAGCAACGGCATTGCGTTTTCGTACGACTTTAGATAAAACATGGAATGACAGCAATAAAACGTCTTTTAATTTTATCTACAGAAATAATGAAATGAATCAAATTCCTTCTTACAGAATGTCAACAAGAAGTGATTTTGGTGAAATTAATTCGAATAAATTTACCAGTGCAGTAGCGTTGGTTCAACATAAATTAGATTTTAATTTTGCAGATGCTTCTTTAATTGTAGGAGGTACGGTTGATTATTCGCCACAAGATTATTATGCGAAAAAAATAAAGGTGAATTATGATAAAACTACCAAGAAATTTACTGATTATCAGCAAACAGACCTGTATAAAATGTTTTATCAGGCTGATATTTTAAATTATGCGGGGTATGCGCAGTTTGAAATTTCGCCACTAGAAAACTTAAAGGTAACTGCTGCGTTGCGTTATGATGGTTTTAACTATGATTACGATAATAAAGATGAAGGAAAATCGGGTGTGAAAGACCAAAAAGTAAGTTATAATAATGTATCTCCTAAAATAGGAATGAATTTTAATATTACCAACAATATTGGTTTTTATTCAAATTATTCAAAAGGATTTACGCCGCCACAAGTAGGGTCGTTGTTTAGAAATAGTGGTGTTGATAAGGTAGTTTATGCCTTAAAACCTGCCAATTTTGATAATTACGAAGTTGGAGGATATGTAGCTATAAATTCTGATATAAAACTAGATGTTACTGCTTACAGATTAGATGGTAAAAACAGGCTGGTTACCACTTCGGATGCTAGCGGAAATTATTTAAAGCAAAACGCAGGAAAAACGCGTTCGCAAGGAATTGAGTTAGGGGTTAATTGGAAAATTTTAAACAATTTAACTTTTGATTATAATGCAAGTTACGCTACACATAAATATCTGGAGTTTTACAAGGCTGTAAAAGATAAAAAAACAAAGGCATATTCAAAAATTGATCATTCAAATACCGATATGCCAACGGCACCAAATTACATTGCTTCGATGTCGTTAAAATATACGCCAATCGATAATTTGTTAGTAACATTTCAGCACGAACAAATAGGAGCGTATAATACGAGTCTTGAAAATGAAGCTATTATAGCAAAGGATGCTTCAGGAAATAAAATAATGGGGACAAGTACTTATGATGGGCATCAGATTTTTAATTTGAAGGCAAATTATACCTACAAAAAATTTGATGTTTGGGCACAGGGCTTAAATATTTTTGACACGTTATATTCAACAAGGGCTTCTTATAGATATGGAAGTACCAAATATGGTGTAGGTGCTCCAAGAGCATTTCATTTTGGAGTCAAGTACAATTTTTAATATCAAATTTTTAAAATAAAAAGTCTTTTTACTCCCTTTTTATTTTTTTAATAACTAAAGTAAAAAGACTTTTAAAATTTTATAAAATGAAAAATAGAAAACTAAATCAATGGCTTTGGAAATGGCATTTTATTGCAGGGCTTATTTCCTTGCCTTTTATATTGGTGCTATCTATTACTGGAGCTATTTATTTATTTAATCCAGATGTACAAAGTAAAGAGGTTGCAAAAATTCAAGACGTTGAAACTTTGCAAACAACACCAATTTCGTATCAACAACAGTGGGAGAATGCTATTAAAAAATTAAAAAAGAAACCAAATTCAATGGTTATTAATGATAATCCTCAGAAGGCTACCGAATTTGTAGTTGGAAGGTTTAGTCATAAAAAAGCCGTTTTTATAAATCAATATACAGGGGAAGCTACAGGTACTTTTTCGCCTAAAAGTACGTGGATGTATTCTATAAGAAAATTACACGGCGAATTATTAGCAGGAAAAGTAGGAACATTACTTATTGAATTAATTGCCAGTTGGATGGTGGTTTTAATTATCACAGGAATCTATATTTGGTGGCCATTTGCTAGTTTTAAAGATTTAAAAGGGCTTTTTACAATTCGATGTAATCAAGGAAAAAGAACTTTATTTAGAGATTTACACGCCGTAACTGGTTTTTGGATGTCGATTTTATTATTGCTCGTTTTAGCAGGAGGTTTACCTTGGACAGATGTTTTTGGAAGTAATTTTAAATGGGTTCAAAAAGTAACAAATACAGGATTTCCTAAAACTTGGAGCGGAAGAGGTTTAATATCCGAAGTAAAAAATAAAGAAACTATAAAGATAAAAACCTTATCAATAGATGAAATGGTTGCTATTGCAAATCAGCAAAAATTACAAGGAATTGTTAGTATTGGTTTGCCAAAATCAGCAAAAAGTACGTTTAGTGTTTCGAATAAAACATTTCCTTTAGATGCTCAGAAAAAGTTACATTTTAATCAGTATTCAGGAGAATTAATTAAAGCACATACTTGGAGTGATGTCGGGTTTTTAATGCGTGGCAGAATGTGGGTGATGGCATTTCATCAAGGGCAATTTGGTGGTTGGAATTGGTGGCTGATGTTTGGCGTTGCTATCGGTTTAACATTAATGACGGTTGCGGGTTTATTTTCGTATTTATATAGAAAACAAAAAGGAAGTTGGGGCGTTCCAAAAGTATCATCTCAATTTAAAGTTGGTAAATTAATTGTTTTTATACTTGTTTTATTAGGGGTATTGTTACCAATGTTTGGAGTGAATTTGTTGTTGATTGTATTATTTGAACAACTATCTAAAAAGGTAAAAACTGATTAAGTACGTTGTAAATTTAACAGAAGTATGGGTTATTATTAAGAAATAATTCCTGTAAAGGTTTGTAATTTTGAAAACAGCAATTATAAATTAATCAACTTGTAAAATAATTCCAACATGAAAAAAATAATCTTTGTTACAGTAGTTTTAATACTAACAGTATTATTTTCTAATCAAGTAAATGCACAAAGTTTCGCAGGATTAGATAAAAGCCCGATGGATGTAGCAGCATACCCTAGCAGTTATCGAATTTCAGATAAATTAGTAAAAGTAGTTTATAGCCGTCCGCAATTAAAAAGAAGAAGCGTTATTAAATTAGCACCCAACGATAAAGTTTGGAGAACAGGCGCTAATGAAGCTGCTGAAATCACCTTTTATAAAGATGTAAATTTTGGAGGTAAAGAAGTTAAATCAGGAACATATACGTTGTTTACCATTCCTGGAGATAAACAATGGACAGTAATTTTAAGTACCGCCAAAAATGTTTGGGGAGCTTATTCTTATAGTGAATTGGAAGATGTAGTAAGAGTATCGGCTAGTGTATCAACATCAAAAAAATCAATTGAAGCATTTTCAATTGCTTTCAACGGACAAGAAAATGATGCAACCATGTATTTAGGATGGGGAAAATTAATTGTATCTGTGCCTGTAAAAGGATAAAAAATTAACAACAATATATAGTGCATTAAATAGGTTTTTAAATCCCCCGATTTTTAAACCTATTTTTTGTTGCTCTATAGTATTATGTTTTTGTTTCGATGTATAAAAAATAAACAAAAATAGTATTTAAAATAAACGTAAATTTGTAGCTTCTTAAACGAAATACAATGCAATATAATCATCAAGATATAGAAAAAAAATGGCAACAGTTTTGGGCAGATAACCAAACATTTAAAGCCAGTAATGAATCAGAGAAACCTAAATATTATGTGTTAGATATGTTTCCTTATCCTTCAGGAGCGGGGCTACATGTTGGGCATCCTTTAGGATATATTGCATCTGATATTTATGCACGTTACAAGCGTCATAAAGGTTTTAACGTATTGCATCCGCAAGGATATGATTCTTTTGGTTTACCAGCAGAACAGTACGCAATTCAAACAGGTCAGCATCCAGCAATTACTACGGAAACTAACATTAAAACCTACCGTCGTCAGTTAGATAATATCGGTTTTTCTTTCGATTGGTCTCGTGAGGTGCAAACTTCTAGCCCTGAATATTATAAATGGACACAGTGGATTTTTATCCAATTATTTAATTCTTGGTATAATAAAGATGCTGATAAAGCTGAAGATGTTTCAACTTTAATCTCTGTATTTGAAACGCAAGGAAATGCATCTGTAAATGCTGTATCAGAAGAAGATATTGCTATTTTTTCTGCGGATGATTGGAATGCATTTTCTGATAAAGAAAAAGAAGCTGTTTTATTACAATATCGTTTAACCTATTTATCTGATACCGAAGTAAACTGGTGTCCTGAGTTAGGAACGGTATTAGCAAATGATGAAATTATAAACGGCGTATCAGAACGTGGAGCGCATCCTGTAATTCGTAAAAAAATGACACAATGGTCTATGCGAATTTCAGCATATTCACAACGTTTATTAGACGGATTAGAAAACATCGATTGGCCACAACCTTTAAAAGATAGCCAAACAAATTGGATTGGAAGAAGCCAAGGAGCAATGGTAACTTTTAAAGTTGATGCTTTAGAAGTAGAAGCTGGAGTAAAATTATCATTCAAAGAATTAGAGGCATTAAAAGAAATGCGTTTAAACTTATCAAAGGCGGAAGAAGTTCTTTGGAATGAATTAAAAAATAAAAAAGGAGCATCAAAATTTAGAAAAAAATATACCATCGGTACGTTTTTAGTAGATTATGTATGTTTAGCAAAAAATATTGTTGTTGAATTTTCTGGTAAAGAAGATGAAGCAGCAAGAACTACGTATTTTGCAAATGAAGGACTTCATATCGTTCGCTTTACAAATGAAGAAGTATTAGAAAATGTTTTAGGTGTTGTATCTAAAATTAATAATACCATTCAATTTGCAAAACCTCTTGAAAAATCAACAGTTGAGGTAGTTGAAACAGCAGTACAAAACGATTATGTAATAGACGTTTTTACCACAAGACCTGATACTATTTACGGAGTATCTTTTATGACACTAGCTCCAGAACATGAGTTGGTAACTAAAATTACAAGTGAATCTCAAAAGAAAGCTGTTTATGCGTATATAAAAGCAACAGCAAAGCGTTCTGAAAGAGATAGAATGGCAGATGTAAAAACTATTTCAGGAGTATTTACAGGAGCCTATGCTTTACACCCATTTACAGGAAAACAAATTCCTATTTGGATTGGTGATTACGTATTAGCAAACTACGGAACAGGTGCAGTAATGGCAGTTCCTTGTGGTGACCAACGTGATTATGATTTTGCAAAAAACTTCGGATTAGCAATTCCTAATATTTTTGCTGATGTTGATATTTCTGAAGCTGCACATGCAGATAAAGAAGGAACTAAAATTGCAAATTCTGATTTCTTAGATGGTTTATCATATAAAAAAGCCATGAAATTAGCTATCTATGAAATGGAGAAGCAAGGTTTCGGTTTTGGAAAAATAAACTACCGTTTACGTGATGCTGTATTTAGTCGTCAGCGTTATTGGGGAGAGCCTTTTCCTGTATATTACAAAGATGGAATGCCACAAATGATTGACGCAAAATATTTGCCAATTGTTTTACCAGAAGTTGAAAAATATTTGCCAACACAAGATGGAAAACCACCTTTAGGAAATGCTGAAGCTTGGGCTTGGGATACTGATAAAAATGAAGTAGTTGCTAATAATTTAATTAACAACGAAACTATTTTTAATCTAGAATTAAACACAATGCCAGGTTGGGCAGGAAGTTCTTGGTATTTTAACCGTTATATGGATGCTACAAATGATGGAGAATTTGTAAGCAAAGAAGCGGCTGATTACTGGAAAGAAATCGATTTATATATTGGAGGTTCTGAACATGCAACAGGACATTTATTATATGCTCGTTTTTGGCAAAAATTCTTGTTTGATAAAGGCGCTTTACCTGTTGATGAGTTTGCAAAGAAACTAATCAATCAAGGGATGATTTTAGGAACATCAGCACTTGTTTATGAAGCGTTGTTTGACGGTAAAAAACATAATTTATATGTTTCTGCTGATTATTTCCAAGGAGAAAATCAAATAGAAGATACAGAAGCTGATGATAAATTAGGTTCTCGATTACACAAGAAGTTAGTCGAAGCAGGTTTAACAGAAGAAACAGAAGCATCTTTAACGTACAGACCAATTCATATTTGTGTAAGTACTTTAGAAGGAGATATCAATGTAAATATTGATAAATTAAAAGCTTGGAGATCAGAATTTGAAACTGCTGAGTTTGTTTTTGGAAGAGATAATCAATTTGTTTGTTACAGAGAGGTTGAGAAAATGTCAAAATCTAAATACAATGTTGTAAATCCTGATTTAATTTGTGAAGAATTTGGAGCAGATGCATTACGTTTATTCGAAATGTTTTTAGGTCCTTTAGAACAAACGAAGCCTTGGAAAACTTCAGGTATTTCAGGAGTATATTCTTTCTTAAAGAAATTATGGAAATTATATGTTGGCGAACAAGGAGTTATTATAACCGAAGCTGAACCGACAAAAGAAGAATTTAAAATTTTACATAAAACCATTAAAAAAGTAGCAGAAGATATCGAGAATTTCTCTTTCAATACTTCGGTTTCTACTTTTATGATTGCGGTAAATGAGTTAACTGCTTTAAAATGTAATAAACGTGCAATTTTAGAGCCTTTATTAGCTTTAATCTCTCCATATGCACCACATATTGCTGAAGAATTATGGAGTCAATTAGGACATGAAGGTTCAATTTCTACCGTTGATTTCCCTGAATTTGATGCTTCTTATTTAGTAGAAAGTTCAAAAAACTACCCAGTTTCTTTTAACGGGAAAATGCGTTTTACTTTAGAATTAGCATTAGACTTATCGAAAGAAGAAATTGAGAAAATTGTATTAGCAGACGAGCGTACAATTGCGCAATTAAAAGGAGAAGCTCCTAAAAAGATAATTATTGTTCCTGGAAAAATAATTAATCTTGTAGGGTAATTGCCTTATAAATAAGTAACTAAATTTTTTATATAAAGCCACAAACGATTAATTGTTTGTGGCTTTATTTTTTAAGCTATTTTTGAATCATAAAAATATATAAAATGAATTTATTTAAAACAATTTCCCTTTTAATACTACTATTTTTAGCAACAAGCTGTGCTTCAAGCTATAAAACTATTAGTCCTGAAACACTTAATTATGTATCAAAAAGTACCGATAAAGGGGTTATTCTTGAATATAAATACGAGTTATTGAAAAAAAAATATCACAAAAAAGAACTTTCAAAAGGTATTCGGTTAATTGCTGTTAAATTGACTAATAATTCTGATAAAGATATTGTTTTTGGTAAAGACTTAAAATTAACCTACGACGATGGCGCAGGTTTATATATTATGGAAAACGAAATGGTTTTTAAATCATTAAAACAAAGCGTTGCTTCTTACTTATGGTATTTATTATTAACACCATTAAGATTTTACACCACCGATTCTAGCAATGGATACAATCAACAAACAAGCTCAACACCTGTTGGTTTAATTGTAGGACCAGGAATAGCAGGAGGAAATATGATTGCTGCAAATTCGGCAAATAAAAAATTTAAAAAAGAGTTATTCGACTATAATATAACCAATACTACCATTAAAAAAGGCGCAACAGTTTCAGGGTTAATCGGCGTACGATCTGACGGATATCACGCAATTAAACTAGTTGTTTTAGACTAACTTAGCATTTGTTTTCTAATTTAAATTCTGATAAATAACCCGTTTGTTTATCAGAATTTATAGTTTTAATCATTAATAACGTGTACTAAAAAACAGTAAATGCAAAAATTACCCTTCAAAAGCTCGTGGCTTTTTTTATTAATACCTATCGGAATGATTTATTTTGTATTTGTACCGCAAATTCAAAAGCAATATGAAAGATATAACAATAATCAAATAAACCTTCAAAATGATATTCGCAGTTTAGACTCTTTAAAACACGCCAAAAAACTAAATCGAAAAGGCACACATTTACTTAAAAAACTAGAAATAACTGTACCTGTTCATCAAAAAGTGTATGGTAAACAAAAATTTCTATATTATAAAACAGGCGGAATGTTACTTGTTTTAGTTTTTATGGGAATCGGTATGCTAGTAACAAGTTATCTATCTAATAGAAAAAAAACATCCTCTAAAAACAAACAAATCGATTTTACTTTTGATGATTTTACGACCGATCAAATAGGACAAACTATTTCGTGGGATGGTTTAGAAAGTTCAGGAAGCAATTTTGCGAGTGAAACATTTAAAAAAACAGCACAAGGTTATAAAATAACAGGAAGTTCGTTTACCAAAGTTTTTGCCTGGAGTTTTTTCTTGATAGGATTAAATTATGTCGCTGTTTCATTTTACGAATTTTATCAAACTTCCGATATTCCGCTTACTTTTATGAAAGGCGGAAAATTATTTTTTACATCAGGAGGTGTTTTCTTCATTGTAGGAGTTATTTTATTATTTATGTTTTCGCCAAAAGCATATATATACACTCGAAAAAGAAAAATAATTGTAGGAGCAGAATTATTAACATTTCAGCAAGTACACGCCTTACAGGTTTTAGAGAAATTTATATCAGGCAGCAGTTCTTCGGGAAGTTATTTTTCCTATGAATTAAATTTAATCACTAAAAACGGCGTACGTTATAATTTATTAAATCACGGTGATAAAACCTATATTTTAAGCGATATGCTAAAAATTAGCAAACTCTTAAAAGTACCCGTTTGGAATAATGGCGTTGTATAACATCGATTAGATAAACTTTTAGTATTTTACACCAAAAATAGAACCAAAACCTGTGTGTATTTTATCTTGTAATAAACCCAATTTAAATGCTCAATATTTTAATGATGTTCATGAAATATCTACCGATATTTGGGCAGCATTAAACTGTACAAACAACTGGTATTTTCATCCGAAGTACTTAAAAGCATTACAGCAAAATAATTCAAAAATACAATTTGCCTATATTGTTTTGTTTGATGAAAAAAATAGCGCAATTGCTTTTGCAACCCTTCAAATAGTCGATTTTTATTTAGACAGCGTTAAAAATGAGATGCAATCTATTGTTAATTGGGTAAAATGTATGGGGGAAAAATCGGGTTTTTTATCCCCTGAAAAAGCCTTTAAAATACTTACTTGTGGTAATACTTTTGTAAGTGGTGAACATGGTGTTTTTATCAAAAAAAATCAAAATAGAAATGAAATTCTTCCTAAAATAGCCGAAGCAGTATTAGCGTTTTCTAGTTTAAAACCTCAAAATACAGCCGATGCTTTTATGTTAAAGGATTTTGAAAATAAATCATTATTTAGTAAATCGGTGTTAAAAGAAAAAAATTATAATTCTTTTAATGTAGATCCAAATATGATTTTACATATACCTGAAAATTGGAATTCATTAGATGATTATTTAGCCGCTTTAAAAACAAAATTTAGGGTAAAAGCCAGAAAAGCATTTAAAAATAGTGCTGTTTTAAAAACCGAAGATATTACCGCAGACAGGTTAAAAGATTTATTACCTGAAATGACTTTTTTATATAAAACAGTTTCAAGCAAAGCGAGTTTTAATTTAGGCGATTTCAATTTACAAACTTTTCAAACTTTAAAAGATAATTTAGGCGATGCTTATTTTTTAAAAGCCTATTGGTTAGAAGATAAATTAGTTGGTTTTTTATCAGGAATTTTTAATCAAAATTCATTAGACGCTCACTTTGTAGGAATCGATTATCAGAACAATAAAGAGTACGCTATTTATCAGCGAATGTTATACGATTATATTTCTTTAGGAATAGAAAATCAAGTAAAAACCATAAATTTTGGACGAACCGCTAGCGAAATAAAAAGTTCGGTCGGTGCTGTTCCACAAGATTTGACTATTTATTTACGCCACAAAAAAACCATTACAAATAGTATTTTAAGTTTGTTTTTGAAAAAAATTCAACCATCAGAATTTAAACAGCAATATCCTTTTAAAGAGAAAAAAAACACTATCAGAACTTAAATTGTAGCTATGAAAAATACAGCAGAATTATTAAGTATATTAACCTTAAAAAATACAGATAACAATAATTTTAAAGGAATAAGTAAAGATATTGGAAGCCCAATTGTATTTGGCGGACAAGTTTTAGCACAGTCTTTAAATGCGGCGTATCGTACGGTTTCAGACCAGCGCATTTTACATTCCTTGCATTCGTATTTTTTAGAAGCAGGAAATTTAGAACTGCCAATTATTTATAATGTACAGGTAATTCGCGATGGCGGAAGTTTTTCAACCCGACGTGTAACCGCCTCTCAAAACGATAAAACAATTTTTATATTAGCCTGTTCTTTTCATAAAAAGGAGGAAGGTTATCAGCATCAAAAGCCCATTAAAAAAGACATCAAACAACCTGAAGAATTGTTAAGCTGGTCGGATATGTTGGTTGAATTTGATCATTTTTTGCCCAAAAAATTAAAAGCATTTTTAAGTATTGATCGCCCTATTGATTTTAAACCTGTTCACCTAGCAAACCCGCTCGACTTAAAAAATTTGCCAGCAGTTGTCGATGTTTGGTTCAAATTAAAAGACGCTCCAAGTAATTTAAGCCTAGCTTTAAAGCAGCAAATTTTAACCTATATTTCCGACTACAACCTATTAACCGCCTGCTTAAACCCCAATGCGAGCGTTGCTAATTTTGGCAATACACAAATGGCAAGTTTAGACCATTCTATGTGGTTTCACCGTGATTTTGATTTTTCCGATTGGTTATTATTTTCAATCGAAAGCCCTAGTGCATCTGGCGCTCGAGGTTTTGCAACAGGTAATATTTACACCCGAAAAGGCGTTTTAGTGGCATCGGTTGCGCAAGAAGGATTGATGCGTGCAATTAAAAAGAAGGAATCATAAAATCAGAATTATATAAAACAGATTAAAGATTTTTTGAAGCAATTTCCCGCTTTCCGCACTCGCTTTTTTTTGAAGAAAAATCAAAAAAAGAGCTCAAACAATTGCTTCAATCGGGGCTAGGCATTTGTACTTAAAACTAAATTTTATCTAAAAAGAATATAAGATAAAACAGAAATTCAATTCGAATACGTGAATACAGGTTTATAGAATCTTCTGCCATATTAACAGACCTCACAGGTTTTTAAAACCTGTGAGGTCTAAGTTTACCTAAAAAACGAAGAGCTTGTTTAAATTTCATCTGAAAAAAAATATAGCAGAAAAATAAGAAATCGCATCGGTCAACCTTAATTTGCCGTAGCCAATTAAAAAAAACGCTAATGAATAAGATATCAATCCTTTTAATTATTTTGACTTTATCATTTAAAATTTCTCTTGGTCAAAATTTTGGCAATTTCCCGAATATTGAGAAACAAAAACTACACAACGATTTAGAGATTCTCTATCAAGGATTGAATAAGTTCCACACTGGAATGTATTGGTACACACCAAAAGATAGTGTAGATAATGCTTTTAAAAAAGTAAAAACACAAATAAATAAAGATCTGAATGTGCTTGAATTTCATAAACTCATTGCACCTTTAGTAGGGCTGTCAAGAGAAGATCATACAGATATATATTTACCGAAAAGTGTAAAAGAAAAGATAAATAAAGAAGCTACTTTTATTCCTTTAACTTTTGTCTTTCTTGGCACAAAACTATATTGTTTCAAAAATGGTTCGAATTATCAAGAATTGAAAATTGAAGGAAAGGAAATTGAATCGATAAATGGTGAGAAACCTATCGATATTGTTGCGAAAATTGGAAGCTTATTTGCTTCAGATGGTTTTATAAAAACAGTTAAATATAGTGATCTAAAAGGGTTTAATTTCTCTAAATATTATTTTTACCACTACGGAAATATTAAAGATGTAAATATTAAATTTAAAGAATTAGAGCACCCAATAGTTATTAAATCTTTAAAAATTGAAAATATCAACAAACATTTACGTTCAAGAAATTCAAACAATAAAGATGCTAAAGAAAAAGATCTATTAGAGTTTAAAATACTAAATAAAACAACTGCTTATTTAGGACTTCATTCGTTTTCTAATTCTGATATAAAAAAGCAAACTAAAGAAAGAAGTCTTAGTAAATTTTTAGAAAATAGTTTTGAGTCAATTTCAAATAATAATATTACAAATTTAATAATTGATGTAAGCGAAAACGGAGGTGGTAATGAAGGTAATGAAGGAATCGTTTATTCATATTTAGGAGACAATTATCAAAAATATAAGAAAGTCAGGGCAAAAACTCAAAAAGCAGTTCTTGATAATGGTATTGACAAGCCAATAACATTAAAAACATTTGGATTTTTAGAAAGGACATTTGTAAACAAAAAAATGCCAGATGGCTCTTTAGAAAGGAAAAAATGGATTGGATATGGTTTAATGGCGTACAAAAAAGTACCGAAAAATAAATTTTCAGGAAAGCTATATGTCATCATCAGTCCAATAACTTATTCTGGTGGAAGTGAATTTAGCAATATGGTTTATTCAAATGATAGAGGGACTTTTGTTGGGCAAGAAACTGGCGGTGGATATTTGGGAAACACAAGTGGTTATAGCCAAGAACTTATTTTACCAAATTCGAAAATTGAAATAGAGATTCCTAATTTACAATTTGTTATGAATGTTGAACAAAAACTTCCTTTTGGAAGTGGGGTAATTCCTGACTATAAAGTTATACCAACTTTTGAGCAATATAATAGTAATGTAAACGCAGCTTTAGAATATATTTTAAAGCAGATTGAAAACAAAAAATAACTGCTAAACTTAAAGTAAAATTCTTTTTTATAAATTCATTATTTACTGAAAGTTTTAGTCTTTTAATACGTCATTAACCATATAGTAAAGCTTAATGCGATGCTGAAATAAATTCAGCATGACGATAAACTTATTTTATGTCCTTTAAAAGCAGTTGAATACTTGTATTTCCGTTCCAAGTATTTTCATCTAAAGCGTAGGCAATATCAAAATCGTTTTTAATTAAAGGAAGTTTTTTTCCTAAACTAAAACCGATAGCGCTGTATGTTTTTTTATCGGCAGCAGAAATAATATTTAGTTTTAAATGTGTTTTATCAGCACCTACTTGTTTTCCAAAACCATTATCTCTAACGGCAGTTGTTGAAAAAGTAGGTTTTAAATTTAAAGGTCCAAAAGGTGCCATTTGTTGAATAATTCTAAAAAACTTAGGCGATATTTCCGATAAATCTAATTCGGCATCAATACTAATTTCAGGGGTTAATAAGTTTTTATCAATAGTTTTAGCAACGACTTCTTCAAATTTATTTTTGAAATTCTCGTATTGTTCTGGCTCTAAAGTTAAACCCGCAGCATATTTATGTCCGCCAAATTGTTCAATAAATTCTGCACATTGTTCTAAGGCATTATACACGTCAAATCCTTTTACCGAACGAGCAGAAGCCGCAAGTTTATCGCCACTTTTTGTAAAAACTAAGGTAGGTCTGTAATAGGTTTCTATCAATCGAGAAGCTACAATTCCGATAACGCCTTTGTGCCAAGTTTCATCAAAAACAACCGAAGTGAATTTTTCAGTTTCATTATTTTCTTCAATTTGAAGTAAAGCTTCTTGGGTGATTTTTTTATCGATTCCTTTTCTATCAGCATTAAATTTTTCAATTGATGAAGCAAATTCAACAGCTGCATCAAAATCCATTTCTGTTAAAAGATTTACGGCATGAATTCCGTGTTTCATTCTACCAGCAGCATTTATCCGAGGAGCGATGATAAAAACAACATCGGTAATGGTTAATTCTTTTTTATCTAACTGTTCAATAATGGCTTTAATTCCGTTGCGTGGTTTTGTGTTAATAACTTGTAATCCGAAGTAGGTTAAGGTTCTGTTTTCGCCTGTCATCGGTACAATATCGGCAGCAATTGCGGTGGCTACCAAATCTAAATATGGTATTAAATCATCAATAGTTTGCCCTCTTTTTGAGGCTAATGCTTGAATCAATTTAAAACCAACGCCACAACCACATAATTCATCATAAGGATAAAAACAATCGTCTTGTTTTGCATTTAAAACCGCCACCGCTTTCGGGATTTCTTTACCTGGTTTATGATGGTCGCAAATAATAAAATCAATGTTTTTTTGAGCTGCGTAGGCAACTTTATCAATGGCTTTTATACCGCAATCTAATGCGATAATTAAAGAGAAATCATTGTCATCAGCAAAATCAATTCCCATGTATGAAACGCCATAACCTTCGGCATATCTGTCAGGAATATAGGTGTAAATATTTGGGTGAATTGTTTTTAAATAAGACGAAAGCAACGAAACAGCCGTTGTTCCGTCAACATCATAATCGCCAAAAACCAAAATATTTTCGTTGTTTGCAATTGCTTTTTCAATGCGTTGCACGGCTAATTCCATGTCTTTCATTAAAAAAGGATCGTGCAAATCATCTAAAGAAGGACGGAAAAACTGTTTCGCTTTATCAAAAGTATCAATATTACGTTGTACCAAAATTTTAGCCAGCGTTTTTTCAACAGATAATTCTTTAGCTAATTGAGTTACTTTTAATAAATCGGGAGTTTGTTTTAACGTCCAACGCATAGTTTCTGATATTTATTTGTTATTGATTATGAAAATGAGATGTGATTTTTACTTCGGCAAATTTTCTAAACATTTCCATTACACCACAATATTTATCTACAGATAATTGTACTGCTTTATTAATTTTTTCTTCATTTAAATCAGTTCCATAAAAATGATAATCAACAGTAACTATGTGGTAATATTTAGGATGTTCTTGGGTTAACTCGCCAGTAACTTCCATTTTAAGGTCAGTTATTGAAGTTCTCATTTTGTTTAAAAGAGGAATAATATCTAAACCTGAACAGCCTGCTAATGCCGATAACATCATTGCTTTGGGTCTTAAACCTTCACCTTTTCCACCACTTTCTTCGCCAACATCTATAAAAACTTTATGCCCGCTAGGGTTGTCGGTTTCAAATTGCATGTTTTCTTTCCAAACTGTTGTAACTCTATGCGATGCCATATTTTGTGTATTTTGATACAAGCAAATTTAAGGAAGCGATAATAATACTTGTTCAATATTCGAATAAATTTATCTTAAGAAATCATTTAGAATATTTGTAGAAAATAAAAAGGCGATAAAAATAATTTTATCGCCTTTAATATAGTAGTTAGTGGTTATATTACTTTTTTAATAAGTCTCTAATTTCAGCTAATAAATCTTCTTGACTTGGTCCTTTTGGAGCTTCAGGAGCTGGAACTTCTTTTTTCTTTAAAGCATTCACACCTTTTACAACCATAAACATTACAAAAGCAACGATTATAAAATCAATAATGTTAGTTAAAAATTCACCATAAAGAATCGCAACTTCACCAGTTACTTTTCCTGCTGCATCGGCAACACCTTCTTTAGCGATGTATTTTAAATCTTTAAAGTCAGCATTAAATAATAACCCGATTAATGGAGATACAATTCCGCCTGTAAAAGAAGTTACTACTTGTTTAAAAGCAGCACCCATCACAAAACCGACAGCAATATCGACTAAGTTACCTTTCATTGCAAACTCTTTAAATTCCTTAAGCATACTCATGTTTTTTTGATTTAATAGTTAATACTTTGCAATTATAAGTAAAAATTAGTGTTTAACCACTCTTTTTACACGTTGAGATATAGCGGTAAGTGTTTCATACGGAATGGTTTCACATTTATGGGCAATGTATTCGATATGTTGCTGATGGTTAAAAATAATAACTTCATCACCTTCATTGCAATCAATATTGGTTACATCGACCATAATCATATCCATGCAAACATTTCCAATAATAGGCGCTGGTTTATTGTTGATAAAAACAAAGCCTTCTTTTTTACCTAGTTTACGTGAAATTCCGTCGGCATGACCAATAGGAATTGTTGCACTACGGGTAGGTTTATTTGCTACAAATGCACGGTTATAGCCAACAGTTTCACCAGGTTGAATAATATGAATTTGCGAAATAATTGATTTTAAACTATGGGTGTTTTTTAACTGAGCAGTTTCTTTAGGATTATTTCCAAAACCATACAATCCGATGCCAATACGCACCATGTCAAACTGGGCCTGTGGGTAATTAACAACGCCTGAGGTGTTTAAAATATGAACCATCGGTTTGTAGCCTAAGTGTTCATAAATTTGTTTTACAATATAAGCAAAGTTATTAATTTGTCCGATGGTAAATTCTTGTTCATTAGGGTCTTCACTAGCAGCTAAATGCGAAAAAATAGATTCTACCTTAACATTATTCGATTTTTTTAATTCCGAAATAAGCTTTGGTGTATCGGTATGCCAAAATCCTAATCTATTTAAACCTGTGTTAAATTTAATATGAATAGGATAGTTCATTAGGGGTTTTTGATCTGCCAATTTTAAAAAAGCATCAAATATTTTAAAATTGTACAAGTTTGGTTCTAGTCTATATTTTACAATATCTTCTAAATTTTGAAGCTGCGGATGTAATACTAAAATAGGTGTTTTAATACCTGCTTCACGTAAAATAATCCCTTCATTTGAATAGGCTACGGCAAAATAATCAACTTTATCTTGTACTAATTTAGCAACTTCTGTGGCTTCACTTCCGTATCCGAAAGCTTTTACAACAGCTAAAATTTTAGTATCAGGATTTAGTTTTTGCTTAAAAAAAGCAAGATTATGCTCAATTGATTTTGCATCAATTTCTAAAATAGTTACATGATTATTCATCGGATAAATTTTCGTTCTTTTTATGTTGTTCTTGCACAGCTTTGTAATAAGCAGCTCTGCTTAAAGGCTCGTATTCTTGTACTTCACCTAATAAGACAAGGTCATCACTGGCTGCTTTTCGATGACTATAATGTGCTAAGTTACCGGTATGTGTGCAAACAGCATGTACTTTTGTAACATATTCTGCCGTAGCCATTAAAGCGGGCATTGGTCCAAAAGGATTTCCTTTAAAATCCATATCTAAACCTGCCACAATAACTCGAACACCTCTATTGGCTAGTTCATTACAAACAGCAACAATACCTGAGTCAAAAAATTGTGCTTCATCAATACCAACAACATCAACATTGTTTGCTAGTAATAAGATATTGGAAGAACAAGGAACGGGTGTTGATCTAATTTTGGTCGCATTATGAGACACTACTTGTTGATTGTCATAACGAGTATCTATAGTTGGTTTAAAAATTTCAACACGTTGTTTTGCAAATTCGGCACGTTTAAGTCTGCGGATTAATTCTTCAGTTTTTCCTGAAAACATTGAACCACATATTACTTCAATCCAACCAAATTGCCCTGTATGATTTACTGTATTTTCGAGAAACATTTTGTATTTTTAGGCGCTAATTATTGATTTTTGTCTTACTTTCGAGTAAAGAACAAATTTATTAAAATTAAACAGTAAAAATTAAAATCAAAAGAACAACTTATGCACAAAAAGCTAGCGTCAGATTTAACCAGTTTAGCACACGCTATTTTACAGATGAAAAATAAGGAAGATGTGTTTGAGTTAAAGCAGAAGGCATATGAAGTTTATGAAAAACTTTCGGTTTTAGTCTATATAGAAGAATACATAAATAATACGCCAAATCCTTCAAAAACAAAACAAGAGTTATTGAGTGGTGTTTTATTGGCAGAACAAAACAGAACTAGAGGTGAAATTGAAAAAAGAGATCTTGAAATTTCTTTATTAAAAAAAGAAACGGTTGTTTATCAACTAGAAGAAGAACTTGACGAAATCCCTAAATTTAAGACCCCTGAAAATAAGATAATTGAAACAAAAATTGCTGATACTACTGTTTTTGATAGTAAAATTATTGAAGATACTTCTGTTAAAAATCATTTAGTAAGTCCTTTTGAAAAAATTCAAGAGAAAAGTCAAGGGGAAATTCAAGAGAAAATCACAAAAGAAAATGATAAAAATCTTGATGAAAAGATTGAGGAAGTATTCGCGAAAAAAACAAAAGAAATAGCCGAAAAAAAGGAGACTATTTCGGTAAAGGAGGCTTTAAAAGAACCGATTAATTTAATACCCGAAGAAAAACCAATTGATTTAAAGCCTGTCGAAGAAATTATAGAACAACCTTTCGATGAAATAGCTCGTTTGCTATCTGAACCTAATAATGAAGTTGAAAATGACACAGGGAATATCGAGGAGTTAAAAACAAAAACCCTTGAAGAAGAGTTAGACGGAACAATTTCTGTTGATGTTATGGCTGATTTATTTGAAAAAGCACCAGTAAAAAAATCATTAAACGATTTTCTACAAAGCACCATTCAAATAGACTTAAATGATAGGATTGTTTTTGTAAGACATTTGTTTAATGGCAATCAAAATGATTTTAATAGAGTAATTTCGCAGCTCAATACTTTTAAAACAGAAAAAGAAGCTAAAAATTTTATCAATAAGATGATAAAGCCTGACTATAATTGGTCAGGTAAAGAGGTTCACGAAGCTCGATTATTTGAAATTATTGAAAGAAGATTTGCTTAAAAAACAGTACATTATGAGTAATAAGAATACAGGAATGAAGTATATATTTTGCATGAAATGGGGTACCTTGTACGGTCCTGAATACGTAAACAGACTGCATGCTATGGTAAAAAAGAATTTATCATATGATTTTAAAATGGTTTGTTTTACTGATGACAGCACTGGAATTATAGATGATGTTGATTGTTATGATATTCCAGAGATGAAAATCCGTACAGACATACCTGAAAGAATGTGGAAAAAATTAACAACACTTAAAGATGATTTGTATGGGCTTGAAGGAACCGCCTTGTTTTTAGATTTAGATATTGTTATTGTTGATAAAATTGATTGCTTTTTTGAGGTTGAAGGTTCTTTCAGAATTATCAAAGACCATAGTTGGAGAACTTGGAGAATAACAGGAAATTCATCTGTTTATAGATTTGAAATAGGAAAGCATGGCTATGTTTTTAATGATTTTATCAAAAATTTTGACGAATTAAGAAAAATCCATAGAAATGAACAAGAATATTTAACACATAGTATTAACGATAATTCAAGCCTTCAATATTGGGATAAAAAATGGTGTCCTAGTTTTAAGTATGATTGTGTTTCAAGATTTCCTTTAGCTTTTTGGAAAAAACCTACAATACCTGAAGGAGCTAAAATTATAATTTTTCATGGAGAAATTAATCCACATAATGCTATAAAAGGAGGAAGAGGTAAGTGGTACAGGTATGTCCGCCCTGCGCCTTGGGTTGCTGATTATTGGATTCAGTAATGTGAAATGAAGTAAATAAAGGGTTAAGAGGGGGACTTGAAAAAACTTAACGCCATTTTAATTTGTTGTTATTATGCCTTAAAAGTAAGTACGGGCTTTAATACATTTTTAGATAAATCAATAGAAATGCTTGAGTTAAAAAACTGAGACAAACCGCTTCTTCCATGTGTTGCTAAAGAAACTAAATCAACGTTATTTTCATCTGAAAAATTTAAAATTCCATCTTGTATTGAAGTATCATTGTACACTTTTATGGTGTGATTCCCTATTTTGTAAGGTTCAATAAAAGTTTCAATTCTCTTTTTAGAATCGCTTGTGTTTTCAAAATTATCGGGAGTATTAATTTTTAATAAGTAAATTTTACTTTTAAATTTTGCAGCAAACTCTAAGAAACCTTCAAAAGCTTTCGCTTCTTTATTTTCAAAAGAAGAGGCGAAAACTAATTTTTTCAATTTGAAATCATCGTTATCTTTTTTAGTGATAATTACAGGTATTTCAGAGTTTCGAACTGTTTTTTCAGTATTCGATCCAATAATAATTTCTTCTAAAGCTGTTTGTCCTTTAGAGCCCATAATTATTAAATTGGCATTGATTTTTTTAGCATAATCTCGAATCCCTTCATACGGGTTTTGAAAACGTATTGAATGATATACATTGTCAAAATCAGCAAAGAAAGTATTTTTGTAATCGAGTAATTTTTCTTTAATCATTTGAATGTATAGCATGCTTTCAGGAATGCTAATATTTGCACCAGAGCCCATGTCTCTAAAACCACTAGGGAGTTCAATCATATGAATTAGGTGTATTTCGCCAGCTGTTTTTTTAGCTATTTTGGCTGTTAGTTTCGCAGCATATTTAGAATGCTTAGAAAAATCAATAGGAAGTAATATTTTTTTCATAATTAAAAGATTTAAAGATACATAGTGCTGTTAAGTTACGAAATTTATTCTAAATTAGAAATTTGTATGTTAATGAATAACTCACTATATTTGCACCAAATTTATTAATTAGATTGATACAGGGGACGAGAGTCCCCTCTTTTTATACCTTAGCATGAATCAAGACAAAGTCAAAGAATTATTAGACGAAGCATTATTAGAAAATGAATCATTATATTTAATTGATTTGCAATTTTTAGCAAACAGTAAAATAAAGGTGATTGTTGATGGTGATTCAGGAGTCCCTTTAAACGAATGTATGCGTATTAGTAGAAAAATAGAGCATAATTTAGATAGAGAAGACGAAGATTTTTCTTTAGAGGTGACAACACCTGATATTGCGCATGCCTTAACGGTTAAGCGCCAGTATAAAAAGAATGTAAATAGAATTTTGAAGGTTAAAACAGCAACCGAAGAATTTGAAGGTACGCTAATCCAAGCAACCGATAAAGATATTACCCTGTTTTGGAAAGCAAGAGAACCTAAGCCGATAGGTAAAGGTAAGCATACGGTAGAGAAAACAAAGGTTTTGTTGTATCAAGATATTAGTGAAGCAAAAGTGAAGATCATATTTTAATAAGAGAATGAAATGGAAAATATTGCGTTAATTGAGTCATTTTCAGAATTTAAAGATAATAAAAGTATAGATAGAGTAACTCTAATGTCTATCTTAGAGGAAGTATTTCGTGCAGCATTAAAACGTAGGTTTGGATCAGATGAAAACTTTGATATAATTATTAATCCTGATAAGGGAGATTTAGAAATTTGGAGAAATAGAATTGTAGTAGCAGACGGTTTTTCTGAAGATGATAATGAAGAAATAGAACTTGCTGAAGCACGAAGAATTGAGCCAGATTTTGAAATTGGTGAAGACGTATCAGAAGAAGTAAAATTAATAGATTTAGGAAGACGTGCTATTTTAGCATTACGTCAAAATTTAATATCTAAAATACAAGAACACGACAGCACGAATATCTTTAAGCAATTTAAAGATTTAGAAGGAGAAATTTATAGTGCTGAAGTACACCATATTCGTCATAATGCTGTAATTTTGTTAGACGACGAAGGAAACGAAATTGTGTTGCCTAAAAGTGAGCAAATTCGTTCAGATTTTTTCAGAAAAGGAGATTCAGTTCGTGGTGTTATAAAATCGGTAGAACTAAGAGGTAATAAGCCGGCTATTATTTTATCAAGAACTTCACCAGCATTTTTAGTGAAGTTATTTGAACAAGAAATCCCAGAGGTATTTGATGGGTTAATTACCATTGAAGGCGTAGCAAGAATTCCTGGTGATAAAGCAAAAGTAGCGGTAGATTCGTACGATGATAGAATAGACCCTGTAGGAGCTTGTGTTGGTGTAAAAGGATCTCGTATTCACGGAATTGTACGTGAATTAGGAAACGAAAATATTGACGTAATTAATTATACGAAAAACGAAGCATTATTTGTAGCAAGAGCATTAAGCCCTGCTAAAGTAACTTCGGTAGATATTAAGCCTTACGAAGAAGAGAAAAATGGTAAAAAAGGACGTGTAAGCGTTTTATTAAAACCAGAAGAAGTATCAAAAGCAATTGGTCGTTCAGGAGTAAATATCCGTTTAGCAAGTGAGTTAACAGGATACGAAATCGACGTACAACGTGAAGGATTAGAAGAAGAAGATGTAGAGTTAACGGAGTTTTCTGATGAAATAGAAGACTGGGTTATTGCAGAATTTAATAAAATAGGTTTAGAAACAGCGAAAAGTGTACTTGAAAAAGACGTTTCAATGTTAGTACAAAGAACCGACTTAGAAGAAGAAACAATATTAGATGTTCAGCGAGTTCTAAGAGAAGAGTTTGAAGAATAACCAATATAAAGGAAATCAGTCTCCTGCTAAATTGATGATAATCAATACGAAATCTGATAACCAGAGAAAAAAAACGTAACTATGCTAGCGTGTAAAGTGTGTTTTTTGAATATAAAGTATAAAATAATTTATGGCTGAAGGCAACAAATTAATAAGACTTAATAAAGTATTAAGAGAATTTAACATTTCTTTAGATAGAGCTGTAGAACACTTGGCTAAAAACGGTCATAAAGTAGAATCACGTCCTACTGCTAAAATTTCTGATGCGGAATATCAAATATTACTTGATGGGTTTCAAACAGATAAATCTAAGAAGGTAGCCTCTAAAGAAGTAAGCGAAGAAAAGCGCAAGGAAAAAGAAGCTAATCGCCTACGTGTCGAAGAGGATCAGGAGAAGAAAAGAGTAGAAGACGAAGCTAAAAAGCAAGAAGTTTTAAAAGCCAAAGCTAAAAGATTAGAGGTTAAAACCGTAGGGAAGATTGATATTAAAACTGGAAAACCAGTAGAAGATGCAAAACCAGCTGCGCCTGTAAAAGAAGCACCAAAAGCGGTTGTAGAAACCCCTAAAAAAGAAATACCTGTTCAAGAAGCTAAGATTGTTGAAAAACAAACAATCAAGGTAGCTGAAAAGAAAATTGAACCAGTTAAAGTTAAGGTTCAAGAACCTAAAGAAATTAAGATTAAAGAAGTTAAGCCCGAGGTTGTGAAAGCAGAAACACCTAAGAAAATAGACATTAAGGAAGTAAAAAAGGTTGCGGAAACAAAACCAGAGGAAGCAAAAGCAGAGAAACCTGTTGAAATTACTGCCGAAAACGCTGTGAAGTTAAAAACACAGTATAAAAAATTAGACGGTCCTAAAATTACAGGAATTAAAATTGATTTAAAGCAATTTGAACGTCCTAAAAAGAAGAAACCAGAAGCTAAAACAGACGCTGACAAAAGAAAGCGTAAACGTATTAGTAAACCAGGAACTCCAACAAAACCAGGCGAAAAAAGAGTCGTTAGACCTGCCCAAAATAGAAGCGGTGGAAACCGTACGCCATTTAGAGGTAGAGCAGCTCAAAGACCAGCCGTTAAAAAAGAAGAACCAACTGAAGCAGAAGTACAAAAACAAGTACGTGAAACTTTAGAAAGACTTCAAGGTAAATCTAAAAGAGGAAAAGGAGCAAAGTATCGTAGAAATAAAAGAGATGCTCACAGAGAACACACCGAAGCTGAATTAGAAGCACAAGCGTTAGACAACAAAATCTTAAAAGTAACAGAATTTGTTACTGTAAGTGAAGTTGCTACGATGATGGATGTTCCTGTAACAAACATTATTTCTTCATGTATGATGTTAGGAATGATGGTAACAATGAATCAACGTTTAGACGCTGAAACATTAGTTATTGTTGCTGAAGAATTTAACTATAAAGTAGAGTTTGTTGGCGCTGAAGTAGAAGAGTCTATTGAAGAAGTTGAAGACAAACCTGAAGATTTAATAAACCGTGCGCCAATTATTACGGTAATGGGTCACGTAGATCATGGTAAAACATCGTTATTAGACTATATTCGTAAAGCGAATGTAATTGAAGGTGAATCAGGAGGAATTACTCAACATATTGGTGCATACGCTGTACCAGTTGGAGAACAAAAAATTGCCTTTTTAGATACACCAGGTCACGAGGCCTTTACAGCAATGCGTGCCCGTGGAGCTCAAGTAACCGATTTAGTAATTATTGTAGTTGCTGCCGATGATGATGTAATGCCTCAAACAAAAGAAGCAATATCTCACGCACAAGCAGCTGGCGTTCCAATTATATTTGCTATCAATAAAATTGATAAGCCTAATGCGAACCCAGATAATATTAAAACACAATTATCAGCTATGAATTTATTAGTTGAAGATTGGGGAGGTAATATTCAATCACAAGAAATTTCTGCTAAAACAGGGCAAGGTGTTGAAGAATTACTTGAAAAAGTATTATTAGAAGCTGAAATATTAGAATTAAAAGCAAATCCTAATAAAAATGCTAAAGGAGCAGTTGTAGAAGCTTTATTAGATAAAGGTAGAGGATATGTATCAACAATTTTAGTACAAGCAGGTACTTTAAAAATTGGAGATTATATTTTAGCAGGAAAACATAGTGGTAAAGTTAGAGCTATGTTTGATGATAAAGGAAATAAAGTAAAAGAAGCAGGGCCATCTACACCAGTATCAATTTTAGGTTTAGACGGTGCGCCACAAGCTGGTGATAAGTTTAATGTATTTGAAGATGAGCGTGAAGCAAAGCAAATTGCTGCAAAACGTTCTCAATTACAACGTGAACAATCTGTAAGAACTCAAAAAACATTAACCTTAGCCGAAATTGGTCGTCGTATTGCTTTAGGAGATTTCAAAGAATTAAACATTATCTTAAAAGGAGATGTAGATGGTTCAGTAGAAGCCTTAACCGATTCTTTCCAGAAATTATCTACGGAAGAAATTCAAGTAAATATTTTACATAAAGGAGTTGGAGCAATTACAGAATCTGATGTATTATTAGCAACAGCTTCAGATGCAATTATTGTTGGATTTAATGTACGTCCACAATCAAATGCAAGAGTTATAGCAGATAGAGAAGAAGTTGATATTAGAACTTATTCTATTATTTATGATGCGATTAATGACTTGAAAGATGCCATGGAAGGAATGTTGTCTCCTGAAATGAAAGAAGAAGTTCTTGGTAATATTGAAATTAGAGAAGTTTATAAAATTTCTAAAGTTGGTAATATTGCAGGATGTATGGTAATGAATGGTAAAGTAACCAGAGATGCTAAAATCCGTATTATTAGAGATGGTATTGTAGTTCATGATGGTTTCTTATCTTCATTAAAACGTTTCAAAGACGATGTTAAAGAGGTAACAAAAGGATACGATTGTGGTCTTCAAATAAAAGGTTACAACGATATTCAAGAAAGAGATGTTATTGAAGCTTATACTGAAATTGCAGTTAAGAAGAAGTTGAAATAAAACATTCTAAAATATATAATTAAAAAAAGACACCTTATTAAGGTGTCTTTTTTTTGTTTATAAGAAGTAGTAAAAATAGCGTTAATTTTATTTAGAGTAAATCTAAATAAGATGTATATTTGTTGCCGTAATAACTTTAACTATGGAAAACATTATAAAAATATACGACAATGAAATAGGTATTTCATTTTGTTGGAAAGATACAACGAACACTTTAATTCAAATAATCTTTAGAGATACAGGCTTTCATTTAAATGAAAATCAAATTGAATCATTTTTAGAAAAAGTACTCGATTCTAAAAGCCAAAAAAACTGTGCTACTTGTACTAAAGGAAATAATTGCAAGTCTATTTTATTACAAACCCCGTCAGATAAAGTAAGCATGGCAGTATCACAAATTGAATTAGGGCAAATAGACGATTTATTAAAAGGAACATTATTTCAAATGCGCATGAATAACTATTTAGACGATTTGTGTAAAAATTAAAAAATTGGAGCTTGTATTTCTACAAGCTCAATCTTTTTTATCAAACAAAAATTAGTATTCTTTAATTAAGTACATATAAACAGGATAATGATCGCTATAGCCGCCGCTGTATTTACCAAACGAAAAACTTCTAAAAGGATAGCCTTTGTAGCGCCCTTTTTTTTGTGTTAAAAATTGCTTATTAAAAACCCCTGCTTTAAACATCTTAAAGCTCGTAAAATCTTTTTTCCTTTTACTAGAAGAAACTAATTTATTACTGATAATTATTTGATCAAATAAATTAATATTATCGCGATATCCTAAAGTATTAAACCCTCGTCGAAACATGTTTTCAAAAGGATTATAAAGGTCTTCTTTTTTTAGATTTTTCTTTTTTGCTATCGTTTTTAAAACTTTTTTAAAGCTACTGTTAATCGGATCATCATTAAAATCACCCATAATTAAAAGCTTAGGGCTTGGGTCATTTATTTTAATTTTTTCAATAATTTGGATAACTCTGTAGGCTGCTTTTTCTCGTAAAGGCCTACTTTTCGCTTCGCCACCTCTGCGAGACGGCCAATGATTTACAAGTATATGAATCAATTCATCATCTAAATATCCGGCAACCCATAAAATATCACGGGTATATACTTTTCTATTATTTTTATAAATACGAGGATTGAAAGCTTCATAATGAATCGGTTTAAAATATCTTTTCTGATATAATAAACCAACATCAATACCTCGTTTATCAGGAGAGTCAAAATGAATAATGCCATACTTTTTATTCTTAAGATTTTCCGATTCTATTAAATCTTCTAAAACCTTTTTGTTTTCAACTTCGGCAACGCCTAAAATAGCAGGGCTTGTTTTTGTTTTTTCAGCCCCTAATTGCAAAATAACACTGCTAAGTTTATCAATTTTATCCCAATAAATCTTTTGTTTATTTCCTTTGATAGCCATGATAGGGCTTGCTTCATCATTTTTTGAAGTATCATTAATCGTATCAAATAAATTTTCAAGATTGTAAAAACCAATAGTTCTTATTTTATATTTTTTTTGAGCATATAGTCTGTCAGAAAATAAGCTAATAACTAGCATACTTGTAAGTACTATTATTTTTTTCATCATAAGAAATTTTACATCAAAAATAAATCAAATTTTAAGCTTAAAAATACCGCAATTAAAAACACCTAAATTTCTTAATAATAGCTTAACAAATAAAACAGCTATACCGCTTAATTTACACGCTATAATCTAACGTGTTTTGTACTAGTGGTTTAATATCTGTAAAGGGCTGTTTATGAATAAATTTACAATAACAATTTTATTATTATTTTTAAGTTTATTTGATTTAAATGCACAAAATAGTGTAAAAGGAACTCTTGTACATGCCGATACTGAAACAGCATTGTCGGGCGTTAGTATCCATATAAAAAAAACAGCTATTACCAGTATAACCGCTGTTGATGGTACTTTTATTTTAAACAATTTACCCAAAGGAAATCAACTCCTTACTGTATCATTAAACGGGTTTGAAACTCAAACTTTTCCGTTGCAAGTATCCGACATTCCTATAAATTTAGGGACTATTTTTTTATATGAAGCCACTACGCAATACCAAGATTTAAGTACTATTATACTTACAGATGATGAATTAAGCGATGATGCAAATACCGCCGATAATATTGCGGGTTTATTGCAAGCCTCAAAAGATGTTTATTTACGAACTGCCGCCTACCAATGGAGTGCTTCTTTTTATAGTATTAAAGGGCTGGGATCTGAAAATTCAAAAGTGCTTATCAATGGTTTTGAAATGAATAAATTATACAACGGTCGTCCGCAATGGAGTAATTGGGGTGGTTTGAATGATGTATTGCGAAATCAAAATTTTAGCAGTGGTTTATCGCCTTCAAATTATACGTTTGGCGGTGTTTTAGGTGCAACAAATATGAATACTCGAGCTTCAGATTATAGAAAAAGTGCCCGAATTTCCTACGCTTCTTCCAACAGAAGTTATTCCCATCGTTTTATGGCAATGTATGCTTCAGGGATTTTAAAAAATGGCTGGGCAGTTACCGCATCAGCAAGTAAAAGAACGGCATCCCAAGGATTTATTAATGGCACAATGTATAACGCAAACTCCTTTTTTATCTCTTTAGAAAAAATAATAAATGAAAATCATAGTATCAATGCCACGGCTATTTATGCTAAAAATACCCGTGGAAAATCTGCCGCAAATACACAGGAAGTGTACGATATTAAGGGTATTAAATACAATCCGTATTGGGGCTATCAAAACGGGAAAATTAGAAATGCCCGCGTAAAAAGAATTGAAGAACCTATTTTGATGTTAAATCATTATTGGAATATGACAAATAAAACTACTTTAGAAACAGGAATTGCGTATCAATTTGGGGAAATGGGCAATTCTCGTCTTGATTTTAACGGAGGAAATGATCCAAACCCTACCTATTATCGAAAATTGCCGAATTATTTTTTAAAAGATTCTTATTACGGTAAAGATTTTGAAAATGCCTATAAATCATTAGTGAATTTTCAAAATGATGGACAGCTAAATTGGAAAAATTTATATGTAGGAAATGAAAAAACTGCCGATAATGCCTTGTTTTCACTTTATGAAGATTGTACCGATGATACTCAATTAAGCCTTAAAACAATTCTAAATACCCAAATAAATGAGAATATTACCTTAAACGGTAGTTTAGATTATACGATATTGTCTTCTGAAAATTATGCAAGTATTGTTGATTTATTTGGCGCAACGGGGTATGTAGATATCAATAAATTCGGAAATTTAGGCGAAGATGATTATCAAAATGATTTATTACATCCTAATAAAATAGCAAAAGTTGGCGATCGGTTTAAATATCATTATGAAATAGCGGCAAAAGTATATGGTGGTTTTACACAATTACAATTTAAATATAATAAAGTAGATTTTTTTATCGCAGGAACTGTTAATAGTAGCAGTTATCAGCGAAAAGGTTTGTTTAAAAATGGTATTTATCCTGGTGATATTACAAACCCAGAAATCCCAAACTCTTTAGGATATTCTGAAAAGTTAAATTTTATTGGTTATGGCGCAAAAGCGGGGGTTACTTATAAAATTTCAGGACGGCATTTGTTAAATTTTAACGGGGGCTACACTAGCAAAGCACCTTCAATTCGAAATTCTTTTGTCAATTCAAGATCAAATAATTTAACCGTTGCTTCGGTTAGTCGTTTATTAAATGAAAAAATAAGCACTTTTGATGCCAGTTATATTGTAAGAATGCCCTTTTTAAAAGCAAAACTTACAGGATATTATACTACAATTAAAGACGCTAGTAATATTGCTTTTTATTTTACAGGTTCTGAAAATCTTTTTGTTCAAGAAGTTTTAACAGGAATAAATAAACAGCATTTAGGAGCTGAACTAGGTATTGAATCCCCTATATTATCAACGTTTAACTTACGGGCAGCCGCAAATTTAGGACACTATATTTATAATAATAACCCCAATATTACACTAGCATCAGAAATAAGTGCCGATTCACAAAAGGCAGGTTTTGATAAAAGAGGTGTCAAAAACTACGGAAAAGCAAGTCTTAAAAATTATAAAATAGCCTCAGGGCCGCAAAGAAGTTACTCTTTTGGTTTTGATTATCGAGATCCAGATTATTGGTTTGTAGGGGTAACAGGTAATTATTTAGATAAAATATATGTTGCTCCTTCGGCGATAAAAAGAACGACTTCTTTTATTTCAGATGATACTCAGCTTTTTCCAAATTATGATGCCGATTTGGCTAAAAAACTATTAACTCAAGAACAATTTGACGGATATTTTACTTTAAATGCCATTGGCGGTAAAACCTGGCGGGTTGGTCAAAATAAGTATATCGGTTTTTTTGCAAGCGCTAGTAATTTGTTAAATAAAGCCTATAAAACAGGTGGATACGAGCAAGGACGAACCGCTAATTATGGCTTAGAAAGCACCGATAATACTAATGGAACACCTGTTTTTGGTACAAAATATTGGTACGGAAGAGGGGCGAGTTATTTCCTGAATATCAATTATAGGTTTTAAAAATACTTCTAAAAATTCAAAAAATTAAAACATCAAAAATGAAAATAGTTAAGCTAAGTATCCTGGTTTTTATCATTTTTATAGTAGTGCCTTTTTCTTCTTGTGTAGGAGATGACGAGTTTTCACTTCCAACTTTATCGGCGGAAAAAGAATACGAAAATTTAAAATCATTAACGCAAATTGCTAGTTTATATCAAGGGAGTTTGGTTGAAATTAAAGAAGAACTAACAACATCGGGCTATGTGGTTTCTAGTGATAGGGCAGGAAATTTTTTTAAATCCATCTTTATTCAAGATGCACCTGAAAACCCAACAATTGGTTTTGAAATGAAAATTAACGCGACCAATTTACATGAGCGCTATGCTGTTGGGCGTAAAATTTTTATCAAACTAAAAGGTTTATTTTTAAGTAAAAGTAAAGATGGAAGTTATCAAATAGGTGTTCGAAATAGCTTTGGAAACGGCATTGACAGAATTGGGGTAAACGATTATGTTCGTTTTATAGACAGAGGCGCTGAAATTGCAAAAATTACGCCTGTTCTTTTGAAAATAAATGAATTAAATGAAAAAAATCAAAATATTTTAATCAAAATTGAAAAAGTACAAGCCGAAATAAAAGGTTTAAAATATGCCTGGCCAAAAGCAGGAAGTGTCGATTATTCAATTGATAGAACATTAATTTCCTGTGACTCATTGCAAAAAATAATTTTCAGAAATAGTATTTTTTCAGATTTTAAAGGATTGTTAATTCCTGATAAAAAAGGAAGTATTACAGGGATTTTTACCATGTTAGAAAGCGAAAAAATACTAACGATTAGAAATACTTCGGATGTTAATTTTACAGAAGAATATGGCTGTTTTAATAATCCAACACTTGCTGATGTAGCTACGATAAAAGCTTTTTTTAAAGAAGAAGAAACCGTAATTTCTGATAATTTAAAACTAAAAATAAGTATAACTTCGGATGCTACTAAAGGGACTATTTCAGCTAAAAATGCTTTTGCACAAGATGCTTCCGCAGGAATTTCATTAAATTTTACAGCGATTCATAACTTAAATATAGGCGATCAAGTAGAAATAGCCGTTGGCGGATTAAAATTAACCAATCCAAATGGTGTACTTACTTTAAACGTTGAAAATTCAAATATAATAAGCTCACAACCAGGCGTATTACCAACGCCCGAAATTATTACTTTTGAAGAGGCTTTATCGGGTGTTTATCAAAGTAAGTTGGTTAAAATTGAAGGTGTTCAGTTTAAAGACATTACTAAAAATTATCAAGGTGAAAACATACTAACTACTAATTGTGAAAATGAATTAGCGCTTTTATCCGTAGAAAAAGAAGCTGTGTTTGCTAATAATTTAGTCAGCACTAAAAAAGGTGCTATTACAGGAATAATAACCCAAAATAATGGTGTTAAATTATATATCAGAGATGAATTGGATGTGAATTTTACTGAAACTTACGGATGTACGCCTGTGGTTATTCCTCCGCCAATTAATCCGGCACCAACGGGCGATTTATTCTTCTCAGAATATGCCGAAGGGTCAAGTAATAACAAATATATTGAAATTTACAATGGTACAAATACCGATATAGACTTGTCTAATTATACGATTGAATTACATATTAATGGATCAACAGATAAGCCTAAAATTTTAGCATTAAGTAGTTTGACAAATATTATTTTAGTAAAAGGTGGCGTATTGGTAATCTACAATTCGAGAGCTTCAGATGTTATTAAAAACAACGGAACTAGTAGTTCATCGGTAGCTTCTTTTAATGGTGATGATGCGCTTATTTTAAAAAATAACGATACTGTTATAGATGTAATTGGTTTATTAGGAGAAGATCCTGGCAAAGGTTGGGCGGTTGCAGGTATTGAAAATGCGACTCAAAATCATACTTTAATTAGAAAATCGAGCGTGGTTAAAGGGAATATTACTTGGGATGCAAGCGCTGGCACAACTACCGATAATTCTCAATGGGAAGTAAAAGAGCAAGATGATTTTTCATCCGTAGGAAAAAAATAACCTCAAAATTAGGGTATTATTGAAAACCAAGTTTTATAACTTGGTTTTTTTTACGCATATTTACCTAGTAAATAGTAAAAATGTCATCAAACAATCGAATTACTCGTGCTTTTAATCAGGCTAAAAAATTACCTTTAAATAAGGATTCTAAATATATTTTATTTTCAGATTGTCATAGGGGCGATAATAGTTTTGCGGATGATTTTTCGCATAATAGAAAAATATTTGCGTATGCGTTGTCGGAATATTTGGCGGCCGATTTCACTTATATTGAACTGGGAGATGGCGATGAGCTTTGGGAAAATAAATTTGATGCTATTTTTAATGCAAACAAAAATATTTACCTGCTATTAAAAGAATTTCATGCAAAAAACAACTTGTATTTTATTTGGGGAAATCATGATATGGCATACAAAAACCCTAAAAAAGTTCAAGAAAATTTAAGTACTTATATTGATTCATCCACAGGAAAAAAAACAGCATTACTGCCTAATGTTTCTTTTTCGGAAGCAATTCTATTAGAGCAAAAAAATGGCGCTTCTATATTTTTGTTGCACGGGCATCAAGCAGATTGGTTTAATTATGTTTTTTGGAAATTTAGCCGATTTCTAGTTCGTTTTTTATGGAGACCCTTACAAATTATAGGCATTAAAGACCCTACAAGCCCTGCTCAAAATTATAAAGAACTGATAAAAGTAGAACATCGTTTAGAAAATTGGATTAAAAAAAATAAACAGCAAATGGTGGTAACTGGGCACACTCACCGCCCTCGGTTTCCAAACCCGAATGAATTGCCACATTTTAATGATGGCAGCTGTGTGCATCCGCGTTGTATTACTGGTTTAGAAATAGAAAACGATGCAATAACACTTGTCAAATGGTTTGTAATAACCAGTAAAAACGGAACAATGAAAATATCAAAAGCTATTTTAGAAGGTCCTGAGCCTATTTCACAATACATTTAAAATACAAATAACAATTTAGTAAACCTTTCTTAATACCAGGTTGTAGCTAAAGGAATATTTTTGCTATTTCTTATTATGAGAAATAAAGCCTTTGGGTAAATATTAGTTTTTGTCGACTATTTTATTAGGCTAGCTGCCTCTGATCAAGGCAGTTTTTTTTATTTAACACCATGTTTACAATAAGTTAACATTAGTAGTGGTTATTTGCAGCGACAAAAATTAATACTTACTAATGAACATCAAAATAGCACTTACAATTGTAAGTATGCTTGTGTTATCGCATGCCTACACACAAGAATCAAATGCTCCTAAATTTGGTAAAGGACTCTTTAATTTAAAAGGAAATGATAATTCTTGGTCAATGAATATTGCTGCAAGGGTACAGTTTTTAACAACTGCACAATGGCATTCAAATTCTAATGGTTTATCAAACCCAAAATCTTCATTTTTAATAAGAAGAGCCCGTTTAAAATTTAATGGTTTTGCATTTTCTCCAAAATTAAGCTATAAAGTAGAGTTAGGACTTTCTAATAAAGATATTGGTGGTGCATCGGTATTTACAAACAATGCGCCTCGGTATATTTTAGATGCTGTTTTAAAATGGAATTTTCATCAAAATTTTGAATTATGGCTAGGGCAAACTAAATTACCAGGAAATAGAGAGCGAATTGTTTCTTCAGGAAACCTTCAAGGAGTAGACAGGTCTTTATTAAATAAGCGCTTTAATATCGATAGAGATATGGGGCTGCAATTAAGGCATCATTTTAAAATAGCAGATACTTTTGTTGTTCGTGAAATTTTATCCATAGCACAAGGAGAAGGACGAAACATTACCACTGGAAATATTGGAGGGCATCAATACACGGCACGTTTAGAATTTTTACCTTTCGGAAATTTCAAAAGTAAAGGCGATTATAAAGGAAGTGATTTAAAAAGAGAAGAAACGCCAAAATTAGCTATTGGTACGAGTTATGATTTTAACAATAATGCCGTTAAAAATAGAAGCAATCAAGGAGCTTATATGTATATAGATAATAGCAAAGACCATAAATTAGCCGACAGAATATACCATAAAACGGATATTTCAACCTTATTTATTGATGCAATGTTTAAATACAGAGGATTTTCTTTTATGGGTGAATATGCTTATAGAGACGCTAAAAACCCTATTGCAAGAAATTCTGATGGAACTTCAACAGGTGCTATTGTTCAGGTAGGTAGTGGTTTAAATTTACAAGCAGCTTATTTATTAGCCAAAAATTGGGAAGTATCTGGGCGTTATACTAATATTGATTTAGAAAAAATTACTAGAAGAAATTTAGAGTGTCAATACACCTTAGGCTTGTCAAAATATATGGTAGGGCATAAGCTTAAGGTACAAACAGATATCAGTTATTTAGGCGTAGTTAATAGTGGTAATAAGCTAGTGTATCGCTTACAAATAGACATACATTTTTAAAAAAATAACATAAACCTAACATAGGTAGTATAGTACTGTTTGTAATTTTGCAAAAAAAATAAAAGCCAAAAATGGGAGATCCATATATTTTGATGTTAATCGGGCTAGCTATTTTAGCTATCATCGATTTAGTAGTAGGTGTTAGTAATGACGCTGTAAATTTTTTAAACTCAGCAATTGGTTCAAAAGCAATTCGGGTTCGTAATATTATGATAATCGCCAGTGTTGGTGTATTTTTTGGAGCCGTAACCTCTAGTGGTATGATGGAAGTTGCTCGTAAAGGGATTTTTAACCCGAACATGTTTATGTTTCAAGACATCATGTTTATTTTTATGGCAGTGATGATTACCGATGTTTTATTACTCGATATTTTTAACTCCCTAGGGATGCCAACATCTACAACGGTTTCCATTGTATTTGAATTATTAGGAGCAGCCGTTTGTATATCATTACTAAAAATTTCAGCAAACGATTCACAATCATTTGCCGATATTTGGAACTATATTAACCATGAAAAAGCGGTAGAAATTATACAAGGAATACTACTATCCGTCGTTGTTGCTTTTTCAGTAGGTGCAATTGTTCAGTTCATATCTAGAATAATATATACCTTTAATTTTGCAAAAAGAAAAACTTATATAAGTGCATTATTTGGTGGTTTTGCTATTACAGCAATTACCTATTTCATCATTATAAAAGGAATGAAAGGTACACCTTGGTATGCCGATATTAAAGATTCAATAGAAGGAAATACCTTATTAATTATTTCAGGAAGTTTTGTTGCTTGGAGTTTAATATCTCAATTTTTAATAAGTGTTTTTAAAATTAACATTTTAAAATTAATTATTGGAATAGGAACATTTTCATTAGCAATGGCTTTTTCAGGAAATGACTTAGTAAACTTTGTTGGAGTACCAATTGCAGCATTAAATTCTTATGAAGCATGGAAAGCCTCAGGGGTTTCTGCCGACGCATTTTCAATGGGTATTTTAGCAAAAAAAGTACCATCTAATGTATGGTTATTATTAGTAGCGGGAGCTATTATGGTCGTTACTTTATGGACCTCTAGTAAAGCACAAGACGTTATAAAAACAGGTATTAATTTATCAAGACAAGGAGAAGGGCATGAAAAATTTCAACCAAACCCACTATCAAGAATTGTTGTTAGAATCGCCATGTTAATTAACGCTGGTATTCGTAAAGTATTTCCAGCAAAAACAATTGCTTTTGTCGATGCTAAATTTCAAAAACCAGTTATAGATTTATCTAAAGATAAAACATACGAAATGCCTGCCTTTGACTTAGTAAGAGCAGCAGTAAATTTAATTGTTGCAGGTATTTTAATATCAATAGCAACCTCAATGAAATTACCATTATCAACAACCTATGTAACATTTATGGTAGCAATGGGTACTTCTTTAGCCGATAGAGCTTGGGGTCGTGAAAGCGCAGTATATAGAGTTGCGGGTGTAATTAATGTAGTAGGAGGCTGGTTTTTAACGGCAATAATAGCCTTTGCAGCAGCAGGAATTATAGCCTATTTAATTAGTTGGAGCATGGTAATGATTCCTGTATTATTATTAGTAGTAATATTTTTAATAACAAGAAACACATTAATCCACAGAAAAAAATCAAAAGAAGAAAAGAAGCAAATTCATATAGAACGCGCAGAATTAATTACCATTAACGGAGTAATTGAAGAAAGCGCCGATCATATTGCAGGAGTAGCAAGTCGTGTAAATAAATTATACACCAATGTTGTAAATGATTTAGCAGAACACGATTTAAACAAGTTACGTAAAACAGATAAGCACGTAGCTAAGTTAAACGATGAAATTGACGGATTAAAAGACGGCGTATTCTATTTCATTAAATCACTAGATGAAACCTCGGTACAAGCTAGTAGATTTTACATTTTAGTATTAGGTTATTTACAAGATGTTGCGCAATCTATTAGTTATATTTCTAGAGCAAGTTTTAAACACGTTAATAATAATCATAAAAATTTAAAATCAGGGCAATTAGCTGATTTAAAGAATATTGACGATAAACTTTCAAAGCTTTTAGACGATATTAGTACTACTTTCGACAATAGAAGTTTTGATAATTTAGAATTAATTATTAATGAAAAGAAACAGTTATTAAAAGACGTATCTAATTCTATTGAAAAGCAAGTAGCACGTATTAGAACAGACGAAACCAGTCCTAAAAACACTACCTTATACTTTAGTGTTTTATTAGAAACACAAGATTTAGTTTCTGCACTTATGAGTTTGTTAGAAACCTACGAAGAATTTCATATAAGCAGTAGAAACAGTTAATTCGTTTTTACTAAAATTCATTAAAACCCTCAATTCTAATTGAGGGTTTTTTTATTGATTTTTTTCTAGAAGCAATTTCCCGCTTTCCGCACTCGCTTTTTTTGTTTTTTCGAAAAGAAAAACAAAAAAGAGCTCAAACAATTGCTTCAATCGGGGCTAGGCATTTGTACTAATTTCGATAATTTGAGAAATCAACTATAATTTAGGCAAAGTTCACACTATCATTTCGAGCAGTAAAATTTAAACCTCACAGGTTTTTAAAACCTGTGAGGTTTATTCTTGTTTTAAGAATTCAAAACGAAACCCGATTAACGAAAACAAACTGTCAGTTCGAGTGATTTTTTTCCTTCAAAAAAATAGTATTGAGAACTTTATCAGCATTAAGAGCTTGTTTAAATTTCAACTAAAATATTTTTTAACATCTAAACGCCCTGCTGAATTTATTTTAGCATCGCATCAAAATGAGAACCCAGAAATTAGCCTGAAAATCGTAAGTAAATTCCCATTAACGAAAACAAACTGTCAGTTCGAGTTATTTTTTTCCTGTTTAAGTTATTTAAAACGCCCTGCTGAATTTATTTCAGCATC
>NZ_OENE01000004.1:0-129836 GCF_900239495.1 Tenacibaculum finnmarkense genomovar ulcerans
AGTTAAGCCCATTTGCGCCGATGGTACTGCCAATGGTGGGAGAGTAGGTCGTTGCCTTTCTTTTAAACCTCAATCTAAAAAGATTGAGGTTTTTTTTGTGCCTTACTTTTTTTAATTTCTCCCCAAGTATTATGCTTGATCCATATACCAACATTGCAGATAAGATTATAGAAAATGATGCAAATTACATACTAGCTGTAAAAGGAAATCAGAAGTAACTGATCGAAGAAATAAAGGATGAATATTGACCTTGGACATGGGAAGAATTGAAACCAGAAAATGCAGTGTTATTTCTAATTTTATTCAAAACACAGATAATAAATGGAATAGCCTGAGTCAAGTTATAAAAATAGAAAGTATAAGGAAATTCAAAAACAGTGATAAACTAACATAAAAAGCAACTAGATATTATATTTCTAGCTTAAAAGATACAGCTGTAAATCATCAAAGTCATATTCGTTCTTGGGGTGTAGAGAATAAATTACATTGGACATTAGATGTTGCTTTCTCTGAAGGTACCTCTAGAAAAAGAAATAAAAATGCTGCTCAAAACTATTCAATATTATTGAAAATTGCATTGAATTTATTGAAAAATGAAAAAACAGGTATTGCTGAAAAAAGGCTTAAAGTTGGTTGGAATGAAGCATAGCTATTAAAAGTTTTAAATATTAAAGTGTGAGTTTGCCCTGCTTGATCCATAATTTGTTCTTATTTAATATAAACTTCTAAAAGTTTGGCATTTTCGGTGATAGCGGTTACATTTTTAATGCAAGCTGGCACTAAAATAGTTTCACCTAAACGAAGTTTTTCCTGCTGTTTTTTATACTCAAAAAATACGGTTCCTTCAACACACATATAAATTACAAAGCTATCTTTATCATCGTTATTTAAAATCAAATTTTTAGTTAAATGTAAATAATTTGTAGTAAAATATTTACAATCAACAATTGTTGATGGATTATTTTTACGCTTTAAATATTCTGCTTTATAGTTTGATTTTGCCGAATAATCAATGGCATCTAATGCCAAATTTAGGTGCAAATCTCTTAGTTTTCCGTTCGAATCTTTTCTTCCCCAATCGGAAATTCGATAGGTAACATCCGACGTTTCTTGTATTTCTGCCAACAAAACACCTTTTCCAATGGCATGTACTCTTCCTGATGGCACTAAAAAAGTATCGCCTTTTTTAACATAATCGATATTAAGCAACGCTAATTCATCGTTATTTTCAACGGTTTTTAAGAATGATTTTTTGTCCGTTTCTTCTGAAAAACCAATAATTATTTTTGCTTTTTTATCAGCATCTACAATATACCACATTTCGGTTTTCCCTAACGAATTATGCCTTTTTTGTGCCAAAACATCATTAGGATGTACTTGTAAACTCAAGGTTTTTTTAGCATCAATAAATTTAATAAGTAACGGGAATTTATCGCCAAAAATTAAATATACTTTTTCGCCAACAATTTGCTCTTTAAACTCTTGAATAAGTGATTTTAAACTGCGTCCTTTTAAAGCAGCATTGCTAACAATTGAAATATCTTGCTCTACATCTGAAATTTCCCAACTCTCACCAACATCTTTTTTATTCGCTTTTTTATGGAGTACTGTTTTTAACTTCTGCCCTCCCCAAATTTTTGATTTTAAAATAGGTTCAAACCGTAATAATTGCTGTATCATACCATTAAGATCCGCTATAGGTTACGTAATTTCTTTGAGTTTCATAAAGCGTAATTTCTAACGTTAAATTTACAGGAATATGCCCACGTAATTTATTAAATATTACTACTGATATATTTTCTGCTGTTGGATTCAAATTTTCAAAATCGGCAACATCAAGGTTTAAATTTTTATGATCAAAAACATCTTCTACCTGAGTTTTAATCAATCCTTTTAAAATTCCTAAATCATAGACATACCCAGTTTCTGCATTTATTTCACCTGTTAAAGAAACAATTAAATCATAATTATGCCCATGATAATTTGGGTTATTACACTTCCCGAAAATTTGCTGATTTTTTTCATCAGACCAATCAGGATTAAACAACCTGTGAGCAGCATTAAAATGCGCTTTTCTATGTACAGTTACTTTAGGCATTTTTATAATTTATTTAAGCATTTTTTAAAATATCGTACGATTCTTTGAATATAATTTTAAACCAAGCCGTGTAAATTTCAGGGTTTTTTTCCATATCTTTTTTAACGGCTTCTAAAGTCATCCATTTATGGTTTTCAACTTCTTCTTTATTGATGTTTGGCTCATCATTAAAAGTTCCAACCATTACATGATCTAATTCATGTTCTGTTAACCCGTTATCAAAAGGTGCTTTATAAATAAAAGAAAATACTTCTTTTAAATCGCAAACAAAGCCCATTTCTTCTTGAAGCCTACGTTTTCCTGCCCCTAAATTGGTTTCGCCATCTCTTTGATGTGAACAACAGGTATTGGTCCATAATAAAGGAGAATGATATTTATCGGCAGCGCGTTGTTGCAGCATTAATTCTTTTTTATCATTAAAAACAAAAACAGAAAATGCCCTGTGTAATAACGCTTTTTCATGCGCTTCTATTTTTTCCATTAACCCAATCGGATTATCGTGGGCATCTACTAATATTACCTGTTCTTTCATGTATCATTTTTGCTAAAAGCAAACATACAAAATTGCAATCAATTCAACAATTAAACCTTTAGACAGTTAAGTAGTAAAGCCTTGAAAAATTAAGCATTAAACCGTACCTTTGCAGCCTTAAAATTTGATAGATGGGCTTTTTAGAAGAAATACAAAAACGACGTACATTCGGAATTATATCACACCCCGATGCAGGTAAAACTACTTTAACTGAAAAGTTATTATTATTTGGTGGCGCAATTCAGGAAGCTGGTGCGGTAAAAAACAACAAAATAAAAAAGGGAGCTACTTCCGATTTTATGGAAATTGAACGTCAAAGAGGTATTTCGGTAGCCACATCTGTATTGGCTTTTATTTATAAAGATAAAAAAATAAATATATTAGATACCCCTGGGCATAAAGATTTTGCTGAAGATACTTTTAGAACTTTAACCGCTGTTGATAGTGTTATCGTTGTAATTGATGTTGCAAAAGGTGTCGAGCCTCAAACTGAAAAATTAGTAGCAGTTTGTAGAATGCGTAAAATTCCGATGCTGGTTTTTATCAATAAATTAGATAGAGAAGGTAAAGATGCTTTCGATTTATTAGATGAAGTGGAGCAAAAGTTAGGTTTACGTGTTACTCCGATGAGTTTCCCAATTGGAATGGGGTACGATTTTAAAGGAATTTATAATATTTGGGAAAAGAAATTAAATCTTTTTTCTGCGGATAATAAAACAAAAATTTCAGAAGGTGTTCAGTTTGATGATTTATCAAATCCTAAACTAGATGATATTATTGGCGAAACTGCAGCCGAAACTTTAAGAGAAGAAGCAGAATTAGTTACAGAAGTATATCCTGAATTTAATCAAGAAGAATATTTAGCGGGTGATTTACAACCTGTTTTCTTTGGTTCGGCTTTAAATAATTTTGGTGTAAAAGAATTATTAGATGCTTTTATTGAAATTGCTCCTGAACCACAGCCTAAAAAAGCAGAAGAACGTTTAGTTGATTCTAAAGAAGAAAAATTAACAGGTTTTGTATTTAAGATTCATGCAAATATGGATCCTAAACACAGAGATAGACTTGCTTTTATCAAAATTGTATCAGGAACTTTCAAAAGAAATTCTCCTTATTTACATGTTCGTAATGGTAAGAAAATGAAATTTTCAAGTCCGAATGCCTTTTTTGCTGAAAAGAAACAAATTGTTGATGAATCTTTTCCTGGTGATATTGTTGGTGTTCATGATACAGGAAACTTCAAAATTGGTGATACTTTAACCGAAGGTGAAAAATTAAACTTTAAAGGTATTCCTAGTTTTTCTCCTGAGCATTTCCGTTATGTAAACAATGCCGATCCGATGAAATCTAAACAATTATACAAAGGTTTAGACCAATTAATGGATGAAGGTGTTGCGCAATTATTTACCATGGATATGAATGGGCGTAAAATTGTAGGTACTGTTGGTGCATTACAATACGAGGTTATTCAATACAGATTAGAACATGAATACGGTGCAAAATGTACCTATGAAAATATATCTGTACACAAAGCTTGTTGGGTAGAAGCTGAGGACGAAAAAAGTGAAGAATTCAAAGAATTTAAACGTGTAAAACAACGTTATTTAGCCAAAGATAAACAAGGTAAATTAGTATTTTTAGCTGATTCTTCTTTTACTATGCAAATGACACAAAGTAAATATCCTACTGTAAAACTTCACTTTACGAGTGAATTTGAAAAATAATCGATTTTAATTATTTTAAAGATGCAACATAAAAGCAATCATATTATTAGTACTAAAACACTTCAAAACGTTTGTAATAACGTCTTTTTAGCTTTTATGTTGTTTCTTTTTACTCAGAACTCTTTTGGACAAGGTTTAAAAACCTTAAAAGGAACAGCATTACAAAATAAAGTTCGTTTGAATTTTATTCCTGTAAAAATGCCTACCGATAAATTTCCAAATTTAAAACCGACCATGGGCTTGGCGGGTTTACATTACCAAATACCGATTAATAATTGGTTATATGGTGGTGCAGGATTTCATTTTGCTATTACTGGTGACCAAGGTGGATTATTTACTTTAGGAGCAGAATTAGGCGTAAATAAACAACTTTATAAAAATTTATATGTAGATGCAAACCTTCATTTTGGTGGCGGTGGCGGATACCGAAATTTGGTTAATGATGGCGGATTTATAAATCCGAATATTGGTTTACAATATAAAAAAGATAATTATTCTTTTGGAGTACAATACAGTCATTTGAATTTTTTATCAGGAGAAATAAAAAGCAATTCGGTGTCTTTATTTGTTGAAATACCAAGTATTTTACGTTTTACTGATTATAATAAAGCACATCAAAATTTTACAGCAAAAAATATTTCTTCGGATAATTTCTGGAGTAAACCTGTTGTGAAAAATGCACAGCAAATACGTTTTGATTTTTTTAAACCTTTTGGAAATTCTAAAAAAGATAACGGAACTCCTTTAAATGAAACATTATATGTATTAGGTTTTGAATATCAAAAATACCTAAGCGAAAACACTTTTTTATTCGCTCATACCGATGCAATATATAAAGGACTACGTGCAGGTTTTATGGATTTATTTTTTGGTGCAGGATATCATCCGTATCAATCAAAATACATCAATATTTTTACAAAACTAGCAGTCGGTGCTGCTGGCGGACGTGTTGCTCCTGAAGGAGGTTTAATGGTGTATCCATCCGCAGGAATCGATTTAAAAATAACTGACAAAGTCGCTTTAAGTGGTCATGGAGGATATTACAGAGCTATTGCTGGCGATTTAGAAGCATATACCGTTGGTTTCGGATTGAAATATTACGGATTAAATGGCGGAACAACATCCGAAGAAAAAAAATACACCAACTTTTATACACAAGGATTACGAGTTGAAATTCAAAATCAAACATATTTTGATGTCGCTAAAACTGATGATAAATTTGGTGCCAAAGAAATTGATTTACAACTTATCGGTTTAAAAGTAAATTACGATATTAATAAATGGCTATACATTGCTGGAGAAGCTAGTTTTGCTTACGATGGTCGCTCAGGTGGCTATGCACACGGATTAGTTGGCGCAGGAATATATACTCCTCGATTTTTAAATAATAAAGTCCGTGGTTTTGCTGAATTGATGGCTGGTGCTGGTGGTGGCGCAGGAGTCGATACTGATCAAGGTATTGTTATCCGCCCAATACTTGGTTTTAGTTATGATATTCATCAGAGTATTTCAATTATTGCATCGGGAGGAAAATATAATTCGCCTTTCGGAAATGTAAATTCAACAAATATTAACATAGGTTTAAGCTTAAACCTTTCAACTTTATCAGTAAAGAACTAATTTTGCTTTTTCTTCGGATGATATATTTAAATGTTTTATCCGAAGAAAAAAAATTTTCAATATTAATTAAGATAATCTAACAAAAATGAATAACGGAATTTACGCAAAGTTCACAACACCAAAAGGTGCTATTTTAGTGAATTTAGAATACGAAAAAACTCCTGGAACTGTAGGTAACTTTGTTGCTTTAGCAGAAGGAAATTTAGATAACACTGCAAAACCACAAGGAACTCCATATTATAATGGATTAAAGTTTCACCGTGTGATTTCTGATTTCATGATTCAAGGAGGTTGTCCTCAAGGAACTGGAACAGGAAACCCTGGTTATAAATTTGAAGATGAATTTCACCCAGATTTAAAGCACGATGCTCCTGGAAAATTATCTATGGCAAATGCAGGACCTGGAACTAACGGTTCTCAATTTTTTATTACTCATACTCCTACGCCTCATTTAGATGGTAATCATACTGTTTTTGGAAATGTTGTTGAAGGACAAAATGTGGTAGATGCTATCGCTCAAAATGACACCATGGATATTGAAATTATTCGTGTAGGTGAAACTGCTGAAAAATTCAATGCTGTTGAAGCTTTTAGAACTTTTGAAGGTTCTCGTGAAAAACGTGAAGCAGAAGAAAAAGCAAAACAAGCTGAATTATTAGATACGGTTGCTAAAGGATATGACGAAACTCCATCAGGATTACGTTATAGAATTTTACAAAACGGAGATGGTAAACAAGCTACAAAAGGAGCTAATGTTTCTGTACATTATAAAGGTCAATTATTAGACGGTACTGTATTTGATTCATCTTACAAGCGTAAGCAACCAATTGATTTTGCTGTTGGCGTAGGGCAAGTAATTGCTGGTTGGGATGAAGGAATTTTATTATTAAAAGTAGGTGACAAAGCTCGATTTGTAATTCCATCTAACTTAGCATACGGAAAAGCTGGTGCAGGAGGAGTAATTCCACCAAACGCTACCTTAATTTTTGATGTTGAATTAATGGCTGTAAAATAATTTTTTACAACAACAATTTCAATCATAATTAAAAGACTAAAACCTCTCTATTTAAAATAGAGAGGTTTTTTTATTAACATTAAATTAACGTTCTTAACATTAAATACGTAATTAATTAAAACAAATTATTTACTTACTTAAAGTGTAAGCAAGAATACTTTAGCATCTTTACAGCGCAACAAAATGCTCTCTAAAATGAAAAATCGCCCCCTACTACTATTGATTATGCTATTAAGTTTATTTAATATGCAAAGCCAAGTAAAAGTTTGTGAAACCCCTAAAGATGACGCTATTGATTTAAATGTAATTTCTGTTAAAAAATGCGATATTAAAGAAAAAAAAGTTAGACAAATATCAAAAACAAACATCGCAAGAAAAAGAGTTAATAATCGATCTAGAAAAAAAGAAAATAATTTAAATTCTAGTGGTAATAAAGCACTAAACCTCCCAAACCTGTCAAAAGAAGTTTTATTTACCTTAGTTGAAGAAATACCAATGTTTGACGCTTGTAAACACAGTAATAGAGAGAATAATATTAAATGTTTTAAAGAAAAAATTAATAAGCATATTCTTAAAAACTTCTATGCAGAAGATTATATTACTGAAAATACTAAAACTAAAGTCTATATTCAATTTAGTATTGACCTTAACGGAAAAATAATTAATTCAAAAATAAGAAGTCGTGAAAACAATAAACGACTGCATAAAGAATTAGACCGAATCATAAATAAATTACCTCGTTTTAATCCAGGAAAAGAAAAAGGTTTACCTGTTGTTGTTACATACGCATTCCCTCTTAACCTAGCATCAGATTAATATTTATTATTTAGATTCATTATTGATTTAATCGTAATAAAAGGTCTTTTAAATAAAGAAATACCTAATAAAATACCTATTAAAATGTTAAAAAATAGAAATATATACATATTTCTATTTTTTTTTCTGTATGTTTACAATGTTAATGAATTGTTAATAAAATAAACAGAGGGTCATATGATGAAATTTACACTACTACTAGCGACTATGCTTACATCTATAATAAGCGTTTCGCAGCAAAAAAAATGTACTTCTCCTGATGAATCTATTGCTGATCCAAATAGTATTACTAAATGTGCTATTGAAAAAACAAAGGATGGAATAAAAAAACAATTATCTATTCAAGTATCTACAAGAAGGCGTGTAATTCGTAAAAAAAACGAAACTGTAACTGCTATTGGTGGTACTAATACTACCCAAAAAATTAGCAATATCAAAAAAAACACCTTATTAGTAGGTAAACTTGAATTAGAAGATAACTCTAAAACAATTGAAAGAATTCCTTTTAATTTAGTTGAAGAAATTCCTTTATTTTCAAAATGTAACAATGTGCCTTTAATAAAACAAGCTAAGTGTTTTGAAACACAAATGGCAAAACATATAACCAAAAATTTTGTATATCCACAAGCGGCATTTAATGCAGGTATTCAAGGTCGAGTATTGGTTCAATTTACTATAGACGAGCAAGGTAATGTTGGCGCACTTCAAATAAGAGGACCTAAAAATGGTGATGCATTAAAAAAAGAAGCTTCTAGAATTATAAACAAACTTCCTAAATTTATCCCTGGAAAACATAATGGAAAAGCGGTAAAAGTTAAATACGGTATTCCTTTTACCTTTAAACACCCTAATGCTAAAAATTTAATAGCAACAAGAAGTGTTAAAAAACAATCAGCAAAATCAATTAATAGAGCAGAAAAAATAATTACTGATTTCATTAAATTTAACGAAGTACAGAAAATCCCACAATTTAAAACTTGTTTAAAAGTAGCTGATAGAGAAAAAAACAATTGTTTTAATGAAAGAATGATTAGTCATATTCAACGAAATTTTAATTACCCAGAAGCTGCAGCCGATCAAAACATTGAAGGTAAAGTTTGGGTACGTTTTATTATAAATAAACAAGGTAAGGTTGGTAATATAAAAATGAAAGGACCTAAAAATGGTCAATTATTAGAGCAAGAAGCAAAAAAAATGGTTTCAAATCTAGCTACTTTTATTCCTGGTACACAAGATGGAAACCCTGCTAATGTTGAGTATTACATACCTATTAATTTCACTTTACATTAATTAAAATATTTTTAAAAAAAACCGAGCAATTACATTGTTCGGTTTTTTTTATACCAAAGCTCGAAAATAAGTATAACTGTATTTTTAGCCTCTTTTTTAAATCTTAAATATCAAAATTAAGATGCTTTTTTTAAGTGATATCCAAAGAGTGCTTTACAAATAATTTCTTGCTTTTTTTCTTTTTTTGAAACCGTTATCTGTAAAATAATTTCGGTGTCACTCAATTTTTTAATATTATTTTTAATGATAAGATTATCATTTAAATAGGCGTTTTTGATAATATCAAAATCAATGTTTTTAAAACTTAAATTAGGGAAATTTTTGTGAAATACAAGGGAAGAAGTTACGCTGGTTTCAATTTTTTGATATAAAACACCTGTTTTTAGCGTTTTATTTTTGTGAACCTGTTTTTTACTAACGGTAAATTGTAACGTACTATTTTTAGAAGTGATTTGGGTATTCATTATTTATGGGTTTATTGGTGGAAATTTAGATTTTTCGTAAAACGGATTTTGAACCAAGCACATTATTGTTTTTAAGCGCATATTAATTTGTTTTGACATTTTTACGGTGTTCATAGTTTGTTGAATTTTAAAAGATTTGTGAAAAAAGTATAAAAAAAAGGTGCTTTTTATAAAAAAGCACCTTTTGTAGTTTGTATTAAATTGGTTTTAAAACCGTTGTTTAAAGCGATTACTAGGCGTACTTTTTATATAGGCATATTTTTTGCGCATAGGCAACATACACTTTATCGTGACGATAGTGTTTAAAATAATGCGATATGTGTATAAAAGTACTTTCATTACAAATAGACTAAGGTCAAATTTAATAAAAAAAATCAGAAAACAGCTAAAAGCTTAAAAATAATACTGTTAAAGTTTTAATAAGCCTGTTTTTGTTCATTTTAATACTTTATTTAAATATGTATCTTTGATTTGTGTAAATAACTATAATTTATGAAAATAATTGCAATGATTCCCGCGCGTTATAGCGCCTCTCGTTTTCCTGGGAAATTAATGAAAAATTTAGGAGGAAAACCTGTGATTGTAAGAACCTATCAAGCTGCTGTTACTGCCAATTTATTTGATGAAGTTTATGTGGTAACCGATTCGGAAATCATCTTCAAAACCATCGAAAAAGCAGGAGGAAAGGCTATAATGAGCATCAAAGAACACGAATGTGGTTCGGATAGAATTGCCGAAGCTGTTGAAAGTTTAGAGGCAGATATTGTGGTAAATGTTCAAGGAGATGAGCCTTTTATCGATACTGTTTCTTTATCAAAATTAATAAAATCTTTTGAAGATGATAAAAATAATACTATAGATTTAGCATCATTAAAAGTAGCAATGACATCTTTAGAAGATATTGAAAATCCTAATAATGTAAAGGTAATTACTGATGTTAATAATTTTGCTATCTACTTTTCGAGAAGTGTAATTCCTTTTCATAGAGATAAAGAATTAAACGTTACATATTATAAACATAAAGGTGTATATGCTTTTAGAAAACAAGCCTTACTAGATTTTTATAATACGCCAATGACGCCAATTGAAGCTGCCGAAAAAATAGAATGTATCCGTTATTTAGAGGTTGGTAAAAAAATAAAAATGATTGAAACATCGGTAGAAAGTATTGGAATTGATACCCCTGAAGATTTAGAAAAAGCAATAAAACAACTCGAAAATGAATAAAATAAAAGTAATTGCCTTTGATGCCGATGACACACTCTGGATAAATGAAACTTTTTTTAGAGAAGCTGAAAAGGAGTTTGCGAAATTATTATCGGGCTACGAAACTGAAAATAAAATTCATCAGGAATTATATAAAAAAGAAATTGATAATCTTAAAATTTACGGGTATGGGGTAAAAGGTTTCGTGTTATCAATGGTAGAATGTGCTTTAGAATTATCTAATTATAAAGTAAATCAAAAAATTATAGATAAAATTCTTGAAATCGGTAAAGAAATGCTAGCCCAGCCAATCGATTTATTAGATGGGGTAGAAGAAGTACTGCAAGAATTACAAGGAAGGTGTAAAATAATTGTTGCCACCAAAGGTGATTTATTAGATCAAGAGCGAAAATTAGAAAAATCAGGTATTTTAAAATATTTTCACCATACCGAGGTAATGAGCGATAAAAAACCAGCCGATTATTTAAAATTGATAAAACATTTAGATATTCAGCCTTCGGAATTATTAATGATTGGAAATTCGTTGAAATCGGATGTTTTGCCTTTAATTGAGATCGGTGCTGCCGCAATTCATGTGCCTTTTCATACTACTTGGGCGCACGAACAGGTAGAGGGAAATCAAAAATCAACAGAATATCAAACGGTTAGCAATATTACCGAAGTGTTAAATTTTTTATAGATGCAGTATTTAGATATTGAAAATTGGAATAGAAAAGAGCATTTTAATCATTTTAGAACTTTAGCCGACCCAACATTCGGGCTTGTTGCCGATGTTGATGTTTCTAGTTGTTATCGGCAAGCAAAACAGCGGAAAGACTCCTTTTTTGTACGCTATCTTCACGCGTGTATGAAGGCAATTAATGCCATTGATAATTTTAAATACCGAATAGAAGGCAATAAAATAGCAATTCATAAGGTAATTAATGTATCAGCAACTATTGCACGAGCAGATACTACTTTTGGCTTTTCGTTTATTGATTTTTCAACTGATTTTGAGGTTTTTAATGCAAATTATCAGCAAGAAAAAAAGCGTGTACTTAGTTCCGATAATTTATTTCCGCCTAAATATTCAGTAGCTTGTGTACATTGTTCAGCCTTGCCTTGGGTTTGTTTTACAAGTCATAAAGAACCAAATTCAGGAAATAAAAACGATAGTGTTCCACAATTTTCTTTTGGAAAAATAAAAACAGTAAACAATAAAAAATTAATGCCTGTAGCAATCAATGTGAACCATGCGTTGGTCGATGGATATCATGTAGGACAATTTTTTGATAAATTTCAGGCCGAATTAGATAAAATCGATTAATTTTGCAAAAAAATAATAATTATGGCAAGCATTAAAAATTTAAAAAAAGATATCGATTATACTTTAGGAGATATTATTGATATCTGTAGATTATCAGCAGCGTTAAACCCAGGTGAAACTGCAGAAAAATCAGAAGCTATTGTAGACGAAGTTTTTGAAACTTTTGATACTTTAATTGCAAAAATTAATGCTAAAAATGTTGAAAATAAAAAAGCACATTTTAAAGCAATTAGTACTGAATTAGAAACCAAAGCAAACGCTTTAATAGAAAAATTAAATAACTTATAGTTAACTGTAAGTTAAATGATTAAAACTGATACTTTAACAGGTGTCAGTTTTTTTTTGCTGAATTTTAACATATTATAAGGAATAAAATGTTGTAAATTACGTTCGTAATATAGAACATATAAACCCCCGTTAATATATAATAAACATGGCAAGAGCAATGTATGAGTACACCAAAACAGTACTAGAAAAGGTAAGTTTTAATACTGATTTATTTTGTAGAGAGCTAGAAAAAGCATTAAATAGATTATTACCTTACGAAATAAATGAATTAACCATCTGGTTAAAACAATATACTGTAAATAAGCCTAAATTATATCCTAGTTTGGCTTTAGTTAAATAATTAGTATAAAAAAAGAAGCTGTATGGCTTCTTTTTTTATTTTTCTACTGTTTTTTTTTACCTCTTAGCTTTTTTATTAGTTTGTGGTTAAATTTGTGTTCTGAAATTTGTAAAGCGAGTATTTTTTTGTAAGATAATATTTTAGAAACTTCAGATTGAAACAATGTTTTAATTTGATATTGTTCTTTTTTTATGGCATGTATTTTTTCTAAAATATCTTTAGATTCTTTTTCGGATAATTTTTCAAAACCTCCGCTATCTGGTATTCTTTTTTTAAAAATGAAGCGTTGTTCTCTATGTAAGGCAATTCTTTTTTTGTCATATTTATTATATACTGGCCAAAATCTTTGCGCTTCACTTTGGGTTAAATTTAATTTTTCAGTTAAATAAGCAATTTTATAAGCATGTATTTTATGCGATCCTCCTTTTCGGAATTGCGCTTGACTAGTAAAGCTAGTTAAGAAGGTTATTAATAGTAGGATTATAATTTTTTTCATTTTTATTGAATTTCATTAAAAAAAGAAGCGTTGTCAATAGTATTTAAATAGGCCTCTAAATTTTCTTTGTTTATTGAAGTGAATACATCTTCGTCAAAATCCTCAGCATCTAAAATTGTTGCTAATTCATCATTGCTACTAGTACCATATCCATTTTCGTACCAATAGGATATATCTGCTTGTGTTATATCATCAAAAGAATGTTTTTTATCAGTAGTAAGATGGTTTAAGCCTATAAAAAGTAATATTGAAGCAGCTACTGCAATAGGAATTAATTGTCGTATTTTTTTATAGAAAGAAATTGTTTTTATTTCTTTCGATGTTTTGATATTTAGTGTTGATAAAATATTTTCATCAACAGTATTAAAGTAGTTTTTAGGTGTTTTAAAACTATTTTTCTTAGAGAAATGAGCTGTTTGTATAGACGACAAAATAGTAGCTTCAATATTTTCAAAGTAATTTTCAGGAACAGAAAAATTTGTTTTCGATCCTGCTTTATTAGATATAAAATCTATTTTATTTTTTAATTCTTTATCCATCTCTACTTTAAGACTACCGTATTGTTAAAAGGTTTAATGACTGTTTTTAATAAATTTTTCAATTTTTTTTACAGCAATGTGGTAAGATGCTTTTAAAGCCCCTATTGATGTTCCTAGTATGTCGGAAATTTGGGCATACTTCATTTCATCAAAATACTTCATGTTAAAGACTAATTGTTGCTTTTGAGGTAGTGTGGCTATTGCTTTTTGTAATACGATGGCTATTTGATCTGGGGTAAACCAGTGGTCGCTATCTAAAGAAGAAACTAATTGTTGCTGATATTCAGAAATAGCAACATTTTTTTCTTTAGCTCTTTTATTGATAAAGCTAATAGATTCGTTCGTTGCTATTCTGTACATCCAGGAATACAGTTTACTTTCTTTTTTAAAAGCACCTATATTTTTAAAAATTTTAATAAAAGTATTCTGTAAAACATCATCAGCATCGGCATGAGAAATTACAATTTTTCGTATATGCCAATACAATCGCTCTTTGTAGAGCGATAGTAATTGTTTAAAAGCTGCATCCTTTGTGGTAGGATTTTGCAGCTTTTTTATAAGTATAAGTTCGTCTGTGGTCAACTAAAATAATTTAGTTGTTAGACTTTAAAAATCGTAAAAGGTTTAAAACCTAACTAAGTTTTTAAACTCGTTTTCTAGAACAGCCAAACAAACGTTTGTCTTTAATGGTTTTAGAAACCCCTTCAGGAAGCATTTTTTCCCAACCTTCTTCGTTGTTCTTAATCATTTTTAAGACTTTTCTAGAAAAGATATGTAAACTATTTTCATCTAAGTTTTTAATATCTACAAAGCGTCCGTTGTGTTTAAAGAACTTGTACAGTTCTTTCATTCGAGGATGTACTTTTAGGTTTTCGGTAGTGATAAATTCACCTGTTTCTTGGTCTTTGTAAGGATAGGTATATATTTTTAAATCTCTGTAAAAAAGTTTACCAGAAGCCTCTAAAATTCCACCACTAAGGTTGCGGTAATATTTTTCATCAAAAATTTGAACAAGACTTTGAACCCCCATTGTTAAGGCCATTCGTTCTTTGGTAAATTCACCAAAATAATCAACCAATTTAAAGTACTCTTGATAATTGGTAATCATTACATTTTGCCCTAATGCACAAAGTAATTCGGCTCTATCTAAAAAGTCACGCTCATTAATTTCACCTTCTGAACGAAGATTACTAAGGGTAATTTCGAAAATAATTTGTGTTTTATCGGGGTTTACTTTTTTATCGGCTAAAAACAATTGTTTAGAGCGTTCAAACATATCCATATTTACCTTGGTAACAGGACGGTAACTACCACGTAATGCTAAAATATTCTTTTTGTAAAGTACTTGAGCAGGCAATAAGTTGTTTCCATCAGGACCGAACATTACGGCATTTGTCATTCCGTTTTTAACCAATTGTAGGCTCATTAAACGATTATCAACATACATAAATCGAGGTCCTGAGAAATTAATCATGTCAATTTCTAAGCGATCACTATCAATATTATCGTAAAAAGATTTTAATAATTCCTTTGGATTATCATTTAAATAATACGCTCCATATACTAAGTTAACTCCTAAAACCCCTAAGGTTTCTTGTTGCTGACGTGCATCGGTTTCTTTAAAACGCAGGTGTAAAATAATTTCGTTATAATCTTCTAACGGATCTAACTGAAAACGAATACCAACCCATCCGTGTCCTTTAAATTTTTTAGAAAAATTAATCGTTGCAACGGTATTTGCGTAGCTAAAAAATAATTTATCAGGATGTTTTTGACGATCAAGACGATCTTCAATTAAATCCATTTCATGTTTTAGCATTTTTTTTAATCGCTTTTCAGTTACATAACGATTATCACTTTCAATCCCATAAATAGCATCTGAAAAATCTTTATCATAAGCACTCATTGCTTTTGCAATAGTACCTGAAGCACCACCAGCTCTAAAAAAATTACGAACAGTTTCTTGTCCTGCACCAATTTCAGCAAATGTCCCATAAATATGAGAATTTAAGTTAATTTTTAACGCTTTACTATTTGTGGTGGGTACGGTACTTATTTTTTTATCTCCTTTAAGTGTGATGGCCATTTTTCTAATTTTATGTTATCGCTACAAATGTACTTAAAATAGCAACTATCATATACTTTTTGTCTTATTTTTGTGTTAACAATGATGAAAAAAATGCAATTGAAAATTACTTTTTTAGGTACAGGAACATCTACAGGCGTTCCGATGATTAATAGTACGCATCCTGTGGCGTTGTCTAACGATTTTAGAGATAAGCGTTTGCGTTCTTCTATTGTTATTTCTTGGGATAAAATTAAGTATGTTATTGACTGTGGTCCTGATTTTAGGCAGCAGATGATACGTGAAAAAGTAAGCTCAATAAACGGGATTTTATTTACCCACGAACACGCCGATCACATTGCGGGCTTAGATGAAATACGCCCGTATTGTTTTCAAATGGGCGAAGTACCAATTTATGCAACCCAGCGAGTTTTAGGTGTTTTAAAGAAAAGATACGATTATATTTTTACTACAGAAAACCGATATCCGAGTGCGCCAGCGGTTTTTAGCACTGTAATTTCGCATAAAAACAGTTTTATTCTTGATGGAGTTAAGGTAACGCCAATAGAAGTAATGCACGGAAGATTGCCTATTTTAGGCTATCGTTTTAATAATATTGCGTATTTAACAGATATTAAAACTATTTCATCCGAAGAAAAAAAGAAACTGACTAATTTAGAGGTGTTAATTGTTACAGGATTACGAAAAGAACCGCATGCAACACATTTTAATTTAGAAGAATCACTCGCGTTTATTGCTGAAATTAAACCTAAAAAAGCCTATTTAACACATATTAGCGAATTATTAGGTTTGCATGAAGAGGTTGAAAAAGAATTGCCCGAAAATGTGTTTTTAGCCTATGATGGTTTAAAAATTTAATATTTATTTTTCTAATATTCATATTGATTTAAAGTATCGTAATTAGTTTTATCTTTTAAAATAGCATCTTATTTTTACATCAAAATCAGATCAGAAAACACTTAAAAAATTATTTAAATGAAAATAATTATATCTCCAGCAAAGTCCTTAGATTTTGAAACAAAAGCTTCTACAAAATTATATTCTCAACCAAGGTTTTTAGAACAGTCAACAAAATTAAATAAGCAATTAAAAACACTTTCTCCACAAGATTTAAGTGATTTAATGAAAATTTCTGATGATTTATCAAACTTAAATTATCAACGAAACCAAGATTGGCAAACTCCTTTTAATTTAGACAATGCAAAACAGGCAATTTATTCTTTTACAGGAGCAGTTTTTAAAGGAATCGATGTAAATTCTTTATCCGAAGAAAAAATACCAACCTTACAAAACAATCTTAGAATTTTATCAGGATTATATGGTTTGTTAAAACCTTTAGATTTAATTCAACCGTATCGTTTGGAAATGGGAACGAAATTAAAAGTCGGTGAAACTGAAAATTTATATAAATTTTGGAATGATACCTTGGTAAATTCTTTAAATGATGAATTAGAAGATGATGAATTATTAGTAAATTTAGCGAGTTTAGAATATTTTAAAGCTTTGCCTAAAAAACGTTTAAAAGTACCAATGATAACGCCTGTTTTTAAAGATTTTAAAAATGGAGAATATAAAACAGTAATGACTTATGCCAAAAAAGCAAGGGGTTTAATGCTGCGTTATATTATCGAAAATAATGTTAAAACTATAGAAGAATTAAAAGGTTTTAATATCGATAATTATGCTTTTTCACAAGAAATGTCAACTAAAACGGAATTATATTTTACAAGATAAATGATTAAAAAAAGCCTGAAATTAGCCGTTTTATCAATAGTATTTGTGTTTATTGCCATTTGTTTGTGTAATTTTTTAATAGAAAAACAAACAAAAGATAAACTTTATACTAGCGTAACTGAAATTCCGAAACATAAAGTCGGGCTTGTTTTGGGTACGTCAAAACATTTGTTAAATGGGCGTGTAAATTTATATTACAAGTATAGAATACGTGCGGCAGTATCATTATATAAATCAGGAAAAATTACTTTTATTATTGTCAGTGGCGATAACAGTACCGAAAAATATGACGAGCCAACTACGTTTAAAAATGATTTGATAAAAGCGGGTATTCCTTCGGATAAAATATTTTTAGATTTTGCAGGTTTTCGAACTTTAGATTCTGTTGTAAGAGTAAAAGAAATATTCGGGCAAACCGATGTTACTATTATCTCTCAAAAATTTCATAATGAAAGAGCTATTTATTTAGCAAATCATTTTGGCGTTAAAGCAATCGGTTTTAATGCGAAAGATGTTTCTGGTAAATACGGGCTAAAAGTTCAATTAAGAGAGTATTTAGCCCGAGTAAAAGTATTTGTTGATATTTTATTTAATATTCAACCGAAATTTTTAGGGAAATCAATAGAAGTGAAATAGGTTGTTTTTTAGAACAAAATGATTAATTTCTTTTTAGATAGCTAATATCTAACCTGTTTTTACCTTTTTTATTTTCTGTAAATTTAGTAGATACACATTCATTACAAATAACTTCTCTTTCATTATTAAAATAATCAGTAACTGTTATTTTATTATTTTTGATGTGTTTCGCAATTGTTTTGAATCTTGTTTTATAAATAGCAGTATTTAAAAGTTTTTCTTTTAAAACGGCTTCGTTCTGATTTCCTAAAACATACATTTTTAATAAAAAGTTATTACAGCCGTTTATACTAAAAGCGTATTCAAAACCTTCTTCTTTGTAAAACTCTAATTTTAGTTGATTAAAAGCAGGGTCTATATCATAATTGGTTTTATACTCTTCTTTAAAGATGCGTTTATTTTTCATTGCAGACATAGCACAATCAATATAGTTTAGTGATATTATTTTACCATTTTTAAATCCAAGATGCGTATTTATATGATAAATAGGAAATTTATTTATGTTACTTTGATGGCTTGTGCTTATTTTAATAATAGGTGTTTTGTTTTTAAATCCCTCAATATTATAGATGTAATTAGAGAAATCGCTAAAGCCAAAATACCCGATATAATCTATATTTTTTGGTGATTTTATTTGAACAATACCATAAGAAACCATAAATTCATTTCCACCGTCACTAGTATCCGTTATTTTTGCCCACATATCTTGTGTACCATCTTTATTAAAATCATTTAAACTTTCGTCATAGAGTTCTATATCTACAGTACCTAATGTAAAATTATGGTCTAAATTATAAATAATATAATATTTTCCAATAGAATAGCCCTTATATATAGAGAAAAGCTCTGTTAGATATTTTTCACGAAAACTATCTCTTATTTTTTCATTATCAGTTTTACAGGATTGAAATAAAAAGAAACTAAGGATTATAATGGTTATTTTTTCTTTCATGTTTTTTGAATAAACATTTGTTATGTTCTTTAGATGAATAAATTTAATAAATAAAATTTTTAAGTTCTGATATAAGAAAGTAAATTACTTTATTAAAAAACAAAAACCCTCTTTTTAAGAGGGTTTTTATAGTTTTTTTATAATGATGATTTTTTTAACAAGCTGCTAAACCAACAGTAATTGCTAAACCACCTTCGGAAGTTTCTTTATATTTTCTGTTCATATCTTTTGCGGTTTCCCACATAGTATCGATCACTTTATCTAAAGGAACTAACGATTCTTTAGGATTAGTTTCTAAGGCTAATTCCGCAGCATTAATTGCTTTAATTGCGCCCATAGCATTACGCTCAATACAAGGTATTTGGACCAAACCTCCAATAGGATCGCAGGTTAAACCTAAATGATGTTCCATGGCTATTTCTGCGGCAACTAAACATTGCCCAGGAGTTCCGCCTAAAAGCTCTGTAAGTGCTCCAGCTGCCATTGCCGATGAAACGCCAATTTCTGCCTGACAACCACCCATAGCTGCCGATATGGTTGCATTTTTCTTGAAAATACTTCCAATTTCACCAGCAACTAATAAGAATTTTTTGATGTGTTCAAAATCAGCATCATGATTTTCAATCACTAAATAATACATTAAAACAGCAGGAATTACACCTGCACTTCCATTAGTCGGAGCGGTTACAACCCTACCTAAAGCGGCATTTACTTCATTTACTGATAAAGCAAAACAGCTTACCCATTTTAATATTTCACGAAACTTAACTTCGGTGCTTCTAATTGCGGTAATCCATTGCTCTTCGTTGCTGTAGGTAGCGTTTTTAATTAATTTTTGATGCGTGCCAAAAGCTCTACGTTTTACATTTAATCCACCGGGTAAAATACCACCTGTATGACAACCGATATACATACATTCGAGCATGGTATCCCAAACACGTTTTAACTCTGTGTCAATTTCAGCAGGCGATTTTAAAACCAATTCATTCTGATACACAATTTCAGAAATATTTTTGCCTTCTTTTTCGCAATAATCTTCTAATTCTGTGGCTCTGTTTATAGGATATGGAAAGTTTACTTCGTTTATTTCGGTATCTTGAGTTACTTTTATTTCTTCTTGAATAACAAAACCACCTCCGATAGAATAATAGGTTTCTGTAGATATTTCTTTTCCTTTGCAAAAACCTCTAAAAATTAATCCATTAGAGTGAAAAGGTAAGAAATTTTGATTAAAAACAACATTTTCAATAGAAAAAACCAATTGTTTTTCGGCATTAAAATGCAAGCGTTTTGTTTCTTTTATTTTATTGATAATTGTTTCAATACTATCAACAGGAATGTATTCAGGATCGGTACCACTTAAACCTAGTAAAACGGCTAAATCAGTTGCATGACCTGTTCCTGTTAACGATAAAGAGCCGTATAGGTCTATTTTAATACCATCAATAGTATCAAAAACACGCTCTTTTTTTAATTTTTCAATCCATTGTTGGGCAGCTCTCCAAGGACCTAAAGTGTGTGAACTTGAAGGACCTACGCCAATTTTAAGCATATCAAAAACACTAATAAATTGAGACATAAATTTAATTTGTTTGTTGAGCGCTAAAATAGAAAAAGTCCTGTATTAAAATCAATACAGGACTTTTTTTTATGAAAAATGTGCATTTTGTATTTCGCTTACATTCCGTACACTGCTTCTTTGTTAAATTTCTTTGCTAATAAATAGTACACTACAGCTCTGTATTTCTTTCTTTCTGAGCGTCCTATTTGTTCCATAACTTGGTCAATAGCTTGGTCTAATTCAGCGGTATCTGCTAAACCTAACTTTTTTATTAAAAAGTTGTTTTTAACGGTAAGCAATTCTTTTGGGTCGGCACCAGATACTGTTTCGGCATCTGTTTTGTAAATTGAAGGACCTAATCCTTTAGTTACTGCTGTTAATAATTCAAGGTTTACAGACAGTTTTCTGTCGTCCATAAACTTTTTATACAATTCTACTTTTTCGTCAAATTTACTCATCTTTTTTCTTTTAATTATTTGTTAATCTAGGTGTTGTAGCATTAATGATTTCAAATATAGCTAAATAATTTGTTCTTTCAAATAAGAAAAATAGATATTGTATGGTTGTTATTTATTTTAATAAATTCGGATAATTTATTGTGGTTTTGGTGTTTTTAAGGAGTAATTTATAATAATAGTATTATTTTTAGTGGTTAAAATAAGGTGTTTTTAAGCATCCTTTGACAGTAAAAAGCCAAATTGACAGTAAAAATGTAGGAACTTATTTTTTGTAGATAAACCAATTGTTACACGAAGGTAATAAAAACACGTTTGTTGTGGCTTAGCCCTGATTGCAGCAATTGTTTGAGCTCCTCGCAGAGAGCGAGTGCGTAAAGCAGGAAACAGCTCCTAATAAGTATTATTTTAACCTTAGCGCCTGGTATTGAATTGTTGTTAATTAAATTGTTGAAAACAAAAATAAAATAAAGTAATTAGGTATTATTATTGTAGTATATTTAGCTATAATCAAACAGGTAGCCTATGTCGATATTAAAATTTGAATCTATGTTGAAAACCAACGATGTCTATTTTTTTGATGCTGTTGAGTTTGAAACAATTATTGAACACTATTTAAATATAGCTAAAAATTCTTTAGCTAAAAAAGCGGTTGCCTTAGGCTTAGAACAGCATCCGTCATCAATTCAATTAAAATTGATGAAAGTAGAGCTTTTAGTTTTTGATAATGAACTAAAAGAAGCCACTGAATTACTGAAAAACATTGAAGCTGTTGAGCCTTATAACGATGAGGTTTTTATTCAAAAAGCATTAATTTTATCTAAAAAGGAACTGCATATTGAAGCGATTGCTGTCTTAAAAGAGTCCTTATCTTTTATAGAAGATCCAGCAGATATTTGGTCAATGTTAGGTATGGAGTATTTGTATTTAGACGATTATAAAAATGCCCGTTTAAATTTTGAAAAATGTGTAGCTTTTGATGCCGAAGATTTTTCGTCTTTATATAATATTGTGTATTGTTTTGATGCAGAAGAAAGGCATATTGAGGCGATACAATTTTTAAACACCTATATAGATAAAAACCCTTATTGTGAGGTGGCTTGGCATCAATTAGGTAGAAAATATGCCGAAATAGGCATGTATAGAGAGGCGCTTACGGCATTTGAATATTCGGTATTAATCGATGAAACTTTTATCGCTGGTTATTTAGAAATGGCAAAAACACTAGAGGATTTAAATCGCTATGAAGAGGCTATTAAAAACTATAAAATAACCTTAGAGTTAGACGATCCTACTGCTTTTTCATATATAAGAATAGGGGAGTGTTACGAAAAGTTAGAAAATGTTAATGCGGCAATTCATTTTTATAAAAAAGCCGTTGCTCAAGATCCATCGTTAGACAAAGCTTGGATATTATTAACAACTATTTGTTTTGAAGATCAGAACTATCAGAAAGCATTGTATTATGTGAGAAAAGCGATTAAAATAGATGAAATAAATCCTTTTTATTGGCGAATATATAGCGATATAAGCTTAAAATTAAATTTTTATGAAGAGGCTGTAAAAGGACTTTATACTTGCATTGAATTAGGCGATGATGAAATGGAAGTTTATACTGATTTGGCAGATATTTTATTGTTTTTAGGTGAATTTGATGAAGCCTTAAAAACGTTGATTAAAGCGAAAAAATTATATGAAGACTTTGCCGAAATTGAATATCGTTTGTGTGGTTTGTTTATGATTTTAGACAAGCAAGCCTATGGTTTAACACATTTAAAAAATGCGTTGGCGATTAATTTTGAATTGCACGATATTATAAATGAGTTGTATCCTACTGTTTTTGAGCATGAAAAAGTTCAAGGAATGGTTTCTGATTATAAAAAAGCCTTGAAATAATTATTTCAAGGCTTTTTTGTTTTTCTTTGGATAAAAAAATCACCTAAAATAAGCTGAAAAACTTAGGAAATACGTTTCCAAATTTTTAGTAAAATCCCTACACAAATTAAAGTTGTTACAGTTAATATTGATGCTAGTAATGTTTTGCCATAAATCCAGTTTCCTGTGGCGAATAAAAAACTATAAACTCCAATTGTTCCCGTAATAAAACCGACAATTTTTATACCGATATTTTTAAATTTATCTTCGCCTTCAAAAATTAAACCCTCAAAATTATCAATTGTTTTTTTATCCGTAGGTTTTGTTAAAAGTGTTACTAAAATCCATCCGAAAGTAGTAATTACGACACCAATAATTAATTGCCAATAGCCTGCGATTTCAAAAAATGGATTTTCTAATTTTCTGTTGATAAAAAAGAAAAGCGCAATTATAAATGATATTCCCATTGCAGCAATTTCACTGTACGGATTAATTCGGCTCCAAAACCATCTTAAAATAAATAATAAACCTGTTCCTGCTCCGATTTGCAATAATAAATCAAAAACATCTTTAGCCGATTGCAAATAAAATGAAAATAAAGCGGCACAAATCATTAATAAAACGGTAGAAATTCGCCCAACAACAACTTTTTGTTTTTCCGAAGCTTCTTTATTGATAAAACGACTGTAAAAATCATTCACTATATACGAACTTCCCCAATTTAATTGGGTAGAAATCGTACTCATAAAAGCGGCTATTAAAGAAGTTAATACAATCCCTAATAAACCTGCGGGTAAATAAGTCATCATAGCGGCATAACCAACATCATGTCCTTGCATTTCTTGGGATAAATTAGGAAATGCCTGATTCATGCTTTCTAAACTAGGAAAAATAATTAAAGATGCCAGCCCGACAATAATCCAAGGCCAAGGACGCAAGGCATAATGTGCAAAATTGAAAAATAAAGTTGCCCAGGTCGCATTTTTTTCATCTTTAGCAGCTAACATTCGCTGTGCGATATAACCACCACCACCAGGTTCTGCTCCAGGATACCAAGTACTCCACCATTGCACGGCAAACGGAATGATAAACAAAGTAATTAACGATTCTGTATTTGAAAAATCAGGTAACATATTTAATTTTCCGCTTACATTTGGATGGCTTAATAAATTTGATAAACCATTTATTTCAGGCATATTTACAATATAAACTGTTGCCCAAACCGAACCAATCATGGCAAGTATAAATTGAACAAAATCGGTAAGTAAAACACCTTTTAATCCGCCTAAAGACGAATAAATAACCACAATAATAGACGAATAGATTAGCATCTCTCCTTGTGAAATCCCTAATAATATATTAGCGATTTTAGCCCCAGCCAAGCAAACTCCAGCCATGGTTATAATATTAAAAATTACACCTAAATAAATAGCTCTAAATCCTCTTAAAAAACCTGCCATTTTACCCGAATACCGCAGTTCGTAAAATTCTAAATCGGTTGTAATTCCTGATTTTCGCCATAATTTTGCATAAAAAAATACGGTTAGCATCCCTGTAAGGAGCATTGCCCACCAAACCCAGTTTCCTGAAACACCATTTTTACGCACTAGTTCGGTTACTAAACCTGGTGTGTCGGCGGCAAAAGTGGTAGCAACCATCGAAACTCCTAAAAGCCACCAAGGCATATTTCTACCTGATAAAAAGAAATCAGCACTACTTTTTCCTGCCGATTTTGATGCCCAAACACCAATAAGTAATGAAATGAGAAAAAATCCGATAATAATTGCGTAATCAAGCGTCGTTAATGTCATGTAGTTTTATTTAAAGGGCTAAATGTAGTTAAATAATATGATACGTTAAATTCGTTAAATTTCTGCTAAACTCTAAAAAATGATTTTATCTTTTGATAAAAAACCACTTAAAAAGAGTAAATTTGATATTCACTTTATTTTATGATGAAAATAAAAAAAATAGCAGTCATGACCTCTGGAGGAGATGCTCCAGGAATGAATGCAGCAATTAGGTCGGTAGTAAGAACATGTGCTTATTATCAGACTCAATGTATGGGTATTTATAGAGGGTATCAAGGTTTAATAGAAGGCGATTTAGTCTCTTTTACAGCTCGAAGTGTTAATAATATTATTAATAAAGGTGGCACTATATTAAAAACGGCGCGTTCTGATGATTTTAGAACCAAAGAAGGGCGTAAAAAAGCACACGAAAAATTACTAGAAAATAAGGTTGATGCTTTAATTGTTATTGGTGGCGATGGCTCTTTTACAGGAGCGGTTCTTTTTGGCAAGGAATTTGATTTTCCTGTTATTGGAATTCCAGGAACTATTGATAATGATATTTACGGAACATCCCATACTATTGGTTACGATACGGCTTTAAATACGGTTGTTGAAGCGATTGATAAAATTAGAGATACGGCATCATCGCATAATCGGTTATTTTTTGTTGAGGTGATGGGAAGAGATGCGGGTTTTATCGCCTTAAATGCAGGGGTTGGTGCAGGAGCTGAAGAAATTTTAATTCCTGAAGAAAATTTAGGATTAGAGCGTATGTTAGCATCCTTAAAGAAAAGTAGTAAAAGCGGTAAATCATCAAGTATTGTAGTGGTATCCGAAGGAGATAAAACAGGTAAAAATGTATTTGAATTAGCCGATTATGTTGAAAAAAACATGACAGCATATGAAGTTCGAGTATCTGTTTTAGGACATTTGCAAAGAGGTGGCGCTCCTAGTTGTTTTGACCGAGTTTTAGCGAGCAGATTAGGTGTAAAAGCGGTTGAATTATTACTTGACGGAAAAACCAATTTAATGGTTGGGCTTCAAAATAATAAGGTAGCAACAACTACTTTAGAAAAAGCAATAAAAGGAAATAATAGTATAAATATGGAACTTTTAAGAGTTTCTGATATTATGACCACATAATTTAAAATATAGATATTAAATAGTTTAACAATGATAAAAATAGGAATTAACGGGTTTGGTAGAATAGGAAGGTTAGCATTTCGTACTGCCATGAAAAGAGAAAATATACAAGTTGTTGCCATCAATGATTTGTTAGATGTGGAGTATTTAGCCTATTTATTAAAATATGATTCTGTACACGGTCGTTTTGATGGTGATATTGAAATAAAAGAAGGAAATTTAATTGTAAACGGACAAGAAATAAGAATTTCTTCGGATAAAAATCCTGAAAATTTAAAATGGGATGCTGTACAGGCAGATTATATTTTGGAAGCAACAGGTTTATTTACTGATAAAGAAAAAGCAGCTTTACATATAAAAGGCGGTGCTAAAAAAGTAATTATTTCAGCGCCATCAAAAGATGCCAATATGTATGTGATGGGGGTAAACCATCAAGATTTAAAAGCCGATGAGGTGGTTTTTTCAAACGCTTCTTGTACTACAAATTGTTTGGCACCTGTAGTAAAGGTAATTAATGATGCTTACGGTTTAACCGAAGGAATTATGACTACGGTTCATGCGGCAACAGCTACACAAAATGCTGTTGATGGTTTTAATAAAAAATGGCGTAGAGGTCGTTCGGCAATGAATAATATTATTCCAACCTCTACCGGAGCGGCAAAAGCGTTGGTAAAAGTGATTCCTGAAATGCAAGGGAAAGTAACGGCAATGGCAGTTCGAGTACCTACGGCAGATGTTTCTTTAATCGATTTGACTTTTAAAACTCAAAAGGCAACTTCGTTAAAAGAAATTATGGAAACTTTTAAAAAGGCTTCTCAAAACGAATTTAAAGGAATTATAGGTTATACTGAAGATGCGGTTGTTTCTCAAGATTTTGTTTCAGAAACACATACATCGGTAATTGACGCATCGGCAAGTATGGAACTTAATGAACACTTTTTTAAGGTAATTTCTTGGTACGATAACGAGTTTGGTTACGCTACAAAAATTGTAGATTTAATAGAGTATTCAGCTTCTTTATAAAAGAGTTAAACGCTAAATTTCATAAAAAAACCCGCTATTAGCGGGTTTTTTTTGATTGTTTTAGCATGATTATTTAACAGCAATCATGCTAATTTCTACATTTACAAATTTTGGTAAATTTGCTACCTCTACAGTTTCTCTTGCAGGCGCAGTTGCTTCATCAAAATATTGGGCGTAAACGCTGTTTATTTTAGCAAAGTTATTCATATCAGAAATAAAAATAGACGCTTTTACAACGTTTTCAAAAGTCATTTCAGCAGCAGCTAAAACTTCTTTCATATTTTCCATTACTTGTTTCGTTTCAATTTCGATGGTGTCCATTACTAATTCACCATTTTCAGGATTAAAAGCAATCTGTCCTGAGGTATATAAGGTGTTTCCGCTTAAAATAGCTTGGTTATAAGGACCAATAGGTGCAGGAGCTTTTGAGGTAGTGATAATTTTTTTCATAGTATATTTTATCTTTTGATGTATTAAAAGTGTGTGTTATTTTCGATTAAAATAAGGCTCTATCTGGCGGTTTATTTTTATCCCATTTCAAATCGCTTAATACTGCTGATTTTACACCGATAAAGAAATTGTAAGAGGTTCTTGGTCCGAAGGGTGTCCAACCAAAATTTAAACGCCAACTGTCTAAATCTCTAGAAAAATTTAAATTGGTATAAGAAAATCCATTGTTTTTAATATCGTAACCAGAATTAAAACCAACGCCCCATTTGGGTGATAATTCTATGTTTCCGCTAAATCGTAAAGTGTTTATATTAATGCCACTTTTAAGCCCATCATTACCATAATTCATGGTGTAAATTAAGTTTAATGTCCATGGTATTTTATGATGGTACAATACCGTTTCTGCTACGTCTTTATTTTTGTTTTTTGATGTGTTAGAAAAATCATTGGCATTTTGAGATGTTTGCCCAAATAAGTCAGGAGTATCTTGCGCACCATTTCCATTATTTTTATTAGGATTCTTTTCGCCTTCTTTATTCTTGCTAAAATCTTTGCTTGACAATGAATATTTTGCTGTTAATCCTATTTGTTTTACTCTAAATAAATTCGCGTTGAATTTATCTATTTGCTTCCCGTTTTTATCTATTTGATATGGGTCTAAAGACATATTGGTATTTAAGGCTAACTTGTCTTTAAATAATCGTGTGCTTGCGTTTACAGAAACATCACTCCAACGAAGACTATCTTTAGTAATGTCGTACCTGGTAGAAAAATCTAAGTTATTTAAAAGCATTATTTTCTGATCATCGGCATCGCTATCAGGGTCTTTTGGTGCAACTTTAGCTTCTAAAACATTGTTTACCGAAATATCAATTGCATTTGAGGTTCCATTTGCAGGTTTACCATATATTCCTCCTTCAAAAGGCGAATAAGTAAGTAGGTCAGTAGGGTCTGAGCTTTGCTGTACTTGTAGGTCGTAATTCTTAGCCAAATTAGGCGTGTATCCGTAGGAAATAGATGGTCTAATGGTATGACGAATGGCTTTTAAACGCCCTTTTTTAAAGTTAAAAGTACCGTAAATATTGGTTGATAATGATGCGCCAAAATTATAATTATGATATCGATTAAAACCACTAATAGTATCGTTTACAACTGCGCCTAAATTTTTACTAGCATTAATTTTTTTAGGGTCGTATCGTTTATGAATTTTATCAAAATACCAAACATCTTTATAGCTTGCATTAGGCGATAAAGTAAAGTACTTAAAGGCTTTTAAACTGGTGCTAGTACTTAAACTATGTTGAACTCCTGACTTGGCTGTTTTAAACATTTTAGGAGTAAAAAACTCATCATCAGTAGTGTTTATTTCATAACGCCCTTGCATATTATAATTAAATCCCATTTTTTGAATGGCATTGTTTTTAGCACCATCTTTCCCTGTAAACGGATAAAGTGGTTCTGAATTTACCTGTAAAGAAGGCAGTGTCATGGTTATTTTTTCGGTATTCGTATTTTGACCATGCTGCAAGGTTAAACTCATATTAAAAGGAGTACCAACAAACTTTTTATAGTAAGATATAGAAGAGTTTAAACTGTTGTCTATTGCCCGAGCATTATTTGCTTGATTTTGTGATTCTAAGAAAAAACGACTGCTTCCTAAATTAACCGCTGCTGAAAATTTAGAGTTTGGGCTTGCTTTTGAATCTTGATTATGACTCCAACGAATATTAAAACTATTACTTTTATTATAGTTAGACAAACCTCTGATTCCTTGAATATTGTTTTGAAATTGAAAATTAAAATTCCCACTAAATTTATAGCGTACATAATAACTAGATTCTGCTCGTAAGCCCCAACTTCCATTGGTATATAAATCACCTAAAACAGTTAAATCAAAATAATCGCTTAAGGCAAAGTAATATCCACCATTTTGCATAAAAAAACCTTGACTGTTGTTTTCTCCCCAAGAAGGGATGATAAAACCAGAGGTTCTTTTATCAGTTAAAGGAAAATAGGCAAATGGCAAAACTAAGGGGGTTGGTACGTCTGCCAATACTAAATGACTAGCGCCTATAATTATTTTTTTACCAGGAACAAGCTTTGCTTTACTGGTTTGTATATAATAATCGGGGCGTTTCTTTTTAGAGGTTGTAAAACGCATTTTACGCATGTAAATAGTAGAATCGTTTACTCGTTTTGTTTTTTCGGCATAGGTTATAATACCGTCTTGAACCGTTTTTACACCGTAAATAAGGGCTTTTTTTGTCTTGAAATTAAATAAAATAGAATCTTGTTCCGATTCTTGTGCTCCTTGTTTAAAAACTGGTTTTTGATGATAACCTAAACTGTCTTTTATTCCTTTGGCATATACGGTATTGTTTTTATAATCTAAAACAATAATTCCTGCTTTTAAATCAATATCAGTATAGGTTACTTGCGCTTTGTTGTATAAGGTTACTGTTTTGTTTTTTGCATTTTGAATGGTGTAATCTTCTGCATTGTGAGTAATAATTCCATCAATAACCTCTTTTGGTTTAATAGAGTCGTTTGCAATGCTGTCTTTTTTAAAGTTTAAAAGTTGCTCTTTTTTTAAATCAATTAGGCTATCTTTTGATTGATTTATTATTGTCTTTTTTTTCGTTTTCTTAGAGGGAATCTTTGAGTTACCAAAATCTTGAGCTGCGCTAATTTGATAACAAAAAAGGCAGAAAACTAAAAGTATGTAAGTTAGATTTGTTCGCAATGTTATAAATGCTATTTTTGTGTTATATTTAAAAGCTTTGGCGTGCTATTTGTATGCCAAAATACAAAAACCAAAAATAGTTAAATTTTATTGATGCAATTCTTAAAATTACGTAAATATAATCACTTGAAAAATAATTTTTTATTTTTAATCTTCATTTTTTGTTTTTTTGGGGTTTCACAGGGTATTTCTGCCCAAAAAAAATACACTATTGTTTTAGATGCTGGTCATGGGGGAAAGGACGCTGGTGCTTCTAGAGGTGCATATATCGAAAAAAAAATAGCCTTAAAATTAGTTCTAAAAATAGGGGCTATTTTAAAAAAAGACCCAAGTATTAATGTTCGTTATACCCGAACGAAAGATGTTTTTATAGAACTTCATAAACGTGCTAGTATTGCTAATAAGAAAAATGCTGATCTATTTGTATCGATACATTGTAATTCGAATAAATCAGCAAAACCACATGGTTCAGAAACATATGTGCTTGGTTTAAAAGGGAATGATGAGAATTTTGAAATTGTAAAAAAAGAAAATGCCGTAATTTTATTAGAAGATAATTACAGGAAAAATTATGATTACGATCCTAATTCGCCCGAGTCTTTAATTGGATTATCTGTTTTACAGGAAGAAAATTTAGATGCAAGTTTGGCGTTGGCAAGTTTTGTGCAAACCAATTTTAAAAGCATCAAAAGATATGACCGAAAAGTAAAGCAGGCTAATTTTTTAGTGCTGCGTGAAACCGCTATGCCAAGTGTTTTAATTGAGTTAGGTTTTTTATCAAACAAAACAGAAGGACGGTTTTTAAATTCAAAGTACGGGCAGTTAAAAATGGCAAAATCAATTGCTACTGCTATTAAAAAATATGTAAAAAGGTTAAAATTAAACACCGTTAATCAAGATGTAGTAGCGGTTTCTAAGCCTAAAAAAACCGTTGTTATTAGAAAAAAGAAAGCTGTTAAAAGAAAAAAACAAGCAGTTCGTAAAAAAAAGATACTCTTTAAAGTACAAATAGCAGCGTCTAAAAAACGATTAAATAAGCGAAATTTTAATTTTAGAGGCTTAAAAAACATAGAATCAAAATATATTAGCGGTTATTATAAATATTACTACGGAAGTTCGACGCGTTTGTCTAAAGCAAATAGCAGCCTGATTAAGGTAAGAAAGGCAGGGTATAAAGATGCCTGGGTGGTTGCTTTTAAAAATGGGAAAAGAATATCGGTTAAACAAGCGTTAAAAAACCGTTGATTTAGCAGAAATCAATATTTCTACTCCCGAAAATTATTAGTATTTTCGTGCTATAATTTTTATATATGTCAAAAGAACTTAAAACAGGTATTGTTGCTGTTGTTATTATCGTATTATTTATTTGGGGCTATAATTTTTTAAAAGGAGAAAATTTATTTAGCGGTAGTCGCAGGCATTTTTTTGTGGAGTATAAAAATATTAACGGGCTTAACAAAGCTAGTTTAGTAACCATAAACGGCTTAAAAGTTGGTAAAATTGATGAGATTTCGTTTAATACAACCCCTGAAAAACAAGGTGTTTTATTAGTAGAGATATCTTTAGATAGCGATTTTGAATTTTCTAAAAATAGTATTGCTCGAATTTACTCAGCAAGCTTAATGGGTGGGCAAAATTTAGCAATAGTACCAAAATATGATGGGGGACTTGCTGTTTCTGGTGATTATTTAAAAGGAGAGGTAGAATCGGATCTTTTTTCATCTGTAGGCGAAAAATTAAACCCTATTCAGTCAAATTTACAAAACGTACTTATAGGCGCTGATTCATTATTAGTAGGAATCAATAGTGTATTAGATCAAAAATCACGTACAAGTTTAAATAGCAGTATTCGTGGTTTAGAAGGAACAATAACAGGTATTCAAAAAACATTAAAATCAGTAAATAATTTATTGGTTGATAATAAAGAAAACCTAACAGCAACGCTTACAAATACTAAAAAAATTACGGATAACTTCTCAAAATTATCAGATGATTTAGCCAACTCTAATTTAGGTACAACCGTTAAAAAACTAGAAACAACCCTAGGAAATGTAAACGGTTTATTAGCAAATATGAAAGCGGGTAATGGAACTTTAGGAAAGTTAATGACTGATGATAAAATGTACACTAATTTAACCAATGCTTCTAAAGAAATGGAAGAGTTATTGCGAGAAATGAAGTTAAATCCTAAAAGATTTGTTCATATATCATTATTTGGTAAAAAAGCAATACCTTATAATAAAGAAGCAAATAGCAAAAACATAAGCTCTAAATAAGCTTATAAATACAAACCCTTTACAAAACTTAATAAATATAGAACGATGGAGAAATATTTATCAAACATTATTTTTGCAGCAATTTTAATTACAGGTATTGGATACTTTGTGATGAATGTTCGCAAGCTGATAAGAAATATCAAATTAGGAAAAGACATTGATCGGTCTGACAGGAAGCCTGAGCGTTTCAAAAATATGGCAAAAATAGCCTTAGGACAATACCGAATGGTTCGTCGTCCGCTTTCAGGAATTTTACATATTGTAGTGTATGTAGGATTTATTTTGATTAATATCGAAATGCTAGAAATTGTAATTGATGGGTTATTAGGAACACACCGTGTTTTTCAGCCTATTTTAGGTGATGCCATTTACGGATTTTTAATCGGTAATTTTGAGGTTTTAGCTGCCTTAGTTTTTGTAGCAGTTACTATTTTTTGGCTGCGTAGAAATATTCAAAGAGTAAAACGTTTCTGGAGCAAAGAAATGACAGGTTGGCCAAAAAACGATGGGAATATTATTCTATATTTTGAAATGGTATTAATGTCATTATTTTTAATAATGAATGCCACCGATATTCCTTTTCAAGAAGCAGGAACAGGAAATGTAATTTCTCAATTTATAGCGCCTTTATTTAATGGTTTTTCAGCAGAAACACTACATGCTATTGAAAAATCAGCTTGGTGGGTGCATATTATAGGAATTTTAATTTTCTTAAATTATTTATATTATTCAAAGCATTTACATATTTTATTAGCATTTCCAAACACTTTTTTCGCCAATTTAAAACCAAAAGGACAATTTACAAATGTTGCCTCGGTTACTAAAGAAGTAAAAATGATGATGGATCCTGATGCTGATCCGTATGCAATGCCAGAAGAAGGAGCAGAAGAAGAAGTTCCTGAGAAATTTGGGGCCTCCGATGTTACCGATTTAAACTGGGTACAATTAATGAACGCTTATACCTGTACCGAGTGTGGACGTTGTACCTCGTCATGCCCGGCAAGTTTAACAGGAAAAGAATTATCGCCACGTGCCATTATGATGAAAACACGTGATCGTTTAGAAGAAGTTGGTAAAAATATTGATGCAAACGACGGTGTTTTTAAAGACGATGGAAAGCAATTATTAAACGATTATATTTCTCCGGAAGAATTATGGGCGTGTACAAGTTGTAATGCTTGTGTGCAAGAATGTCCGATAGATATTGATCCTTTATCTATTATTTTAGAAATGCGTCGTTATTTGGTGATGGAAGAATCAGCAGCGCCACAAGAATTAAATTCAATGATGGCAAATATTGAAAATAACGGAGCGCCTTGGCAGTATAGCCAGCAAGATAGATTAAACTGGAAAGACGAAGAATAAACATTTTTTAATTAACAATTATACGTACTGAATTGTATTAATTCAAAACCTATAATTCAAAAATTTGTAAATTATGATAGTACCAACGATGGCAGAAATGATGGCGCAAGGAAAACAACCAGAGGTGTTGTTTTGGGTAGGAGCGGCAGGAAGTTATGATGATAGAGCAAAGAAAATAACCAAAGCATTTGTAAAAATATTACACCTCGCAAATGTGAATTTTACGGTGTTAGGAACTGAAGAAAGTTCAACAGGAGATGCAGCAAAACGAGCAGGAAATGAATTTTTGTTTCAGATGCAGGCAATGATGAATATTGAAGTTTTAAACGGATACGAAATAAAAAAAATAGTAACCTGCGACCCACATTCATTTAATACCTTAAAAAATGAATACCCTGAATTAGGAGGTAGCTATGAAGTATATCATCACACGCAATTTATCAGTAAATTAATAAAAGACGGGCGTTTATCAATAGATGACACTAATTTAAAAGGCAAACGATTAACCTATCATGACCCTTGTTATTTAGGTAGAGCAAACGATATTTATGAAACTCCACGTGAATTATTACGAAGTTTAGGGGTTAAAATGACCGAAATGAAACGTCATAAATCTACTGCTTTATGTTGTGGTGCAGGAGGTGCACAAATGTTTAAAGATGCCGAAAAAGGGGATAAAGAAATTAATATTTTACGAACCGAAGATGCTTTAAAAACCAATCCACAAATTATAGCAACAGGTTGCCCATATTGCAATACCATGATGACTGATGGTGTAAAATTTAAACTAAAAGAAGATCAAGTTATCGTGCAAGATATTGCCGAATTAATTGCTGATGCTAATAATTTATAGTTCTAAAAAACAAAAAGATGCCTTTAATAGATGATAAAGAGTTTCTTAAAATATGCAAAGAGTTAGATCATTTAAAAGAAAAAGAAAAAGATCTTGAACGAGGTTATATTGACTTAAAATTAGAAAACGTCAAAATTAGCAGCGGTAAAAAATACCGAATTTTACTTATTTTTGCATTAGGGACCTTAGTTTTATTTTTGATTGTAAACATGTATTATAAACATGATAAATTTACAGCGATTAATCATCAAAAGAAATCGTTAGAAAAATTAATCGATAGCATTAATAATGTAACAAAATTAGAAGAATCGGCACGGTTAAAAAAACAAAAAACAGTGGCTCTTTTAGTAAAAAATAAAATTGTTTTCACCGTTCAAATTGGTGCTTTTGGAAATCTTAAAATGCCTGAGACATTAACACAAGAAGGAGGGATTCGAAAAATGCCTAACAATTTAGGTGAAAAAACAGAAAAATATATTGCAGGCGCTTTTTCTACCTATCAAAATGCTCGAATATTTAGAGATGAAATAAAAAAAATAGGTATTAAAGATGGATTTGTAGTTGCATTACGTAACGGAAAAAAAATATCGATTAGTACTGCTGTAAAATTATCAAATACAGATCCTTTCGATACTTTAAATAAGTCAAGTACTGATTAAAAAAACGCATAAAAAACATAATTTAGAAAGTTACATCTTAAAAAAGGAAAGATTTACTCTTTCCTTTTTTATGTTTCAAATTATTAAAACAAAATAATAAATGATTAAAAATTATATAAAAGCAGCACGTTTACGAACTTTACCGTTATCAGTTTCAGGAATTATTGTGGGAAGCGCCTTAGGTTTTGAAGCCTTTTTATCAACAACCATACTTTCAGAAAACACCACAAGTTCTTTCTGGCAAACGCCTATTTTTTGGCTAGCAATTTTAACAACAATAGGTTTTCAAGTAGTATCAAATTTCGCTAATGATTATGGAGACGGTATTAAAGGAACAGACGATAATAGAGAAGGAGAAGCCCGTATGGTTTGCTCAGGAGCAATTACGCCAAAACAGATGAAAATGGCAATAATTATTACCGCTGTTATCACTTTAATAATAGCATTATCGCTTATTTATGTATCTTTTGGGAAAGATAATTTTTTATATTCTGTCATTTTCTTCGGATTAGGAGTTTCCTCAATTGTAGCCGCTATAAAATATACGGTAGGTAAATCGGCTTATGGTTACAGTGGTTTTGGCGATGTTTTTGTATTTGTTTTCTTCGGATTATTAGCCGTTGTAGGAACGTATTTTTTATATACGAAACAATTAAATTTCACTGTTTTTTTACCTGCAATTACTATCGGATTGTTAAGTACGGCTGTTTTGAACTTAAATAATATGCGAGATATAGTAAACGATGCAAAGGTTGGTAAAAACACCTTAGTTGTTAAAATGGGAGCTAAACTAGCTAAATTGTATCATTATAATTTGATTATTGCATCCTTTTTATTTGCAATGATATATGTAGTAATTAGCTATAAATCGCCTTTGCAATTTTTATTTATACTCGCTTATTTACCAATTATAAAACATTTATTTTTTGTCTATAAAAATAAAGAAGAACCCTTATTAGACGGCGAATTAAAAAAAGTAGCATTAAGTACTTTTTTATTCTCAATTTTATTTGCTTTAGGAAACGTTTTATAGCAAGCTTACAAACTAATATTATAAAAAGAATACAATGAACATTACATTTTACGGACATGCTTGTTTCGGTATCGAAATTAACGGAACACATTTATTAGTAGATCCATTTATTACAGGAAATCCGTTAGCATCAAATATTGTTATTGCAGATATAAAAGCCGATTATATATTAGTAACACACGCACATCAAGACCATGTTTTAGACGTTGAACTTTTTGCAGAAAAAACAGGTGCAACCATTATTTCTAATTACGAAATAGCACAATATTATGCTGCTAAAAATTTCAAAACAGCCGCTGTAAATCACGGAGGAACTTTTAAAGTTGATACTTTTTCAGCGAAATATGTAAATGCAATTCATACTTCTTCATTTGCTGATGGAACTTACGGAGGGCAACCAGGCGGATTTGTAATTTCATCCGAAGAAAAAACATTATACATTGCTGGAGATACTGCTGTCACTATGGATATGAAATTAATTCCGATGACTACAAAATTAACAGCAGCTATTTTTCCAATAGGCGACACCTTTACAATGGGTATTGAAGATGCTATTATTGCTAGTAATTTGGTTGAATGTAACAAGGTAATCGGTTGTCATTTTAACACGTTTCCACCCATAGAAATTGATGTAAATCAAGCCAAAAGCAAATTCACGAAAGCTAATAAAGAATTGACTATTTTAGAAATAGGACACACCGTAAAATTATAATAATTAACATGAAATCAATAAAAATAATATTAGGAATTGTAAGCGCTTTAGTCCTTGTTTTTTTCTTAACAGGAATTATTATTACTCAAGTTGAATACAGTACAGAAATTGAAGTTAACAAACCCGTTGCTACTGTTTTTGAAAATTTTAAAAATGTAGATCAGCTAAAAAAATGGTTGCCAGATGTAAAATCAATCGAACCAAAGCAAGAAAAACCAGGCGTATTAGGCAGTACTTATAACGTAATTGTCGAAAATAATGGACAGGAAGTAAAAATGGTTCAAAGAATTTCAGATTATATCGAAAATGAAAAAATCACCTTTGAATTTCATTCTAATCAAATGGTAAAAACCACCGAATATAATTTTATAGCCAACGGAAATACTACTAAAATTGTTCAAAACAGCAGTGTAAATAGCAAATCATATATGACAGCTTGTTTGTATCCTTATTTTAAAGGGACTTTCAAAAAAATAAGTTTACAATCGTTAAAAAAATGTAAAGAATACGTAGAAAAATAATTTTTTGGGCGTTCGAGCGGGCTTTACATTACAATCTTTTGTTCGTGCCTCACAAAAGGATTTCCATTGCAATCCCTAACGCAAAACCACTAACATTCTAAAAAATACGTTAATAAAATCAGAACATGATACAAGCAACTTATCATAAGCATTTACTTAATTTTAAACAAGCAAGCGGTACATCTCGAGGTATTTTAAGAACCAAAGAAACCTGGTTTATCATCTTAAAAAAAGACGGAAAAACAGGCATAGGAGAATGCGGTTTATTTAGAGGTTTAAGTATTGATGACGTTCCAAATTACGAAGAAAAATTGCAATGGTTTTGTGCAAATATCAATCAAGGTTTAGAAAAGTTATTAGTTGAAGCGACTTATTTTCCATCTATTCAATTCGGATTGGAACAAGCTTTTTTATCATTAAAAGCAAAAAATAAATTTGAATTATTTCCTTCAAATTTTACAAAAGGAACACAAAATATTCCAATCAACGGTTTAATTTGGATGGGTGATAAAGCCTTTATGCAACAGCAAATTAAAGACAAGTTAGAGCAAGGTTTTAATACCATCAAAATGAAAATTGGTGCGATTGATTTTGAAACAGAAATGGATTTGTTAAAATCTATTCGTAAAGAATTTTCATCCGAAGAAATAACGCTACGAGTTGATGCAAATGGAGGTTTTACACCTAAAGATGCTTTACAAAAATTACAACGATTATCGGAATTAGATATTCATTCCATTGAACAGCCGATAAAACAAGGACAATGGCAAGAAATGGCAAATTTATGTGAAAAAACACCCTTGCCAATCGCTTTAGATGAAGAATTGATAGGCATTTTTACATCCGAAGAAAAAGAAAAATGTATTCAAACAATTAAACCGCAATACATTATTTTAAAACCTAGTTTAGTTGGCGGAATTAAAGGAAGTGAACAGTGGATTTCAATCGCTAAAAAATACAACGCCGATAATTGGATAACTTCAGCATTAGAAAGTAATATTGGTTTAAATGCCATTGCACAATTTACGCAAACTTTAAAAAACCCGCTGCCGCAAGGCTTAGGAACAGGGGGTTTATTTACCAATAATTTTGAAAGTCCGTTAGAAGTTTCCAACGGAAGTTTAGGTTATAATAGTAAAATAGCTTGGGGATTTAATTTAGATTAACGTTATTTAGTTTTTATTATCATAATAATATCAAAATTTTTAACAAATGAATTTTATAGAACAAGCATATAAAGGAAGAAATAATTGGCTTTATTACTTCGCCGCGATTACTTTAATCCTCTTCGGATGGCAATTAATAGGAACACTTCCTTTGGCATTAGTAGCGATTTTACATTCGAAAAATTTGGGAGAGTTTTCGAATGCTGCAAACGAAAGTTTTATGACCTTAGGAATTGACAAAAATTTGTTTTTATTCCTGATGATATTAATGTTTGCTATCGGATTATTTTTTTTATTCGTAGCTATAAAATTTATTCATAAAAGAGCTTTCAAAACAGTTGTAACAAGCCGTGAAAATATTGATTGGAGCCGTTTTTGGTTTGGTTTTGTAACTTTTGGAATAATTGCCGTAAGTGTAACGTTGTTAGGCATTTTTTTATCTCCAGAAAATTATACTTGGAACTTTAAACCTGTACCTTTTTTTACATTAGTAGCCGTTTCTTTTTTGTTTTTACCTTTACAAACTAGTTTTGAAGAGTTGTTATTTAGAGGGTATTTTATGCAAGGTTTAGGAACTTGGTTTAAAAATAGATGGATGCCTTTAATAATAACATCAGTTGCTTTTGGCTTATTGCACGGTGCAAATCCTGAGGTTGAAAAATTAGGGTATATTTCCATGGTTTTTTACATAGGAACTGGTTTTTTCTTCGGAATTACAACTTTAATGGATGAAGGAACAGAGTTAGTTTTAGGCGTACATGCTATAAATAATATTGTAGCTGCTTTTTTAGTAACTACAAATTGGACAGTTTTTCAAACAGATGCTTTATTTGTTGATACTTCAGAACCTTCAGTAGGTATCGAAATGTTTTTACCTGTTTTTGTATTGTATCCGTTAATTTTATTGTTGTTTTCTAAAAAATACGGCTGGAAAAACTGGCAAGAAAAATTAACAGGAAGTATTCAAAAACCACAAGAAAATCTAGCGAATATTGAATAATTATAGACGTTTTCATAAGGGTTTTCAATTAAACGGAATTTCTTTTTTATCCGAAGAAGAATTGCTTGTTTTTTCTGGTAAAATATCAGAATCTATACATGCTTTTTTAAGTGATTGGTTTAATGATAAAGATTTTGTAATTGTACAAACTTCAGGTTCAACAGGAAAACCAAAACCGATTAAGTTGCAAAAAGAGTTTATGAAAAATTCGGCTTTAGCAACAGGAAAGTTTTTTAATTTAAAAGAAAATACAATAGCATTACTATGTTTATCTACCGATTATATTGCAGGTAAAATGATGCTGGTTCGTGCCTTAACTTTAGGTTGGGAATTGGATATTGTAAAACCAGATTCTAATCCGTTAAAAGATAAAAAACTGCTTAAAAAACACTACAATTTTTCGGCAATGGTTCCGTTACAATTACGAAATTCATTAGCCGATTTACACAAAATTGATAAATTAATTGTAGGTGGAGGCGTGGTTTCTTCTGATTTGACACGTGCTATTCAAAATATTTCAACAAAAGTATTTGCTACTTACGGAATGACTGAAACAATTACGCATATTGCTGTTAAAAAATTGAATAATTTTAAAGAACACGAACCTGTGTCAGCGTCTGATTATACCGTTTTATCAAACGTAAAAATAACTGTTGACACCAGAGATTGTTTAGTTATTGAAGCACCAAAAGTATCCGAAGAAAAAATAATAACGAATGATATTGTAAAGTTGATTTCTGCAACTAAATTTGAGTGGTTAGGACGTTTTGATAATGTTATTAATTCTGGAGGCGTAAAATTACATCCCGAAAAAATAGAAGAAAAATTATCAGAAATAATAACATCCCGTTTTTTTGTTATTGGAATTTCTGATGCTATTTTAGGTGAAAAATTAATTTTAATTATTGAAGATAGTATTTCAGATAAAGCAAAGAATGATTTCGATTTTGAAATTAAAAATTTAAAAACACTTACTAGGTTTGAAATTCCTAAAGAGATTTATTTTATTGATAATTTTATAGAAACGGACACGAAAAAAATCCAACGTAAAAAAACCTTGAAAATAATATTAAACTAGCTTTTTTAAGAGTAAAAAAGCTAGTTTAATTATAAAATTTAAACATATTTTAAGCGTGTGTATTTTTTTTACGCGCTGTTATTTTTTCAAGCTCTTTAATTACATTATTAGAAGCATTGGCTGATATTTCTTCAAATAATGCCTCAAAATAATCGTCATCTACATAACCCTCTTCTTCATACTCCTTTTTATAGGTTTCTAGAATTGTTAAAATAGCCTGCTGTATTTCTTTATTTTTAGTGTTATTTAATGCAGGAATAAAAAGAGTTTCCATAGCGTCGCCATCTTCACCACTAAGCATATCCGTAGGAAGTTCTTCTAATAATTTTAACAAGGCTTCAGATTGAAATTTAGGGAAATGATTGTCAATTAATTTATCTTGATTGGTAGTACTCCAAAAACGATGCCCTGCATCATAATATTCACAAGCTTTAAGAAATTGAGTTACAATAGCAAGTTGAGCATCTAGATTTTTTCTTTTGATAATTTCTGCTATAGCAAAAGAGGTAACTTCAAAATTAAAATAGATGTTTTGTAGTGTCATTTGAACAACAGCAACTAGTGTTTCTGGCGAAAGATTATTGATGTGTTTTTTAAAATATTCGTCTAATATAGGAGTGGTAACAAAACTTTCATCTTTCATTTTGACTCCCAAAAATTGAGTAAAAGGGTGTTTGTTGTCGTTATAATAGATGGTTATTAATTCGTTTAGCGTTTTAATTCCGCTTTCAAAAATTGTGGCATCCGCTGTTTTTAAATTTTTTATAGCGATAGAAAATACAGAAAGATCGTTCGGTTGTGTTTGTTCTTTATAACCTTGTTTTATTTTGGTGATAAGAAGTGCTTCTGCCGCTTTTTCGGCTGCTTCAGAAGTGTCAAAATAAGTTGTTTTTATGCTAGGATTTTCATCAGAAATACTATTAATAATTGTACATGTTTTCTTTTTAAAAGTGATAATACAAAAGTGTGTATTTCTATCTTCTGTAAGAACAAGGTATTTTTCTAAATACTTCATAAGACTTGTTTTTTTATTATTGTTTAGTTGTTTGTATGTGTAAAAATACTCTTTTAGATTGATTTTTTTATCACTGTTTTCAGAGTGTTTTTTTTGAAAAAGCATCTAAATAAAGAATTAAGAAACCTAATTTGTTCTGCTATAAAATTTATAACGTTTAAATATCTAGTCTAATTGAATATAAAAGCTGTTTTTAGGGTAAATAGCGCTTTTTTTTGATTTAAAGATGTGTAACTAAAAAGTTTTATAAAATGATAAAGCCCAAAACCTTTTGATTTTCAAAATGTTTACGTATATTTGCAGTCTGTTTTTATGGGCTATTTTTGCTTTAATATCAACTAAATAAGAAAACACTTGTTTTTGATAGCGTTGTAAAGTGAGTTTAATAGTGGGCATAAAAGCAAAAAAACAAATATTAACTGGTTTCAGGTTTAGTAGTTACGGTGTATCCGTAGGGACAATAGAAATTACTAAATACCAAAACCGAAATTTAATTAATTATGTATACAGATCCAATTGCGGATTTTCTTACTCGAGTAAGAAATGCTATTGCAGCAAATCATCGAGTAGTAGAGATTCCTGCTTCTAAATTGAAGAAGGAAATGACGAAAATTTTGTTCGATCAAGGTTATGTTTTAAGTTATCAGTTCAATGACGATAAAGTTCAAGGGACAATCAAGATCGCTTTAAAATACGACAGAGACACGAAAGAATCAGTAATCAGAAAGATTCAAAGAATTTCAACCCCAGGTTTACGTAAATACGTTGGTTCGAAAGAAATGCCAAGAGTATTAAACGGATTAGGTATTGCTATTGTTTCTACATCGAGAGGTGTAATGACAAACAAAAAAGCAAAACTTGAAAATGTTGGTGGTGAAGTATTATGTTACGTTTATTAATCACTTTGTACGATGAGTAGAATAGGAAAAAATCCAATCGCATTACCACAAGGTGTTGAAGTTTCAGTAAACGGAAATGTGGTTACAGTAAAGGGTAAATTAGGAACATTAACTCAAGAGTTAAAGTCTGAAATTACTGCAGGAATTGAAGATGGTGTTTTAACAGTTAGAAGAGCATCAGATAGTAAAGATCATAGAGCAGCACACGGTTTATACCGTTCTTTAATCAGTAATATGATTGAAGGTGTTTCTAAAGGATATACTAAGGAATTAGAGTTAGTAGGTGTAGGTTATAGAGCATCTAACCAAGGGCAAAAATTAGATTTAGCTTTAGGTTTCTCTCATAATATTGTTTTAAATATTGCTCCAGAAGTAAAAGTTGAAACAGTATCGGACAAGGGTAAAAATCCAATAGTTAAATTATCTTCTTTTGATAAGCAATTAGTTGGTCAAGTAGCAGCTAAAATTCGTTCTTTCCGTGCTCCAGAGCCATATAAAGGAAAAGGAATTAAGTTTGTAGGAGAGGTATTAAGAAGAAAAGCAGGTAAATCTGCATAATAAATAAGAGAAATTATTATGGCATTATCAAAGCTTGAAAGAAGACAACGAATTAAGTATAGAATTAGAAAGGTTATTACTGGAACAGCTGTTAAGCCTAGGTTGTCAGTTTTTAGAAGTAACAAGGAAATTTATGCTCAATTAATTGATGACGTTACAGGTGTAACATTAGCATCTGCATCATCAAGAGATAAAGAAATTACAGCTGGTTCTAAATCAGAAGCTGCTGCTGCAGTAGGTAAAGCAATTGCTGAAAGAGCTGCTGCAAAAGGTTTTGAAACTATTTCTTTTGATAGAAATGGGTTTTTATACCACGGTAGAATTAAAGTATTAGCTGAAGCTGCTAGAGAAGCTGGTTTAAAATTTTAAGAAATTATATTATGTTAGGATATAAAAACGTAGAAAGAGTAAAACCAAGCGGATTAGAGCTTGTAGATAAATTAGTAGGTGTACAACGTGTTACCAAAGTAACTAAAGGGGGTAGAGCATTTGGTTTCTCTGCAATCGTAATAGTTGGAGATGGTAACGGTGTTGTTGGTCATGGATTAGGAAAGTCTAAAGATGTTGCTTCTGCAATTGCTAAAGCGATTGAAGATGCTAAGAAAAGTTTAGTACGTATTCCTCTTTTAGACGGAACCTTACCTCATGAACAGAAAGGTAAATTTGGTGGTGCGAAAGTATTTATCAAGCCTGCCTCTCATGGTACAGGAGTTATCGCCGGTGGTGCAGTACGTTCAGTATTGGAATCAGTTGGTGTTAAAGACGTATTATCAAAATCTCAAGGATCTTCAAATCCTCACAACGTAGTGAAAGCAACTTTTGATGCTTTATTACAATTACGTAATGCGGCAACTATTGCTAAGCAAAGAGGTATTTCTTTAGAGAAAGTTTTTAACGGTTAAAATTTAAGACGATGAGTAAAATTAAAGTTACACAAGTAAGAAGTAAAATTGGTCGCCTTAAAAGTCAAAAAGCAACGTTAGAGGCATTAGGTTTACGCAAATTGAACCAAACTGTAGAGCACAATGCAACAGCTCAAATTTTGGGAATGGTAAAAACAGTTTCACACTTAGTTTCTGTAGAGGAAATTAAATAAGACAATAATAAGATGAGTTTACATAACTTAAAACCTGCAGTAGGATCTACAAAGAGCCGTAAACGTATAGCACGTGGAGAGGGTTCTGGTAAAGGAGGAACTGCAACAAGAGGTCATAATGGTCAGAAATCTCGTTCTGGTTATTCTCGTAAAATAGGATTTGAAGGAGGTCAGATGCCACTTCAAAGACGTGTACCTAAATTTGGTTTCACAAACATTAATCGTAAAGAGTATGTTGGTGTTAATTTAGAGAAATTACAAGAATTAGTAGAAAGTGGAAAAATTTCAGATACAGTAACTTTAGCGATTTTAGTAGAAAATCGTTTAGCTCGTAAAAATGACTTAGTAAAAATACTAGGAAATGGTGAGTTAAAAGCTAAATTAAACGTAACCGTACACAAATTTACTGCAACAGCAAAAGCGGCTATTGAAGCTGCAGGAGGTGAGGTAGTTACATTATAAAACAACTGTAAATGATGAATTTTATAAATACATTAAAAGACATTTGGAAGATAGAAGAGTTAAAAGAGAAATTACTTTTAACCTTTGGTTTAATTGCTGTTTACCGTTTTATGTCGGCAGTTCCATTACCTGGAATTGACCCGACACAGTTAACAGCATTGCAAGACAGTACTTCAGGTGGACTTTTGGGTTTATTAAACGCATTTACAGGTGGGGCATTTGCTAGAGCGTCAGTAATGGCTCTTGGTATAATGCCTTATATTTCTGCTTCGATTGTAGTTCAGTTAATGGGTATCGCGGTACCATATTTGCAAAAATTACAAAAAGATGGAGAAAGTGGACGTAAGAAGATTACGCAAATTACAAGATGGTTAACAATTGCTATTACATTGTTTCAAGCACCAACCTATATTGGGATTATTCAAAACCAAATGGGATTAGGACCTGAAGCTTTCTTAGTACCAGGAGTTACCTTTTGGGTATCATCAATTATTCTTTTAACTGCAGGAACAGTTTTTGCAATGTGGTTAGGAGAACGTATTACAGACAAAGGAGTTGGTAATGGTATTTCATTATTAATTACAGTAGGTATTTTAGCGAATTTTCCAGCAGCTTTTATTCAAGAGTTAGTTTCTAAAGGGACAGCTGGAGCAGGAGGTATGATGATGATTCTAATAGAATTAATAGTTTGGTTTGTAGTGATTTTGTTAACCGTATTATTAGTTACCGCAGTACGTAAAGTTGCCGTTCAATACGCACGTCGTACAGCAATTACTGATATTAAAGATGTTGACGGTGCTCGCCAGTACATTCCTTTAAAATTGAATGCATCAGGTGTAATGCCGATTATTTTTGCACAGGCTATTATGTTTTTACCAGTAGCTTTAGGACAAAAATTTCCAGCACTAAGCAGTTTAGCTGACAACTTCGGATTATGGTATAACGTTATATTTGCTTTGTTAATTATTGTATTTAGTTATTTTTATACGGCGATTACAATCCCTACAAATAAAATGGCTGAAGACTTAAAGAGAAGTAATGGTTTCGTTCCAGGCTATAAACCAGGAGAAGAAACTGCAAATTATTTAGACGCAGTGTTATCTAAGATAACATTTCCAGGATCTTTATTTTTAGCAGCTTTAGCTATTTTACCAGCAATTATTGTTCAGTTTGATGTAACTCAAAACTGGGCAATGTTTTTCGGAGGAACTTCTTTAATCATTATGGTTGGAGTAGCAATAGATACCATACAGCAAATTAACTCGTATTTATTAAACAGTCGTTATGACGGTTTAATGAAAACAGGTAACAGTAACAGAAAATCATTAAAATAATATGGCTAAACAACCAGCAATTCAACAAGACGGAACAATCACTGAAGCATTGTCAAATGCGATGTTTCGTGTAGAATTAGAAAACGGACATATTGTTACGGCTCACATTTCAGGGAAAATGCGTATGCATTATATCAAACTATTACCAGGAGATAAGGTGAAGTTAGAAATGAGCCCATATGATTTATCAAAGGCAAGAATTACTTACAGATATTAAAAACACACACTGATGAAAGTAAGAGCATCATTAAAGAAAAGAAGCGCCGAGTGCAAGATTGTACGACGAAAAGGCAGATTATACGTAATAAATAAAAAGAATCCTAGATTTAAACAAAGACAAGGGTAATGGCAAGAATAGCAGGTATTGATATTCCAAAGAATAAAAGAGGTGTTATCGCTTTAACTTACATCTTTGGTATAGGAAACAGTAGAGCTAAAGAAATTTTAGCAGCGAAAAATATAGACGAAAGTATCAAAGTTCAAGATTGGAGCGATGATCAAATTGCAGCAATTCGTGAGCAAGTAGGTAGTTTTACTATTGAAGGTGAGTTACGTTCTGAGGTTCAATTAAGCATTAAGCGTTTAATGGATATCGGATGTCAAAGAGGTATACGTCATAGACTTGGCTTACCTTTAAGAGGTCAAAGAACAAAGAATAACTCTCGTACTAGAAAAGGTAAGAGAAAAACTGTAGCTAACAAGAAAAAATAAGTTAGATAAGTAATAAAGATCTAATAATGGTTGTAAAATCATAAAGTTAGAAAACTAAATTACTAAAACTATAATAATCATGGCAAAGTCTAAAGTAGCAAAAAAACGTAAAGTTGTAATAGAATCAGTTGGTGAAGCTCACGTAACTGCATCTTTTAACAATATTATTATTTCTTTAACAAACAAAAAAGGTGACGTTATTTCTTGGTCATCTGCTGGTAAAATGGGTTTCAGAGGTTCTAAAAAGAACACTCCGTATGCAGCTCAATTAGCCGCAGAAGATTGTGCAAACGTTGCAAAAGAAGCAGGTTTACGTAAAGTAAAAGTGTACGTTAAAGGACCAGGTAACGGTAGAGAATCTGCAATCAGATCTATCCACAATGCTGGAATCGAAGTAACTGAAATTGTTGATGTTACTCCTATTCCTCATAACGGATGTCGTCCACCTAAAAGAAGAAGAGTATAAGTTGATTTTATCAACTTATATTTTTGTTTCGCGTACTTTTGTGCGCAAATAAAATATATTTTAACTAAGTAGGAATAAGATTATCGAAGGAGTACGCCTTAATTCATAATCCCTACTAAAACAACAAGAAATGGCAAGATATACAGGACCAAAAACTAAAATTGCTCGTAAGTTTGGTGAAGCAATTTTTGGAGAAGATAAATCTTTTGAAAAAAGAAATTACCCTCCAGGACAACATGGAAACGCAAGAAGAAGAGGTAAGAAATCGGAATATGCTACCCAGTTAATGGAAAAGCAAAAAGCGAAATATTCTTACGGAATTTTAGAGCGTCAATTTAGTAACTTATTTAAGAAAGCTTCTGCTTCTAAAGGAATTACTGGTGAGGTTTTATTACAATTATGTGAATCTCGTTTAGATAACGTTGTTTTCCGTTTAGGAATTGCTAACTCAAGAAGAGGTGCACGTCAATTAGTTTCTCACCGTCACATTACTGTGAATGGAGAAATTGTTAACATTCCTTCTTATGATGTACAAGCAGGTGATGTTATTGCTGTAAGAGAGAAATCTAAATCATTATTAGCAATTGAAAATGCTTTAGCTGCTAACAGTAATGTTTACGAATGGTTAAGCTGGAATTCTGACTTAAAATCTGGTACTTTTATCAAGGCTCCAGAGAGATTACAGATCCCTGAAAATATCAAGGAACAATTAATCGTAGAATTATATTCTAAATAATAAAATAATCATCTTGGTATTTAGCCAAAGGGTTTATCTGTGTTTCTTCAAACTAATAAACCGCGCAACTAAATAACAATTAAAACGAAGAAAAATGGCAATTTTAAATTTTCAAAAGCCTGATAAAGTAATAATGATTGAATCTACTGATTTTTCAGGGAGATTTGAATTCAGACCTCTTGAACCAGGTTTTGGATTAACAGTTGGTAACGCTTTAAGAAGAGTATTATTATCTTCATTAGAAGGTTTTGCTATTACATCATTACGTGTTGATGGTGTTGATCATGAATTTTCAACAATTCAAGGAGTTGTAGAAGATGTTACTGAAATCATCTTAAATTTAAAACAAGTTCGTTTTAAGAAACAAATTGAAGATACTGATAGAGAAACAGTATCAATAGCTGTATCTGGGCAAGAGCAATTTACTGCAGGAGATTTACAGAAATTTATGTCAGGTTTTCAAGTACTAAATTCAGATTTAGTATTATTTAACTTAGATAAATCTGTGAGTTTTAACGCTGAAATCACTATCGAAAAAGGTAGAGGTTTTGTGCCAGCAGAAGAGAACAAAAGACCAGGTGCTCCTTTAGGAACAATTTTTACAGATTCTATTTACACTCCTATAAAGAATGTAAAGTATGCTGTTGAAAATTTTCGTGTAGAGCAAAAGACCGATTTCGAAAAATTAGTTTTCGATATTGATACCGACGGTTCTATTAACCCTAAGGATGCTTTAACAGAGGCTGCAAAAATTTTAATCCACCACTTTATGTTATTCTCTGATGAGCGTATCACTTTAGAGGCAGATGAAATTGCACAAACTGAAACATACGATGAGGAATCATTACATATGCGTCAGTTATTAAAGACGAAATTAGTAGATATGGATTTATCTGTTCGTGCTTTGAACTGTTTAAAAGCGGCTGAAGTAGATACTTTAGGAGACTTAGTATCATTCAATAAAAGTGACTTAATGAAATTTAGAAATTTCGGTAAAAAATCATTAACTGAGTTAGATGAGTTAGTGGCTAATAAAAGCCTTAATTTTGGAATGGATTTAAGCAAATACAAATTAGATAGAGATTAACCTTTCATATTTTGCTCCCCAAAAAGGGTTGCAGCAAGATGAAAGCTAAAAACCAAAGTCATGAGACACGGAAAGAAATTTAATCATTTAGGAAGACAAACGGCACACAGAAAGGCAATGTTAGCTAATATGGGATGTTCTTTAATAGAGCACAAACGTATTAACACAACAGTAGCTAAAGCGAAAGCTTTTCGTACGTTTATCGAACCTATTATTACAAAATCTAAAACAGATACAACTCATAATCGTCGTACAGTATTTAGCTATTTACGTAGCAAAGAAGCTGTAACCGAATTATTTAAAGAAGTTTCTGTAAAGATTGGAGATAGACCAGGAGGATATGTACGTATCATCAAATTAGGAAACCGTCAAGGAGATAATGCTCCTATGGCAATGGTAGAATTAGTTGATTACAACGAATTATACAATCCTAAAGGAAACAAAGCTAAGAAAAACACACGTCGTAGCCGTCGTGGTGGAGCTAAGACTGCTGATGCAGCTGCTGAAACTTCACAAGAAGAAGAATAAAAATGAAAATTTTTATAATTTATATCAAAGGGATAAACATTTAATGTTTATCCCTTTTTTTTTATTTATTTTTGCAAACAAAATTACACAACACACACTAAATGAAATATCAACAACGTAAAAAAGCACTAGTTTTGTTAGCAGACGGAACTATTTTCTATGGAAAGTCTATTGGAATAGAAGGCACTTCAACAGGAGAAATTTGTTTTAATACAGGTATGACTGGTTATCAAGAAATTTTTACTGACCCTTCTTATTTTGGACAATTGATGGTTACCACCAATGCACATATCGGTAATTATGGCGTTAACAAAGAAGAAGTAGAGTCAGAAGGAATTAAAATTTCAGGATTAATTTGCCGTAATTTTAGTTTTACACATTCTCGTGTAGATTCTGATGGAAATTTGTTTGACTGGTTTAAAGAACATAATGTAGTAGCTATTTCTGATGTAGATACCAGAGCATTGGTAGCCTACATAAGAGATAACGGTGCTATGAATGCTATTATTTCTACTGATGTAGACAATATTGAAGCCTTAAAAGAGCAGTTAGCAGCAACTCCTAACATGGAAGGCTTAGAACTTGCCTCAAAAGTATCTACTAAAGAACCTTATTTTATTGGAGATGAAAATGCTTCACTTAAAATATCTGCTTTAGATATCGGAATTAAAAAGAACATCTTAAGAAACCTAGTTAAAAGAGACGCTTATATTAAAGTGTATCCTTACAATGCTACGTTCGAGCAAATGAGTGATTTTAATCCTGATGGATATTTTATTTCAAACGGCCCTGGAGATCCTGAGCCTTTAGTCGCTGCTCAAAATACGGCAAAAGAAATTATCAAAAGAAATTTACCGTTATTTGGTATCTGTTTAGGACACCAAGTAATTGCTTTGGCAAACGGAATTTCTACCTACAAAATGCACAATGGGCATAGAGGAATTAATCATCCTGTAAAAAATTTAGTAACAGGAAAAGGTGAAATAACTTCTCAAAACCATGGTTTTGCTATTAATAGAGAAGAAACAGAAGCACATCCTGATGTTGAAATATCACATGTACATTTAAACGATCATACCGTTGCAGGTATTAGAATGAAATCTAAAAATGTATTTTCTGTACAATATCATCCAGAGGCAAGCCCAGGACCACACGATGCAGAATATTTATTTGATGAATTTATTGAAAATATTAAAAAGGCAAAAACCGAAGCATAATCATTTTATCAATTAGTTGTAATAATTAATTAAAATGAGCTTCAATTTATAAATTAGAAATTGTAAAAATAGCCTTCCTGTGAATCAATATTTACAGGAAGCTATATTAAAAATAAAAACTATGAGTATTATAATCAACATTCACGCACGTCAAATTTTTGATTCAAGAGGTAATCCAACTGTAGAAGTAGATGTTACTACAGAAAACGGTGTTATTGGTAGCGCTGCAGTTCCTTCAGGAGCTTCTACTGGAGAGCATGAAGCTGTTGAATTACGTGATGGCGGAAAAGATTATATGGGTAAAGGCGTGTTAAATGCGGTGAAAAACGTAAACACTTTAATTGCTCAAGAATTATTAGGCGTTTCTGTTTTTGAACAAAATATGATTGATCAATTAATGATTGATTTAGACGGAACTCCAAATAAATCTGTATTAGGAGCCAATGCTATTTTAGGTGTTTCTTTGGCTGCTGCAAAAGCTGCTGCAATCGAGTTAGGCTTGCCTTTATATAGGTATGTAGGTGGTGTTTCAGCCAATACATTGCCTGTTCCGATGATGAATATTATTAACGGAGGATCACATTCTGATGCGCCAATTGCGTTTCAAGAATTTATGATAATGCCTGTAAAAGCTAAAAATTTTACAGAGGCAATGAAAATTGGTTCTGAAATTTTTCATCATTTAAAGAAGGTTTTACACGACAGAAATTTATCAACAGCTGTTGGAGATGAAGGAGGTTTTGCACCAACTTTAAACGGTACTGAAGATGCTATTGAAACCATCGCTTTAGCAACTAAAAATGCAGGATATAAATTCGGAGAAGAAGTAATGATCGCTTTAGATTGTGCTGCTGCTGAATTTTTTGTTGATGGAAAATACGATTATACCAAGTTCGAAGGAGCGAAAGGAAAAATTCGTACAAGTAAAGAACAAGCCGATTATTTAGCTGAATTAGCTCAAAAATACCCTATTATTTCTATCGAAGACGGAATGGATGAAAACGATTGGGAAGGTTGGAAATATTTAACAGAAATTGCTGGCGATAAAGTGCAGTTAGTTGGTGACGATTTATTTGTAACCAATGTGGAGCGTTTATCAAGAGGAATTGAAAACGGAATTGCCAATTCAATTTTAATTAAAGTAAACCAAATAGGAACTTTAACCGAAACAATTTCGGCAGTAAATATGGCGCATAATGCAGGATATACTTCTGTAATGAGTCATCGTTCTGGTGAAACTGAAGACCATACAATTGCCGATTTAGCCGTTGCATTAAACTGCGGGCAAATTAAAACTGGTTCGGCTTCTCGTTCAGACAGAATGGCGAAGTACAACCAATTATTGCGTATTGAAGAGCAATTAGATGGAACAGCTTATTTTCCTAAAGACAAGGCTTTTAAATTCAAATAATTAAATATTATTTATTTGTAATATAAGAAAACTCATACTTTTGTATGGGTTTTTTTTATGCTATAGTTTTAAAAATATAAAAATTATTTGAAGCAACTTCCCGCTTTCCGCACTCGCTCTTTTTTGAAAAAAATCAAAAAAGGAGCTCAAACAATTGCTTCAATCGGGGCTAGGGTTTTGTGCTATTTTAGATTAATTTAGAAAGAAATTTAATATTTATCTCAATAACAACAGACCTCACAGGTTTTTAAAATCTGTGAGGTCTAATTTTTAATAGATTCTAATTCATTTGATGCTAAAATAAGTTAAAAAAATAGCGGTGTTTTTATATTTACAAAATAATAACCTAAGAAACTATTTCAAAAAAAGCCCTTTAAAACCTATTTTATATTTCAAAATAAACTCAAAAAAGACTGTTTGTAATTAATCAATTCTTTAAAAAAAACTAAACTAAAACTTTTACTATCTTCAGAAAAAGAAGTTTTATCTGAAATAAAAAGATATAAAAAACATCCTGAAAAAAACAAAAAGACAAGTGAAAACAGTTTGTTAAAAAAAGAACTGCTAAGAATCTATTTTACAATATTATCAGTATAATTTATTTAAAAATGCAGAATTAATAAAATAAAGAAACAATCTGACGTTTTATTTTATAGCACATTTTAGTTATAAAAGAATAAAACCATGTTTTTAAAAATTTAATATCAGTGTTTTACTAAACTTAAAAGAATTCTTTATGGTGTTTTTAAAAAGAGCTATTTAATTGTTTTTTAGTTTTATAGGATGCATTTTATCAATGTAAAAACATAATTTTTTTTAGGCTAAAAATGCTGAATAATACGGTGTTTACGATTATTAAAAAACGCTGAATGCTAGTTTTAAAATACTTTTAAAAATGGTATATTTGTAATTCACTTCAACTTAAAAATAAAGATAAAAATGGCAGATATAGCAAAACTACAAATTGGTGATAACACGTATGAATTCCCGTTAATTAAAGGAACAGAAAACGAAACTGCAATTGATATTAAAACATTAAGAGGAGCATCTGAAGGTGTTATAACAATTGATCCAGGATATAAAAATACAGGTTCTTGTTTAAGTGCGATTACATTTTTAGATGGTGAAAAAGGAATTTTAAGATACAGAGGGTATTCAATTGAAGAATTAGCTGAAAAAGCAGATTTCTTAGAAGTTGCCTTCTTATTAATTTTTGGAGAATTACCAACAAAAACAGAATTAGAAAAGTTTAAAAAAGATATTTGTGAGCAGTCTATTGTTGATGAAGACATCAGAAAAATTGTAGATGCATTTCCTAGAACTGCACATCCAATGGGTGTTATTTCATCATTAACATCAGCGTTAACAGCATTTAATCCTTCATCTGTAAATGTAGATTCAGAAGAAGAAATGTACAATGCAATTGTTAAAATTTTAGGTAAATTTCCAGTATTAGTAGCTTGGACAATGCGTAAAAAACAAGGGCTTCCGTTAGATTACGGTGATTGTAGTTTAGGGTATGTAGAAAACACCTATAAAATGATGTTTAAGCAACCAAATAAAGATTATGTAAAAAATGATGTTATTGTAAGTGCTTTAAATAAATTATTAATCTTACATGCCGATCACGAACAAAACTGTTCAACATCTACTGTAAGAATTACAGGTTCTTCTCACGCAGGATTATTTGCATCACTTTCAGCAGGAATTTCTGCACTTTGGGGACCATTACACGGTGGAGCAAACCAAGCAGTATTAGAAATGTTAGAAGCAATTAAAGCTGATGGAGGAGATACTAAAAAATACATGGCAAAAGCCAAAGATAAAAACGATCCGTTCCGTTTAATGGGATTCGGACACCGTGTTTATAAAAACTTTGATCCAAGAGCAAAAATTATTAAAGTTGCTGCCGAAGAGGTTTTAAACGATTTAGGAATTGAAGATCCTATTTTAGATATCGCAAAAGGATTGGCTGAAGAAGCGTTAAGTGATCCTTATTTTGTTGATAGAAAATTATATCCAAACGTAGATTTCTATTCAGGAATAATTTACCGTGCAATGGGTGTACCTGTTGAAATGTTTACCGTAATGTTCGCCTTAGGTCGTTTACCAGGATGGATTGCTCAGTGGAGAGAAATGCGTTTAGGAAAAGAACCAATTGGACGTCCTCGTCAAGTGTATGTTGGAGAAAACATTAGACCTTTCAAAGAAGTAAGCGAAAGGTAATCAATAAAATTATATAAAAAGTGTCATTAAAAAACATCATTCAAAAATGACGTATTAATGACACTTTTTTATGTGAAGTAGTAGCATTTAACAATTTAAGATCAAAGAAAATGAATACCATAAAAATTATAAAAAATAGGTCAGATATTGGTGCCGGAACACGTGGTTCTGATATGGGAATTGATGCCATTGAAATTGCAGCAATTAATCAAAATAACGATTTCTTTAATCGCTATGATTTTGAAGATGTAATTACAGAAAATGAATCTGTTTACGATAAAAAAAATAACTCATTTGGTAAGCAAATAAACAGTGTTTTAAACCAATGTAAAAGAGTTAGTAATCATGTAAAAGTAAATTTACAAGAAGGAAATTTCCCAATTGTTTTATCAGGAGATCACTCATCAGCATTAGGTACAATTAGTGGTGTTAAAGCTGCAAACCCAACAAAAAGAGTCGGTGTTATTTGGATTGATGCCCATGGTGATTTACATACGCCATATACATCTCCTTCAGGAAATATTCACGGAATGCCTTTAGGTGCTGTAATTTCTGATGATAATTTAGACTGTCAAATAAATGAAGTAGATAGAGAAACTACCGATTTATGGGACAGAATGAAAAATATCGGAATACCAGGTCAGAAAGCATTGCCTGAAGATATTGTGTTTTTTGGTGTTAGAGATACCGAAGAACCTGAAGAAAAGCAGATGGAAAAATACGGCATCAAAAATTATATGGTTGCCGAGGTTCGTTACAGAGGTTTAGAAGTTTGTGTAAACGAAGCACTAGAAAAATTAGCTGATTGTGATATTCTTTATGTTTCTTTTGATGTAGATGCGATGGATTGTGATATGATTTCTTACGGAACAGGAACTCCTGTTGCAAAAGGTTTTGACGACAAAGAAATCGTTCAAATTATCAACGGATTATTAGCAAGTAAAAAAGTTGCTTGTGTTGAGTTTGTAGAAGTAAATCCATTATTAGATTTAAAAGGAAATAAAATGGCAGAAACCGCTTTTGATGTACTTCAACAAGTAGCAAAAACCATTGAAAAATTATAAATAAGAAATTTATTTATTAAAAAAAGCATCAAACTTTACTGTTTGGTGCTTTTTGTTTTTTTATCAAAATAAAAGGCTATAATCTTTTTTTTATCAAAAATAATAATACATTTGCCTTGTAAACTTTAGGAGTAGCTATTAAATTAGTTTGAGAAACATCCTTAGAACCTGATTTGGTTAATACCAACGTAGGAAAAAGTTATGTTCGATACTACATCGAAATACTACCATTTTGGTTTACAGTAATATTTTATAAATATGATTACTATACAAGTAAACCAACAAGAACATCAAATTTTAGAAACCCAAACACTGCAAAAGTTCGTTGAAAATTTAAAAATTCAAACCAACGGTATTGCTATTGCTATAAATAGCAGTGTGGTTAAAAAAACGGATTGGGCTTTCAGGTTGCTTCAAGATAATGATGATATTTTAATTATAAAATCAACCCAAGGAGGCTAAGGCTGACGTTGATTTTTGTTTAAAAAAAAGAAAATTACCTATCAAATGAAGAACAAAGACACTGCACCAAAACAAGACGGAATTACAAGACAACCGTTTCCGAATTCACAGAAAATTTATGTAAACGGAACAATTCATCCGCAAATTAAAGTAGCGATGCGTCAAATTTCGTTAAGTGACACGGTAGATTCTATGACCAAAAAGAAAACACCAAACGAGCCGGTAACGGTTTACGATACTTCAGGACCATATACTGATCCTGCTAAAGAAATTGACGTACATGCAGGTATTGAAAGAATCCGTGAACCTTGGATTAAAGACCGTGGCGATGTAGAGCAATTAACGCAGTTTTCTTCAAAATATTGCAACGAACGTTTAAACGATATTCGTTTAAATCATATGCGTTTTAAGTTGTTAAAAAAACCTTTACGAGCTAAAAAAGGGCAGAATGTAACACAATTACATTACGCTAAAAAAGGAATTATCACTCCTGAAATGGAATATATCGCTATTCGTGAAAATCAACGAATAGACGAAATGACCGAAATTACAAAACAACACAAAGGAGAACATTTTGGGGCTTCTATTCCTGATAAAATTACACCAGAATTTGTACGGTCAGAAGTTGCAAGAGGTCGTGCAATTATTCCATCAAACATAAATCATCCAGAAGCAGAACCTATGATTTTAGGGCGTAACTTCTTAGTAAAAATAAATGCAAATATTGGTAATTCAGCCGTAACATCTTCTATTGAAGAAGAAGTAGAAAAAGCCGTTTGGGCTTGTCGTTGGGGAGCTGATAATATTATGGATTTATCTACAGGAGAAAATATTCATGAAACTCGTGAGTGGATTATCCGTAACTCGCCGGTACCTGTAGGAACAGTGCCAATTTATCAAGCATTAGAAAAAGTAAACGGTGTTGCCGAAGATTTAACATGGGAAATTTTCCGTGATACGTTAATCGAGCAAGCCGAGCAAGGAGTAGATTATTTTACCATTCACGCAGGCGTTTTGTTGCGTTATGTACCTATGACCGCAAAACGTGTTACAGGAATCGTTTCTCGTGGGGGTTCTATTATGGCAAAATGGTGTTTAGCGCATCATAAAGAAAGCTTTTTATACACGCATTTCGAAGATATTTGTGAAATATTAAAACAGTACGATGTTGCCTTTTCTTTAGGCGATGGATTACGCCCAGGTTCAGTAGCTGATGCCAATGATGAAGCACAATTTGCGGAGTTAGAAACTTTGGGAGAGTTAACTCAAATAGCTCGAAGGCACGAAGTTCAGTGTTTTATTGAAGGACCAGGTCATGTACCAATGCACATGATTAAAGAAAATATGGAGAAGCAAATTGAACTTTGCGACGAAGCTCCTTTTTATACTTTAGGACCTTTAACAACCGATATTGCACCAGGTTACGACCACATTACTTCAGGAATTGGAGCAGCTATGATTGGTTGGTACGGCTGTGCAATGCTGTGTTATGTAACACCAAAAGAACATTTAGGATTACCAAATAAAGAAGACGTAAGAGTAGGGGTAATTACTTATAAATTAGCAGCCCATGCTGCCGATTTAGCAAAAGGGCATCCAGGTTCTCAGCATAGAGATGATGCTTTGAGTATGGCGCGTTTTGAATTTCGTTGGGAAGACCAATTTAATTTAGGATTAGATCCTGAACGTGCTCGTGAATATCACGATGAAACTTTGCCAGCAGCGGGTGCTAAAATTGCACATTTTTGTTCTATGTGTGGACCAAAATTCTGTTCTATGAAAATTTCGCAAGAAGTGCGTGATTTTGCAGCCGTTAATAAAATAACCACAGATAATGAGGTTATTAAAAAAGGTTTTGAAGAGAAATCAAAAGAATTTATCGAAAAAGGATCAGAGGTGTATTTATAAAAATATAGTAAAAAGAAGAAGAAGGGAAAGTAAAAAAAGAAGAAGAATTAGGAGGTTCCTACGCCTTAAAAAAAGGCGTAGTCGGGCTTTCCGTTATATCTTTTTTATTTTGAAAAAAAATAAAAAAGGATGCCACTGCAATCCCTAACCCAAAAAAAATATGCTGTAATTATTAGAAACTACTAGGCAAGTAATTTGCCGTTTCAAGAATAAATTAGGTTATTTTTGCCCAAAATAAGCATCCAAAAAATCAAACCACTATGATTGTCCTTATATCTCCAGAAAAAGATGTAGCAAATGAAATGCAAATACTACATCAATTATTTGAAGCAGGTTTGGAGTGTTATCATTTAAGAAAACCATCGAAAGATTACCAAGAACATATTGTTTACCTAAATCAGATACCTGAAAAATATCACAACAAAATTGTAACACATTATTTTCACGAATTAGTTAATGAATATTCTTTAAAAGGTATTCATTTTCAAGAACAAAAAAGACGTGATGCTCTAGAAAACGGCAGTCGTTATTTTATAGGTTTACAAATGATAGGTAAAACCATGAGCAGTTCTTTTCATGAGCCTGAAGAATTGGCTAATTGCGATATCGAATTTGATTATCATTTGCTAAGCCCTGTTTTTTCATCTATCTCAAAAAAAGGATACCAAGGAAGAGGTTTTGATGTGAATCATATTGATAAAACAATTATTGGAATGGGCGGAATAACAAGTGAGACTATATCAAAAACGCTTGCTTTAGGTTTTCAAGGAATTGGTGTTTTAGGAGGTGTTTGGAATTCACAAAATGCTGTAGAAAGTTTTAAAAAGATTCAAAAAGAGTTTGATTCATTACAATAAAGCATTGAATTTGAAAAATCAAAATTACATACTCACTATTGCTGGGCTTGATCCGTCAAGTGGTGCGGGCATTACTTCCGATATTAAAACATTTGAAGCTCATGGTTTACATGGATTATCGGTATGTACAGCGGTTACTGTTCAAAATGATATCGCTTTCAAAAATTGTATTTGGATTGAAGAACAGGTAATATTACAGCAAATTGAAACAGTATTTGAACGTTTTACAATTACAGTTGTTAAAATAGGAATTATTGAATCGTGGGAAGTTTTATTAGCGGTTGTTCTGACATTGAAAAAGTTAAATCCTAGCATAAAAATTGTGTTAGATCCTATTTTGAAAGCAAGTGCAGGCTTTGAGTTTCATGAAACAGAAAATTTAAAGGTATTTGAAAAAGTACTGGAAAACTGTTATTTTGTAACACCAAATTACGATGAGATAAAAGCCTTGTTTCCTATTAAAAATATTGAGGAAACTATTAATTTTATATCCCAAAAAACAAATATCTATTTAAAAGGAGGGCATAGCGAAGATAAAAAAGGATGGGATGCCGTTTATTATGGTAAAATAGCAAAACTAACGATTCCGCCGATAGCCGATTCTATTTTTCAAAAACACGGTAGCGGTTGTGTTTTATCATCCGCTTTAGCGGCTAACTTAGCCTTAAATTTTTCGTTAGAAGATGCTTGTAAAAATACCAAATATTACACAGAACAATTTTTAAATTCAAATAAATCGTTATTAGGAACGCATAATTATAACGTTAATTATAACCTTAATTTATAAAATAAATGATAAGTAAATTACAATATATAACACAAGGAGAAACAGCACAAGACCATTTAGATCATATTCAAACGGCATGTGCTTCGGGGGCAGAATGGGTACAGTTACGATTAAAAGGTTTTGATCCTAAAACAATTTTAGAAACTGCAAAGAAAGCTAGAGAATTAACGGCTCATTATCAAACAAGATTAATTATAAACGATTACTACAAAGTAGCAAAAGAAGTAAATGCAGATGGTGTTCATTTAGGTAAAAAAGATGACTGCCCATTAAAAGTACGTGCGTATTTAGGGAAATTTTATAGCATTGGCGGAACCGCAAACACCTTAGAAGAGTGTAAAGTTTTACTAGATAAAAAAGTAGATTATATCGGTTTAGGTCCTTTTCGTTTTACAGAAACTAAAAAGAATTTAAGCCCTGTTTTAGGAGTAGATGGCTATAAAAAAATCATAGAGGAATTAAAAACTCAAACACCAATAATTGCAATTGGAGGCATCACTTTAGATGACGTTGCTCCAATTGTACAAGCAGGTATTTATGGGGTTGCTGCATCAGGAGCTATTACCCGCGACTTTACGAGTATTCCTGTTTTTCATAAAATTTTAAGTTCGCCAAGCACGCAAGAGCAAGTGTATAAAATGGATGATAAATAGTTATCAAAATTAAAGTGAAAATTAAAGTGAAAATTAAAGTGAAAAATTAAAGTGAAAATGAACAAAACATTAAAAATAGCAGCTAAAGAATTTACATCGCGATTATTCACTGGAACAGGTAAGTTTAGTTCTTCAAAATTAATGAAAGAAGCATTGTTAGCCTGTGAAAGTGAATTGATAACGGTGGCTTTAAAAAGAGTAGATGTTCAAAATAAAGAGGATGATATTTTAATTCATTTAAAACAGCCTCATATAAATTTATTACCAAATACATCGGGTGTTAGAACGGCAAAAGAAGCTGTTTTTGCGGCTGAATTATCAAGAGAAGCATTAGAAACAAATTGGGTTAAATTAGAAATTCATCCCGACCCGAGGTATTTATTACCCGATGCTATCGAAACCTTAAAAGCTGCTGAAGAATTGGTTAAAAAAGGTTTTGTAGTGATGCCTTATATTCATGCCGATCCTGTTTTATGTAAGCGTTTAGAAGAGGTTGGAACACAATGTGTGATGCCATTAGGCGCACCGATTGGAAGTAATAAAGGCTTGAAAACAGCTGATTTTTTAGAGATAATTATAGAACAATCTAACGTTCCTGTAATTGTGGATGCTGGTATTGGCGCACCATCGCACGCTGCATACGCCATGGAATTAGGCGCCGATGCTGTTTTAGTAAATACAGCAATTGCGGTTTCTCAAAATCCTGTGGCAATGGCAAAAGCATTCAAAATGGCTGTTGAAGCGGGGAGAATGGCGTACGAAGCAAAATTAGCGCCTGTTCAAAAACAAGCAGTAGCAAGTAGCCCGTTAACGAGTTTTTTAAATTAAATCTTTTTAAACTAAATAATGAGTCATTTTAAAGAACTTTTCGATACCTATAATTGGGATGAAAGCCTACAAAGTATCTTCGGAAAAACCGCTGTTGAGGTAGAAAATGCGTTATCTAAAGAAAAATTAGATTTAGAGGATTTTAAAGCATTAATATCGCCTGCGGCACGCCCTTATATTGAGCAAATGGCTCAAAAAAGTAGCTCGCTTACTAAAAAACGTTTTGGGAATACCATACAGATGTATGCGCCCATGTATTTGAGTAACGAGTGTCAGAATATTTGTACCTATTGTGGGTTTAGTATGACCAATAAAATACCTAGACGTACTTTATTAGACGCTGAAATTTTAAAAGAAGTCGCTTTTTTGAAAGATAAAGGCTACGACCATATTTTGTTAGTTACCGGTGAAGCGAATAGAACGGTGGGCGTAGATTATATTAAAAATGCGATTGCGTTAATTCGTTCGCAATTTTCAAATATTACGATCGAAGTTCAACCTTTAGATCAAGCAGAATATGAATCGTTAATTGAAGCGGGATTGTATGCGGTGTTGGTGTATCAGGAAACCTACCACAGAGAGGAGTATAAAAAGCATCATCCGAAGGGGAAAAAATCTAATTTTGATTACCGTTTAGATACGCCCGACAGGTTAGGAAAAGCAGGAATTCATAAAATAGGATTGGGTGCTTTATTCGGATTAGAAGATTGGCGTGCCGATAGTTTTTTTACCGCATTGCATTTAAAATATCTCCAAAAAACATATTGGAAAACAAAGTATTCTATTTCCTTTCCCAGGTTACGACCACATTCGGGAGGTTTAGAACCAAAAGTAGAAATGACAGATGCCGATTTGGTGCAATTAATGTGTGCTTTTCGTTTGTTAGACCAAGATATTGAACTGTCAATGTCAACAAGAGAAAGTGAAGTTTTTAGAAATAATATCGTAAATTTAGGGACAACTTCTATCAGTGCAGAATCAAAAACAAATCCTGGAGGATATGCCGTAGCGCCACAATCATTAGAGCAGTTTGAGATTTCAGATGAAAGAAGTACCGAAGAAGTAGTGAAAATGCTGAAAAGTCAAGGTTTAGAAGTGGTTTGGAAAGACTGGGAGCATTTTGAATCTGTATAATTTATGTGATTTAATTTATATCTAAAAAAAGAAAATGAGCTTATCAAAAGAAGAAAAAAAACAATATAACCGTCATCTTATTTTAGATAAAATAGGTTCAGTTGGGCAGTTAAAACTTAAAAATTCAAAAGTTTTAGTAATAGGTGCTGGCGGATTAGGCTGTCCGGTATTGCAATATTTAACCGCCGCAGGTGTTGGTACAATTGGGATTATTGATGATGATAACGTTTCGCAAAGTAATTTACAGCGTCAAATTTTATATACTGTTGATGATATTGGAGTTTCAAAAGCCGAAACTGCCAAAAATCGATTATCAAAGTTAAATCCGTTTGTGAAATTTAATGTTTATAAGGAGAAATTAACACGATTAAATGCTATTTCATTATTTGAACAATATGATGTTATTGTTGATGGGAGTGATAATTTTTCAACCCGTTATTTAAGCAACGATGCTGCTGTAATTACTCAAAAACCATTGGTTTATGGCGCAATTTTTAAGTTTGAAGGACAGGTAAGTGTCTTTAATTATAAAGGCAGTGCGAGTTACAGATGTTTGTATCCAACGCCACCAAAACCTGATGAATCGCCAAATTGTTCTCAAATTGGTGTTCTGGGTGTTTTACCAGGTATTATCGGTAGTTTTCAGGCAAATGAAGCGATTAAAATAATTTGTGAAATTGGCGATGTTTTAGCCAATAAATTATTGATGTATGATACCTTAACAATGCGTCAAATGGTTTTAGATTTTGAAAAAACGCCAGAAGGAGCTATTACAAAATTAGAAGATAATTATGATTTTTTCTGCGGAATTATTGCTACTGAAAATGAAATAACAATCGAAGAATTACAAGTAGATTTATTAAAATATAATTTATTAGATGTTCGTGAAGATTGGGAAAGAGAACAACATCATATTGGTGGTCAGCATATTCGTTTGGTAGAATTACCAGACCGATTAAATGAAATTGATACTAGTAAACCTGTAATTGTGTATTGTAAATCGGGTATGCGAAGTAAAAGAGCGATTTCTTTTTTAGAAGATTCCTTAAAAGAGGCTATTTTAATAAATCTTAAAAATGGTTTAAATTAAAAAATTAACACGTATTTACTTTATGAAAAAGATAAATACGTGTTAAAAACAACAAATAGATGATTATTTTCTAAAATATTTATATATTTAAAGTCTTAAAAAAAAATTAAGCCTTGAAATTAATCAAACAAAAGAAATTATATTTTTCAGATGAAAAATCAGACAAAGTTTATGAAGTTGACCTATGTGAAAGTCAAGATTTATTTATAGTAAACTTTAGATATGGTAGAAGAGGCACGAGTTTAAGAGAAGGAACAAAAACTGTTTTTCCTGTATCTTATGAAGAAGCCGAGAAAATCTTCAATAAATTAGTCGGAAGTAAAGAAAAGAAAGGATATTCAGAAGAAATTCAAGTAACAACTCAAGAAGTTGAAAATCCGAAGAAAGAAGAAAAAAGTACTACACGAAAAGATACTATTTTAAAGTATCTAAATCAAGCTTTAAAAGGAACTTATACCCGAAATTGGAAAGTATCTAGAATTATAAATAGAGTTGGTGTTTTAAAAATAAAAGAAGCAATACCATTAATAGCTCAATTTATTCATTCATCAGATAAATTTGAACAGTACAATGCGTTATCGGTATTAATTGATTTTAATGAATCAAATTATGTTGAAGATGCAATTAAAATCTTCAAAAAAGATACTTTTAATACTATTGGAGCTAGAATTTCCGTAGCTTATATTTTAAAGTATGGAAATGCTACAAATATAAAAATAGTACAAAACGAAGTTGCAAAGCATATTACAAAATCTGAAATAGATTCTTTAGCAACACAGTTTTTAGGAGAAGGAAGTAAAAACTCAATGTTATTGTTTTACGCGTATATTCATTCCTATAATAATGATGTGGAGAGAGCTACTTTATTTGATATAATAGCGAAAATTCCTTTAAAAGTAAACACTTTTAAATCTGTACGTTATATTTATAGAGCGGCTTATGCTATAAATGATATTCAATTTTTTGCCTTAGTATCTAAACGAATTGCTATTAGTAACGCTACTTACAGTTCTGATTATCCAAATATAGATGATGAATATAATTGGGTAGAAGCATCCGTAGAAAAGAAAAAACCAAATCCAAGAATTGCTTTTTCAGGAAAAACTAAAAACTATTTTAATAAAAATACCTATCAGAAAATATATACCTTAAGTACAGAGAATCAACAAGGGTATATTGCATGTGCTAAAGAGATATTATGTTCTTTAAATGATCAGATAGATGTAGCTCCTGAAAATACAGTTAGTGAGTGGGTTTATAATCAGGAAACTGGTTATGAATTAGAAAAAAGACAGTATCCGAAATACCATCAATTTTTAGCTTTGATGTATATTTTATATGGAAATTCAACAAGGTTTAAATGTATCGGTAATAAATGGTTTTATATTGATGAACTTACCGATAATACTATAAGAGAAGATATTCTTCCAACTGTTTGGAATGAAAAACCATCCGAAGTATTATATATTCTTGCCAATGCAAAAAGTAGTATTGCTGTTGATTTTTCGTTAAAAATTATAAAAGAAAATCCACATTTTTTAGAAAATTTATCCGAAGAAATATTAGCAAAATTAATACGACATTATCATCCGAAGGTATTAGATTTAATAGCTGAGGTTTTAGAACAAAAATATGCAACAACACAAGCGTCTGAAGATATTTTATTGATTTTAGTATCCTCAAAAAATAAAAAAGCTGTTGAATTAGGAATAAAATGGTTGGGTAAATATGAAGCTTCGTATTTATCAAGTACTTCTTTAGTAACAAAATTATTACTTACTGATGAGGTTTTAGTTATTGATTATTTAAGTAATTTGTATCAAAATAGAGTAGCGTATAATACGCCGATATTTATAGATGATTTAATAACATTGTTTGATGAATCATCTAATTATACTGCTGATTTTTTAATTTCGGTTAATAATTTAATCGGAAATACATTTTTTGGAAAATTATTAAGTGCTACATCTGCTCAATATATTGTCAGTTTATCGGCTTCAAGTTCTGTAACAAATCAGTTATTTGCAATCAATTTAGCAAAACATAATACTACATCTGTTTACGAACTTTTTAAAGATACTTATAAAGAATATATTACTTCAGATGAAGCGGTTTTAAGAACTGCAGGTATTGAACTTTTAGCATATTTTCCTGATGAATTTTTATTAGAAAATAAACAAGATATTATTCGTTTTTGTTTTTCAGAACATGAAGCCGTTAGAAAAGCAATACAACCAACAATTCGTAAATTAATTCATTTAGATGAAGAATTTAAAGAGTATTTACGTAAAAAATTACTAGCTTCTTTAACAGAAGATGAAACGTATGAGGGTTTACATCAAAATTGTTTTAATATTTTAATACAATTTTACGGAACTCAAAAAGAGGTAGTATCCGAAGAAGAAATAATAGCATTAATTTTATCAAAACATGAATTTGCACAGAAGTTAGGAACGCCACTTTTTGAAAGAAGAGTAGACATGAATAATTTAAAAATGTCTGAATTAGTACGTTTAGCACATAGTGATGTGTTTTCTGTGAGAACACAATTACATGATTATTTCAAAAATAACGTAGCCAGAGTAAATTACGAATTAGAAGAAGCATTGCCTATTTTTAATACGAATTGGCAAGATGTTATCGATTGGGCTGATGCTTATTTTAGAACTCATATTAAACCTAAAAATTGGACAGTCGCATTACTATTATATGTATGTGATCATATAAAAGACCAAGTACAGCATTTAGGTAGAAGCCTAATTACAACGCATTTTTCAGAAGAAAAAGGATTGCCGTTACTTGTTAGTTTACAAGAACATCCAACGAAAAGTATGCAGTTTTTTGTGACTAATTATTTAGAAGGATATGCTTCGGATAATATAAAAGTTATCTTACAATTAGAAGATTATTTTAAAACAACCTTGTTTTATATAAATACTAACAGAGCTACAAAAACAAGAGTGTATTCTTTTTTAGAAAATCAATCGAAAAAATATAAAGAAATCGCTGTAATGACCGTAAGAGTTTTAACAGCTATTTTAGATACAAAAACAGCCATTGATAAAGATAAAATTATAGATATTTTAATCATTATTTCTGAAATATATACAGATGTAGAAATACCGTTATTAATTAAATAAGCGTAAGAAAAAGAATGAAGTTTAATTTTAAATATAGTGGCAATAGTACTGTTAATAACGGAATTGCATCTACAGGCGTAAGTTTTGCACCAGATGTATTAAGAGAACCTACGTATTTTGTAGGAAGCCTAGATAAGAAAATTCCTTTTAGAGAAGCTATTTCAGCCTTACATCATGTAGTAATTGCCGATTTTAATTTTCAACCTAAAGATAATACTGAATATTTAGCTTGGTTAAAAGGTCAGGAAGAAGTATGGATTGCAGATGCAACAGCAGAATTATCTGGGCTAAAAGAAGAGGTTAGAGAAGTTCAAGAAAAATTAAAAAAATTACGTTCAAAAAGAGAAGAAATTACAAAGCCTTTTTATGATGCGCAACGAAAATATTTTAATTATTTATATAAACGAGATTATGCTGCTTGGTTTGTTTTAGATCCTGTTATTACAGTACATCCAGATCAAGTATTTTTTGAATGTTTTAGTCAAGATGAATCTGTTTACGGGAAATTATCTTGTGGTTACGATGTCTTTAAAAATATAAATGAGTTTAAATGTGGAACAACCAACATTGATTATTCTAAGGCGTTATATAATGAGTTTCAAAAAATAAGAACTTATAAAGAAACCGAATTTAAAGTTGATCCGAAGGGTTTTGATGTAAAAACAACAGGAGAAGACACCTACAGAGAAGTAAAAATTGATTTGCCTGATAGTTGGGTTCGTGGTTTTTTACAAGTAAGTAGTGCCATGACAAGCGATAAAGTATCTTTTGATTTGCATCCTGTGGATATTGCTAATTTTATATCCGTATTAAAAAGACACAAAGAGAAGAAAGGACCAAGGGCGATAAAATATATTTTAAAACCTGGTAAACCTATTATTGCTGTTTTTGAACCTTGGAATATTGAAGTAGCTTGTTTACAATCTATATATGAAGGTGATCAAGAAAAGGAAATAAGAGTTTGGGGAAGAAGAAGAATAACACTTTTAGAACGATTACTGCCAGTTACTACTAAATTTACAGTTCATTTATTAGGTAGCGGTATGCCTTCTTTTTATATCGCACATTTGGCAAATGATATGTATTTTACATTAGGATTATCTGGATGGACAGCCAATGATTGGACGCAGACAACTAATTTAGATTTGCTTTCGCCAAGAGGACAAGTTCCTGCTACAACCATGCAAACTATTTATTTGGAATTGCGAAAAGATTGGTTAAATACTCCTACTAATTTAGCGAATAATTTAGGATTAGATAAAACAATTGTAACGCAATCGTTACAAACTTTTGCACAAGCAGGAAAAGTAGTGTACGATTTAAAGAATAATGTATATCGAATTCGGGAATTAAAAAAAGATGGAATCGATTTAGATAGCTTACGTTTTTCTAATGAAATTGATAAAACAGCCTATGAATTGATGGAATCAGGCGCTGTTGAAAACTTAAAAACAACTATTGATGGCAATAATATAACGATAAATGCGACAGTAAGTAATAATTATAAGACAAGTGTACTTATTAACAACGACCTTCAAATTGTTGATGCTAAGTGTGTTTGCAGTTATTATCATCAAAATAAAATGACAAAAGGACCTTGTGAACATATTTTAGCCACAAGAATTGCTTTTGATAAAAAAAATTAATATATTTAAACCTTGGTAGTAATAAGATAACAACCTTGCAATTTGATTGGTGTATCGCCAATCTAGCTTACAGACACCCAACGCGTCACTGACTCGAACTTAACTTGTGAAATAGGTACTATAATGCCATTTCCGGTTAAACTTCTTCGAAGTGAAATAGCACTATAGTACCTATTTCACTGGAGTTGTTCAATTCAGTCTTTAGAATTGTACGAAGGGAAAAAATAAAATATACATCTTATTGCTACCTCTTTTTTGTTTTATGGATAATTCAGCTACGAGAAAACAAGAGATTTACGACAAAATTAAAGAATCATCAAAACATGAATTTATTCTTTCAGAAATGAAACGATTAGGTTTTTGGGGAGATGATAAAGTAAATTTCGAAAAAGTAAACGCCTTTTTAAAAGAAGAAAATGCCCTATCGGGTGATTTATCAAAACTTGTAAAAAAGGAAAGATTAATAAAAGATACCGATGCTTTTATCGCCAATAAACACAAAGAGCGAAAGAAGTTATCAAAAGAAAAACAAAAAGAAACTAAGCTTAAAAGAGAGCAAATCCGTAAGGAAAAAGCCGAAAAATGGCAGCAAACTAAAAAAGAAGATATTACTTATTTAGGTGCTGGTTATTCTCATCAGTTAAACGATACTCAAATAGATGAGGTAAGACTCAAAGAAGCTGGTTTACCAATTTATCATTCGGTAAAAGATTTAGCTGAGGCTATGAAAATAACGGTAAATGAACTTCGGTTTTTAGCTTTTTCAAGAAAAAACTCACAAATTGAACACTACAAACGTTTTAAAGTTGCTAAAAAATCAGGCGGATATCGTTTAATTTCTGCGCCAATGCCTCGTTTGAAAAGAGCGCAACATTTTATTCTAGAAAATATTTTAAATAAAGTAATTGTTCACGATAAGGCGCATGGTTGTGTAAAAGAACGTTCAATTGTTAGTAATGCAGCGCCTCACGTAGATAAAGCGGTTGTTATTAATCAAGATTTGAAAAACTTTTTTCCTTCGGTTACTTATAAAAGAATAAAAGGCGTTTTTAAATCTTTAGGATATTCAGAACAATTAGCAGTTATTTTTTCATTGTTATGTTCAGAATCTAAAATTTTAGATATTTCTTTATTAGGAGAAAATTATTTTTCACAAAGAGGAGAACGTTTTTTACCACAAGGTTCGCCTTGTAGCCCTGCAATAACCAATATTTTATGTCGTAAAATGGATTACCGATTAGATGGTTTGGCTAAAAAATATGGTTTTGCCTATTCTCGATATGTAGATGATACTACTTTTTCAGGAAATCAAGCACAATTTAAACACATTACAGCGATATTAAAATATTCTAAAAAAATTATATCCGAAGAAAACTTTAATTTACATCCTGATAAGCTTAAAATAATGAAGCGAAATCAACGACAGGAAGTAACAGGTATTGTGGTGAATGAAAAATTGAATATCAATAAAAAATCATTAAAACGTTTTAGAGCATTGTTATATCAAATTGAAAAAGAAGGTATCGCAGGTAAAACATGGAACGGCGGATTGAATGTTTTAGCAGAAATTGACGGATATGCCAATTATATTTATCAGGTAGATAAAGAAAAAGGTGTTAAGTATAAAAGTCAAGTAGCAGATATTTTGAAAGCACATTCTTATAAAGAAAGTCATCAAGAAAAATATGTTAAAAACACTAATGATATTCAAGGAAATGCTGTTTCAGAATTAACTTCTAAAGTAGAAAGTAAAGAAGATTTGGGGATTTTAAAAAAAATAAGTTCTTTATTTAAAAAATAAATATTTCATCAAAAAAAGCGTTTTCTTATTATTTATCTGATAAATTAATAAGAAAACGCCTATTAAAAATTATCTAAATTATGGATTTGTTGACCATAAAGAAGCGCCTTTTAACATTGCTCTTCTTGGTAAAGTTAGACCAGCAACAATTAATTCGGCAAAATCTTCAGGTTGTAACACTTTTTCAACATTTCCGTCAGTAATTCCTAATTCTAAAGACATATCGGAAGCAATCGTACTCGGGGTAAGCGTGCAAACACGAATATTATTTTTACGAACTTCTTTCATTAACGATTCCGACATTCCAATAACCGCAAATTTAGAGGCTGAATAGGCTGAGGTTGTCGCATTTCCACTCAAACCAGCAGTAGAAGCAATGTTAATAATATCACCTTGATTTTTTTCGATTAAATACGGTAAAACCTCTTTAGTAACATAATACATTCCCATTAAATTGGTTTGTATAATTTGCGTCCAATCTGAAACTTTCATCTCGTTAAAAGTTCCAAAGGCTGCAATTCCTGCATTATTTACTAAAATATCAACGGTTTTAAAGGTGTCAATAATTTCTTTGATTCCTTTTTGAACTTGCTCATAATTACCAACATCAAAAACGGTATAGATAGCATCAATTCCGTATGATTTTAATTCGGCAACGGTTTCTTGCAATCGTTTTTCGTTTCTACCTGTAATGGCAACGTGTATTCCTTTTTGAGCAAAAGCGATTGCGGTTGCCTTTCCTAATCCTCTACTTCCACCAGTAATGATGGCTTTTTTATTTGTTAAATCTTCCATTTTTATAAACTGTTTGTATAAGTAAAGGTATTGTTTTTTGGAGCTATTTCCCGCTTTCCGCACTCGCTCTTTTTTGAAAAAAATCAAAAAAGGAGCTCAAACAAATGCTTCAATCGGGGCTAGGCATTTTTACGAAGTTTCAGGTTTTTCTATTTTCTATTTTTTCTTTTTAACATTAATAAATAATATTGTGGCAAGGATAATAACAATACCAACACCTTGTAAAAAACCAATCTGTTCATTTAGTATTAAAAAAGCACTTAAAACCGAAATAGGTATTTCTAAAGCGGCAATAATACTTGTTAATCCGTTACCAATTGCGGGCACACCTTTGCTAAATAAAATAGGAGGTAATACGGTACCAAACAAGCCTAAAACCATTCCCCATTTTAGTATTTCTACGGAATTTACTTCTTCAATAATTTGAAAATTCCAAAAAATAAGGATTGCTAAAAAACCTCCATATACTAAATACTTACTTCTAGTTAAACTTGGTAATTCTAACGAAATTTTATTAGAAGCATACATAGAAGCAGTATAAAATATGGCTGCCGAAAAGCCGTATAAAAACCCCATAAAATTTAAATTAAAATCACTTTCAAAAACTTTTGAGGCTAATAAAGTACCTAGTAATACCATTATTGAACCTATTATTTTTGCTTTTGAAACAAGTTTTCTATCGATAAAAAACTCTAAAAGGATGCCCATCCAAACTGTTTGCATTAACAGAATAATCCCTACAGAAACAGGAACATATTGTATTGATAAATAATAAAAACTACTAGTAAGCCCTAAAGAAGTTCCAAAAAAAATCAATTTTAACTTCGGGTACTTTACTGTTGATATGGCTGTTTGGTTTACTGTATTTGTTGTTGAAATAGTTTTTTTTGATTTCGTATTAATAACAAAAGTAGCGATACTTAAAACAAGTACCCCAAAAAGATATTGCAAAAAAGTAAGCCCCGCTGTACCAAAATTATTATGATTGGCTAATTTAATAATAGTTGCTAAAATACCATAACTAGCTGCTCCTATAGAAACGAATATCATTCCTTTTATTTTGTTCATTTTTTAAATTTTAGATGTAATTTGAAGTAATAAATTTTTATAAAACGTGTTTTTCAGTAGGCTTAAAAAAGCAAATTGAAGAAAATTATGGCTTTATTAAAAAAGTAAAAACGCATCAAATTGATGCGTTTTTTTTAGGTAAAAAAATAGATGTTATTTATTTTTTAGCTATTTTATCGACAGTTAAACGATTTTCACGATTGGCAATTTCCCAAGCTGTATAAAAAACCAAACGCGTTCTGTTTTCTAATAGTTCGTAGTTAATTTTATCGGCAGTATCGGTTGGTTTGTGGTAGTCTTCATGGGTTCCGTTAAAGTAAAAAATAACAGGAATATTATGCTTTGCAAAATTATAATGATCTGAACGATAGTAAAAACGATTTGGGTCATTTTCATCATTATACGTATAATCTAAGGCAATATTGGTGTATTTTTTATTCATTGCCTCAGAGATGTTGTGCAACTCTGTACTCAATTTATCGGCACCAATTAAATAAACGTAATTAGGTGTTTCTTTGTGTGCTTTGTCAACACGCCCAATCATATCAATATTTAAATCGGTAACGGTATTTTTTAAAGGGAAAATAGGATTTTCGCTATAATATTTTGATCCTAATAAACCTTTTTCTTCGCCTGTTACATGTAAAAATAAAACAGAACGTTTAGGTCCTTTACCAGCATCAGCTGCTTTTTTAAAGGCTTCTGCAATTTCTAATATTGCTACTGTACCCGAACCGTCATCATCAGCACCGTTGTAAATTTGTCCGTCTTTAATACCTTCGTGGTCTAAATGTGCCGAAATAATAATAATTTCATCAGGCTTTTCAGAACCTTTAATAAAGGCAAGCACGTTTTCAGAATCTTTTAATACCAAGTCATACCTGTTTTTGCTTAAAAAAGCACTAGGCACTTCTTGAAAATAATTGCTACCACCTAAAGGTGATTTAATTTGTTGGGTTATATAAAAATCTTTTAAATATTTTACCGCTTTCTTTTGCCCAGGTTCTCCGGTATTTCGTCCTTCAAATTCATCCGAAGCATAGATAAATAAATGCTTTGCTAAATCTTTTGCAGTAATTGTTTTTGCAAATTTATCAGCATAATCTATGGTTTTATCAATTTCGATACTTGCTGTTTCTTTTGTGCTTCCACAGGCTGTAAACACAATTGTACTTGCTATGTAAAGTAATTTTTTCATCAATAAATAAAGGGTTTTTTATAGGTTTGTGTTCAGTAACAATAATTATTACCAAAGGTCAAATTTAATTATTCTTTATAATGAATTGTTTTAATGTTTTGTTAAAACTGATAAGTTCTTTAGGAAATAGCGAATCAAAAGCGTTTTTTTTGATTAATTCTTGCGAATTTCCGCAATAAATTTGTGTATCGGCAAGTAAAATAAATTCGTCGGCAAGTTGAATGGCAATATTTACTTGATGGGTAGAAATAATAATAGTTTTACCTGTTTGTTTGACTAATTTTTTTAACAACGAAAACACCTTAAAGGTGTGATGAATGTCTAAATGTGCGGTGGGTTCATCTAAAATAATAAGGTCGGTATCTTGGGCTAAAGCACGTGCAATAAGAACGCGTTGTAATTGCCCGTCGCTTAATTGGTAAAAGGGTTTATTTTTTAAATGCGCAATATCAGTTTGATCAATTGCCCAATTAATTTTGTCAATATCGCTATGTGTTAAGCTATCAATCCAATTGGTATAAGGCTGTCTTCCTAAGGCAATTAATTCAAAAACAGTTAGTTGGCTTTCAGGTAAACGCTCGGTTAAAACCAAACTTAAAGTGGTTGCTAATTCTTGAAATGAATAGTCTAAAATGTTTTTCTGATTAATTTTAACGCTGCCTTTTAATGGTTTTTGAATATTAGAAAGCGTACGCAATAAAGTTGATTTTCCTGCGCCATTTTTACCTAAAAGCGCTACAAATTTTCCCTGTTCTATTGTTAAATCAATGGCTGAAAGAACAATATTTTGTTCTTTTTTTGATTGATAACCGATGGCTAAATTTTCAGTAGTAAGCACCGTGTTTTTTTTAGAATTTATCAAAATTATACATGTATTTTTTTCTTACGAATTAATAACCAAATTACCACAGGTGCGCCAAATAGCGAGGTAATGGAATTAATAGGCAAGGTAAATTGGCTTGTTGGTAATTGTGCAATTGCATCGCAAATTAATAAAATAATGGCACCAATAAGAGCTGCTGCGGGTAGTAATATTTTATGGTTTGAGGTAGTAAAAATTATCTTAGCAATATGAGGAATTGCAATGCCAATAAAGGCGATAGGCCCTGAAAAAGCCGTAATTACACCTGTTAATAAACTGGTAATTAGTAAAATAATGGTTCTGCTTTTTTTAATATTAATCCCTAAGCTTTTAGCGTAATTTTCACCTAACAAAAAGCTATTTAAAGGTTTTATAATACTAAAACTCGCTATAATTCCGATGCTGTAAATACTAGCAAAAACAGCCAATTCTTGCCAAGATAAATTCCCTAAACTTCCAAAACTCCAAAATAAATATTGTTGAATTTGTGCTGCTTCACTAAAATAAGACAATACGCTAATTACCGCAGAAGTTAAGGAGCCAAACATTAATCCGATAACTAAAATAGCCATGGTATTTCGCACTTTATTAGCCGCTATAATTACGGCAGATAAAACCAAAAAAGCACCTAAACTAGCGCCGATAGCCAGCGTCCAATTAGAAGTTGTTATTGAAAACAGCGCAGTACCAAATACCCCTGAACCTAAAATAAGCAAGGCAACACCCAAACTTGCGCCCGATGAAATTCCTAAAACAAAAGGACCAGCTAACGGATTTCTGAATAAAGTTTGCATTAATAACCCACAAATTGACAAGCCTGAACCTACCATAACAGCTGTGATTGCTTTTGGTAATCGGAAATTTACAATAATGGTTTGCCAACTTTCTTTCGTTGCAGTTCCGCCTGTTAATGCGTTAAAAATATCTTTAAAAGGAATGGAAACCGAGCCTAAACTAATATTTATAAAAAAAACGACAACTAATAAAATCGCTAAGATGACAAAATGTTTGCTGTATTTTTTTGAAGTATTCAATAGTGAATAGAAGTTTAATTTAAGCGTTTGATTTTAAAAATTCCACTAATTTTTGAATAGCTAATCCGCGGTGACTAATGGCATTTTTTTCTTCGGATGTCATTTGTGCAAACGATTTGTTAACGTTTTGAGGCTTAAAAATAGGATCGTATCCAAAGCCTTTTTCGCCTTGTTTTTCAGTTAAAATATCGCCTTTACAAATTCCGTCAAATAAAAATTGCTGTCCGTTTAAATTTAAACAAATAGCCGTTCTAAATTGTGCTTTTCTATTTTCAGTTTTATTTAATTCCGTCAATATTTTTTGCATATTATTTTCTGAATTAGAAGGTTCACCCGCATAACGTGCCGAATAAACGCCAGGTTCTCCGTTTAAGCTTTCAACCTCTAAACCGGTATCGTCAGCAAAACAATTTAATTTGAAATTATCAGTAATATGGTCTGCTTTTATTTTAGCATTTCCTTCTAAAGTCGTTGCTGTTTCTTGAATATCATCAAAACAATTAATATCTTTTAAAGAAAGTAATTCAATGCTATTTGGAAGCATTTTTTGTACTTCAGCAAGTTTATTTAAGTTATTAGTAGCGAAAACAAGTTTCATATAAGTTAAAATTTTAAGTACACAAATGTATTGTTTTTTAGGTAAAAAAAAACGAAATACAACCCTTGTTATATTTCGTTTTTTCAATAAAAAGTATAAGGAATTTATCCTTTTAATTTATTTAATTCTACTTGTTTGGCTGTTATTTCAGCTTGTATTTTATTTAAACGCTCTTCAATTCTAATAATAATCGCTTTTTTACGAGCAATGCTTTCTTGTGATGCTGTAGGGTCTAACTGTGCTTTGTTTAATTTGGCTTTCATTTTATCTAAGCCCTCTTTAGCACTAATTAAAATTTCTTGATTGATGCTAATATCATCTTCATAATCGCTAATTAAAGTACCTTTTTCTTTAACGATAGATTTTTCCTCAGCTTTAATTTCATTGTCTAATTGTTTTAATTTTTCGGCTTGTAAATGTAAAGCTTCTTGTTCTTTTAAATAGGCAATTTCTTTAGCTTTACGATCTTCTTCTAATTTTATACGAGCTTTTTCTAACTCTTGTTTTCGCAATGCTAATTTAGAAAGTGTATTGTTGGTGTTTTCAAGTGGCTTTGGCTCTTGAGCTTTTTGAGTCTGTTTAGCGAACTCAACTTGTGCTGATTTGTTATTCTTTTTGGCTTTGTTATTTTTTTGAGCTGCTTCTTTCCCTTTCTTTTTAGCTAATTTTGTTTCAAGAGTTGCTAATTCTTGTTTTTGATGCTCAATTTGAGCATTTAATTTTGTTAATTTATTTTCTATATTATTAACAATATTTTCTTTTCTTCGGATATTTTCTTTAGTAGCTTTTTTACTTTTTTTGAAGTTTTCTAAATTGCTATTTACACGTTTTAAGGCTTTAATACCACTCATTAAAACAGCTTCATTCGCACTAATTTTATTTTTTTGAATCTTTACGTTGTTTTTTAAAATTTTAATGTCACTTTGAGCACTTGTTTGTTGTGTTCCTATAATAAAAGTGAAAAAGATAGTAGTTAAAATAATTTTGATTGTATTCATAACGATAGTTATTGTTTTTTTCTTGATTTTTTTGGGGGATGGCAAAATTACGGATTTTGAGGCCTAAAAATAGCTTAAAAAGTGTTAAAAAAAATATAATTTAAAACAGTAAAATTCTAATAAAAAGCCACTTATATATTATTCATGATGATACGGCTCATTGCGTAAAATAGTAAAACCACGGTAAATTTGTTCTACAATAAACAAGCGAATCATTTGGTGTGAAAAGGTCATTTTTGATAGCGATATTTTTCCTGTCGATTTTTTGTAAATAGCATCAGAAAAACCATAAGGACCGCCAATAACCAAGACCAATTGTTTGATGCCCGAATTCATTTTTTTCTGTAAATATTGCGAAAATCCAATAGAGGTAAAGTCTTTTCCTTTATCGTCTAACAACACCAATTGATCGGTTGCTTGTAATTTGGCTAAAATTAATTCGCCTTCTTTTTCCTTTTGTTGTGATTCACTTAGGTTTTTTACATTTTTGATATCGGCAATAATTTCCAATTCAAATTTTACGTAATGTTTTAACCTGTTTTGATAATTATCAATGAGTTGCATTAAATTTTTATCATCAGTTTTACCAATAGCGATTAGTTTTATTTTCATAAGTTATAAAAGGGTATAAAGGGCTGTTAATTTGAATTAATTTTATCTGCAAATTTATTTATTTAAACTCATAAAATTCATCAGAAAGAATAATTTAATTCCGTAGGATAAAATCAATCCGTATTTTTACGGGATAATTAAAGAAGACAGAAAAGCATGATATCAAAAGAACAATTTAACAAAGAGCTAAATTTAATAATAACAAATGCGATTCGTGAAGATATTGGCGATGGCGATCACACCTCATTATCATGTATTCCTGCGGATGCTATGGGTAAGGCAAAATTATTGGTAAAAGATCAGGGGATTATCGCAGGCGTTGAATTTGCTAAAATGGTTTTTAACTATGTTGATGCCGATTTACAAGTAGAAACCTTTATCAACGATGGCGACTCTGTAAAATATGGCGACATTGTTTTTTATGTAACAGGAAAATCGCAATCTATATTAATGGCAGAGCGTGTGGTTTTAAATGCGATGCAACGCATGAGTGCTATTGCTACGAAAACTGCTTTTTTTGCCGATTTATTAAAAGGAACAAACACCAAAGTATTAGATACGCGTAAAACAACGCCTGGAATTCGTGCTATTGAAAAATGGGCGGTAAAAATTGGTGGAGGCGAAAACCATCGATTTGCTTTGTACGACATGGTGATGATTAAAGACAATCATATTGATTTTGCGGGTGGAATTACACAAGCAATTACTAAAACTAAAGAATATTTAGCAGATAAAAAACTAGACATCAAAATTATTGTAGAAGCACGAAGTTTAGAAGAAATTAAAGAAATTTTATCAAATAAAGGCGTGTACAGAATTTTAATCGATAATTTTAATTATGAAGATACTCGCAAGGCAGTAGCTTTAATTGGCGATACTTGTTTAACAGAATCATCAGGAGGAATTACCGAAGAAACCATCCGTAAATATGCCGATTGTGGTGTCGATTTTATTTCATCAGGCGCTTTAACGCATTCAGTTTATAATTTAGATTTAAGTTTAAAAGCAGTAGATTAATTTAATAAAGTGTCATTGAAGCAAAAGCAGTAATCTTTTTGTTTGAATTTGTTTCAATGATAAAATAAGTAAGACAATGAAAAAACATATCATCGTAGCAACAACAATTGCTTTGGCAGTATCTTGTACTACAAACCCAAGTGAAAAAGCTAAAAAAGATAAAAACGCCGTGAAAACAGAAAATACCATAAATAGTGCAAATAATCCTTTGTTGGTTAAAAGCACTTTAGCGTACGGAGCGCCTGATTTTACTAAAATTAAGAACGAACATTTTATGCCTGCTATTTTAGAAGGGATGAAATTACAAAATCAAGCGATTCAAAGAATAATTGCCAATAAAGAAGCGGCAAACTTTAAAAACACAGTTTTAGCTTTAGAGCAAAGTAGCGAAACTCTAGACAACGTTACCGCTGTTTTTTACGGATTAACAGGCGCACATACAAACGATACACTTAAAAGTATTCAAAAAGAATTAGCTCCAAAATTTTCTAAACATTCCGATGATATTTTATTAAATACTCCATTGTTTGCTAAAATTAAAACAGTGTACAATGCTTTAGATACGGCTAATTTAGATGCTGAAAGCACACATTTAGTAAAAGAATATTACAAGAATTTTGTAAAAGCAGGCGCTAATTTATCCGAAGATAAAAAAGCCGTTTTAAAGGATATAAATTCTGAAATAGCAACTTTATCGAACGATTTTGGTAAAAAATTATTAGACGCAAGTAAAAAAGGCGGTGTTATAATTACTGATGTTAAAAAATTAAAAGGTTTTTCTGCGGATAAAATAAAATCATTAGAAAAACAAGCTGATAATACTAAAACTTACGAAATTCAGCTAGTAAACACTACGCAACAGTCATCATTACAAAGTTTAGAGAACAGAGAAGTTCGTAAAGAATTATACGAAAAATCTATTCACAGAGCCGATTCAGGAACCTACGATACCAGTGAATTAGTACAAAAAATGGTTTCTTTAAGAGCTAAAAAAGCGCAAATTTTAGGTTTTGAAAATTACGCAAGTTGGAGTTTGCAAGGAACGATGGCAAAAACGCCCGCTAAGGTTTTTGAAATGTTTGAAGGTTTAATTCCAGGATCTTTAGAAAAAGCATCCGCAGAAAAAAAAGAAATTCAGGCTGAAATGAACAAGCAAGTTAAAGGAGCAACTTTAGCCGCTTATGATTGGAATCATTATGCCGAAAAAGTACGTACATCAAAGTATAATTTAAATGAAGATGAAATAAAACCCTATTTCGAAATGACCACCGTTTTAGAAAAAGGAGTGTTTTATGCCGCTACAAAATTATACGGAATTACCTTTAAAAAACGTACCGATTTACCCGTTTATCACAAAGATGTCGTTGTGTACGAGGTTTTTGAAGAAGACGGAAGTAAATTAGGCTTATTTTATGGCGATTTTTATGCTAGAGATAGCAAACGTGGTGGTGCGTGGATGAGTTCTTTTGTAAAACAATCAAAATTACGAAATCAAAAACCTGTAATTTATAATGTTTGTAATTCGTCAAAACCTGCCGCTGGCGAACCTGCTTTAATAAGTTTTGATGAGGTTGAAACAATGTTCCATGAGTTTGGGCACGCTTTACACGGTTTATTTGGAAACCAACAATATGCTTCTATTTCAGGAACAAGTACTTCTAGAGATTTTGTAGAATTTCCGTCTCAATTTAATGAAAACTGGTCAACACATCCAGCCATTTTAAATAACTATGCGGTGCATTATAAAACAGGAAAAGTAATTCCTGCTGAGTTATTGAAAAAAATTAAAGATGCTGGAACTTTTAATCAAGGGTATTCAATGATTGAAAATTTAGCATCGTCGAGCTTAGATATGAAATGGCACACGGTTTCTGCAAATACTAAAATTGAAGATGTGGCTAAATTTGAAGAAGCTGCCTTAACTCAAATGAAATTAAAACTTGCCGAAATTCCACCAAGATACCGCTCAACCTATTTTGCACATATTTTTAGTGGCGGATATGGCGCTGGATATTATTCATATTTATGGACAGAAATGCTAAGCCACGATGCCTACGCTTGGTTTAAAGACAACGGGTTATTAACACGTGAAAACGGGCAAAAATTCCGTGAGCAAGTTTTGTCAAAAGGAAACACGATGGATTATGCAAAAATGTATCAAAATTTTGCAGGAAGAAATCCTGAAGCTACCCCAATGTTAAAAGCAAGAGGTTTAAAGTAGTAAAAAACTGAATTTTTAAGCTGAATTTAGTTCAGGTTTGTACTTTGATATATAAAAATACGGTGTTTATAGTTCGCTATAAGCACCGTATTTTATTTTTAATAATCGCACTATTTTATGAGCTATAATTTATGAGTTCCTTAGGTGTTTTAATGCTTTTATATCTTAAAACGATTGTATCTTTGTTATTATAAAAATTGTTATAATTAGATTTTAAATAATGACAAAACCAATAGAAAATAGACTAAGTAAAATACCTATAATTAATTTATTGGTGATTTTTTTGAAGAAAATAAAAATACCGAGGCTGCAAGGAATGAGCCTATACGATGTTATTGAATTATATGTAATCGGCATTGTAAAAGGCGCTTTAACAACAAGAGCAGGAGGAATTGCGTTTAGTTTTTTTATGGCTATTTTCCCTTTTATGTTATTTATTTTAACGCTAATTCCGTACATTCCTATTGATGGATTTCAAGAAAATCTCTTCGGATTAATCCAAGAAATGCTACCGCCTAAAACTTTTGATGCCGTCGATTTTGTGTTAAAAGATATTATTAATAATCAATATAGTGGTTTATTGTCTTTTGGATTTTTAGCTTCTATTTTTTTAATGACCAATGGGGTAAATGCTATTTTTGGAGGTTTTGAATATTCGTATCATATCAAAGAAATTAGAAGTATTTTTAGAACGTATTTTATTTCATTAGGTGTATCGTTATTAATGTCCTTTTTTTTGATAATAACAGTGATTTTAATTATTCTATATCAAGTAGCACTTGTTAGTATTGACAATACAGGTTGGCTACATACCGATGATTTAAACTTGTTTTATTGGGGGCGAGGTTTGTTATTTTTAATTATGATTTTCACGATTGTTTCACTGTTATTTCGCTTTGGAACAACTCAAGGAAAGGATATAAAGTTTTTTTCAGCAGGCGCTATTTTAACCACTGTTTTATCGTTGTTTACATTTTATATTTTCGGGATTTATGTGGTAGAATTTTCTACTTATAATCAGTTATATGGCTCGATTGGAGCGCTCTTAATTTTGATGCTTTTTATTTGGATAAACGCCATTATTTTATTGTTAGGTTTTGAATTAAATGCGTCAATTTACCGATTAAAACGTACCCATAAAACTTCGTAAATTAGCGATAAATTCAGATATTTGCATTTAAAGTGGGTTTTAGTATTTTATTGAACCCTTAATTTTACCATCAATTATGAAACCATCAATTCCAAAAGGAACAAGAGATTTTTCATCAACAGAAGTTGCGAAAAGAAATTATATATTTAATACCATAAAACATTCGTTTGAAAACTTCGGATTTCAACCTATTGAAACGCCAAGTTTTGAAAATTCATCAACCTTAATGGGTAAATATGGTGAAGAAGGAGATAGATTAATCTTTAAAATTTTAAATTCTGGCGATTATCTAAAAAAGGCGGATCAAACCTTATTATCTGAAAAAAATAGCCAAAAAGTAACGGCTCAAATATCAGAAAAAGCATTACGTTACGATTTAACAGTGCCATTTGCACGTTACGTAGTACAACATCAAAATGATATTACTTTTCCTTTTAAAAGATATCAAATTCAACCTGTTTGGAGAGCCGATCGCCCGCAAAAAGGACGTTTTAGAGAGTTTTATCAATGTGATGCTGATGTTGTAGGAAGTAAATCGTTATTACAAGAAGTTGAATTTATTCAATTATACGATACTGTTTTTAGTAAATTAGGCTTAAACGGAGCGACTATCAAAATTAATAATCGTAAGATATTATCAGGAATTGCACAGGTGATTGGCGCATCTGATAAATTAATCGATTTTACGGTAGCTCTTGATAAATTAGATAAAATAGGAAAAGAGGGTGTTGTAAAAGAAATGCTTGAAAAAGGAATTTCACAAGATGCCATTGAAAAAGTAGCGCCGTTATTTAGTTTTTCAGGAACTAATCAAGATAAATTAAGTTCTTTAAGTGCGATGTTAGAAGCATCCGAAGAAGGTTTAGCAGGGGTAGAAGAATTGCGTACCGTTGTAAATATGATTGAAGAAATTGGTTTAACTTCGGCAAGTTTAGAATTAGATGTAACTTTAGCACGTGGTTTAAATTATTACACAGGTGCAATTTATGAAGTTGCTGCACCAAAAGAAGTAAAAATGGGTTCTATCGGAGGCGGAGGTCGTTACGATGATTTAACAGGGATTTTTGGTTTAAAAGATGTTTCAGGAGTTGGAATTTCTTTCGGATTAGACAGAATTTACTTGGTGATGGAAGAATTAAACTTGTTTGAAGCGGTTGAATTGCCAAAACCTCGTGTATTATTTTTAAATTTTAACGAAGCGGAGAATTTATCAAAAATAAAAGCGATTAAAAATTTAAGAGAAAGCAATATAAAATCAGAGTTATACCCTGATACCGCAACGAGTAATAAGCAAGAAAAGAAACAATGGAAATATGTTGGTAGCAGAGGCATAGAATTTGTTGTTACCGATGTAAATAACGATGTGTTTGTTTTAAAAAACATGCTAAATGGTGAGCAAACTACTTGTTCTTTAGACGAATTGAAAAAAATAATACAGTAAATTAAGTACAATGTTGTAAATTTGTGCCCTAATAAAAGAAAGAAATGTTTGAAGTGAATAGCAACAAAATGAATGAGGATAGAATCGATGATATAGGAGATAATCATGTAGGAACCTCGGCTAAAAACCCTTTAAGAGCTGATGCTTTTGATTTATCTGACCAAGAAAAAATAGCTAAAATCCAAGAAAGTGTTAAAGATATTCTAGAAACCTTAGGGATGGATTTAACCGATGATAGTATGCAAGGAACGCCAAAACGTGTTGCAAAATCATTTGTGAATGAAATTTTTATGGGATTGAATCCTGCAAATATGCCAAAAGCATCTACTTTCGAAAATAATTATAATTATGGCGAAATGTTGGTGGAGAAGAATATCGTTGTATATTCTACCTGCGAGCATCACTTATTGCCAATTATAGGACGTGCGCATGTGGCGTATATTTCTGGTGGAAGAGTTATCGGTTTGTCTAAAATGAATCGTCTTGTTGAATATTTTTCGAAAAGACCACAGGTACAAGAGCGTTTAACCATGCAAATTGTACAAGCAATGCAAGAAGCTTTAGGAACGCAAGACGTAGCCTGTGTTATTGATGCAAAGCATTTGTGTGTAAATTCAAGAGGAATAAAAGATATTGAAAGCTCAACAGTTACTGCTGAGTTTGGCGGTAAGTTTAAAAATAAAGAAACAAAGCGTGAGTTTTTAAATTATTTAAAAATGAACACTGATTTTAATTAATAGTAACATTAATTATATATTTTATAAAACGGACAACTTTAAAGTTGTCCGTTTTTTTTGTGTAAAATAGTATTACTTGTTGTAAACAAAAAAGAAGTAAGATGCTTTAAATTAACAATTGAATTTTGTAATCATCTGATAATTAGGTTTATTAACGTTTAGTTTAATTTGATGTCTTGTTATTTTACACTGGCATTACGCTAGCGTATCTTTTAATAGGTGTTTTCTTAACGTTCATAATTGTACATACGGTCAAATTATAATTTAATTTGAATTGTAATTTTTAACGATTGTAAAACGTAAGTAAATGAATAATTTTAAGCTTTTTGTAAGCATATTGCTAGGTGTTTTTATTAGTAGCACAATTTTAGCACAATCTTCTACTATTTCAGGAGTAATTAGCGACGGTAGCTATCCATTGCCAGGGGCAAGTGTGGTGTTAGCAGGAACTACTATTGGAGCAGATACCGATTTTGATGGTAAATTTGAACTAAATAAAGTAACTTCTGAAAAAGTAACTTTAAAAATATCTTTTATAGGATATCAAGAAAAAAGAGTACAGGTCTCTTTAAGTAAAGGAGCGCATAAAAAGCTAGGAACAATTGTTTTAAAACAGTTAGAACAACAATTAGATGAGGTTGTAATTACAGCTTTAGGAATTAAAAAAGAAGAAAAGGCTCTAGGATATTCTGTATCAAATTTAAAAGCAGCAGAACTGAATCAGGCAAAGGAAACAAATTTAGTAAATGCTTTAAATGGAAAAATTGCAGGTGTTCAAATTACCAACGGATCTACAGGTGTAGGTTCAACATCAAGAGTTGTAATCCGTGGAGAAGCCTCTTTAACATCAACAGCTAATGGTCCTTTATTTGTGGTTGATGGAGTGCCAATTCATAACAATACTATTTTTGGTACAGGTCAAAATACGGGTGGAAATGAAATGCAAGAGGTCGATTATGGTAATGGTGCTTCTGAAATTGACCCTGATAATGTAGCGAATATTAGTGTATTAAAAGGTGCAAATGCGGCAGCTTTATACGGTTCTCGTGGTTCTAACGGAGTCATATTAATAACCACTAAAACAGCAAGACGAAATAAAGGTTTAACCGTTACCGTAAATACTGGTACAACAATCGAAAAAGCGTTGAGGTTGCCAAAATATCAAAATAAATACGGGCAAGGATGGGCAGGAAAGTTTAAATATGCCGATGGATTAGCGAATGATTTAGGTATAAATGATCAGGAAGATGTTTCTTGGGGTCCAGAGGCAAATGGTCAATTAGTTACTCAGTTTGATAGCCCAACAACATCGGGAGTAAGAGCTGGAGATATATTCGTAAGAGGATGGGTTAGGGATGCTAATGGAAAAATTATATCGCCAACAACAATGCCGAACGATATTATTGCAACGCCATTTGTAGCAAGACCAAATAATGTAGAAAATTTTTATAAAACAGGGTTTACAACCACTTTTAGTACCGCAATAGGGTTTGGAGCAGATAAATCAGACTTTTTATTTAGTTTTGGTTCTTTAGACAATCAAGGAATTATCCCTAATACAGGCTTAAAAAGAAAATCATACCGAATAAATGGAAGTGTTGATTTAACCGATAAGTTAAAAATTTCGTTAAAATCAAACTATATAAAATCAAGTAGTGATAACCGCCCAAGTTCAGGATATGGTTCAGAATCGGCAATGTATATGTTTACCTGGTACGGACGAACAGTAAATACATCGGCTTTAAAAAATTATTGGCAAAAAGGCTATGAAGGTTTAGAGCAGTACAACTATAATTATGCTTGGCACGATAATCCTTATTTTATGCTCAATGAAAATACCAACGCTTTTAATAAGCACAGGCTTTTAGGGAATATCCAATTGGAGTATCAAGTATTAAAAAACTTGAAGTTTCAAGCAAAAACAGGAATGGATTATTACACCGATAAAAGAGCCTCAAAAAGAGCTTATAGTACGCAACGATTTTTAAAAGGAGCTTATAAAGATGAAAGAGTTGATTTTACAGAGGTAAATACCGATTTTTTATTTTCTTATGATAAAAAAATAAATGATGCTTGGAATGTTGATGTGAATTTTGGAGGAAATCAAATGAAACAAGAAATTAACTTTTTATCGAGTATGGCAAATGGTTTGGTTATTCCAGGGCTTTATAATCTTCAAAATTCTATATCAAACGTAGTAACAACGCAATATAAAGAAGAAAAAGAAATTAATAGTTTATACGGTACGCTAGGTATTGGGTATAAAAATAAAGTTTTTGTAGATGTAACGGCAAGAAACGATTGGTCTTCTACATTACCAGCAAAAAACAATTCTTATTTTTATCCATCGGCATCTGTAAGTTTATTGATCGATAAAATTTTTGAAATGCCTGAAGCTTTTAGTTTCTTTAAAATTAGAGGTTCTTTCGCCCAGGTTGGTAATGATACGTCTGCGTATAATTTAAAAACACCATATTCATATCAAACACCCTATGCAGGAAATAAAACATTAAGTAGAAGTTCGGTATTATTAAATGAAAATTTAAAGCCAGAAATGAGTACTTCTTATGAATTTGGAACAGATTTAAGAATGTTTAATGGAGCTATAGGAATCGATTTCACCTATTATAAATCTACTTCGGAAGATCAAATTATGTCGGTTCCAATTACCAATACAGTAGGGTATAGCGCACAAATAATCAATGCGGGTAAAATTGAAAATAAAGGAATTGAAGCTTTGTTAACGATAAAACCTATCCGTAATGAAAATTTTGCTTGGACAACCAGTTTAAACTTTTCTAAAAACCAAGGAACAGTCGTTGAGTTAACAGAAAACATGGACGTTTTAACCATGGCATATGCTTCGGTATATGGTGCGGAAACTTCAAAAGTTTTTATACAGGCAAGAAAAGGAGAGAAGTTAGGAAATATGTACGGAAGAAAATTCGAACGCCATAACGGAAAAATAGTTTACAAAGACGGTAAGCCAGTTGTAAATGATAAGTTACAATTATTAGGAAACTATAATCCAGATTTTTCTTTAGGATTTAAAAATAGTTTCAAATATAAAAACTTTGATTTATCTGTTTTAATGGATTGGAAACAAGGTGGAACCATTATTTCAAGAACAAAACAGATAGCGGCGTATGCTGGAAATTTAGATATTTCTGAAAATAGAAATAATTACCAAGACATTGTACCTGATGGCGTAAAGAAAGTAGGCAGTGAATATGTTGCTTTAACCGATGCCGATGCAATAGGTTGGTGGAGTTATTACAAGCCGTTGTACAATAGAAAAAATCAACAAGAAACAGGGATTGTAGATGCCACTTATGTAAAATTAAGAGAGGTAAAGTTTGGCTATAATGTTCCTGCTGGTTTGATTGAAAAATTAGCAATGGAATCTTTAAAAGTATCTATAGTAGGTAGAAACTTAGGATTATGGACACCATCGTCAAACCCTCATTTTGATCCAGAAACTTTAGCAATGCAAGGCGCAAATGTTGTTCCAGGAATCGAGGACGTATCGTATCCATCATCAAAAAGTTACGGAATCAATTTTTTATTCAAATTTTAATTAAAGAAACTTAGAAAACTTAGAAAATATGAAAGTTACTAAAATATTTAAAGGATTTATAGTCCTTGCAGTTGCAACCTTTATTTCTTGTGATGATTTTGGCGATATTAATGTAAACCCAAATGAACCAACTACTGCCCAGGCAACTTATTTACTAACCAATGCAATTTATACGGTAGGAAATCAAACGACTAGCGGTGGTTTTACCTACGCAAGTATTTTAATGCAAGAGCAAGGGAAGTCTGATTTTAATGTAATAGATCAATATAAAATTGATGCCAATAATTCACTTTGGATTACCAATAACAGGCTTTTAGGAGATATGAATGACGTTTTAAAAGAGCAAAAAACAAATGCCTCGATTAAAGCTGTTGCCAAAATAATGAAGGCTTTTATTGGCGCACAATTAACCGATTTATATGGTCCGATTCCTTTTTTTGAAGCAGGCGATAAAAATAATTTAACACCAAAATACGATAAACAAAAGGATATTTATACGGCTTCAAATGGTGTTTTGCAATTACTTTCTCAGGCTGTGAGTACTTTATCAAAAGATAAATCTTCAATAACAGGAGATGTAATGTTTGCGGGAAATAAAAATGCTTGGATAAAATTTGCAAATGTTTTAAGATTGCGTTATTTGCTTAGGATTAGTGATAAATACCCCAATGCGGCTGCTCAAATAAATCAGATTGTAGCCTCAGGAGATATTTTTAAATCGAATGCCGATAATGCTATTTTACCATTTACTTCAGCACCAAATAATTGGTATTTATCAACAGCAAGAGAAGGCGATTTTAAAATTTTAAACATTACAACGACTATTTTAAAAATGTTAACCGACAGACAAGATCCTCGAATTTCTTTTTATTATAAGCCAAACGCGTCAAATACCTATGTAGGAATAACACCAGGTTCAAATGATAGATCGGTTAATTACACTGGTTTATCGGATAATTTAAGAGCAAGCAATGTATTAGATATGGTTTTTGCAAGCTATTTTGAGCAGGAGTTTATTTTATCCGAAGCAGCAAGCAAAGGTTTTATCGATAGCTCAAAAGCAAAATTACATTATGAAAATGCGGTAAAAGCAAATTTTGAATATAGAAATATAGAAATTCCTACGGATTATTTAACTGCAACATCAAAAGGAGCCTTTAAAGGAACGGTAGAAAATATTATAACACAAAAATACTTGGCAAATATCATGTCGGGTTATGAGTCTTGGTTTGATTATCGAAGAACAGGATTTCCTGTTTTAACAGCAGCGCTTAATAATACAAATTCAGATAAAATACCAGTGCGATTTAAATATCCATCGGAAGAAACTTTTACTAATAAAGTAAATAATACCACAGCAGTTTCTTGGTTAGGAGAAAATAATTATAACGCTGAATCTTGGTGGGATAAATAAAAGAATAAAATAAATTTTAAAGACAAACCAAACCTGTTGTGATTATTGTTTTGCAAAGCAATTACAGCAGGTTTTTTTAATATTAGTACTTCAAATAAAGTAATTATGATAAAAATAAAAGTGTTTTTTATCTTGTTTTTAATAGCTTTAACTGCCTGTAATAAACAAGTAAATAATAAAAATAATCAGCAAGAAGAAAATAAACAAGCCCAAAAGAAACCTGCTACCCCAAAAGTTGTTTTAATAACGTTAGATGGTGTTCGTTGGCAAGAATTATTTTCAGGAGCAGATTCTCTGTTAATTTCTAATGATAAATATGTAAAAGACACTGCAGTATTAGCATCGCATTTTTGGGCAAAAAAACCAAGTAAAAGAAGGGAAGTTTTGTTTCCTTTTATGTGGAGTTATATCGCTAAAAATGGTGTTATTTATGGAAATAGAAAGGAAGGTAATAAAGTAAATTTAACCAATAATCGTTGGTTTTCATATCCTGGTTATAGTGAAATTTTATGTGGATTATCAGATGATAAAAGGATAAAAAGCAATGCTAAAATTGATAATCCTAATAAAACAATTTTAGAATTAGTAAATAATTCAGAAGCTTATAAAAATAAGGTAGCTGCTTTTGCTAGTTGGGATGTTTTTCCGAGTATTATTAATAGAACAAGAAGTAAATTACCAATAAATGCAGGTTTTGAATCTGCCGATAGAACAACAGGTATTTCAGCGGTAGAAAAACAATTAAATAGCTATCAAAAACAAACACCAAGCCCTTGGCACAATGTACGATTAGACGTTTTTACACATAATTACGCTCTTAATTACATGAAAGAAAAACATCCTGATTTGGTTTATATAGCCTACGGAGAAACCGATGATTTTGCCCACGATGGTAAATATGATCAGTATTTAAACGCTATAAAAAGATCGGATACTTTTATTAAAGATTTGTGGAATTTTGTTCAAAATGATACTTATTACAAAAACAACACTACCTTTATTATAACCACAGATCACGGACGGGGAACAGTGCCTTTAAAAACATGGAAACATCACGGGAATAACTTAAAAGACCATGGTAAAACATATACAATTAAAGGATCAGACCAGGTTTGGCTTGCTGCTTTTGGAAGTGGAATTAAAAAGCAAGGAGAAATAAAGATTCAAAATCAGTTGTATAGTAATCAAATAGCTACGACGATTGAAAATATCTTAAAGGTGGATGTTTTAACAGGTGAAGCAAGTAAAGAAAAATTACCATTTATAGATTAAAGTCTGTACTGTTTTTTGTGTAAAAAAAGTAAAAAAAAGACTTCCTGGGAAAAGGAAGTCTTTTGTACTGTTTTTATGTTGTAGATAATTATACTTTTTCTAACAATCGAAAACCTTCCCCGTGGATATTGATAATTTCAACATTTTCATCACCCTTTAAGTATTTTCGAAGTTTAGCGATATACACATCCATACTTCTAGAAGTGAAATAATTATCATCTCTCCAAATTTTTGTTAAGGCTAATTCACGTGGCATTAAATCATTTTTATGCACCGCTAACATTCTTAATAATTTACTTTCTTTTGGCGAAAGTTTTTGAGCCTCAGCACCATTAAGTGAAAGATGACGTAATTTAGAATTAAATTCGAAGTTACCAATTTTAAATTCAAATTCATCAGAATCACTTGACTTTTCGTTCTCTTTACGTTGTAAAATTGCTTTTATCTTATGTAATAAAACTTCCGAATCAAAAGGTTTATTTAAATAATCATCAGCACCAACTTGATATCCTCTTAAAACATCTTCTTTTAATGTTTTAGCAGTTAAAAATATAATAGGCACTTCTTTGTTTGTTGCTCGGATATCTTGCGCTAATGAAAAACCATCTTTACGAGGCATCATTACATCTAAAATACATAAATCATATTCACCGTTTTTAAACATAATTAATCCGTCAATACCATCTTTGGCAAGTGTAACGTTATAATCGTTTAAGGCTAAATAATCTTTAAGAACTGTTCCGAAATTAGGATCGTCTTCTACTAATAATATTTTTTTGCTTCCCATGTATTTTATTTTATATTAATGGTAATTTCACTGTAAATAAGCTTCCTTTACCTTTTTCACTTTCAACGTAAATAGACCCTTGATGGTTGTCAATAATTTCTTTTACATAAGCCAATCCTAAACCGTGTCCTTTTACGTTGTGTATGTTTCCGTTATGTTCTCTGTAAAATTTATCAAAAATATATTTCTGAGCATTTCTACTCATTCCAATTCCTTGGTCTTTTACTTTAAAAATAAAGTATTTATTGGTGCTTTCGGTGTAAATATCAATTTTAGGCGCGCCTTCTGAATATTTTAAAGCGTTTTCTAATATATTCACGATAATATTTGTTAGGTGAAATTGGTTTCCAAGAACCTCGGTAGATATTGCTTGATAATGCGGAGTTACCGTTCCGTTTTTATCATCAACTAATAATTGAATATGTTCAATAGCCTCTTCAATAGTATCGTGCATGTCGGTGGCATCTTTAGTAATTTCAATCTGATTTTTTTCTAATCTCGAAATTCGTAAAACATTTTCAACCTGTCCGTGCATTCGTTTATTTTCTTCACGGATCATTTTTACATAGCGCTTTATTTTTTCAGGTTCTGATATTATTTTTGGGTTTTTAATGGCATCTAAAGCTAAATTTATAGTTGCAATAGGTGTTTTAAACTCGTGGGTCATATTATTGATAAAATCGGTCTTTATTGCCGATATTTTCTTTTGACGAATTAATTGATATAATGACGTTGTAAAAGCCGCAATAATGATAATTATAAATAATAAAGAAAGCCCTAAAACATTAAATATTTCTGATAATAATTTTTTTCGTTCATTAGGAAATTTTATATATAACTTATATTTGCTAATGCCGTTATTATCGGCTAATAAAGGGTAATTTGCATCGTTTGGCTTTATGTTAAAATAACCCGATTTTAATTGCGTAGCCAAGCCATCTTCATATACACCGTATTTAAATTTTTGGGTGATATTCATTTTAGCCAATTCTTCTTTGATGGTAAAATTAAGTTCTTTATTGCTAATTCGTTGATTTATAGGGAAGATTTTTTTTCTTTCCTGCAACATATCTTCAATTAATTGTTTATTGAATTTAGGATAGGTTTTAAATCTGGAAACCCGACGTTCTTTAACAAAGGGTGTAAAATCATTATTTGATTTCATTATTTGGGAAAAATAAAAATCTTGTTTCCCCGAATACCGCTTAATAACAATAGAGTCATTGTTAATAAAATCACCAGGCATTTTAATGCTTTCTCCTAAAACAGTTGTTCCGAAGGTAAATTTTCTTTTATTAGTGGTGTCTATTTGTTGAAATAAATAGGTGGTTATTTTTGCTTTGGAAACAAATTTTTTATCCTTAAGAAACTCTTGATTGTTTTGAAAAAAATCAGCGTACTCTCTTTCTTTAATCCTTTCAGAAGTTCTAGCTAATGCAATTTTGATGTTGTTGTCAAATTGTTGTTGCTTGTTTTTTACAGCGTCTTTAATCCAATATACTTGAACTGAGATGATTCCTATTAAAGAAATACTCATTAAAACAACAATAAGAATAAAGATTTTCTTACCCATTATCCAAAAATAAATTAATAAACTGAAGAGAGCGTTGCTTTTAACGTATATTAACTAAGTTTTTATGAAATTAAGACAAATTTAACAAAAATGCTTTGTAAAACGTTAATTTTTTACTTTTTTAGTTAAAATAGCATGAATTATTGCCACCTGCTGTTGTGTTTTTTTACGGATAATATTTTCAATAATATAATGAGATTGTAGTGTTTTTTTAGTTTGACTCCATTGATTATTAATACGGCTTCTAACGGCATCAATTGTAGTGTTATCTCTTTTTAAAACACGTTCAATTCTAATGTTTTCAGGGGCTGTTACGGTAATTATTTTATCACAAAAAATATTGCTACCATTTTCAAAAAGAATGGCATTTTCGTATAAAATGTAGTTTTTATCGGCATTTTTAAGAATAAAGTCTTTAAAATGATTGTTTACCACAGGATGTACAATGGCGTTTAAAATAGCTAATTTATCTTTATTATTAAAAACAATATTTGCTAAAAAAGGCTTGTTTAATTGCTTGTTTTTGTAAACATCTTCACCAAATTCAGCGATTAATTTTGTTTTAATTTCATCCGAAGAGTTCATTAATTTTTTAGCTTCATTATCTGCAATATAAATAGCACTGTTTTTATACTCAGCAAACATTTTTACTACCGTAGATTTTCCGCTACCAATACCACCTGTTAAACCTATAACCATTATTTTTGTGTTTTTTTATGTATTAAAAAATCTATTTTTTTAGGAACTATTCGCAGTATTGTAATAGAATCAGGAAATTGAATTAATTTAGGCGTTAAATAAGAAGTTTCGTTACTTGTTATCTGTTTATAATCGCAGGCTATTTTAAATAAATTGGCATTTATTTTATTAAAGTTTTTTAAGCCTACCTTGTAAATTATCTTTACTTTTTTAGGAAATATATTGATGTTTTTTGGTGCATTTTTGATGCTAATAGGCACTTCTATTTCACCTTCTGTAAATTTATCAACAATGATGCTTATTTTGGCAGAATTAACCTCTTTTTTTAGTTTTTCAGGTGTTTCAATAGTCCCTTTAAGTGTGGTGCTTTCAGAAATATTTTCTAGCGTTATTTTTTTTAAATTTAAAAAAGTAATTTTATCAATTAAAGAAGTTTCTCCAGAAATTAACACATGGCTAGGAGTTATTTTTATAGGGCTAGCTAAGTCATAACCTAATTGAAACTTGAGTTCTAAATTTGCTTTTAAAGGTACTTTTTTTGACGCTAAAGTTCCCATTTCTAAAGGAATACTGTCTCTTTGAAATTTAATCAATTCAATTCCTGAATTTAGCTGTCGCTGTACTTCTGAATAGCTATTTTTAGTTAAAAAATAATAGGCATTATTTTTTTTCTTATGGGCTTTTTCTAAATTGAGTTTTATATTAGAATTTATAAAATTTTGGGCAATTAATTTAAAACCACTTCCTTTTACTACAAGTGCTATTTTTTTAATGGGCGTATTAATAATTGTTTTTTGTATGGCAATATTGTTATAAGTTACTACTGTTTCTATTTCGGTAGTATATTGTTTTGATAAATTTATAAGCAACCAAAAAAGTACGGAAGCTGATAAAAATCCAAAAAAGGTTTTTGGTATGTTAAAGGTTTTTTTCAAAGTGTTGAATATGCTGCAATCTACATAAAAAACAAAAAAAGAGCGCTAATTAGCGCTCTTTTTTATAAAAAGTAGTAGTTGTTATTTTTTAACCGCTGTGTATTTTTTGCTTAATTCCATTGAAATAGCAGAGCGTTCAAATTTAATTTTACCAGCACCTGTTTCAATAGTAACAGTATTTTCGGTATCGTTAATTTCAACAATTTTACCATGAATACCACTAGAGGTAATTACTTTAATTCCTTTGACAACAGTAGCTTGGAATTTTTTTTCATCTTTTTGACGTTTCATCTGTGGACGAATAATCAAAAAATAAAAAACACCTATCATTGCTACAAAAGGAAGCATATTCATAATACTTTCTTGGGTACTTGCTTGTAAAAAAATAGTTGTAAACATTATGCTGTTTTCTTTTTAGGAGTTACCATACCTGTAATCTTAATAACTTCCTTACCTTTTACAGTGTTGGTTGTTAATGTAATAGATTTAGATTGTTTATTTGGTTTTCCACTGGTATTAAAACTTACTTGAATTTCTCCAGTTTCTCCAGGTGCAATAGCGCCTTTAGGCCATACAGGTACTGTACATCCACAACTTGCTTGTGCATTTGTAATTACCAAGTCGGTTTTACCGCTGTTTGTTACCATAAAGGTAGTTTTAACAACTTCACCTTCGTTTACAGTTCCAAAATTATGCTCTTCTTTATCAAAAGAAATAGAAGCTGTTCCTTTACTAATAGAAACATCTCTTTTTTCAGCATTTTCTACATTCTCTTTTTTTACTTTAGATGAGGCATCGCTTTTTCCGCAAGAAATAAAAATTCCTGTTGAAAGAACAACTGCAATTGCTACTGCTATTTTCTTCATGTTAAATATTTTAATTTGTTTTGGTAAAAATAATAATTTTTTACAATAAACCTCTACCAATTTTAACCATCTTATTTGATGCTAAGTAATCTTTCGATAATTTATCTAAAACACCATTAATAAAATAGCTACTCTTATTGGTTGAATAATCTTTTGCTACCTCAATATATTCGTTAATACTTACGCTACTAGGAATTGATGGGAAATGTAAAAATTCAGTAATCGACATTTTAATAATAATCATGTCAATATCGGCAATTCTATCAGCTTCCCAGTTAGGTGTTTTTTCAATAATATCGTCTTCGTAGGTATGCTGATTTAATGCCGTTTTTTGAAATAATTTAGACACAAACTGTTTGTCTTCACTATCTTTATAAAGGCTTCCAAGGATAAAAGGATTCTGTTCTTTTTGTTTGTTTAATGATTTAACAATCCAAGTGTTTACAAAAGGAATATCATCAACCCAAGAAATCATTTTATCTTCAAAATAATCGGCTAATTTTTCGTTAGGCGCTATAATTTCTTTGAAAAAAGAAACTACAAAAGCACTATCAATATGGTATGAATCACCTGTAGTATTTGCATAATTTTTATACAACTCACTGTTTAATAATTCATCTAAAATAATTCGTACATATTCACTATCAAGTTCCCAGTAATTAAGCTCATGAAGTTCAACATAAGCACTTAAACTGCTGCTTTCATTTAATTTATTGATTACTCGATTGTCAATAAATTTAGTGTTCGGGTTTAATTCTTCTTTAGTAGCAAGTATTTTCTTTTTAGAAAGCGCTATTCGCTTGTTTGCTAATTTTTGAACTTGAATTAATAGTTGAAGGTTCAAAACATATAAGTCATACATTTTATCAATGCTGTCTTTTAAGAACTTTTCTTCTTTTAGGATGTCATCACTGTGCGATTGTTGCATGGCGTAAACCGACTGCATTACTTTAACTCGAATATGTCTTCTGTTAATCATTTGAAAGAACTTTTAAAAACTTTAAAAAAAAAGAGCGATAGAAAGTATTTCTAACGCTCTGCAAAAGTAAAACTTTTTTATTTTTTAACTAGTTATTTTGTTCTTTTTTACGAGCATCAATTCTAGCCTGTGCAATATTAAAAGCAGCTTGGTGTGTTGTGCTGTTTTCTTTATCTGCTAAATTGAAAATATCTAAGGTTGTATTGTAAATATTTTCAGTTCTTTTTAAGCTCTCCACCTTGTCGTAGCCTGCAACTTCAGCATATACGTTTATAATTCCACCAGCATTAATTAAAAAATCAGGTGCGTAAGCAATTCCTTTTTCTCTTAATAATTTACCGTGTCTTAACTCGTTTTCTAATTGATTATTTGCCGCACCAGCAACAATTTTTGCTTTTAATTGCGCAATACTTTGGTCATTTAAGGTAGCACCTAAGGCACATGGAGCATAAATGTCAACATCTAAACCATAAATATCATTTCCTAAAACAACATTAGCACCGTATTTTTTACTCAATTCTTCTAAACGAGCTTCGTTAATATCGTTTAAAATTACTTGAGCTCCTTCGTCAGTAATATGCTTTACTAAAGTTTCACCAACATGCCCAACTCCTTGAACTAATACTTTTTTACCAGCTAAGTTGTCTGATCCGAAACGGTATTTAGCAGCAGCTTTCATACCCATGTAAACTCCATAAGCTGTTACAGGCGATGGGTTTCCTGAACCACCAATTTCCTCAGAAATACCAGCAACATGTGGGGTTACTTCACGAATAACATCCATGTCGTGAGTTTCCATACCAACATCTTCAGCAGTAATATATTTTCCACTTAATGAGTTTACATACGCTCCAAACTTACGCATTAATGCGTCGTTTTTTTGAGTTTTAGCATCACCTATAATTACGGCTTTACCACCACCAAGATTTAAGCCTGTAATTGCTGCTTTATAAGTCATTCCACGTGATAAACGCAACACATCATTTAAGGCTTCTGATTCACTTTTATACTGCCACATTCTAGTACCTCCTAATGCAGGTCCTAATGTTGTATTATGAATACCAATTATTGCTTTTAAACCTGTATCTTCGTCATTACAAAAAACGATTTGTTCGTGATTGTCAAAAGATAATTGACCAAATACTGGGTCATTTTTAAGGTCTTTAATATCAACGATTTCTGATTTCATTTGTTTTGGTTTTAATTTAGGGACTGTTTTATCAATCCCTAAAAATTTGAAGACAAAAGTAAGAAATCGTTAAAACATAAGCAAAAAAAGAAATCTTAATTACAGTATCTTTAACAATGTCACTTTATACCGTTGTTTTTTTAACTTAAAAACATTTTTTATCTTGAAATCATTAAAATATCTTAATAAATATTTTGTTAAATATAAATGGCGCTTATTGCTAGGAACTTTAATTACAGTTTTGGCAAAAATTTTAACCCTTAAAATACCTGATTTTGTAGGGAATTCTTTAAATATTGTAGAAGATTATCAGCTTGGAAAAGTAACTACTTTATCCGAAGTAAAAACAGTATTATTCAAAAATATAATGCTGATTATTGGTGTTACTTTATTGGGTGGTTTTTTTACTTTTTTTATGCGACAAACCATTATTGTAACCTCAAGAATGATAGAATTTGATTTGAAAAATGAAATTTATCAGCAATACCAACGACTGTCTACTAATTTTTATAAAAAAAATAGAACGGGCGATTTAATGAACCGTATTAGTGAAGATGTTTCTAAGGTGCGTATGTATTTCGGACCGGCAATTATGTACACTTTAAACATGATAATTTCGTTAATTGTTGGGTTTAGTCAAATGTATGAAATTTCGCCAACGCTTACTTTATATACTATGATTCCGTTTCCTATTTTGTCGGTGTCTGTTTTTGTGTTAAGTAAACAAATTAACAAACGAAGTACGGTTGTTCAAGAATATTTATCAAAATTAACGACGTTTAATCAAGAGTTTTTTTCAGGAATTAATGTAGTTAAATCGTACGCAATAGAACAAGAAGTAATTGTTTCTTTTGATGAAATAGCCAATAAAAGTAAAGATAAAAATATCGAATTACATAAGGTACAAGCCTTGTTTTTTCCGTTAATGATTTTATTAATCGGAATTAGTAATATTCTTGTTTTATATATTGGAGGGCAACAGTATATTGCCGGCGAAATTCAATTAGGCGCTATCGCTGCGTTTATTATGTATGTAAATATTCTTACCTGGCCAGTAGCAGTGGTTGGTTGGGTAACCTCTACGGTACAACAGGCGGCAGCATCGCAAGAACGAATTAATGAGTTTTTAGAGCAGGTTCCTGAAATTAGAAATAATACAAATACAGCTACAGAAATACAGGGTAAAATTGAATTTAAAGATGTTTGTTTAACGTATGATAATACTAATATTACCGCATTAAATAACGTAAATTTAGTTATCGAAAAAGGTGAAACCTTGGCAATTTTAGGAACTACAGGAAGTGGTAAGTCAACCATTATAAATTTAATTGCTCGATTATATGATGTTAGTAAAGGTGCTGTTTTAATCGATGGAAAAAACATAAAAGACTGTAATTTATACGATGTTAGAAATCAAATTGGTTTTGTACCGCAAGACCCATTTTTGTTTTCTGATAGCCTTGAGAATAATATTAAATTTGGGAAAGAAAATGCCACGAAACAAGAAATTATTCAAGCTGCTAAAAATGCGGTAATTCACGACAATATTATCAATTTTAAAAATGGCTATCAAACTGTTTTAGGTGAAAGAGGCGTTACTTTATCGGGCGGACAAAAACAACGAACCGCTATTGCTAGAGCTATTATTAAGACTCCGAAGATATTAATTTTTGATGATTGTTTATCGGCAGTTGATACCGAAACAGAGCAACAAATTCTCTCAAATTTAGACCGTATTTCAAAAGATAAAACAAGCATCATAATTAGCCACAGTGTTTCGTCTGTTAAAAATGCCGACAAAATAATCGTTTTAGATGCTGGTAAAGTTATTCAGCAAGGCGTTCATAATCAATTGATAAAAGTAGCGGGTTATTATAAAGAGTTATATGAACAACAACTTTTAGAAAAAGAAATGTAATGTTTCGTATTGCCAAATCAATTATTTTATTAGATTTGTTGAGCAATTTTAAGTAAATAATTATTATTTAAGAAACGAACTATGAGTGAGCGAGAGAGAGTAGAACAAGAAGAGATTTTTTCACAAGTTTTAAGAGCAGGAAGAAGAACCTACTTTTTTGATGTAAGATCTACAAAAGCAGATGACTACTATTTAACAGTCACTGAAAGTAAAAAATTTACGCATGATGATGGTTCTTTTCATTATCAAAAACATAAAATTTACTTATATAAAGAAGATTTTTCAGACTTTAAAGAAATGCTAAACAAAGCAACGAGTTTTATTGTTAATGAAAAGGGTTCGGAAGTAATTAGTGAGCGTCATCAAAAAGATTATAAAAAAGAAGAAGAAGAGAGTCAAAGTGAGGTCGAAATAGCTTTAGCATCTACAAAAAGCTTTACCAATGTTTCTTTTGATGATATTTAATCAGCATAAAAACGAATAATTATACAGCAATTTATTGTTATAAATTGTTGCTAAAAAAATAGTATTTTAAATTCAATTTACACTAAAAGCACCTAACTCTTAACAGTTGGTGCTTTTTACTTTTAGTTACAACACTTTTTTCATCGTTTCTGATTTTGAAACCGTTTCTAGCCATTCACTTTCAGGATTGCTTTCTTTGGTAATTCCGCCGCCAATAAAAAGAACTGCTATATCTTTTTTAATTTCCATACATCGTAAATTCACAAAAAGTTCCGAAGTATTTTTACTTGTTTCGTTTAAGTTTAATTCACCTAAAAAACCTGTATAATACGCTCTATTATAGTTTTCGTTTTTTAAAATAAATGCCTTAGATACTTCTAAAGGTACACCGCAAACCGCAGGAGTTGGGTGTAGCTTTTTGATTAGAACAGCATTTTTAGTGGTAATTTTTCCTGAAATTAACGTTTTTAAATGCAGTAAATTCCCTGCTTTTGCTGTTTTTACTTCGCCTTTTTCGAGTGAATTACAAATTCCAGAAAGTTTATCGGTTATATAATCGGTAACAAATTGTTGTTCTTCAAGTTCTTTAGGTTGCCAAATAACATTTGTTGTTCCTTTAAAAACTTGAGTTCCGGCTAAAGACATTGTTTTAAATTGTTGTTCTTTAATTTTAACTAAAGTTTCAGGGGTCGCGCCAAGCCACATTCCTACCTTTGGATGATACCAAACATAAGTAAATGCGGTGTTGTAATTTGCAAGTAGTTTTTTAAAAACACTAATTACATTAAAATCGGTAAGTTTTATAAGCTCTTTTCTCGATAAAATAACTTTTTTAAAAAGCCCTGAATTAATAGCATCAATTCCTTTTTGAACTAACTTGATATGTGCTTTTTCTTGGCGATCATCTTGCTTGTTTTTCTGATGATTTTTTGACTTACTTTCTGAATCAGCATCAGTAATAATAGGATTTAAGGAGTTTTCTTGTAAAAATTCCGCTTTATTTCTAGGGATTAAAATCGCTTTATTTTTATCATCAAAAGCTGCGAAAACAAAGCCACTTTCAGTATAGTTTGTAGCGGTATATAAGGTGTCGTTATTTTGAAAAAAACCATTTAACAGGGTTGAATTTGGTTTTCTGTAAACAACAAAAGGTAGTTTATTTTCGAGTGCTTTTTCTATTTTTGAAAATATGTTCAATCTAAATTTATTTTATAATTAGGCTAAAAATCTTACTTTTTATCTGAAATTTTATCTAAAACAATGTTGGTTATTTTACATAAAGAAATTAAATTATGTTGTTCATCAACAATTTTAACTTCCCATAAATGCGTAGTTCTTCCTTGGTGAACGGCTTTTGCAGTAGCGAAAACAGTACCGTCTTTTTTGCTTTTTACATGATTAATACTAAGCTCAATTCCTTTTACAATTTTGCTGTTATCATTTAAAAAAAAAGCCGAAGCACAGCTACCAACGGTTTCCGCTAAAGCAGCTGTAGCACCACCGTGTAAAATTCCGTGAGGCTGATGTACTTTTGAATTTACAGGCATTTTGGCGGTAATAAAATCTTCGCCAACGTCAACAAACTCAATTTGAAGCGTTTCCATTAAGGTGTTTTTATTGTAACTATTAAGTATTTCTAGTGATTGTTGTGTATCCATTTTATTAAAATTATCATTCAAAAATACGTATTTTTGTAGCGACAAAAAATGATAGAATGTATAAAGTACGTGTAATTTTAGATACAAAAAAAGATGTAATAAGAACCTTGGTGGTTAATCAGGCAAAATCATTAGAAGATTTGCATGCTGATATTGCTAAATCATTTGGTTTTAATGGGCAAGAAATGGCATCTTTTTATCGAACAGATGAAGATTGGAATCAAGGAGAAGAAATTCCTTTATTTGATATGTCGGAAGATGGCGAAGCACCATCAATGGCAAGCTGTGTTATAAAAGAAACCTTACCAAATACGAACGATAAGTTAATATATGTGTATGATTTTTTACAAATGTGGACTTTTTATGTAGAAGTTGTAGAGCAATCAGCCGAAGAAGTTAACGAAACTAAAATAATTTTAACCGTTGGTGAAATTCCTGACAAGGCTCCTAAAAAAGAATTTACAGCCACCAAAGAAGATCAAGATGGTAATTTTGAAGATGATTTTGATGATCAATTGAATGATCAGTTTACAAGTTTTGAAAATATCGATGATTTCGATTTCGAAAACTACTAAAGCGATAAGAAAAGTGCGTGTTATTTAAAAATAATCCGCACTTTTTTTAGCATCAATATATTTTTAGGAATTACTTCAATGAAAAGAGTTGCATTAGAATATTAAATTTTATATATTTAAAAGATGGCACAATTTATAAAACTGTATAACGAAAATCCAAATCCGAAAGAAATTGCTAAAATTGTAAAAGTATTACAAAATGGCGGTTTAATTATTTATCCAACAGATACCGTTTATGGGCTAGGTTGTGATATTACCAATACAAAAGCATTAGAAAAAATTGCCAAAATAAAGGGAGTGAAGCTAGAAAAATCTAATTTTTCGTTTATCTGTAATAATTTAAGTCATTTATCAGATTACGTAAAACAAATAGATTCTTCAACTTTTAAAATATTAAAAAGAGCCTTGCCTGGTGCTTATACTTTTATTTTACCGGGAAGTAATTCATTGCCAAAGGCTTTTAAAAAACGTAAAACCGTAGGTATTCGTGTGCCAGATAATGCCATAGCGCAAGCAATTGTGGCGGCTTTAGGAAATCCAATAGTTTCTACTTCTATTCATGATGATGATCAGCTTATAGAATATACCACAGATCCTGAATTAATTTTTGAGAAATGGCAAAATATTGTTGATATTGTTATTGATGGCGGTTATGGCGATAATCAAGCATCAACAGTTATTGATTTAACTAGTGATTATCCTGAAGTAATTCGACAAGGTAAAGGAAGTTTAGATATTTTGTAAAAAATACGCCCCGTAGAGACGCGATACTTCGCGTCTCTACGGGATATGTGCGTTATTTTAATTCATTAAACTTCTTTCGCCCTAAAGCATAACACTGCCAAACAATAGAAGTATGCTTGTTATAATTTGATTTTTGCTGTAATTTTTTTCTTTTACCAAGGAATTTAAAAAAGTTCGCATAAAAGCTAAAATGAGCTTTTAAAATAGCCATAGTATGTTTGGGTTTTAATTCTGCTAAAAATTTAATCCCTGCAATTCCGTCTAAAATTAATCTAGAAAAAATTACAAAAAACACCAATTTGGTAGGTACATTTTTAAGGATATTCAATAAGCTATTTCTGAAATTTAAATAGGTTTTCTGCGGGTTTATTGCCTGTAAGGTTGCACCGCCAACATGATAAACTGTTGAATTTCCTACATATTTAATAGTAAAATTTTCATTTTTTGCTCGCCAACATAAATCGATTTCTTCTTGATGTGCAAAATAATCTTCATCAAAACCATTTAGTTGATGATATACTTTTGAACGAATAAAAAAGCAAGCTCCAGAAGCCCAAAAAATTTCGGTAGTATCGTTAAACTGCCCGTTATCGGTTTCTAAGTTATTAAAAATACGTCCACGGCAATACGGATACCCATATAAATCGATAAAACCACCGCCAGCACCTGCGTATTCAAATTTAGTTTTATCTTTCTTTTTTTGTTTAAAATCTAAAATTTTTGGCTGAATAATAGCGGTGTTTTCTTCTTTTTTAAAGATATCTAAAACAGGAGTCAACCAGTTTTTAGTAACCTCAATATCAGAATTTACTAAACAATAAATATCGGCATTAATATGTTGTAAAGCATCATTATATCCTTTTGCATAACCGCCGTTACTACTGTTTTCTACTATTTTAACGGTCGGGAAATTTTGTCTGATAAAAGCGATAGAATCATCCGAAGAAGCATTATCGGCAACATAAATATCAGCCTGATTTACACTGAAATTTACGATACTTGGTAAAAATTGTTCTAATAATTGTTTACCATTCCAATTTAATATAACGACTGCTGTTTTCATAATTGCGAATTTATCAATTATTTATTATTTATAATCAGGAATATCTCTTAAAAAAATATAGGTTTCGTTTTCTTTATCAAGCTGACAGAAATAATGCTCTAATCCGTTGGTAACAATTAGATAATTGGCATTTAGTTTTAAGTTATAACGTGCAATTTGATCGAAAGTATCTTGGGCAATTTTAATTTTTGGCGCTTTACATTCCACAATAATATTCGGCGTTCCATCCGAAGAAAAAATAACAATATCGGTTCGTTTTTTTAAGTTGTTAATAATTAGCTGTTTTTCAATAGCAATTAAAGTTGCAGGGTATTTTTTTTCCTCCATTAAAAACCGCACAAAATGTTGCCGAACCCATTCTTCAGGAGTCAATACCAAGTATTTTTTTCTTAAATTATCAAAAATAAACGTCTTATTATCGTTACTTTTGAGCCTAAATTTGTAGGTAGGAAGATTCAATTTTTGCATGCTTCAAAAATAAGAAAATGAACGAAATTAAAACGATCGTATCCGATATAAAAAAGGGAAATATAAAACCTATTTATTTTTTAATGGGCGATGAACCTTATTATATTGATAAAATATCTGAATATATTGAAAAAAATGTACTTGACGAGTCTGAAAAAGGCTTTAATCAAGTGGTAATGTATGGAAGAGATGTAACGATTGATCAAATTATAGCCTCGGCAAAACGCTATCCGATGATGGCAGAAAAGCAGGTAATTATTGTAAAAGAAGCACAAGATTTAGCACGTAGTATTGATCAAATTGAAGCCTATGCTGCTAATCCGCAATTAAGTACGGTCTTGGTTTTTAACTATAAATATAAGAAACTTCATAAAGGTAAAAAAACCTATAAAGCGATTGCTAATAATGGTTTAATTTACGAGAGTAAAAAATTATATGAAAATCAAGTAGCCGATTGGATTCGTAAAGTTTTAGCGGGTAAAAAATATAGTATTGAGCCAAAAGCATCACAAATGTTGGTGGAATTTTTAGGAGCTGATTTGAGTAAAATATCCAACGAATTGGATAAGTTAATCACTGTTTTGCCTAAAAAAACTATTATTACAGATAAACATATTGAAGAGAATATTGGTATTTCAAAAGATTTTAACAATTTTGAATTGCGAAAAGCAATCGGTCAAAAACAGGTTGTAAAAGCAAACAGAATTATCAATTATTTTACGCAAAACCCTAAAAATAATCCGTTAGTAATGACTATTTCGTTATTGAATAGTTTTTTTACACAATTATTAATGTATCACGGTTTAAAAGATAAATCGAAAGGTAATGTGGCGAAGGTTTTGGGTGTAAATCCTTATTTTGTGGATGATTATAGTTCGGCTGGAAAAAAATATCCGATGCGAAAAGTATCGCAAGTAATTGGTTTTTTACGAGAAGCAGATATTAAAAGTAAAGGAGTAGGAGCAAATCAATCATCTTCGGATATTTTAAAAGAATTATTATTTAAAATATTGCATTAGTTTTTTGATAGTTTAATTGAAAAACCTCACAGGTTTTTAAAACCTATGAGGCTTTTTTATAATATATATTATTGCTTTCTTTTATGATTAATAATTAATTTTAATAAATTTTTAGAATAACTCGAAATATAACCTTTTGTTTCTAAGTTATTTAGCAAAGCTTTATTATTAGGTTTATTAAATATTTTTGCTTTTTTATTTTTAAATGTAATTTCTTCGTAATTACCTCCTAGTTTTATTAAAAATTCATCTATGAAAATAGTATCAACATCAAAAATGTTTTTATTGAAAATTTTAATTCTATCAGATGAAGAAATATTATCGCTTAGAAGAATTTTGTCAATAATTTTTTTATCTATATCAAATGAATTGTCTCTTAATAATAGTTGACTAATGAGATTTAAATTTTTAATGTTTGATATAATAACATTGTCAGAACAAGATTCTAAAAATTTTATCTTTTCAAAATCATTTAAAACTCTTGAATTTAATATTAAAGCTAAATCATTTCCGTCTAAATGAAGTTCATCAATTTTTTCTGAAAATTCAGCTTTAAATTTTTCTAGTAACTCAATGTTTAATCCTTCAAATGGTTCTTTTAAGTAATTATAGTTTTCAATATTTGGAGTAAAGATATAGTTTCTAATTAAAGTACTAATTTTTTGTTTATTTAAAGCACTAATATTAGGAATAGTATATCCCCAAGGAATTGATTTTGTAATTAAATCATAGGCTTTGTTTTCAATTTCATTTTTATTAATTAGCTCTTCGCAAAATATGTCATAGATATTTTTACCTTCAATTTCAGTAGGGATTTTTATTATAGATAACTCTCTTGCATTTTCAATATTATTAATAAAATTAACTGTTGAGTCTAGTATTTTATCTTCAGAGTTTTTAAAGTAGAATAATAAATTAGCCCATTTAGGTTCAATTTTGTTATTTTCAAGAATAAATAGGGCTAAATCATTATTTTCTACAAGTGAAATATCTATTATTTTGGTTACTACTTTATTAATTATATCTTTTTTGAGTTTTAAGTTTAATTCAGAATTATTTAATAAAAGTAAATAATTGTTTTGTTCTTCGTTGATATTCGTATCAAGATCTAAGTATAAATTTTTAACGTAATCTTCGATGTTTGTATTGATGTAATCAATTAAATTATCTGATTTTGAATTTTTAATAGCAGTATAATTGGAATTATCAAAACTCATTTGTTCAAATTCACCATATTTTTTCATGAATTTTGATACTATATTTTTGTTAAATTTATAATGGTCATTTTTATGAATAAATTCTAATAAATCTTTAGGAGATTTTTCAAAATCTAAATCAATAAATTTTAAATCTAATTCAGTAATAATACTTTTTAATTTATCATTATCTGATATTATGTTTAAAATATCAAGGTTATGGAGTAGATAATTTTTAAGATTAGATTCTTTTTCTATTTCACCAATAGAAGAAACATTAGCATATTCTATAATGTATTTTAATATTTTAGTCAGTTGTTCTTCTGAATATGAAACATTATTTACATAATGCTTCCAAATATTAATCCAATAATCACAAAGTGTTTTTATGAATAAACTTAAATTTTCAGTTCTTTCAATAAATCCATTAATGAATTGAATTGAGGTAGAGGATTCATCTTTTAATTTTGTAAAAATGAAATCTAATTGTATTTCATTTACTATAGCGTTTTTTAGAATGAAGTCTAATAAATCATAATTTAAGATAAATTCTGAATTAAAATCAATGGGATTTATTTTTGAAATTATTTCATCAATTTTAGTAAGTTTATAATCAAAATCTAATTTTTGTTCATTTCTTACATTTATAATAAATTTATGGTCATTTCTTGTAACACTTCCTTGATGAAATAAAGAAATATAATCAAAATAATCCTCAGCGACATACCCATTTCTAAGTAATATTGTTAAGAAAAGGGAGTTGAAGTCTTCACTAATATTTAAATTAATATCTCTATTTGATTGTAATAGTTCAGAGATTTTTAAGTTTCGGAATATTATTTTTTGTTTCTCAAGTTGTTGTATTTCTAATCTTAAAGCGTCTGATTTATTTGATTTGATGTCTAGTATTTCCTGTTCTCTAATATTGTATGATTTTTTTGGATTTACCTTATTTTCTATTTGAGAAAAAGAAGTATTTATTATTTCATTTTGATACTTGATATTATGAGCATAATAGTTGTTAATTGCAGTTTTGTAAAATAATTTATCATTTTTCAAATATTCGAAATTTTTATCTTCTAGTAATTCATCAATAGAGATAATTTTATCGTTAAAAATAAATGAATTAAAATTTGTTAATGTATCTAATACTCTAAAGATATATAATTGACGAAGTTCATTTATGTTTTTTATTTTAACTAAACTTAAGCTTTCAATTTCGCTTTTTAATATTGCTATTTGTTCTTCTAAATTTTCAATTTCTTTATTTGAATAAGTTAATTTAGCATCTATAATTCTATATAATTCACCTTCGTTTTTGCTTAATTCAACAAAATCATTAGGATAAATGTTTTTATAGGTAATAATTGCGAATAATTTATCAGGAATTAATGGCGTTTCTTCTTGCTTTAACTTGTATAAATAAAACTCATTTGTAATATTGTGAAGTAATCGCATATCATCTATAAAAAAGGAGATGTCTTCAATAAAATTATCTGTTAAACCATAGTTGCAATTTTCATTTTTGGTAAGTAGAATTGCATTAGAATTAGAAGAGTTAATCCTTGGAATCACAGGGATAATAAAATCAAAAAACTTTATTCTTTCATTGTCTGAAAACATATCATCTCTTACCGCATAAATAAATACAATATTCTTATTCTTGATTTTTTTAGATTTATTTAATAAAAGGTTTATTTCTCTTAGCTTTGTGAAAATTTCAGTTTCTTGAAAACGATCAAGGTCTTCAATAAAAACGACATTGTAAGGGGTTTTGCTAAAGAAATAAATAATTTCATCTAAATGATGATTTAGGATAGATTTATTAGCACTTTCTCCTAATCCAATTTCAGCATTTTGAAACTTAAGTTTATTAATTGTAATAGCACTGAAAACTCTAATTGATTTGTAAATTAAAAAGAAAAAACCTGAAAAAATAAAAATAATATTAGCGTAATGTAAAATATTACATGTAGTTGTACTCAAAGGATAGTCCTTAAAAATACTTTGAATTAGATAAGGTTTAAAATAATTAAGTAATGCTATTAGGAATAATAAAATACATGATGCTATAAAAAATAGTTTTCTATTACTATAACTCTTAATTTGTTTAAACCTTGAATCTGGAATTTTTTTATCTTCTTCTTGATAAAATATTTGTTGTAAAATACTTGTTTCTATACGATTTAAAAGTTCTCCTTTATTTTTTTCAATTGGTTTATCTTTATCATCAGTATTTTTGTCATTAGTATTAGGTTTTTCATCTTTAAAAGAAGCTAAAGAGATATTCAAAAATTTTAAGTCGTTTCCTTTATAATTATTTTTAAACGTTTTAATAATAGTACTTTTACCTGAACCATATGTTCCTGTAAGTGCAATATTTTTGATATCTTTTTCTTTTCGATTATCAATAGCCCATTTCAAAGCGTTAGAATAATGATTTTTCTCATCACCGTTATTAATTGGAGACAATGATGAATAATCTAATTCTAATATGTTTTTTTTAGAAAGTTTAAAATGTAATTGTTCTAGTTTCTTTGAAGTATTTAATAATAAATTAAGTAGTTTTTTTTTCATAGAGAATTTTTCTTTCTATCAAATATAATAAAATCAATAAGTTGTAAAGAATAAAGTTCTTAAGAAGTTATTGACACTTTTCATTATTTTCGCAATTCAAAATATATATACATGATTACTGTAGATCAATTAGCGGTTGAATTTAGTGGAAAAACCTTGTTTAAAGACGTATCGTTTGTCATAAATGAGAACGATAAAATAGCCTTAATGGGTAAAAATGGCGCAGGAAAATCGACCATGATGAAAATTATGGCAGGAGTTTCAAAAGCTACTAAAGGAGGTGTTAGAAGCCCGAAAGATACCGTAATTGCTTATTTGCCACAGCATTTATTAATGGAGGATAATTGTACGGTAAGAGAAGAAGCATCCAAAGCATTCGACGCTGTTTTTAAGATGAAATCCGAAATGGAACACTTAAATAAAGAGCTAGAAACTCGTACAGATTATGAGTCGGAAGCGTACATGAAAATTATTGAACGTGTCACCGATTTAGGAGAAACTTTTTATGCTTTAGAAGATATAAATTACCAAGCAGAAGTAGAAAAAGCCTTAAAAGGTTTAGGTTTCAAACAAGAAGATTTTGACAGATTAACATCAGAATTTAGTGGAGGTTGGCGTATGCGTATCGAATTGGCTAAAATTTTACTGCAAAAACCCGATTTAATTTTATTAGATGAGCCAACAAATCACGTAGATATAGAATCGGTAATTTGGTTAGAAAATTTCTTGCTAAACAAAGCCAAGGCGGTAGTGGTAATATCGCATGATAAAGCTTTTATCGATAACATAACCAATAGAACCATTGAGGTTACTATGGGGACAATTCACGATTATAAAGCCAAGTATTCTCATTATTTAGAATTACGAAAAGAACGCCGTTCGCATCAAATAAAAGCCTATCAAGAACAACAAAAAACGATTGATGATATTAAAGGATTTATCGAACGTTTTAAAGGAACATATTCAAAAACAAATCAAGTAGCATCACGAGTGCGAATGTTAGAAAAAATTGTGCCGATTGAAATTGATGAAGTTGATACAACATCATTAAAATTACGTTTTCCACCATCGCCACGTTCTGGAGATTATCCTGTAAAAGTAGAAAATTTAACCAAAAAATATGGCGATTTAACCGTATTTAAAGAGGCAAGTTTTTCAATAGCTCGTGGTGAAAAAGTATCGTTTGTAGGGCGTAACGGAGAAGGGAAATCAACCATGATAAAAGCCATTATGGGCGAAATCGATTTTGAAGGCGAATGCGGTTTAGGTCACAATGCCAAAGTTGGATATTTTGCTCAAAATCAAGCTTCATTATTAGACCCAGAATTAACCGTTTTTCAAACAGTCGATGAGGTTGCAGAAGGAGATGTACGAACCCAAATAAAAAATATTTTAGGGCGTTTTATGTTTGCTGGTGATGATATTGAAAAGAAAGTAAAAGTGCTTTCAGGAGGAGAAAAAACACGTTTGGCAATGGTTAAATTACTATTAGAACCTGTAAATGTGTTAATTTTAGATGAGCCAACAAACCATTTAGATTTACGCTCGAAAGACGTAATTAAAGAAGCATTATTACATTTCGATGGGACGTTAATTTTGGTATCTCACGACCGTGATTTCTTACAAGGATTATCAGAAAAAGTATTTGAATTTAAAGAACAACGTGTTATTGAACATTTCGAAACTATTGATGTTTTCTTAGAGCGAAATAATATAAAAGCATTAAAAGAAATCGATTTATAAAATTATTTTTTGAAGCAATTTCCCGCTTTCCGCACTCGCTTTTTTTGTTTGAAAAAAACAAAAAAGAGCTCAAACAAATGCGTCAATCGGGGCTAGAAATTTGTGCTAAGTTTTATATTTCGAGTTTAAATTTTATAGAAAGGAAACAGTCAATTGAATCCGTCAAACAGAATTTATTTGAGTTTCTCATCCTGATTTGCTACAATTTTGTCAATTCGAGTGATTTTAATGACTAAAAGAAATTAAAAGGAAAAAAATCACTCGAACTGACAGTTTCTTCTATTTTTAAACAGGCTCTAAACAAAAAACACCGTTAAATAATTTTAACGGTGTTTTTTGTAAATAAATAGGATTTAAAATAGTTATTCGGTAACTTTTAAACGCGCTTTTGATGTAATTGAAATATCAGAAAAATCGTTATTTTTATATTTTAAATATCCAGCAATGGCAATCATTGCAGCATTATCGGTTGTATATTCAAACTTCGGAATGTAAGTTGTCCATCCCCAATGTTTTTCGGCTAAGGCTAAACGTTTTCTAATTTCAGAATTTGCAGAAACTCCACCGGCAATCGCAATGTGTTTTATATCGGTTTGTTTCACGGTGTTTTTTAATTTATCCATCAAAATTTCAACAATAGTATATTGAATTGAAGCACAAATATCATGTAAATTTTCTTTGATAAAATCAGGGTTTTCTTTTACATTCTTTTGAATAAAACGTAAGATTCCTGTTTTTAATCCGCTGAAACTAAATTGTAAATCGCCCACTTTCGGTTTGGTAAACTGAAAAGCCTTCGGATTTCCTAATTGTGCATATTTATCAACCAAAGGACCTCCAGGATACGGTAATCCTAGTATTTTTGCTGATTTATCAAAAGCTTCACCAACGGCATCATCAATAGTTTCGCCTAAAATTTCCATTTCAAAATGATTGGAAACTTTAACAATTTGCGTGTGTCCGCCACTAATGGTTAAACAAACAAACGGAAACGGTGGAATTTTAGCATTTTCATCTTCAATAAAATGTGCTAAAATATGCCCTTGCATATGGTTTACGGCAATTAGCGGAATATTTAATCCTAAAGCGAACGATTTTGCAAAAGAAGTACCAACTAATAAAGATCCCATTAATCCCGGGCCACGTGTAAAGGCGATCGCGCTCAAATCATTTTTGGTAATATTTGCCTGTGCAATAGCTTGCTGTACTACAGGAACGATGTTTTGCTGATGCGCTCTTGAAGCTAATTCAGGAACAACACCGCCATATTTAGCGTGTATTTCTTGGTTTGCCACCACGTTGCTGATTACTTTACCGTTGTAAATTACCGAAGCGCTTGTGTCATCACAAGAGCTTTCTATACCTAAAATGTAGCTGTTTTCTGTATTCAATGTTTCATGTATTAAAATGCAAAAATATCGTTAATGTGTTACATTTTCGTTAAAATTAATATTTCTTTAAAATAAGGCAATATTTTTGACATTAGCTGATTACATTTGTTTGTAATTTTATTATAAAATAGATTATTAAAAAGATAAAAAACATACTATATAGGGGATCAAAGTACGTGTTACTTGGGCTGTTATTGCTTGTTTTTTTGCTGTCATTACCTTTTGTGCAAAGTAAAATAGGCGCACAGGCCACCAATTGGTTAAATAAAGAATACAACACTGATATTCTTGTAAAAAAGATTGATTTCTCTTGGCTAGGAAGCGTTCAACTAAAAGGTATTGAAATTAGAGACCATCATAAAGATACCCTTATTTTTGTTGAAAATTTAAGCACTTCACTTTTAAATGCCAAAAGAATATTAGATAATAAAGTTAATTTAGGCGATGCTTCTTTGCGTGGGGTTTATTTTAATATGAAAAAATACAAAGGTGAGCAGGATGATAATATTGCAATATTTATAGATCGTTTTGATAGCGATACGCCAAAAGATAGTCTGTCAAGTGTTTTTGTTTTAAAAAGTGATAAAATAGCTGTTGAAAATTTAACTTTTAAGTTTTTAGATGCCAATAAAAAAGACCCGTTGGAGTTTGCGGCGTATCATGCAAGTGGTAATTTATTAGATTTTTCTATAAAAGGCCCCGATGTTTCTTTAAAAATGAGAAACATGTGTTTTTCTGAAAACAGGGGCATTAATATAACCAATATGTCTACGGATTTCACCTACACAAAATCATTTATGAATTTTGATAAAACAGTGTTGGAAACCGATAATAAATCAAAAATAAAAGGGGCTATTAAATTAAGGTATAAAAGAGAAGATTTTGTTAATTTTAATGATAAAGTAAGGTTTAGGGCTAAAATATTAAAAAGTGCCGTTTCAATTAAAGATATTAGCAAATTATATAACGAATTAAGCGGTAATGATATGCTCTATTTTACAGGAAATATGAAGGGCGTTTTAAATAATTTTAGCCTAAATAATGTGCGTCTTCATTCTCGAAAAGGAATGAAGATTATAGGAAACATGGGCTTTGTAAATGCGATAAAAAAAGAAAGAGGTTTTATTTTTGATGCCGATTTTAAAAATGTTACTGCAAATTATGGGCAATTAAAAAGCGTGCTTCCAAATTTATTAGGCAAGTCGTTACCTTCTGAATTTCAGCGATTAGGGGATTTTACACTGCAGGGTTTGGTGAAAATTACACCCGAGCAAATGGAGGCGACTATTTCGGTAAAATCGGAAATAGGAACGACTATTTCTGATTTGCAATTAACCAATATTGATGATATTGACAAGGCTAGTTATGTAGGAGAGTTGGCACTTATAGATTTTGATTTAGGTGTTTTTTCAAACAATCCGACCCTTGGTAAAATATCATTAAAAGCCGATGTAGATGGTCGTGGTTTTAATTTAGAAAACATAAACACAGTTGCTATTGGTAAAATTAGCAGCTTAGAATTTAACAAGTATAATTACAAAGATTTATATATTAACGGGCAGTTTCAAAATAAAAAATTTGACGGTGTTTTAAATGCAAAAGATGAAAATTTTAAGCTGAATTTTGAAGGTTTGGCCGATTTTTCATCAGCAATCAATAAATTTGATTTCATTGCCAATATTGATCAAATTGATTTGAAAAAAACAAGCCTTTTTACGCGGGATAGTATTGCTCAATTAAAAGGGGTTGTTAATTTGAATATTTCAGGGAATACTTTTGATGATATTATAGGTAAAGCAACTTTTAAAAATGTAGCGTACAAAAATCAAAAAAAAGAATACCTGTTTGAAAATTTTGAAATAAATTCATCGGTAAAAGATAGTATAAAAACCATTGAAGTAAATTCAAAAGAAATTGTTACAGGTGTTTTAAGAGGAAAGTTTTCTTTTGAAGAGTTAATACCGATTACCCAAAATGCCTTAGGAAGTGTTTACACGAATTACCTGCCTAATAAAGTAGCGCCAAATCAGTTTTTAGAATTTGATTTTACTATTTATAATCAAATTATCGATGTGTTTTTACCAAACATAGCTATTGCTGAAAACACCAAGTTAAAAGGGCGAATTAATGCCGATAAAAATGCTTTGAAACTAAAGTTTTCATCACCAGAAATTGATGTTTACAAAAGTGCTATTCAAAATATTGTGTTAAGAATGGATACTAAAAATCCGCTGTATAACACGCATTTAAAGGCTGGGAAAATAAATACGCCATATTATAATATTAAAAAATTAAACTTACTAAACAGAACTCAAAACGATACTTTATTTTTTAAATCGGTATTTAAAGGTGGGAAAAATTATTCAGAAGGCTTTAATCTTGATTTTTATTATACGATTAACGAATTGCAAAAATCAGTTGTTGGTATTCAAAAATCGACTTTTAATTACAAAGGATTTGATTGGATTATTAATAAAACATCAGATAAAAAACACAAAGTTGCTTTTGATTTAAAAAAGAAAACCTACGAAATAAGTCCATTTTTAGTAGAGTCTGATCAGCAAAAAATTGAATTTAAAGGAATTGTTAAAGACAGTACGTATAAAAATTTGAATGCCCGTTTTACCAAAGTAAAATTAGCAAGTTTTTTACCACTTATAGATGATTTGAGCTTAGCGGGAAATTTAAGTGGTGCTGTTGATTTACAACAAAAAGAAGGCAAAATAGCGCCAAAGGGAAACCTATCAATAACAAATTTTAAAATAAATAACCTGGCTCAAGGAACTTTAGCAATGGAAGTTTCAGGTGATAATTCTTTTGAAAAATATAAGGTAAACCTATCATTGATTAATGATTCGGTAAAAAATATTTCAGCTATTGGAACTCTTGATTTTTCAAAAAACAAGCCAACTATTTCTTTAAAAACAGCTTTAGAAAACTATGAATTAACGGCATTCAGCCCTTTAGGAAAAGATGTTTTAAACAGGCTTAGAGGGAATGTTTCTGGAGGTTTTACGGCAACAGGTTTTTTAGATAATCCAAATTTTCAAGGTGTATTAAATGTTGAGAAAGCGGGGCTTTCTTTTCCGTATTTAAATGTTGATTTTGATTTAAAAGGAAACACCAAGGTTCTTTTAGATAAACAACAATTTAAACTTAATAATGTTTTATTAACCGATACAAAACATAAAACACAAGGAACATTATCGGGGTATATTGCGCATCAAAATTTTAAAGATTGGTATTTAAAATTAGATATTGACACTAAAAATTTACTAATTTTAGACACCAAAGAAACCGTAACATCATCTTATTACGGAACAGGTTTTTTAGATGGAAATGCCGAAATTAGAGGGCTTACCAATAATTTAGATATTGTTATTAATGGGAAAACAAATAAAGGAACGCTGTTTGTAATTCCGTTAAGCGATGTAAAAACAATTGATAATTACAAATTAATCCGTTTTAAAACGGAAAAACCAACCGTTGAAAATGCGCATCAAACCATAAAAGATATAAAAGGGCTCGATTTAAAAATAAATTTAGAGGTAACTAAAGATGCTGTAGCCCAAGTGGTAATTGATAAGGTTTCAGGAAGTGATTTAAAAGGAAGTGGTATTGGTAATTTAAGAATAGACATCAATACGCTTGGTAAGTTTAAAATGTATGGCGATTTTGAAATTCACAAAGGAATGTATAATTTTAAGTACGCAGGAATATCAAAACCCTTTGCGGTTCAAAAAGGCGGGCGAATTTCGTGGAATGGAAACCCGTACGAGGCGGAATTAGACTTGGTTGCGGTTTATAAAACCAAAGCAAACCCTGCGCAATTATTAGATAATATTAATTCAAATCGTAAAATTCCGATTAATTTATACACCAAAATAACAGGCGGATTGTTTAGTTCAAAACAAGAATTTGATATTAAAATTCCTAATGCGAATTCAACAGTAGCGTCTGAATTAGAGTTTATTTTAAACGGAAATGATTTGAATACTAAAATGCAGCATTTTTCATTTTTATTAGCTTTTGGTACTTTTTATAATGAAGAAACAATTGGTAATAGTGCGGCAAGTGGTTTAACAGGTACCGCATCGGAAATAGCTTCAAGTATTTTAACAGGCATGTTAAATAGTGAGGGTAGTAAATTTCAATTAGGGCTAGGTTATACACAGGGCGATAGCGGAAATGGCGAGGAAATTAATAATTTAAAATCAGACGATCAGGTAGATGTTTCTATTTCTACTCAATTAAGTGATCGGGTGCTTGTCAATGGTAAGGTAGGCGTTCCGGTGGGGGCAAATACCCAAACAAGTATTATAGGCGAGGTTAAAGTTGAGGTATTATTAAATAAAGAAGGTAGTTTAAGGGCAACTGTTTTTAACCGACAAAATGAAGTGCAATATTCAACTGAAGAAGAGGGATATACTCAAGGTGTAGGGCTTTCGTATCAAGTGAATTTTAATAACCTATCAGAGCTTTCTCAAAAAATAGGCTTAAAAAAACCACCTAAAAAAGACAGTATAAAACCTATAAAAAGTAGGTTAATTAAGTTTAAAAAATCAGTAAAAAAGAAGCATAAAAATTAGATGAACAGAACCAAAAAAGATTATTTAGTAATCATGTTAAAAGGAATTGCAATGGGCGCAGCAGACGTTGTTCCAGGCGTTTCAGGAGGAACAATTGCATTTATTTCAGGGATTTATGAAGAATTGTTAAACGCTATAAGTGCTGTTAATTTAGGCTTATTTAAAATCTTAAAAAAAGAGGGGTTTAAAAGTGCTTGGAAGCAATTAAACGGGAATTTTTTAGCAGCTCTTTTTACAGGGATTTTTATCAGTATTATTTCTTTAGCCAAAGCAATTAAATGGTTGTTAACAAACCAACCAATTTTATTATGGGCGTTCTTTTTTGGGCTGGTATTGGCAAGTATTATTTACATTGCAAAACAAATAAAACAGTGGAATTTTAAAGGGATATCTATTGGTGTTTTAGGTGTTTTCTTCGGATATTTAATTACGGTTTTACCTGCTGTTAATGGGCAGGAAGTTAGTTATTTATTCTTAGTTTTTTCAGGGGCAATTGCTTCTTGCGCTATGATTTTACCAGGAATTTCAGGGTCTTATATTTTATTGTTAATTGGTGTTTATCCATTAGTGATGAGTGCTTTAACTAATAGAGAGTTAAAAACAATTTCGGCAATTTTAATAGGGGTTGTAATAGGGCTAACCACTTTTTCAAAACTATTAAAATGGTTGTTTTATAATTATAAAAATGAAATGTTAATTGCTTTAACAGGTCTGATGTTGGGGTCTTTAAACAAAGTTTGGCCTTGGAAAACAGTTTTAACAACCTATACCGACAGACATGGCGTTGTAAAACCACTTTTAGAAAAAAGTGTATTGCCTTTTTCTTATGACGGAAACCCTGAATTAATGTATGCTTCAATATTAATTATTATAGGATTTTCATTAATTTTATTACTAGAAAAATTAGCCGTAAAAAAATAATAAAAATCGGTTAAAAAACAACTACTTTAGTCTTTTTAATTTTAAGAATGTATAAGCAACAACAGCGCACATTATTACAAAAAACACTGCTTTTTTTTAAAGGAATGACCATGGGTGGTGCTAATAAAGTCCCCGGTGTTTCTGGCGGAATGGTGGCTTTTGTAATGGGTTTTTATGAAGAACTTATTTTTTCTTTTCAGCGGATAAACGGCAAGGCTTTTAAATTACTTTTTAACGGACGTTTTAAAAGTTTTGCTAACTATACAAATTTGCAATTTTTAGCACTGGTAATGCTAGGAAGTATGTGCAGTTATTTTACCATTTCGTTAGTATTAGATTATTTTTTAAAAAACAATGAAGGCTATGTTTGGTCGTGGTTTTTTGGGATGATTTTAGGCTCTATTTATTATCTTTCAAAAGATTTTAACGATTGGAAATTAAAAAATATTATCGCCTTAATTATTGGTGTTTCTATTGGTGTTTTTATCAGTTTTTTAACTCCTGCAAAAGAAAATGATAATCTTTGGTTTGTTTTTATTTGTGGAATTATAGGTGTTTCAGGCATGACACTTCCTGGGTTATCAGGTTCTTTTATTTTAATTTTATTAGGAAATTACGTATTGTTATTGGTAGACAGCGTTAATGTTTTTGCTGGTATTGTAACGAGCTTGTTGTCGGGTAATTTTGAAGTATTAAAAGATCCTATAAAAATAAGATATTTAAAAATTATAAGTGTTTTTACCATCGGTTCTGTTTTTGGTTTGGTGTCAATTTCACATGTTTTAGGTTATGTTTTAAAACGATGGCATCAATTAGTAACGGCTCTTATTATCGGTTTTATAACAGGTTCGTTAGGTATTGTTTGGCCTTGGAAAAAAACACTCTTTAAAGTAAATGAACAAGGTTTTTTATTGGATAAAAAAGGACATAAAATTGTGGAAAATTACCAGCGATTTATTCCTGATTTAGCACTACAAGAAACATGGGTTTCAATAGGTTTTATCCTTTTTGGTATCGCCTTAATTTTAATAATAGATTATTATGGAAGAAAAAGAAGTTAAAAAAATGTATGCTTTGGTAGGGAAAAATATTTCATATTCCTTTTCAAAAGGATATTTTACCAATAAATTTAAAGAATTAGGGCTTGAAACAAGCGAATATGTAAATTTTGATATTCAGTCAATAGAAGAATTATCAGCAAAAATAAAAGAAAATAAAACGACTTTAAAAGGAATGAATGTAACAATTCCTTATAAATTGGACGTTTTTAATTTTTTAGATGAAATAGATAAAAAAGCCCGAAAAATAGGTGCAGTAAACACTATTAAAATCTCTAAAAAAGGAAAATTAATAGGTTTTAATACCGATGTTTATGGTTTTAAAAAATCCTTGAAACCATTATTAAAAAATCATCATAAAAAAGCCTTGATTTTAGGAACAGGAGGCGCATCGAAAGCGGTGGCGTATGTGCTTAAAAAATTAGGCATTACCTATTATTTCGTTTCTAGAAATCCGAAGGGTAAAAAAGAGGTTTCTTACCAGAGTTTATCTAAAGAAATAATAGAAACACATCATTTAATAATTAATTGCACACCTTTAGGAACACATCCAAATATTAAAGATTGCCCTGATATTCCGTATCAATTTATCGGTAAAAAACACCTGCTTTTTGACTTAATTTACAACCCCGAAATAACTACATTTTTAAGTAAAGGACAAGAAAAAAATGCTGCCATAAAAAATGGTTTAGAAATGCTAGAACAACAGGCTGAAAAAGCTTGGAAAATTTGGAATAATAGTTAACAATAAGTTATTGAAAATAAAATTTGGTATTCTATAAGAATCCGTATATTTATAAAATAAATAATCAAGGAACTTAAACATTGTAGATATGTTAGAAAATAACGAAAAAGAATTACAAGAATCAATTGCTGAACAAGTTACTCAGGTGCAAGTAGCAACAGAAAATGCAGTAAACGCAGTAGAGAGTGAGGTAGCTAATGAAGCTGAAAAAGTTGATGAAAAGCATGAAATACCAATGCTAGATTACGCTACAATGGAGTTAGATACTTTGGTAGCGGAATTAAGTAAGTTGTTAGACGGCTATCAAATACAGCAATTAAAAACCAATATTGACGCGATTAAAAATGCTTTTAATGCGAAATTTGGTGATTTAGTTGCACAAAAAAAGGCAGTGTTTTTAGCGGAAGGTGGAAATATAATAGATTTTCAGTTTTCAAGCCCTATTAAAGCAGAATACAACAAATTATTAGGCGAGTACAAAGCAAAAAGAGATGCTCATTATGCGAGGTTAGAAAATCAGCTAAAGGAAAATTTAGACAGTAGAAATGTTTTAATTGATGCGTTAAAAACATTGATTGAAAAAGCTGATGGAAAAACAATGTATAATGATTTCCAGGAAATTCAAAAGAAATGGCGAACTATTGGACCTGTACCAAAAACAAAATACAATGATACTTGGAAAATTTACCATCATCATGTAGAGCGTTTTTATGATTTATTAGACTTAAATAAAGATTTTAGAGAGCTAGACTTTAAACATAATTTAGAAGAAAAATTAAAAATAATTACCCATGCAGAGGCTTTAAATGAAGTTGCTGATGTAAATGTAGCCTTTAAAGATTTACAAGATTTACACCGTATTTGGAAAGAAGAAATAGGACCTGTAGGTAAAGAACATAGAGAAGATGTTTGGGGTAAATTTAGCGAAGCTACTAAAAAAATACACGATAAGCGTCATCAATATTTTAGAGAATTAAAATCTAAATATCAAGAAATGATTGATGCAAAGTTAGTGGTTATTGAAGAAATAAATGCCTTTGATACTTCCGCTAATAACTCACACAACGATTGGCAAAAAAGTATTGTAGAACTTGAAAAACTACGTAAAAAATACTTTGACATCGGAAAATTACCTTATAACAAAAGTGAAGCTGTTTGGCAACAATTTAAAAATGCGACCAAAAAATTTAACAGCGCAAAAAATGTTTTTTATAAGGCAGAAAAAAGTACTCAAAACGATAATTTAAAAAATAAAATTGCGTTAATAGAACTTGCCGAAAGTATAAAAGATAGCGATGATTGGGAAGAGGCAACCAATACCATGAAGCGTATTCAATCTGATTGGAAAAAAATTGGTCATGTGCCAAGAAAATTTTCGGACGATATTTGGAAGCGTTTTAAAGATGCTTGTAATTTCTATTTTGACAGATTACACGCTCAAAAGAACGAGCAAAATAAAGAGCAATTAGAACTTGTTGCAGCTAAAAAAGAGTTTATAGAGCAATTAAAAGCATCTGAAAACTTAACCTTAGAAAATATTAAAGAGCGTATTTCACAGTGGAGAGCTTTAGGTTTTTTACCAAGAAATGCACGTCATTTAGATGAAAAATTCAACAAAGCTGTTGATGCGCATTTAGGAAACTTAAATATGAGTAAAAGCGACATCGAGCTGATGAAGTTTAAAAATTCTATTGATACGTATTTATCTCAAAAAGACTTTAAAAAATTAGACAACGAACAATATTTTATCCGTAAAAAAATAGATGAAACTGTTCGTGAAATGCAACAATTAGAAAATAACTTAGGGTTCTTTTCAAATGCAAAACCTGACAATCCTTTGGTTTTAAATGTTCGTAAAGGAATCCAAGAATTTAAAGATCAGTTAGATGTTTGGAAAGCAAAATTAAATTATATCAAAAAATTAGATTACTAGATTTAATTTTTAATTAAACATAAAAAAACTCGAATCCTATACGATTCGAGTTTTTTGTTTTAAAAAATAATGCGTTAAAACTGCATGCCAATTTTAAGATTTAAAACTCTGCCGGTCATGTAATTGGGAATGCCGTATTGCTGTTTACTATACGCATCACGCACCCAAGTATTGGTTATTGAATTGCGAATATCAAATAAATTGAATAACTCTAAACCTGCTGTTAATTCTTTAAAGTTTGCTAAAAAACCAGTGCTTTTTTTCTTTGAAATATCTGTAAAAATATAAGAAATACCAACATCGGCACGTTTGTAATCGTTTAATCTATGCTGGTATTTATAAACATCGGTATAAGCAGGTGAACCACCAGGTAATCCGGTGTTATACACAATATTTAAGTAGGCTTTTAAGCTGGGAATATTAGGTACGTAATCTTGAAATAACACGCCAAATTTTAAACGCTGATCGGTTGGTCGGGCAATATAACTTTGGTTATTGGTGTTTTCTTGGGTTTTTAAATATCCGAAACTCACCCAGCTATCATTTCCTGGTACAAACTCGCCATTTAAACGAATATCCAATCCGTAGGCGTAGGCTTTTGTTGCGTTATCGGCACGGTATCGAATCCGAACATTATCGACTGAATAGGCATTTACATCGGTTAAATTTTTGTAATATAATTCGGTTGTTAATTTAAAAGGGCGCTTCCAAAGTTTAAAACTATAGTCGTTTGCTGCTACAAAATGAATCGCTTTTTGTGCTTTTACCTTCGGATTAATTTCTCCATTATAAGCACGTAATTCTTTGTAAGATGGCGGCTGAGAATACCATCCTCCTGAAATTCTAAAAAGCATGTCTTTGCCCCAATCTGGTTTGATGGCAAATTGTGCTCTTGGGCTAAATGTAACTTGATTTCTAGTATTTTTGATGGTGTTTTTAGCCGCATTTTTTACGCTCCAATTATGTGACCTAACGCCAATGTTTAGCCAAATTTGATGATTTTTCCAAGTAGTTTTTCGGCTAAATTGTAAAAAACTACTAATGCGATTAATATCAATATTATTTTTTGATTTTACCTTATTAAAAGGTTCAATAGCTGCCGTAAAAGGCTCATAGGGTTGGATATTAGTACTATGATATGGCGGACGAATACTAAAACCTAAGGAGTCAATAATTTCCCATTCATTCATGCGGTCTTTTATATTTTCTGTTTGAAATTTCACGCCTGTTTTCCATTCGTTTTTGCCATCTTTTAAAGTCGCTTTAAATTCAATAGTACGAATTAAAGCGTCTAAATCATTTCGGGCATGGTTTATTTGCGAGCCAATCCCTTGTGCAAAGGTTACTTCTTCAAAATTTTGATTGTTTTCAGAATTTTCAGAGGTTTTTGTAATTTCGCTTAGCTTGTAAGCCGCAGCAATATCGAAATATTCTTCTTCTTGGGTGTTGAAAGAAGAAATAGTTCCTGTTATTTTTAAGGCATCATTTACTTGATAATCCGAAGAAAAAGCGCCAAAAAGGGTTTTAAATTCGTCTTTTTCCTGCCCTTGATAATAGACTATTAATTCCAACGGGTTGGCAAGTGTTCCAAAACGTGTTTTTCTGGTTAGCGGTTGGTATTTGTATTTATTTATCGAAAAATTACTTAAAAAATTTAAGGTTAGTTTTTTAGTTGCTTTGTATGATAAAAAACTTTGAACATCGGTAAATGTTGGGCTAAAATTTACAGCAACTTGTTTACTGTTTACAAACAAACTATTGTCGCGATACCGAACCCCAATAAGGGCGCTTAATTTATTGTTTAAAAAAGTATCTTCTATGGTAAAACTTGCTCCTAGTAAACTAAGGGCTATTTTTGCGCCAAATTTAGTAGGTTTTCGGTAGCTAATATCTAAAACAGAAGAAAGTTTATCGCCATATTTAGCTTGAAAACCACCTGCCGAAAAATTAATATTTTGCACCATTTGCGGATTGATAAAACTCAAACCTTCCTGTTGACCCGAACGAATTAAAAACGGTCGATATACTTGAATTCCGTTTACATAAACAAGGTTTTCATCAAAATTTCCGCCTCTAACATTATATTGCGTACTTAATTCGTTGTTATTGCTAACCCCGGGAAGGGTCATCAAAATATTTTCAACACCTGGATTTGCACCGAGTATGTTTTTAACTTTTTTGGTAGAAATTGTGCTAATTCCTTTTGCTTGTTTTCGGTAGTTTTTAACAATAACCTCTTCTAATTCTTGGCTTTTAAAATAAAAAGTAGGAGCGTAGTTAAAAATTTCTTTTCCTCGAGAGGTGAATTTTTTAGTAATGGTTTTATAAGTAACATGGCTAAAGGTAACCCGCACTGTTTTACGCATTGGAATGGTAATTTTATACTGTCCGTTAGCATCGGTTGTTGTTCCTTTTGATAAATAAGAAATAGCAATTCCTTGAATAGGAATGTTAAATTTATTCGTTAAAGTTCCTTTTATAATGGCTGTTTTTTGTGCAGAAACCTGGGTGAAAACCAAGGAACAAAATAAGATTAAGAAGCGTGTTTTTTTCAAGGTTTTTTATTTTTTATGAAGACTACTTTTTATAGAAAAGTGCCGAAAGTGTTTTTAAATTACCAACATTATCAGAAACAACAAGTTTAAAAATATGCTTGCTTCCAATTAGTTTTTTATCATTAAAATTATAGGTAAGCAATCCTTTTTTATGATTGTATTGCATTAAAATCCATTGGTCATCAATGGTTGCATTGAAATTTTTAATACCAGATTGATTATCTTTAATTTTTACTTTTAGTGTCTTGTTTTTTGATAACCATTGTTTGTTTTTAAAATTGTATAATTTAATAGTTGGCTTTATGCTATCAAAAAGTAATTTATAACTTCCTAAAACTTTGGTTGAGGTATATATTTTATTGGTTTTCTTTTTTGTGTTGGCGTATCGGGGGTATTTCATATTGCTAACATTGGCAATATAAACCTGTTTTTTTTGAGCGTCAGTTAAAAGAGAGGTGTTAAAAGTTAAGGTATATCTTTTATCTATCGGCACAGTTTTATTATGAACTTTTACGATATCATTATCAATAGAAAAATCAATAAAACAATCGGTGTAAAAGGTGTTTTTAGGAAAGGCAATAGTTACATTTTTAAGGGTGTATTTATGAAAATCACTTGCAATTATTTTATAAGCTGTACTGTCTTTTTGCTTAAAAACTAAATTACTTTTTACGCCTTTAACGGGTATTTTAATGGTGGTGGTATTGTGTTTAATATCTTTAGCAATAATTTCGATATGATAACTAGCGCCATCTTTAATGGTAATTTTACCATTATTAACTAAATCTTCATATAAATTTAATCTATTGGCTTTTACTTTGTGTGTTTTCTGAACCCTATTTTTGTAGGTTTTATAGTGTTTGTAATCAATCAATAAATTAATGTATTTACTTTCAGCAAATGAAAAAGTTTCAAGGTCATGATAATAAACCCTGCTGCCGTTTACTTTCATTTCAAGGCTGTAAATTCCATTTTTATTACTAGCGTCATTTAATCTATCAAAAACACTCACACCAAAACCAATAACGCCACTAGCTGTAATTCGTTGACTAATATAATTGTTAGGCGCAATTTTTTTAAAGGACAGTACCAATTTTGAACTAGAATTATTAACTCTAGATTGCGCATTTAACGGATACGCCATTATTTTTTGAATCGTAGGAGCGGTGTCATCTTTTGGGGTAATACCAAATAACAACGGATTTATAATATGTTCGGTTTTAGTGTCTCTAATTTCATAATGTAAATGAGGACCTCCAGAACCTCCAGTATCGCCACTATAACCAATAATTTGTCCTTTTTTTATAGGAAACTGTTCGTGTGGGGTAAATAAGTTACCTGTTTGATAATTTTTTTTTTCATACTGAACGCTTTTAACGTATTTTTCAATAGTAGGTTCAAATTTTTGAAGATGCGCATATACGGTGGTATATCCGTTAGGATGATCTAAATAAATGGCTTTTCCAAAACCATATTGTGATACTTTAATACGAGAAACATAGCCATTTGCCGCTGCATAAATAGGAATACCTTGTTTTCCTTGTGTTTTTATATCTATTCCAGAATGAAAGTGATTACTACGGAGTTCACCAAAAGTACCTGATAAAATAATAGGAATTTTTAAAGGGGCTGAAAAATAGTTTCTAGGATATTGCTGTTGGGCGTTTCCTGAGTAAAAGAACAGTAAAAAAATAATAGAAAAATAAAATTTCAAAGCAGTGGGGTTTTAAACAAAAATACTAAAAATAAGCGAAACACTTAGAGTGTTAATAATCAGTATTTTATTAAAAAGTACTAAAAGAGTTGCTATTTAAAATCTATAATGATAACTTTGTCTGTATAGTTTTATTCTCAAAAAAATAAATGAGTACCCCTTTAGAAGCAATTTATTTACTGGAAGATAAGTTAAAAAGCTTATTAAATAAGTATGAGTTTTTAAAAGAAGAAAACCAAGTTTTGCGTAAAGATAATGCAAAATTACAAGGTTTATTAGAAGAGAAAACACACGACTTAACAATAAAGCAAGAAGAATATCAATTGCTTAAAGTTGCTAAAACTATGCGAGGCAGTAACGAAGAAAATAGAAAAGAAACAAAGCAAAAAATAAATACTTTAGTTCGAGAAATTGATAAATGTATTAGTCTTTTAAATTCATAAAAGTTCTTTAACATGACAAAAATAAAAGTTAATGTAGTAATTGCAGGACGAACATATCCTTTAAGTGTTGAAAACACAGATGAAGAACAAGGAATGCGTACTGCTGCAAAAAACATTAATGATTTACTTGTTAAGTTCGAACAAAAATATGCAGTAGCTGATAAGCAAGATGTATTGGCAATGTGCGCATTGCAATTTGCATCTAAATTAGAAATTGTATCTTTAGCAAATGAGAAAGAAAATACTGAAGTAATAAATAAAATAAATGATTTAGCTAACTTGTTAGGAAAACATTTATAACGTTCTTTTAAAATACACATATTAATATTACTGCCTACATTAGTACATTGTTTATTAAACTCAACACTATTTATTTAGAAAGGATGAGTCTTGGTTCTTAAAGCATGCCGAATTTATTTTCGGATCCTTGACAAGCCAGTTAGTCCTAAACCTGTTTTTACGGAGTTTATAAAACCTTATTAATGTAGGTTTTTTTATACAATTAAATTAAAATTATGGATGGAAATTTATTTCCTGTATTAGCAGGAATTATAGGAGTAGCAATCGGTTTTATTATTGCTAAAATAGTAGAGAAATCTAAAGCAAATAAATTAATAATAGAAACCAAAAAAGAAGTCAAAAATATTGTTAAATCGGCTAAAATAGAAGCAGATTCAATAAAAAAAGATAAAATATTACAAGCTAAAGAAAAATTTATTGAGTTAAAATCTGAGCATGAAAAAGTAATTTTATCAAGAGAAAAGAAAATCTCTGATGTAGAAAAAAGAACAAGAGATAAAGAAAGTCAAATTTCATCAGAATTAGATAAAAACAGAAAATTAAATAAAGCAGTAGAAAGTAAAGCAACTGATTTTACTTCTAAAATTCAGGCTTTAGAAAAAAAAGAAGCCGATTTTGAACATAAAATAGAAATTTTAGAAAAGAAAGAAGCTGAAGTAGAGAAAATACACAAACGTCATGTTGATATGCTAGAGCAAATTTCAGGCTTATCGGCAGAAGATGCTAAAACCGAGCTAGTATCATCATTAAAAGATGAAGCGAAATCAGAAGCGATGTCTTTTGTTCAAACAACTATTGAAGAATCAAAAATGACTGCACAGCAAGAAGCTCGTAAAGTTGTTTTAAAAACCATTCAAAGAGTAGGAGTAGAGCAGGCTGTTGAAAATTGTGTGTCGGTATTTAACTTAGAGTCTGACGATGTTAAAGGACGTATTATTGGGCGTGAGGGTCGTAATATTCGTGCTTTAGAAGCTGCAACGGGTGTTGAAATTATTGTTGATGACACACCAGAGGCGATTATTTTATCGTGTTTTGATCCTATCCGTAGAGAAATTGCTCGTTTATCGATGCATAAATTAGTAACCGATGGGCGTATTCACCCAGCAAGAATTGAAGAGGTTGTTAAGAAAACAGAAAAACAAATTAGCCAAGAAATTATAGAAGTTGGTAAGCGTACCGTTATTGATTTAGGAATTCATGGATTACATCCTGAATTAATAAAAATTGTGGGGCGTATGAAATACCGTTCTTCTTATGGGCAAAATTTACTACAACATTCTCGTGAGGTTGCAAATCTTTGTGGTATTATGGCTGCCGAAATGGGCTTAAATGCAAAAGCGGCTAAACGTGCTGGTTTATTACATGATATTGGTAAAGTGCCAGAAACAGAAAGTGAATTACCACACGCTTTATTAGGGATGCAATGGGCAGAGAAATATGGTGAAAAACCAGATGTTTGTAATGCAATTGGAGCGCATCATGATGAAATAGAAATGAAAAGTTTGTTATCGCCAATTGTACAGGTTTGTGATGCTATTTCAGGAGCAAGACCAGGGGCGCGTCGTCAGGTTTTAGATTCTTATATTCAGCGTTTAAAAGATTTAGAAGATATTGCTTTTGGTTTTACAGGTGTACAAAAAGCCTATGCTATTCAAGCAGGACGTGAATTAAGAGTTATGGTTGAAAGTTCAAAAGTAAACGATACCAAAGCTGCCGAATTATCATTTAATATTTCACAAAAAATACAAAATGATATGACCTACCCAGGGCAGGTAAAAGTGACTGTAATCCGTGAAACTAGAGCGGTAAACGTAGCAAAATAAAACAAAATATTTGTATTGAAATTTACTGAAAAACCCGCATTTACGATGCGGGTTTTTTGCGTTTAAAAAGTAGTTTAATGTAAAAGCTTTGCTTTTATCTGCTATAAAATATTTTTTTAAATAAAAGAAAACATCTAAATTGATTATTCTAAAAATTTATCAGCATAAAAACTTTATAATTACTAAATTTGAAACATGAATTTTACCAAAACAACCGAACAAGACTCAAAGTATAATAATTTAGAAAAAATGAGTATTTCTGAAGTATTATCAAACATAAATAACGAAGATAAAACCGTGCCTTTGGCTGTTGAAAAAGCCTTGCCTCAAATTGAAAAATTAACCGAACAAATTGTATTAAAATTACAACAAGGCGGGCGATTATTTTATATTGGAGCAGGTACAAGTGGGCGATTAGGTATTTTAGATGCAAGCGAATGTCCGCCTACTTTTGGCGTTGGGCATAACCTAGTTATTGGGCTTATTGCAGGTGGTGATATTGCGATTAGAAAAGCCGTAGAAAATGCCGAAGATGCGACCAAACAAGGCTGGAAAGACTTGCAAAACAAACAAATTACCACCAACGATGTTGTTATTGGTATTGCTGCTTCCGGAACTACACCTTATGTAATTTCGGCGCTTGAAAAATGCAACGAAAACCAAATAATTACGGGCTGTATTACCTGTAATAAAAATAGTCCTTTGGCGTTAACGGCACAATTTCCTGTTGAGGTAGTTGTTGGAGCGGAGTTTTTAACGGGTAGTTCTCGAATGAAAGCAGGTACAGCACAAAAATTAGTGCTAAATATGCTTTCTACGGCAAGCATGATTCAGCTAGGAAAGGTAAAAGGTAATAAAATGGTTGATATGCAGCTTTCTAATAAAAAATTAGTAGAAAGAGCTAAAAAAATGCTAATTGCCGAACTACATATTAATAATGAGCTTGCAACGGTATTACTAGAAAAATATGGAAATGTTAGAAATGCTATTATAAATTTTAAAAAAACCACTGAAAATGACTAAAAAAATAACAAATGATGTGGTTGTAAAAAAGTTTTTAATTCTATTAGGCTTATTAATTGTATCGCCAATTGTATTGAGTTTAGCCTTTAAAGCGCAGCGTATTTTTACCCAAAGCCCTAAAATATATATTGCCTATGCCTTATTGGTTATCGGTGTTTTTTTACTGTTATTTACGGTATATTATGGTTTTAGAACTATAAAAACCTTTTTAGATGCACTTTTTAATTCAGGAGTTTAGTTATTTTTACAATAAACTTGTTTAAAAATTAAGGCTGTCAGTTTGAACGTTTTTTTTAGATAAAATTATTTGAAGCAATTTCCCGCTTTCCGCACTCGCTTTTTTTTGAAGAAAAATCAAAAAAAGAGCTCAAACAAAGCTTCAATCGGGGCTAGGCATTTAGTATATCAAACTTTATTTTTTAACTAAAATTGAATAATCCTGTTCAAAAATGAAAGAGCTGTCAGTTCGAGTGTTTTTTCCTTCAAAAAAATGTATCGAGAACTTTTTTGGTATCAAAAGAAAACAATTCAAATTCTCGATACTATTTTAATTTATTTCAGTCATTAAAATCACTCGAATTGACAAGAATCATCAAAATAACTGTCAGTTCGAGTGTTTTTTTCCTTCAAAAAAATGTATCGAGAACTTTTTTAATATCAACAAAAAATAATTCAAATTCTCGATACAATTTTAATTCCTTTTAGTCATTAAAATCACTCGAATTGACAAGGATTATCAAAATAACTGTCAGTTCGAGTGTTTTTTTCCTTCAAAAAATGTATCGAGAACTTTTTTAGTATCAAAAGAAAAGAATTCAAATTCTCGATACTATTTTAATTCCTTTTAGTCATTAAAATCACTCGAATTGACAAGGATTATCAAAAATAACTGTCAGTTCGAGTGTTTT
>NZ_OENE01000004.1:129841-189212 GCF_900239495.1 Tenacibaculum finnmarkense genomovar ulcerans
TAGTATCAACAAAAAACAATTCAAATTCTCGATACTATTTTAATTTCTTTCAGTCATTAAAATCACTCGAATTGACAAGGGTTATCAAAATAACTGTCAGTTCGAGTGTTTTTTTCCTTCAAAAAAATGTATCGAGAACTTTTTTAGTATCAAAAGAAAACAATTCAAATTCTCGATACAATTTTAATTTCTTTCAGTCATTAAAATCACTCGAATTGACAAGAATTATCAAAATAACTGTCAGTTCGAGTGTTTTTTTCCTTCAAAAAAATATATCGAGAACTTTTTTATCATCAACAGAAAACAATTCAAATTCTCGATACAATTTTAATTTCTTTTAGTCATTAAAATCACTCGAATTAACAAGAATTATCAAAATAACTGTCAGTTCGAGTGTTTTTTCCTTCAAAAAATGTATCGAGAACTTTTTTAGTATCAACAAAAAACAATTCAAATTCTCGATACTATTTTAATTCCTTTCAGTCATTAAAATCACTCGAGTTGATACTATTTTAGCAAATAAAGATACTAAATTGAATTAATTTTTTTTGAGTGATACTGTTTCTTATTTTTCTGTTACAAAACTTTTTTTAGCTAAAATTTAAACAGGTGCTATGAGTCATAAAATTTTTTATCTTTTTACCTTAGAGTGTTTTAACGTTAAGTTAACAAAGATGTGCCTGCTTGTATATAATTTTTTCAACAAAGATGAATAGCTTCTTTTTATGTGAAAAAACAGGCATGATTATTGTTATTTCTTTTATATATAAACACTTAACGTGTTTATATTGAAAAAAAAATATACAAGAAATTTGTTTCATTTTATTTAAATAAAGATTAATATTGTAAAAAATTAACACAAAAGTATGAGATTAAAAATTTCTTTAATACTTGTTTTACTAACGAATATCACTCTTTTTGCGCAGGTAAAAATTGGCGATAATCCTAGTGATATCAACCCGACTTCTATTTTAGAGCTAGAAAGCACTGATAAGGTTTTCGTTTTAACTCGTATGGATAATGCGGTAATGCAAAGCTTGCTTTTAAATCCCGATCCTAATAAACGTCCTTTACAAGGTGCGTTGGTTTATAATACGACTGATAAATGTGTTTTTATGTATAACGGTGCTGCATGGGTTAGTTTATGTAATTTAGCGACGAGTTCTATAAAAGTAACACCAGCTCCTACTGCTCCTACATTAAATAATAATTTAGGAGATTTCTGGATTAACACAACAACCAATCAAACAAGTCTTTTTGACGGTACGAATTGGGTTTTATTAAACTCGACAACGAATACAGGAAGTTCTGTAAAGATTACAACAGATCCTACTGCTCCTACAAATCCTAATAATGGAGATTTTTGGGTTACAAATAACGAAACAAAAATTTGGGACGCTACAACTTCATCTTGGGTTTTATTAAACTCGACAACGAATACAGGAAGTTCTGTAAATATTACAACAGATCCTACTGCTCCTACAAATCCTAATAATGGAGATTTTTGGGTTACAAATAACGAAACAAAAATTTGGGACGCTACAACTTCAACTTGGGTTTTATTAAATCCGACAACGAATACAACGAGTACTGTTGAAATTACAAAGCAACCTGCTGCTCCTGCAAATCCAAATAAAGGAGATTTTTGGATTAACACAACAACCAATCAAACGAATATTTATAATGGTACATCTTGGGTTTTATTAAATGAAAATCCGAAGAAAGGAACTGGAGTACCTACTAATATAACAGCTCCAAATTCAGTTGCTGGTGATATTTATGTAGATACCGCAACAGGAACAATTTATGCCCATAACGGAACAGCTTGGGTTACACAAACAAGCACAAGTACAGGAATTAAGCAAGAGGAAACGGTATTAACAGCTGCGACACTAAATCAAGTAGAGTTTTTAGTAACTTTAAAAACCGAAGATAAAATAAACGTTTATAGAAACGGTGTTCGTGTAGGTTTTACGGTAAACGCTGCTAAAACTGGTATTACATTAGAGCCTGATGCAAAATGTTATACAGGCGATCAAATAAGAATAGTACAAATTTATTAAATAAAGAACCCCAATTAAAACCAAAAATGATGAAAAAAACAAACTCGTTCAAATTAGCAATGGTTGCTGTAGGAATGTTAACTATCGGAACTGTTAGCGCACAGGTAACAACTACTACTGATGCACTTTTAGACAAAAATTTAGATGCAACTAAAGTTGTGAAATCTGTAGACAACAAAGGTACAATTAAGTACATACAAGGTGCTAATGGTATTACTACTGTTACTTCTACAAATGCAGGTAACGAAACTGTTACAACTTTCCAATTAGGTGGTGAATTAATTTCTGCTACTGCTATTAAAACAACTGCAACTAATACTTTTGCTGTTGAAGGAATTCAAAAGATCGATATAACTGATTTAGCTGATCCCAAAAACAAGCTTGCAGCAACTTATGACGGTGCTGGTTTCTCTATTCTTGTAAGAGATGAAATTTCTGGAGAAGTTAAAAAAATATTAGCTGACGACCTTTCTAAGTTTGTAGTAGCTATTAGAGCAGAAGATACTATTGCTGCTAGTGTTACTGCTGGTACAGATCATTCTATAACTGTAGCTAACTTACCTATTATTACTCCATTAAACTCAGGTAAATTATTCGTTTACAGAAATGGTGTAAAATTACGTTTTAATACTGATTTTACTGCTGCTGTTGCTGGTACAGTTGTAATAAACAATACTGATTTACCTTTATATAAAGATGATATTATTGAAATTCAATTTACTAGATAATATTACTGCTTAAAAGCAACAATATATTTTTAACCTTAGGCATTGGTTTTATAATTAAAACCAATGTTTAACGGTTATTTTTAAGATATTACAATTACTTTTTCTGTTTTTAGCCCCAAAACCACCTTCTACTACAAGGGTTTAAATTTTAAGATATACTTACTCTTCTATAAATAGCTTATAAATTAGTAATGATTATAATAAAATATAAAATAAATTTATACCGTATGATAAATTATAAATTACTTTTTGTTTTTAGCCTTTTTTTTATCTCTTTAAAAATAAATGCACAACAATTTAAAGTTGTTGATAATAAAGGAACTATAAATACGGTAAATAATAACACAGTTACTTCGGCTACAACTGCTCCTTTAAATCCTTTAGAAGGAGATATTTGGATTGATACAAATTCGCCAAATGATGTTATTAATATTTATGATGCTTTACCTACACCTGTTTGGAAACAATTTTCTAATCAAAATATTTATACAGAAAATGGAACTATTACTACCGATAGGGATGTAAATGGAAATGGAAAAAGTTTACGGTTTTATGGTTTAGGTTCATTTCATATTTATGACGTTTTTGATGTGCAATTGAATTCTACTGCTTATTTCCAGATAAATAGCCCAATATCTCTTGCACTTACAAGCGCTAATATTTCATTAAGAGGTAATATCACAGCTGATAATGACTTTTATTTAAAGGGAGCTTTTAAAGATGCCACTAATAATACCGGTACAACAGGGCAAGTTTTATCATCAACAGGAGCAGTTACTAATTGGGTTGATAATACAGCAGTAAGCACTTGGCTTGCTTTAGATGATAATTTAACTGCGGATAAAAACGACACTGAAATATATAAAAACGATAATGTTGGTATTGGCGATTTTTCAGGAACAACTATTGATGCGAAATTACACGTAAAAAGCACCGATGTTCCTTTTAAAATTCAACCAAACACCACTACGCCTACAGGAACAAGTGGCGGACAGATGTTTGTTGATAGCACAAATGGTATTTTATATATCTATGACGGCACAAGAGCGAAATGGCTTAGTGTTGATCGTACTATGGTTGGCTGGGGTGTAAATAATGCTAATACTGGTAATGAATATTTAAGGCAATTTAATGGTGCACAGTCTAATAGAAATGGTTGGCGAATGATTAGAAATGCTACTATTACAGCAATAAGTGCCCAAACAGACATAAACCAAACCTGGACCTTAGAAATTCGTAAAAATGATGGTACAACAGCAATAGCATCATTAACAATAACGAATCAGCAAGGAAACCATAATAATACTCTTAATATTGATGTTAACGAAGGTGATTTTATACAAGCATATTGTAATGGTACTAATGTTAGTCATCCTGAAACTTTAATAGAAATTGCTTGGCGAAAATAATTTGGTAATACTATTTAGTAATAAGTGGAATACCTGTAAAAAATCAGTTAAAAAACCTTTAAATAGTAGTGTTTTATAGTTGAAAATGCTTAGCAACAAATGAATTAATATATTTTAGAATGTTTTATTCTCAAATATATTTCAATTATCTTTACGCAAAAAATTGATATAAGGCTATTTGATAAAAATAGTGTTACTTTTATTGCTAATTGTTAAACAAATGAGAAACTATAAACAGCGTTTATTTACCTTAATTATTACTTTTATTTTAACCTCTTTAAATACAAATGCACAAGAATTTAAAGTTGTTGATAATAAAGGAACTATAAACACGGTATTTAAAAATAACGTGACTACAACGACAACATCAACCCCACCTTTAAATCCCGTAGAGGGCGATGTTTGGTTTAATGATGTTGATAGCGAAATTAAAATTTATGATGGTGCTATTTGGAAAAAATTATCAGATACCAATAACCTTACTACAAATTTTTACAATGCAAATGGAGCCTTAACTTCTCATAGGGTTTTAACAGGAAGCACAGGTCTTGGCGGAAAATACGACCTTTCTTTTAACGATATTGGAAACTTTACCGTACATACTGATGTAACTGAAATACTTAGTTCAGGCAAAACAAAAATTGGTTCTAGTGCAGGTGATGTAACAATTACATCCTTTGGAAAGATACTATTAGATAACAACACGAGTATTGCTAAAAATCTTACTGTAGATGAAAATTTTCAAGTAAAAAAACAATTTATAGACGCTAGTAACAATGCAGGTGCAAATGGGCAAGTTTTATCATCAACAGGAACAACTACAAAATGGGTTGATAATATCAAAAACAAGGTAACTGCTACTGCAACATCAATTGAGCCTAGTAATTCAATAGAAGGCGATGTTTGGTTTGATACCGTAAATAATGAAATAAAAATTTACGATGCCGATGAGCCTATAGTTGCTAATCAATGGAAAAAACTTTCTGATATTACCGCTGCTGCCAATAATATTTATACTACAAATGGAACTATTACTTCTGATAGAACCATATCGGGGAGTAATACGAATAGATTTGATATTGGTTATTTTAAAGGTTTTATGGTTTCCAATACTGAATTTATAACTTTTGATGCCACTAGATCTATTAATTTACAAGCAACTGATGGTGTTAATTTACGTAGTAATACCATTGCTGATGAAAGTTTTCAAGTAAAAAAACAGTTTATAGACGCTAGTGACAATGCAGGTACAGCAGGGCAAGTTTTATCATCAACAGGAACAACTACAAAATGGGTTGATAATGCCGGACACACAGGAACACCAGGTTCTATATTTTTTGCAGGAACAGATGGGAAGCCAACAGAAAACAACATACAATTAACCTGGGATAACACAGCTCTTAAGCTTTATGTAGGAACTCCTTTTAACACTACAGACACTAATAAATTAACTGTAAATGGAACAGCAAGAGCTACCCGTTTTAGGAGTTCTAATGGTACCGTAGGAGATCCTGCATTTAAATTTTCAAATGATAATAATACAGGAATGTACCGTATTGCTGCCGATCAATTAGGTTTTACAACGGGTGGAGTAAATGCTTTATTAATAGATAATACACAGAATATTAGTATTCCTAAAAACTTATCATTAACAGGTACTTTTGCTGATACAACGGGTAATGTTGGTACAACAGGGCAAGTTTTATCATCAACAGGAACAGGAACTAATTGGGTAGATGCTACTGCTTTAGGTAATAGGGGGTCTGTTGATAATATGTATACCGAAAATGGAATTTTAACTTCTAATAGAGAGGTAAATGGAAATGGAAAAGATTTGCATTTTAGAGATTTAGCTAATTTTTATATAGATGATACCAATTATATAGCACTACAATCTACAGGTTATTTAGATTTAAGAGCTGCTAGTGGAATTAACGTAGTTGACCACGCACGTTTTGTAGAAAATATTACTGTAGAGAAAGGTTACAAAGATAGTACGGGAAGCTTTGGTGGAGATGGGCAAATTTTATCATCAACAGGTACAGCTACAAATAAAAAGACTAAATGGGTTGATAATTCTGCTGCATACACAGGAACTACGGGTTCTTTATTTTTTGCAGGAGCAGATGGAAAACCAACAGAAAATAATGATCATTTATTTTGGGATAATACAAATAATCAGTTACGAATAGGGCTTACACCAAATGGAACAAATAAACTTTCTATTGGAGGCACAATAAGAATGAGTGGTTTAAATAATTCTAACGGAGCAGTAGGGGAACCTTCTTATAGGTTTTCTAGTGATTCGAATACAGGAATGTACCGTATCGCTGCCAATCAATTAGGCTTTTCAACAGATGGAGTAAATGCTTTATCAATAGATGCTGCACAAAATATTAGTATTCCTAAAAATTTATCGGTAAGAGGTACTTTTGCTGATACAACGGGTGATGTTGGTACAGCAGGGCAAATTTTAACATCAACAGCAACAGGTACTAATTGGATTGATAACCCTGCATTAAATAATTGGTTAACCACAGGAAACTCAGGAACAACAACAGTTAACTTTTTAGGAACTACCGATGATAAAAAAATGCAAATGCGCTCAAATAACATTCCGATGTTAGAATTTGGTCGTAGGCAAACATTAGGCTTAACTCAATCATACCCAGATTATACTGATGTTGATCAATCTGTAGTGCATGTTAGAGGTGCTAATGGCGTTTCGGCTTTACAATTTCAGGCAAGTGGTACTACGTTTTATAAACCCATGTTTTTTACTACAGCAAACGGAAGTTTTAGACTGAAAGGAAGTGCTGGAAAAACAGATTTTTTCGAAATAGGTTCTGCAGGACCTAATAATCAAGGTCGTTTAGAGTTTATAGTTGGTGATGATGGCGATGAACCAATGATTTTTAAAAGATATGATTATAGAGGTGCTAAATTTCATAGAGAATTATTTCGTGTTCAAGGTAGTGATGCTACACGAAATGCGAAAACAAGGTTTGGTATTAATTTAAATCCACAAGAAGTAGTTATTGCGGATAATTTAGATAGCAATGCTAATGACGCTTCTTTTAAAAAGGCAAACTCTACCTTTCAAGTAGCTGGTTCTATTTCAAAATCTATTATTAAATCTTATACTGATTTTACTTTAACCGAAGACCATTATACTTTTATTGCTAAAGATGAGTCAAATACCCGAATCATAAACTTACCTGCTGCGAGTAGTGTTACAGGGCGTATTTATATTATAAAAACAAATTGGTATCGAGGGGTAAACTTGAATATTCGTTATATAACAAGAACAACTAATACGGCTAATTCTATACCAAAGCAAAGTACAGTTCAGTTACAATCTGACGGAACTGATTGGCAGCAAATAAATTAATTTTCACATATATTAATAGTATGAAAAACTTACTTTTTATCATTTTATCCACTACAGTAACCTTTGCCCAAACGGCATTTAAAAACATGGGGACTATTCAGTTACATGATGATGCAAATATTGCTTTTCATACCAATTTAATTAATGATGGCGATTTTAGAAACAGTAAAGGAACAGCGGGTTTTTATAGTGAGACTGAAACACTAACAGTTTCAGGAGCTAAAAAAGCGACTTTTTATAATCTTGATATCGCTGTTACAAATAATTTGGTCTTAGAAACCTCATTAGCCCTTACCAACGATTTAAGTTTTATGTATGGTGATGTTATTACAGATAAAAGCAATCTAGCTATTTCTTTAGAATTTAATAAACATCGTTTTCATGTAGGTGAAGATGACGATAAGCACATTAACGGTTATGTAATGCTAAGAGATACAGGAACTGATGAATTTAGATTTCCCATTGGAGATGGCGATAATCTGCGCCCAATGATATTACCTATTCAAAACAAGCAAAACACTTTTTTAGGTGCTTATTTTTATGAAAATCCTAATACTGCTTCTACATTTGGTCAATTTGGTCAATCTTTTTTAACAGACCAAAAACAAGTCTTTATTGATAATGTTAGTACAACAGAATTTTGGGATTTAAACGGTGGATCAAAAACAAGCGTTACCTTAACTTGGAATGACCGTAGCGATATAGCTACACTTTCAAAAAACAGCCTTGAAAAACTAAGAGTTGTAGGTTGGAGTAACGACAATGACCAATGGGAAGACCTTGGTGCAACAGAAATAACAGGAAATTTAACCGAAGGAACGGTAACCTCAAGCAGTTTTATTCCTGATAAATATCAAATTATAACCCTAGCATCGGGCTTTGCTGATTCAAACAACATAAACCTTTTAATATCACCAAATGGCGATACAAAAAACGAAACATTAGTCTTTAAAAACTTAACAAAATACGATAGTAATAGTTTAGAGATTTTTAACCGTTGGGGTAATCTTGTTTACAATACAGAGAATTACAAAAATGATTGGACAGGAGAATCTACTGGTAGGTTTGTAGTAAATTCGAAAGATAAATTACCTGCAGGTACGTATTTTTACATTTTAAACTATGTAATTCACGGAGTATCTAAAACACAAAAAGGATGGGTTTATATCAATAGATAGATATATTTTTATTCTAATTTGTGTAGTCAATAAATTAAAAAAGCAGATGAATATTCATCTGCTTTTTTTTATGTTTAAACTATGTAAAAACTTGTGAAAACGATTCTTAAATAGCGTTTAAAATACTATTTAAAGCCTCACTAGGTTTCATAACAACATCAGTTAAAGCATCATTTGGTTGGTAATACCCACCAATGTTAACAGCTTCTCCTTGAATTTTATTTAATTCATTTACAATTACCGCTTCATTTGCGGCTAACTTTTCAGCAATAGGAGCAAACTGTGCTTTTAATGCTGCTTCTTTATTTTGAGCTGCTAAAGCCTCTGCCCAATACATTGCGATATAAAAATGAGAACCTCTATTATCTAACTCACCAGTTTTTCTAGAAGGTCCTTTTTTGTTATCTAATAATTTATCAGTAGCCTGGTCTAAAGTTTCAGCTAAAACGTTCGCTTTACTATTATTGTTGCTAGTTCCTAAGTGTTCTAAAGAAACCGCTAAGGCTAAAAATTCTCCTAATGAATCCCAACGTAAATGATTTTCGTTTACTAATTGATCAACATGTTTAGGGGCAGAACCACCAGCACCAGTTTCAAACAAACCACCACCATTCATTAACGGAACAATAGATAACATTTTTGCAGAAGTTCCTAATTCTAAAATCGGGAATAAATCGGTTAAATAATCACGTAATACATTTCCTGTAACAGAAATCGTATCTTTTCCGTCTTTTACTCTTTCTAAAGTATATTTAGTCGCTTCAACTTGCGATAAAATTTGAATATCTAAACCAGCAGTATCGTGGTTTTGTAAATATTTTTCTACTTTTTTGATAACTTCAGCATCATGCGCTCTTTCTTTTCCTAACCAGAAAATAGCAGGCATTTTTGAAGCTCTAGCACGAGTAACGGCTAATTTTACCCAATCTTGAACAGGCGCATCTTTTGTTTGACACATTCTCCAGATATCGCCTTGTTCCACTTCGTGGGATATTAAAACAGTTCCGTTTGAATCAATTACATTAACAGTTCCGTTTTCAGAAATTTCAAAAGTTTTATCGTGCGAACCATATTCTTCTGCCTTTTGCGCCATTAAACCAACATTAGGAACAGTTCCCATTGTTGTAGGGTCAAAAGCGCCATTCTTTTTACAGAAATCGATAGTTTCTTGATATAAACCAGCATATGAACTATCAGGAATTACTGCTTTGGTATCTTGAAGTTTTCCTTCTTTATTCCACATTTGCCCCGAAGTACGAATCATTGCAGGCATTGAAGCATCAATAATTACATCCGAAGGAACGTGTAAATTGGTAATTCCTTTATCAGAATTAACCATTGCTACATCTGCATTATTTGCATAAATAGCTTCAATATCAGCTAAAATTGCTGCTTTTTTATCGGCAGATACTTCTTCTAAATTACTAAGTAAGTTTCCGAATCCGTTATTTACATCAACACCAATTTCTTCAAAAGTAGCGCTATGTTTTGCGAATAAATCTTTAAAGAAAACACGAACGGCATGCCCAAAAATAATTGGGTCAGAAACCTTCATCATCGTTGCTTTCATGTGTAAAGAAAATAATAATCCTTTTTCTTTAGTATCGGCTAATTCTTCAGATAAAAAAGCCAATAATGCTTTTTTACTCATTACTGAACCATCAATAATTTCGCCATCTAATAACGATACTTTTTCCTTTAAGGTAGTTGCTGTTCCGTTTGCGCTTGTATGTACAATTTTTACATCGGTAGCATCTTTTAGAGTAACAGATTTTTCGGTATGTGCAAAATCACCATCATTCATTGTAGCAACATGAGTTTCAGAAGTTGAAGCCCAAGCACCCATTGAATGCGGGTTTTTCCTTGCGTAATTTTTCACTGCTTTCGGAGCTCTACGGTCAGAATTTCCTTCACGTAAAACTGGGTTTACAGCCGATCCTTTTACTTTATTATAACGTGCTAAAATAGCTTTTTCGTCCGCCGTATTTGCTTCCTCAGGAAAATCAGGTAAAGCATACCCTAATGATTGTAATTCTTTAATTGCCGCTTTTAGTTGAGGTACAGAAGCAGAAATATTTGGTAGTTTAATAATATTTGCTTCTGGTTTTTTAGCCAATTCACCTAAAAAAGCCAAGGCATCTTCAACTTGTTGTTCTTTAGTTAAGAAATCTGAAAAATTAGCAAGAATACGTGCTGCAAGAGAAATATCTTTGGTTTCTATTGCTATATCAGATGATTTTGTAAAAGCTTTTACAATAGGTAAAAACGAACGAGTAGCTAACGCAGGAGCTTCATCCGTTTTCGTGTACATAATTTTTGCTATTTTGCTCATATATCAGTTTTTTAACGCGGTGTTGTTAAAACACGCACAGTTATTATTAAATTTATTGAAGTATTGCAAATTTAAGAATTAGAAATGATTTTTTTGATGCAAAACTGTTAATAGTTAGGGTGTTTTATTATTGATATGATAAAATTAAATCCGCAAAATATGGGTATATCCGCCGATTTATCGCGTCTTTTTTTACGTGTTTATAAATCAAAAAAAAGCATTGTGAATAATCACAATGCTTTTTTATAAATTGAATAAAGATGTTAATCTTAACTTCTTCTTTCTTTAATTCTTGCTTTCTTACCAGTAAGGTCTCTAAAGTAAAAGATACGTGCTCTACGTACTTTACCTTGTTTATTTACTTCAATTTTTTGAATAGCAGGTAAGTTAATAGGGAAGATACGCTCAACACCTACAGTACCAGACATTTTTCTGATTGTAAAAGTTTCAGAAGCTCCAACTCCTCTTTTTTGAATAACTACTCCTCTAAAAAACTGAGTACGAGTTTTACTTCCTTCTTTAATTTCGTAGTACACAGTAATAGTGTCTCCTGCTGCAAATTGAGGTAATTCGTTTCTGGTTACAAATTCGTCTTGAACAAACTTTACTAAATCCATCGTAATAATATTTATTTTTGTTTTATAAAACAACATACACGATTATCGTCAGAGGTTAATTTATTGCTGCAAAATTAATCAAAATATTATAAAATACGAACTTATTTTTAAATAATATTTATTGATTTACACTGTTGATTATCAGTTTATTTAATCGATTATTTTTTTAATACATATAGCCAATAGTTTCAAATAAAATAGGTAGCTAAAGTATAAAACGATTATTCATCTAATAAATCGGGCCTTATATTTTTGGTGTGTTCGTAGGCTTTTTCTTCTCGCCACTTGTCAATTTTAGGGAAATTACCTGACAATAATATTTCAGGAACTTTCATTCCGTCATATTCTGCGGGTCTTGTGTAAACGGGTGGCGATAATAAATTATCTTGAAAAGAATCTGTTAAAGCAGATTGTTCATCGCCTAAAACTCCAGGGATTAAACGCACAACAGCATCGCATAAAATAGCAGCTGCTAATTCTCCGCCTGTTAAAACGTAATCGCCAATAGAAACCTCTTTGGTAATAAATTTATCACGCACACGTTGGTCTACTCCTTTATAATGCCCTGTTAAAATAATGATATTTTCTTTTAAAGAAAGCGTATTTGCTATTGATTGATTCAATGTTTTCGCATCAGGGGTCATATAAATAATTTCGTCATATGTTCTTTCAGCTTGTAATTTAGAAATACAAGCATCAATAGGCTCAATCATTAAAACCATTCCTGCGCCACCACCAAATTGGGTGTCGTCTAGTTTTTTGTAAGAGCCAAGCCCATAATCACGTAAATTATGAAAATGAATTTCGGCTAAACCTTTGTCAATAGCGCGTTTCATCATTGAATGTTCAAACGGGCTTTTTAATAAATCGGGTGCTAGGGTAATAATGTCTATTCGCATGTTGGCAAAGATATAATTTTTTTAAATTTCTTAGGAAGCTCTTTTGTAATAAACAGCTCTTTTTTTGTAAAAGGATGCTCAAATTGTAGGCTAGAGGCGTGTAAATACAATCCTTTTCCGTTTAAAACAAAGCCGTCTAAAAAATGTTCTTTATCGCCTAAAATAGGGCTGTTTATAGCTAATAAATGTTTTCTTAACTGATGTTTACGCCCTGTTTTTGGTGTTAATTCAACAAGATTTAACATTTTGAATCGTTCAGAAATAACTGTTTTTATCAGTTTATAAGATGTTTCAGCTTTTTTATCATCAATAGGAAAATCAATAATTCCGTTATTTTCTATTTCCCCGATAGTTATTGCATGATATGTTTTTTGAATTTTTTTATCCTCAAATAATTTATTTAAAGCGATAATACTCGAACTTGTTTTTCCAACCAATAAAAGTCCACTTGTTGGATAATCTAATCGATGTACAGGTCGAGGGCGAACAGCATCTTCTAAATGGCTTTTTTTGATATTTTGCAAGAGTGCATTATCAATAGTTGCAAACGAATTTCCACTAACTAAAATACCAGCAGGTTTATAAATAACAGCTAAATAAGCATCTTCAAAAAGAATTTCTAACGGAAAATCAAAGTGTTTAAAAGTAGTGTCTTCGCCAATTTTATACAATTCTATTTTTTCATTTCCAGTGATAAATAGGGCGGAAGTGGCAATTTTTTTATCAACAAAAATCAAGTTTTTTTTAAGCGCTTTTTTAATACCCGATTTTGTTGGAATGGTTTTAAAAATTCCAACACCGTATTCTTGCAATCGAATGGGGTTTTCTAGTAACGGCACTTTATGAGTTTCAGATAGGGTCATTTAATATATAAAAATAGATTCTCGTATTTGGTTTTGTATTTATTTTTCTTCTTCTTTAATTTCAGTAATTTTTACGCTGCAAAAAGAGCGTAAATCTTCAAAAAAGAGCGTAAAATCTTCTTCAAATAAGCGGTAATGGTTTTCTAAATCTTCCGAAGCCAGATTCATTTGAGATTTTCCTTGTGTACGTTTATTAATGCCGTTTAATACTTCTTGAATTCCGTTGGTAAATTGATAATTATACAACCAATTATACTGTATCATATTTGGCAATAATTTTTGTGTTTTTTCAGGAAGAATCTGTTTGTTTTCTTCTAATAATTGATACACAGAATTTACGTAAATATCTAAAGGGATTTCTGAATAAATAGCCCAGTTTTTAGCTAAAAAATGATCGAAAAAAATGTCAATAATTACGCCGTCGTAATGTCTGTAGCGTTCGTGTAAACGTCTTTTACTTTTTCGAACAATTTTATGTGCATCGGTATAGGTATCAATTTGGCGGTGTAAAAGAATACCTTTTTGAATTTGTGGGTTAAAATGAGTTATTTTGTTGCCTTTAATATGATCGGCAATAAAATTTCCAATCATTAATTGCGTGTCATTTCCTGATAAATATAAGTGTGATAACAAATTCATAGCGTAAATGTAAACAAAAAAACCACAACAGTTAGGTTGTGGTTTTTAAGATGTTATTTACTGTTTAGTTTTTACTAGGGATATTTTTTAAAATTTCTAATAAAAATTTCCAATATTTTTGTGTTGATGAAATTTGAGCACATTCGTCAGGTGAGTGTGGTCCTCTAATATTTGGTCCGAAAGAAACCATGTCCATATCAGGGTAATTTTGCCCTAAAAGTCCACATTCTAAACCTGCATGACAAGCAGCTACATTAGGTTGCTCGTTATGTAATTCTACATATAATTTTTCAACAACTTTTAATATTTCAGAATTTAAATTAGGCAACCATCCAGGATACGAACCTGAAAATTCAACATCAAAACCTGCTAATTCAAAAGCCGAACGCATTGCGTTTGCTAAATCCCATTTATTACTTTCTGAAGAAGAACGAGTTAAACAAGCGATTCTTATTTTTCCGTCTTTTACAGTAACACGAGCGATATTGTTAGAGGTTTCTACTAATCCTTCAATATCTGGGCTCATACGATATACACCATTTAAAGCCGTGTACATTGATTTTATAAATCCTTCTTGAATACCTAAATCCATTACGTGTTTAGGAGTTTCAACTTGTTCTAATTCAATTGATAAATTAACTTCTAATAAAGCAAATTCTGCTTTAATCGTATTTATTAATTGTTGAGTTTCAAATAAGAAAGGTTCTTTTGATACAGTATCAACAACAACTGTTGAAAAACTTTCACGAGGAATAGCATTACGTAAACTTCCTCCGTTTATATGGGCAACACGTAAACCAAAGTTTGTAAAACCATCAAATAATAAACGATTCATTATTTTATTGGCATTTCCCAAACCTTTAATAATATCCATTCCTGAATGACCTCCTTTTAAACCTGTAATAGAAATTTTAAAAGCAGTTGTATTTTCGGGAGTAGCTTCTTGAGTATAAGTTCTTGTAGCGGTAACATCGACACCACCTGCACAACCCATGCTAATTTCGTCATCATCTTCGGTATCTAAATTTAATAAGATTTCTCCTTTTAAAATACCACCTTCTAAGCCCATTGCACCAGTCATACCAGTTTCTTCATCAATAGTAAACAAAGCTTCAATAGCAGGATGTGCAATTTCTGAAGATTCTAAAATAGCCATAATTGAGGCAACTCCTAAGCCGTTATCGGCACCCAAAGTAGTTCCCTTAGCTCTTACCCAATCACCATCAACAAACATTTTAATTCCTTCTGTATCAAAATCGAAAACAGTGTCAGCATTTTTTTGATGTACCATGTCTAAATGACTTTGAAGTACAATGGCTTTACGGTTTTCCATTCCTAAAGAAGCTGGCTTGCGAATAATTACGTTTCCAACCTTATCGACCATCGTTTCTAATTGCAAGTTTTTACCAAAATCAACCATAAATTGGATAACTTTTTCTTCTTTTTTAGATGGACGAGGTACGGCATTTAAGTCGGCAAAATTCTTCCAAACAGCTTTAGGCTCTAAGTTTCTTATTTCTGAATTCATTGTAAATTGTTTGTTTAAATGTAAGCAACAAAGATACTTTTTTAAACTGATATATTTTAGCGATGCTATTTGAAAAATTGTAAATTTGCGGCATGGATTTTTCTTCAAAATTACTAGAAAAAGCAGTCGATGAGGTAAGTCGATTGCCAGGAATAGGCAAGCGAACGGCGCTTCGTTTGGTCTTACATTTATTAAAACAACCTACTGAAAACACCACTTATTTAACAAGTGCTTTAACGCAGTTACGAAACGATGTAAAAGCCTGTAAAAAATGTCATAATATTTCAGATACCGTTGTATGTGAAATTTGCAATAACCCGAATAGAAACGCCAGTACTGTATGTGTTGTTGAAGACCTTCGAGATGTAATGGCTATTGAAAACACGGCACAATTTAGAGGGATGTATCATGTTTTGGGCGGTAAAATTTCGCCTATTGAAGGAATTGGTCCTCAAAATTTAGAAATAGCATCTTTGGTAACTAAGGTTAAAAAAGGCGAAATAAAAGAATTGATTTTTGCCTTGAGTGCAACGATGGAAGGCGACACCACGAATTTTTATATTTACAAGCAAATAGAAGATTGCAATATAACAACCTCTACCATTGCCCGAGGAATTTCGGTAGGCGATGAGTTAGAATATGCCGACCAAATTACCTTAGGTAGGTCTATTGTAAACCGTATTCCTTTTGAGCAGTCAATAAAAGTGTGATAAAAGAGAAGTGATATAAAAAGTGTATAAAAAAATCCGAAATTTTTAAAATTTCGGATTTTTTATGAATTACTGTCTTTTGTAAGTTAAACCATTACTAGGAAAGGTAAATTCTTGTTTATCTTCAGAGAAAGTAATGTTTAAATCGGCACCATTACCTGTATATCCGTGTTTTTTAAAGTTATAAGTATTGTTTTTGTTATTTTTCCAATAGCCTTTATAAGATGATTTTTCATCCTTAGCGCATAAATTATTGGTATTATTATAATCATTAAAAATATAATAACCATTATTAACAAAGGTATAGCTGTCTTTTTTTTGGCAAGCATCAGTTATAACTGTGGTGTTTTTGTGGGTTAATTTCCAAATACCAACAAGAGGATCTTTGGTTTCTATTAGTTCTTCAGGGGTTGGTATTTCATCACTTTTAGAAGCACATGAACTAAGTAAAATAAGGCTAATAAATACTAAAAATATTTTTTTCATACTGTTGTTTTAAGATTGTTTTTTAAGGTGTTTTTAATTTTTTTTGATGTCAAAATAAAAATTAACGGATTATTTATCCTGTTTTTTAAGCAATTCACTATCTTGTTTGTCCCAAGATTTTTTAGCTCTTAATTTTTTGTAAAACTGAATTCCAAGCATTAATAATACACCAAAAAGAATAATTCCTGCAACTCCCCAAACCCAACTAATCGTGTTTTTTAAAACCACTAAAAAAACGACGGCAAACAAAATTATAGTTGGTGCTTCGTTAAATATTCTTAGTTTTGTAGGGCTGTAATTTATTTCATCTCGCTGTAATTCTTTATATATTTTATGACAAAATCCGTGGTAAAAATATAAGGCTAAAACAAAGGCTAATTTAACGTGCATCCAAGGCAATTCTAAATAAATAGGATTTTCGATAAGCATCCAAATAGCAAAAAAACTCGCTAAAAATAACGATGGCCAGGTAATAATATACCACAAACGCTTGGTCATTAATTTGTACTGCGTTTGTAAAATTGTTTTGGCAGGTTCTTCTTTTTTTTCGGCTTCTACATGATAAATAAATAAGCGCCCAACATAAAATAAACCCGCAAACCAAGTAACTACAAAAATAATATGTAGTGCTTTTATATATAAAAAATCCATAATAAAAAAAATGAGGTCTTAAAACAATATTGTTTTAAGACCTCAAATTTAATGATTTTAATGTAATTAATTACATTTGCTTTTTTAATTCAGCAATAGATTTAGCAACAACAACTCCTGGTAATTTTATAGGTGCTGCAATTTGAGCTAAAAATGTACCTTTTACTTCTCCTTTTTTATAGGTCGTAAATCCAATTCTGTACAAACCAGTAGTAATGGCTTTTAAAGGATTTCCTATTTCACTTTTATACCTTAATAATGAATTATATCTAGATCCACTAGGTAATTTAGGCATTTCGCTACTATCATCATTTTTAGCAAGTGTATGCCAATTTGCGTTTTTAACTTTACTTTCGGTAATAGAACCTTTTGTAAAAATATCTGAACGCTCTAAAGTAATATAGGTGTCAAAATAATCTTTAGATTTTTTGTTTGCTTCAAAATCAGCAGATACAATGGCATTTTTCGGTTTATTTTTTCCTATAGGAGAAACCATTCTTACACCTAATTCAGGAGCAACAGCAGGAACCCAAACATATAAATAATAGAATTTTTTTCCATCTTTAACTTCATCTTCATTACCTGATTTTACAAAACCTTTGTAAGAAATAACATCGGTGTATGGAAGTCTTATTTTTTTAAACCCAAGATTTTTTTGAGTTAAACCTCCGAAAGTACCAACTTTCTTTTGAGCACTAATACTTCCTACAGATACCACAGCAATAGCAAGTCCTGCAGCAATTTTTTTTAAATTTTTCATTGTTTTTTATATCTAATTTAGAGCGAATATAGATAATAAAATTAGAATAACGCACTTATTTTAAGTTATTAATCCAGTCAGCTAAAACACTGACCCATTGCTTATTGTCGTTAATACAAGGCACTGTATGGAATTCTTCACCACCGGATTCTAAAAACTCTTCTTTTCCTTCCATGGCAATTTCTTCTAAAGTTTCTAAACAATCAGAAACAAAAGCAGGTGTTACAATTGCTAGTTTTTTAATACCATCTTTTTCGGCTTTTTTTACAATAGTTCTATCAGTATAAGGTTGTAACCAAGGATCAACTCCTAAACGAGATTGAAAAGAAGTAGAAACCATATTTTCATCTAAATCTAATGCTGATATTACATTTTTTGTAGTTTCAAAACATTGATGACGGTAACAAAATTCATGCGCTTTTGATGGTGTATTACAACAGCTTCCGTCTATTTTACAATGGCTTTTTGTAATGTCAGATTTGCGAATATGACGCTCAGGAACTCCATGGTAAGAAAATAAGATATGGTCGTATTCTTTATCGGCTAAATACTCTTTAATACTGTTCGATAAAGCGCTGATGTATTCCGGTTTTTTATAAAAAGCAGGAACATCGGTAATTTTCATCTCTGGGAAAAACTCCTTTCTAATTTCTTCAGCTAACACCACAATAGTTTCAGTTGTTGCCATCGCAAATTGAGGATATAAAGGAATTAATAATACTTCGGTAACACCTTTATCATGTAATTCTTGCAATCCTTTTTTAATGGTCATTGTACCGTATCGCATTGCCAAAGCAACAGGATATTCAGTTTTTTCTTGCACCTTTTTTTGTAATCTTTCTGATAAAACAATTAAAGGAGAACCGTCTTTCCACCAAATTTTTTTATAAGCCGCTGCTGATTGTTTCGGGCGGGTGTTTAAAATAATTCCTTTTACTAAAAATGAACGAAACCAATACGGAACATCAATTACGCGTTCGTCCATTAAAAACTCTCCTAAATATTTTTTTACATCCTTTGGATCTGTGCTTTCAGGTGATCCTAAGTTGACTAATAAAGCTCCTTTCATCTTTTTATTTATTTGGTCATTATTATAGTGATTTTTTTTTATTAAAAGATTAAATCACACTATTTATAAAACTTTTTTTAATTGATTTGTTGTTTCGTATAAAGCAATGCTTAAACTATGAATTACATTCATTGAAGAGTTGCGTCCGTACATTGGTATAGCAACAGTGGCATCAACACTATTAATATTTTCAATACCGTTTCTTTCACTTCCTAAAAGTAGTACTATTTTTTCTTCGGATGTAAAATCGAAATTTTGAAGCGCTACGCTTTTATCGGCAACTTCAATACCTATAATGGTATTTCCTTCGGCTTTTAATCGCTTAATAACTTGGTTGAAATCATCATAAATTTCATGTTCAATTTGCGCAATAGTATTTCTAGCGGTGCGTTTTACGTTTCTATTTTGAATAGAAGGAGAACTTTGGTGTAAAAATATTTTTTGAACCCCAAAACTCTCGGCAATACGAAAACACATACCGATGTTTTCAGGAGTTCGTATGGCATCGCAAACAATGGTTATTGGAAATGTTTGTTGCTTGTTTTCTATGTCGTAATGCGTAAGTTGTTTCATCTTTTTTACTTTTTATTGGCTTGTAAAGAAATTACATATTGTTTTGGAGTGGTGCCAAATTTCTTTTTAAAAGCGGCTATAAAATGGCTAGAAGTACTGTAACCAAGTTGTAAACCAACTTCGTTTACGTTAAATTGATTGCTTTCTAAAAGTTTGCGCGCGTGCTCCATTTTGTAATCAAAAAGAAAACTGTAAACCGTGTCGCCATATATTTGTTTAAAGCCTTCTTTTAATTTTTTTAAATTTAACCCCACTTCGGTAGCAAGTTCTTGTAGGGTAGGCGGCTCACTCATTTTAGCAATAATAATATCTTTTGCATGTCTTATTTTTTGAATTTCTCGATCATCTACTAAAAAAGGACAGTATTCATTTTCGGTATTTTCGCCAGTATCAAAATGAAGGCTTAATAATTCGTATGTTTTCCCTTTTATGTAAAGATCTTTCATCGAACTATGGTTTTTTGCCGTTAAAATTTGCTGTAAAACCATTAAGGCATTTGGGCTAATTTGAGTATCGTCATAATATTTTTTATGCTTATTATCATCGCTTAAAAAAGGAATATAACTGGCTTCTTTTGAAAATAAAGCATGAAATTTTTCAATAGAAATTAAAAGAGACACCAAAGATGTTTTCGGTAAAATCTCTAAGTTTATTGGAAGGTTTTGCTGTGGGTTATATAAAAAGATAACATGCTTGTCTAACACGTTAAATGTGTAGCTGGTATTGTTAAAATGAAATTTACAATTCCCTTTAACACAGTAATGTAACTGTATATAGGAGTTGTCAATATCTCTTTTGTAAAATTCAGTTTCGTTGGTGTTATTTTGAAATTTTAAAACAAAAAAACCTTTTTCTAGGATGATTTCTCTAAACGTACTTTCTGCGATGTTTTTTGACATAGTCTAAAATATAATTAAAAACAATCTATTTAGAATGACTCTAAATTGAACTAGCTTCCATAGCTGATTTCACTGCAAAAATACACTTTATAAGTGTTTTAGAGATGTTTTTATACTAAAAAACAGCAAGCGACATTAAAAGTTCTTTGAGCGACATTTTTTTTTATTTAATCTTTATATTTTTGTCACTCCTTACTGAAGAAGACTGAATGGCAACAGATAAACATAACAAGAATTTATACAATATAGGTGTTAGCTATAAAAAAGCTGATGCAACTATTCGAGGTAAATTTAGTATTTCGAAAGAAAACCAAGTAGCACTTTTAGAAGATGCAAAACAAAGCGGGATTGATGGCATTTTTGTGTTGTCAACCTGTAACAGAACCGAAATCACAGGTTTTGCAGTGCATCCTTTTCAGTTAATAAGCCTATTGTGTAAATATTCTAACGGAGCAATTGAAGAATTTGCGGAAGTATCAAACGTTTATAAGAATAACGAAGCAATTCGCCACCTCTTTAGAATGGGAACAGGTTTAGATAGCCAAATACTAGGCGATTATGAAATTGTTGGGCAGTTACGTCAGGCTTTTAAATTAGCAAAAGAAATAGGAACGGTAAATGCGTATTTTGAGCGTTTATTAAACCACGTAATGCAGGCTAGTAAGCGTGTAAAAAACGAAACAAAACTAAGTTCAGGGACTACATCGGTTTCTTATGCGGCAGTTCAGTATCTTATTAAAAATTTACCGAGTTATAACGCTAAAAACATGTTGGTTTTTGGCTTGGGTAAAATGGGAAAACATACCTGTAAAAATTTAGCAGAATATACACAAAATAAATCAGTACGTTTAGTTAATAGAACCGAAGAAAAAGCCATTGAATTTGTAAAAGAGCATCCGGCTATTCAAAATGCGAAATTCGAAAACTTAAACAAAGAAATCGCAAATACCGATGTGCTAATCGTATCAACAGGTGCGGCTCAGGCAACCATTAAAAGAGAGCATGTTTTAACAAAAAACCCGCTTTTAATTTTAGATTTATCAATGCCTGCAAACGTATCGAAAGAAGTTGCCGATTTACCAAATGTTACGCTAATAAACGTTGATGAATTATCAAAAATAACAGATGAAACATTGGCTATTCGTCAGCAAGAAGTGCCTGCAGCAGAAAAAATTATAGAAATCTATAAAAATGAGTTCAAAGAGTGGTTAAATCATCGTAAATTTACACCCGCAATTACGGCGTTAAAAGAATCGTTAAAAACTATTCAACAAGATGAAATCGCTTTTCATAAGAAAAAAATAAAAGATTTTGACGAATCGCAAGCAGAAGTAATTACATCAAGATTTATTCAAAAAATAACCACACAATTTGTGAAACACTTAAAAACCGAAGAAACTTCTGTCAGTAATAGTATAGAAGTAATGGCAAAAGTGTTTGGGGCAAATTTAGAAACTATCCATGCAGAAGACAATTAAAATAGGTACACGAGATAGCCAATTGGCTATGTGGCAAGCAAACAAAGTTCGTAAAGAATTAGAAGAATTAGGGTACGAATGTGAAATAGTTCCAATAAAATCAACAGGGGATCTTGATTTAGATACACCGTTACACGAATTAGGAATTACAGGTGTTTTTACTAAAAATTTAGACCTTGCTATGTTAGCTGGTGATATTGATATTGCCGTGCATTCATTAAAAGATGTTCCAACAGTTTTACCTGAAGGAATTATTCAGGCAGCTGTTTTAAAACGTGCAAATTACAACGATATTTTACTATTAAAAGATAACGAAGAGTTTTTTGGGCAACCAAATGCTGTTATTGCAACGGGTAGTTTACGTAGAAGAGCACAGTGGTTAAATCGTTACCCTACGCATGAAGTAGTTGGTTTAAGAGGAAATGTAAACACACGTTTACAAAAATTAGAAGATAACCAATGGGATGGCGCTATTTTTGCTGCCGCAGGATTAGAGCGTTTAGGAAAGCGTCCAGAAGGAGCAATTAACTTATCTTGGATGATTCCTGCACCAGCACAAGGTGCTATTATGATTACTGTTTCAAGTAATGATGAATTTTCTAAAGATGCTTGTGAGCAATTAAATCATTATGAAACACAACTTTGTGTAGGTATTGAACGTGAGTTTTTAAACTTGTTAGAAGGCGGTTGTACAGCTCCAATAGGTGCTATAGCTTATGTTGACCCTAAAACGGAAGAAATAAACTTTAAAGGTTTATTATTAAGTAAAGATGGTAAAAAGAAAATATCAGTAACTAAAAATGCTAAAGTTGGGCGTCATCGTTTTTTAGCGAAAGATTGTGCTGATTATGTAATTAATAGAGGTGGTAAAGAATTAATGGAAGATGATGTTGTTGAAAACAAAGACTTCGCTATTTATTCTACTAAAAAATTATCTGAAATTCAAAAAGAATTAGTTGATTCATCTATTGATGTTCAAGATAGTGATTTTATTAAAATTCGTTTTAATAGAATCGCTCCTAAAGTAGTTAAAGATGAAATTGAAAATGTAATTATCACCAGTCAAAATGGGGTAGAAGCAATTGCAAATTCATTTACTTCGGATGAATTAAATTTCAAAAATATTTATTGCGTTGGGCGTAGAACCAAAAAATTAATTGAGCAAAGAATCGGAAAAGTAGTAAAATCTGAAAGAAATGCTTCAAAATTAGCTGCTTATTTAGCAACTGAAATAAAAGGACAATCTGCAACTTATTTTTGTAGTGATTTACGTTTAGATACCTTACCAAATACGTTAAAAGAAAACGGAATTACGGTAAACGAAGTAGAGGCGTATAAAACGACACTTAGTTCATCTAAAGTTGACGATGCTGTAAACGGTGTGTTATTTTATAGCCCATCAACCGTTGAAAGTTATATGCAAGAAAATACGGCAGATAAAATAGCCTTCTGTATTGGTGAAAGTACTGCAAAAGAAGCTCGTAAATATTTCGAAAATGTACAAGTTGCTAAATTACCAACCGTAGAAAGTGTTGTTGAATTGGTAAATGCACATTTTATAAAAGAATAAAAAAGTAAAATTAAGTGCAGTTAAGGTTTTTTAGAAATGTTTACTGCGCTTAATTTTATCAAAATATATTGTTATGTTTCGTACAAGAAGACTTAGAAAAACCGAAGGAATTAGAAGATTAGTTAGAGAAACAAAAGTATCTGTTGATGATTTTGTATATCCTTTATTTATTGAAGAAGGTGAAAATATTGAAACAGAAATAAGTTCTATGCCTGGTATCAAACGTTTTTCTTTGGATAGAATTTCTAAAGAATTGGATGAGGTTGTTGAATTAAATATTCCTGCTGTTTTATTGTTCGGAATTCCTGCTAAAAAGGATGACCAAGGAACTGAAACATGGAATGATAACGGAATTATGCAACAAGCAATCCGTTTTATCAAAAAGAATTATCCTGATTTATATGTAATTACTGATGTTTGTTTTTGCGAATATACATCGCACGGTCATTGTGGCGTTATTCATAATAACGATGTTGATAATGATGCAACTTTAGTAAATATAGCAAAACAAACTGTTTCGCACGCAAGAGCAGGAGCAGATATGGTTGCGCCTTCAGGAATGATGGACGGAACAATTGCCATGATGAGAGAATCTCTTGATAATACTGGCTTTGCAAACTTGCCAATTATGGGGTATTCTGTAAAATATGCATCAGCATTTTACGGGCCTTTTAGAGAAGCGGTAGATTCAGCACCTTCTTTTGGTGATAGAAGAACGTATCAAATGGATGCTGCGAATAGAGATGAAGGAATGCGTGAAGCAACTTTTGATGATCAAGAAGGAGCAGATATTTTAATGGTAAAACCAGCGTTATCTTATTTAGATATCATTAGAGATTTAAAAAATAATTTTGACCGACCAATTGCATGTTATAATGTAAGTGGAGAATATTCAATGGTAAAAGCAGCAGCCGAAAAAGGTTGGATTGATGGCGAAAAAGTGATGATGGAAAGCTTACTGTCAATGAAAAGAGCAGGAGCCGATATTATTATTACTTATTTTGCTAAAGAAGCGGCAAAAGTTTTGAATAGAAAATAAAACGAAATACGAATTGTCATATCTAGTAAATTTTTAAAGAAATAATAAATTTGTATCAAAGAGGTTAATTTTAAGCCTTTTCGATACATTTTTATTTCATATAAAATCCTAGAAAATATGATTCTAAAAAAACTATAAAAATGGAATTCAAAAAATCACAAAAACTATATAAAAAAGGATTGGTAAACCTTGTTGGAGCTGTAAATTCGCCAGTAAGAGCGTTTTCATCAGTAGGCGGTAATCCATTGTTTATCAAAAAAGCAAAAGGAAGTCAAATTGTAGATGTCGATAATAATAAATTTGTCGATTTAGTACTTTCTTATGGTCCGATGATTTTAGGGCATCGTCATAAAAAAGTAGAAAAAGCGATTACAAAAGCCTTAACAAATGGCTATACTTTTGGAGCATCTACAGAAAATGAAATTAAATTAGCCAAAATAGTATGTGATGCTTTTCCAGGAATGGATAAAGTTCGTTTTGTAAATTCAGGTACTGAAGCTGTTTTAAGTGGAATCCGTTTGGCAAGAGCGTTTACAGGAAAAGATAAAATTATAAAATTTGCAGGTTGTTATCATGGGCATCAAGATGCTTTATTAGTAGCAGCAGGTTCTGGTTTGGCGACTTTAAGTTTACCAGGAAGTAAAGGAGTGCCAGATGGTGCAGTAAAAAACACATTAATTGCTACTTATAACGATTTAGAAAGTGTAAAAGCACATTTTGAAGCGCATGACGATATTGCAGGGGTTATTTTAGAGCCTATTGCAGGTAACATGGGTGTTGTATTGCCTTCGGATAACTTTTTGACAGACTTAAAAACCTATTTAGAATCAAAAGGAGCTTTGTTAATTGTTGATGAGGTTATGACAGGTTTTCGTTCTAAATTTGGTGGTGCACAAGAATTGTTGGGTGTAGAAGCTGATATTACGTGTTTAGGAAAAGTAATCGGTGGAGGTTTCCCTGTGGGAGCTTACGGAGCGCGTAACGAAATTATGCAAGAAGTTGCACCCTTAGGAGGAATGTATCAAGCAGGAACACTAAGTGGAAATCCAATTGCGATGGCATCAGGAATTGCAACTTTAACCGAATTAAAGAAGCAAAATCCGTACGATAAATTTAATGAAACTGCGCAAGCGATTGAAACGTTTTTATTAAATTCGGCACAAAAATACGGCGTAGAAATAACAGTAAATAGGTTTGGTTCTATGGTAAACCCATTTTTTACCAATGTTAGGGTAACTAATTTTGAACAGGCACAAACATCAGATACAAAGAAATTTGCAACCTTCTTTTGGGCAATGATCAAAAATGGCGTGTTTTTACCACCATCACAATTTGAAGCTTGGTTTTTATCTTCAGCTTTAACAAAAAAAGACATTAAAAAGATTTCAAAAGCCATTGATAAAGCAATGGAAGCGGTTTCTAAAATATAAATAATAAAATAGCTGTCTGTTCATTTTTACATTTTAAACGAATTAAAAATGAACAGCTAGTAAAAAAGTATAAAATGATAAAAAACGATTTATTTTTAAGAGCATTAAAAGGAGAAACTGTAGATCGTCCACCAGTTTGGATGATGCGTCAAGCTGGGCGTTATTTACCAGAATTTCAAGAAATAAAAAAGAAATACGACTTTTTTACGCGTTGTAGAACTCCTGAATTAGCTTCAGAAATTACCGTACAACCTATTCGTAGGTATGGAATGGATGCTGCTATTTTATTTTCAGATATTTTAGTGATTCCACAGGCGATGAATATTGAGGTGCAAATGAAACCTGATTTTGGTCCTTATTTACCAAACCCGATTAGAGATCAAAAAGGATTAGATACCGTGGTTGTTCCTGATGTAAACATAGAATTAGACTATGTAATGCAGGCGATAAAAGCAACTAAAGAAAAATTAAATGATGAAGTTCCTTTAATTGGTTTTGCAGGTTCACCATGGACTATTTTATGTTATGTTGTACAAGGGCAAGGATCAAAGAATTTTGACAAAGCAAAAGAATTTTGTTTTACAAAACCAGTTTTGGCACACCAATTGCTTAGTAAGATAACAGAGACTACGATTGCTTATTTAAAAGCAAAAGTAAAAGCAGGTGTAGATGCTGTTCAAATTTTTGACTCATGGGGTGGAATGTTATCTCCAACTGATTATCATGAATTTTCATGGCAATATATCAACGAAATAATTGAAGCATTAAAAGACGATGCACCAGTTATTGCTTTTGGAAAAGGATGTTGGTTTGCTTTAGATAAAATGGCAAACTCAAATGCTTCAGCCTTAGGTATTGACTGGACATGTTCACCTAGAAATGCCCGTTATTTAACAGGAGGAAATATTACATTACAAGGTAATTTTGACCCTTCTAGATTGTTATCGCCACCAGCTGAAATTAAAAAAATGGTACACCAAATGATAAATGAGTTTGGTAAAGACAAATATATTGTTAACTTAGGGCACGGAATTTTACCTAATATTCCGCTTGAAAATGCAAAGGCATTTGTCGACGCGGTAAAAGAGTATAAGGTTTAAAAATGTAACCCCCTTTTAAATTATTAAAAATGAATAAAATAGTACTTATATTAACTTTATTACTAGCAACGCAAGGTTTTTCTCAAAAGAGAATTTATTACAAAGATATTGTTGATCAGTGTATTTCTACAGCAAGTAATGACGCTGCAATGTTAGACGATGTAGTGTATAATTGTATTAAAGATAAATATATTTCTAATTATAATTTTACATCAATTAAAGGAGAAACCATAAGTACTGAGGCTATTGATATTCCTATTGTTTTATTAGCTGCTGCCACATGGTGTGCACCTTGTTGGGGCGAAATTCCTGCATTGAATAAAATGGTAGAAAAGTATGACGGTAAAGTAAAATTTATCATGCTTTTTTCAGATTTAGAAAAAGGTGTTGCTAGAATGGCAGAAAAACTTGACAAAAGAATATTCTTAGTTCCTTCTACCGAAAAATTAGAAAATAGATCTTCTTTAAATGTAGCTGGTTTTATTCATAAGTTAGATTATCCGTCGGCATATTTAATTACCGATAAAAAACGAATTTTAGACTTTAAAAGAGGTGCTTTATCGCCAACCAAAAAGATGGGATGGGATGAAGTTAATAAAATTAACGAACAAGAATTAGATAATTTTATTAAAGCGGTAATCAAATAAATGCTGATTTGACTTTAATAACACATTGAAAATATAGTGAAAATACTTCAAAACCTCTTTCTTTTATCGGAAAGAGGTTTTTTAATTTAGTTAAAATAATAAAAATGATAAAAAATATACTACAAGCAATAAAAGCTTATTTCGGGGCTTTTCAATTAATATCGAAACTAAAATTATGGAACTATTTTATAATTCCGATATTAATAAGTGTTTTTACCGCTATTATAATTGCAAGTTCAGCTTATACTTTTTCAGATGATGTAGGGCATTATATCGCTAATTTTTGGAAATGGGATTTTGGCAAACAAACCTTTGAGGTAATCAGTACTTTTTTAAGCGGATTATCAATTTTACTTATCGGATTAATACTTTACAAACATATTGTTATGGCATTATCGGCACCGTTTATGAGCCCTGTATCAGAAAAAATTGAAGCGTATTTAACTGGCGGAAATCACAGCCACCGAAAAACATCTTTTCAAGAGCAGTTAATAAGAGGAATTCGAATAAATACTCGAAATTTACTGCGTGAATTACTTGTAACGATTCCTGTTTTATTGCTAAGTTTAATACCTGTAATAGGATTGTTTTCAACCGCGTTATTATTTTTGATACAAGCCTATTATGCAGGTTTTGGTAATATGGATTACACCTTAGAACGTCATTTTAAATACAAAGAAAGTGTTGAGTTTGTAAAAGAAAATAAAGGAACAGCGGTAGGAAACGGGTTGGTATTTATCTTATTTTTATTAGTGCCGTTTATAGGTGTATTATTAGTTTTACCACTATCGGTAACTGCTGCAACAACAGAAACTATTAAAAAAATTCAATTAAAAAAAGTATCAGAATAGGTATTTTTGCAGGAGGATTTACCAAATAGATAAGAATTAAGAGAAGAAATAATTAAAACATGAAAGATCAGTTTTACGCATATATACAAGAATTACAAGACACGATAACCTCAAAACTAGAACAAGTTGATGGAAGTGTAAAGTTTCAAGAAGATACTTGGAAACGTGCCGAAGGTGGTGGTGGAAGAACCCGTGTTATCGAAAATGGCGCTATTTTTGAAAAAGGCGGTGTTAATATTTCAAAAGTTTTTGGCGAGTTACCAGAAGCATTACGCAAACAATTTGGCGTTGAAAATGGTGATTTTTTTGCCTGCGGATTAAGCTTAGTTTTACATCCGAACAACCCATTAGTGCCAACAGTACACGCAAATTGGCGTTATTTTGAAATGTATGATGAAAAAGGAAATATCGTTACGCAATGGTTTGGCGGTGGTCAAGATTTAACACCGTATTATTTATTTGAACAAGATGCAACGCATTTTCATAGCGTTTGTAAAACAGCCTGCGATAAACATCACCCTGATTTTTATCCGAAGTTTAAGCAAACCTGCGATACTTATTTTTGGAACACTCACCGAGAAGAAGCTCGTGGAATTGGTGGTTTATTTTTTGATTATTTAAAAGAAACTCCTGAGTTTTCAATTGAAGATAGATACAACTTTGTAACTGAAGTTGGAAATAGCTTTTTAGAATCATATGTGCCAATTGTTGAAAAAAGAAAAGATATCGCCTATAATAAACAGCAGAAAGATTGGCAAGAGGTACGAAGAGGACGCTATGTAGAATTTAATTTAGTACACGATAGAGGAACTTTATTCGGGCTAAAAACAAACGGACGTATTGAAAGTATTTTAATGAGTTTACCGCCGGTTGTTCAGTGGAAATATAACCATCACCCAGAACAAGGAAGCGAAGAAGCTAAATTATTAGCAGTTTTAGCGACTCCTAAAAATTGGGTATAAGCCAGCTATTGTTTTAAATAGAAATAGCTTATTTTGTGAAAAACTCAGTTAAATGTTGTTTTTGGTTAATTTTATTCAACCTAAATTGTTTTATAGCGTTATAATTAGGAATTATTTAATTACTTAGGAGTCTTGCTGTTTTTTAAATGACGAAAATCATAAAAAAATGCTCGATTTTTAGTAACTTTGCACACCTTAAAAAAAACTTATACTATGGCTAGATACGAATTGAAATTACCTAAAATGGGCGAAAGTGTTGCAGAGGCAACTATTACATCTTGGGTTAAAGAAATTGGAGATACTATTGATATTGATGATACGGTTGTTGAAGTAGCTACAGATAAAGTAGATAGCGAAGTGCCTAGTGAGGTTGAAGGAACTTTGGTTGAAATTTTATTTGACAAAGACACTGTTATTCAAGTAGGGCAAACAATTGCGATTATTGAAACAGCAGGAGATGATAGTGAGCAAGCACCTAAAACGGATGCTGTAAAAGCCGCTGTTGTAGCTGTTGAAAAAACAATTGAAGAGGCTTCATCAATTAAAAATGAAGTATCGGGCGTAATTGATACATCGTCAAGCGATCGTTTTTATTCTCCATTAGTTAAAAACATTGCAAAAGAAGAAGGGATTTCTTTTGAAGAATTAGAAACCGTTAAAGGAACAGGAAAAGAAGGACGCGTTACAAAAGCGGATATCTTATTATATATAAAAAATCGTAAAAATAAACCAGAAATTACTACTGCACCTGTTGCCGCTGCCGTTGTTAAGGTTGAAAAACCAAAAGCCGCAGTGAAATCGGCACCAATTACTTTGTCGGGTCAAGATGAAATTATTGATATGACTCGCATGGGTAAATTAGTAGCAAAACACATGGTTGATTCGGTAAAAACATCGGCACATGTACAGTCGTTTATTGAAATAGATGTAACAAATATTGTTACTTGGAGAAATAAAGTTAAAAACGCATATCAAAAAAGAGAGGGTGAAAAATTAACATTTACGCCAATTTTTATGCAAGCGGTAGCGCAAACAATTAAGAAACATCCGATGATAAATATTGCTGTTGATGGCGATAAAATTATCAAAAGAGGAAATATTAACTTAGGAATGGCAGCAGCCTTGCCTGACGGAAATTTAATTGTGCCAGTTATTAAAAACGCCGACCAATTAAGTTTAGTAGGTATTACCAAACAGGTAAACGATTTGGCGGTTAGAGCTCGTGGAAACAAGTTAAAACCAGACGATATTCAGGGCGGAACTTACACGGTTACAAACGTAGGAAGTTTTGGAAGCATTACCGGAACACCAATTATTAATCAGCCACAAGTAGCAATTTTAGCCTTAGGAGCGATTGTTAAAAAACCTGCAGTTATTGAAACTCCAGAAGGCGATTTTATTGGAATTCGTCAAAAAATGATTGTGTGTCATTCGTACGATCACCGAGTTGTAAACGGAGCTTTAGGAGGAATGTTTATTAAAACGCTAAAAGAAATTTTAGAATCTTGGGATGTAAATCAAGATTTTTAGAAATAACTTATCAACCTAAATATTAATGTAGAGACGCGATTTATCGCGTCTTTATTTGTTTAAAAATAATCTATTTATTTTTTTGATAAATAGCTAACAGAGCCGATTTTAAATCAGGATATTTAAATACATATTTTTCAGCTGTTTTTTTAGCAGAAACTCGGCTTCCTTTTAATAAAATACATGCCATTTCGCCTAAAATAAATTTCAATACAAAAGCAGGAGCATTTAAAAATAACATCGGTTTTTTAATGGTTTTACCAAGTGTTTTTGTAAAACTTTTATTGGTTTGATGTTCGGGAGCTACGGCATTATAAATACCTGTAAACTCATTTTTTTGTGTCGCTTTTACATATAAATTACATAAATCATCTATGTGAATCCATGGCATATATTGGGTGCCACTTCCTAAAGACGCTAAAAATAAAGGGGTATTTATTTTTGGTAAAGCACCACCAAATTTACTAAGTACTACGCCAGTTCTTAAAATAGTTACAGGAATGTTTAATGCTTTAAATTGATTTGCCGATTTTTCCCAAGCAACACAAACTTTTGATATAAAATCGTTTTGAGGAACATCGGTTTCTGTAAAAATTTGCCCTGAAGTAACAGCACCATAATACCCAATTCCTGAAGCTGAAATAAAACCTTTTAGCGGAATATTTAATTCTTTAATTTTATCAAAAAGTAAATTAGCAGCTGCTACTCGGCTGTTCATTATTATTTCTTTTCGTTGGGCTGTCCAGCGTTTATCGGCAATTCCTGCGCCTGCCAAATGAATAATATGCGTAACGTTTTCAAAAGCTTTTTTATCGATATATTTTTTTGAAATATCCCATTTAAATTCATTTTTTTTCTTCGGATTTCGGCTAAGTATTGCCACATCAATATTAAGTTCTTTAAAAACCTGTTGCAGTTTTTTGCCTACCAAACCTGTGCCTCCTGTAATTAATACTTTTGTCATAATTTTTTTAAATGAATGAACTAAGAGCCTGTTTAAAAATTAAAGAAACTGTCAGTTCGAGTGATTTTTTTCCTTCAAAAAAATTGTATCGAGAACTTTTTTGTATAAAATTCATCAATATAAAATAATTCAAATTCTCGATACAATTTTAATTCCTTTTAGTCATTAAAATCACTCGAATTGACAAGAATCATCAAAAAAAAGGGAATAACTACGGCAAATCAGGATGTGAAACTGAACTAAATTCAGTTTGACGGATTCGATTTCTTATTTTTATGTTACAAAACTTTTTTAGATGAAATTTAAACAGGCTCTAATATAATTAATTTTTATAAGCTTTTTTAGCTATTGTAAAAAAACAACGAATTGCTAAAGTAGTTGTCTTAAAATTTTAAATATTAGCAGAAATTTCTAGCCCCGATTGTAGCAATTGTTTGAGCTCCTTTTTATTTTTTCTTTTAAAAAAATAAAAAGAGCGAGTGCGGAAAGCGGGAAATAGCTCCAAAAAAAACCTCTTCATAATATAGATGAAGAGGTTTAGATTTTGAATAAAAAAGGAGGTAATTACGCTTTTATTTAGTGGCAATAATCCATTTGTTAATTTTATTTTCAAGTAGTGCCAACGGAATACAACCCGTTTCTAAAACTTGATTATGAAACTCACGAATATCAAATTTAGCACCCAATTCTTGCTTTGCTTTAGCTCTTAATTCTCTGATTTTTAACTGCCCAATTTTATACGATAACGCTTGCCCCGGGTTTGCCATATAGCGCTCAATTTCTGAAATAATACTCGCTTCGCCTTCGGCTTCGTTATCTAATGAATATTGAATTGCTTTTTCACGACTCCAGCCTTTGGTGTGCATTCCGGTGTCAACAACCAAGCGAATTGCTCGGTGCATTTCCATGCCCAACATCCCAAAATATTGATAAGGATCGGTATATAAACCAAGCTCTTTTCCTAGGTTTTCGGTGTATAAAGCCCAGCCTTCACCGTAGGCGCTGTACCATAAGGTTTTTCTGAACTCGGGCAAATCTTGGTTTTCTTGGGTCAATGAAATTTGATAATGATGCCCAGGAATTGCCTCGTGTAAAAATAAAGCTTCGTCTGAAAATACGTTGTATTTTGTAGCGTCAGGAATGGGTGTGTAAAAAACGCCAGGACGTGTTCCGTCTAAAGATCCTGCGTTATATTCGGCACTTGCTGATGCTTCTCTGAATTTTTCGGTTTGTTTTACAACAAATGGTGTTTTAGGTTTGTTACCAAATAATTTTTTTAATTGCGGTTTCATTTTGGCATGAATGGCATTAAAATTATCGATAATTTGTTTTGGCGTTGTGTAGGGCATTAATTTTTTATTGCTACGAACGTCATCAAAAAATTCTTTTAAACTTCCTTTAAAACCGACTTGTTCTTTAACTTTTTCCATTTCAGATAAAATACGGGCAACTTCGCTTAAACCTAATTGATGAATTTGATCGGCGGTCATTTGTGTGGTCGTATAATTTTTTATGGCGTGGGCATAGTAAGCTTTTCCGTTAGGAATAGCATCAATTCCGCTTGTTTTTCTACCTGCTTTTAAATAATCGGTTTGTAAAAAAGTGTGCATTAATTTGAAGGAAGGAATTAATTTAGCCTCCAACATATTTGTGTACGATTTGGTTAGCATTTTTTTATCAGCATCCGAAAAATCCGAAGGAAAATTGCTTATAGGCGTATAAAATAAATGCTCGGTTGTTGTTGCTTGGGCTAATGTTTTAAACTGCGGAATTACTTTTTTAATTAAAGACCCTGGCAATACATAGCCTTCTTTAATTCCTTGCTGCATGTTTTTAATTGCCGTTTCTAGCCAGTTGTAATAACCGTCTAATCTGCCTAACCAATTTTGATAATCTTTAACGGTTTTAAAAGGCTGTGCACCGCTACCACTACCAAAAGTCCCCATGGTTAAGTTAATAGTCCACATTTGGTTTATGGGCATTAAGGCATCGTTTTTAAAGCTGTTTTGTACTAGTGCCATATCGCAATCCCAGGCTAAAACAGCCTTACTCATTTGCTCACTTTCAGATAAATCAGCATCTTTAAAATGAGTTAATTTTGTTTTAAATTTGCTATAAAAAGCCGTGTTTTTTTGTTGATATGCTTCCGATAAGGTATTTGGAAATTGGTCATTAAAACGATTATCGCCTGCATTTGTAGCGTTAATTGGGTTTAATTTTAATTTTCCTTCATTATATTGGTTTAATAATGTGTTAAACGCAGTGTTTTTTACATTTGCTGTTTTTTGCTGATTTACTGCTTGCGTATTTGCTTGTTTTTCTTCTTTACAAGAACTTAGCAATGTAGCGGCGGCTACTAGGGATAAAAATATTTTTTTCATAAGTATTGGTTATTTAAGCTGTTTTTTTAGGATTGTTTTTAGTCGTTTTATTTTCATATAATTCGGCACCCCAAAGTTGAATGTCTTTTTCGTGTAAATTAGCATGATGAAATAACTGATTAAATTCTTTTTTAATTTCTTTGATAGCGCCAGAATCTTTGGTTCGAACACTTGTTTCGTAGTTGTTTTTTAAACCACTAACAGTAAAATTTAACGAACCTACATAGGCTATTTTATCATCAATTATATAAATTTTACTATGGATGAAAGAATCGCTTAATTTTGATTTATAAGGCGATATATACACTTTAAAAGGGAACAATTGTGAGTAGCGATACGTGTTTTTTGGCGCTATTTTTTTGCTAAAAGATCTGTAAACAAAACAGAGTATTATTACGGGAATAAAACCAATTGAAATTAGGGGGTTTTCGGTTTCATAAAAGGCAAAGAGCATGGTCATTAGTACCCCAATAATACTGAATATTATTATTTGAGAAATTGCCTGCCATCTTTTGGCTGAAAGGCCTTTTTTCTTTTTGTTTTGAACAATTAATTTACGGATGTTTTTATCGGAATCATTTTTAAAGTCTTCAATATTATCGGAGGTAATTAATTCAATATTTAGTTTTTTAGCTTTTAATTTGATGAGCTCTTTTACTAAAGAAGCAGATAAATAAGGGGAAACAATTTTTATAGATTTTTTGGCATTTTGAATATCACTAATTAAGTGTTTTCCTGCGGCTTTACCTATATAAATATCACATTTGGCATTGTTAATAAACATTTTGAATTCGTTGTTGTGATTAGTAATTATTTTAAATAAGTAACAGTATTATTTAAAATTTAGGGGGTAATCGAGAATGTATAATTTATCCGATTCGTGTGCCGTTTTTAATGTTTTTATCAGCAGAAATAAGCGTTACTTCTTTGTTATCGCCAATAGCACCTAGCACTAAACATTGGCTCATAATATTGGCTATTTGTTTTTCAGGGAAGTTGGTAACCGCCACAATTTGATTTCCTATTAATTCTTCTGGGCTGTATAATTTGGTTATTTGTGCCGATGTTTTTTTGATGCCGAATTCACCGAAATCAATGTGCATTTTATAGGCGGGGTTTTTTACTTCTTTAAATATTTCAGCAGAAATAATAGTACCAATACGCATTTCTACTTTGGTAAAATCATCCCAAGTTAATGATGTGTTTTTTTGCATTTATATTCATTTTTGTTAAGTGTTTGGTGTTTTTATGTTGGTAATTTTCGATTGATTAAAAAACCTGCTTTTATGCAAAGAGTAGCTTTTTTTATCGTTGTTATTTAAGCTTAGTTACATTGTTTAAGCATTGATTTTCCTAAATAAATTAAAACTAACAATTGATTTTATAGCGTGTTAGCAAATCGTATTTTATTGATACTTGTTTAGTAGCCCAAAATCAAAAGGTGTCCATAAACAAGATTTTAATCCAGTTTCTTTAAATCCAATATTTACCCAACTGTTACAGGTTTTAAAACAGGAATAACTTCCTTTTGATTTATAAAAATTATCTCTTGATGAATACCCTTTGTTTTCAAGAATCATTTTCATACCGTTTTCATTAATTTCAAATGTATTGAGTAAATAACTGTTTAGTTTTTGTAATTCAGAGTAATTTACTTTTATTTGAATCCAATCTGAACGTTTCTGTTTATAGCGAGTTACGTGCATTAATGTTGAACTTTTTAAAAATAATGCTCTAAAAGCATTGCTAAAAGTTAAATCGCTCAAAGTTGGTGTGTTGATATAAAAATTTCCATCTCCCCAACCAAAAGATAAATATTTTTCACTTTTTTCGTGTTTTATTCCTGATAACACTAAGCTATCAACGTTTTCTATTGGAATTACAATGTCTAAATGAACTCCATTTGTATTTAAATAAATCAGTTTTTCAGCACTTTCATTATTCAAAATTCTGTCAACTGTTATTGAAGATAGAATTAAAGAAATAATTATATATGTTGTTGGAATTAATAAAAAAGATAAAATCCATTTAATTATTTTCTTTCCTAGTTTCATATAGTTTGGTTCATCTGTTTGCTAACAATTATATAAAGTAAAAACGAAATAGGAGCGTAAAATTACATATAAATACAAAGCAAAATACACGGAAGTTAAAAAAGTATCATATTTAAGATAATAAAAAAAATGTTAGAAAATTTATCAGATTCATTCAATGAATAACTTCATTAAAATAGGTTTTATTTTTTAACGTAAATGTCACTAAAATTCCAATTCATTATTTTTAATAAGATAGCTATCTTTTACTTATCTTTAGCGTTTATTAATAGTCATTTTTGTATGAAATTATATCAAGAAAACCAATTAAAAGTATATAACTCTTTATCAAAAAGTAAAGAGCTTTTTAAAACTGTAAACGACGGATATGTAGGTATGTATGTGTGTGGACCTACGGTTTATAGCAACGCCCATTTAGGAAATGTACGAACGTTTATGTTTTTCGATGTGGTGTATCGTTATTTATTGCATTTGGGATATAAAGTGCGTTATGTACGTAATATTACCGATGCAGGGCATTTAGAAAATGATGCCGATGAGGGTGAAGATAGAATTTCTAAAAAAGCACGTTTAGAAGAAATTGAACCGATGGAAGTGGTTCAAAAGTACACCGTTGATTTTCATAATGTTCTAAATAATTACAATTTTTTACCACCAAGTATTGAGCCAACGGCAACGGGGCATATTGTAGAGCAAATTGAAATGATTAAGGAAATTATCGAAAAAGGTTTTGCTTATGAAATAAATGGTTCGGTGTATTTTGATGTGTTAAAATATAATGAAACGGGTAATTACGGAATCCTTTCAGGACGAAATATTGAAGATGCCATTCATAATACCCGTGTTTTAGATGGGCAGTCTGATAAAAAAAATCCACAAGATTTTGCACTTTGGAAAAAAGCCGATGAGCGCCATATAATGCGTTGGCCTTCGCCTTGGAGCGATGGTTTTCCAGGTTGGCATTTAGAATGTTCGGTAATGAGTACCAAGTATTTAGGTGAAAAATTTGATATTCACGGTGGTGGAATGGACTTAAAATTCCCACATCATGAATGTGAAATAGCACAATCGCAAACTTGTAGCGGAGTTTCGCCTGTAAATTATTGGATGCATACCAATATGTTGTTGTTAAATAGCCAGAAAATGGCAAAATCAACAGGTAATTTTATTTTACCTAACGAAATTTTAACAGGAGAAAACGACGTTTTACCAAAGGCATTTTCGGCAAGTGTGGTTCGTTTTTTTAACATGCAAGCCAATTACAGAAGTATCCTAGATTTTTCAGGGGAAGCCTTAGAAGCATCAGAAAAAGGACATTCAAAATTAATGGAAGCGGTAAACTTCTTAGAAAAAATTGAAGCAGGAAGTTCTTCTACTTTTGATGTTCAGAAATGGAAAAAAGACTGTTATAATGCCATGAATGACGATTTTAATACGCCTGTATTAATTTCTCATTTATTTGAAGCGGTAAAAACAATCAATCAAATAAAAGAAAATAATGCTAGTTTAACCCAGGCTGATTTATTAGAATTTACAACCACTCTAAACGCTTTTGTTTTTGATGTTTTAGGATTGATGAATCAAGTAACACAAGGAGCTTCTTCGGATAAAGTAAACGGCGTTGTCGAATTGTTAATTAAGCTACGAAAAGAAGCACGTGAAAACAAAGATTGGGCATTATCTGACCAAATTCGTGATGAATTATTAGCTTTAGGTGTTCAGCTAAAAGACGGAAAAGACGGAACAAGTTTTTCTATTAATTAATAAAAGTTGAAAAAAATTTTAACATATCCGTTTATACTTTTGGTGCGGTTTTATCAAACAGCAATTTCACCATTTACACCAGCGAGTTGCCGATATTCGCCAACTTGTTCGGGTTACGCCATTGAAGCCTTGCGAAAACACGGCGTATTTTATGGCGGTTGGTTGGCTTTTAAAAGAATTTTTAGCTGTCATCCGTGGGGTGGAAGCGGGTATGATCCGGTGCCTGAAAAGCCTGTATCAAAGAAAGAAAATAAATAATAGTCATTTTAATGTAATGACATAAAATAAAATAATACATGAATTTTTTATCCATCGTATGGGATTTAGATCCTGAAATTATAAAAATCGGTAGCTTCGGTATTCGTTGGTACAGCTTAATGTTTGTAGCGGTTTTTATATTAGGGCTTCATTTAATGAAGAAAATCTTTATAAATGATAATATTGCTGTCGAAAAATTAGATCCATTATTTATGTATGTTTTCATTTCGATGTTGGTCGGAATGCGTTTGGGTGATGTGTTTTTTTATAGCTGGGATTATTATCAAAACCATTTATTAGAGATATTTTTACCGATGAAAGAGCAAGAAGGCGCTTCTACATTATTTGGATTGATTAAAGGATGGAAATTTACAGGTTTCACAGGTTTTGCAAGTCATGGCGCGGCCATTGGTATTCCGATAGCCTTGTATTTTTATGCTAAAAAACATTTGCAAAAATCTTGGTTATTTATCTTAGATAGATTAGGAATTATTGTTGCTTTGGCAGGTTTTTTCATTCGATTAGGGAACTTTTTTAATTCGGAAATTTACGGAAAACCAACAGGAAGCACTTTCGGCGTTATTTTTAAAAGAGCAGGTGAAACTGTGGCGTGTCATCCAACGCAATTATATGAAGCGTTTAGTTATTTAGCCTTGTTTTTTGCTTTGTGGCATTTTTATTGGAAAACAGATAAAAAGAAGCAAGAAGGATTTTTATTCGGATTGTTTATGGTTGTTTTATGGTCGCTACGTTTCTTTATCGAATTTTTGAAAAAAGCACAAGTTGATAGCCGAGAAGATTGGGTTTTAAACTCGTTAAACACAGGGCAAGTATTAAGTATTCCACTTGTTTTAATCGGTTTTTGGTTGATGTTTCGCAAATCAAAATAATCAAAAATAAATTTAATTTATAAAAAAACCTCCAATTTAATTGGAGGTTTTTTTGTTTTTGTCAATTCGAGTGATTTTAATAACTAAAAGGAATTAAAATTGTATCGATAATTATTTTATTATTTTGATGTTCAAAAAGTTCTCGATACAATTTTTTTGAAGGAAAAAAATCACTCGAACTGACAGTTTTTTAACTTTAAGAAGTAATTCTTTTCAATTCAGAAATTAACGCAATTTTATTTTCTTCATCTGAAGAAGAATGCCCTGCGTTTTCAATATTTAATGTTGCATTGTTTAAACTTTCGTGCAATCTGAAAGCTTGAATTGGCGTACAAATAAAATCATATCTTCCGTGAACAATTGCTGTTTTAATATCTTTTATTTTATCGATATTATTCATGATAAAATCTTCCGAAATAAAACAATTATTTTTGATATAATGTGCTTCTAAAATTGCCATTGATTTGTACGAAAAAGTTTTTAAAACCTCTTCGGTATCGGTAATTTTGTTAATTGTATAAAAAGACATTTCGTAATATGCCCATTCATAAGCATATTTATTACTGATTTCTTCATCATCGCAGGTCATCATTTTTAAATAATAATCCACAGGATTTTCGCCTTTAGGAACTAATTTATTAAAACGATTCCAAACATCAGGGAAAAACTCTTTAATTCCACCGCCAATATAATGGTCAAAAGCGTATTTATTTGCCAACCAAATTCCTCTAATAATCAATCCTAAAACGCGCTGAGGATGATGAATTGCATAGACAAGCGAAAGCGTGCTTCCCCAAGAACCGCCAAAAACATAGACTTTATCAAAATTTACATAATCTAACAAAGCATTAATATCTTGTAAAAGAAGTTGTGTTGTATTGTTTTCGATGCTTCCAAAAGGCTTACTTTTTGAAGTTCCTCGTTGGTCGAAAAAAAGTACATTATAGCGTTCTGGGTCAAAAAATTGCTTGTCTTTTTCGCCAAAACCAGCTCCTGGACCACCGTGTAAAAAAATTACAGGAATCCCTTTTGGGTTTCCATATAATTCAAAATAAAGTTCGTGTCCGTGAGAAACAGGGAAATATCCTGATTTATAAGACGCTATGTTTTTTTCTGATGCCATAATATATTTTACTTGAAAGTTTGCGTTTAAAAAGATAAAGATACGGGTTTTGCTAGTTTTTATGATAGTCTAAATATCAGAATAATTTGTAAGAAAAAAGGAGTTGAAACGTTAGTCAGACCTCACAGGTTTCTAAAACCTGTGAGGTCTAAATATATAATACGGTATCGGCTTAGAGCTTGTTAAAAAATCAAATAAAAACTAAATTTCAATTTTTCTGCTATAAAACGTTTTTTAGGTGAAATTTAAACAGACTCTTAATTAAAAACTTACTAAAAATAATGAAATAAGCAAAAACCCCTAGCCCCGATTGAAGCTTTGTTTGAGCTCCTTTTTGTTTTTTTCAAACAAAAAGAGCGAGTGCGGAAAGCGGGAAATAGCTTCAAAAAAAAATCCTAAGCTATAAACTTAGGATTTTGATATTAATATTCAACTTTATCTTGTTTTTCTGTCCATTTTTCAAACGGCTCTAAAGCAATTTTTTGCCCTATTTGTTCAAAAGAAATGCTACGCTTTTCGTAAGGTAATGCAATTTCTTTGTAAATAAAAGCATCGTCAAAACCAATATTTGCGGCATCTTGTTGGTCACATCCGTAGTACACTTTATCAGGTCTTGCCCAGTAAATTGCGCCTAAACACATCGGGCAAGGCTCGCAAGAAGTGTAAATAATACAACCGTCTAACTGAAAAGAACCAAGGTTTTTACAGGCATCTCTAATTGCCGTAACTTCGGCGTGCGCTGTTGGGTCGTTGGTCGAAGTAACCTTATTATTTCCGCTACCAATAACCACACCGTCTTTTACTACGATACAGCCAAAAGGACCACCTTCATTGTTACTCATTCCTTTTAAAGCCGCTTTAACAGCTTCACTCATATGTTTTTCGTGTTCGTTCATTGTTTTTGGTTTTAGGGGGCAAAAATCACTGCCTAATTTAAGTGATTTAGCATATTTAATTAATAAAAAAAAGTAAAATATTTAAGTATTATTCTTTAGCACCATGTTTCTTAGCAGTTTCAATCCAGTGTTCTGAAAGTCCTTTAGTATCGGCTCTTAAACCTCTTGATAAATGCAACGCAACGGCAATTATTAAAACCGAAGCTTGGTGAAGTTCTTCAAATGTTTGTAAGCTTCCAAACTCTTCTTGTGCTTTTAAAAGTAGAAAATCGTTGTGTTTTTGAGCGAAAGTAACAGGGTTATTATCGTGGTCGCTTATGTTTGGAATCATTAAATAATCCAACCATTTTTTACCGATTCTTTCTGATAAAACTTGTGGTGATTCTTTTCCGATTTTTCGCCATTGCGTCAGTGTTTTGGTATCGCCAGAGGCTGATAATCCAGAGTCTAAAAGCAATTCAAAACCAATATCAGCAATGTTTTGCATCACCATTAAATAGGCATCTAAAGCTTTTTCATATTGATGCGCTTCTTGTCCTTTTAAGTAATCGCCTACGCTAAGTTTTGGTAAATCTAACACTTCGGAACAATCTGTTAGGCACGGGAAAGCGTTTCCTTCGTAAATATATTCGGCTTTTTCAAACTGAATTTGACGACCTAACGGATACAAACGGCAGGCTAGAGGTCGCCCAAGATGTACGCTACAACCAGCGTTATCTAAATATTGGCTACATGATTTCTGTCCTTTTTTATCGGTTTTTCCATCAAAAAGTAATTGAATACCGCCAAATTCACTATAAAGATCCCGAAATTCTCTAGTACTAATTTTTTTCTCTTGACTAAAACTAAATAATTCCCAGGGATTCAGCATTACATCTTTTCCAAAACAACACGAGCCTGAACGTGAGCAGGTAAGCGGTAATGTACTTTCAGAATTTAGTTTTGTTACTTGCATTTTGTATGTTTTATTTTAAAAATGAATCGTTGAAAATGAGTACTAGCTGTTTTTATAGCGAGGGCAAAAATAAGATTTTAAAAACAAAAATCCCTACAATTATAAATTGCAGGGATTTTTAAATTATATAAATGATAAAAAGAAGATTATTTTAATCCACCAATCATTTCTTCAGGTTTTACCCACTGGTCATATTGCGCTTCGGTAACATAGCCTAAACGAACCGCTTCTACTTTTAACGTAGTTCCGTTTGCATGTGCCGTGTTTGCAATTTCAGCAGCTTTATAATAACCGATTTTTGTATTTAACGCAGTAACTAACATTAAAGAATTATTTACTAATTCAGTAATTCTAGTATGATTTGGCTCAATACCAGCCGCACAATTTACATCGAAAGATACACAAGCATCTCCAATTAATTGAGCAGATTGTAATACGTTTGCCGCCATCATCGGTTTAAAAACGTTTAATTCGTAATGTCCTTGCGTACCACCAACAGTAACCGCAACATCATTCCCCATCACTTGCGCACAAACCATCGTAATTGCTTCTGCTTGCGTAGGATTTACTTTTCCTGGCATAATAGAAGAACCTGGCTCGTTTGCAGGAATAATTAATTCACCAATACCAGAACGAGGACCAGAAGCCATCATACGAATATCGTTGGCTATTTTATTTAAAGAAACCGCTAATTGCTTTAAAGATCCGTGCGTTTCAACAAAAGCATCGTGAGCTGCTAAAGCTTCAAACTTGTTCTCAGCAGTAATAAAAGGTAATCCTGTAAATTCAGCAATATATTTAGCCACTAAAACATCGTAACCAGCAGGCGTATTTAATCCTGTACCAACAGCAGTTCCACCTAAAGCTAATTGCGATAAATGTTCTAAAGAATTTTTTAAAGCTTTTAATCCGAAGTTTAATTGTGCAACATAACCAGAAAATTCCTGCCCTAAGGTTAGGGGAGTAGCATCCATTAAATGCGTACGTCCAATTTTTACAACGTCTTTAAACGCTTCCGATTTAGCTTGTAAAGTATCACGTAATTGCTCAACTCCAGGAATGGTAACTTCTACAATTTTCTTGTAAGCTGCAATATGCATTCCTGTAGGAAAAGTATCGTTTGATGATTGCGATTTGTTCACATCATCATTTGGTTGAATCGTTTTTTCACCTTCACCGATAATTTTACCTGCAATTTCGTGCGCTCTGTTGGCAATTACCTCGTTACAGTTCATGTTCGATTGTGTTCCTGAACCTGTTTGCCAGATTACTAACGGAAACTGATCGTTGTGTTTACCTGCTAAAATTTCATCACAAACTTGTGCAATTAAATCTCTTTTTTCGGTAGCTAAAACACCTAATTCTGCATTTGTGTAAGCGGCTGCTTTTTTAAGATATGCAAAACCATATACAATCTCTAAAGGCATTGAGCCAGCAGGACCTATTTTAAAGTTGTTACGAGAACGCTCTGTTTGCGCTCCCCAATATTTATCCGCAGGAACTTCAACATTTCCCATGGTATCTTTTTCAATTCTGTACTTTGCCATTTTAAAATTATTTAAAAGAATATAATTTAACTTACCTCCAAATTTACAAATTCTTATAGGTTTTAGTCGTGATTTTTATCATATTTTATTGGATAAAAAGAAAATTAGTTCTAATTTTGCCTTGTAACAATTATTCACAGAAAACAAATGTTAGATTTTTCACAATTTTCAGGATTAGTATTATTCATGTTTATTTTTACAACTGGTTTTTGGTTGTTAATTTTCTTATTAACATTTGTTGTTCCTTATTGGATTGGTGGAACAATTTTAGAAAACTTGAAATTAAAAAGAGACGCTAAAAAAGCCGCTCAAGGTAACTAGACTTTTATAAAAGTATATAAAAAAAGCTCGTTCATTTATTTGAACGAGCTTTTTGTTGTGCGTAGTGGTTTTATTTTTATTTGAAGCAATTTCCCGCTTTCCGCACTCGCTTTTTTTGTTTTTTTGAAGAAAAAAAACAAAAAAGAGCTCAAACAAAGCTTCAATCGGGGCTAGGGGTTTTTGCTTATTTTATATAGTTTACTATTATTTTTTAGAGCCTGTTTAAGTCAATAAAATTTTACTACAAAAATTCATAAATAAACTGTCAGTTCGAGTGATTTTTTTTCTTCAAAAAAATTGTATCGAGAACTTTTTTGTATAAAATTCATCAACATAAAACAATTCAAATTCTCGATACAATTTTAATTCCTTTTAGTCATTAAAATCACTCGAATTGACAAGAATCATCAAAAAAAAGGAGAACTACTGCAAATCAGGATGCGAAACTGAAATAAATTCAGTTTGACGGATGCGGTTTTTTCTTTTTCTGTTACATTTTTTTTAAAAATGAAATTTAAACAGGCTCTAAATTTTTTAAGCAGATAATTTATTTGAATGTTTAGACCTCACAGGTTTTAGAAACCTGTGAGGTCTGTCCTTGAATTGAGAAAAATCATCAAAAAAAACTAAGAATTGCGTTAGGGATTGAATGGCATGTTTGAGCTCTTTTAGTTTGGTGCTTTTTTGCATCAAACTAAAAAGCGAGTAATGAAAGCCCGCTCGAACGCCCAAAAAAAATTACCCGCTAAATTCTGAGCCGCCGCCATTATTTTGATACGCAGGTTTTCCTCTTTTCTTCTTTTGATTAAAACGATAGGTAAAACTCAACGATATTTGACGTTCACGCCATTGAAAAGTTCCATCTGCTATTGTTGATGGATTTTCACGTCCGCCATAATAGGTAGTGCTTTCACGCTTGCGAGAATTGAATAAATCACTTACATTTAATACTAATGATGCTTTTTCTTTTAAAATATCTTTACTAAAAGATAGGTTCGCCATAAACATACCTTCTTGATCGCTTTGTGCATTATTTTTTGGTCCACGATACATTAATCGTGTTTGCCAAGCTATTTTTGCGGGCAATGTAATGCGAGAATTAAAACGAGCAAACCAACTATTTTCGTTTACTTCTGCTAAATTTGTAACAATTTTCGACCCATTTTGAGAAGTGTAAGTGTGTGAAAAAGCATCGATATTAAATTGATAATAATTAAAACTTGCCGATAAACGTACTTTTTTTGTAGGATTATAATTACTTGTAAATTCGAATCCGTAGCGGTTTTCATCGTTTAAATTTACTGGCTGACGAACAAAAATATTGTTTCCATTTCGTTCTTCTATAACCGATATGGGTTGAACAATATCCGTTGAATGTTGATAATATACAGAAGCTCCTAAGTTGAATTTTCTGATTTTTGTGTTGTAACCTAAATCAAAAGAATTGGTAAATGTTGGGTTTAAATCGGGGTTTCCTCTAAATACACTAGTAGCTGAACTTCGGGTTTCAAACGGATTTAAAAACCAATGACGGGGTCTTTTTAAACGTTTGCTATACCCTAAACTTAGGTTTTCATTATCGTTTAATTCGTAACCAATATTTACCGTTGGAAACCATTTGGTGTATTTTTTAGTTGATTCTTGATTGGTGGTTAATACGTTTAAATCAATATCTGTAATTTCTGAACGCAGTCCTAAAAGATAGGAGAATTGATTTATTTTACTTCCGTATTGCGAATAAAAAGCAAATACATTTTGCTTAAAAGTAATGGCATTTGATGGGTCAAAATCATTTGCTGAATTTAAAATATTGACGTTAAAATCAGAGCTTAAATCTTGATAACTTGCTTTATGTCCAATTTCGAATTGACTGTTTTCGCCAATGGGCAACACATAATCTATTTGAAGTAATTTTTCTTTTGAACTAGTTATTTGCGAATTTAATTCAGATAAAACGCTGTTTACAGTAACTGGTGAATTTTCTGTTTCTTGGCTGTCTCCATATTGTAAATCGATGGTTAGCTTTTGCCCTTTATCATTTAAATTATTGGTGTAATTTATAGAGTATTGTTTGTCAGTACCATTTTCTTGCTCATTCTCGATACGAATTTCGTTTAATAAAGGTTGCGAAGAATCATTGAATAAAAACCTGTCTGTTAAATTAGTGGCAACATCATCTGCTTTAGATTTTCGATACACAAAATTACCTGTTACAGAACTTTTTTTATTGATGTAATATTCTAAGCCAATAGAAGCATTGAAGTTATTGTTTTTTCGGTCAAAAGTTCTATCTTCTATTTGTGTGCTATCTAAAACGCCATTTTTTAAATAAGAAAAGGTGGTTTGTGAATTTCCTGGACCTTTTTGGTAAGAATAACCAAGATTAGAAAATAAATTGAATTTTTTGGTGCGATAATTTAAGTTTGGAGAAATTCGCACTAAATCAGGATGACCTGCCGTAATATTTAATGAGCCATTAAAACCTGTGATTTTTCCTTTTCTAAGGATGATATTTAAAATACCCGCAGTTCCTTCCGCATCATAACGTGCCGATGGCGAGGTGATAACTTCTATTTTTTCAATGGCATCGGCGGGTAAATTACGTAGGGCATCTGTACCTGTTAATCCGACTAAAGCAGAAGGTTTTCCATCGATTAAAATACGAACGTTTTCGTTACCACGTAAGCTAACAGCACCTTGAGCATCGACATTAACCGAGGGCACATTATCTAAAACATCCGAAGCTGTTCCGCCTTTTAGAGTCATGTCTTTACCAACGTTGTAAATCTTTTTATCTAAACGAATTTCTACGGTTGATTTTTCAGCAATAATTTCAACTTCATTTAACTTTTCTGCATCTTCGGAAAGCGTAATAATACCTAAGTTGGTGTTTTTAGTTAATCTTTTGTTGGATAAATTTTTAGTTTTAAAACCTATAAATTCTACTTTAATTAAATATTCTCCTTTAGGAATTTCAATAGAAAAGTTTCCTTTTGTATCTGTTATTCCTCCAGAAATACGTTTGCTTGGTGTGTGTGTGAGGACTAAAGTTGCATATTCTAAAGGTTGTTTAGTATTCGATTCTATAATTTTTCCTGTTAGGGTAATTTTAGGAATAGTTGCCCGATTTCTTGTGTGTTTTTGTGCAAATACTGCTACAGAAAATAAAAGAATACTTATAAGTGTAATTTTTTTCATCGAATATGTAATTGTTTTAATAATAAGTGTGATTATGAGCCTGTTTAAAAATTAAATTAAAACTAAATTCTCGTCATGCTGAATTTATTTCAGCATCGCATCAACAGGAAAAACAAGGCAAATCAGGATATGAAATTGAAAATTCCTTATTTTTTTGTGATATTTTTTTTCAGATGAAATTTAAACAGGCTCTAATAAGACTAAAATATTCTTTAAAGGTTTAATCTTTTTGTTGAAAATTTTTAAATAAAAAAAGGTCGCATTTAGCGACCTTTTTAAGTATTGAAATTATGAAAAAGAAAAATTATTTTTTATTCTTTGCGTTCTGTTGAGCTGCTTGTTGCTCTTGAGCTTGTTTCATTGCCGCATCTAAACGTTCACGGAACTTGCTTTTAGCTTTTTCAGGCTTCTTTTTGTTCTCTTGAATTTTTGCATGAATTTTAGCTTCATCAATTACAAAGTTTTTAATAACTAACATAATTGCGATAGTAAGTAAGTTTGATATAAAATAATATAAACTCAATCCACTTGCGTAACTGTTAAAGAAAAATAACATCATAAGCGGAGAGAAATAAATCATATATTTCATCATCTTTTGCATGTCAGGCATTCCTTCTTGTGTTGGCGCTTGCATGTTTGCTTGCTGACTTTGGTTCATTCTCATGTAAAAGAAAATAGCGATAGATGCTAAAATTGGGAATAAACTAATATGATCACCATAAAAAGGAATTTTAAATGGTAATTTGAAAATTTCATCATAGGCAGATAAATCATCAGCCCATAAAAAACCTTTTTGACGTAAATCAATTTCTTTGGGAAAAAACTTAAATAATGCAAAGAATACCGGCATTTGTAATAAGGCAGGAATACAACCCGACATCATGCTTACACCAGCTTTTCGCTGTATTGCCATGGTTTCTTGCTGACGTTTCATTGCATTTTCTTTCCCTGGATATTTCTTGTTGATTTCTTCCATTTCTGGACGAATCACTTTCATTTTTGCACTCGATAAATACGATTTATAAAGAACTGGCGACATAATAATACGAACAACGATGGTCATTAAAATAATGATTAATCCGAAGTTACCGATAAATCCTTTTAACATGTTAAATACAGGATAGAAAACATATTTGTTTAGCGCACCAAAAATACCCCAACCTAAATTCATGTTATCTCTTAATCCTAATTCATCGTATTTTTTTAAGATGTTATAATCGTTTGGTCCATAAAACCATGACATATTTTGGTTAATTTCACCATTTTGAACAGTTACAGGAATGTTAACATTAAATGCTTTTAAAAATTTAGTTCTTGTTGCACCGTCTTCTTCATAAGCTTCTTGCTTTAAAGTTGGTTTAGAAAAACCGTCTTTATTAATTAAAATAGAAGAGAAAAAATGTTGTTTTAAACTAATCCAAGTTGCTTTATTGGCAATTTCATCATTTGATTTTATTCCAAGACACTCCATTGAGTTGTCTTCATAATAATGAATTGCGGTATTTTGATTTTCGTAATTAAAGGCTTTTTCATTTGAAAAGGCTTTTAATTTCCAATCTAAATTAATAGGATTACTAGCATTTATTACAGTACTTAAACCTTGTGAACGTACACTAAAATCAACTAAATAATCGTCTTTTTTAATTTCGTAACGGTATTCTAAAAATTGAGTTTCTGATACTTTCAATTTCATCGAAAGTATTTGCGTATCGCCATTTTTAGTTAAAGTAGGTGCAAATAATAAATCTTTGGTATTTAGAATACGGTTATCGGTAGTTCCAAAATTAAGATTAAAAGAAGCATTTTTATCTTTTACTAAATATAAAGGAAGCGAATCGTAGGTTTTGAAGCTTTTAAGTAAAGCTTGGGTAATTTGCCCTCCTTTATTATCAATAGTTAATTTAACAAGATTGTTTTCAATAGAGGTAACGCCACTTTTTGCTGTTGAAGCGCCATAAGCAAAAGCACCTAATTTATTTTTTAAGGCGATTTTTTGTAGTGAATCGCTTAAAATTGCTGTTCCTACTGCGTTATTTTGAGCTGTTAAAGCATCTGTAACTTGTGTTGTTTGCGTTTTAGTTTCAGGAGTTACTTCAGGCTTGCGACTGTTCATCCACCAAAGTAGTATTCCTCCTAATAAAAGCATTCCGATGAATGACTTTACATCAAATTTTTTTTGTTCCATTGATATGTGTTATAAATGATGACAACTTGTCATTGTTTATTCTGATAATTTAAAAATACCAGAAAAATCAGACAAGTTTAGTAAAACCGAATCGTTTTTATGAGGTTTTACCGTTATTAATTTTAATAAGGATATTCGCTCAAAGAATGTTCCATACGTATTAAAAAAGAAAAAAAATCCTGTAATTTTTTAATTACAGGATTTTTAAATTTATTTTTTAGATTGCTGTAAAGCTGCTTTTATAAAACTCACAAATAAAGGATGTGGGTTTAATACGGTACTTTTATATTCTGGATGATATTGCACACCAACAAACCAAGGATGTGTAGGGATTTCAACAGTTTCAACTAAGCCCGTTTCAGGGTTTATACCTGTTGATTTCATTCCTGCATCTTCTAGTTGCGTTTTATAGTCGTTATTATACTCGAATCTGTGGCGGTGACGTTCGCTAATTGAACTTGTTTTATAAGCTTCAAAAACTTTAGAGTCTTCGGTAATTTCACAGTCCCAAGCTCCTAAACGCATGGTTCCACCTTTTTGGGTAACTTCTTTTTGTGCTGCCATTAAATTAATAACAGGATCTGCTGTTTTTTCATCCATTTCAGTAGAATTTGCATCCTTTAAACCTAAAACGTTGCGAGAATATTCAATAACGGCCATTTGCATTCCTAAACAAATTCCTAAAAATGGAATGTTGTTTTCACGCACATATTGTACTCCTGCAATTTTACCTTCAATTCCTCTACCACCAAAACCTGGGGCAACTAAAACACCGTTTAATCCTGCTAATTGTGAGGCAGCATTTTCAGGAGTTAATTCTTCGGAGTGAATCCAACGAACTTTTACTTTAGTTTTATTAGCGGCTCCTGCATGAATAAATGCTTCGGTAATTGATTTATATGAGTCGTGTAATTCAACATATTTACCCACTAAACCAATTTCAATAGTTGCAGTAGGGTTTTTATGACGCTCTAAAAACTGATTCCAAGCTTCTAATTTAGGCTGTGTTCTAGTAGATAATTTTAATTTATCTAAAACCACATAATCTAAACCTTCTTTAAACATTAAGTTAGGCACATCGTAAATAGTTTCTGCGTCTAACGACTGAATAACGTCTTGTTTTTTAACGTTACAAAATAAGGCTAATTTACGTTTTATAGTATCGTTAATTTCATGTTCTGATCGGCATACTAATATATCAGGACTTACACCGCTTTGCATTAGCATTTTTACAGAGTGCTGTGTTGGTTTGGTTTTTAATTCACCAGCGGCAGCTAAATAAGGAACTAAAGTTAAGTGAATAACAATAACGTTATCATCGCCTAATTCCCATTTTAATTGACGAACAGCCTCTACATAAGGCAATGATTCAATATCGCCAACAGTACCACCAATTTCGGTAAGAACGATGTCATAATCGCCCGTTTTTCCTAAAATTTGAATACGTTCTTTAATTTCATCGGTAATATGTGGTATTACCTGAACTGTTTTTCCTAAAAATTCTCCTTTACGCTCTTTGTTAATTACAGATTGATAAATTTTACCTGTAGTAACATTGTTTGCCTGAGAGGTAGGGATGTTTAAAAAACGTTCGTAATGACCTAAGTCTAAGTCTGTTTCAGCGCCGTCATCAGTTACATAGCATTCTCCATGTTCGTATGGGTTTAATGTTCCTGGGTCTATATTAATATATGGGTCTAATTTCTGGATAGTCACTGAGAAACCTCTTTGCTGTAATAATTTAGCTAAAGAAGCGGCTATAATTCCTTTTCCTAGTGATGAAGTTACGCCTCCTGTTACAAAAACGTATTTAGTGTTGCTCATGGTGTTGTTAGGTTTGGGCAAAAGTAAGAAGTCTGACTATCCGAACAAATAAAAAAGTAAAAAAAATACATAAAAAATGCGTATTTTTGTAAAGTTGAAAAATATTTCAAAAAAAACAAATGGAGTATTTGTAGGACAAAAAAACTATTGTATATTTGCGCACGCTTTTAGCAGACGGAATTTCACAAAAGCAAATTGAATTAAAGACCATTTTTAAAAACATAAATAATGCCGAAAAGAACTTACCAACCATCGAAGAGAAAAAGAAGAAACAAACACGGTTTCAGAGAAAGAATGGCATCTGCTAATGGACGTAAAGTACTAGCTAGAAGAAGAGCTAAAGGAAGAAAAAACTTAAGTGTATCTTCAGCTCCAAGACCAAAAAAATAATGATTAACAATCGTTAATATATTAGGTGTTACTATTTTTATAGTAACACCTTTTTTGTATATAAACTTTTTTTACCTTTACAGAAAACCACAACAACAACAACACAACACCTATTTAAAATGCCTAAAAATCAAAACTTTAAATCTATCTTAATAATCGGTTCAGGGCCAATTGTTATTGGACAAGCCTGTGAATTTGATTATTCTGGAACGCAAGCTTTACGCTCTTTACGTGAAGACGGAATTGAAACTGTTTTAATCAATTCAAACCCTGCAACGATCATGACAGACCCTACCATGGCTGATCATGTGTATCTTTTACCTTTAAATACTAAATCATTAGTACAAATATTAAAAGAGCATCCACAAATTGATGCAGTTTTACCAACAATGGGGGGGCAAACTGCTTTAAATTTATGTATTGAAGCTGATGAAAAAGGTATTTGGGATGATTTTGGTGTAAAAATTATTGGTGTTAATATTGATGCCATTAATATTACCGAAGACCGTGAGAAGTTTAGAAACTTGATGATAGATATTGGTATTCCAATGGCGCCTCAAGCAACGGCAACATCATTCTTAAAAGGGAAAGAAATTGCCCAAGAATTTGGTTTTCCTTTAATTATTAGAGCGTCGTTTACTTTAGGTGGAGAAGGGGCTTCTTTTGTATATAAAGAAGAAGATTTTGATGCATTGTTAACTCGCGGGTTAGAGGTTTCTCCGATTCATGAAGTAATGATTGATAAAGCACTTATCGGTTGGAAAGAGTATGAATTAGAGTTATTAAGAGATGCCAATGATAACGTAGTTATTATTTGTTCAATCGAAAATATGGATCCTATTGGAATTCATACTGGTGATTCAATCACCGTAGCTCCGGCAATGACACTTTCTGATAAAACATTCCAAAAAATGCGTGATATGGCAATCCATATGATGCGTAATATTGGTGATTTTGCAGGAGGATGTAATGTACAGTTTGCTATTTCTCCGGATGAAAAAGAAGACATCATTGCTATTGAAATTAATCCAAGAGTTTCTCGTTCATCAGCATTGGCAAGTAAAGCAACAGGATATCCTATTGCAAAAATTGCTGCTAAATTAGCCTTAGGGTATCATTTAGATGAATTAGATAATCAAATTACAAAATCGACATCAGCTTTATTTGAGCCAACTTTAGATTATGTAATTGTAAAAATTCCTAGATGGAATTTTGATAAATTTGAAGGTTCTGACAGAACGTTAGGTTTACAAATGAAATCTGTTGGTGAAGTGATGGGAATTGGACGTTCGTTTCAAGAAGCATTGCACAAAGCAACACAATCGCTTGAAATTAAACGTAACGGTTTAGGTGCCGATGCAAAAGAAAATAAAAACTACGACGAAATTATAGAGAAGTTAACAAACGCTTCTTGGGACAGAGTTTTTATTATTTATGATGCTATCAAAATGGGAATTCCGTTGAGTAAAATCCACGAAATTACGCAAATTGATATGTGGTTCTTAAAACAATATGAAGAATTACACGAAATAGAAAAAGAAATTTCTAAATATACCGTTGATACGCTTGATAGAGATTTATTACTAGAGGCAAAACAAAAAGGATATGGAGATCGTCAGATTGCTCATATGTTAAAATGTTTGGAGAGTCAGGTATATAAAAAGAGAGAAGAATTAAATATCAACAGAGTTTACAAGTTAGTTGATACTTGTGCTGCTGAATTTAAAGCAAAAACTCCGTATTATTATTCAACTTTTGAAAGTGATACTGTAACCAAAGAAGGTGTTACAGTGGTGGCTAACGAAAGTGAAGTTACCGCAAAGAAAAAAATTATTGTTTTAGGTTCAGGACCAAACCGTATTGGGCAAGGAATTGAATTTGATTACTGTTGTGTTCATGGTATTTTAGCAGCTGCAGAATGTGGTTATGAAACCATTATGATTAACTGTAATCCTGAAACAGTTTCTACAGATTTTGATACGGCGGATAAATTATATTTTGAACCTGTTTTCTGGGAACATATATATGACATTATTAAGCATGAAAAGCCAGAAGGAGTTATTGTTCAATTAGGTGGACAAACGGCTTTAAAGTTAGCGGAGAAATTAACTAAATACGGAATCAAAATTTTAGGAACTAGTTTTGAAGCCTTAGATTTAGCCGAAGATAGAGGAAGTTTTTCTGATCTTTTAATGAGAAATAAAATTCCATTTCCAGAATTTGGAATTGCTGAAACAGCCGATGAAGCCTTAGTTTTAGCCGAAAAATTAGATTTCCCAATTTTAGTTCGTCCATCGTATGTTTTAGGAGGGCAAGGAATGAAAATTGTTATCAATAAAGAAGAATTAATAGAGCATGTTGTTGATTTATTAAGAAGAATGCCTGGTAATAAATTATTATTAGACCATTATTTGGATGGCGCAATTGAAGCAGAAGCAGATGCAATTTGTGATGGTGAAAATGTGCAAATTATCGGAATTATGGAGCATATTGAACCTTGTGGAGTACACTCTGGAGATTCAAACGCAACCTTACCAGCCTTTAACTTAGGTGATTTAGTATTACAGCAGATAAAAGATCATACAAAAACCATCGCTTTAGAATTAAAAACGGTAGGTTTAATAAATGTTCAGTTTGCTATTAAAGATGACGTAGTTTATATTATTGAAGCAAACCCGAGAGCATCACGTACGGTGCCTTTTATTGCAAAAGCCTATAAACAGCCGTATGTAAATTACGCAACCAAGGTAATGTTAGGCGAAAATAAAGTTACTGATTTTGATTTCAATCCTCAGTTAAAAGGGTATGCGATAAAGCAGCCAGTATTTTCATTTAACAAATTTCCGAACGTAAATAAACAATTAGGACCTGAAATGAAATCAACAGGTGAAAGTATTTTGTTTATTGATGATTTAAAAGATGACCAATTTTACGACTTATATTCAAGACGTAAAATGTACTTAACAAAATAATTTTTTTAAGATTAAAAATTAAAAGCCTATCAGAAATGATAGGCTTTTTTTATAGGATTTTATTTTAGGTTCGCATCCTGATTTGTCGTAGTTCTTCTGTTGATGCGATGCTGAAATAAATTCAGCATGACGTTTATTGGCATTTCTGTAATAAACAGGAATATAGCACTTGATTCTAGCCCCGATTGAAGCAATTGTTTGAGCTCTTTTTTGTTTTTTTTCTTCAAAAAAATAAAAAAAGCGAGTGCGGAAAGCGGGAAATAGCTCCATAAAAAAACCTCGAAAGTTATAAAACAATCAAGGTTTTTAATTTTTTATGTATTTTAAATTAAAGCTCAATTTTAACATTATATCCTTTTAAATCTTTAGTGTAATTTTGATGTACAAAAGTTTCACTATCAAATTCTTCTTGACGTTTCTTTTTCATTTCAATACGCTTTATCGCCTTTAAAAAACGCCTGATTTCAATATCGTCATTAACAATTAAACCAGGAACTTGAACGCTTTTACCATCTTTATCTTTAGCAACCATGGTAAAATAAGACGAGTTACAATGCTTGGTAACTCCTGTTCTAATATTTTCAGCTTCCACACGAATACCAACAACCATCGAGGTTCGCCCTGTATAATTTACCGAAGATTTCATGGTAACGAGTTCGCCAACTTCAATGGGATTTAAAAAATCAACCGTATCAACCGATGCCGTTACGCAGTATTCGCCAGAGTGTTTTGAAGCACAAGCAAAGGCAATTTGGTCTAATAACGATAAAATATAACCTCCGTGAATTTTACCGCTAAAATTAGCGTGTGAAGGCAGCATTAATTCTGAAATTATAATGCCTGTTTCTTCTACGTGTTTAAATTTTCGAGTCGTTTTATTTGTTGTTTTGCTTGTCATTTTGTTAGTTATTATTCTTGTTTTTTAATTTCAGGAGTCTCTTCTAAACTTTTAAAGTGTGGTGAATTTTCTTGTTCTACATTTGTTACAAAATATTTCGTATCACCAAGCCATGAAAAAGTTTTATAAAGTTCTTTATACGTAATTTTAACATAACGTCCTTGAAATTTTTGTAAATCGGCAATAACTTTCTTCTCATTATCTTGCACTGAAAATGCAAAAATTTGAGCCCCAGAAATACCTTGGCTAATTTCACCTTCCCAGCTTTTAACAACAACTCCTTTGTAGCTTATTTTTATAAGTTCGCCAGAGCGCACACCTTTACTATAGGGTACGTAATAAATAAAAGCATAATAGGAAAAAGAAATTAATGTGATAATAAGAATAATTAAAGCGACTATTTTTTTCATGGAACATTTTAAGTTTAGGTAACAAAAGTAAGGCTAATATTTAAACTTGTAAAATGAATTGAAAGTAGTAATTTTGTGTAAGTTCAAAAAATAATAAATATGAATTATATTTTATTTGATGGTGATGTAAGAACCGCTTTATTACCATTTACATATACAAAACCTGTTGCCGATATTAGGGTCGGAATTTTAACGATTCGCGAAAAATGGGAAAAACATTTAGGATCAACCACCACAACAGTTACTGAAGAATATTTAGAAGAAAAATATCCGATGGTAGAGTTGGAAGAAAATGTGCTGTTAAATGCCTCTTTTTTACCAACAGATTCATTGGTTGATATGGTAAGAGCATTAACCAAAAATCAGGCAATTTTTAAGGGTGAAGATGTGATTGCTTTTTACACCAACGACAGCCAAGACGAAGTGAATTTTGCAAATTATGAGCAAATTGAATACCAAGAAGAACTACTTCAAATTAGAAATACTTGGGATATCTTTTCTTTAAATGATAAAGCAATTCGTGCTGATTTTGATTTAATTACCGACGGCAGAACATCTGAGCCAATTCCTGATACAGTAAATTGTATCAATAAAAAAGATATCTTTATTGAAGAAGGTGCAAAGTTAACTTTTGCAACTTTAAACGCAAGTTCAGGACCTATTTACATCGGTGAAAATGCCGAAATTATGGAAGGAGTTGTCGTGCGAGGTGCTTTAGCAATGTGTGAAAATTCGGTCTTAAAATTAGGAGCAAAAATATATGGAGCAACCACTTTAGGGCCTCATTGTAAAGTAGGAGGAGAGGTTAATAATTCGGTATTAATGGGCTATTCTAGCAAAGGACACGATGGGTTTTTAGGGAATTCTGTGCTTGGAGAATGGTGTAATATTGGTGCCGATTCTAATAATTCGAACCTAAAAAATAACTATGCTGAGGTAAAATTATGGAGTTACGATACGGGTCGTTTTGCAAAAACAGGCTTACAATTTTGTGGTTTAATGATGGGCGACCACTCTAAATGTGGCATCAATACCATGTTTAATACGGGAACTGTAGTAGGTGTTTCCGCTAATATTTTTGGTAGCGGATTTCCTCGAAATTTTGTACCTTCTTTTAGTTGGGGAGGCGCTTCTGGATTTACAGAATACAAAACCAACAAAGTTTTTGAAGTAGCCGAAATGGTGATGAAAAGACGAAATATTGAGTTTGATGAAAAAGAACAGCGAATTTTAAGTCATGTTTTTGAACAAACTAAACAGTATCGAAATTACTAAGATTCCGTTTAAATTTCATCTAAAAATAGCATCGAATCCGTCAATCTGAATTTATTTCAGATTTTCATTCTGATTTGCCGTAATTCTCTTGTTGATGCGATGCTGAACTAAATTCAGCATAACGAAAATAGATAAGATATTTAAAATAAAAATCCTCATAATTTATATTGTGAGGATTTTTTTTATAATTATTTTTTGAAGCAATTTCCCGCTTTCCGCACTCGCTTTTTTTTGAAGAAAAATCAAAAAAAGAGCTCAAACAAAGCTTCAATCGGGGCTAGGCGATTTTGCTAAAAAATAATATTTATTTTATCATTTATAATTCTGATATTAAAATTGTCAAAACCCTAAATTATTATTAAAATTGCCGAATGAAGTACAGACAATTAACAAAAGAGCAATTTGAAGGATTGCATGAAGAATTTGCACGTTTTTTAGCATCGCAAAGTATCGATGCCAAAGAATGGAAAGAATTAAAAGAACAAAAACCAGCCGTAGCCGAAGACGAAATGAACGTTTTTAGTGATGTCGTTTGGGATGATGTACTTACAAAAACCGAGTATTTAGAGCATTTTTCGCCTAAAATGGTTAATTTATTCAAATGCGATAAAGATGAAATTCATCGTATTATGGTAACTATTGATAAAGATATAAATTTATTAGAACAAGAAGGTTTTGAGTGGTTAATGCAAAACCCGAATGATGAAAAAGTCGAACTTTTTACAGGTACTAAAAAGTACAATAAAGAACGAAATGTTGAGGTTTTCGATTTAATTGAAAAAGGAAGTTCAATATCAAAAGGAGAAATTTACGAATATTTTAGTAAGTTAACATCGTAATAGAAGTATCAAAACATCATTAAAATTAAAAATATTTTTTCAGTATTTTTGCAAGATGATTGACCAAGGATTATTAGCATATTTAGAAGGTTTTATTACCGATAAAAGAAAAGAAACATTTAATAGAGTTTTAAACGAAAGAACACGTCATTTTACCGTTGTTTTAGAAGATATTTATCAACCTCATAACGCAAGTGCGGTGGTGAGAAGTTGTGATATTTTTGGTGTTCAAGATGTGTATGCCATTGAAAATAGGTTTACCAATAAAGTATCTCGACATGTAGCAAAAGGAAGCCAAAAATGGTTAAATATCAATCGATATAAAGAAGATGGCGATAATACAAAAGCCTGTATTGACGACTTACGAGCAAAAGGATATCAAATAATTGGAACAACACCACATACTGATTCTTGTGTGTTATCTGATTTTGATGTTACTAAAAAATCAGCCTTTGTATTTGGTGCCGAAAAAGACGGGATTTCTGACTATATAAAACAAGAAGCCGACGGATTTTTAAAAATTCCAATGGTTGGTTTTACCGAAAGTTTAAATATATCAGTAGCCGCTGCAATTACGTTAAACGATGTTACAGCACGTTTACGTAAAACCGATTTAAACTGGCAATTAAGTAATGAAGAAAAGCGTGTTTTATATTTTGAATGGATTAAAAACACGATAAAAAATCCGGATAAATTAATTGAATATTATCATAAAGAATTAGAAAAATCTTAGAGCCTGTTTAAATTTCATCTAAAAAAGTTTTGTAACATAAAAATAAGAAATCGAATCCGTCAAACTGAATTTAGTTCAGTTTCACATCCTGA
>NZ_OENE01000004.1:189217-328193 GCF_900239495.1 Tenacibaculum finnmarkense genomovar ulcerans
GATGATTCTTGTCAATTCGAGTGATTTTAATGACTAAAAGGAATTAAAATTGTATCGAGAATTTGAATTATTTTATATTGATGAATTTTATACAAAAAAGTTCTCGATACAATTTTTTTGAAGGAAAAAAATCACTCGAACTGACAGTTTATTTAATTTTTAAACAGGCTCTTAATTAGTACTGATAATCTTTAAAACCAAATCTTTAGTCAACGTTTGTCCGTTGGCTATTTTTTTGATGTTATCAAAGGTAAATACAAAATTACAACCGCTTTTATAATCAGAGCATCCATATGCCGATTTTCCTTTTAAAACTGTTCCTTTTTTACATTTTGGGCAGGGGATAGTTTCTGTGTTTTTGGTGTTTTTTGGAGTTGAAGCTTGAGTTGTTGCTTGTTTTTCTTCTAGTTTTAAGTTGAAATTTTCATCAAAACGAACTAAACCTTCTATTTTATCATTTCCGCTTTTGAAGCCTTTTAAATTAGTGGTGCAACCTTTATCTAGCAAGCGAATTAATTGATTTTCAGATATTTTTTTATCCATAAAACTAAAAGGTAAAGTAAAATTACAACCCGTTTTATATCCTGAACATCCGTAGGCTGTTTTTCCTTTTAATAATTGCCCTTTTTTACATTTTGGGCATGTTTTACCGACAATTGTTTTCTTAGAAGCAACCTCTTTTTTAGCTGATTTTATAGTTGTTTGCTTATCCGAAGAAAGTCGTTTTGTTTTGGTGCTTGAACGGACTTCATACACCAATTCATCCACCATTTTTTTCATGTTTTTGATAAATGTTCCTGCATTAAATTCGCCACGTTCAATTTCTTTTAGTCGTTTTTCCCAAAGCCCTGTAAGTTCTGCCGATTTTAATAATTCGTTATCAATTAAATCAATCAACTCAATTCCTGTTTCGGTAGGAATTACCAGTTTTTTCTGACGTTCAATATATTTTCGTCTAAATAAAGTTTCAATAATACTTGCACGTGTTGACGGGCGACCGATACCATTTTCCTTCATTAATTCACGCATTTGATCGTCATCGACTTGTTTTCCTGCGGTTTCCATAGCTCGTAACAAACTAGCTTCGGTGTAATTTCGTGGCGGTTTGGTTTCTTTTTGTAAAAAACTAGGTTCGTGGGTTCCTTTTTCACCTTTTACAAAAGTCGGCAATACGTTGGTTTCTGTTTTTTTGCTGTCGTTTGCGTGCTCAAAAACAATACGCCATCCTTTTGATAAAATTTCTTTACCGCTTGTTTTAAAAGATATATCATCAACTTTTCCAATTACAGAAGTGTTCGCAACATCACTTTCAGGATAAAAAACAGCAATAAAACGACGGGTAATAATATTGTACACTTGTTGCTGATTGTAGGGTAAATTATTTTGAATCCCCGTAGGAATAATAGCGTGGTGATCGGTTACTTTTTTATCATCAAAAACCTTTTTAGATTTCTTTATTTTCTGCCCTAATAAAGGTTTTGTTAAAGCGCTAAAATTGGTTAATTTCGATAAAATTCCTGCTATTTTTGGATAGACATCGTTGGGTAAAAAAGTAGTATCAACCCTTGGATATGTTACCACTTTCATTTCATAAAGCTTTTGAACCATTTTTAATGTTTCATCCGCAGAAAACCCAAATTTAGTATTACAATATACTTGTAATCCTGTTAAATCGAATAATTTAGGAGCGTATTCTTTTCCTTTTTTCTTGGTTACTGAAGTGATTTCAAAATCATTTTCTTTTACTTTATCAGCAAAAATCTGCCCTGCTTCTTTCTTTAAAAAACGACCTTCTTCGTAAGAAAAAAGTGTTTCTCTGTATAGGGTTTGTAGTTCCCAATATGGCTGTGATTTAAAATTTTGAATTTCTTTAAATCGATTAACTAACATTGCAAGGGTAGGGGTTTGCACTCTTCCTACGGATAATATTTGTTTGTATCCGCCAAATTTAACGGTGTATAATCGGGTGGCATTTAAGCCTAATAACCAGTCGCCGATAGCACGTGAAAACCCTGCGTAATATAAATTATCGTATTCTTTAGAGGGTTTTAAATTTTTAAAACCTTCACGAATTGCTTCTTCGGTTAGCGATGAAATCCATAAACGTTGCACTTCGCCTTTATAACCAGCTTGGTTGATTACCCAGCGCTGTATTAATTCTCCTTCTGTTCCTGCATCGCCACAATTAATAACCAAATCGGCTTTGTCAAATAATGATTTTACAATTTTAAATTGCTTTTGAATACCTTGATCGCCGGTTACTTTGGTATTAAAATGTTCGGGGAGCATGGGTAAATTATTCAAATCCCAACTTTTCCAATGTGGTTTGTAATCTTTGGGCTCTAAAAGCGTGCATAAATGCCCAAAAGTGTAGGTTACCGCATAGCCGTTTCCTTCAAAATAGCCATCTCTTTTGGTGTTGGCTCCTAATATATTAGCAATTTCTTTTGCTACACTTGGTTTTTCGGCAATACAGACTTTCATTAGCTTTATTTATTCGATTTTTAGAGATTCGAAATTACTAAAATAAATTGGTTCGTATGAAAACTAATTTTTTATTCTTCGGATGCTGTTTTTTCTACCATTTCTAAATAAATATCTTCTACATGTTCTCGCGCCCAAGCTGTTTTTCTTAAAAAACCAAGGCTTGATTTTGTTGTTGGATTGTTTATAAAACAACGAATATTTACACGTTCTCCTAAATATTCCCAGCCATAATGTGCTACTAAACGTTCTAAAACTTGTGCTAATTTTACGCCGTGAAGTGGGTTTTTTAATTGTTCTTCGGTAGCTTGTCTTCTAATTTTTTTAACAGGTTTTGCTGTTGTTTCTTCGTTTTTTTGTTGGTCATTTTGTTGGTTATTTTCAGTACTATTATGATTATTTTCTACGGTCATTGTTTATATAGTATTTGCCTGTTATTTTTTTCTGATTTTAGCGAAGTTATTGATTTAGACCTTAAAATTCAAGCTAAATTTTTAGACATTTTTAAAAAATTAGGTAGCGTATATTTATTTAAATAACGGCACTTTTAATAGGCTATAATAAAGTACCTTTGACGCAGTTTTATAACGCTTTTAATTTGTAAAACTAAGTAGCTATTTTTAAGCTGACAATAACAGAAAACCCAATTATGATTACAGACATAAAAATAAATAAACCAACGCCAATTGCTGTTGATAAAACCATAAAACCATATAAAGGTGGTACAAATATTAGAGCTACTATCGAAACTTTAGAAGCTGGTAAATATGTGTTAATTACTGGCTTATACAGTAATGGTTTAACGCTTTTAGAAGAATTACATAAGTATTTGAAAAGAACGTTGCCAAACAAAACTTTTGAAGAGCAACGTGCGTATAGAGCAAAATATCAAGCACTTTCAAACCTTGTTTTAGTTGAAATAGCTGATCATAAATTAGTTGTTAGAAAATCGCCATCAATAGGTTGGTTTGAAAAATTTTATCCTGAAAACACCAATTATTTACTAACGTTCCCTCAAGTTCAAGGGTTAAATAGTGCTTGGCAATGGTATTTAAAAGGACTTACGATTCCTGTTTTACGTAATAAAATACATCCATATTATGGAACGTATTTTCCAACTCGTTTTGAACATTTATATATTTTTGATAAATGGTTATCAAAATATGAAGGTGCTAAAAAATCGGCTGTTGATGTAGGTATTGGCTGTGGTGTTCTTTCTTTTCAGATGGTAAAACATGGTTTTCAGAAAGTTTTTGGTACCGATACCAACCCAAATGCGATTGCTGGATTATCTGAATTTATGGGAGAAACAAAGTTATCTCGAAAAATAGAGTTAGACTTTGGGCATCTTTTTGGAAACTTAAAAAAGCAAACAGAATTAATTGTTTTTAATCCACCTTGGTTGCCAAAATTACAAAAAGGCGATGCAATTGATAAAGCAATTTATTATGATGAAGATTTGTTTCCAGAATTTTTTGAACAAGCAAAAGAACGTTTGTTACCTGATGGAAAATTACTGCTTTTATTTTCAAATTTAGCAGAAATTACCAATGTAACAAAAGAGCATCCAATAAAGAATGAACTAGCTAAAGGCGGAAGATTTCAATTGGAAAAATGTTATACAAAACCTGTAAAAAGAGCTTCTGAAATAACAAAACGTAACCAACATTGGCGTTCTTTAGAAGAAGTGCAACTTTGGGTATTGACTCATAAATAAGCTTATTTACATAAATATATTTTGTAATAAATTAAACCTCACAGGTTTTTAAAATCTGTGAGGTTTTTTATTGAAAAAAAATTAAAGAAATTTCTTGATTTTTCTCTTTAAAGTATGACTGTTTTTTAAACAATTTAGTAAATCAGTTTGATGAGGTTTAGATAAAGTTCCTTTAACAATGTAGTCAATACCTTTAATTGGGTAAAGTTTAGATAGCTTTATTAAGCTATAAGTGTCTACATAATTTGCGTAAATAAAAGTGTCTTTTAGAAAACTAAAACCAGTATTATTACAAATTTTGGAATTTTTTAAAAAGCAAAAACAACTGATACATTTATCAGGATATTCGATGCAACCTTCTACTTTTATCGCATCAGGAATAAAATCTTGAGATGAAGGTAAACTAACAACAATAATTTCATTATCAATGTTTTTTAAACTGATAAAAAACTTTGATTTTGGTGTTGCACCATTTTAAAAATGAAGTTCGGGAAAAATAATATTTCAAAAGGATTACATTCCATAAAACCTATTTATTTCTTTTGATTCTAGATATATTTTATATGTTTCTTGTTTTTCTTGCGAAAGTAAATCGCTTAAATTGATTTTAAAATCGGTAGTTCTTCTTGTTTTATTAGCGAAACTTTCTAATAAATTATTTTCTTTTGCTATTTTATACCATAAAGTATGTGGTAAATGTGTTTGCTCAATTAATTCTGTTGCGTTTAAATGACCCAAGTTTTCAATTAAAATATCCATTAGTTCAATATCTATATCTGAAAATTCATCATCAATAAATGAATGTTTAGGCTCAATAAAACAGCCGTCTAATCCATTTATATGAGCGTGTTTTATATGTTCGTTTAACATATATGGTTCGTTTATTTCGGCATATAAATCTTCAGAAACAGGTCCTAAATGCCAAACTTCCCATTCCAATCCTAAAAAAGGTTGTCCATGTTTTTTGATAGAGAATTCTTCTAAAAAATAAAGTAGTTTTATTGCTTTTGTTTTTGAAATTTCCTTCCCTAATTTTTCTTGAAAATAAATAAGGGTATTGCCTAATTTATCTATCTCTGATTTAGAATATTCCATTGTTTTTATGATTAGTTTTTTAAAAGTATGAAAATTTAGTTTAAATATTAGATGAAACACAGTTATTTTAAGATTAAAAATAAAATAATAGTATTCTATTTTTCTGTAAATTATTTTAAAATTTATCAAATAAAACCATCAATAAAAACAAAATTTGTGCTAAACCTTAAACTCTCGTTGTCTTTTTGCTTCAAAAGTTAAAATAGCAGCGGCAACCGAAACATTCATCGAATCTATTTGCCCTTGCATCGGAATATTGATGTTTTGGGTTGCTTTATCGCGCCAAATTTGGGTTAAACCTGTAGCTTCTGTACCGACAACTAAGGCAGTTGCTTGTGTGTAATCATTTTTATGATATTCGTTTGAATTTTGCAAAGTAGCACTGTAAATATTGATGTTTTTTTCTTGTAAAAAAGCAATAATTTCTTCGGATGTACCAACGCCAATTTGATTGGTAAAAACACAGCCAACACTAGAGCGTACAATGTTTGGGTTAAATAAATCAGTCTTCGGGTTTGCTATAAAAACGGCATCGACATTTGCGGCATCGGCGGTACGAAGCATTGCACCGATATTACCAGGTTTTTCAATGCTTTCGAAGATTAAAACAAGCGGGTTTTTAGTTTCAAACTGAATAGCATCTAAACTAAAATCTTTAGTTTTTACAACGGCAATTACACCTTCGGTAGTATCTCTGTAGGCTATTTTTTGATAAATTTCTTTAGTAATTTCGATGCAAGAAGCAGTAGCGACTCTTATCGCTTTTAAAGCATCTAAAGAAAACATATCAGGCACAAATAAAATGGTATCTATTTGATAATTTCCTTTGATAACTAAAGAAATTTCACGTTGTCCTTCGACTAAAAATACGCCTCTTTTTTTTCGTTCACGCGATTTATCTTGAAGTTTTAATAAATCTTTAATATAAGGGTTCTGTATGCTGCTAATTTGTTTCATAACCGCAAAAATACCTAATATTGGGAATTTTTATAGTTATTTATAGGAGAATATATTATCCGTGTTTTTATAGGTCGATTTCAACCATTTCTGCTCTTGCTCCAAATCGGATAGGTAAAATACTCGTTCCAATTCCTTTTGATATATACATTTTTGGCTCGGCTTTATCATACCAACCTTTTAAGTAATTACCGCTTCCTTGAGGTTTGAAAGGCACAATTCCTAAAAATGTAATTTGACCTCCGTGAGTATGCCCCGAAAGAACTAAATCAATCGTTAAATTTCCTGTTTGTTTTGCAATAATATCTCTATGTTGTGGGCAATGTGCTAAAACAATATTGGTTTGGGTCTGTTTTATGTTTTCAGTTGCGTTTTTAAAATCAGGATTTCCACCAACCAAATCGTCCATTCCAATTATTGATATTTCACGGTTTTTTATTGAAATTGTTCTGTTTTCATTGATTAATAATTCACAATTATTCTTGGAGTACATATTTTTAAGTTTTGTTAAATTTACTTTACCCCAATATTCCCAGTTTCCAGTAATTGCATATTTTTGGATAGAATTATCTATCAATTGCAAAAACTCATTTAAGGAATCAATTTTTTCAGTTTTATCAACAGAATCACCTGTTATAAATATTAAATCTGGTTTTATTGCGTTTATTTTTTTTGCAATAGATTTGTGAAAATATCGTAATTTGTCAAAATGTAAATCTGAAATTTGAATAATTTTCACCTTGTTTTCTTTTGATTTTGAGATGTCAAAATAATTCCACTCAATATTATATTTTTCAAACCAAAGTGCGTCTAAAAGAACTAATCCAATAGATGTTAATATTCCTCTCTTTATAAATTTTCTTCTATTTAATTTTTTCATTAAACTTCTTAAATATTCTGTTTTTTAAAAAAAACAGGTTATTAAAAATAATTACAGTTCACCAAGATTTAATTTCCCTATTTTTTTATCACCAGATAACCAAGCCGTATTTTTATCAAAAAATTGAATGCTATAATAAGGCTCTTCGCTTACTTTTTGCCAAGAATTTCCGCCATCATTAGAAAAACAAACGCCTGTTATACCTACAGCAAAAAGTTCTTTACCGTTGGTGTTTGGTACATATTGCACGCAACTTTTATAGGTTGGGTTTTGATTATCGGCAACTAATTTCCAGGTTTTTCCTCCGTCGGAAGTAAGTGCTTTATTGGCGCAATTATTAGTAGGTTTTGTGTAGTTTCCTCCAATAATAAATCCGTGATTTTCATCATAAAAATCAATAGAATAAATACCATCACCATCATTTCCTTGAATAATAGGCGTGTTGTAAATTTCCCAAGAATTTCCAAAATCGGTAGATTTTAAAACCCGTGCTTTTGTACCGCCAGAAGCAATCCAAACCGTGTTATTAACTATCGAAATATTGGTATTGCTTGCGGCATAAAAAGCTTCTCCTTTTTCAAATGTTGGCAATTGGCTACAGGGTAATTTTGTCCAAGAATTTCCGCCATCCGAAGTTAAAATAATAGCCGCACAATTTTCTTTATCTGTAGGATCTCCTACGGCAATTCCGTGTTTTTTATCATCAAAAAAATGTAAACTATTGTAAAATACCTTAGGATGCTTTTCTAGATAGACAATTTTTGTGGTATCGGCAGTAATTTTATATAACAAGGCAGGGTTTTCAACAGATAAAGCAAAAACTGCATTTTTAGTTACAGCAATACTTCTAAAATTAGGAATAATACTGTCTTGATAACGTATTTGTGTTTGATTCCAAGATTTTCCACCATTTTTAGTAGTACCAATTATTCCGTTTGAACCTGCAAAAACGATTTCATTTTTATGGATAATTTTAAGTGCACGAATACTGGTGTTTTCTTGTTTAAATTGACTGATTTTAATACTTTTAAGTTTTCTAGGGCTAACTTCTTTTAGCGAAGTTTTTTGACAGGAAAAAGAAATAAATAACACTAAAATTAAAATAGGGAAACGGTTCATTTTTTGATATTTTTACAAAACTAAAAATAGCAAAATCAATTTACTTATATCAAAAAAAATACATGAAAAAAGCATTGGTAATTTCTGGAGGAGGAAGTAAAGGCGCGTTTGCGGGCGGTGTAGCTGAATTTTTAATGAAACAAAAGAAAAAAGAGTACGATTTATTTGTAGGAACATCAACAGGTAGTTTAATGGTGTCACATTTAGCGCTAGGTAAAGTAGATTCCTTAAGGAAATTATATACCAATGTAAATCAAAAATCTATTTTTAGTAACAGTCCTTTTAAAATAAAGCTGGTTCATGGTGAAAAAGTAATATCAATTCGACATAGAAATACGTTTTGGAATTTTTTAAACGGAAGAAAAACTTTTGGGGAAAGCAAAAATTTAAGAAAACTAATCAAAAAGAATGTTACCCGTGAAATGTATGATGAAATTCGTGAAAAAAACAAGGAAGTTGTAGTAACGGTATCAAACCTAACAGCAAACCAAATTGAATATAAAGCGATTTCAGGATGTACTTACGAAGATTTTTGTGATTGGATTTGGGGTTCGTGTAATTACGTGCCTTTTATGAGTTTGTTAGAAAAAAATGGCTGTCAGTATGCTGATGGTGGTTTTGGAAGTTTAGTGCCTATTCGAGAAGCTATTTTACGTGGCGCTAAAGAAATTGATGCGATTATTTTAGAAACCGAGGTGAATCAAATTAATAGAATGCCTGCTAAAAACCCGTTTTCGCTAATGCTAGATGTTTTTGGTTTTTTGCTAGAGCATGTAGAAAAACATAATATTACTATTGGTAAATTATCGGCAAAACACCATGATGTAAAGTTGAATTTATATTATACACCAACTGTTTTAACAACAAACACTTTAGTTTTTGATAAAAAATTAATGACAAAATGGTGGAAATCGGGCTATGAATATGCTGAGAAATTAGATGCTGAAAAAATGGCGCCATTTAGGCCTGAAATGCTCGAAAATCAGGAAGCTATTAAAAATCAGGAAATAGAAGAAATAGAAGAAGGCTTGTAAATTATTTTTTAATAAAAAAACCCAACTTTTTTAGTTAGGTTTTCTTAGTTTTTTGTTCACTTTTTTTATCAAAAAGAAGGATTATTTTAAATCAACATACATGGTGTTGTAGTTTACATTGTTTGATTTTGAACTTCCAATTGTTTCTAATTGAATCATTTTACTATTCGTGTTTCCACGAGCTCCTGAGCTTATCAGTTGAAGTGTTTTTGCTAGTAAAGGCTCGGTTTTGTTACCTAATTCGCCTAAGTTACCAAAGTCTTCAAAACGTGTTACTGTTGGAGGAATACCTTCTTTATCGTTATGATTATCTTTGTTTACAATTTCTAAAACAATGGGTTGCATTGCCCAATTATGTGCTGTATTAATGTCTTTTTTACTAAAAGTAGGAGAGTCATATAATGTAATTGAACCTACATATTTTCCGTGGGTTTTACTTCCGACTGTTTTTACGTTAATATGTGGCACTAAACCGTTAATAACTAATTCAGATGCCGATGCTGAACTTTCTGTAATAATAAAATAAATATTGCGTAGGTTTAAACTGTTAATTTCTTCCGAAGTACTTATTTTATCTGTAAATTTATTGGTAATATCATCAGGATTAAGAACTGCCATATATTTACTGTTCCAGCGTTGTTTTGCAAAAATATCACCTGTAAATTGCCCTGTAATCATACTTGCTAATCGGGTTGCTGTGGTTACAGAACCTCCGCCGTTATATCTTAAATCAATAATTAAATTTTGAATACCTGCTGTTTTAAACTTAAGAAATGCTTGGTTTAATTCAGAATCAAAATTTGCGGTAAAACTATTATACATTAAGTAGCCCATTTTTTGCCCTGCATGCTCAATTGTTTTTGCAATATGAATTGGATTTTCGGTATAAACACTTTTTTCAAGAGTATAGCTTGTTGCATTTGTTATTGGATCACCATTATTATAATCGGCTAAATTAATAGTGTATGAATTTGCGTTTGAAAATAATAATTCTTTGTAGTTTTTATCGTTTATTGGCACGCCATTTACTTGGGTGAAAATCATCCCTCTTTTAATACCTTTAGTATCGGCGTCTGTTCCTGAAACAACATAACGAACATAACCAAATACTTCGCTAGCGTTTGTTTTGAATCTTTTTAAGCCAAATTCCATTCCTGTGGTTTGGCTTGTTCCTTGAAAAGATTGCTCTAAAGCAAGGTAATCATCAACAATCCACGACCATTTATCTAGCTCATTTCTTTTGTATAATAATTTTTCAAAAAAGTCTGACGGGTTTTCTGTTTCTGATAAAAAAGCATATAATTCTTGGTCGTTTGTAAAGCGTTTATCGGATAAATCAGCTACTTGATCTTGCCATAAATAATTGGCATTTAATCCTTTCCATATAAAATTTTGAATTTGAATATCGCTTGGAGTTGCTGCTTTTTTACTGCAAGAAACAACTGATATCAATAAAAATAAGCTGAAAAAGGTACTAGAAAATGCTTTAAATAATTTCATAAGGAATATATTAGCTATTATTAACGCAATTTAATGAATAATATTATTTTTTTATTAAGTTTGATGTAATAAACTTAAAATGAAAGATGAAAAGGCTTTTTAAAAATAGGCAAGTAAGCAATATACTTGCTAACTTGGCATTACATTTGTAAGAATATATTTGTTATTGTGTTCTTTAAAAATATTGAAAACGAAATAGTTATTAAATATTGAGTTGAAAATGGAAAAAATTAAAAAAAAATGGATAGCAGCAGTAACAGTAGCACTTGTAGTGTTATTTTTTGTAGGAAATAAAAAATATGAAGACTATCAGCAAAGAAAACAATTTTTGCAAATAACAGTAGCATTACAGTTAGTTTCAGAAAATTTAAACAAAGGAAATACAGCCTTAGCACGTTTAAATACCTACGATAAAACAGTACAAAAAGTAATAAATAGCGTAAAATAAAAGCTAAAAAAGATGACGAAAATTATAACAATAATAATAGGATTGATATTTACAGTAAACCTAAGTTTTGGGCAATCAATATTTGATAAACTAGAAGATATGGACGATGTATCGTCAGTAATTGTAAACAAAGATGCTTTTGAAATGCTCTCAAAATTTGATGTAAATTCACAAGATAACGAAGCTATAGAGGTTTTTAATATGGTTAAAAATTTAGACGAGTTAAAAGTATTTTCAACCAAAAAGCCAAGTGTTGTTGTTCAAATGGAACAGCTGCTTAAAAGTGCTGTTAGCAAAAATAATCTGGTAGCGTTGATGCGTATAAAAGATGAAAATTCTCGTGTAAAAATTTATGTAAAATCAACTAAAAACAAAAATTTTGTAAGTGAGGTTTTAATGTTTATAAAGGATAAAAAAGGTGAAAATGGCAAGGCAGAATCAATAATTGTATTTTTAACAGGTACTATTGATATTAATAAAATGTCAAAATTAGCAGCTACTTTTTCTAAGGATAAATAACAATAATCTTAAAAATAAAAAACGAAAACCATCAACTTATTGATGGTTTTTCTTTTTAACGACGCATTAACAAGTCTCCAAATAGAATTTCTTATTTTTGAGGTTCAAATTAAACTATTTTATGAAGTTTCAAAGCGCTTTTATACTGATACTCCTTTTTTGCACACTGAATTTATTTTCACAGTCAACTGCTGTTTATCATCCTGAAACAGCTAAAATTCACGATTTAATTCACACTAAATTAAAGGTTGATTTTAACTTTAAAGAAAAGCAATTAAACGGCGAGGCTTGGATAAGGTTAAAACCTCATTTTTATCAAACCGATAAGGTTACTTTAGATGCCAAAGCCATGCTTATTGATAAAATAACCATGAATAATCAAAAATTAGCCTATAATTATGATGATTTTAAATTGATTATTGATTTGCCTCGCAGCTATAAAAAAAATGAAGAATTTATCATTTATATAAAATATACGGCACGCCCTGAAAAGGTAAAACAAAAAGGAAGTGCTGCTATTACCTCGGCAAAAGGCTTGTATTTTATCAATCCGACAGGTTTAGATAAAAATAAACCAACCCAAGTTTGGACTCAAGGAGAAACCGAAGCAAGTAGTTGTTGGTTTCCTACAATTGATGCGCCAAATCAGAAAACATCACAAGAAATTTACATAACTGTTCCTGATAAATATGTAACATTATCGAACGGTAAATTAGAAAATCAACAGAAAAACAGCAACGGAACTCGTACCGATTATTGGAATTTTACTCAAAAACATGCGCCGTATTTATTTTTTATGGGCGTAGGCGAATATGAAATTGTAAAAGATAGTTATAAAAATATTCCTGTAAATTATTATGTCGAAAAAAAATATGCACCGCACGCAAAGGCAATTTTTGGAAACACGCCTGAAATGTTGGGTTTTTTCTCGAAAATTACAGGCATCGAATATCCGTGGAATAAATACGCACAAATTGTAGGGCGTGATTATGTAAGTGGTGCGATGGAAAATACTACGGCGGTAATTCATGGCGAACATGCCTATCAAATGCCAGGGCAATTAATTGATCAAAACATCCATGAAAACACCATTGCACACGAAGCTTTTCATCATTGGTTTGGTAATTATGTAACGGCTGAAAGTTGGAGTAATTTAACGGTAAATGAGAGTTTTGCTAATTACAGCGAATATTTATGGCAGGAATATAAATATGGAAAAAATGCTGCCGATGCACATTTATTAGAAGATATTGAAGGGTATAAAAACGGGCAGAATTTTGATAAACATTTGGTGCGTTTTAACTACACTGATAAAGAAGATATGTTTGACGCTGTTAGCTACAATAAAGGTGGTGCAATTTTACATATGTTGCGAAATTATGTAGGCGACCAAGCATTTTATGCGGGTTTAAAACATTATCTGACGGCTAATAAATACGGCACTGCTGAGGCACATCAATTGCGATTATCTTTTGAAGAAATTACAGGAAAAGACTTAAATTGGTTTTTTAAGCAATGGTATTTTAATAGCGGACATCCGGTATTGGAAATTTCTTATGATTATAATAAATTACGAAAAACAGTAAACGTAAATATTATACAAACTCAAGAAAACGACTTTAAATTTCCTTTAGCTATTGATATTTTTGAAGGTGATAAACCAACGCGTCATACTGTTTTTGTAAATGATAAAGATGCTTCGTTTACATTTGCATTTGTAAAACAACCAAGCTTAATTCAGGTAAATGCTGATGGAGTTTTATTATGTGATATTTTTGAAAATAAAGTATTGAGTGATTATATTTATCAACTAAAATATGCTACTAATTATCAACATAAAAAAGAAGCTTTAGAGGAGGTTTCTAAGCATCAAGATGATAAAAAAGCCTTTAATGCAGTTGTAAATGCTATGACTGCCGATTTTTATAAACTTAGAATTTTAGCCTTAGAAAACATTAATTTAGCGAATAAGAATGCTAAAAAAACTGCTATTCAAAAGATAAAAGAACGTGCTGTAAACGATTCGAAAACATTGGTGCAAGCAGCCGCTATTGAAACTTTAGGGAAATTAACCGACCCTGAATTAAAATCGGTTTTTGAAAAAGGATTGCAAAGTACATCGTATGCAGTTTTAGGAAAATCGTTAGTAGCGATGTATTATGTTGATAAAAAGTTGGCAATTCAAAAATCAAAAACACTGCCTATTGAAGTGAAAAAAATTATAGCAAATCCTTTAACACGTATTTATTTAGAAGAAAATGACGACGATGAGCTTGTTTTTATCGCAAGTAATGTGATGTCGGGGATGTACTTAAGCCAAGATAATCAAATACAATCGTTGTATAAAAAGGCGTATTTAAAAATTGCAAAAAGTAATAATATACAGGCTATTAAAAATTTATCGGCAGATATTGTTTCGAAAGGAATGCAATATAAACAATATGGTTTTGATAAAGTAGGCGTAAATTTATTGCGTGAGTTGGTACAAAAACAAAAGAAAGAGAATCATCTTAATAAATTAAAAAATATTGAAATTGCAAAAATGGCAATGGCGCAATTATTAGAATAAAAAATAGTTAAACGAAATTCTTAATTATTGGCATATTAGTTGCTTTTGTTATCAAAATTTAAAACTCATGAAAAAAACTACTTTATTACTGCTTTTTATAAGCTTTGTAACGCTTTCTTGCAACAGTCTTAAAACCACTGAAAAAGCATTAAATACAGGCGATTATGAAAAAGCAATTGCTTTATCAATTAAAAAATTAGCAAAAAATAAGTATAAAGCGAAAAACCAACCCTACGTTATAACGCTTCAAAATGCTTTTTTTAAGGCTACAAATAGAGATTTAGAAAAAATAGATTATTTAAAAAAAGAGGCAAATTCTGCAAATTTAGAAGCTATTTATACGTTATATCATCGCTTAAAAAACAGGCAAGAAAAAATTAAGCCCTTATTACCTTTAACTGATGTTTCAACAGGTAAAATTGTAGATTTTAACTTGGTTAATTACGATACTAATATTATTGACGCTAAAGAAAATTATGCCGATTATTTATATCAAAAGGGTGTTCGTTTATTAAATACTGGCTATCAAAATAAGATGAATTATAGAAATTCATATACTGTTTTTACCAAATTAAATAAAATATCACCAAATTATAAAAATACCAACGATTTACAGAAACAAGCACATTTAAAAGGAACAGATTATATTTTTGTATCTTTAAATAATCAAACAAATCAAATAATTCCGAGAAGGCTAGAAGCTGATTTATTAGCATTAGACACCTATGGATTAAATAATTTATGGACGGTATATCATGCGGAAAAAAATAGTTTAGTAAAGTATGATTTTGATGTGGAGTTAAATTTGAGAAGTATTGTTATTTCGCCCGAAAAAATTCACGAAAAAGAAATTATCAAAGAAAAACAACTTAAAGATGGCTTTAAATATTTAAAAGATAACAAGGGTGGTTATGTAAAAGATAGTTTAGGTGTTAAAATTAAAGTTGATAATTTTAAAACTATTAGATGTCAGTTGTATCGTTTTACACAATTTAAGAGTAGTAAAGTAGCAGGTGTTGTAAAGTATTTTGATAATTCAACAAATCAATTAATAGAGAGTTTTCCTATTGATAGCGAATTTATTTTTGAACATATTTACGCTCGTTATGATGGCGACAGACGGGCTTTAGACGAATCGTTTTTTAATTTAACAAGATTGCAATCGGTAAATTTTCCATCAAACGAGCAAATGGTTTATGATACAGGAAGCGATTTGAAAGAAAAATTTAAACATATAATTACTCGAAATAAATTGAGATAAACTTATAAATTAACGAATTTTTTTATAGTTTTTGTCAATTCGAGTGATTTTAAAGACTAAAAGGAATTAAAATAGTATCGAGAATTTGAATTATTTTATCTTGATGAATTTTTATTCATTTTTGATGCTAAAAAAGTTCTCGATACAATTTTTTGAAAGAAAAAATTACTCGAACTGACAGGGATTTTTTCTGATAATGAATCAAATTTACTTTACTGCAACCTCTCAAAAAAGGTTAATTCATAATCGGGCAATGCGGTTGGATTGGTAATTTTGATGAGGTCTTTTAATACCAAATCGGGGCGGGTTGGGGCTAATTCAAAATAGATAAGCCCGCCTGTTTTTCCTTTTTTTGTGCCAATCGTATAAGTGTTTCCATTTTTTAAGGCATCAAATTCTTTGTAGTGTTTGTTGGCGTTTAAAATTTCGTTTTTTGTTTGATAAAATCCGCAGCCAAGCCAAAAATCGGCAGTTTTTCCTTTGTCTAAAACACTTTCAAAACTAAGTTGTAAACTTCCCGAATTATTGGTTTCTTTCCATAAATAATCTAGATGCGCATCTTTAAAAAAAGTAGCCATAAAACTATTTCCGCCCGGTAGATTCCAAACTTCTTTAAACATGCTTCCTGATAAAATGCTTGGATAATTAGGACTTTTTTGAGCCGTATTTTTAGCATCTAAATAGCTTTTTTCAATAGCATTAAAAATACTATCGGCTTGTTTTTCTTTGTTTAAAAGCACGCCAAAAAACTTAATCCATTCCGCTCTTCCTAAAGGTGTTTCTTCTAGCCAATCGCCATTAAAAACAACAGGAATCCCTGCTTTTTTAATATTTTCGTATAATTTACTATTTGGATGTAACGAAAAACCAACCACCAATTCTGGCTGTAACTCTAGTAGTTTTTCGGTGTTCATATTTTGTTCATTTCCAAGCTCTATAATATGACCAGTATCAATTATTTTTCTTGTTTTTTTGGATGAAATATATTTAGTGTGTGGAAACCCAATTAAGGTGTTTTCACTGTTTAAAAGTTCGAGCATCGGGATGTGTGTGGTGCTAGTAACGACTAATTTTTTTACAGGAATTTTTAGTTCATTTTTAGAAATATCAGTTTTATTGGTAAGTGTAAATTCAAATTGTTTTTTAGAGTTTTGAAACACTTTTTTAATGATTAACTTTTTCTGATTATTATTAGTAATAATATCAAAGCCTTTGGCGTATTTAATGCTGCTAAAATTATGCTTTTCAGTGTTTTCTTGTTTGTTTTGATGTTGAGGTTCTTTTTTATCGGTGTTTTTACATCGGATAAAAAACAAGGAAATAATAAGAAGTGTAAAAAAATGTTTCATTTTGATGCTTGAATTATAGTGTAAATTTAACAATATGCCCGTAATTTAGTTTCAAATCGAAAGAATTTTCTAGCGGAATATTATGTACAAAAGCCCACAAACTTCTGATTACTCCAGCATGTGTAACGATAACAATACGTTGTTTTTTTAGCTTTTTAATATCATTTAAAAATTGAACAGTTCTGCTATGTAAATCAATGTAAGATTCGCCATTTGTAACGGTAATATTTACAAAATCGTTCATCCAAATATCTAACTCGGGTTTATTGATATCGTCCCATTTTTTCAGTTCCCAATCCCCAAAATCGAGTTCTTTTAATCTATCATCAAAAATAATAGTTTCAGATAATTGTTCTGCTAATAATTTACAACGTTTTAAAGGACTTGAATAATACGCTGTTTCGGTATCATTTATAGGAACTTCTTTTAAAATAGGGGATATTTCTGCTAAAAAAGTATCGGTAATGCCAATATCTGCTTGCCCGTAGCAAATTCCTTTTTCAATATTTGGCGTGGTATGTCTGACTAAAATAATTTCCATAAAATAAGTATTGATAAATAAAAAATAACTTCGGATACCTGTTGTAATGCCCCAGCACAATCGCCTGTTTGTCCGCCAATCCATTTTTTGAAAAAACGCCCCATATATAAATACGTTAAAAACAACGGAATTAAAACGGTAAATACTCTAATATCTTGAAAAAACACAAGTGGTACTAATCCGAAGAAACCAGAAATAATTAACGCTTTTGTACTCATTTTTTTTGTGGTCGGTTTGATTTTTGCGGTGTCAATATCTCTTACATATTGATGTGTATATAATAAAATAGTTGCGATAAAACGGCTAATTGCATGCCCAGAAATCAATACTAAAGGAATTGTTTTAATCGAATTATTGAATTGTAAAAGTTGGTGTAAACTCAATAATTTAATCGATAAAAGACAGATAATCCCAACAACGCCATAAGTTCCTAATCGAGAATCTTTCATGATGGTTAAAATTTTATCTTTCGTCCATCCGCCACCAAAACCGTCGCAAACATCAGCAAAACCATCTTCATGAAAAGCGCCTGTTGCTAAAACAGAAGCAATCAAACTAAAAACAAGTGCAATATTTGGGTTGAATAGAAAGGATGCTCCAACATAAATCAATCCTGAAATTGCGCCAATAAGAATACCAACTAACGAGAAATATCGACTGCTTTTATTTAAAATATCCGGAGAATGATTTACCCATTTAGGGCAAGGAATTCGGGTGAAAAATAAGACTGCTGTTAAAAAATAATGAATTTGATTTTTCATAAATTACCCTTCTGATATATTGGCACTTTTAAAAGTTGCCATTTCATTTAAAAAACTAACCGCAGCTTTTACAATAGGAAAAGCAATAGCACTACCTGTTCCTTCGCCTAAACGTAAACCAATATTTAACAGCGGTTTTGCCTTTAAAAATTGCAACATTTTTTGATGACCTTGTTCGCCTGATGTATGGCAAAAAATACAATACTCTAAAACGTTTTTATCGATAGCCTGTGCAGCTAATAAAGCCGAAGTAACAATAAATCCATCTACTAAAATGGTCATTTTTAAAGATGCTGCTTCTAGTATAGCTCCGCACATCATTACAATTTCAAAACCACCAAAAGTAGCCAAAGCATCTATTGGGTTTTGAATATTTTTTTGATGTAGATCAACTACTTTTCTAAGAATTTCAGCTTTTTTAAGAACTCCAGTAGCATCTAAACCAGTTCCTTTTCCAACACAATTTTCAATAGAAATATCAGTAAAATAACTCATCAATAAAGAAGCAGAAGAGGTATTTCCTATGCCCATTTCGCCAAAACCAATGGTATTTGTTCCTTGTTTATGTAATTCTGTAACTAGTTTTTTTCCTTTATCTAACGCCAATAAACACTCGGCTGTGGTCATTGCTTTTTCAATACTGTAATCTTTTGTTCCTTTAGCTATTTTTGCTGATATTAAATTAATATTTGGTTCAAAATCTGCATTTACACCTGCATCAACAATTTTTAAATTGATATCATTCTGATTACAAAAAACGTTAATTGCAGCTCCGTTATTTAAGAAGTTTAACACCATTTGTTGCGTTACTTCCTGCGGATAAGGACTTACAGGGTTCGATTTCACAATTCCATGATCACCAGCAAAAACAACAATACTTGGTTTAGATAAAGTAGGATTAAGGCTGTTTTGAATTTGTCCTATTTGTAAGGCAATTTCTTCTAAAATACCTAGTGATCCGAGTGGTTTTGTTTTAAAATCAATTTTATCTTGAAGTGCTGTTTTTAGGCTGCTAGAAATTGGGGATATATTTGTAGAATACATTTTTTTAGGTTTTTATTTTAAGATTAAAGGCAATCCTGAAACCATAAAAATGGCTTTATCGGCTTTTTTTGCAATATATTGATTCGTCCAACCTTGTAATTCGGTAAATTTTCTACCAATTTTAGTATCGGCATGTAAGCCCATGCCAATTTCATTGGAAATAATGATAATAGTGGCGTTTTTTTGGGCAATTGTATCAAGAAGTTTGTCTATTTCTTGAGTGGCTAAATGTAAACTTTTTTCAATATCGTTATTGGTATCTAAATAAAAATTAGTTAGCCATAAAGTAACGCAATCAATAACGACGGTGGCATTTTTAGGAATTACTTGACTTATATTTTTTTCTTCTTCAATAGTGGTCCAACGTTCATCTCTTTCAGAAATATGCCTGTCTACACGTTTTTTAAAATCGGCATCCCAAATTCTTGAAGTTGCTAAATAATACGGATTGTTAGATAATGATTCGGCTACTTGTTGTGCATAACTGCTTTTTCCTGATCGTTCTCCGCCAGAGATATAATACATCATAATTAATGAGAGAATTAATAAAGAATAATAATGAAATAAATTAAGCGGCAAAGATTGTAAAGATTTTTTTAAAAAAGTGAATAATAGCTTTTTTAATGATAATGAATTCTTATTATTAAAATAATACCCTACATTTGCCAAAAAATGTAGGTTTTGATGTTTGACAGAACAATCAAATTAAAAGGGAATTCGATGAAATACCGAAGCTGTTCCCGCAACTGTAAGCTAGAAAGCTTGTAATAATTCTTTTAAGTCACTGTTTTTTTAATGGGAAGACCAATTACAAGACGCAAGCCAGGAGACCTGCCTATATTTTAAATAATTCAAACCTTCGGGATAAAGGTTTTTAATATATTTATGAAAAAACACGTACTTTTTATACTATTTTTTATGGTGGCATTTGCTTGCTTTGCTCAAAAAGATTCGATTTCGAATGTTTTAGAGGAAGTGCTTGTTGTTGGAAATAAAAAAAAAGCTCGTAAAAAAACAAGTATAAAATCAATAAAAATAGGCATAAAACAACAAGTTAAAAACCCTATTAATTTCACTAATCTTTTACGATATAACAGCCCAATTGCCTTTAGAGATTATGGAAATGGGGGCGTAAGTACGGCTCGTTTTAGAGGAACTTCGGCTTCGAATACTTTGGTGCTTTGGAATGGAATCCCGATTAATTCCGTTGGTAGTGGGCAAACCGATTTTAATGCCTTATCTGCTAATATTAGCGATATTGTAATTGTTCAAAGTGGCGGAAATAGTACCGATTTTGGCTCGGGAGCTATCGGTGGAACGGTGCATTTAAACGATGAAATAAATTTTAAAAAACATCAAAAAATCCATATTTTTTCTTCTTTTGGAAGTTTTAATACAAGTTCTAATTTTTTTAAAAGTGCTTTTGCTGATAAAAAATGGAGCGTAAAATTGGCTTCTACATTTAATTATTCTGATAATGATTATACCTTTATTGATAAGCGATATAAAGATGAAAATGGGCATTTATTGAAAAATAAAAATGGAAATTATAAAAATTATGGCGTTAATTTTAATATCGCTCACCAATTTAATTCAAAAAATAAACTTGCTTTTTATACCACAAAATATTACGGAAATCGGTTGTTTTCCGATGGATTACCAAATCCTTCCGCAGGAAGTGAACGCAATGAAGATTTTAATCAACGCAATTTATTACAATGGAACTATAAGTATTCATCTGAATTTAAACAGCTACTAAGTATTGCTTATTTAACCCAAGAATATCGCTATTATACCAATAAAAATGCTATCGATTTTAGTTTTGGAAAATCGCAAACGACACATATTAATTATAACTTAACTTATAGGGCTTCGAATATTTTATCTTTTAATTATAAAACTGTTTTTGAAAATATTACGGGCAAAAATTTAGCTAATAATTCAAAAATAACTAAAAAAAGAAATTCAATCGCTTTTATCGGAAGTGTAAAATATCAGCCTATCAAAAAAGTTAAAACAAGTTTACAGCTAAGAAAAGAACTTAATTCAGATTTTAACGTGCCTGTTTCTGTATTTGTAGCAGGTGAATATAAAATAGCTTCAAAAGTAAATTTTTCAGCGAATTTCTCTACCAATTACAGAGTGCCAACGTATAACGAAATGTATTGGCCGATAGTAGGAAACTTACATTTAGTAGCAGAAAATTCGGTTCAAGGAGAAGCGGGTGTTTCTTTTAAAAATAAAAATATAGAGTTAAAATCAACAGCGTTTTATATTCATATAAATGATAAAATTTTATGGCTGCCCGCTGGAGGTAGTAATTTATGGCGACCAAAAAATGTAAATGATGTAGTTCATAAAGGGGTAGAATCGTTTATCAGTTTTCAAAAAAAAATAGCAGAACATCGATTTGCTATTTCATCGAATTACACGTTTACAACGGCTGAAAATATCGAAAATAATAAAATTTTGCCTTATGCTCCAAAGCATTTATGGAATTTTACTGCCGATTATTCTTATAAAAAAATTAGTGTTTTTCTACAGAGTTTATATCAAAGTAAAGTATATACGAATGAAATAAATTTAGATTTTTATGCACTCAAAAAAGTAAATGTGCAAAATATAGGGCTTAATTTTAATTTATCAACAACAAAAATAAACCTTCCTATAATTGGGGTAACGGTTAATAATATATTTAACAAAGTGTATTATTTTTCAAATTTACGCCCGATGCCAGGAACAAATTTTAATATTAATATCAACTATAAATTTTAATAAAATGAAAATTACAAAAATATTTTTATCGCTTTTTTTAGGGAGTTTACTTATTACTTCTTGTTCTAGTGATGATGCCCCGATTAAAGAACTTCCAAGTGACTATACTAAAGGAATTATTATTAGTTCAGAAGGAGGATTTGGAAATAAAGATGGCTCAATTGCTTATGTAAATAGTCAATTATCGAAGTTAGCTACAAATTTCGTTTATACAGGTGAAAATAATGCGCAATTAGGTGGATTAATTCAATCAATTGCTTTTTCGGATACCGATGCGTATATTATTTTAAATGATGTAAACACCATTATTATTGCCGATAAAACAACTTTTAAGAAAAAAGCAGAAATTACGACGGGCTTAAAAAACCCTAGATATATGACTATTATAGGCGATAAAGGATATGTTACCAATTGGGGTGAAGGCGGAAATGTTACTGATGATTATGTAGCTATTATCGATTTGAAAACTAATAAAATTGAAACAACAACTATTTCTTTAGAAAACGGTGTTGAACAAATTTTAAATAAAGATCATAAATTATATGTTTCTCACAAAGGAGCTTGGTCGTCAAGTAATATTATTTCTGTGGTCGATTTAAAGGCAAATAATAGTGTTTCTAAAATTACTGTAAAAGATAATCCAGATGAAATGGCTTTTGATAACGCTGGAAATTTAATTGTTTTATCTGAAGGAAAACCTGTTTATAATGCCGATTGGTCAAAAGTTATTGACAGAACAACTTCTGCAATTTCATTTATTGATGTATCAACTAAAAAGGTAGTTAAAGAATTAGCATTCCCGAAAATGGAAAATGCGAGTTTAATGACGTATCAAAATGGAAATGTATATTATTATACTGGAAAAGATAAAAAAGTACATTCAATAAATGAAACTGCAACAAAACTAACTGCAGAAAATAGTATAAATGTTGGTTCAATTTACGGAATGAATGTAAAACAAAATCAATTATTTACGGTAGAATATGCGTTTAAAAAATTAAGTAAATTTAAAGTTTTTGATATAAATACTAAATCAGAAATATATGCTTCACCTGTAGGTTTAGGAGCTTCTAAAATTTATTTTAATAACTAAAAGACTAGAAGAATCCCCTTTTTATTATAAGTTTCCCCCAATCGAAATAAGCCCGCTAACATATTGTTAAGTGGGTTTATTGTTTATAAAAACTTCTCTTTTATTTCTTTGGATGGAATTATACACGTTTCTTTTTTACCAAACCATTTATACCTGTTTTTTGCGATAATATCATAGCAAAAATCACGAAATCCTTCGGGTAAAAACCTTAAAAATACTGTTAAACGCCAAAAACCACCAAAACAAGCCATTATTTTTAAAACTGCTGTCGATTTTATATCATAAGAAATAGTGGGTTCATATAAAATAATGGAATCAATTTTTGTAGTGTCAATTCCTAAATGTATAAGTATTTTTTTACCAATATCCGATTGTAAAGAAGCAAAAACAAACTGGTTTTTTTTATCAAATTTAATTATTTTTAAAACTGAAGAATTGCAAAAATTACAAATTCCATCAAACAGAATTATTTTTTTATCGACAGGTAAATCAGTCATTTAAGTTAGCGTGTTGAGGTTAAATTTAAAATTACTTAAAAAAAATGTAACATAAATCAAAATTAAGCGTCTTGTAAGGAAGTAAATACTAATTTAACATAAAATTAGTCACAAATTAAGCATCAGTATTTTTTATCTTTAAAACTAACTAGCGCAATGATTCGAATAGAAAACTTACACAAATCTTACCCAATCGGTAAAGACTCACTTCATGTTTTAAAAGGATTAGATTTACATATTAAAGAAGGAGAATTTGTATCTATTATGGGGTCATCAGGTTCAGGAAAATCAACTTTATTAAATATTGTTGGCTTGTTAGATTCACATGATGATGGAAAATATTATTTAAATGGGCAGTTAATTGAAGATTTAAACGAAACGAAAGCAGCTGTTTTACGAAATAAATTTTTAGGATTTATTTTTCAGTCTTTTAATTTAATATCTTATAAAACCGCTCTAGAAAACGTAGCGTTGCCCTTATATTATAAAGGTGTAAACAGAAAAGAACGCGCGGTAATCGCCTTAGAATATTTAGAAAAAGTAGGCTTAAAAGAATGGGCGCATCATTTGCCAAACGAACTTTCGGGCGGGCAAAAACAACGAGTTGCTATTGCAAGAGCTTTAGCTACAAAACCCAAAGTTGTTTTAGCTGATGAACCTACGGGTGCCTTAGATTCTACAACTACCGATTCGGTGATGGATTTATTAAAAGGAATTAATGAAGAAGGAATGACGGTTTTTGTAATTACCCACGAAGAAGAAGTTGCCGAACAAACTAAAAGAATAATTCGTTTAAAAGATGGGGTTATTATTAGTGATGAATTAACTGCCAACATCGAAAATAAAGTTAAATCTAAATCAATTTAAATATGTTTGATTTAGATCGTTGGAGAGAAATATTTCAAAGCATCAGTAAAAATAAATTACGTTCGGTAATGTCTGGCTTTACCGTGGCTTTTGCAATTTTACTATTTACCTTGCTTTTTGGAATTGTAAGCGGATTAAGTAATTCGTTTAAAGGCGCTTTTGTTGATGATGCCATGAATACCATGAGAATTCGTGTTTGGAAAACATCAAAACCTTATAAAGGCTTACAAACAGGGCGAGAAATTCAACTTAAAAATAAAGATTTCAATTTTATCAAAAAAGAATATGATGATAAAATACAGCATTTAACGGCGCGTATTTATAAGAATGTAAGTATTTCGTATAAAAATAAATCAGATAAGTATAGTTTAAGAGCCGTTCATCCTGATCATCAATTTTTAGAGAAAACAATTATTGATCAAGGTAGATATATTAACACGCGCGATTTACAAGAAAAATCGAAAGTTATTGTTATTGGTCGTTTGGTAAAGCAAGATTTATTTGGTGAAAAACCAGCCTTAGGAAAACGAGTAAGTGTAAACGGAATATCTTATTTAATTATCGGTATTTTTTCTGATGATGGAGGCGATAGAGAAGAACGTCAAACCTATATGCCCGTTACTACGGCACAGATGATTTATGGAAATAACGACCATTTAAGTCAAATACTTGTGGGCTATGATCCTACACTAAGTTTAGATCAGGCAATTGCTTTTGGAAATAAAATGGAGCGTGATTTACGTAAAAATTTAGACATTCATCCAAACGATCAAGGGGCTCTTTCGGTACGGAATATGGCGGAAGCAAATAAAGGTATTGGTACTTTTATGATGGCCTTGTATTTTATTGTCATTTTTGTAGGCTCAGGAACTTTAATCGCTGGTATTATAGGAATTAGTAATATTATGATTTTTGTAATTAAAGAACGTACCAAAGAATTTGGTATTCGAAAAGCATTAGGAGCAAAGCCTTCGTCAATAGTAGGAATGGTAGTGCAAGAATCCGTATTAATAACTACAATTGCAGGGTATTTAGGGCTGTCGTTAGGAACCTATATTTTAAGTTTACTTGGCGATAGTTTAGAAAAATATTTTATAAAAGACCCTAGCGTAAGCCCAGGGATTGTAATAGGAGCAACTGTTGTTTTAGTTTTATCGGGCTTAATTGCAGGATATTTACCTGCAAAAAGAGCCGCGAATATTAAACCAATTGAAGCATTAAGAGCAGATTAATTATGAAATTTTTATTTGATTCAGATACTTGGCAAGAAATTTATGGAAGCATCCGTAAAAATAAAGTTAGAACCGTAATAACAATTATAGGGGTTCTTTGGGGGATATTTTTATTAGTTGTTCTGTTAGGGGCATCTCGAGGGATGGAAAATAGTTTTAAGAAAATTTTCGGAAATTTTGCTACCAATAGCGTTTTTGTATGGACACAATCTACCGACAGACCTTTTAAAGGTTTTCAAAAAGGAAGGCGTTTTTTACCCACATTAACGGATGTTAAAATATTAAAAAAAGAGTTTAAAGAAATAAAATTATTAGCACCGAGAAGTCAATCGAACGGGCAAATAGTTAAAGGTTTCAAATCGGGGAGTTTTCAAATTAGTGGCGATTATCCTATTTTAGATCAGGTACAGAAAAAGAACTTGATCTACGGGCGTTTTTTAAATCAAAATGATATTTTATCTAAAGCAAAAGTAACGGTAATTGCCGAAGATATTTATAAACAACTCTTTGAAAAAGGCGAAAAACCAATAGGAGAATATATCAAAATTAACAATATCAACTATAAAGTAATTGGGGTTTATAAAGAGTCAAGCAGTGTTAATTTTGATGGCGCTTGTGCTTATATTCCGTTTACAACCTTTCAGCAGGTGTATAATATGGGTGATAAAATTCATTGGATGATGATAACAGCCAATGAAGGAGTAGATATTAAACAGTTAGAAAAAGATGTATTATTAACCTTAAAAAACCTACACAAAGTGCATCCTGATGATAAAAAAGCTTTCGGAAGTGTAAATTTAGGGGTTGAAATAGCAAAGTTTACAGGCTTTTTAACAGGAATGCAATTTTTAACATGGTTTGTAGGAATCGCTACTTTAATAGCGGGAGTTTTTGCAATTGGTAATATTTTATTAATAACGGTAAAAGAGCGTACCAAAGAAATAGGAATCCGTAGAGCCTTAGGAGCAACGCCTAAAAGTATCCGACAACAAATTGTATTAGAATCTGTTTTTTTAACAACCATCGCCGGAATGCTAGGAATTATATTGGGCGCATTGGTACTTTATTTAATAGATATGGCTTTTGGGCAAGGACCCGATGCTAAATTAATTAACCCAACGGTAAACATTCCAATTATATTAATTGCCTTTACTACTTTGGTGGTATTAGGAACTTTAATAGGATTAATACCCGCACATATGGCAACAGTAATCAAACCAATCGAAGCATTAAGAGAAGAATAAATCAATTAACAAATTATGAGTAAGAGAGCAAAAATTATTTTAGGAATTGTAGCAATATTATTTGCAATAGCGTTAATATGGTTCGCAAAAAAGAACAAAAAAAATATTATAGCATACGAAACAGAAACAGCATTTAGAACAACAATAGTTAAAAAAACCGTAGCAACAGGAAAGGTAATTCCTTTGGAAGAAGTAGAAATTAAACCTCAAATAGCTGGTATTGTTTCTGAAATTTTAGTAGAAGAAGGTGCTATTGTTAAAGCAGGCGATTTAATAGCAACTGTTAGAGTTGTACCTAATGTAGCGTCTTTAAACAGGGCAAATGGTAGTGTGAAAAACGCAAAATTATCGTTTAATAATGCAAAGCTACAATTTGATAGAAATAAAAATTTATTTGATAAAGGAGTAATTTCTCGTCAAGATTTTGAAAATGCGGAATTAAATTATAACAATGCTCGTTTGTTATTAGCCAACGCAAAATCGGACATGGATATTATTAAAAAAGGAACAACATCAGGTTTAGGAAGTGCTGCAAATACAAGTATTAGAGCAACAACTTCGGGTATGATTGTTGAAATTCCTGTTAAAAAAGGCTATCAGGTTACACAAACCAACGATTTTAACGCAGGAACAACAATTGCTCGTATTGCTGATATGACCAAAATGATTTTTGAAGGAAAAGTAGATGAGTCGGAAGTTGGTAAATTAGTGAAGGGAACAGCAATTGAAATAGCTATCGGGGCGATTGAAAATAAGAAATTTCCTGCGGTTTTAAATTTTATAGCACCAAAAGGAACCGATGAAGGTGGAGCGGTGCAGTTTAAAATTAAAGCCGATGTTACCTTAGATGATGAATATTTTATTAGAGCAGGATATAGCGCAAATGCAGATATTGTTTTAGAGAAAAAAGACTCGGTTTTATCAATAAAAGAAGCCTTGCTTAGGTTTGATAAAAAAACAGAAAAACCGTATGTTGAGGTTAAAAATTCTGATGATAAATTTGAAAAAATAACGGTTAAATTAGGGACTTCTGATGGCGTAAATGTTGAGGTTTTAGAAGGTGTTACCAAAGATGATAAAATAAAAATTTGGAACAAAGCATCAAAAGATACGAACGATACGAAAAAAGAACATTAATCATTTTAGTTTTTTTAATTGGGTTAAAAGGAGAAATTCAGTATTGAATTTCTCCTTTTTTTATGGTTTTTTTTTAATTCTAGTGATTAAAACGTTATCGAAAAGGGGAATTTCTCTTGCTTTATTTGATAGCAGGTATTTTACCTATTTACTAAAATAAACAACGGATGTTTAGCCCCGATTGTAGCAATTGTTTGAGCTCTTTTTTGTTTTTTCCTTTTTTAAAAAACAAAAAAAGCGAGTGCGGAAAGCGGGAAATAGCTTCAAATAATTTTTCTAAATAGTAGATAAATAGAGCTGGTTTTAAAATAGTTTAACAAAAAAAGCAACCCTTTAAAAGAGTTGCTTTTCTATATACATGATAAAATTTTCTTATCCTTTGTAAAAAGGTAATTTAACTACTTTCGCAGCTAATTGTTTTTTACGAACTTGAATAAAAATATCAGAATCTACTTTTGAATTTTCTTTAGTAACGTATCCTAAACCAATTCCTTTTCCTAAAGAAGGACTCATCGTTCCTGAAGTTACACGACCGATTACAGTTCCATCAGCATCAACAATTTCATAATCATGACGAGGAATACCACGTTCTGTTAATTCAAAAGCGACTAATTTTTTAGTAACACCCGCTTCTTTCTGCGCCTTTAAAGCTTCAGAATTTACAAAGTCTTTGGTGAATTTAGTAATCCAACCTAAACCAGCTTCTAATGGAGAAGTGGTGTCGTCAATATCGTTACCATATAAGCAATATCCCATTTCTAAACGCAAAGTATCACGAGCCGCTAAACCGATTGGTTTAATATTCCAGTCTGCACCTGCTTCAAAAACTTTTTTCCAAAGTTGCTCTACATCTTTATTTTTTACATAAATTTCAAATCCTCCAGAACCTGTGTAACCAGTTGCCGAAATAACAACGTTAGGAATTCCTGCAAAATCAGCAATTTCAAAAGTGTAAAACTTAATAGTAGATAAATTTACAGCCGTTAACGATTGCATAGCTTCCACAGCTTTTGGTCCTTGAATAGCCAATAAAGACCAGTCATCAGAACGGTTTTCCATAGTAACATTTAAGTCGTTATGGCTAGCAATCCAGTTCCAATCTTTTTCAATATTAGAGGCGTTTACAACTAACATGTACTCGTTTTCAGCAATCATATAGATAATTAAATCATCTACAATTCCGCCATCAGCATTTGGCATACAGCTATATTGCGCCTTACCAGGAACTAATTTTGAAGCATCGTTGGTTGCTACTTTTTGAATTAAAGCTAAGGCATTTTCTCCTTTTAAGAAAAATTCACCCATGTGGCTTACGTCAAAAACACCAACGCCTGTTCTAACCGTTTCGTGTTCTATATTGATTCCTTCGTATTGTACAGGCATGTTATAACCAGCAAAAGGAACTAATTTAGCACCTAAAGCTTCGTGAATATGTGTTAATGCAGTATTTTTCATTCTAAAATTTTTTATTTAAAAGTATATGCTAAAATATTGAAAAATGACAAATAAATAACCTTATTTTGGTTAATGTTTTAATGAATTATTACCTAAAAATGTGTTGATATTGTTTTGTAAAAATAAGAAGTGAAGTTAAGCCGCTTTAAAGTAAGAAGGTTATTAGATGAATTAATCAACTAGAACCTTTATTTTTGCTTTTTTAGATAAAAATAAGTACCAAAGATGAGCCAAGAACAACCAAATAATCCGCTTCACGGAATAAAATTAGCCACCATGTTAGAAGAACTATATTTAGAATATGGTTGGCAAGAATTAGGAGAAATTTTAAACTTAAATTGTTTTAAAAATAATCCGACATTAAAATCGAGTTTGAAATTTTTAAGAACAACGCCTTGGGCTAGAACCAAAGTTGAAAAATTCTATTTAAAATTTATAAGTTAAATTAATTTTTTCTATTTTTTTTGAAGCAATTTCCCGCTTTCCGCACTCGCTCTTTTTTTGAAAAAAATCAAAAAAAGGAGCTCAAACAATTGCTTCAATCGGGGCTAGGGATTTCTACTTATTTATAGAAATACGGTATTTTATAAGTATATTTATACCTCACCAATTTTTAAAATCGGTGAGGTGTATGTTTTATATATATAATTGTATTTTTACGAATTCAACCGAAAAATTACTAGAATTCACTATGTATTTCATCGACGTTATATTGCCTATATCATTAAAAAAAATGTTTACCTATGCAGTAAACGAAGCCGAATTTTCGTTCCTTAAAAAAGGAATGCGAGTGGCGGTTTCTTTCGGGAAAAGTAAAATTTATACGGCACTTGTTTTTAATATTCATCAAAATGCCCCTGAAGTATATAAAGCAAAAGATATTCATCAAATTTTAGACGAAACACCTATTGTACACGAATATCAATTAAAGCATTGGCAGTGGATTTCGAGTTATTATATGTGTTCGTTAGGCGATGTTTATAGGGCGGCATTACCATCGGCATTTATGTTAGAAAGTGAAACAATTATTTATAAAAATGACAGTTTTACTGATGAAGCTATTTTAACTGATGACGAATTTTTAATTTTTGAAGCCCTTCAAAATAGTTCTGAACTTACACTTAATCAAGTTGCTAAGATTATCGATAAAAAAACTTTTTTACCTATTATTGATAGTTTAATTAACAAAGAAGTTGTTTTTATTAAAGAAGCAATTTATGAAACATACAAGCCTAAGTTAGTGAAATATGTTCGTTTAAACGCTGCACATCAATCGAATGAAGCGCTTCAAGAATTGCTAGAAAATTTATCAAGAGCAAAAAAACAACGCGAAGCAGTACTTACTTATTTTCAATTAGCAGTATCTAAAAAACCCATAAAAGCAAAAGAATTAGAAGAAAAATCAGGCGCATCATCAGCAATATTAAAAGCCTTGGTTGATAAAGAAATTTTTGAGTTTTATCAAATTCAAACCGATAGAATTAATTTTGAAGGAGAAACCAATCAAATAAAAGAATTAAACGAGTTTCAACAGCAATCTTTTAATGAAATTAAAACATCTTTTGAAACTCAAAATGTAACCTTATTACACGGGGTTACAGGTTCAGGAAAAACAGAAATTTATGTAAAACTGATAAAAGAAGTAATCGCAGAAGGCAAGCAAGTATTATTTTTATTGCCAGAAATAGCGTTAACAACTCAAATAATTAGTCGATTAGAACGTTATTTTGGCGATTTTATATCCGTTTTCCATTCAAAATATTCTATGAACGAGCGGGTAGAAGTGTGGAATAACGTGTTGGAAAATAAACCAAAAGCACAGATAATTTTAGGCGCTCGTTCGGCTGGTTTTTTACCATTTTCAAATTTAGGATTAATTGTAATTGATGAAGAGCATGAAACTTCCTACAAGCAATTTGAACCATCACCACGCTATAATGCCCGCGATTCGGCAATTGTTTTAGGGCATTTACACAAGGCAAAAGTATTGTTAGGTTCGGCAACGCCATCGTTAGAAAGTTATTTTAATGCCAAGCAAAATAAATATGGTTTTGTTGAATTAACCCGTCGTTTTGGAAACATTCAACTGCCAAAAATCGAACTGATTGACATCAAAGAAAAGCAACGGAAAAAGCAAATGAAAGGGCATTTTTCCGATAGGTTATTAACCATGATTACCGAAGCTTTGGAGCAAAAAGAACAGGTGATTTTATTTCAAAACAGGCGTGGTTTTTCTCCTGTTGTAGAATGTAACACTTGTGGTATTTCACCAGAATGCCCAAATTGTGATGTGAGTTTAACATTTCATAAATTTAGACGAGAATTAAAATGTCATTATTGCAGCTACCAACGTGCGATGCCTAATAATTGCGGTGCTTGTGGAAGTACAACCCTTGATACAAAAGGCTTTGGAACAGAGCAAATTGAGCTAGAACTAAAAAGCTTATTTCCTGATTATAACATCGGAAGAATGGATTTAGATACCACACGAGGAAAATACGGTTATCAAAAAATAATTGGAGCCTTTGAGGCACAAGAAATTGATATTTTAGTAGGAACACAAATGTTATCGAAAGGCTTGGATTTTGAAAATGTATCGTTAGTGGGTATTTTAAGTGCCGATTCTATGTTAAATTTCCCTGATTTTAGAGCCCACGAACGTGCCTATCAATTAATGGTTCAGGTGTCGGGTAGGGCAGGACGTAGTAAAAAACAAGGAAATGTTGCGATACAAACTTACAACCCAAATCATCAAATATTACAGCAAGTTTCGACCACTAATTACGCTCAAATGTACAAAGAACAATTGCAGGAGCGTTGGAATTTTAAGTATCCACCATATTATAAATTGATTAAAATTACGCTAAAACACAGGGATGCTGTTCGCGTGGAAATGGGGGTAAATTGGCTGGTAAAATCATTACAAAATGTGTTTGCGAAAAATGTTTTAGGACCCACAACGCCAGCAGTATCGCGTGTTCGTAATTTATATATTAAAAATTTAGTGATTAAAATTCCGCCAAAACAATCGTTAGGAAAAACAAAAGAACAAATTATTAGGGTGAAAAATTCTTTCGAAGCCGTAAAGGATTTTAGGTCGATCCGTTTTATTATGGATGTGGATGCTTATTAAATATTCCGAATATCAAAAATATCGCCATTACTCAACTGATTTTGAGTATCAATTTTATAAATAGTATCGGCAACAAAACTAGGCGTATATAATTTATTTTGATTTTTTAAATCGATAAAACGCTGTACATTTTTAAAATCAGTTTCTTTGGTGTTTCTGATTTGAATTTGCATATCCGTAGCTACAACGCCTGGGTAAATTGCTATACATTTTACGCCATTTTCTATTTCCGATTGTTCAGAAGCAATTGTTTTTGTTAGCATATCGATTGCTGCTTTTGATGTGCAATAAACACTCCAGCCTTCATAGGGTTTTTTGGCTGCGCCCGATGAAATATTGATAATTTGTTTTTTACAGGATAATTTTTGTGTTTTCTTGATAAATAATCCTGATAAAATAAACGGCGTAGTAATATTTAATTGCATAGATTTTGCAATATCAGAAGCTTCTAAATTTTCTAAATTAGCTATTTTACCTAATCTTCCAGCGTTGTTAACTAAAGTTATTGATGTTATTTTAGAAGTTGAATTTTGATGGATAATTTTATCTAAAAGAGCCGTAAAAATAGTTTGAGTTGCAATACTATCAGTTAAATCAACTGAAATATGTTGTACGTTTTTTACTTCGGATAAAGTTCTAGCTAATGAAAAAACCGTATAATTTTCAGAAGCATATTTTTGAGCCAGCGCTTTTCCAATTCCTTTACTTCCGCCTGTGATTATGATGATATTCATGAAAAAAATATAAGAAAGATGAAAAATACTAGCAAATTTTACTCAAAAAACTCCTTCGATTTTTCCCAATAAGTATTCATTTCATTTAAAGTCATATCAGAAATTTCTTTGTCTTGTTTTTTGGCTTGTTTTTCTAAATATTGAAAACGATTGATAAATTTTTTATTGGTTTTTTCTAAGGCATTTTCAGGATTTACTTTCATCAAATTTGCGTAATTAATCAGTGAAAATAACACATCGCCAAATTCTTTTTCGATACGTTCTTGATTATCGGCTTTATTTCCAGCTTTTATTTCTTCGTTTAGTTCTGTAATTTCTTCCTGAACTTTATCCCAAGCTTGCTCAGGTTTATCCCATTTAAAACCAACACCAGCAACTTTTTCTTGAATTCTACTTGCTTTTACCAAAGCGGGTAAACTCTTTGGAACACCTTCTAAAACAGAAGTTTTACCTTCTTTTAGCTTTAGTTTTTCCCAGTTTCGTTTTACTTCTTCTTCATCTTTAACAACAACATCACCATAAATATGAGGATGACGATGTATTAATTTATCAGAAATTGAATTTGCAACATCGGCAATATCGAATGCTTTTTTTTCGCTTCCAATTTTAGCATAAAAGACGATGTGTAATAACACATCGCCTAATTCTTTTTTAACCTCTTCTAAATCATTGTCTAGAATAGCGTCTGCTAACTCGTAAGTTTCTTCAATCGTTAAATGACGCAAACTCTCTAAAGTTTGTTTTTTATCCCAAGGACACTTCTCTCGAAGTTCGTCCATAATATCTAACAAACGGTTAAAAGCGTCTAATTGTTGCTTACGAGTATTCATAATTTATTTAGTTTCTTCTGGAGTTGCTACTTTTTGTAAAGTATTAAAATCGAAATTAGCTGCTGCTAAAGTATTATACCATTGAATTACCTTTTTAATGTTAGAAGCATACACACGTTCTTTGTCAAAACCTGGTAAAATTTCTTCAAAATAAGCCATTAAAGTATCGTTACTTTCTTTATGAGAAAGTGCTTCTTTACCTTCTTGTTTCTCAGCCATACTTTTAAGAATAACTGCTAAAGGCACTTCTTCTTCGTAAGTGTAAATTGCAATGTTTTCTAATAAACTTACATTGTGAGTTGCTGCAATAGGAAAACGTTTTCCATCAACAATTGAACGAACGATTACTCCTGTTTTTGTTTGAGTGATAATTTCAAATAATCCTGGTTTCCCAGTAACTGCTATAACTTTGTTAAATTCCATATTATGGTGTTTTTAGTGTGTCTTTATATAAAGACTATTTTTTCTTGGCATTCGGAAAACGCATTCTGTAACCCGCGTCTACTTTTCCTTTAGAAATATTTTCTAATTTCTTTTTAATCAAGCGTTTTTTTAAGGTCGATAATTTATCAGTAAATAAAACACCATCAATATGATCGTATTCATGCTGAAAAACACGTGCCGCTAAACCGCTTAAAACTTTGGTGTGTTTGTCAAAGTTTTCATCTTGATATTCAATAGTAATGGTTTCTTGACGAAAAACATCTTCACGAACATTCGGAATACTCAAACAACCTTCGTTAAAAGCCCATTCTTCGCCTTCTTCTTTGATTATTTTTGCATTTATAAATACATGATTAAAGTTTTCTAAGGCTTTTCGGTCTTCTTCGGATAAATCTTCATCATCAGCAAAAGGTGAGGCATCGATTAAAAATAAACGAATATCTTTACCTATTTGTGGTGCTGCCAACCCGACACCTTGCGCATTGTACATTGTTTCTTTCATATTCGCAATTAATTTGTCTAACTGCGGATAGTCTTTATCGATTTCTGTTCCTACTTTACGTAATACGGGATCTCCGTAAGCAACAATGGGTAAAATCATGTGTTTTTAAATTTTTTAAGGGTACGAAAATACAAAGAATCGTTTATGTATAAAATTATTTGTTGTATAAATACGACTGTAAGATGATAGTTGCGCTTATTTCATCGACTAAAGCCTTATTTTGACGCTGTTTTTTGTTCAGCCCACTATCAATCATGGTTTGAAATGCCATTTTTGAGGTAAAACGCTCGTCTTCTCTTTTTATTGGAATGTTAGGTATTGATTTTGCTAATTTTTCTAAAAAAGGAAGTATTAAGGCTTCACTTTGGCTGTCGGAATTATCCATTTGTTTTGGTTTTCCGATGATAAACAATTCTACGTTTTCTTTTTTAATATAGTCTTTTAAAAAAGATATTAATTCTTTAGTATTAATAGTTGTTAATCCTGATGCAATAATTTGTAATTCATCAGTAACTGCAATTCCTGTTCTTTTTTTACCAAAATCGATGGCTAAAACTCGTCCCAAATGTTTTTATTTTTCACAAAAATAAAGTTTTAAACCTTTATAAATTGTACTTCTTTTGTTTTTTTAAATAATAAATAGTGTTAAAATTTTTAAATAGATATTAAATGCCTAGCCCCGATTGAAGCAATTGTTTGAGCTCTTTTTTGTTTTTTCTTTTAAAAAAAATAAAAAAAGCGAGTGCGTAAAGCGGGAAATTGCTTCTAATAATTTAAGATGGTTTAAAAAGAAAATGATGTAATTTTAACAAGAAAAAAACATCTGTTTAAAAAATATATCTTCGCATACAATAGTTATAGAGGCTTTATATTTGCATAAAATTTTAATTATTAAAAAATGACAGCATTACAAGATATTATAGAAAAAGCGTGGAATAATCGTGATTTATTAAAAGAAGAAACAACTATTAACGCCATTAGAAAAGTGGTTGATTTATTAGATGCAGGAACTTTGCGTGTTGCTGAACCTACTGATAATGGTTGGCAAGTTAATGAATGGGTAAAAAAAGCCGTTGTGTTGTATTTTCCTATTCAGAAAATGGAAACTTTAGAAGCTGGTATTTTTGAATACCACGATAAAATTCCATTAAAGAAAAACTTTGCTGAAAAAGGAATTAGAGTTGTACCAAATGCGGTTGCACGTCATGGAGCGTATATTGCATCAGGAACAATTTTAATGCCTAGTTATGTAAATATTGGTGCTTATGTTGATCAAGGAACAATGGTTGATACTTGGGCTACAGTTGGTTCTTGTGCGCAAATCGGAAAGAATGTACATTTATCAGGTGGTGTAGGAATTGGTGGTGTTTTAGAGCCACTACAAGCTGCTCCTGTAATTATTGAAGATGGTGCTTTTATCGGTTCTCGTTGCATTGTTGTGGAAGGTGTTCGCATAGAAAAAGAAGCTGTTTTAGGGGCAAATGTTGTATTAACAATGAGTACTAAAATTATTGATGTTACGGGCGATACACCTGTGGAAACAAAAGGTGTTGTTCCTGCTCGTTCGGTAGTGATTCCTGGTAGTTATACCAAAAAATTTGCTGCTGGTGAATTTCAAGTTCCTTGTGCATTAATTATTGGGAAACGTAAAGAAAGTACGAATAAAAAAACATCGTTAAATGATGCTTTGAGAGAGTATGATGTTGCGGTTTAATATGTTTTTTGAAGGGGCTTATTTATAATAAAAAACGCACAAATCATTAGTTATTTGTGCGTTTTTACTTGAATATAATTAAAGTTTTTCAAAGAATAATTCTTCAGTTTTTGTTTCTAAAAGTTCCATAGAAAAAGAATCTTGTATCCATTTTCGTAGTTCGTTTTTATCAAAAGTAACCTCTTTAGAGATGATTTGTAGTAGTGCCTTAGCAATTGCATCGGTATCTTCTATTTCTGTTAAAATACCGTATTTACCATAATCTAAAAGTTCTTCACTACCAGATACTTTTGTTGAAACACTAGGTAAACCATGACTAAGCGCTTCGTTTAGTACATTTGCCATACCTTCTGATAAAGAGCATAATAAAAATAAATCAATACTTCTAAAAAAGGTATGGATGTCAGAAATTTGTCCTAAAAAATGTATTTTATTTTCGGGATCATTTTTTTGAATTTTATTTTTAATTTCATCTTCACCAACTTCATCACCAGCAATTACAATGTGAACATTACTGGGTAGTTTACTTAAAATTTCAGGGAGTAGGTGAAACCCTTTTATTCGGCTCAATCTTCCTGCGCATCCAATAATAACAGCATTATCAGGTATGTTAAATTTTTGTTTTAAATTAATTGAACTTCCTTTTATTTCAGGTAAATTAAAACCGTTATAGATTTTAAATAAATTTTGTTCATTAAAAAAGGTAGAGGTGTTTAATAAATGATTTTTAAGAGAATTACTATTAACAACAACTTTTGGTTTTAAGGTATTGAAAACAAATTTGTATTTAATATTATTTTTAATTTTTCTAACAGTACCTAAATATAAAACGATTCTTGGAACTTTCGCTATTCTAGCGGATAAAGAAACTAAAAACCAATCTTTTTTTAAAGCAACAAAAACAACTTCTGGTTTTATTTTTTTTAATATTTTGGTGTAATTAGAAATAACAAAAACATTAATATCGCCACCTCTAGCGTTTATATTAATGATGTTGATATTGGGAATTACTTCATATTTTTCTCGAAATTTTTCTTTTAAAATTACGACATAAACTTTGTAGCCTTTTTTTATTAAAAATTTAGCTCTTACAACTACGTTTTTTTCAATTCCTCCCCAAGTATCGGTAGGACAAAATAATACACAACTTTTCATTTTTATTGATTTTTTTTAATAATACCGTAATCAGTCCATGTTATTTTTTTGGTTCTAACATTTTCTCGAATGGCATTATTTAGCTTCCAACTTTCAGGATTTGCGTAGCCTCTGGGATGGTCTAAATGAACCGTAACGGCACTGTATCTTATTTGTTTTGGTTTGATGTTATTGTTGCATAATCGCTCGCCAAGTTCAACATCTAAACCGCCATATTGCATACGTTCATCAAAACCATTTACCGCAATAATATCTTTTTTCCATGCCGATGAATTTGCACCATTCCAAGTGGGTCTTGTAGGTGTGAATTTGTTTAATAATTTTTGTTTTAATCCTTTGGCGGTTAGCTTATTATTTTTAAAACGCTTTTTTAAACCGTGTTTTGTAAGCCAATTAATATCGAAACATTGCTGTGTAATAATGTGTTCTTTGGTTATTAATTCAGAAATATTTAAAGGTAATTTAAAATAAGCAGCAGATAAAAAACGTCCTTTTTCTCGCATTTTATGGTGGGTTTCTACAAAATCTTTTTTAGGAATACAATCTCCATCAGAAATAATAAGATACTCGCCTTTGCTTTTTAAAAGTGCTTTATTTAAAATTATTGTTTTTTGAAAACCGTTATCTTCATGCCAAACGTGCGTAATTGGAAAAGAAACTTCTTTACGTAAGGCATCAATAAGATCTTTAGTTTCTTGTTTTGATCCATCATCAGCAATTACTAATTCAAAATTAGAATATGTTTGCTGATTGTAGCCCCAAATAACTTTTTCTAACCAAGCTGTTGCGTTGTAGGTAGTTATTATTATTGATATTTCGGTAGTTTTCATAAAAAAATATTTAGCCCAAAAGTAATCATGATTCTTTTAATTTATATTATTTTTGAGCAAAATAATTACTGCATTTTATGTTTTTAAGAAAATTATGGTTAACAATTATTAAGAAATTAAAATTTTTACCTGCTCCTTATTATATTAAACATTATTATGAATATTATTCAGGTAAAAAACTTGATTATGATAATCTAATTGAATTTAATCAGAAATTGTCGTGGTATAAAGTTTTTTTTAGACCTAAAATTTTAAATACTCTTGTTGATAAATATGCTGTTAGAGCTTTTGTAAAAGATAAAATAGGCGAAGAGTATTTAAATGAATGTTATGGTGTTTTTAACAAACCATCGGAAGTTAATTTTGATAAATTACCCAACCAGTTTGTATTAAAAGGTACACATGGTTGTAATATCAATTTGGTCGTTAAAGATAAAACCACTTTAAATAAAGCCAAAACAAAGCGTTTAATGGCTAAATGGTTGCGTAAAAATCAGTATAAACGAACAGGACAAGAATGGGCGTATAAAGATGTGAAACCTCGTATTATTGCTGAGAAATTTATTAAAAGCGATAGAGATTCATTAACTGATTATAAATTTTATTGTTTTAATGGAACCCCTAAATTTTTGGAGGTTCATTTAGATAGAGAAAAAAATCATAAAAGTGCTTTTTACGATTTTGACTTTAAAAAACTACCTTTCTCAGATTCACCTGCAGATAAATTGATTCAAGAAGATTTTGAAAAACCGCAAACATTATCAAAAATGGTAGAACTTGCAGGTAAATTATCGGAAGAGCTTCCTTTTGTTAGAGTTGATTTTTATTCGGTAAACGATACAATTATTTTTGGAGAAATGACTTTTTATCCAGGGGATGGAAGAAGGGATTTTTATCCGAAGAAATACAATAAAATTATTGGCGATTATTTTGAATTACCTAAAATACCTGCTGGCGAAAAATTAATCAAAAAACATCCTTTAAATGAAAGTTATTAAAGAATTACCTAAATCGATCTTTTATTCTTGTTATTTACGGCTACGATCAGCAGATAGTTTGGTTAAAAATAAAACAAAATTACCCGTAATAGTATCTTTAACATCGATTCCAGAGCGATTAAATAATTTAGATTTAGTAATAAAAAGCATCTTAAATCAAGATAAAGTACTGCCTTCTAAAATTGTTTTATGGCTACATGATGGCTTAAAAAATAAGTTACCTAAAAGATTATCAAATTTACAAGGCGCTTTTTTTGAAATAAAATATTCTGATTTAAAATGTTCACATAGAAAATTAATACATTCTTTAATTGAATATCCTGATATGCCGATAATAACTTGTGATGATGACTTAATTTACAAGGAAGATTGGTTATCAAAATTATATAAAGAGCATTTAAAATATCCGAAAGATATTATCGGAAATACCACCACACAAATAAAAATTAATACTGACGGAACGTATAAACCGTTTGTTGATTGGCGAATTATAGATGAAAATAAACCTTCGGATAGATTATTGCCAATTGGTGCGTGGGGTATTTTGTATCCTGTAAATGCAATGCCAACGCAAATTCATGATGTTGATTTATTTATGAAATTAGCCCCAAAAGCAGATGATTTATGGTTTAAAGCGATGGCGCTAACTAATAATGTTATTTCTAGACAATCATCAAATAAACCCGCTGAGCCAATTCCAATTATTGGTTCTCAAAAGGTTTCTTTAAAAGATGAAAATATAAAGAAAAATAAAAATGAGGTTCAGTGGTTGGCATTATCCGAGTTTTTTAAGTTAAATGATATTTTATTAAAAAATGAAGTTTCAAATAAAAAATAGCGTTGCGTTTTTAAAAACAGGCAAAACAATCCTCTATCCAACCGATACCGTTTGGGGTATCGGTTGTGATGCTACAAATATTGAGGCTGTTCAAAAAGTATATCAACTAAAAAACAGGGCTGAATCTAAAAGTTTAATTATTTTAGTTGATTCGGTGGAAATGTTAAAAAACTATGTTGAGGTGCTTCCAAAACTAGCAATTCAGCTTATTGAAAATACTAAGAAACCAACAACTATTATATATCCAAATCCTAAAAATCTAGCAAAAAATACGATTGCTTCCGATAATACCATTGCCATTAGAATACCTAAAGATGATTTCTGTTTACAGTTGATAAAAGCCTTTGGTAAACCCATCGTATCTACATCGGCTAATATTAGTGGACAACCAACCCCTAAAACATTTTCAGAAATAAGTACCGCAATTTTACAAAGTGTAGATTATGTGGTAGCTTTGCAATCTGATAAAAAAGTAGTAAAATCGTCTACTATTTTAAAAATAACAGCAACGAATGAAATTGAAATTATTAGAGAATAAATTTTAATTTCTTTTATCAATTTTTTGACAAGCACTTTTATAGTAACTTTTAAGAGTTGCTTTTTCTACTTTAATACCTACTAATATGCGTTATAAAATACCCAATTACTTGAAATTTTTATATGTAAATATTTTAAGTTTATTTCTTTTCGTAACTGTTTTAAGAGTTGCTTTTTACAGTTTCTTTATTAATAAATTAGTTATTGAAACCAATGATTTATTACAAGCAATTTCTTTTGGTGTTCGGTTCGATTTAAAAATGGCAATATTAGCTTTTGTTCCCGTAGCTTTAGGATATTTTTTATCTAAAAAGTTTTTCACTAAAAAACTAGCAAAAATCAGTTACCTGGTGTATTCGACTCTTTTATATTTGGTAATTGTATCTTTCTACCTATTTGATTTTGGGCATTACAGTTATTTGAATTTAAGAGTAAACGCGAGTGCTTTACGTTTCTTAGAAAATGTAAAAATATCGACACAAGTTTTTATAGAAAGTTACCCGATTTATAAAGGTGGGTTTTTATTGTTAGTGTTGTTTTTCGTGATTATAAAATATCATAATTGGCTTTATACGAAGTTTTCAAAAACGAATTTTGTATCAGAAAAAAAGAATAAAATTATCTTTTCGATAGCTACTTTATTTGTGTTGGCTTTTGGAGTTTTTAGTAGTTTTCAGCATTATCCTTTGCGATGGAGTCAAGCATTTTTTTCTAGTAGCAAAGAATTGAATCAGTTTTCATTGAATCCTGTGCTGTATTTTGTCGATAGTTTTAAGTTTCGAAATGAAAATTACAATATTGATACGGCAAAAAAATATGCGCCGATTATCAATAATTATTTAGGAATAAAAGGCGATACCATCAATTTTGAAAGAAAAAGATCTTTTAAAATTAATGACAGCTTAAATATCTCAAAAAACAAACCAAATGTAGTTTTTGTAATGATGGAATCTGTAGGGAATGCGTCTTTAAGTTATTACGGGAATCCTATTAAAAGCACACCAGTATTAGATAGTTTAATGCGAGAAAGCATCAGTTTTACCAATCATTATGTACACAAAGCAACAACAGCAGGAAGTGTTTTTGGAAGTATTACAGGCCTGCCAGATATTGATAATGTAAAATCAGCCTCTAGAAATCCGATGATTATCAATCAGCGAATATTATTTAATCAATTCGATGACTATGAAAAATTATATTTATTAGGTGGAAGTGCAAATTGGGCAAATATTAGGGCTGTTTTTCAGGCAAATATCCAAGGTTTAACCGTTTATGAAGAGGGGAGTTATCAAGAAGAAAATAGGGCAGATGTTTGGGGAATCGATGATTATGATTTATTTAAAGAAGCCGATAAAATTTTCAAAAAAACACATGATAGCAAGAAACCTTTTGTAGCATATTTACAAACAGCAACCAATCATATGCCTTTTACAGTGCCTGATAAAAAAGGAAGTTACGAGCCTTTAAATGAGCAAGATGTTGACAAGGGAATCTTAAAAAAATCAGGATTTAAATCTGTAGCACAACTAAATGCGCTTCGATATTTAGACTTTAATATTAATGAGTTTCTTAAAAGAGCTAAAAAATCAGGATATTATGACAACACTATTTTTGTTTTCTTTGGCGACCATCAAACAGCGATGAATCCGATAACGCATTTCAGACCATCACACACTAAATTAGGGCTTTTAATGCATAATGTGCCTTTTATTATTCATGCACCCAAATTGGTAAAACCACAAGAAATTACTAAAAATGCGCATTTAGTAGATGTTGTTCCGACGGTGATGAGTTTAATAAAGCAAGATTATACCAATTATACACTTGGTCAAAATGTTTTGGACAGTTTAAAAACCAACACTTTTTCGTTTGTTTATAGAAATATAAAAGGCGAGCCAGCTTCTGGAATTATAAAAGATTCGCTTTATTACTACAAAACAGTTTACAATAATAAATACGAATTAATCAATTTAAATAATAATTCGTTAAAAGATATTAGTAACGAAAACCCCGAAAATAAAGAATTAACCAAAGAAATGGATGATTTATTAAGCTCTTTTTATCACAGTACAAAATATTTGTATTTTAATAATAAAAAGTAATTTTTCAAAAAAACAGTACAGAATATTATCTAATAATTTATGCAAGATCAATACTATAAAGAGGCAATTTCTGCCGAAATATTTCAATATATAAGCAAAGCAGCAGAACAATTACAGCTAGAAAGTTATGTAATTGGTGGCTTTGTTCGTGATTTTATTTTAGAACGAGGTACAGCAAAAGACATCGATGTGGTGGCTGTTGGTAGCGGTATTGAATTGGCTCAAAAAGTGGCTTCTTTACTACCTAATAAACCAAAAGTTCAAGTTTTTAAAACCTACGGAACCGCTATGTTGCGCTATAAAGAGGTTGAAATAGAATTTGTTGGCGCTCGTAAAGAATCTTATACCGAAGATAGCCGAAATCCAGAAGTAGAATCTGGTACTTTACAAGACGATCAAAATAGACGAGATTTTACTATAAATGCATTAGCGTTAAGTTTAAATAAAGATACTTTTGGATTATTATTAGATCCTTTTGATGGTATTTCTGATTTAGAAGCTAAAATAATAAAAACGCCGTTAGACCCTGACATTACCTATTCTGACGATCCGTTGCGTATGATGCGTGCCATTCGTTTTGCCTCTCAATTAAACTTTGTTATTGAGCAAGAATCGTTAAGTGCTATTGCTAAAAATGCAAAACGTATTGATATCATCACCAAAGAACGCATTATTGTTGAGTTAAATAAAATTTTAGCTTCGGATAAGCCTTCTATTGGATTTTTATTGTTAGAAGAAACAGGTTTATTAGAACGTATCATTCCTGAATTAATCGCTTTAAAAGGCGTGGAAGAGGTTGAAGGACAGAAGCATAAAGATAATTTTTATCATACTTTAGAAGTAGTTGATAATATTGCTAAAAATACCGAAGATGTTTGGTTACGTTGGTCGGCTTTATTGCACGATATTGGAAAAGCTCCAACAAAACGTTATCATAAAAAACAAGGTTGGACATTTCATGCGCATGAATTTGTAGGCTCTAAAATGGTTTATAAATTATTCAAGCGATTAAAAATGCCCTTGAACAATAAAATGAAGTTTGTTCAAAAAATGGTCATGTTAAGCTCTCGCCCAATTGTGTTGGCTAGTGATGTTACCGATTCTGCCGTGCGTAGGTTGGTTTTTGATGCAGGCGATGATGTAGATTCATTAATGACGCTTTGCGAAGCTGATATTACCACAAAAAATCCTAAGAAATTTAGCCGTTATCATAAAAATTTCGAGCTTGTTCGTGAAAAAATTAAAGAAGTTGAAGAGCGCGATAAAGTGCGTAATTTTCAACCGCCAATTACTGGAGAGGAAATTATGAAGGCGTTCAATTTAACACCTTGTAGAGAAATAGGTCAGATAAAAGAAGCGATAAAAGAAGCTATTTTAGAAGGTGAAATTCCGAACGAACATAAAGCTTGTTACGATTTTATGATATTAAAAGGAAAAAAGTTAGGCTTAGAAATAGCGTAGTTTTACAATTTTTGTCAATTCGAGTGATTTTAATGACTAAAAGGAATTTGAAGGAAAAAAAATCACTCGAACTGACAAGTTTATTTAGTTTTTAATAGGCTATAAAAAAAGGAACGTTTTATAAAACGTTCCTTTTTTTTGTAATTATATTTAGTAAAAATAAATTTAGGATGGCCTTATCCGAAGTATTACGTTAAAGATTGCATGGTAACCAATTTATAATACTCGCCTTTTTTAGCAAGTAATTCGTCATGTTTACCTTGCTCAACAATTGCGCCTTTTTTCATTACAACAATTTTATCGGCATTTTGAATGGTCGATAATCTATGTGCAATAACTAAAGAAGTTCTATTTTGCATCATCTTCTCTAAAGCAACTTGCACTAATTGTTCAGACTCTGTGTCTAAAGCAGAAGTTGCTTCATCTAAAATCATAATTGGTGGATTCTTTAAAACAGCTCTTGCAATAGATAAACGTTGTTTTTGCCCTCCAGAAAGTGTGTTTCCACTGTCACCAATATTTGTATTATATTTTTCTGGTAAATTTTGAATAAATTCATCAGCATTTGCAATTTTTGCAGCTTCTAAAACAGCAGTGTCATTGGCATTTTGTGACCCTAACTTAAGATTGTTTGTAATAGTGTCATTAAATAAAATAGAATCTTGTGAGACAATTCCCATCAAATTTCTTAAAGATTTTTTGGTGATGTCTCTAATATTGTCATCATCAATTACCACCTCTCCTTTGTTTACATCATAAAAACGAGTAATAAGGTTTGCTAAAGTAGATTTTCCACTCCCAGACTGCCCAACCAAAGCAACAGTTTCGCCTTTATTAATAGTTAATGTAAAATCTTTTAAAACATAATCATCTTTATATTTAAAAGAAATGTTTTTAAATTCAATTTTATTTTTAAAGGTCTCTTTTATGGTTGCATTTGATTTGTCTTTAATAGTGTTTTCTGTATTTAAGACCGTCATAATTCTTTCTGCAGAAGCTTCACCTTTTTGGATATTATAAAATGTTGATGTTATTAATTTTATAGGGTTTAAAACGGTGTAAAATAATACAATATAACCAAAAAACTCATCTGGTTGTAGTGCACTTGTTTTAGATAGAACTTCGGTTCCTCCGTACCAAAGAATGGCAATAATGGTTGCAGAACCTAAAAACTCACTCATAGGTGAAGCTAATGATTTCCTATGAAAAACACTTGTCGTTAATTGTTTAAAATTACTTGTAGAGTTATTGAATTTTGTTGCAATTACACTTTCAGCATTAAAACCCTTAATTATTCTTAAGCCGGTTAATGTTTCTTCAATAAAAGATAAAAAATTACCAGTTTCTTTTTGTGCTTTTGCTGAATTTGCTTTTAGTTTTTTACTTATAGATGATATTATAATACCAGAAACAGGTAGTAAAACAAAAACAAATAAGGTGAGTTTTAAACTCATAAAAAGCATGATAGAGATAGATATTATAACTGTTAAAGGTTCTCTAACAATGGTTTCTATTGATGATATAATAGAACCCTCTACCTCTTGTACATCAGAAGTCATACGTGCTATGATATCTCCTTTTCTTTTTTCGGAAAAATAAGAAATCGGTAACTCAACAATTTTATCGTAGAGTTTATCTCGTAGGTCTTTTACAATACCTGTTCTTAAAAAAGCAATAACATAAGACGCTAAATATCTAAATAAGTTTTTTAGAAAAAATAATGAAAGTGCTAATAAGCAAATAAATACAAGTGTATTTATATCACCTTCTGTTTTTATTTTTTCTGATATAAAATGATAAAAACTATCTTTTAGAAAATCACCAATTTTACTAATACCTTCATAGTTTGGTTCATTTATAATTTTTTTATCAGTACCAAATAGAATCCCTAAAACAGGGATAAAAGCTAAAACTGATAGCACATTAAAAATTGCGTAAAGTATATTAAATACAATATTTAGAACTGTAAATTTTCGATACTTTTTTTCATATTTTAATATATCTTTAAAATATCCCATTAATTTAGTTTCATTTCTTTAATAATTCTTTGAATTTTTGCATCTAATGATGCTTCAATAGCTTCTGCATTTTTAACCGAATCTAATGCTGTTTTAATACTGAAATAAAACTTTATTTTAGGCTCTGTTCCACTTGGGCGAGCCGCTATTTTTGTTCCGTCGGTAGTTTGATAAATTAATACATTCGATTTTGGAATATCCATAAGTATTTCTTGGCCAGTAATTAGATTTTTTCTAATTGAAGTTTGATAATCATATAAGAATTCCACTTTGGCACCGTCCATTTCGGTAAAAGGATTACTACGTAAATCAGCCATCATTTGCTTGATTTGCTGCGCACCGTCCATTCCTTTTTTAACAATAGCAATTAAATGCTCTTTGTAAAAATGATGACGGGTGTATAAGTTTAATAATTCTTGATAAAAAGAACTGTTATTTGCTTTTGCATCCGCCGCAATTTCACAAGCTAATAAAGCCGCTGTTACAGCATCTTTATCTCGCACAAAACTACCCACCATATACCCAAAACTTTCTTCTCCACCGCCAATAAAATCAAGCTCAGGGAAGTCTTTAATCATTTTAGCAATCCATTTAAAACCCGTTAAACCAACCTTGGTTTCCACGCCGTACGAACTCGCTATTTCATTAACTAAATTGGTCGAAACAATCGTAGAACCTACAAATTGTTTCCCGTTTAGCTTACTATTATTTTTCCAATCGTTAATTAAAAAATCGGTCATCATACTCATGGTCTGATTTCCGTTTAATAATTTCATATTTCCTTCTAAATCACGCACAGCGATACCAATTCTATCCGAATCAGGATCAGTTCCTAAAACAATATCAGCAGCTACTTTATTGGCTAAATTAACAGCCATTTTTAAAGCTTCAGGCTCTTCAGGGTTTGGCGATTTTACCGTTGGAAAACTTCCATCTGGCTGGGCTTGTTCCTCCACAATATGAACTTGTGTATAACCAGCACGTTTTAAAACTTCAGGAATTAATTTAATTGCCGTTCCGTGTAAATTGGTAAAAACAATTTTTAAATCTTTACGATTTTTTACATCAAAAGTTCCATTTTTAATCGATGCTTGCCAAAAAGCTTCATCAATTTCACTTCCGATACTCGAAATTAATTCTTCATTTGCTTTAAAATTAACATCCGTAAAAGCTAATGAATTTACTTCATTTATAATTGCCGTATCTTGTGGTGGCACAATTTGTCCTCCGTCAGACCAATATACTTTGTATCCATTATATTCTGGCGGATTATGAGAAGCTGTTAAAACAATACCAACATCACAACCTAAATGATTTACCGCAAACGATAATTCAGGCGTAGGGCGTAGGTCTTCAAAAAGAAAAACCTTGATGTTATTTGCCGAAAACACATCGGCAACTACTTTTGCTAACCATTTACTATCATGACGACAGTCATAACCAATAGCAACTTTTAATTCTTTCTTTGGATGTATTTGATGTAAGTAATTACTTAAACCTTGTGTTGCTTTTCCTAAAGTATATTTGTTAATTCTGTTGGTTCCTGCGCCTACAATTCCACGCATTCCGCCTGTACCGAATTCTAAATTTTTATAAAACCGATCGGCTAAATCATCCGATTTTTCGCTTATTAATTGTTCAATTTCATTTCTAGTAGCTGAATCAAACGATTCAGAAAGCCATAATTTAGCTTTATTTAAGATCTCTTCCATAATATATAAGTAACGTAAAGGTGCGTGTATTAAAAATTCAGTTTTTCTTTAATTTTGTAGTGTTTTTGCTGCGGATTACTTTTAATAATCAATTCTCCTAAAAATCCTGCTAAAAATAAGAGCGTTCCTAATATCATAGAAGTTAAAGCGATAAAAAACCAAGGGTTATCAGTAATTAAAATAGCTTTTATACCTGCAAATAAATGATAGATTTTCATAGAACCGATAAAAAATGCCGATAAAAACCCAAAGAAAAACATCAATGTTCCCCAAAGCCCAAAAATATGCATCGGACGTTTCCCGAATTTTGATAAAAAGGAAATGGTAATTAGATCAAGAAAACCATTCACAAACCGATCCATCCCGAATTTGGTAACCCCGTATTTTCGTGCCTGATGCTGTACTATTTTTTCACCAATATTATTAAAACCTTCATTTTTTGCTAAAACAGGAATGTAACGGTGCATTTCTCCGCTAACTTTTACGGTTTTAATAACCTCATTTTTGTAGGCTTTTAATCCGCAGTTAAAATCGTTTAATTGTAATCCTGATGTTTTTCGAGCTGCCCAATTAAATAATTTAGACGGAATATTTTTGGTAAGAACATTGTCGTATCGTTTCTTTTTCCATCCTGAAACTAAATCGAAATTTTGACTTGTTATCATTTCATACAAACCAGGAATTTCGTCGGGGCTGTCTTGCAAGTCGGCATCCATAGTAATAACAACGTTTCCTTTTGCCAAACCAAAACCAGCGTCTAAAGCTTGCGATTTTCCGTAATTTTTTTGAAAACGAATTCCTTTTACGGCATTATTTTCTTCGGATAATTGCTCAATTACCTGCCAAGAAGTATCGGTACTGCCATCATCAATAAAAATAATTTCATATAAATAAGTATTGGATTGTATAATTTTAGCAATCCAATTGTGTAATTCTAGTAAAGATTCTTCTTCATTAAGAAGTGGTATAACTACCGATATATCCATGTTTTTTTGATACAAATTAGTGCAAATTTAAAAAAGGTAAAGTTACAAAGTCTTTCGAATATTTGGAGTATTTCGAAAATTTTATAACCTACCTTTTTTAATGATTATTAATATTGATCTTCAGGAGTATGTTTCATAATAGCTCCGCCAATTGCAGAAAATATAAATCCGAAGAAAGCAGATATAACTATTGAAACAGGAATTGTAATTCCTGGACCACTAAATTGTTTTGCTATTGCTGCCGATTTTTCAACCTCTTGATCATTTAAACCAGCGTCAAACCAAGCTTGTTTTTGAATTTCCATAACTTGTTCTTGAAAATCAGGTTGTATAAGATTCGTAAAAATCAACGTATATACAGCGCTAATAACTGCGCTAACTACTGCAATTCCTACACCTACTTTTAATGCTTCTCCAAAACTTAAAAAACCACTGTTAGTTGTTTTGAATTTTTTTATCCCTAAAATAATGAATGAAATCATGGCTACAATACCCACAATACCAATAATAGAACTTGATGCGATTAGGCTACCTGCTGCATAAAATATCAAGTGAATAAAAATACCTAGAAGCCCTAAGTATAGTCCATAATTTAAAATAATACTTTTACTGTTTACTTGATTTTCCATTGTATGAATTTGGTTGGTTGTACAAATATATTATTTTGTTTTCGATTCTAAATTATTATAAAAAAGTTTCTAAACAATGTATTAGTAGTCAGGTGGTTAAAAATGTTACAAAAAAAAAGCTATTTTTTTCATTGTCAATTTAAAAAAAGGATGTAAATTTGCCTCGGCAAGTCCTACACAACTAGCTCCCTTTGAATCCCCCAGGGCGGGAACGCAGCAAGGGTATTAGGTTGTAGCAGTGTGATGTAGGTAGCTTGCCATTTTTTTTGTCTTCTATTTTCGTTTTATTTTTCTTTTAAATATCCTTTTTTATTTCATCTAAATTATTTATCTAAATTTTATTTTCTTGTCAATTCGATTAAATTTATATAAAAGTTCTCGATACAATTTTTTTGAAGGAAAAAAATCACTCGAACTGACAGTTTTAAATTTTTATTGGTCATTAATATTAATCGCGCTTCTTGGGTGATGTAAATTAACAACTTCTTTTAAATAGCTCGTATCTAAATGCACGTAAATTTCGGTGGTTGTAATACTTTCGTGCCCTAATAATTGCTGAATAACACGTAAATCTGCTCCGTTTTTTAATAAATAAGTTGCAAAAGAATGACGCAAGGTATGCGGACCAATACTTTTTTTAAGATTTGTTTTAATGGCTAATTCTTTCAAAATAATAAAGATCATTTGACGGCTTAATCGGCTTCCGCGTCTGTTTAAAAAAATAATATCTTCTTCTTTTTCCTTCGGAGTTATCGCAGGGCGAATATCATCTATATAAAAATTTAAACGGTCAATAGTTGTACTGTGAATGGGTACAAATCGGTATTTATTTCCTTTTCCTAATACCCGAATATAACCTTCGTTAAAAAATAAATCGGAAAGTTGCAAATTAATTAATTCACTAACTCGCAAACCGCAGCTAAAAATGGTTTCAATAATCGTTTTGTTGCGTTCGCCCTGGGGATGACTCAAATCAATGACGTTAATTAAATTGTCAATTTCTTCTTTTTCGAGGGTATCTGGTAATTTTCGAATGGTATTTGGGCTTTCAATTAAATCTGTAGGATTGTCTTTTCGATAATCTTCAAAAACTAAATAATCAAAAAAACTGCGCAAGCCTGAAATTAACCGTGCTTTACTTCGTGGGTTTAATTTTTGACTAATATCGTACATAAATTGCTCAATTATTTCCGAAGTAATATTAATCGGAGAAATTGGCGTGTTCAGCGTATCAATAAATAAAATTAGTTTTTTAATATCTCTTGAATAGCTTTCGATGGAGTTTTTTGCAAGTCCTTTTTCTATTTTTAAGAAGTTTGTATAATCTGAAATAGCTTGTTTCCAATTCATTGTATATAAGATTGGTTATTTTTTAAAAAAAACGTTTTAATAAGATAATAAAAAGTAAATTTGTTTGACAAACTTATCAATAAAAAATTAAAATTATGAAAAAAGTATTATTAATGATTGCTATTGTTGCTGCAGGTTTTACAGCAAATGCACAAGAATCAGAATTAAATGTTGGTGGTACTATTGGTATTCCTTCAGGAGATTCAGAAGCTGATGTAACAGGAGCTATTGAGGTAAACTATTTATTTAAAGTTTCAGAAGAATTAAAAGTAGGTGGGGCTATTTCTCACATACATTTCTTAGGGGATGGCGCAGATGCCGCTTTTTTACCAATAGCAGCAGCAGGTCGTTTTACGGTATCTGAAAAGTTTTCTTTAGGATTAGATATGGGATATGGAATAGGAGTTAGACCATCTGAAAATACTGAAAGTGGTTTTTACTACAGACCAATGGTTGGTTATAAAGTAACAAACGCAATTACAGCTCATGTTGATTATGCAGCAGTTGTTCTTGATCAAACAACACTTTCTTCTTTTGGAATTGGAGCAACATATTCTTTTTCTTTATAGAAAATAGAGAATTAAAATTTATATAAGAAGTGCTGTTATTTATAACAGCACTTTTTTTATGCTTAAATCGGATATACTTCATTTTTAGTTCGTTAAGTTTTTTTATGTCTAAAAATAATAATATGTTTGTTAGATAATTTTTTTTAAAAAAAAACATGAAAAAAGTACTATTAACAATTGCAATTGTTGCTGCAGGTTTTACAGCAAATGCACAAAATAAAAATGAAGTTAAAGGAGGTTTTGCACAAGAAGATATTTATGTTTCGGGTAGTGTAGGTTATAGTAAAATGTCAGGAGCTGGAGATGCAAGTATTTATACTTTTTCTCCATCGGTTGGTTATTTTGTTTCTGAAAATATAGCTTTAGAGTTAGGTTTAGCGATTAGTGGTTCTGAAAATGGAGCTGCTGAATCAACTGCTTTTGGAGTTAAGGCAGGAGCAGATTATTTCTTTACTCCTAAAAATGATTTTTCTTTTGTTGTTGGGGCAGGCTTAGGATACACTACTTATAAAACAGAAACGGCAGGTATTGAAGGGCCTGATAGAAATACTTTTAGTCTTGATGTTTCTCCTGGGATTAACTATTTTGTATCTAAGTCGATAGCGTTAAAAGCTTCAGTTGGAGCTCTATCTTATAGCAGTTCAAAGGTAGATACGGGTACTAAATCAGTTAATTCATTTGGTTTAAACTTAAATTTATCTAATGTGAATTTTGGATTAACGTATAAGTTCTAATAAAATTTTATACTATAAAAGGGAAGCAATTATGCTTCCCTTTTTTTATGCTTAAAAGTTAAAAGAGTATTTTTACCAAGTAAAATAGCAAAATATATTCTGATGAAAAAAATAATAATTATAAACGGACCGAACTTAAATTTATTAGGAAAACGAGAGCCAGAAATTTATGGGGCGAGTTCTTTTGAAGATTTTTTTAAAGAGTTAAAACAAACCTATAAAACTATTGAATTAAGTTATTTTCAATCAAATATTGAAGGTGAACTTATCAATAAATTACATGAAATAGGTTTCGGATATGACGGAATTGTGTTAAACGCCGCTGCTTACACGCATACTTCAATCGCTATTGCCGATGCTGTAAAAACAATTGAAACGCCTGTTGTTGAGGTTCATATTTCAAATGTACACGCTCGTGAAGCGTTTCGTCATAAAAGTTATTTATCGGCAAATGCAAAAGGCGTAATTTTAGGCTTTGGTTTGCAAAGTTATAATTTAGCGATTCAAAGTTTTTTGTAAAAACCAATAACGAACGGCTAATAAAATAAATAAAGGTATTAAGGTAATTGAAAATAATTGTGTTTTTGTTATCCAAATAATCATTGAAATCACTAAAAATATCAGTAAAAATAGCATATATTTTGAAAGCCATTTTGGTGATTTTTTTTGTTTTAGTAAAAAAGCGACAATTAAATTCGGCGCAAAAGCCCATAAAAAGTTAAAGTTATTTGGCGCGGTTGAATGATTGGTGAAAAACCATAAATAGACAATTAAAACACCGATGATTCCTGTGGTAAAAAACAATATAAAATCGAGCGATTTGCTTCTTTTGGCATTTTTATAATCTTTATAGGTGATATATAAACCAAGTGAAGAAAGTATTAAAATGATTAAAAATGGGCTGAAATTATCGCTTTTTGGCTGTTTTTCGTCAAAATTTAATAAGATATTGGTTTTTGAGATGATATCTTCTTCTTTTCCATCTTTTAAAATTTTAGAATAATTTAAAGCTTCAAAAACATAATCGGGTAAATATAAATATTCGCTAGGTGTTGCAATTTTATCTAATCGACTTCCTAAAGCGATGTTAATTCCTAAACTTCCCCAAGTATTTTGATGAATTTCGTTGTTCATTAATTCACGTAAAGACATTTTTTTGGTAACAAAATCATCTTTAAAAATTAGATTATTGCCGACAACTTTTTTAATAATATCACGAGGTTTTGTGGCGCAGTTATCAAAATAGGGGTCGTATAAATAGCCGGCATTTTCAGGTAAAATATTGATTTCTAAAATCGTAAAAAACTCATTTTTTTGTGCTTGCGATAAATTTAAAACCTGCTCTTTCACCCAGCGTTTATAATATTGTGCATTTTTTAAAGCCAAATAAAAAGGATATTTCGCTAATTTATATTTCATAAAACCCTTGGTAAAATCGGCATAAAAAGTAGGGTTTTCGAAATCAAAAATTCCGTAATTGTAAATTAAATCGAAGTTTAAAACAGGGTCTTTTACACGAATTGCGGAGTGCCCAAATTTTTCATACAAAACCTCGCCAGGACCTGATGTAATGATGCTTATCTGTGCGTTATTTGATAATTCGAAGGCTTTTTTTGAGGCTATTTTATTAATTTGATCAATTTGTTTGGTTTGCCCGAAAAAAGAAGCAATTCCAACAAAAAAGAAAAGAAGAAAGCTACTAAGTGTAATTTTTTTTATCATCATAAATAAGCAAATAAAGTAAATTGTATGTTTTACAAATATCTTAATTAAGATTAAAAAAAAGTAGTTTTTATGGAGGTATTATTATTTAACCAAAAAGTTGCGCTTGTGACTTGAATTCAGCTTTCATCTGAAAAAAATATAATAGAAAAATGAGAAATAAAATCCGTCAAGCTAAATTTAGTTTCAGTTTTACATCCTGATTTACGGAGACTCGTCACTTTATGCGATTCTGAAATAAATTTAAACAGGCTCTAAAAAGAAATACCTATTTTTTGTTGAATAAAATTTAAGATAGTTTGTTCAAGCCACTTATTTTTGATGTTTTTGCCATTTTTTGAAGTGTTAAAAGTCGAAATAAATCCTACGTGTCCGCCGTATTTTGGCGTTAATAAATAAAAATTAGCCCTGTTTTTGGCTTCATCAAAAGGATAACATTCTTCGGATAAAAAAGGGTCGTCAAGTGAGTTGATAAGCAATGTTGGCAATGTAATTTTTTTGATATAGGGTTTTGAACTTGCTTTTGTCCAATAATCTTGTGGGCTTTTAAAACCAAATATTGGTGCGGTATATTGGGCTTCTAACTGCCAAAGTTTGGTCGCATTTTGCACCTTTTTTTTATCTAATTTAAAATCGGGAAATTGATTAGATTTTGCAAGTATTTTGGGTTTTAAGCTTCGTAAAAACTCCTTTAAATAGAGCCTGTTTTTAAATTTAGATAATTCTGCTTGTGAACCTGTTAAATCAATCGGTGTAGAAACGGCAATTCCTCCTTTTATTTTTGATGAAATAGTATCATATTCGCCTAAATATTTTAAGGTTAAATTTCCACCCAAACTAAAACCAACAATAATAATATTTTCATAAGTATAATTAGTGGCAAGATGTTGGGCTATAAAATGAACGTCATCGGTTTTTCCGCTGTGATAGGTTTCTAAAAGTAAATTATTTTCTGCGCTACAACTGCGTAAATTCATCGAAACTGTATCAAAACCTGCTTTGTTTAGGTAGTTTGAAGTCGTAATTATATAATTAGATTGTGAACTTCCTTCTAATCCGTGGATTAATAAAATGAGTGTTTTAGATTTTTCTGAGTTTTCTGATTTTGGTATTGAAAAATCTAAATCAATAAAATCGGCATCCCAAGTGGTAATTCTTTTTCGTTGATATTTTATAGTGTCTTTAGAAAATAACGGACGATATATCGTATTAAAATGTGCGTTTTTAAATAAAAAAGAAGGCGTAAAACAGGCAGTAAAATTAACAGGCAGAATGGGCATATTTTGGGTTTATGGTAATTTTGTGTAAAATTGATACAATGATTTGTTATTTTCGCTATAAATATTGAAAAATAAAAATCATTTAAAATGAATATAAAAAAACACATCCCAAATTTATTAACTTTAGGGAATTTATTATGCGGAACAATAGCAACTATTTTTGCTATAAAAGGTGATTTTGTGGGGGTAGCATTTTTGGTTGTTCTAGGAATCGTTTTTGATTTTTTTGATGGTTTTGTAGCAAGAATGTTAGGCGTTCAGGGCGAATTAGGTAAGCAATTAGACAGTTTAGCCGACATGGTAACTAGTGGCGTTGTACCAGGAATGGTAATGTTACAACTTTTAGTAAATGCTTTAAATGTTGATGCTGCAGGGTATTTTGGTATTGATACTTACGGAGCAACGGGGAGTAGTTTACCGTATATTGGCTTGTTATTAACCTTGGGTGCATGTTACAGATTGGCTAATTTTAATATTGATACACGTCAATCAGATTCATTTATTGGGCTTCCAACTCCTGCAATGGCATTGTTTGTAATTTCATTGCCTTTAATTGCCGAGTTTGGAAAACAAGAATTTTTTATCGAAATAATTATGAATCAATATTTTTTATTCGCGGTTACCGCAGTTTTAACTTTTTTAATGAATGCCGAAATTCCGTTGTTTGCCTTAAAATTTAAAAGCTTCGGATTTAAAGAAAATGCCTTTAAATATGTTTTCTTAGCAGTGTGTGTGTTATTATTAGTGGTCTTAAAATTTGTAGCAATTCCTTTAATAATATTACTATATGTTGCTTTTTCAGTAGTTAATAACTTGAAAAAAGCATAAAATACTATTGTTTTAAAACAAAAAAAGGAGCTTAATTGCTCCTTTTTTTATTCTGATATTTTTTATTCTGATATTTAAAGTCAGACTTAAATAAATTTAAGTTGATAGTTTCTATATTCTTTAAGAGTTTATTTAAATTTCATTTAAAAACGTTTTATCGTTGGAAATCGAATCCGTCAAACGGAATTTATTTAAGTTTCACATCCTGATTAGCCGTAGTTCTTCGCTTTATGCGATGTTGAAATAAATTCAGCATACGTTTAGGTGTAAAAAAACTTTAGTTAAACTTCAAATATTCTTTAAAACTTATTTAAAACTTCTTCTTTTTTAAGATAAAATCTTTCCCTAAATAGACACGACGAACGGTTTCATCTTCGGCTAATTCTTCGGGGGTTCCTTCTTTTAAAATCCCTCCATTATACATTAAATAAGTTCTGTCGGTAATCGCTAAGGTTGCCTGCACATCATGATCGGTAATTAAAATACCGATATTTTTGGTCTTTAACTTGGCTACAATTCCTTGAATATCTTCCACCGCAATAGGATCTACTCCTGCAAAAGGCTCATCTAATAAAATAAATTTAGGGTCGGAAGCAAGGCAACGTGCAATTTCTGTTCTACGGCGTTCTCCTCCTGAGAGTAAATCACCACGGTTTTTACGAACATGCCCTAAACTAAATTCATCAATTAATTCTTCTAAACGTGCTTTTCTTTCTGATTTAGATCGGTCGGTAAATTCTAAAACCGCCATGATATTATCTTCAATTGATAATTTTCTAAAAACAGAATCTTCTTGTGCCAAATAGCCAATTCCTTTTTGAGCACGCTTATACATTGGGTCTTTGGTAATGTCTTGGTCGTCTAAAAAAACACGCCCAAAATTAGGTTTTACCATACCAACAATCATATAAAAAGAGGTTGTTTTTCCCGCTCCGTTAGGTCCTAATAAACCAATGATTTCTCCTTGTTTGACTTCTACAGAAATTCCTTTTACCACCTTTCGGCTACCGTAAAGTTTTTGTATGTTATCTGCTCTTAATTTCATGAATTACTCTATTTTTTTTGATAAAAAAGCGCTTATTTTTCTTCTAAATCATCCCAAAATTCAACGGCTCTACGTAAATGCGGTATCAATATAGTTCCGCCAACTAACGTGGCAATACTCATGGTTTCCATCATTTCTTCTTTGGTTACACCTTTTTTATGAGCGGTTTCTAAATGATAGGCGATGCAGTCATCGCAACGCAAAACAGCAGAGGCTACCAAACCAAGTAATTCTTTTGTTTTTTCAGGTAAATGACCTTCTTTAAAAGCGTTGGTATCTAAATTAAAAATTCGTTTGATTATTTTATTATCGCCCGCTAAAATTTTATCATTCATTTTAGTTCGATAGTCGTTAAACTCTTGGACTTTTTGAGACATTCTTTTGTTGTTTTTTTAAAATAAATTGCGATACATAAATACTTACTTCATAAAGTATCATAATTGGTACCGAAACAATTATTTGACTCGCAATATCTGGTGGTGTTATTATTGCCGATAAAACCAAAACTACGACCAATGCGTGTTTGCGGTATTTTCGTAAAAATTCAGGTGTTATTAGTCCTATTTTTGTTAAGAAATAAATAATAACAGGCAGTTCAAAAAATACAGCAACACCAATTAATGTATTGGTTATTAAGCTGATGTATGCTTCTAGTTTAAAATTGTTTTCAATGGCACTTGATATTTCAAAATTGTAAAAGAAATAAACAGACATTGGTAAAATAATATAGTAGCTAAAAAGTATTCCTAAGAAAAATAATGAGGAAGCAATAAAGATAAATCCTCTTGATTTTTTTCTTTCAGAACTGTGTAATCCAGGGGCTACAAAACGCCAAAATTCCCATAAAATATACGGAAATGCAACCACAAATCCTAAAATTAAAGACGACCAAATACCCGTCATTAATTGCTGTGTTGGGTTTAATGCCTGCAAGGTTTGTTTAAAACTAATATTGCAAAAACTACTATCAATACCAATCGCTGTAAATACCTTGCAAAAAAAATGATAGGTTGCAAAATCAGGTTTTAAATGCGCTAATAAAACTTCATTAAAAACAAAATTTATATTTGCGAAAATAAGAATTGCTATAATAAATATTGCAGCAAAACTTCTAACTAAATGCCATCTTAATTCTTCAAGATGGTCTAAAAAAGACATTTCTGTTGTTGCCATGTTAAAATATACCTTCTTTAATCAAATCATGTAAATGAACAACACCAACATAATCGCTATTGTTATCGGTTACCAAAATTTGCGTAATACTATTGTTTTCTAAAGCCTCTAAAGCTTCAACAGCCATGGCATTTACATTTATAGTCTTAGGATTTTTACTCATAATATCGTTGGCTGTTAGCGCATCAATTTTAGTTGTTTTGCTAAGCATTCTACGAATATCACCATCGGTAATAATACCTGTTACATTATTGTTGGCATTAACAACCGCGGTTACGCCAAGCCTTTTTTCTGAAATTTCAACAATTACATTGGCTACCGAATCGGTGCTTGCTACCTTAGGTAATTGATTGTTTTTGATTAAATCATCAACACGTAAATATAAGCGTTTTCCTAAAGCACCTCCTGGATGGTATTTAGCGAAATCACTACTTGTAAACCCTCGAAGTTTTAATAAACAAACTGCTAAAGCATCGCCTAAAACTAACTGCGCGGTAGTACTTGATGTAGGAGCTAAATTATTAGGGCAGGCTTCTTTGGTAACGAAAGAATTTAGTGAAAAATCAGCATTGGTCGCTAAAAATGATTCAGGGTTTCCGCTAATTGCAATTAATTTATTGTTTGCTTTTTTAATTAAAGGAACTAATACTTTAATTTCAGGGGTGTTTCCACTTTTTGATAAACAGATAACCACATCATCTTTTTGAATACTTCCTAAATCGCCATGAATGGCATCAGCAGCGTGCATAAAAAGTGATGGCGTGCCTGTAGAGTTAAAAGTAGCCACCATTTTGCTAGCAATGTTAGCGCTTTTACCGATTCCGGTAATAACAACACGACCTTTTGAATTGAATATAAAATTTACAGCATCAACAAACGAACTATCTAATAATTTTGCTAAATTAGCAATAGCATTACTTTCTAAAAGTATGGTTTCTTTTGCTGTTGAGAGAATTGCATTTGCGTCTTTCAAGTTAAAAAAGTTTTAAGTAGTTTTTAAAATGTAAAAATAGGAATATTTAAGAAGAAAACTTTTTAATAAAAATAAAATTTACAGGAGTTGGTATAATTTTTTTTTGTAAATTGGTTTAAGTTTTTAATTTTTTGATATTAGAGGATGAATATAGAGGAGACGGAGTTATACGGATCATTAAAGAAAATATTTGGTTTTGACCAATTTAAAGGTTTACAAGAGGTTGTTGTAAAAAGTATTTTAAACAACGAAAACACATTTGTAATAATGCCAACTGGTGGAGGGAAATCTCTTTGTTACCAGTTGCCTGCATTGATGAAGGAAGGTACAGCGATTGTTGTATCGCCATTAATAGCTTTGATGAAAAATCAGGTAGATGCTATTAGAGGTATTTCGGAAGAGCACGGAATTGCACATGTGTTAAATTCATCTTTAAATAAAGCAGAAATTGCGCAGGTAAAATCGGATATTGAATCAGGAATTACCAAGTTATTATATGTAGCGCCTGAATCATTAGTAAAAGAAGAGTATGCTACTTTTTTAAGAGGGCAAAATATTTCTTTTGTTGCTATTGATGAAGCGCATTGTATTTCTGAGTGGGGGCATGATTTTAGACCAGAATACAGAAATTTGCGTAACATTATTAAACAAATTGATAATGTGCCAATTATTGGTTTAACAGCAACTGCTACCGAAAAAGTACAGGAAGATATTTTGAAAACATTAGGGATGAGTGATGCCAATGTATTTAAAGCATCTTTTAATAGACCAAATTTGTTTTACGAAGTATGCCCAAAAACAAAAGATATTGAAAAAGATATCATTCGTTTTATAAAGCAACGAATGGGGAAAACAGGTATTATATACTGTTTAAGTCGTAAAAAAGTAGAGGAAATTGCGCAAGTATTACAGGTAAACGGTATCAATGCACTTCCGTATCATGCGGGGCTAGATGCTAAGAAAAGAGCAAGACATCAAGATATGTTTTTGATGGAAGATTGTGATGTTATCGTAGCTACAATAGCCTTTGGTATGGGAATAGATAAGCCCGATGTACGCTATGTAATTCACCATGATATTCCTAAAAGTTTAGAGAGTTATTATCAAGAAACTGGTAGAGCAGGGCGTGATGGTGGCGAAGGATATTGCTTAACTTTTTACTCTTATAAAGATATTGAAAAATTAGAGAAATTCATGGCTAACAAGCCTGTTGCCGAACAGGAAGTTGGGCATGCGCTTTTACAAGAAGTTGTAGGATATGCTGAAACTTCAATGAACAGACGTAAATATATTCTTCATTATTTTGGAGAAGAATTTGACGAAGTAAATGGCGAAGGAGCTATGTTAGATGATAACATGAAAAATCCTAAAAAACAAAACGAAGCTAAAGATGAGGTAAAAACATTATTGTCGGTAATTAGAGATACCAACGAAATGTATAAGCCAAAAGAAGTAGTTAATACGATTATTGGTGCTGAAAATGCCTTGTTAAAATCACATAAAACAACGGCACAGCCTTTTTTCGGAATTGGAAAAGATAAAGATAATCATTACTGGATGGCGTTAATTCGTCAAATATTAGTGGTTGATTTAATTAAGAAAGAAATTGAACAGTACGGTGTTTTAAAGTTGACAGAAAAAGGAAGGCAGTTTATAGAAAATCCTAGTTCATTTATGATGACCGAAAATCACGTGTACGCTACCGATGATGATGGAATTATCATATCAACAACAAAAGCAGCAACAGGAGCTGTAGATGCTAAATTGGTAAAAATGCTAAAAGAGTTACGAAAAAGCGTTGGAAAGCGTTTAGGGGTTCCTCCTTATGCTGTTTTTCAAGATCCTTCCTTAGAAGATATGGCATTGAAATACCCTATAAATTTAGAAGAATTATCTAAAGTTCATGGTGTTGGAGAAGGAAAATCTAGAAAATTTGGTAAAGATTTTGTAAAGCTGATTACAAATTATGTAGCCGAAAATGAAATTATGCGTCCTGATGATTTAATCGTTAAAAGTACGGGCGTAAATTCAGGGTTAAAATTATTTATCATTCAAAATACCGATAGAAAATTACCTTTAGAAGATATTTCAAAATCAAAAGGATTGGCTATGAACGAGCTGATTAAAGAAATGGAAGCGATTGTTTTTTCTGGAACAAAATTAAATATTGATTATGCTGTTGAAGATTTATTAGACGAAGATCAGCAGGAAGAAATACACGATTATTTCATGGAATCGGAATCGGATAAAATTCAAGATGCTTTAGATGAATTTGACGGTGATTATGATGAAGATGAATTGCGATTAATGCGTATTAAATTTACTAGTGAAATTGCAAATTAAAAATTCAGTTTTAAGGGATTGAATTGATTTAAAAATAAAAAAAGAACCTAATATTTAAATATTAGGTTCTTTTTTGTGCTTTAGTATCACTAAGAGTCTGTTTAAATTTTATTTAAAAAAATATCACAGAAATAGCATCGGTCAACCTGAATTTATTTCAGGTTCGCATTCTTTTAATTTGCCGTGTCTCTTTTTTTATCATAAAAAAGTTCTCGATACCATTTTTTGAAGGAAAAAAAATCATTCGAACTGACAGCGCTTCTATATTATTCTTTCATTATAAAATTTTGATAAAAGACCGCGCTTCCTCCTAAAATAAGCCCAACTAGTAAAAATATTTTACCATAATTCCAATCTTGAAGATCAAATAGAACACTGATTAATATTAATGAAGCAGCAATCCTTTCACTTATTTTGCTTATTCGTCATCATCAATTATTTTTCAGATAAATTTCAAATAATAATAAAATTATTATTCTTTTTTATGTATAGTTATTTTATCAATAGTCGTTGTTGATTTGCATCTAATTACATACAAATCAATATTTTTTAAGCTGTCTTTTCCTGTGATAAAATATTCAGGGCAGGGTTTTAAGCGGGGTTTGCTTTTACCAAAATTAACATCGCCATTTTTAAAAATGTTCGCAATTGTAGCGCTGTCAATATTTGTAGTGGCTAAAACTTGTTTTGCTTGTGCTGAAAATAAGCGTTCTCTAACGCGAATTGTTTTTAAAGTACGAGCGTCCATTCCGTAATCAAAAGAAACCTCTTTACCTTTCCATATAAAAAATACGACTAAAGATCCGAAGCCTAATCCGATTGCGTAATATCCAAAACGTTTTAATAAGTTCATAGTAAATTTTTATGATGGCAAAAGTACGTAAAATCAGCTTATAAAATTAATAAATTAATATCTCTATAAGGCAAGTCAAACCAATCTGATACGGTTTTGTTAGTGGCAATTCCATGGTAAAAATACATGCTATTTCGCAAGCTTTTATTGTAGCGAGTGGCATTTTCAAAACCTCCCTCTTCAGCAATACTTAATAAATATGGCATAAAAATATTACTAATAGATACCGATGCTGTTCGGGCATATCTTGAAGGAATATTAGGTACACAGTAATGAATTACTCCATGTTTTGTAAAAGTTGGCTTGCTATGGGTGGTTATTTTTGAAGTTTCAAAACATCCGCCACGATCAATACTTACATCGACAATAACGGCACCGTCTTTCATTTTTTCAACCATACTTTCTGTCGCAATAATAGGCGATCGGTCTTTTCCTCTAAGAGCTGCAATCACTACATCGCAACGCATTAAAGCTTTTTGTAAGCTTTTAGGCTGAATCGTTGAGGTATAAATAGGCGATTGCACACTGTGTTGTAAATGCCTAAGTTTACTGATAGAATTATCAAAAACTTTTATTCGAGCACCTAAACCAATTGCCGATCTTGTGGCAAATTCACCAACAGTACCCGCTCCTAAAATAACAACATTTGTAGGAGGAACACCGCTTATGTTTCCTAATAAAAGTCCGTTTCCGCCGTTAGATGTTGTCATTAATTCTGCCGCAATATGAATGGAAGCAATTCCTGCAATTTCACTTAACGATTTTAAAATAGGGTGTAATCCTTGCTCATCTTTCATATAATCAAAAGCGATGGCGGTAATTCGTTTTTTTGAAAGCGCTTCAAAATATTTTTTAGTGCGTGTTTTTAATTGTAATGTAGAAATTAAAATAGCTTGCGGATGTAACATTTTTATTTCATCTAAAGAAGGCGGTGCTACTTTTAAAACAATAGCACATGAAAAAGCTTCTTTAATATTATAGGAAATTTTCGCCCCTGCTTCAGCATATAAATGATCGCTATAATTAGCGCCATCGCCAGCGCCAGTTTCAATTACAACTCGGTGTCCTTGACAAACCAAAGCGGCAACAGCATCAGGAGTTAAGCAAATGCGTTTTTCTTCAAAATGGGTTTCTTTAGGCACCCCTATAAATAGTTCCCCTTTCTGCTTTTTTATTTCAAGCATTTCAGGTTGTGGCATTAATTGCTCTTTGGTAAAAGGGGATATAAGGCTCATTATAGTTTGTTCGTTTTTAATTGAATATTTCGTTGTCCATTTTCTAAAAGAGTAATGTTAATGGCAACAGCATCTAAAGGTAGTAAATTTTTAACATTTTCTGGCCATTCAATTAAACACCAATCATTACTGTATAAATATTCTTCAATACCCATGTCGTAGGCCTCTTCTTCTTGTTCAATACGATAAAAATCAAAATGATATACCGTATCGTTATTTTTTGTTTGGTATTGGTTTACTAATGAAAAAGTGGGCGAGTGAGCAACATCATCAACGCCTAATTTTTCACAGATTTCTTTTATTAAAGTAGTTTTACCAACGCCCATATCACCATGAAAAAGCAACACTTTATGTGGTGCATTTTTAATAATTTCTTCCGCTATTTGAGCCAGTTCGTTTAAAGAGTAATTTTTGTTCATAGTTGCAAAAATAATGAAGAGTTAAATACTATGTTAGTAAGTTTTAAAATTTGTATAAAAATAATTTGAAGCTATTTCCCGCTTTCCGCACTCGCTCTTTTTATTTTTTAAAGAAAAATAAAAAGGAGCTCAAACAATTGCTTCAATCGGGGCTAGGCATCTTTACTAAATTTCTACAAATTAAAATTATTTCGTTTTATTAAGTTTATTTTAATGGCTAGTTGTAGCATTATTTAGGGCTATAAATAGCACAAGGTATAATCACTTCCTCTAACGATATTCCTCCGTGTTGATAAGTGTTTTTAAAGTACTTCACAAAGTGATTGTAGTTGTTCGGATAGGCAAAAAACAAATCTTCTTTGGCAAAAATAAACGGGCTATTTATCGCTACGCTTGGCAAAAATATATCCTTCGGATTTTGAACAGCAAATACATCTTTTTCCTGATAACTTAAACTTCTACCTGTTTTATAGCGTAAGTTGGCACTAATATTTTTATCACCAACAACTTTTGTTGGGTTTTTGGCATTAATTGTACCATGATCGGTGGTTATAATTAATTTCTGCCCTAATTTTTTAGCTTTTTTGATAATTTCATACAATGGCGAATTTTTAAACCAGCTAACAGTTAATGATCGGTAAGCTTTGTCATCACCGGCAAGTTCTTTAATCACTTCCATTTCTGTTTTAGCATGCGACAACATATCAACAAAATTATATACAATAACCGTTAAATCGTTTTGTTTGGTGCCATTGTAATTGTCTGCTAATTCTTTTCCGCTTTTAAGCGATACAATTTTATAATACTCGTGCTTAATATGTAAGTTTAATCTTTTTATTTGTGCTTCTAAAAAATCAGGTTCATATAAGTTTTTCCCGCCTTGATCGGTATCATTTTTCCACAAATCAGGATGTTTTTTTTCCATTTCTAAAGGCATTAATCCCGAAAAAATGGCGTTACGAGCATACTGCGTAGCAGTGGGTAAAATACTGTAATACGAATGTTCTTCTTCTTTTTTATAATAGGTGTTTATAAAAGGTTCTAAAACACGGTATTGGTCGTAGCGAAGGTTGTCTAAAACAACTAATAAAACTCCTTTTTCACCTTCTTTTGTAGGAAGTTCAGGTACAACAAAATCTTTAAATAAGGTATGTGAAAAAGTAGGTTTGTCGTAACTAGTAAGCCATTGCTGGTAATTTTTTTTGATAAATTTAAAGAACTGAGAATTTGCTTCTGCTTTTTGAGATTCTAAAATGGAAAGCATTCCGGCATCGTTAATATGCTCTAATTCTAATTCCCAGTGCACTAGTTTTTTATATAAATCAACCCATTCTTGATGTGAATTTACCATGGCTAAATCCATAGAGATTTTTCTAAACTCTTGCTGATAATTAGCCGTCGTTTTTTCTGAAATTAATCGAGAATGATCTAAATTCTTTTTTAAACTTAATAATATTTGGTTCGGATTAACGGGTTTTATTAAATAATCGGCAATTTTAGAGCCGATAGCTTCTTCCATTATGGTTTCTTCTTCGCTTTTGGTAATCATTACCACCGGAAGATTGGCGTTTTTTTGTTTGATTAAAGCCAAGGTTTCTAAGCCAGTTATTCCAGGCATATTTTCATCTAAAAAAACGATATCAAAATTATGTTCACTTACCAAATCAATAGCATCAGCACCATTGGTTGCTGTAGTTACCAAATAGTTTTTCTTTTCTAAAAATAAAATATGTGGCTTTAATAAATCGATTTCATCATCAACCCAAAGGATCTCTATGTTTTTCATATAATTTTGAATTTACTTTTAAAGAATAGTTAAAAATAACGTTTAAAAACGGATTTGTTGTGTTTGTAATGGCTAAAAATAAGTTAATAAAGCCTTTGTTTATTTGGTTTTGTTGATAAAATATGATTATTTTGTTAGAAATTGAAGTATTTATAGATTTTGAAAAATAGAAAACTGAATAAATTAAAAATTATAAACGATCCTATTTATGGATTTATAACCATTCCTAATACCTTAATATTTGATATTATTGAGCATCCTTATTTTCAACGTTTAAGAAGGGTTTCTCAAATGGGATTGTCTAATATGGTGTATCCTGGGGCAAATCATACCCGTTTTCATCATGCAATTGGTTGCATGCACCTAATGCAAAAAGCAGTACATGTTTTAAGAAATAAAGAAGTTGCTATTTCTGATGATGAAGCAAATGCCTTATATGTAGCTATTTTATTGCATGATATTGGTCATGGGGCTTTTTCACACGCTTTAGAACATAGTATTGTTAGTGGTGTTTCTCATGAAGAAATTTCACTGAAATTTATGAAAGCTTTAAATGATGAGTTTGGAGGCAAGCTAAGTTTGGCTATTCAAATTTTTGAAGGAAAATATCCTCGAAAATTCTTATATCAATTAATATCGAGTCAATTAGATATTGATCGGTTAGATTATTTAAAAAGAGATAGTTTTTATACAGGAGTTACTGAGGGGAATATTTCATCTGACAGGTTAATAGCCATGATGAACGTGGTAAAAGATCAATTAGTAATTGAAGAAAAAGGAATTTATTCGGTAGAACAATTTATTATTGCTCGTCGTTTAATGTATTGGCAAGTGTATTTGCATAAAACAGGTTTGGTTGTCGAAAACACGCTGGTAAATGTATTAAAAAGAGCCAAAGAACTTGCTAGTAAAGGTATTGATTTACCTGCGGGAAAAGCCTTGAAGCATTTTTTATACAATCCAATTACCCAAGCTAATTTTACAAAAGAGACTTTAGATATATTTGCTGAATTAGACGATTATGATGTAATGTGGGCAATAAAAGAATGGGTACATCACAGCGATTTTGTGCTTTCTTGTTTATCAAAAATGATTATTCGTAGAAATTTATTAAAAATAGAAATTCAGAAAGAACCGTTTGATGATGATTATCTTGCTAAGATTCATAAAAAAGTTTTAGAAAACACCGATATAAAGATTGCTGATTTAAATTATTTTGTATTGTCTAATAAAATTAAACATCAGGCATATATTACTAAAAATCCAATTAAAATTTACACAAAAAAAGGAAAACTGAAAGACATCGCTAAAGCGTCTGATCAATTAAATTTGAAAGCGTTAACCAAGCCTGTTATTAAACATTATATATGTTATCCTAAAAAAACACAATTAGTTTAATTGTTAAACACGTCTAATAAGAGGTAATTAAACAAAAATAATTACTTTTGCAGCCAATGAAATTTACAGCAAAACAAATAGCAGACATTTTAGAGGGAGAAATTGTTGGTAATGCCAATGCAGAAGTTTCTAAATTATCTAAAATAGAAGAAGGTACAACAGGGTCATTAAGTTTTTTGTCTAATTCTAAATATAACACTTATATATATACTACAAAAGCATCTGTAGTAATTGTAAATAAGTCTTTTGAACCAGAAAAACAGGTGCAAGCAACGTTAATAAAAGTAACGGATGCCTATGCGTCATTTTCTCAATTATTAGAATTTTACAATGAAGTAAAAAACAATAAACAAGGGCGTGAAAACCCGCATTTTATAGCTGATTCAGCATTGGTAGGTAAGCAAGAATATATTGGCGCATTTGCGTATATTGGCGAGCATGTTGTATTGGGTGAAAATGTAAAAATTTATCCGAATTCATATATTGGTGACAATGTTAAAATTGGCGATAACACCACTATTTTTGCTGGTGTAAAAATTTATTCAGAAACCCAAATTGGTAAGAATTGTAAAATTCATTCAGGCTGTGTTATTGGTTCTGATGGTTTCGGGTTTGCACCTACTGAAAGTGGCGAATATAAAGCAGTTCCTCAAATAGGAAATGTTATTATAGAAGATCATGTTGATATCGGCGCTAATGCGACCATTGATAGAGCTACTTTAGGATCGACAATTATACATAAAGGCGTAAAGCTAGACAACCAAATACAGGTTGCTCATAATGTTGAAATTGGTGAAAATACCGTAATAGCTTCGCAAACAGGTATTGCAGGTTCTGCAAAAATTGGTGAAAATTGTATGATTGGTGGTCAAGTAGGTATTGTAGGGCATATTAGTATTGGTAATAATGTACGCATACAAGCAAAATCAGGAATTGGTAAAAGTTTAAAAGATAAAGATGTAGTGCAAGGAACGCCAGCTTTTGGTTATAACGCCTATAATAAATCATACGTTTACTTTAAAAATTTACCAAAGCTAGCATCAAAAATAGATAAAATAGAAAAAGAGTTAAATGCTCAAAAAATAAAAAATGAGTAAGCAACAAAAAACAATACAGAACGAAATTACATTAACTGGTGTAGGACTGCATACAGGAAATGAAGTAACAATGGTTTTAAAACCAGCTCCGGTAAATCATGGATTCTCTTTTACAAGGGTCGATTTAGAAGGTGCTCCAACAATTCAGGCAAAAGCAGAATTTGTAACCGACACACAAAGAGGAACAAATTTAGAATGTAAAGGCGTAAAAATTCAAACTCCAGAGCATATTTTAGCTGCCGTGGTTGGTTTAGAAATAGATAATTTAATTATCGAATTGAATGCTTCTGAACTTCCAATTATGGATGGTTCTTCAAAATATTTTGTAAAAGCATTAGAGGACGCTATTATTGTATCACAAGATGCCGAAGTAGAAGAGTATGTAGTTAAAGAGATTATCACCTATAAAGACGAAGAAACAGGTAGTGAAATTATTTTAATGCCTGCCGATGAGTATCAAGTAACCGCCATGGTCAATTTTGATACTAAAGTTTTAGGAACTCAAAATGCGACTTTAAATACAATTTCTGAGTTTAAAAAAGAAATTTCACAAGCAAGAACGTTTAGTTTTTTACATGAAATTGAAATGTTATTAGATAATAACTTAATTAAAGGAGGCGATTTAAACAACGCCATTGTGTATGTTGATAAAGAATTATCAGCAAATACTACCGAAAAATTAAAGAAAGCGTTTAATAAAGAAGAGATTAAAATTCAACCTAATGGCGTTTTAAATAACTTAGAATTGCATTGGGAAAACGAAGCAGCTCGTCATAAATTACTAGATGTAATTGGTGATTTAGCCTTAGTTGGTACACGTATAAAAGGTAGAATTATTGCTAATAAACCAGGGCATTTGGTAAATACAATGTTTGCCAAAAAATTAGCAAAAATTATTAAATTAGAGAAACGTAACAATGTTCCTCAATATGATTTGAATAGCCCTCCATTAATGGATATTCATCAAATAATGGATATTTTACCTCACAGACCGCCGTTTTTATTGATAGACCGTATTTTAGAGTTATCAGATACGCACGTTGTAGGGATGAAAAATGTAACGATGAATGAACCTTTTTTTACAGGTCATTTTCCAGGAGCACCTGTAATGCCGGGAGTTTTACAAGTAGAAGCAATGGCGCAATGTGGTGGTGTTTTAGTATTAAATACCGTACCAGACCCTGAAAATTATTTAACCTATTTCATGAAAATGGATAAAGTTAAATTTAAACAAAAAGTACTTCCAGGAGATACTTTAACATTTAAATGTGAATTAATAACTCCTATAAGAAGAGGTATTTGTCATATGAAAGCTTTTGGATACGCAAATAACAAAGTTGTTGTAGAAGCTGAATTAATGGCGCAAATAGCAAAAAAACAATAGTTTTATGAATCAACCACTAGCATACGTACATCCCCAAGCAAAAATTGCTAGAAATGTAGTAATAGAACCATTTACCACCATACATTCTAATGTCGAAATCGGCTCAGGAACTTGGATCGGTTCAAATGTTACTATTATGGAAGGAGCGCGTATAGGTAAAAACTGTAGAATTTTCCCAGGTGCTGTAATATCAGCAATTCCTCAAGATTTAAAGTTTGATGACGAGGAAACAACTGTTGTAATTGGTGATAACGTAACCATTAGAGAGTGTGTTACTATCAATAGAGGAACGTCAGATAGAATGAAAACTGTAATTGGAGACAATTGTTTAATAATGGCATATTGTCATATTGCACACGATTGTTTTGTTGGTGAAAATTGTATTTTTTCAAACAATACTACCTTAGCAGGGCATGTAACCGTTGGAAGTAACGTGGTGTTAGCAGGTATGGTTGCTGTACATCAATTTGCATCAATAGGAAATCACGCATTTGTAACAGGAGGTTCTTTAGTTCGTAAAGATGTACCGCCGTATGTAAAAGCAGCTCGTGAGCCGTTATCATATGTAGGAATAAATTCTGTCGGTTTACGCAGACGAGGGTATTCTATCGAAAAAATTAGAGAAATTCAAGATATATTTAGAATCTTATTTCAACAAAACTTTAATAATTCACAAGCGATTGATATTATAGAAGCTGAAATGGAGGCAACTTCAGAACGCGATGAAATTATTCAATTTATAAAAAATTCGCACCGTGGAATTATGAAAGGATATTTTAAATCAAATTAATTATAAAAATTAAACTGTAATTAGCAGTTTATATTAATACATTACACAATGGCTACAACATCAGATATTAAGAACGGATTATGTATCAGATACAACAACGATATTTATAAAATCATTGAATTTTTACATGTAAAACCAGGAAAAGGACCCGCATTTGTAAGAACAAAATTAAAAAGTGTAACCAACGGTAAGGTTGTTGATAATACCTTTCCTTCAGGAAGAAAACTTGACGACGTTAGAGTTGAAACGCATAAATTTCAATATTTATATAAAGAAGGTGAAACGTTTCACTTTATGAATCAAGAAGATTATACTCAAATTACCTTAGAAAAAAGTGCTTTAGATGCACCTGAATTAATGAAAGAAGGAGAGGTAGTTACTATTATTATCAATTCTGAGGATGATATGCCATTATCAGTAGATATGCCAGCAAGTGTAATTTTAGAAGTTACCCATACTGAACCAGGAGTAAAAGGAAATACCGCTACAAATGCAACAAAACCAGCAACGGTTGAGTCAGGAGCAATTGTAAATGTGCCATTATTTATCAACGAAGGCGATAAAATTAAGGTAGAAACTACCAAAGGAACGTATCAAGAACGTGTTAAAGCATAAATTTATTCCCACTTCGGTGGGAATTTCTTTTTTAGAATGAAATTTAAAAATATACAAACTTTAAAGCAAATAGCTACTTTATTAGACGTAGCATTTGTAGGAGATGAAAATTTCCCTATAAAAGGAATCAATGAAATTCATGTGGTAACACCTGGCGATATTGTTTTTGTTGATCATCCTAAATATTATGAAAAGGCATTAAAATCGGCAGCAACTACCGTTTTAATCAATAAAAAAGTGGATTGCCCAGTAGGAAAAACATTGTTAATTTCCGATGATCCGTTTGCTGATTTTAATAAAATAACCAAACATTTTAATCCGTTTATAGCATCGAAAGAACGTATTTCTGAAAGCGCTATTATAGGAGAAAATACTATTATTCAACCAAATGTTTTTATAGGCGATGATGTTCTTATCGGTAAAAATTGTTTGATTCATCCTAATGTTACTATTTATAGCGATACTGTTATCGGTAATAATGTTACCATTCATGCAAATACTGTTTTAGGAGCTGATGCTTTTTATTATAAAAATAGAGCAGAAGGTTTTGATAAATTGTTATCAGGAGGAAAAGTTGTTTTAGAAGATAATGTCGATTTAGGTGCTTCTTGTACTATTGATAAAGGAGTTACAGGAAATACCACTATTGGCGCAGGAACTAAAATTGACAATCAAGTACATGTTGGTCATGATACGGTTATTGGTAAAAAATGTTTAATCGCATCGCAAACAGGAATTGCAGGGTGTGTTATTATTGAAGATGAGGTAACTATTTGGGGACAAGTAGGTACAAATAGCGGAATTACCATAGGTAAAGGAGCTGTAATACTTGGGCAAACAGGTGTTACAAAATCAGTAGAAGGCGGTAAATCGTATTTTGGAACACCTGTTTCAGAATCGAGAAATAAGCTAAAAGAATTAGCAGAAATAAAACGCTTTTTAAAAGAACAAAAAAAGAAATAAAAGTTTCACAAATCAATTACAAAAAACTATTTTTGTAAAGCTTAAATAAAAAAAATATACCATGAGTGTTTTAGTAAATAAAGATTCAAAAATTATAGTTCAAGGTTTTACAGGAAGTGAAGGTACTTTTCACGCTGGTCAAATGATCGATTACGGAACAAACGTCGTAGGAGGTGTAACACCAGGTAAAGGAGGACAAGAGCACATAGGTAAACCAGTTTTTAATACGGTTGACGAAGCTGTACAAAAAGTAGGAGCAGATACTTCTATTATTTTTGTACCACCAGCATTTGCTGCTGATGCTATTATGGAATCTGCTGAAGCAGGAATTAAAGTAATCATTTGTATTACCGAAGGAATTCCTACAGCTGATATGGTAAAAGTAAAGTCTTATATCGATCAATTAGATGATTGTAGATTAGTAGGTCCTAACTGTCCAGGGGTAATTACTCCAGATGAAGCAAAAGTTGGTATTATGCCAGGTTTTATCTTCAAAAAAGGAAAAGTTGGAATCGTTTCTAAGTCAGGAACTTTAACGTATGAAGCGGCTGATCAAGTTGTAAAACAAGGATACGGAATTACAACTGCAATCGGTATTGGTGGAGATCCAATTATTGGAACTACTACAAAAGAAGCTGTTGAGTTATTAATGAATGACGATGAAACAGAAGCAATCGTTATGATTGGTGAAATCGGTGGTAACTTAGAAGCAGAAGCTGCTCGTTGGATTAAAGCAGATGGTAACCGTAAGCCAGTTATTGGTTTTATCGCAGGTCAAACTGCACCAGCTGGTAGAACAATGGGACATGCAGGTGCAATTGTAGGTGGTGATGATGATACTGCACAAGCAAAAATGAAAATTTTAGCTGAAAATGGAGTACACGTTGTAGATTCTCCAGCTAAAATTGGTGAAATGGTTGCAAAAGTATTAAAAGATGTTTTAGTATAGTTTTTAAACTAGACAAACAATATATCTAAAAAATCCGTTGAATTTAAATTCAACGGATTTTTATGTTTTTTAACAGCTTTTTTAATTTTTATTAGATACTAGTTTTACTATAAAAAGAACTGTCAGTTCGAGTGATTTTTTCCTTCAAAAAATAGTATCGAGAACTTTTTTAGCATCCAAATAATTCAAATTCTCGATACTATTTTAATTCCTTTTAGTCATTAAAATCACTCGAATTGACAAAAACCATAAAAAAACTGCGGCAAATCAGGCTGATAACCTGAACTAAATTCAGGTTGACGGATTCTTGTTTTCTACTAATTTTAAAAACAATTTACTCCGTTATAGCATCGGCATTTTTATAAATTTCTTTTAATTCTTCTATAGTTTCTTCGGATGGATTTTCCCATAAACCTCTTTGAATTGCTTCCAACATACGTTCCGACATATCTTTTAAAGCCCAAGGATTATGTTCTTCGATAAAAGCTTTATTATCATCATCAAACAAATATTTTTCTGTAATTTGCTGATACATAAAATCTTCAATTAAATTCGTTGTAGCATCATAAGCAAATAAATAATCCATGGTAGCAGCCATTTCAAAAGCGCCTTTATAGCCGTGTTCTTGCATACCTTGCATCCATTTCGGGTTTACAACTCGAGATCGAAATACTTTTAATAATTCTTCTTTTAAAGATTTTACCTTCGGATTATCAGGGCGAGAATGATCACCAAAATAAGTTTCAGGTTGCGATCCTTTTATGGTATTTACAGCAGCCGTCATTCCTCCTTGAAACTGATAATAATCATCAGAATCTAAAATATCATGTTCTCTATTATCTTGATTTTGCATGACAACTTCAATATTCGATAATCGTTTTTTAAAGGTTTCATGTGCCGATTTTCCACTGTTATTTTTACCTGAATATGCGTAACCACTCCAATTAATATAAGCGTTTGCTAAATCATCCGAAGTAGTCCAGTTTTTACCATCAATTAAACCTTGTAAACCAGCTCCATAAGCACCAGGTTTTGAACCAAAAACTCGATATAAAGCTCTTTCATTGGCTTGTTTTTCATCTAAGCCTTCTTCTTGCCATTGTTGTTTTTCTTGTTCAAAACGTTTTTTTATAGGGTTTTGTTCCGCTGTTTCATCCAAAGAAGCTACTTTTTCAATAGCCGAATTAAACAGCGAAATTAAATCAGGAAAAGCATCTCTAAAAAAACCAGAAATACGTAACATTACATCAACTCTAGGTCTTTTCAATTCTAAAGTAGAAAGCACTTTAAAATCTTTAACTCTTCGATTACTTCCTTGCCAAACGGGTTTTACACCGATTAACGCCAAAGCTTGTGCAATATCATCGCCACTAGTTCGCATGGTAGAAGTTCCCCAAACCGATAAACCGATAGAAGTAGGATATTCGCCGTTTTCTTGTAAATAGCGATCAATAATATTTTGCGCACTTTTTTGTCCTATTTGATACGCAGTTTCAGACGGAACAGTTCGAACATCAACAGAATAAAAATTTCTTCCAGTAGGTAAAATATCGATGCGTCCTCTTGTTGGCGCACCAGAACCTCCCGCAGGAATATAGTGTCCGTTTAAGCCTTTAATTAAATGGGTTATTTCAGTATTTGTTTTGTGTAAAACAGGTAATGTATGTTGGTTTATATAAGTGATTATTTCTGTTGTATAATCGCCAATATTTTCAATTTCTTTGTTATTTAATAATTGATTTACGATGTTTTTGGCTTTATTTTCTAACAATTCAACAGCTTGTCCGAAAGTTCGACAATGAATTCCGAAAATATTTTTGTCAAAAATATCCGAATAAACAACATTTATAGGATCAAAATTAAGTTGTAAATCTTCGGATAAACATTGTGTAATTCCTTTTAAATTTCCTTGAGGTAAGCGATGTAAGGCAACAATTAAATCGACTAATTTTTCTTGTCTTGGTAATTTTCCTAAAATATGTAAACCACCTCTAATTTGCGATTCTTTTAATTCACATAAATAACCGTCAATAACTTCTAATAAGGCATCAATATCTTTTCCATCTTGATTTAAATCTGATTTAAGATGCGTTTCATTTACTAAGTTTTCAATTTTAGTTTTAATCAGCGAAGCACGTTTTGTATCAACTAAAGCCGATTCATAAAATTCATCAATTAAAAGCTCTAGTTTTAGTAAATCGCCATAATTTTCTGCCCGTGTCATTGGCGGAATTAAATGGTCTAAAATAACGGCTTGATTTCTTCTTTTGGCTTGTGTTCCTTCACCAGGATCATTAATAATAAAAGGATAAAAATGAGGAATTGCTCCTAGAATTGCCGCAGGAAAACAAGTTTCTTTGCTCAAAGCGACACTTTTTCCCGGCAACCATTCTAAATTTCCATGTTTACCAATATGCACTAAAGCATCCGCATTAAAGCTGTGTTGTAGCCAAATATAATACGCCAAATAAGCATGTGGTGGCGGTAAATCGGGCGAATGATAACTTGCTTGTAAATCTAAATTATAACCTCTACTTGGCTGAATACTAATAAATATATTATCAGAAAGAAATCCTGGGATTAAAAAATAACCATTTTGAGAATCTTCTTTATAATTAGGAGATTTTTCAGGATTTCCCCATTGTTTTTCTACTTTTTCACGAAGTTCTGCGGATAATTGATGGTAGTATTTATAAAAAATAGCGGCATCTAACTTAATTGTTTGTCGTTCGTTTAAGCTATTTATTGTTTCTAAATCGTTGGTTACAGCGTTTGTTAATTTATCTATAAGTTGATTTGTTGTTATTGGAAAATCATCTGATAAACTATAATTTTCTTCGGATAATTTAGCTAATATTTGCAAGGTACTTTGTGGTGTATCTAAACCAACACCGTTTGCTAAACGACTATTTTTATTCGGATAATTAGGTAAAACTAAGGCTATTTTTTTATCAGAATTATTTTTATTTTGAAGATTTATCCAATTTTTTGCCATTTTAGCAACAAATTCACAACCTTCAATATTTGGAACATAAGAAACGACTTCCGAATCGGTTAGAGCATCTTTTTCAATCGATTCTTTAAATGAAATAACTTTTGATATAATTTTTCCATCAACTTCTGGCAAGGCAATATTCATGGCAATATCAGTAGGAGGTAAGCCAAAATTACCTTCTAACCAGCTTTCTTTGTTGCAACTTCCCATGATTGCCTGAATAACAGGAACGTTAAAAACATCAAACAAACTTTGCGTAGTATCATGAAATCCTTGCACACTAAAACCAGTTGTATTTATAATAACTTGCGGTTTTTCTATGTGATGTGATTTAAGTAAATCAAAAATTTGTTGTTGAATATCTTGTTCTCGATATCCTGCTGCCATTAATGCGGTAGCTGAAATCCCTTCAGCTTCTAAGGAATCAATAATACTGTGGATAGGAGCTAAATTATTAGATAAATAGTAGCTTCGATATCCAAAAATGATGGCTTTTTTTTTGGTGCTTTTGGCTTTTAAAGTAGTATAAATTCCTTCTTTTGGATGATATAAAAATAAATCAGGAATCGTTTTAATTGCATTCGGAATTACTTTTGCATCAGTAATTCGATTGCTAATTAATTGCAATGCCGATTGACAATTTTCAATACCTCCAGATTGAATGTATTTCCAAATAATATCCACATCTTTTAAAGGAATATTTGACGATTGCATCAACTCTAAATCTGGCTTGTTATCACCAGGTAAAAACAGTAACTGAATATTATTTTCTTCACAACATTCAGTTACAGCTTCACAGAGATAATTGTAATATGCTTTTCCTCCTAAAAGTTTAAGTACCACAATTTTTGCGGTAGCAATAACTTCATCAACATAGGTATCAATAGTTAATTCTTGCTTAAAATAACTAAGGTTGGCAAACCTGAAAGAAGGCGTTTTTTCTACAGAATTATGTATTAATTTGTAGGCATTATTCATCATAAATAAATCAGAATCTGCAGAAGATAAAAAAACAATATCTCCTGGAGATTGGTCGATGTAAAACACTCCTTCATCATTAGGATTCCAGCCTCCTGGTATGGTAGATATTAAATGCACATTTTTAGTTTTTTAGTTAGATATATTATAATTAAATATTGTTGTTTAATAAGGAAGTCATTTTTTCATATGGGGTTTTCCAATCTAACTGTTTAAAAGGGGTTTTGTTTAATTTATTTGTCATTTCTCTGATTACAGAAGAATTAAAAATAGAATATTCAAACTTAAAATAATTTAGCTTTTCAATATTATAATTAAGAATACCAATACTTTTTCTGTTATTATTTGTTGAATTAAATGCTATTTGCCCAATTTTTGAAGATATTACGTCATAATCAATCGCTATTTTTTCAAATAATAATTGCTGATGTAAGTTTTCAATAAATAATGTATCAAGATTATTAATATCTTTCACAGAGAAACGAGGAATTATTACAGAAAAAAAAGTCTCCGAATTAACAAAAAGAATACACTTTTTTTTAGCAATATAAAAAACATTAGCATTCCAATTTCCAAGGTTATTTTCATGAGTTAAAGTCTTATCCTCAATTTTTTTATGGATTATTTTCTCTAGTTTTTTTGTTGTGAAAATATTTGTCATCTGTTAACTGTTAATGAGCGTGAGAATGTCCGTGATTGTGACTATGAACATGTGTAATCACTTCGTTATTTTTAGTAAGTTCAATATTTTTACCAATAACGACTAAGCTTGTTTTACGTTCTTCATTTTCACCCCAAGGTCTTTCGAAATAATAATCGAAACGAGAACCAACACCTTGTAAAACCATACGCATTGGCTTATTCGGAATATTTACAAATCCTTTGATTCTATAAATTTCGTGGTCTTCAACAAGTTTTTTCAAGTCTTTAACCAATGCTTTAATATCAGCAGTTTCAGTATGTTCTAATAAAACAGTTTTAATATCATCATTATGGTGATGGTGATTTCCTGATTTATGGTGTTCTTCATGAATTGAATGACGATTATCAACATCATCTTCCGCAGAAGCTTCAATACCTAATAATAATGTGTTATCTAATTCACCATTTTCAACAGGAATTATTTTGATGTTAGGTCTTGCTTTGGCTGATATTAATTTTTCAATTTCTTCAAATTTTTGGTCATCAACTAAATCTCTTTTACTAACTAGAACTAAATCGGCACACACTAATTGGTCTAAAAATAATTCTTCAATCGGTGTTTCATGATCTAAAGAATCATCCGCTAAACGTTGTGCTTGTACACGTTCTCTATCGCAAATTTCACCTGTTGCAACTCCTACTGCATCGACTACGGTAATAACGGCATCAATAGTAATATGAGGTTTTAAGTCTGGCCAGTTTACCGCTTTTACTAAGGGTTTAGGCATTGATAAACCTGATGTTTCAATAACAATATGATCAATTTCTTCTTTACGTTCTAGTAATTGTAACATCGATGGTAAAAATTCTTCTTGAACCGTACAGCAAATACAACCGTTTGGTAATTGGACTAAATTACAGCCTTGTTCGCCACATTCAGAAGAAGCAATTAATTGACCATCAACATCAACTTCTCCAAATTCATTAACCAAAACAGCGATGCGTTTTCCATTGGCATTTTTTAACATATTATGTACTAAGGTCGTTTTTCCTACGCCTAAAAATCCTGTAACGATGGTAATTGGTATCTTCTTATTCATTTTTTTAAGTTTTGTTTTATGCGTTTTTTATTGGGTTGTATTTTGTCACTTCGAGTGAAATTATTTGTAATAAAATGAAAAATAATTTTGTATCGAGAAGTATTGTATTGTTCTCGATACAATTTTTACTTCGTTACACTTCTTAAAAATTACTCGAACTGACAGTGTCCTGTTAAATAATTAATCAGAAAAAATCAACTTATTTAGTTACTGCTTTCTTCTTTCTTTTGTATAAAAATAAATTCCATTTTTCTTCAGCAACACCGTGTTTGTCCATTTCGGCTCTTGCCATAGTAAAAAATAAATCAGACATTCTGTTTACGTAGCTCATAATATAATCGTGTACACATTCAGGATCTTCTTGCATTAAGGTCACTAATTGTCTTTCGCCTCTTCTCATTTGTGTTCTACAAACGTGGCAAAGTGCCGATATTTCATTTCCTCCGGGCAATAAAAAATAATCAGAAGGAGAACTGATATTGTCTTCCATTTCATCCATCCAAACTTCACAGAAATCTGCGCCATCTTTAGGTTCAGGATTTGGATTAACTTTTTTAGAATCTGACGGACGTGCCAAATGCGACATCATATTCATCATATCTTTTTGAATACGGTGTAAATTTGGTTGCCATTCGTGGTCGTTTCCTAGTTTAGAACGCATCAATCCTATGGTCGAATTTACTTCGTCTAAAGTACCAATACATTCAATTCTTGCCGAGTTTTTAAACTCTCTTTTTCCTCCAAAAACGCCAGTTGTACCTTTGTCTCCTTTTCTTGTGTAAATTTTCATATAGTAGTATTTATTTCGTTAATCAATTGTAAAAGCAGTTCTGATGTACCAAAAAAATGATGTACATAAGAAGCCATTACTTTATTTTTTTTGTAAATTTTAGTAGTAGTATTTCCATCTCTAGCATTTGTAATTGTTGCGTTGATAGGTGTTTCATTATCATTTATTAAGCTCGAATAATGAAATTCGTGTCCTTTAAAAATATGCTCATTAATTTTAGAAGTTCGATACCCTAAATGTAGTTTTTTATCAGCAATTGTAGCTTCAAAATCAAAAATACCCACCATTTTAAAAGCGGTCTTATTTTCTGATATAATTGTTTTTCCTAAATACATCATTCCGCCACATTCGGCATAAACTTGCCCGTTATTTTCTGCGAATTTTTTAATACTAGCAAGCATTGTTGTGTTACTCGATAATTCTTTTAAATACGATTCAGGATACCCTCCAGCAAAATATATAAAATCACAATCAGGAATTTCAGCATCTTTTATAGGACTGAAAAATTCCACAGTTCCTAATCTTTCCATTGCTGAAATACTTTGAGGATACATAAAATTAAAAGCTTCATCTTTAGCGACTGCAAATTTTATTTTTTTAGGCTGAATTATTTTTTCTGATGAAATACTTACTGGTTTAATTTCTTTGGATGCTTCTAAAATAGCTTTCCAATCGATTGTTTTTTCTAGCTCATCAGCAATTTGATTGATAACTGTATCAAATTTTTCAATTTCTTGAATATTTAAACCTAAATGTCTCGAAGGAATTTCAATATTTTTTAAGTTCGATAAATAACCAAAACACTGTACGCCAATATCATCACAGGCTTCTTTTAACATTTTATAATGTCTTTCAGATCCAACACGATTAAAAACAACACCCATTATTTTTACTTCTTTATCAAAATTTACAAAACCCTGAATAAGTGGCGCAACAGAATACGCAACAGCTTTGGCATCAATCACCATTAAAACGGGTGTTTTTAGCTTTTTAGCCATTTCGGCGGTACTTCCTTTGTCTTTTTTTGCTCCATCAAATAGACCCATAACACCTTCGATGCAATTAATTTGCGCATCTTTTCCATAAAAATGCAAACTATTATGTATCTGATTTTGTGTCATCATAAATAAATCGAGATTCACACCAACGTTGTTACAAGCCAATTGATGAAATTTCGGGTCGATATAATCTGGACCAACTTTAAAAGGTTGAACAGCGTATTTTTTTCGTTTGAATAAACGTAATAATCCTAAGGTAAGTGTTGTTTTACCTGCGTTACTACTCGGGGCTGATATGATGAGTTGTTTGGTCAAAAAATAAAATTTATAGGTTTTCAGTAATTAAAATTTCATAATTGGCATGAATGCTGTTTGCAAGTTCTTTTGCTTCACCAATTTTTACGATTCCTTTTTCGGCATCAATAATTTGTGTTTTATCAATTCCTTTGCAATACGTTTGAAAAGATAATACGGTATCTTCTAAATTATTTTCTGCGTTTAATTTACCATCAGTAATAATATGAAGATTGTGATTAAAATCGATAGTAGCACAATTTCTTTTTATCAATTTAAAACCTGCACTTAAATTTGTTTTTCCGCCTGTTTTAAGATTTTTTAACGCTATTTCAACATCAGCTAAAACAGCAGTTTGATTTAAAATTAATTGCGCATCTCCATCAAATAATGAAATAATAGAAAATTGTGTGTTTTGATTTTTAGAATTTTCGGCTATTTTATGTACACTTCCTTTTGCATACGCAATAATCTGATTTTTTAACATAGAACCGCTAGAATCTATTAAAAAAATATGATGCTGTTTTAAAAGTGTACTTTTTCGTTTGGTTTTTAAGTCAAATTTATCGGTTGCTAAATATTGCCCGACTGTTTTTTTTGTATCAGTAATTATAGTATTTCCTGCTGAATTTTTAATTGAATTAACACCGTTTTTTAGCGTGTTTTTAGTACTGTTTTTTTGCTGCTGAAATTTATTATTTGGAATTAAAAATGAAATTGTTTCTTCTTCTGATATACCTTTTGATGTGTCTTTTGATGCGTTTGTTTCAGAAGGATTTTCAAGAGGTTTTTCATTTTGATTTTCTGGAGATTTATTTTCTGGAGCGTTATTTTCAGGAGGTTGATTCTGCTGATTTTGATTCGGATTTAAACTTCGATGATTTAAAACAAAATCGGCAATAGTATCTACGTCTTTTTTTGTGATTTCAGTAGCATTTTTATAAGCCGAAAAAGCTCTTGCTGTTTTTACTAATAAAATATCGGCACGAAGTCCTTCTACTTGATGTAAAACGGCTAATTCGCTACAATATTCAATAATTTCATCAGTTATTTTTATCGATAATAATACCTCTTTTGCCTTAATTATTTGTTTGGAAATAACAGCATCTTTACTTTTATAAGCATCGATAAAAGGGATAGGCGCATCATCAAACAAAAAACGTTGCTTTATTATTTTTTGACGGATTTTTACATCCGTAGGAGTTGTAACATTTACACTTAAACCAAAACGATCTTTTAGTTGCGGTCTTAAATTTCCTTCTTCAGGATTCATAGAACCGACTAAGCAAAAACGACTTTTAAAATAACGAGAAATTCCTTCTCTTTCTAAATAATAATTTCCAGAAGCGGCGGCATCTAATAAAATATCAGTAAGATAATCTTGTAATAAATTAACTTCATCAACATATAAAATACCTTGATGTGCTTGTGCCATTAATCCGAGGTTAACAACTTCTTTTTTAGCATTTATCAACTGCTCTAAATCGATACTTCCAAGAAGTCTATCTTCAGAAACACCAATGGGTAAATTAACAAAAGGGTATTTTTGTTGATTGCCCATTAGGCTGGTTAACGATCGTATTAAAGTGGTTTTTCCTGTTCCTTTATCGCCAATAGCTAATACGCCGCCAATAAGCGGATCGACTAAATTTAAAATTAAAGCTAACTTAAAATTATCTTGCCCAACGATTGCCGAAAAAGGGAAATACTGCTGTTTTTTATGTTCCATTATAATGCCGAAATACAATTATACAACCACACAAATCCAATAATTGCCGATGCAACTCCCGCAACTCCGTTCATCCATTTAAAAATAGCTAGGTTTCGCTCTAAAAAACGGCTCATAACATAAATTAAAACATAACTATAAACACCCATTGCTACAATAATCCCTAAAGATTCTACGGCAAGAATAAGAAGTGCTTCACCTACGCTTGAACTACTTAAAACTAAGGCGGAAGTTAGCGCTCCACCTGTACCTGCTAAACCGTGTAACATTCCAATCCAAAATGATTTATTCATCGGATTTACGGCAATTTCTTCGCCTTTAGTTCCGTGTAAATGTATCGGATTAGAAAGGTCGTGTTCGTGTGCTTCAATTTTTTTATGGTCATTTACCATTTCATTAATTTGATGATTTCTTTTGATAGCTACAATTCCTAGCCAAATCATAATAGGACCAACGGCAAGTTCGGCATAAAAAGAAAGATCATTGATAAATAAAGTTGCCATACTTTTAAAAAGCAGTGCTACACCTCCAAAAAGCAGTAAAGTAACCGAATGCCCAAACGCCCATTGCGATGCTTTAAAAACAGTTTTAAAACTCACTTTTTGTTTATTGATAGCGTTTTCAGTAGCTAAAACTGAAACTGCAGTTACGTGGTCGGGTTCAAAAGAATGTAAAATCCCTGCCATTAAAGGTCTAACTAAAGATACTATTGTCATTTTTTAATGTGTTTTTAATGTATTTAATAAGTGTTCCGTCTTTATGAATTAGGTAAATATTTAAGTCTACCTTTTTAATTTTTGTATGTGTATGTTTGTAACAATGCGCTAATAATAATTGAAAAAATGGCGAATTTTGTTCAAATTCAAACAGTTCAATTAAGCGACCAGCCATGTTTAATTCTTTGATTTTATCAGCATCATAAAAACCAACTTGTTGTGCTAATTCAACAACAAAATCTTTGTTCCAACTCGATACACAACTATGTGTATCTGTAATTCCGCCAGCTAATTTTACTGCTTTTCCAAGCATAATTCCAATGCTTACTTTTTTTATAGCACATTGATTTACTTTGGCGAGTGTTTCACCAATCCAATTTCCATAATGAATAAAAGCATATTCAGGTAAATGGCTAAATTTATCTGATAAAAACTTTTCACTTCTTGCGCCAGAATTGATAACTAATTCGGTAATATTATTTGCAATTGCAACATCAATTCCTTGTTCAATACTTGCAATATAGGAGGATGATGAATACGGTTTTACAATTCCTGTTGTTCCTAAAATAGATAATCCATTCATAATTCCTACACGTTCATTAAGCGTTCGTTTTGCTAATTTTTTTCCGTCGGTAACATAAACAGTAACCGATACACCGCATTCTAAATCGTAATCATGTAATAATTTTTGAATTGCACTGCTTATCATTTTTCTTGGAACAGGATTTATAGCAGGTTCGCCAATTGCTAATTCTAAACCTTTAAGCGTAACTGTTCCAACGCCATCACCTGCAAAAAACTGAATGCCTTTTTGCTTAGTTAATTTTAAAATACACCCTATTTCAGCACCATTTGTAACATCAGGATCATCGCCTGCATCTTTAATAACCGAACATTTAGCGGTGTCTTGAGTAAATTCACAATGATGAATTGGAATCTCGATTATTTTATCAATAGGTAAATGAACTTTTACGGTAGCGTTTTTTTTCTGATCAATAATAGCCATCAATCCTGATTTTGCCGAAGCAGTAGCACAAGTTCCTGTTGTAAATCCATCCCGTAAAGGACCTTTTGGAATTTTTCTTAAACTCATATATTTGAGTCTTTTAGAGTTGATGAAGTAGATAATTCGCTAATTAGCTCATTTTCATTAAAAACCATTTTAAAATACTTCGGAATTTTGGGTTGTTTGATGATTATTATTTGTGTGTCAGTTTTTAAAGCTGCTTCAATTTTAGTGTTTAAAAACCCGCTATTTCCTGTTTCTTTAGTTAAAATGATATCAATATTTTTTTGGTTGATAATCGAAATTTCTTTATCTAAATCCGAAGAAGGAAATTCTAAAATTAATTGATTTTCAGGGAAATTACTTTCAGATGCAATCGCTAAAGATGCTGGTCTGTTTAATATTCTAAAATAAGTCGTGTTTTTTAGCCACCAAGGTTTTAATATTTTAATAGATTGCACACCTGTTAAGGCTAATACTGTTTTTTCTGATGATAATAAATTTAAAGCATCGGTATAATTATTTACATAAAATACGGATTGATTTATGGTTTTAGAAAGTAGTTCTCGCCCAAATCGTATTACAGGAATTTGTAAATTTTCGGCAACTTTTGCAATAGTTTTGTGTAAAATTTCAGCAAAAGGGTGTGAGGCATTTATAATGATGCTAATATTATTTTCGATTAGATAATTTTCTAAATCATTTTCAGTTAACGCACCGTATCTGTAACTGGCAATTTCTGTTTCATCAAAAGAGATATTTGTTTTTGTTGAATACACAAAAGGCATCAGTTTTTCTTGAAGCAAGGTTGCTACTTTTTTACCTTCTGTTGTTCCTCCAAATACAAGTATCATTTTTCTTATTTATTTTTATAGCCTGTTTAAATTCTATTCAATAATAATTTTATTGACAAATTCAATTTCCTATTTTTATTTTTTTACATGAAATTTAAATAGGCTTTTAAAGACCTCACAGGTTTTTAAAACCTGTGAGGTCTAAAACTAAATGGTATTACTCAGTAACTACAAATTTTTTGTTAGTTCTAAAAATATGTTTCCATTCAGGATTGTATAATTGCGATCTGTTTTTACGAGCTCCAATAGCACTACCAACAACAATTAATACGGTTCTTGTTTTTTTACTCTTCTTTACAATTTCGGCAAGGTTTTCTAATTTCCCTTGATAAATTTCTTCATCTTTCCAAGTGATTCTGTATAGTACAGCTACAGGAGTATCGGCATCAAAATGTTCTAATAATTGCGCTTGTACTTTTTTGGCAATTCCTGCACTTAAAAAGATACACATTGTTGAATTTGTTGCTGCAAATGCAGAAATACTTTCTTTCGAAGGCATTGGCGTTTTACCTTCGCCACGAGTTAAAACAATAGATTGTACAACTTCAGGAATAGTAAATTCTGATTTTAAAACTGCAGCAGCAGCACTAAATGAAGAAATCCCTGGAACAATAAAGTAGTCCATGTTTAGTTCGTCAAAAATGGTCATTTGCTCTTGAATTGCACCATATAATGATGGATCACCACATTGTAAACGAACAATTGAATTCCCTTTTTTGTAATGTTCTTGCATTAAAGAAACTTGCTCTTCTAAAGTCATCATTGCAGAATTTCTAACTACAGCGCCTGCTTTACACCAATTGGTCATTTCTTCAGGAATTAAACTTCCTGCATATAAAACACAATCAGCTTCTTCTAAATATATTTTTCCTTTTACGGTGATTAATTCTTCATCACCAGGACCTGCACCAATAATTGCAACAGCAGTTTTACGAACAACTTTTGCATCTAAAGAAACAGAAAATGTAAATTTCTCACTATTTTCAATATGAATTTTTTGTTTTTCAACAAGTAATTCTTTATTTCCAGATAATAACATTGCACAAGATTCTGAAACTCCTGCAACGCCAATTTTAGATTGTACCATTTCACTCGGATTTGGTATTGAAATGGTATTTATTTCATCCGAAGTAAAGGTGCTAAAAGGAATATTGTTTATTTCACTAAAATCTAAATAAGCTTGTTGATTTGCTTTTATATCAATAGAACCAAAGTTTTTAATTGCTGAAAAATGCAATCCTTCAGTAGCTAATTTAGTTTTGAATGTTTCTTGAAAAACAGTGAAATCTAATTTTTTAGAACATCCTGAACCAACTGAAAGTACCTTTGGAATTAAAAATAAACTAGGGATTTTTACTTCGTAAATTTTGTAACTCACCGCAATAAATAATTCAAATTGCGTGTAATCAATATCTTTTTCATCATAAAAAACAGTCACAAAACTAGGAACTGTTTTTTCTAAATGCTGTGTTCCTTTATCTTTAATATCTAAAAGTAAAGCGGTTGGTTTATTATTCACAAACAACGCCATTGTTTTAGTTATTGATAATGAACTTTCTGTTTGCCAGTCAAATTGATTTCCAAGCGTATCTAAAGCCCAAATTTCTTGTACATCGCTAGATGTTGATATTACAGGATTTGCTCCTAAAACAGCCGAAACTTTTAAAGCGAAATTATTAGCGCCTCCTTTGTGTCCGCTTAATACAGATTGTACATTTACTCCTAAATCATCCACAGAAATTACTGCAGGGTCGGTATTTTTATCTTGAATATATGGTGCAATTAATCGTACACAAATACCTAATGCTGTTACAAAACAAATACCATCTAACTTTGAAAAATTATCGGTTAAATAATCTGAAATAGAGGCAATAGTTGATACATTTCCGTTCGTAGATTCTAAGGTAGTTATTACCAATGATTTTGAAAATTCTTTCTGAATGATAAGGGCTTTTTCTAATCCTTTTTCAGTAACTGCTATAATGGCTATTTTTTTCATTTATATTTTTTCTGCTGAATGAATGCTAATTTTGTTATGCTCGTTTACTTGAATCACACTCGTATTTATAGTATAATTTAATGTAGTAAGCTCTTTTATAAATATATTGGTACTGTTTTGTTTTACGGCATTGGTTACTATCCTAGCTTTCGGATTTAATTGATGAATTAGATGAATTAATTCGTTTAATCTGCCACCGTGTCCGCCAATAAATACGACATCTGGAATTTGAAATTCTTGTAAGTTGAGGTTGAAAAAATCATCAATAATAATAGTAATACCAGGAGTAGAGAAGCGTTGGGTATTTTGCTGAATTATATTTTTGCATACAATTCGTTTTTCAAAAGCGATAATTTTTAAATGTGGATACTGTTGTTTTGCTTCAATAGCAACCGAACCTGTGCAAGCTCCAATATCCCAAAAAACTGCTTTATTTTGTAATTGTAAAGCGTTTATCGTACTTAATCGGATAGGCATTTTGGTAATCATATTTGCCCGATTCGGTAAAGAAATAAAAGCATCATCAGCAATTCCAAAAGGTTTTTCTTTGGATGTTGTTTGTTTTAATAAAACACAATTTAAATGGTCATGTGATTTTTTTGTACAAGTTGCTAAATCAAGCGTTTCAATATGTTCATTGTTTCCGTCTAAAGCTTCGCCAACGGTTATGGTGTAATTATCAAAACCATATTTTAACAAACGTTTTGAAATTTCGCAAGGTGTTTTTTTAGCATCTGTTAATACGCCAATTAATTTATTTCTATTGATTAAAGCTTCATCTAAAGCAGACCAATCTCTACCGTGAACAGAGACCGATTTTAAAGCATTATAATTTGTTTGCGTTTTATGACATAACAATTGAATGCTATTAAAATAAGGCGTTGCTTTTAATTGTGCGTTTGGTAATAAGCGTTGTAACGTGTTTCCGAATCCATAGAAAAAAGGGTCTCCAGAGGCGAAAACTACAATTGTTGTATCAATTTTTTTATATTTATTGATAAGAAAATCCATTTTACCTGAAATTTCAATCCAAGTATGGTTTTTAGGTAAGTATGATTTTACCAATTGATAATGACGTTTTCCGCCAGAAAAAACAGTTGATTCTTGAATCAAATTCAAGACATCATCATTAAGTTTTGGCGTTGGATGATTGCTAATTCCAATCAAATAAAAATCGATATATTTTTGAATTTTAGTCATTTATTGATAACATTCTTTAATAACAACATCATTTATATTTTTACGTTTTTCCCATTTTAAACGTTCTAATTCGGGGTTTTCATAAAATTTATCTACATGACCTAAACATAAATAACCGATTAATTGTCTGTCATCAGGAGCATTTAAAATAGTTTTAACGTTGTTTTCATTTAAAATACTAACCCAGCCTAAACCGACATTTAACGCTCTAGCCATTAACCACATATTTTGAATGGCACAAACCACCGAATAAACACCTGCTTCTTTCATCGAAGTTTGCCCTAAAACAGGATGCTGACTTGGTTTATAAAAAACCGCAATATTCAATGCCGATTCTACAATTCCTTCTAATTTTAATTGTGTGTATGCATCAGCTTTTTTTCCTTCGAAAAGAGTTTTCGCCTTTTCATTTTCTTCAAAAAAACTGTCTTTAATTTTATTTCTGATTTTTAAATCTTTGATAACAACAAATTCCCACGGTTGAGAAAATCCAACAGATGGCGCATTTACTCCAGCAAATAGAATTTTATCTAAATGTTCTTTAGATATAGGCGTATTTAAAAACCGATTTCCTCTAACATCTCTACGTGCAAGTATTATTTGTTCGAGGGTTTCAATATTTTCTGGAGTAAATTTGTTCATCATTTAAGAAATAAAATAAGTTGACGCTTCAGGTAACGTAAATGCAGCATTAACAATAGCTGCGGCAACATTACTTCCGCCTCTATTTCCTTCTATAACTACCCAATTTGTGTTTTTTGTTTGCGATAATTGTTCTTTTGCTTCCAAAACATTGACAAAACCAACAGGTACGCCAACAACTCCAGCAGGTTTAAAAGTATCGTTATCTCTTATTTGATCTACAATTTCAAATAAAGCAGTAGGGGCATTTCCAACAACATATAAAGCATTTGGATATTTTTCAATAGCCTTTCTAATTCCTGCTTGAGAACGTGTAATGTTTTCTGAAATTGCTAATAATTGCGCATCTTCATCATTTAATAAACAATGTATTTGATTGCCATATTCTTTAGTGAAAGCCTTTGTAATTCCAGCTTTTACCATGGTAACATCTGTTACAATTTCGCCACCATTTTTAAGATGTTCATGCCAGTTTTCAATAGCTTCTGGAGTTGCTGAATAATGATTGAAATCTTCTAAAATTCCTGTGGTATGAATAACTCTTGTTATTGCCCATTTATCAGCAATCGCAAAAGGTAAATCTTTAATATGCTGGGTAACAATTCTGAAACTTTCTTGTTGAATTTCTTTTCCTGTATGTGGTTTTCTATTAAGATATCCTCTAGGAGTAACTAAATAATCTTTAAAACGATAGGTTTGCGAATTTCCAATCATCACCAAACAAAACATATCTACATCTTCAGGATTAAATTCTCCTAAAGTGGTAATTTTACATTCTTCTTCGGGGCGAGTTACATGCCTAATAATTGCAACAGGAGTAGAAGGTGCCCGTTTTTCTAAAAATATTTTTTGTAATCGACCTAATTGCCAATGTCTTTTTTTACTTTTCGGATTGTATAAACTCGTTACAAAATCGCCCATTGCGGCAGCCTTAATTCTTTGTTCTATTTTGTTCCAAGGAGTCATTAAATCTGACAATGAAATACAACAAAAATCGTGACCTAATGGCGCACCTAATTTACTTCCAGCAGCTAAAAAAGCAGAAACACCGGGTAGCGTTTCTAACTCAATATCATCATGATTTTCTTTAGAAACAACTTCGTAAACAATCGCAGCCATTGCGTAAATACTGGCATCACCAGAACCTATAACTACTACATATTTATCTTCGTTTGCTTTTTCAACAGCCTTGTGAGCTCTTGCTTCTTCTTTTCCTAAAGGCATCGAAATTAATTCGGCATCTTCTTTAAATAACGATTTTCCAAATTGAAAATAATAATCGTACCCAATAACAACATCTGCTTTTTGCAACGCATTTTTAACAACGGGTAACATATAATCTATATCTCCAGGACCTAATCCCGCAACGGTTATTTTCATTTTTTTATTTTTTTAATAATGATAAGAGAAAAATAAGGAGTTTCTCTTTTACTGGCTGTATTCCAGTTATTGGTTATAAATTGCTCGTCAGTTCCTAAGCGTTCTCCGTAAGTAATTTGGTGTTTTTGAGTGTCAATTACGGCGGTAATTATAGCAATAACCGATATAATTTTCATTAAAACTACGGTATCAAAATTAGCAATAGCTTCTTGTAATTCTTCTTTACTTTGGATGCGAGGAATAACGGTTACTTTTTCATTTTGCAAACACAAAGGAATTTGACTTTCTGATGATAAATGTAAGTAAGAGGTAATCCCAGGAATTAAATCGATTTTTAATTGATGCTTTTTAATTTTTTCTAATAGATAAGAAAATGAGCTATACGTGCTAATATCGCCTTCGCTGACAATAGCTATGGATAAACCATTTTTATAATCGCTTAAAATTTGTTGAAAAGTAGTTTCGTAAACCTCTTTAGCCTGAACTCTTTCTAAATCCATTTTTAGATAAAATCCGACTAATTTTTGAGTATCTAAATTGTAATTATTTAAAATAGTTCGGGAATAACTGACTTTTCTACCATCTTTAAATAATGAACCAGGATAATATATTTTATCAGCTTGCCGTAAGGTTTTTAATCCTTTTAAGGTAATTAAATCAGCATCACCAGTTCCTAACGAAACACCATGTATTTTACCCGTTATCATATTCCTAAGCCTTTTTTAATTTTAGTAAATACATTGCTTTTCTGCCCAACTTTTTCATCTTCTTCAAATAAAACACCTTTTACACCTAAATGATGTCCAACTTGTTCTTTTCCAACTTCATCTTCTAAGCCAACAATTTGTTTTCGGTATTTACATAATTGGCAATTCATATTTGCCGTACCGTTAATGGTTTCATCTAAACGCTCATCAAAAGCTTTTAAAATTAATTCATCACTTCCAAAAGCATCGGTATAAATATATTCATTCGGAGAATTTTCATTAAAAGTTCTAATTTCAGTATAAATACGTTCTAAAAGAATCCCTGTAAAAAAGAAAAACGGAATCGCAATAGTTCGTTTAAATTCCATTTTACTGGTTAATTCTAAACTTTTAGTAACCGTCGGATATGCCGTTCCGCTATATGCAACTGTCGTAAAACCAAACCCCATTCCTTCGCCTAACATACAAGCTAGTTTATGTACATCAGAATTTGCATCAGTATCTGTAGTTCCTCGACCAACCACCATTAAACAAACATCTTTTCTATCGATAACAGGATGTTTGCTTTCTTCTTCTAAAATTCTTTTTTGAGCCAATTCTAATAAAAAGGAATTGACACCAAGATGTTTTCCCATTTTGATGGTTAAATCGCTGTAATAACTCTGTATGGTGTTCATTTCATACGGAATATCATTTTTAGCGTGTGAACCTGCAAAAAGAATAATCGGTAAAGCATAAATTTCACGAATTCCTTTCTGATACATGCGTTCAATAGAAGCTTCATACACAGGATGATTAAATTCTAAAAACCCGTAATCCACTTCATAATCGGTATAACGAGCCTGTAAAGCTTCCACTAATTGTTTAAAAGCATCCGTCCCTGTTTTGGTTCTGCTACCGTGTCCGCAAAGTAAAATTCCTTTTTTCATTGATTTAATTGATTGGTTTTACACCTATTAAAAATACTACAGGCATTGGTAGTGGTTGTTTTTTGATGTCGTTTTCTATGTCGCCTAATGTTGATGAAAGTAACATTTCATTTTCTCTTGAAACATTAGAAACGGCATTAATAGGGATTTCTGAATTTCCGCAAACGGCTATTAATTTTGGAATTATTTTATCCAAACTTTTTAAGCCCATATAAAGTGCCAAGGTGTTTCCAGCTTTTAGCATTTCGGCAATTCCTTTTAATTGTGCGGTTGAATAATCTGCGGTATGTGCTGTGCAAATTAAAACAGCATTTGATTGCCTTCTTTCAGTAATTGGAATATTTGCGGTACTTGCTGCGGCTAAAGCAGCTGAAATTCCTGGGACAACGCAAAAAGGAAGCTCATGTTTCTTTAAAAAACGAACTTCTTCGGCAGCTCTTCCATAAATATACGGGTCGCCCGATTTTATGCGAACTACTTTATCGCCTTGTTCACAATATTTTTTCATCAATAAATTGATGTTATCTTGACGTGTTTCTTGATCTTCTTTATCGCCAAATTTTCTACCGACATAAATACGTTCCGCTTGTGTATTGATGTTTAATATTTCATCAGAAATTAAATTATCGTGTAAAATAATTTCTGCATTTTCAATCGCTTCAAAAGCTTTTAAAGTTAGCAAGTTTTTATTACCAGGACCTGCGCCAACAATTGAAATTTCAGGTAAATGCTCTCTTGTAAAAATCCATTCAGGATTAGCAAACTGATACGTGAAATTTAATAAAGATTTCGATTTTGAATTATCAATAATTTTAAAACGTTCTTCTGATGCTGTAGCTGTTTCAAAAATAGGAGCAGGCATATTTAATTTGATGGCTGCATTTTCATAAAATTCTTTTCGCTTCGGATGTATATCTGCACAACCGTTGATAATTTCACCAAAACAATTTTGTTCTAAAATCGTTTCGATTAAACCAATAACATCTTTCTGATGAATTAAATTAACAGGCACATTCGGGTTTTTTAATTGCTTTTTATTAGCAAGAAATCTCCCAGGATGACGCTTAGCACCAATTAATCCTGCTAAACGTAAAATAGTTAAATTATCACCAAAATGTTGTTGTAATAATTCTTCGGCTTTAATTAATGCGTGTCCAGATGCCTTTTCAGGAACACATTTTTCAGTTTCATTTATAAGACTATTATTGTTTTGATAAACCGAAGTAGAACTCACAAAAATAACTTTCGTCGTTTTGGGAGTTCGTTGTATAATCTGTGCTATTTGCTTGGGATGAATTGTTTCAATAGTATCAATTCTCTTTGGCGGGAAATTGATAATAAGGGTATTTGTATCAGTAATAAAAGATTCCCAATCACCAATAATAGTATTTGCTTCAAGTTTTATTCTGCAAGTATGAAACGAATATTTGCCGAGTGTTTTTAGTTTTTCTAACGAAGAAGTAGTTCCGTTAACCGAATAGCCACTTTTTTGTAATTTCAACGCAAGCGGTAAACCTAACCAGCCTAATCCTACTATGGAAATATGTTGTTTGTTCATAATTATGTTAAATCTAAGCAGGTGTTTTGTAACTGAATTTTAGTACAATATTCCCACGCTTTATTTTCGATGGAATCGAATGTTATTTTCCCTAAAATTTCACCAAATTTATTTTTGAAACGAATACCTGTTAGCGCTGTTTCTTTTTGATGAAAATATTCTGTACTAGAAATTTTTGATTGTTGTAATTCCTTATTTTCTTTAGGAACTGCGGCAATCGTTAATTTTATAATAGTTGTTTCAGTTTTTAATTCAAGCGTATGTGTATCTGAATAATTTACCGCATTTATTTTTTCAAAAGAAACAGGGTTTTTATCAGCCATAGCAAGGGTTATCCCTTTTGGGTTTTCCAACAAATATAAGAAAAGAGGATATAAATATTGATCAGAACTAAAACCTTTGGTAATAAAACATTCGCCTAATTCAGCATCATTTTTTAACTCAAAAGGTTTCGGTTTTATAGGCGCTCTTTCGTTATTAGATATTTGCTCTTTCCATCCTTTTTTATATAACAAATTTGTTTCATCTTCTTGATTAAGAGGCTCATTATTAATATGCGATTTTACAATCGGAGTAATTTTTTCAGGAGTTAATTCTTTATACCAAAATTCACCTGGTTGCACAATACAAGTCGGAGCGTCTTCACATCTGCCATTACATCTTGTTTTAATCGTATGGGTTTTATCCCAAAGATTATTGTTACGTAAGTAAGCTCTAGCGGCTCTTGTTACTTGTTCGCTTCCTGCTTTTTGACAAGAACCTCCGTCGCAAAATAAAAAAGTATGCGTTGTATTGGCGATATTTTTACCCATAATTTAAAATAAATATTTAAAAGAAATAAGTGAAATTCAATTTTGCTAAAAATGGTGTTCCTGGTGTAAAATGGATATCATCAACAGGTTGTAATTCTGTTTGTAATTGTGAAGAATCATAAAATACAGCTTCTCTCCATGCGGTATTAAAAATATTTTCTACGGATAAACCTATTTGATATTTTGGTCTTGTGTAATTGATAACAAAATCTGCAATAAAATAACTGTCAGCAATTACAGATTCGTCTTCAATTAAAGGGCGTTCGCCTAAAAAACGATAGCGTAAAGAACTACTAATTCCATTTTTTAAACGGAAAGTAGCGCCACCAGTTGAGGTAAAACGAGGTGCACTTGGAATTTTGTTTTCATCTTTTGGAGCGTCTAATAAAGTTCCGAAACTATAATTTAAATCCGTATCGAACCATAAATAAGATAATGGTTGATATCTAAAAGAAGCTTCACTACCAATTCGTTCAGATTTTCCTTTGTTTTCAAATTCAAAACCATCAGGACTAAAAACAAACTCGGCATCACTTTGTAAATAAAAAGTAGCAATGTTACCAACAAAGTTTTTTCCTATTTTAAATTCTGTACCAATATCGTAACCGATAGCTTTAGGTAACGGATTAATTTCTTTGTTTTTTACAGCGGCATTTGCGTAGTTTGAATGAAAACCAGAACTAGCTTTTGCATATAATTGCAAATTTTCAGTAGCATCATAAAACAAACTAAATTTTGGGCTTATTCTAATAGAATTTGTCTTTCCTTGTTGAGGTACTGGTACTATTTCAGTAACGTTAAAATCGAAATAATCAGCTCTAATACCTGCTAAAGCCGTTAACTTAGGAGCTATTTGAATTCGTTCTTTTAAAAATAAAGCTAGGTTTGTTTCTTTAATATCAAACTCATTTATAGGATTTGATAAGGTACGTCCAATAGCATTATTTAAACCGATATTGTTATTATTATATTTAGCTTCCCAGCCAAAAGTAGTGGTGCTATTTGGTATTTGAAGTATATTTTTTATTGAAATATTTCCTTTATAAGTATATGTTCTTCGATTTTCTTGTTGATGAATCATATCACCATCAACAGGATTATTTTGATAAAAAGTAAAGTTAGAAAATAAATTATAGATATTCGATACGTAGTATAATTGATTTGTAAGCTTTGTTTTATCAGAAATATTAGAACTTAATTGCATGTTAAAATGTACTCTTTCAGTATCGCCACCTTCTTTATCATCAATAGCCCCAAATCTATCTATTAATCCACTTTTAACAGCTCTTAAAGGTATTTGACCCGAGGCATTCCAAGTACTATGAAAAGTAGAAATTGATGTTCTTAATTTATGAATATCAGAAAGTGCTACGGTATATTTTGTAAAGGTATTTAACCTTTTAAGTCTTTGTTCACTTTCAAAAAAACTGTCATTATAAGTTCCTTCAATAGCAATGTAAGCACTTTCTTCATTTTTAGTTAAAAAGTTATTTTTATCGATAAGCGATACCATTGCTAAGGCTCTTGCAAAATCGTATTGACCATATTCTAACTTTACAAAATTACGATGCGCTTTATCTTTTGATGTAAATTTAGCAGCTCCAGAAACGGCAAAATTTCCTAATGAAGTTTCATGAGGACCTTTATAATAATCGGCAGTTTGAACGGTTTCAGGGATTAAAAAGTGTAAATCGGCATAGCCTTGTCCGTGTGCGTGAGAACTTAAATTGATACCAATATCATCGACTAAAACAGCAAAATCAGTTCCGTGGTCATTATCAAATCCTCTTAAAAATATTTGTTCTGCTTTTCCGCCACCAGCATGTTGTGCTATAAATAAACCTGGTACTGTTTTTAAAAAATCGTGCGCGCTATTTATGGGTCTTAATTGCAATGAAATTTTAGAAACCTTATGAGTACCTAATTTTTTTTCATTTTTAGAGTTGATAATTACTTCAGAAAGCTGTGTTTCTGTTTCGTTGCTTGTCGTACATTTTTTTTGAGCGAATATGGAAAGTGAAAAACACATCCATAGACTGCATAAAATCAATTTTTTCATTTGAAAATGACATTAGGCAGGAAAGGAAAGAAAATATGAAAAAACATAATTTTCGAACTCTTTACCCGAGAGTTATTAATAAATTAGTTTGATATTGGCAGGTCTCCTGACTTAACTCAAGCATTCATTTACCTTCCCGTAATTTTTACAGTGGTTTTTATTAATGATGCCTTTTTACAAGTTTTACAGTTGCGGGAACAGTTTTGGATTTACACCAAATTCCCTTTTAATTCTATATTCTAAATGATAAAAGAAGAATAAGAAACCGAATATGCTGCAAATGTATTGTTATTTTTTGACTTAAAAGATGGAATCGAAAAGGAGTTTTTTAAGTGATTAACTTCGGATAAAAAAGAAAAACGCTTATACATCATTACAAATCTTGATAAAAACGAATCAAGAAAAAGTATCAAAAATAAAATACCTAAGTAATGATGTAAAGCGTTGATTTTTAATTGATATTAAATTTTATAACTTAAATTTATTTTGAAATTTCTTTCAGCACCAGGAAAAAACTGATAATCATAAATGGCATCTGTAAAGTATAATTTATTGGTAATGTTATTTATATTAACACCAATTCTGATATTGTTTTTTTGATAATAAATTGCGCCATCAAGCAGTAAATAAGCGGGTAGTGTATATGAATTGTCAGAATTTGTATAATTATCACTCGTATAATTACCTCCAATTCCAAAACCTAAGCCGTCTTCTAATTCATAATTAACCCATAAGTTTGCTAAATGTTTAGGGGTAAAAGGCAAGGCATTTCCTGCTTTTTTAACCTGTGAATTAGCACCTAATTTAGCTTCTGTAAAAGCATAGCCAGCTTTAAGATAAACATTTTTTATAGGAGTGTATTCTAAATCAAATTCGATACCTTTCGAGTCAGCTTCTCCAATTTGAAGGTATTGGTTTACTTTATTTTTTTCAACAATATTGTGTTTTAAAATATAAAAGGTAGACAGGCTAATGTTTAAGGTATTATTTCTTTCAAATTTAAGCCCTCCTTCTATTTGATATCCTTTTTCAGGATCAAAAATTTCACTGTTAGGAGCAATAGTTCTTGAAGGTTTAAAATAATTAGAATAAGAAGAAAAAATACTAAGATTTTTAAGCGGCTGATACACCAAACCAGCTCTATAACTAAAAGCTGTTGAAGGAATTTCTGTTCTGTCGCCCGCTTTAATTAAGGTTCTATCTGCTTTAATTTTATCCGTAGCATATCTTCCTTTAAAAATATCGTAGCGAATACCAATTAACGCTTTAAAATTATCAGAAATATTCGACCAGTTTTGCCAATAAAAACCACTATTAAATTCATCTCTTATCTGCACTTTTTGATCAACAGCCTCTATATGCCCTTGGTTCAGAATAGGATTTTGAACAGAAATAGTAGTGTATGTACCAGGACCAACAACGCTTCCTCTAAACGATTTTCTTTCTAAAATACTTACCGATTGACCAAACAACGATTTGTGTTTTATCTTTCCTGTTTTAAATTGATAGCTTACATCTAATTGATTTTGAATGGTATTAGTGGTGTGGTTAAAATAAAAAGGAAACCCTCTAGTTATTGAATCTTTTGCTGCATTAAAAGACAGCCATTCTGTTGAAAGATAATTAATATCATCATCAGACCATGAAAAATTATTAGTTAATTTTAATTTGTTATTAAACTGATGTTTGTACTTAACTTGCAGGTCAAAACGTTTGTGTTTCAAATAATCTTGAGGATCGTTATATCGCGTTTTAACATCCATTGCTTTTACAATACTTCCATCTTTATCAACAGGAATTCCTGTATCAGTATCATATTTATCATTGTTCGCTTGGAAAGAAATATCTAAAACATCTTTCTTAGTCGGAGTATAATTAACCGCAAAAGAAGCGTTATTCGTATTGATGCCAAAATCTCTCCAACCGTTAGATTTAGAAACACCAAAATCTACTCGATATCTTAATTTCTGATTAATAGGGCCTCCCATACCTACCGACATTTCGTAGGTATCAAAAGAACCATAGGTAGTATTAAATTCGGCAGAAAAAGCGGTGGTTGGTTTTTTACGAATAATATTTATAATTCCGCCTAAAGCAGCGTGCCCAAACATAACACCAGAAGGACCTTTAAGTATTTCTATACGCTCAACATTGGCTAAATTAGTACTCGGAGCACTTGTAGAAAGATTATGACGTTCATCTCTTGTACCATCATTTAATAAAACAAAATTATTAAAACCTCGTATTCTAAAAGTTTGAAAACCACCGTATCTATTTATCGGACGAACACCTGTAGCACTTTTAACAGCAGTCCCTAAATCATTGGTGTTTCTAATTTTAATCAATTTAGAACTCACGCTATTGGTGGTTAATGGCGCGTCTAAATTTTTTAATTGAAGCTTGTTTAGTTCAACATATTTTTTTCTTGTACTCGAAATTTCGACCCCTTGTAATTGAACCGATAATGGATGTAAATAAATAATATCGGCTAATTTTTTAAATAAAATACTTGTTGATTTGTAGCCGATATATGAAATGTTGATAACATCGTTAGGGTTTCCTGTAATTTTGAAAATCCCTTTATTGTTAGAGCTGGTTCCTTTTTTAGAATTGTTATTTATAATAGAGGAAAACTCAATAGGTAGCCCGTTTTGTTTATTTAAAAGTTGAACGGATTTTGAATTTTGAGCAATCAGTAAACTGCTGCTAATTAAAAAAAAAAAAAGTAATTTGAATTTCATTGAATTTCATTTGTTCAGAAATAAAAATGAAGGGTCATAAGCCTAAAATATAGGCAGTCGAACACTTTAACTTTTATTCCCGAAAGTTTAGATTATGTTTTTGATTTAGGCAGGTATCCTGACTCAACTCAAGCAATCATTTACCTTCCCATAGTTTTGCTACAGTGGTTTTTATTAATGAAGCCTTTAAATAAGTTTTACAGTTGCGGGGACAGCTTTGGATTTACACCAAATTCCCTTTTAATTCTATATTCTGATGATCAAAAAGAATAAGAAACCAAAATCGGCGCGAATGTATCGTTTTTTTTTGACTTAAAAGATAAAATCTAAAATGAGTTTTTTTCTTTTTATAGCCGAAAAACGAGGTAGTATAATGATTTTAAAGCCTTTACTTTTATAGTGTTCTAAAAGTGATTTTTCTAATTTCAAACAATAGTCAAATTCTTGTAATCGCTGTGGATCTTGTTGGTAAATAGCAAACCAAGTAGGGGTAAAAAACACGGTTTTGTGGTAATTTTTTTTATAGCAGAAATTTTTTAAATAATCAGGTATTTCTTTTTTTTCTACGGATAAATACGCTTCTAAATCTAACACCGACCGATCACAAAATTGGGCATCCGAAGTTAATAATTCTTGTTTTGTACGGGTAAAAACTAGCTCAGCAAAACGATTGATATTATGCCAAGGCATGCCGTTTCGGTTATTTTGTTGTTCCTCTGTAATTACCTTTCTTGAAACTTCATCCATACAAGAAAAGCTGTTTTTTAAAAGATTAATCAAGGTTGTTTTACCTGTGCCAGGAGCGCCAGTAATAATGTATTTCTTGAGGTTTTTAGGCATCTTTAATCAATAAAAAATAAGAATATAGCAATAATTAAAAGACAAAAAAGAAGGCTTACTTTATAATTAATTTTGTGAACTATTTTAATTTCTTCGTGTTTAATTATTCGGTTATTAGTTCCGATAAAAGGTTTTTCAACTAATTTACCATGATAATAATTGGAGCCTCCAAATTGGCAATTTAAAATATACGCCAAAGCAGCTTCAGGATATCCCGCATTTGGGCTACTGTGCTTTTTTCCTTGTTTAAAAACAGTAGAAATTCCACTAATTTTATTTTGAACAACGAGCATTAGTATTGCAGTAATTCGTGCAGGAATATAATTAGCAACATCATCTAATTTTGCGGCAAATTTCCCGAACCAAAAATACCGATCACTTTTATAACCAATCATAGAATCGAAAGTATTGATCATTTTATACGCCATTGCACCAGGAACACCGAAAATCAAAAAATAAAATAAGGGCGCAATAACACCATCGCTTAAATTTTCCGACATGGTTTCAAAAGTAGCAATTCTGATTTGTTGTTCGTTTAAATTGGTGGTTTCTCGCCCAACAATCCACGATAAACGTTTTCTTCCAGCTTCTAAACCTTCCTTTTTTAAGGTATTAAAAACAGCATATCCTTCTTTAACTAAGGTTTTATTGGCAAGACAATAAAATAACATCAGTACTGAAAATATGTTCGCTAAAATTTTAAAATCGGCAGCATTTAGCCATTTAATAATGAAATATGGAGCGATAAAAGAAATACTCACTAAAAAAATGCTTAAAAAAGCCCCTTTTAAAAATTGATTATTTTTTTTGTTAAGCCATTTTTCACCCAAAGAAATACTGTTTCCAAAAGCGATAATAAGATGCGGTAATTTTTTTGGATCGCCAAAAAGTACATCCAACAAAAAAGCACTTATTAAAATATAAATTGCGTTTAAAGCCATTCTTTTAATGCGTTAATTAAAATGTTATTAGCCGATTTACTTTGTGTCGATAATCGAATATATTCGCCGTTTAGTTTTTTAAAATTAGTAGCATCTCTAATTAAAATTTGATGATTTATAATTAAATATTCTTTTAAATCCTTGGCTTTTTTATCATTTAAAATTTCTACTAAAAAATAAGAGGTATTGCTTTTACAAACTTTAATCCCTTTTAAAATAGATAATTCTTTTTGGAATTGTATTGTTTCTGCAATTAATTCCGCAGCATTAAATTGAAGTGTTTTATAATTATTAAAAATAAATTCACCCGCTTTTACTGCCAATAAATTAACACTCCAAGGCATTTTTAATTTTAAAAGTGATGTTATTAATCTATCCGAAGAAATAAGATATCCTAAACGCAAACCAGGAATGGTAAATGTTTTTGTCAATGAACGAACGATTATTAAATTATCAAACTCTTTGATTAATGAAACAATTGATGTTGCACTGTTTGTAAACTCGATATAAGCTTCATCAATAACAAAAATAGTAGTTGGTTTTTGTTTAAAAAAGGCTGTTAATTCTTCGGATGAAAAAATAGCTCCCGTAGGATTATTAGGGTTACAAATAAAAATAAGGTCGGCAGTTGTTTGGTTTATTTTATCCCTAGAAATTAATTGATAATCTAATTTAAAAATTTTACAAGAATCCTCATATTCTGAAAAAGTAGGTGTAACAATAGCGGCTTTTTTATCAGAAAATAATTGAGCAATCAAATAAAAAGCTTCCGTAGCACCGTTTGTAAATAAAAAATTTTCGCTGTTTAAGTCAAATTTTTTAGCCGCCAAAATATTTAATTCGCTAGCAGTAGGCGAGGGGTAACTTTGAATTAAAGGAACACTTTTTGAAATATGCGACAGTAATATTTCAGGGCATCCTTTATAATATACGTTCGAGCTAAAATTGTGCTTAATTTCTCCTTTAATTAAATGAAGATCATCTCCATGTCCGTTTAACATTATTTTTGTTTTTAATTTTAGAACCTCTTTAAATTCTATTCAATAATAATTTTTTTGACAAAAAACTGTCAGTTCGAGTGATTTTTTTTCTTCAAAAAAATTGTATCGAGAACTTTTTTAGCTTGAAAGTCAATCAAAAATCATATAAAAGAATTCAAATTCTCGATACAATTTTAATTCCTTTTAGTCATTAAAATCACTCGAATTGACAAATTCAATTTCCTATATTTATACTACAAAACTTTTTTACATGAAATTTAAACAGGCTCTTAGTGTGTACTGTTTTTAATAATGGCTTTCATATCTAAATTTTGGTCAATCCAATCGGCTAATTTATCAAATTGAATTGCTTTAAAAGCTTTGTAATTTTTGGCTTTTTCGGTCGGATATTTTAACTGTAATAAATCGGTTACTATTTCTTGATTGTCAAAAATACCGTGTAAATAGGTTCCCCAACTTTTATTTCCGTCAAAATAACCTTCTTCTTGCTTTTTTTCTTGACTGCTTTTTTTATTGATGAAATAATTTAGATGCTTATTTTTCGGAACAATAGTTTCGCCCATATGAATTTCATAACCCTCACAAGGTTCTTTTTTATCTTTGAAATAAAAATTACGCTGTATGGTTTGCTTGGTTTTCGAAAGTGTCGTTTCAATATCAAATAAACCCAAGCCTACTTCCGATTTAATGTTACTTTCGACCCCAAAAGGGTCGTTAATTGTTTTACCTAGTATTTGATATCCGCCACAAATCCCCAAAACAGGAATGTGTTTGTATTGTTCTTTAATAACAGTATCTAAACCTTCTTTTTTTAAAGCGATTAAATCTTCAATCGTATTTTTTGTGCCTGGAATAATAAGTACATCGGCTTTTTTTAATTCTTCGGAATTTCTTGTAAAATAGACATTGATAAGCGGTTCTTGTTCTAATGCCTGAAAATCGGTATAATTAGACATATAATGAAGTTTTACAACCGCAATATTTAATTTATTTTCGGTAGCTGTTGTCGCTCTTTTATTTAATGCAACAGAATCTTCTTCTTCAATAATAATATCTGTAGCATAGGGTAAAATTCCTAATATAGGAACATTTGTAAGCTCTTCTAATTTCTTTTTTCCTTCGATAAATAAATCAGGATCGCCTCTAAATTTATTAATTATAATACCTTTTATAAGTTTGCGTTCCCATGGTTCAAGCAGTTCAATAGTACCATAAACACTACCAAAAACGCCACCTTTATCAATATCGGCAATTAAATAAACACAAGCATTTGCTGCTGCTGCCATGGGCATATTTACAATATCTCGATGTTTTAAATTTAATTCACTGATACTTCCTGCACCTTCCATAACAATAGGATTGTGTTTTGATGCTAATTTTTTAAAGGCTTTTTTAGCTTCTTCAAATAGTTGTTTTTTATTATCGCCTAAAAAATATTCTTTTGCGGTTTGATTACCAATTGGTTTTCCGTGTAAAACAATTTGTGATTTATTTAAAGAAGATGGCTTTAATAAAATCGGATTCATTTCTACAGATGGCGAAATACCACAGGCTTCAGCTTGTACCGCTTGCGCTCTTCCAATTTCAAGATTATCGGGCGTAGAAAAACTATTTAACGACATATTTTGCGCTTTAAAAGGCGCGGGATTATATCCTTTTTGTTTGAGCCACCTACAAATTCCTGTAGTTATCCAGCTTTTACCAACATCAGAGCCTGTGCCGACTAACATTATAGGGTGTAGGTTTTTCATTTTATTTTTTTGAAGCACAAAAATATTGAATAAAATATAGATTGTGTATTATTTGGTTAGGGTTTTTGTGTTTTACTGTAGAGACGCGATTTATCGCGGCTATTTAACGGAATCTATTAATCGTGAATTTATTATGTGAGAATTATTATGTGAGACGCGATAAATCGCATCTGTACGAATGATTCGGAAATATCTGATGAAAATTTATCAATAATTAATATACCGTGCATATGATTGGGCATAATTATAAAGTTACCTAATGTAATGAACGAAAAACGATTAGGAATTTCAAGCCAATATTTTTTAGCCAATTCTCCGATATCATTAAGCAGCATTTCTTTATTTTTTATAGCGCCAAAATAATGCTGGTTCTGCGCAGTGCAGATGGTTATAAAATAAGCTCCATTATTTCCATAATCCCAATTTTGTAAACGAGCCGATAGTATGCGGTATTTATCCTTAAATTTATCCATTTTTATTGATGGTATTTATGGGTATAGTGTATATATGTACGATTTATGTCGCGTAAATATGTATGTGCCTAACAGTTTATCAACAATAAATAAAATAACCACATCAATCATAAAAGTCTTTGTTTTTTAAAAAGATCATCTTCCTTTTTTATCCACAGAAACAACACAATTAATCATCTCTCTACCGAATAATCTATTTACGGGTAATACAGTATCTTTGTGGCGTTCAATTTTTAAATAGTAAAAAACAAGCTTTTTTTAAGTGTTGTATTTTTTATCAACCTTTATAACTGTTTTATTTTACTTAATTTCATTTAAAACGAACATAAATAAAAAATAAAATGGGAACAGTACCAAATAATTATGTTTTTAAAGCATTAGATTCTTTTAATTACGATACAGAAGAAACCATGGAGGCTTTAAATTATGCCTTGTCTTACGATGCCGAAAATACGATGGCATTAACATTAATGGGACGTATATACAGTGAAAAATTATACGATTATCAAGAAGGAATTAACTACTTCAAACAAGTATTGGCGATTAAAATAAATGCTTTTGAAGTATATGAACCTTTTATAAACGCCTTGTTGTGGAATGAAGATGTAAAAGAAGCAGCTGATTTTATTGACTTTGCTTTAACTATAAAAGGCGCTGATAAAGCGGTTTTATACACCAAAAAATCAGTACTTTATGAGAAATTGAAAAAATATAAAAAGGCTTTGTGTTTTATTAAAAAAGCAAAAACCTATACTTTCAATACGCCTTTTATGGAAATAATTACCGAACAAAAAAAACGTATTAAAGATAAGATGCCGAAAAAAAAGGTTAAAAAAAAGAAAGCATCCGAAGCAAAGAAAACCACTGATAAAGTTGTGGAAGCTAAAAATGAAGCGCAATTAGATTAATTTAAAACACCGCTTTTAAGCAATTTTATAAGTGTATATTTTATGAATAAACCAATACTAAATATCGGTATTTTAGCACATGTCGATGCTGGAAAAACAACATTAACAGAACATTTTTTATACAATTCAGGAGCAATTAGAACCCTTGGAAGTGTAGATAAAGGCTCTACAAGTACTGATAGTTTAGCGCTTGAAAAAGAACGTGGAATTTCTATAAAAGCCGCCACCACATCATTTGATTGGAAAGGCGTTAAAATTAATTTAATTGACACACCGGGTCACGTTGATTTTTCGAGCGAAGTAGAGCGAGCACTCTGTGTAGTTGATGCTGTTGTTTTAGTGGTTTCTGCTGTCGAAGGCGTGCAAGCCCACACCTTAAATATTTGGGATTCCTTACAAGAATTACAAATTCCGACCATTATTTTTATCAATAAAATAGATAGGCAAGGAGCCGATGCCGAAACGGTAATTACGCAATTAGAAACCGATTTAAAAGCAAAGCCCGTTGTGTTATACGCTTCTGAAAATGATGGTTTGCTAGAAGCGAATATTTCGGCGATTTTTAATATTTCTTCGGATAATAAAGCAGCAGTGGCAACTTCAGAGATCAGAGAAAAAACAATGGAACATTTAGTAGAGGCGGACGAAAATTTACTAGTCTCTTTTTTAAATGATGAAAAAATAACTGATGAAACCTATTTAAAAAGCATCCGAAATTTAACTATTGATGCAAAAATTACACCTGTTTATACAGGAATTGCTAAAAATAACTTGGGTGTAACCGAATTGTTAGATGGAATTATCGCTTTTTGTCCGATATCAGAAAAAACAGAAATAGCATCATCAGAAAAAATAGCAGAAACAGCACTTTCAGCCTATGTTTTTAAGTTAGAACATCATAAGGTTTTTGGGGCAATGGCACATGTAAAAGTTTTTTCAGGCGAATTATCTTCTAAAATAACGGTGTACAATTATACTCAGGAATTAGAAACAAAAATAAATCAAACTAAGCAATTAGAACAAACAAAATATGTTGATAATATTGTTTTAAAAGCGGGTGATATTGGTGTAATTACAGGAGTTTTAGGAACAAAAGCAGGCGATATTTTAGGAAACCCCGATAAAATCCCTACACTTCCGCAATTGCATATTCCGGTGCTTACCGTTGAGGTTATTCCTGAAAAAAATGAAGATTATAATGCCTTGGCACAGGCTTTAGAGCAATTAGACAGCGAAGACCCTTCGTTAAAATTTAAATGGTTTAAGGTAGAAAAAGAATTGCAATTGCTGTTAATGGGGCAGATGCAAATTGAAATATTAGCCCATGTTTTAAAAGAACGTTTTGATATTTCGGCAACTTTTACCGACCCACAAGTGGTGTATAAAGAAACTATCAGTAAAAAAGCCGAAGGTTATATTCGTTATTGGATGCCAAAACCTTGTTGGGCAATTATGACGTTTTTAATCGAGCCTGCGCCTTTAAATTCGGGGGTTAGTTATAGTAGTATTGTTTCTCAAAATGATGTGCATATAAAATATCAAAATGAAATAGCCCGAACCATTCCAAAAGCATTGGCACAAGGAATTTTAGGCTGGGAGGTTACCGATGTAAAAATTACGCTTATAAAAGGGGAAGACCATAATATACATTCTCGTCCTGGTGATTTTAATTTAGCAACTCCGATGGGGCTTATGCAAGGTTTAAAAAAGGGGGGAACGCATTTATTAGAACCAATTTTAAGTTTTGAAATAAAGGCAAATGAGGCGTTATTAGGAAAAGTAGCCTCTGAATTAAGCACCCGAAGAGCTACTTTTGATACGCCAGAATTTTCAGGCGATACCTTTAGTTTAAAAGGAAAAATTCCTGTAGCTACTTCCTTAGATTTTAGCATTAAATTAAATACCATATCTAGCGGGAAATTACGCTTGCGTTTGCAATTTTATGGCTATGATGTTTGCCCTAAAAATGAAGGAACACACCGAGATTATAAAGGCGTAAATCCACTAGATGAAGCCCAATGGATTTTACATAGACGTGGTGCTTATAAAGCGGATGAACGCGTAATGTAACGACGCAATTCATCGCATTTTTCATATTAAAAAAGCTACAAAATTACAAAGCAGTCAAATCTAAATTTAAAAAATTTAAAAGGGCTGTTTTGTTTTTAATATAAATGATTTTTTTAGGTATTGTAATCCAATTATTATCTTTAAAAATTTTAAGACTTCTCCCCAAACTTTCTCGTGAGGTACCAATAACATTTGCCAAATCATCTCTAGTTAAATTAATACCGTTATTTTGTTCCTTTTCAGGGTTGAATTTATGGTCTAGTAATATTAAAAAAATGGCTAATCGGGCATTTTGATCTTTTTGAGCTAACAAGGCAATTGTGTTTGCTAGCACCCCAAACTCATGGCTAATATTCTTGATAAAAGCTTCTTTAAGAGTCGGAATTTTATGTAGTAACATTCTAAAGTTTTTTTCAGAAATAAAATTAAGAACCACATCGTCTAGCGCCTGACAAGAATCCTGATAACGCTCTTCGCCTAATAAAGCATGGTATCCTAATAAATCACCCGCTGTATAAATATAAAATATTTGATTATCGCCACTAAACCCTTTTTTAAATTTTTTAGCACGCCCTTCTTTAATTTGAAATATCCCTGTTGGAATTGCATTTTCAATAAATAAATTAGCACCTTTTTTAATATGCCAAGGCTCTAAAACAGTCGCTAATAATTGTAAATCTTCTTTTTTTAAGCCCTCAAATAAGAGGTTACTTTGGAAATCAAACTGTGTAAAAAAATTTTTCATCATTAAAATATATCAATAAATGTAATAAATATTATTTTTAAATGTAATATTTGTTACATTTGTACTTTGTTTAGTATTTTGTTTTTAGAGAATGAATTTAAAATATATTATAATAGCACTTGTTTTTTTTCTGATACCAGAGGTTTCGGAAAGCTTGCTGTTGGGTAATTTTATTCCTTGCAATACTACTGAAAATTTAAGTAATAAATGGCTTGAAGAAGAAACTGAACTAGAAAGTGTATCGGCATTATCTGAAAAAAAAACAATAGAATCAGGAAATTCTTCTGGTGGGGCTAATACTGTTTTTATAAAACCAAAAAATCCATTTATTTTTCACGATTATTATATTCCTCTTTTTATTGATTTTGAGTTTTGTGTTTTCACCCCTAAAAATGCAAAGTATATTGAATATTGTTCGTTAAAAATTCCTTGTTAATTTAAATTTTACATTCTTCTTATTTTTTCTTAGAGCCTGTTTTAAATACTTTAAAAGTTTGGCTGAATTTATTTCAGCATCGCATAATATGGTAAAAAACTGCCACAAATCAGCATGTAAAACTGAAAAAAAACCCCTTTGATGGTTCTATTTTTTACTTTTAGCGATAAAATTTTTTTAGATAAAATTTAAACAGGCTCTTAACCACTTACCTTCTTAATTTTCTTAATTTTTTGAATTTCAATAGTTCAACTCCTTGTAACTTCTTTTAAGTCAGGGTGGTTGCTGGTGGTTTTTATAAAACCACATTGATTTTCAATATAAATACACAAAAATGTCTACAAAAAAAGCCGTTTTTGATGAAGCATTTACGCTACATCAACTCAAGCACTTTTTACCTGCACAAGCACCCTTAAAAGATTTTGTGCATCACAATACATTACACGCTTTTCAAGAGTTAGAGTTTTTTAAAGCACTACGAGTTTCTTCTACTATTTTTGGTAATCGAACATTATTACCGCTATCTAATTATAGAAAAAAGTATAAAAATGGCGAAATTAACGATCAAATTATTAATGAAATAATTACCGTTAAAAAAGGTAAAAATCAAATTGATGACTGGCGTAAAAAGATGTTCAACTTAGAAGAACCTGTTTTTATAAATCCAAGAATTGGACAATTAAGAGCACATTGGCAAAGCGATTACAGCATCGATATGGATGCAATGGTTCGTCCAAAATTAATTCGACTTATTAACGCCTACCTAGATCAAGGAATTGCAATTAAAGGATTTCCTAAGCAAGCAGATGGTTTACTAAACACCATTATTGAAATTCAAGAACATAGCTATGCAAAGGTTTTTAATTCAAAAAGAGCCATAAAACTTCTTTATAAAAAAGAGAAATCATTGTCGGATATACTGTGTTTAATTGTAGGTGATCAGCGCTATTATGAGCAATATTTGCTAGATCAACAATACACACATCCAGGAATATCGGGTATGGTTTGTGCCATTGAAAAAAAACCTGATGCGCTGTATGCAGCACGTCCAATTTTGTTGTTTGAATTTATTTATTTAGAATTATTACTAGAGCTTGAAGCCTTAGAATTATCGGTAAATAAAAATTTTAGACCACTAGCAATCGGTGCCGATTTTGCGCCTGAAGATATTTTTAGAGAGGTTAAAACTACTGATTACTGGGAGGTTTTAGAATTATGGCACACCTCATTTGAATTGATGTTTCACGACCAAGTTTTGGCGGGAATAAAATATTCAAAAAAGGAAGAATTAACAGCGATAAAAACACAAGCATTTTTTTGTATTGACGACAGAGAAGAGAGTATCCGAAGAAATATTGAGTTATTATTTCCTGAATGTCAAACTTTTGGAACACCTGCTCATTTTAATATTTTAGCAAAATTTAAACCCGAAAAAGCGAAGTTTGCGACTCAGATTTGCCCTTCATCGGCATCTCCAAAGCACTTAATTAAAGAAGTAAATAGAAAAACAACATTTAAAACCGATATACATTTTAATAACAATACCCATGGTTTTTTTGTTGGATTTATAGTTTCTCAAACCGTTGGATTTTGGTCTAGCTTTAAATTATTACTTAATATTTTTAATCCGAAGAAAAGTGTAGGACAGTATAGCGCCGAAAGCGATCACATGGATTATAATTCAACCTTAATTTATGAAAATAAAAATAATTTAAAGGATGAAAAAGATGATTTAGAGGATAATTTAATTGTAGGATTTACCTTATCAGAAATGATAAAAATGGTAAAAGAAGAGCTGTTTAATACAGGGTTAACTAAAAATTTTATGCCCTTAGTTTATTTTTTTGGTCATGGCGGAAGTAGTACAAATAACCCCTATTTTGCTGGGTATAACTGTGGTGCTTGTGCAGGGCGACCAAGTACGGTAAACGCTCGGTTATTTGCTCAAATGGCAAACCGAAAAGACCTTCGAAAAGCGCTTGTAAAACAGGGCATAATAATTCCTGAAAGCACCCATTTTGTTGGGGCATATCACGATACTACCCAAGATACTTTTGATTATTTTGACCAAGAATTGATTCCTGAAATATTGGCTACAGCACATGCAAAAAATAAAGAAAAATTTGAAGCAGGGTTAGCGATGAATGCCAAAGAACGTGCGCGTCAATTTTTGTTAATTAACACAAAAAAAACACCTAAAAAAGTACATAAAATTGTTAAAAAAAGAGCCTTATCTCTTTTTGAACCTCGTCCTGAATATAATCATTCAAACAATGCGTTGTTTATTGTGGGGCATCGAAATTTAACTAGAAATTTATTTTTAGATCAGCGAGCTTTTTTAAATTCTTATGATTATAAATCGGATGCAGATGGAGCGCTTTTAGCCAATATACTAAGCGCAGGAACAGGGGTTGCAGGCGGAATAAACTTAGAATATTTTTTTTCTACGGTAGATAATGAAAAGCTTGGTGCAGGTTCAAAATTACCACAAAATGTAATGGGATTGTATTCGGTAGCCAATGGCGTAAAGGGCGATTTAAGACCTGGTTTGCCATATCAAATGATTGATGTTCATGACCCGGTACGCATTTTGACAATTGTAGAACAAAAACCAGAAATAGTACTCAAAGTACTCAAAGCAAATCCTGATACTTTTGGATGGTACGATAAAGGTTGGATGAAATTAGCGGTTTACAATCCTTTTAATAAGGAGCTTTATATTTTGGTAAATGGCAGTTTTCAAATATACCATCCGATTCAAAAAGTGGTTCCTAAAATTGAGAATTTCGAGCGATTTATTGAAAGTTCTTCTAATAATTTACCTATTCATCAATTTAATTAAGTAGCGCACAATGGAACAATTATTACCTTTATTTCTATTAATTCCTTTCTTAGGATTTGTAGTGAGTCTTATCATCCCTAGTAAAAATGAAAAAGGCATTTTTTTATCAATGGCTATTCCCGCAGGGCTTCAAGTATTTTTTGGAATTGGCTTTATTTTTTATTGGCTACTTTTTAATCAAAATACGTTAAATATTAAAGAAATAACACTTTATAGCACAGGTGATTATAGCTTTTTTATTGATTTATTATTCGATAAAGTTACCGCAACTTATTTAATGATGTCTAGTACGCTAACCTTTATGATTGCGATGTTCAGCCGAGGATATATGCATAAAGACAATGGTTTTAAGCGGTATTTTACCACTATGATTTTGTATTTTTTTGGTGTTCAGGTAATTATTTTCTCAGGAAATTTTGAAACCATGTTTATCGGTTGGGAAATTTTAGGATTGTCATCATTTTTATTAATTGCGTATTATCGAGATAGGTATTTGCCTGTTAGAAATGCCTTTAAAGTATTTTCAATGTATCGATTGGCAGACATCGGTATTTTATTAGCCATGTGGTTTATGCATCATTTATTTCATGAAAATGTAACTTTTATACAGTTGTTAAATCCTGAATTTGTGCAAAATCATATTGCTGGAAATATGGGTGTTGCTATTATGGTTTCTTTTGCGATTATGTTGGCTGCTTCAATTAAATCGGCGCAATTTCCTTTTTCATCTTGGTTGCCAAGAGCTATGGAAGGACCAACACCTTCTAGCTCTATTTTTTATGGCTCGATTGCTGTTCATATTGGTGTTTATCTGATGTTAAGAACCTATCCTTTTTGGCACCACATACCCTTTATTCAGGTTAATGTAATACTCTTAGGCTTGGTTACAACGCTTGTTTCTACAACAATTGCAAGGGTTCAATTTTCAATTAAAGGTCAAATTGCCTATTCGTCTCTTGCTCAAATAGGAATTATGATGGTGGAAGTGGCATTGGGCTTTGAAACCTTAGCCTTGTTACATTTAACAGGAAATGCTTTTTTACGTTCGTACCAATTATTAATTAGCCCTTCTATTGTAACATATAAATTAAGAGATCAGTTTTTTAATTATAAACAAAAGGGTTTTAAACCGATGGGTGCTTGGCAAAAAAAATTATACAACACCTTGTATGTTTTCGGGCTTAAAGAATTTCATATGGATACCTATATTTATAACTATTTGTGGTTTCCTTTTAAAAAATTAGGCGATAAATTTTCTAATTTAAATACCAAAACGGCGCTTATACTATTTGCTTTAATTGGAGGCGTAGCAGGATATATTTTATCTTTTTATGAGTATGATCACTTCATTTTTAAACAGTATTTACCCGATGTATTTGGTTTAATTGCCCTAATTTTTGTGTTGCGAGCATTCACCATTCGAAAGCATCCGTATGGCGCTTGGATTTTATTAATTCTTAACCATTTTTTAATTGCCTTAGCAATATCGTTCAATGAACATTTTGAGTATATCGAAATTGTTTTTTACCTCTCAGGTGTGGTTGTATCGGGAGTGGTAGGGCTTGTTGTTTTGTACAAATTAGCAAAGCAAGAAAAATACAGTTTAGACGATTACTACGGGCATGCTATTGAGCATAAATACAAAGCAATTATTTTTTTAATAAGCGCAATTGCCTTAGGAGGTTTTCCTATTACCACAACATTTTTAGGCGAAGATTTACTGTTTTCTCATGTGCGTATAAATCAACCTTTTTTTATGGGGATGCTTGCCGTCAATTATGTAGTATCAGGTATTTCGATAATGAGAATTTACGCCAGAATATTTTTAGGACCTAACCACAAATGGTCTAATGCTGAAGCTAGAAGATCGGCTTAAAGAAACAATTAAAATAAATTTTAAATTAAAAACATATATAATGAAGACTCAAAAATTAAAACAAATTCCTGCGGATGGTTGGGCGGGTTTTAAAGAAAATTTTAAAGCCGATGCTATTTCGGGTTTTATTGTATTTCTATTGGCATTGCCGTTAAGTTTAGGAATTGCAAAAGCGGCAGATTTCCCGCCAATTATGGGATTAATTTCTGCTATTATTGGCGGTTTATTGGTTAGTTTTATTATGGGTTCTCGCTTGTCGATTAAAGGTCCTGCGGCTGGGCTTATTGTGATTATTGCAGGCTCGGTGTCTGATTTTGGTCATGGCGATGCTGTTTTAGGTTGGAAACTAGCCCTTGGAGCAATGGTTGTTGCAGGTTTAGTTCAAATTATTTTTGGTGTTTTAAAGCTAGGTAAACTTGCTGATTTCTTTCCGTTGTCGGCAATTCACGGAATGCTTGCCGCTATTGGTATTATTATCATTGCAAAACAAATTCCTGTATTATTAAATGATGCACCAGATATTTCAAAAGGAATGAGTCCTTTAAAATTACTCTGGAACATCCCTTATTTTATAAAAAACCTAGATCCTAAAGCTGCCTTAATTGGCGTGGTAAGTTTGTTAATAATGTTACTGTGGCCAGGTATAAAAAACAAAACAATTAAAATGATTCCAGCGGCATTGGTTGTATTAATTTTTGCTATTCCTGCTGAATTTTTTATGGATTTTGCCAATACAGAGCCATCATACGCCTTGTTAGAGGTAGGAAGTTTATTAGATAATTTGAATATTAACGCAAGTTTTGCGGGCGTTTTTCAAACAGGAATATTTATAAAATATGTAATTATGTTTGCTTTGGTAGGAAGTTTAGAGTCGTTACTGACCGTAAAAGCAATAGATATGCTAGACCCTCACCAGCGAAAATCGGATATGAATAAAGATTTAATTGCCGTGGGTATCGGGAATACGATTGCGGCATTTTTAGGCGGAGTACCCATGATATCGGAAGTAGCACGTAGTTCAGCAAACGTAGCCAACGGCGCACAAACACGCTGGGCAAATTTTTTTCACGGTTTTTTTATTCTGATATTTTTATTAGTAGCAGCCCCAGTATTAGAAATGATTCCTAATTCAGCATTAGCAGCAATGTTAGTGGCGGTTGGTATAAAATTAACACATCCACGAGAATTTAAACATGTTTTAAAAATAGGGAAGGAGCAATTATTAATATTTATAGTAACAATAGTTGTTACGCTTGCTGAAGATTTATTAATAGGAATTGTAGCGGGTATGGTTTTAAAAATGATAATCCATTTAATTAATGGCGTACCGATAGGCTCATTTTTTAAAGCACCTACTGTGGTGTCTAATATAGGCGATGATTATTTGGTTGAAATTGATAAATCGGCAATTTTTACGAATTATTTAGGGATTAAAAGAGTTTTAGAGGCTATCCCCGAAGGTTTAAATATTACTATAGATTTAGAAAAAACAAAACTTGTAGATCATTCTGTAATGGAAAATTTAGAACATTTTAAGCATGATTATCAGTTTAGCGGCGGAAAGGTTTACATAAAAGGATTAGAAAATCATAAGCCAATGTCAGCACATCGATTAGCGGGAAGGGTTTTATAGTTTTTTTGATGATTTTTTATAGCAAAATAGACGCGATTTTTCTCGCGTCTGTTTTGCTGTTTATGATGTTTCACATCGTGGTTTAATTATTATAATCTTGATTGTTGAAATGCGATAAATCGGAATATTTTATTCGCCAATTTTTCATAACTGTACATACGCGATTTATCGCGTTTCTCATAGTGTAAATTATTCGATGTTAAAAATGGTATTTAAACACAAATTCATGTGAACCACTGCTGTATATTGAAATATCAGTAGTCGTATATTCGTAGGCATATCCTATTTTATAGTGGTCTAAAAACTTAAACAATCCGAAGAAACTAACAGATTCTTGGAAACGATGTGATACACCAATTTCATATTTTTCTAACACATTTGTAATTACTGTAATATCAAACGATACCGGCACTCCCGACACATAACGCATCATAAATGAAGGCGTTAATTTAGCGTTGTAAACACCATCTAAATCAAATATATAACCAGATGATAAATAAATATGGGGCTTATCTGAGGCTTCTGTAATTGTGTTGCCATCTTTTTGGTATCGGCTACTCTTTAATAAGGCAGGAACAGACAAACTAGCATAGTAATTTTTTCCTTTTAAATAAGCACCCACCCCAAAATTAGGATTAAAACTACTGATATTCTTAGAAAATAATGGATCATTTATTTGTAAGGAAGCCAGTTCTACATTAAAAAATGAACCCCCAGCTTTTAAGCCTAAAAATAAACTTTGATTTTCTGATAATGGTAATTTGTAAGAAAAATCTAGCGAAACAGCGGTTTCTTTTGCGATGTTAAATTTATCGTTTACAATTGAAAAACCCAGTCCCATATTTTTACCTAAAACAGTAGGCGATGAAAACGATAAAGTTTGTGTTGATGGCGCATTTTCTATGCCCGTCCATTGGCTGCGAATCATTGCTGTAGCCTCTGTAGTTTCGCTACTACCGGCATAAGCAGGATTTATAATATTCATATTAAATTGATACAAGCTAAACGAGGGGTCTTGCTGCGCGATTGCCTTGCTGCTTAGCATTGCCAAGAATAGCAGGCTTATATATTTTAGAGTATTTATTTTCATTTTATATTTTTAAATATTGTTTTTCTTATTTTGAAACAACTGTATTTCAATCGCTATAAAAGGTTTCTATAGCGATTAAAATTTTGAAGTGTTTTTAGTAATTTATGTAAATCATGCCTTGAACTGGTTTTGTGCCTGCTTCATTTAGGTTGATCATATAGATATATGAACCAACAGGAAGCTTTGTGCCAGTATCGGTTGCCGTGGCATCCCAAGTGTTTTGGTAGCCTTTTTTATAGTACACTTTTTTCCCCCATCGGTTAAATACTTTTACGGTATTATTAGGGTAGCGGTCTATATTTTGAATTACCCAAGTGTCGTTATTGGCATCTCCGTTTGGTGAAAAACCTTTTGAAGCTGTAATTCCATTTTTAACGACTTTTACAACCTGTACAAATTCCGCTTTAAATTCTTTATCAGCATCGGCGATATCGGTTCTCGTTTCAGAAGTATTATTATCGCTCCATTTTACAAATTCATACCCTGCATCGGCAGTAGCTTTTACTTCGGATGTTGCTTTTCCTTCTTCAATAGTTTGAGTTAAATCTCCTGTAATGCTTCCGTTATTTCCTGCGATGTATTTTACAGTGTGATTTTTAACGACAACTAGAGTTTTCACAAATTCCGCTGTAAATTCTTTATCAGCATCCGCGATATCAGTTCTCGTTTCAGAAGTATTACCGTCGCTCCATTTTACAAATTCATACCCTGCATCGGCAGTAGCTTTTACCTCGGATGTTGTTTTTCCTTCTTCAATAGTTTGAGTTAAATTTCCTGTGATTGTTCCGTTATTTCCTGCGGTGTATTTTACAGTGAACTTCTCAATTCCTTTCACAAATTCCGCTTTAAATTCTTTATCAGCATCGGCGATATCAGTTCTCGTTTCAGAAGTATTACCGTCGCTCCATTTTACAAATTCATACCCTACATCAGCAATCGCTTTTACCTCGGATGTTACTTTTCCTTCTTCAATAGTTTGAGCTAAATTTCCTGTAATCGTTCCGTTATTTCCTGCGGTGTATTTTACCGTGTAATTTTTAACGACAACTACAGTTTTTACAAATTCCGCAGTAAATTCTTTATCAGCATCGGCGATATCAGTTCTCGTTTCAGAAGTATTACCGTCGCTCCATTTTACAAATTCATACCCTACATCAGCAATCGCTTTTACCTCGGATGTTACTTTTCCTTCTTCAATAGTTTGAGCTAAATTTCCTGTAATCGTTCCGTTATTTCCTGCGGTGTATTTTACCGTGTAATTTTTAACGACAACTACAGTTTTCACAAATTCGGCTGTAAATTCTTTATCAGCATCCGCGATATCGGTTCTCGTTTCAGAAGTATTATTATCGCTCCATTTTACAAATTCATACCCTGCATCAGCAATAGCTTTTACCTCGGATGTTGCTTTTCCTTCTTCAATAGTTTGAGTTAAATCTCCTGTAATGCTTCCGTTGTTTCCTGCGGTGTATTTTACAGTGAACTTCTCAATTACTTTCACAAATTCCGCTGTAAATTCTTTATCAGCATCGGCGATATCGGTTCTCGTTTCAGAAGTATTACCGTCGCTCCATTTTACAAATTCATACCCTGCATCAGCAGTAGCTTTTACTTGTGATGTTGCTTTTCCTTCTTCAATAGTTTGAGCTAAATTTCCTGTAATTGTTCCGTTATTTCCTGCGGTGTATTTTACAGTGTAATTTTTCACAACTTTTACAATCGCTACAAATTCCGCTTTAAATTCTTTATCAGCATCGGCGATATCGGTTCTCGTTTCAGAAGTATTACCGTCGCTCCATTTTACAAATTCATACCCTGCATCAGCAATCGCTTTTACCTCGGATGTTGCTTTTCCTTCTTCAATAGTTTGAGTTAAATCTCCTGTAATGCTTCCGTTATTTCCTGCGGTGTATTTTACAGTATAATTTTTAAGGACAACTACAGTTTTCACAAATTCCGCTTTAAATTCTTTATCAGCATCCGCGATATCGGTTCTCGTATCAGAAGTATTATTATCGCTCCATTTTACAAATTCATACCCTGCATCGGCAGTAGCTTTTACTTCGGATGTTGTTTTTCCTTCTTCAATAGTTTGAGTTAAATCTCCTGTGATAGATCCGTTATTTCCTGCGGTGTATTTTACAGTGTAATTTCCTATAAATTTTAAACGTACAGAAACAGGTAAATGATCGGAAGCTGTTTTGGTGTATTGGTTGTTATAAAGTTCATAATGCACTTTTTCAGAACCTGACAAATAATTGTCGTTAAGCTCATTAGAAATGGTAATATGGTCAATCAGGTTAGGGAAAGACGGATATGAACGGAAACCAGCCTTACTTAAAGCTGTTGTTGTAATGGTATAATTAGTGGGGTCTTGTATAAAGGCATCATAGGTAGATGTGCTAGTGTTTACCCTTACAACCGTTTGATCGACATCATCATTATAATCACCTAATAAAACGACATTTTTTGTTGAAAAATTAGTGTCAAGCTCTTTTTTTAGCACTTCGATATCATACTTACGCATATCATACCTGTTTTGAGCATCACTATTATTGTTTGCTCTGGCATGTAAAACGATAAAACTAAACTCTTCTGTGGTGTTGTTTAAAGTAACATCGGCAGTCATTAAAAAAGGCAATCGTCCACTAGCAAAAAAACTAGCTTTACTAGGATGCGGGAAATCTTGAATAGCACTTTCATCGTTTCCGTTATAATACGGATGAATTGCTTTTAATAAAGGCGTACTGCTTTTAAAATTTACTACTGATTTTTTATAGATAAAACCTAATTTTTGAGTTACTCCTGTAGTATTATTAGGATACGAAACAGCATTCGATAAAATAAAATCGTAGGCAGGTAATTCGTCTACAAGTTTTTTGAATAAAATAATATCAGCAATTTCTTGAACAGCAATTACATCGGCATCTAAACCAAGCAATACTTCCTTTACTTTTTCTTTCTGAATTTCATCTGAATTTGGGTTGCCAGCTGCGGGCGAGTTGGTCTGATCTCCAAACCACTCAATATTCCAAGTAACAATATCTAGGGTTTTATCTTTGGCAATAGCGTCATTTACAGAACTTGGGTGCTCATATTGCTTGGCACAGCTTACATCACTTTTTAATCTTGGTAATACTTGTAGCGTAGCATTATATCTGCCTACCACACCTGTAATTTGGTCGCAATTTTCTGGCTGTGCTAAACCGGTAAGTTCTTTTGCATCAGCATCAATTCTTATTTGAGCTTTATTATTGTTGGCATCGGTAATTTCAATATTTGAATTTCCAAAAATCATACTCCCTGGAAGTGGAAAACTAGGATTCAAAACTTGAACCAATTCACCAGGATGATTTGCTAATTCAGCAAGTGTAATTACCTTCGGGATTATAGGGTTTACTGTTGCTCGGTTGCTTACAGCAGAAATTACATTGATTAACTGAATTTGCCCATTATGCGTGCTTTTTGTTGCTTTTACAGTAATTTGATCGCCTATTTTAAATGTTCCTTCTCCGTGAATTTTATCATCAAAAATAGCAATTCCACCAGTTTCATCTTGAATATAAGCCGATCCTGCAAACTGATCCGTAACTGTTAAAATTCCTGTGATACTAACTATTTCGCCACTAACTTTGGTTCTTGCATCGGCTATTTTAATAATTACTTCAGGAGCTTCAACAACATCAGTAAGTTGTAAACGAACAGAAACAGGGAAGTGATCAGAAGTTGTTTTTTCGTACAGATTATTGTAAAATTCATAGTGTACTTTTTCAGAACCTAATAGGTAATTATTGGTAAGTTCGTTAGAAATGGTAATATGATCAATCATGTTTCCCATAGAGGCATAAGAGCGGAAATTTGCCTTGCTTAAAGCGCTTGTAACAATCGTATAATTGCTTGCATCTTGTACAAAAGCATCGTAGGTGGTTGCATCACCAATTACATCGTTGGCTACCACTGTTTGATCTACATCATCATTATAATCACCTAATAAAACGATATTTTTTGTTGAAAAATTAGTGTCAAGCTCTTTTTTGAGTGTTTCAGCATCGTATTTACGCATATCATACTTACTTTGCGCTTTGGCAATACTGGTATTTGCTCTGGCATGTAAAACGATAAAATTAACTTCTTTTGTTTGGTTATCAATAGTAACATCGGCGGTCATTAAAAAAGGCAATCGACCACTTGCAAAAAATCTAGATTTCTTCGGATCAGGGAAATCTTGAAGCGCACTTTCATCGTTTCCGTTATAATAAGGATGAATTGTTTTTAATAAAGGCGTACTGCTTTTAAGGTTTACTACTGATTTTTTATAGATAAAACCTAATTTTTGAGGCGTTCCAGAAGTGCTATTAGGATACGAAACAGCGTCGGATAAAATAAAATCGTAGGCAGGTAATTCAGCAATAAGTTCTTTAAATAAATCAATATCGATAATTTCTTGAACAGCAATAATATCAGCATCTAAATTAAGCAATACTTGTTTTACTTTTTCCTTCTGAATTTCATCAGAATTTGGGTTGCCAGCAGCGGGTGATTTCTTTTCATCTCCAAACCATTCAATATTCCAAGTAACAATATCTAAGGTTTTATCTTTGGAAATTTTATCATGATCTAAGGGTGGATGCTGGTATTTTTTGGCACAGTTTATATCGCTAGTCAATCGAGGGATTAACTGAAAATTATAATATCTTCCTACAACACCTGTAATTTCGCTACAGCTTTGAGGCTGTGCTAAACCTGTAATTCCGTTTACATCAATATCTATTCTTAAGTTGGCGGTATTGTTATTATTGTCAAATATTTTATAATTCGAATTCCCAAAAAACATATTTCCTGGGCTAGGAAATATAGGGTTTGAAATTTTTACCAATTCCGCAGGGTGAGCAGCTAATTCATTTAAGGTGATTTCCTTCGGAATTATAGGATTTGTTGCCGCTCCATGATTTGAAATACCAACAATGTTTATTAGTTGAGTCTGGCTTTTATCAGTAGCTTTAAAAGCTTGAACGGTAATTTCATCGCCTATTTTAAACTTTCCTTTTCCGTGTACATCTTTATCAAAAATTGCGATTCCACCAGTTGCATCTTGAATATAAGCCGCTCCCGCAAATTGATCGGTAACTGTTAATATTCCTTTTACCTGTATTTCATCTCCATCATTTTTGGCTCTTGCTGCTGCTATTGTAATGGTTGTTAAAGATGGTATCGGAAAAACAGTAGTATTTTCTTTCCCCGGCGTAGGTCTTGCCTGTGTGTAAGTATCGGTATTTCTTAAACCTCCGCTACCGTTAACAATACGTTGTAAAGAATGCCTGTCTTTATCATCTTTTGCATTTTCGTTAACTTGAGGTTGCTTGGCGTTTAGTAGTGTTAGTAAGCCTGCATCGTCATTATCATTAGTGTCATATACAATGGCATCAATTAAATCGGTAGTTGTTATAGGGGTACCGTTATGAAATTCGCTAGCATCAGCATGGTATAAAGCAATGGCATCGGCACCATTTTGAATTCCATTTTTAGCAAATTCTACTAAATTAACATTCGCTACCGTACTATTACCAATTACGAAATAACCATCGGCAGTTGTTTTGTAACCTGTTAAGTCAATAGTTTTGTAACTTGTATCCTTACCACCGTTAAACAGCACAATAGTATGATTGTCTAAAGAAGTGTTTCCTGCGCCACCATCATATAATTCAATAAATTCATTGGTATCAGTCCCTTTTTGATCTACATCAATCTCATTAATCATGATTGTTATAGGCGTATTATTAGTCGTACTCTCTAAAGTTGTAGCAGATACAGTATTACTAGCAAGCGAACTGTTAGTGGCAGCATCCATCGCTTTTACTGTAAAAGAATAGGCTGTGTTGGCGGTTAATCCTGTTAGATTAAAAGTAGTGTTGGTGCTTGATCCTAAATTTACAGTTCCATTAAATATCTGGTACTGCGATACCCCAATATTATCAGTAGCTATTTCCCATGTTAAAGTTACTTGGGTTTCTGTAATATTTGAAGCCGTTAAATTGCTAGGAGCAGTAGGTGCTTCTGTATCGGTATTTGTAGGGGGAGGAGTGCTACCGTCAGTATTTTTGGTACCAGGCGTAGGAGTTGCCTGTGTGTAAGTATCGGTATTTCTTAATCCACCGCTACCATTAATAACACGTTGCGAAGAATGATTTTCTTTATCTTTTTTCCCGTGTTCATTAACTTGAGGTTGGTTGAGGTTTAGCAATGCTAATAAGCCAGTGTCGTCTTTATCATCGGTATCATATACAACTGCATCAATTAAATTGGTCGTCGTTATAGATGAACCATTACGAAATTTACTAGCATCAGCATGGTATAAAGCAATGGCATCAGCACCATTTTGGAGGCTAAATTTACTAGGCGTGAAATTAACATTTGCAACGGTACTGCTACCGATTACAAAATACCCATCGGCAGTTGTTTTATGCCCTGTTAAGTCGATGGTTTTGTAACTTTTATCATTACCACCGTTAAATAGCACAATACTATAGCCGTCTAAAGAGGTATTTCCTGTGCCTCCATCATACAATTCGATAAATTCATTGGTATCACGACCTTTTTGATCTACATCAATTTCGTTGATCATGATTGTTATAGGAGTTCTTCTTAATGCTCGTGAAACTTTAGGTGGGTAATAAGCTGTAGTTTCAGATTCAATAAGATTCGCTGTCTTATAGTAACTCGGAATTTGAGAAAAACTATAGAAGATAGACAGCAAAAAAGCAATTAACAGAGGGGTCTTTTTTGAGTGAAAAAGGTTCATTTTGTGAAAATTTAATTTCGCGCGAAATTACAACTTGGTTTTGTTAAATTGTTGTTTTTTTAAATGATTGTTGTGTGATTATTATCATAAGTACTTGATTTCATTCTTTTTATTAAGAAAACCGTAAATTAAACAGTTGGTTTATCTACTGGAAATCAGTCAAGTAGTAAATTCGATTATTTGAGAGCTATTTATAATTTTAAATAAATTAACCACTGTAGTAGTATTTTTTTTTTGAAGCAATTTCCCGCTTTCCGCACTCGCTCTTTTTTGAAAAAAAATCAAAAAAGGAGCTCAAACAATTGCTTCAATCGGGGCTAGGCATTTGTGCTAATTTTATAATTTTTTTATTAAAACAACGCTTATTTCTTTTAAAAAAAAAAGACAGAAAATGACAGGTGCGTATTACACGTGCGTATTTGACTTTAATTTTAAAAAATAGTTGGCTTGGTAAAACTAGAAATATAACAGGTTTGTTAAATGCGCACTTCCTCGATTAATTGCCTAATTATCATTTGCTTATATGTTGTTTTGGAGAGTGTTTTAATCTTAAAATTGATAAAAAAACATACTATATTAAGTGAATTATTAAAAATAAATAAAAAAACTTTCAAATTTTTTCTCTTTCTAGTCCAGAAAACAGAATTTTTAGAATGTAGGTATTGTAAGATGAAAAATTTACGTTGTTATTTTACTGAAAACACTTAAAACACCTTTTAAAATACTTGATATGAATAGATACAAATTTAATGAAGGAGATTATTGTAATGGTCAATACTTAAAAATTATAGATTCGTCAAAAGTTGATGAAAATAGAGAAGAATTAACAGCAATAATAAATTGCCGAGATCAATATGAAAAGGGCGATATGAAAGATAGATTAGATGCTATAAAAGAACTCGTTGGTCAAGAAAACGTAGTGCTTATTGGTTTTTGTTTCGGTTTTCAGTTTATTCACAAAGTATTAGGCAAATCAATAGTTTACATTGATCCATTCTTAGAAAACCCAAAACCAAAAATAGTGTCATTCAAAAATATTTATACACTTGAAAATCTAATTAATTTGAATTTAGAGCAACAAGTACCAATGGATTCGCAAATTTCCTGTAAAGAACTATTCAATGATTTGGGGATAAAACCGAAGAAGATTATAATTAAATTAAAAAACAAAAAAAAATAGCTAAAAAAATAGCTAAAAAAAGAGATGAAAAAGAGATGAAAAAGAGAAATAAATTAGCAGCATTATTTGAAGGGAAAACACCAAAATCAAAAGTAGTATTTGATGCTTTATTAGAACGTTTACCCGAAGAGCCAAACATCGCCTGGTACCCAATATCAAATAAGCAAACTATAAAAAAGCCCGTTCTTTATGTTGTTATGGAAAACATCAATTTTTTAGATGAAATATTACTAAAGGAACAATTGCCTATTAGTCATTTTATTAAAGTTCGTGAAGGCTGTGGTTTTGGAGGAAATAGAAAAAGTATTTCGATTGTGTACGCTTTTTTAGCCGATTTAAAAACAAAATATTTGCTAGTAGATAGCTAGAACGTGTTTTTTTAGAGGTAAAGAATCAATATTGGAAGGGGTAAGAGTAAGTGAAAATGAAAAAAACCTCTAATATAGAGGGTTTTGTATGGTTTGTTAGTGGAATGTTTTTAGTGGGTTTTAATATTTTGTAGAGTAAAAAAAATATTTTTTTATTTATAGGTGTTCCATTTTATAAAAAATAGTATTATAATTTGTTTGTATAGCTATAATTTCGGTGTTTTCTAATACTGAAAATTCTTTTTTTAGTGCACGTTTTGATAAAACACCTTCATTCTGTTCTAAAAATCGAATAAGAATTGCAATTGTTTTGTCAGGCATTTCAAAATGATTGTCTAAATATTTTTTAAATTGATCATATTTTTGAAGATAACGAACTTCTTCAGGTATAATTCTGACAAGTGTATCCTCTACACAATCATATAAAAATTCAGCTTGCTTTGTAGCATCAAAATAACGATAAAAATCAATGGTGTTATTTGTGACTTTAATGTTATAATTTTCCGTTTCTTTCCATGTTATGTAGTCTAATAATGGATGAGAATAAGATTCTAAAACAGTTTTATAATCATTAATATGCTCTAAAATTGAGGCAGAAACAGGAAAAATAACTCCTTGTTGTGTAAATTTCTTTTTAGCTAAAATATGATGTATTATATAACGATGTAAACGACCATTTCCGTCTATAAAAGGGTGTATAAATACAAAACCAAATGATATGGTTGCAGCGGCTAAAACAGCATCATAACTGTCATCTTGTAATAGTATATTTGCATCTATTACTCCATTCAGTAATTTAGGAATATCTTCTTCTTTTGCAGAAATATGATCTGGAATAGGTTCTCCTGAGCTTCTATCATGATCTCCCACAAAACCACCTTCTTTCCTTAAGCCCATTTCTATAAACCTACTGTTTTCTATAATTATTTGTTGTAAGCGCTCAAGCTCGGCAATACTTAATGAGTTTCCACCCGCTTGACCAATTGCTTTACCCCAGCGCATAGCTCTATTATTGCCAGGATTTTCACCCTCTATAGTAAAAGATGCTTTAGAGTCTTTTAATAATAAAAAAGAAGAAGCGCGTTGCAATATATCTTTATGTATGCTATTTAGAATTGTATTTTTTTTTCGAGATAAATTAGCCTTAATATAGTTTTCTAGCTTTTCAGTTTTAAAAATTAATGGACAAAAATCCACCGTTCCAGGAAGGTTATTAATAACTTTATGCCTTGCAGATTCTCCTCCTTTTATTGTGTATTGGATATTAGAGTCAAGTAGTTGAATGTATTTACGTTTTTTTAAATCTATTGCTACATCAATTTGTTCTTGTTGAAGCCATTCGTATATAAACCAAATCTTTCGACTATATTGACCAGATGGTTCTATGTGTAGAATCTCTTTTATTTGGTCTTTTGTAATTACTTTAAATAACGCTTTAAATAATAGTAAATTAATCCCTTCATATTTAATAGCAAATACCAACTGTTTGTACAATGTCTCTTCTGGCTGATATGAAGTCGGAAATACTTTCCAATGGTCATTATTATATTTTTTGCTTTTTTTAGTTATTAGAGATAGTCTATTTGGAAAAGGTATTGGTAATTTTAAACTTTCTATTATAGCACCATAACCCACTATTTTTCCTCTTTCAGGTGTATTTCTTCCTTGAAAAAATGAAGTTTCATTTAATGGTATTATTATTTCCATACTATAAATTTATTTAAATTATAATCAAATATAATTAAAAAACATGCGCGAGTTAAAAATAACGCGCGCATAAGTGTTTGTTTTGAAAAAAATATGCGCAAAATGGGGTTTAAAAAATAAGAAATGTACAAATCACTTTTTATATACTAAAGTTTCAATATAAGAAAGCAATCTGCTACCAAATACAATACTACTAAAGGTAATTATTAAAAGTTATTAAAATAATTATATATTTTAATCTGTTTTTACTAAAGTTTTTAATAATTTTTAATTTCAATTCTTAAAATAATATTTAAGTAGAATTATGCTTATAAATAGTTAATTTTTACGTTGAACAGCTTTTTTTATATGATTTTAGGTCATATTATTTTAATCGGTCCATTTTAATGTCTTTAGAAAGCATACTTTCTGAACGTTTTAAATGTATAGCAGCTTCTTTTTTACTACCATAAGTATCAATAGACCATTCTGCTAAATCTCTATTAAATTTAGCAATTATTTCATTATACGTTTTTCCTTCTGTAAAATATGTTTGAGTTGTTTTTGTATTGTCAATATTCCATTTTTCAAATTCGGTAATAGCTTTCTCAATAGCAATATCCTTTTTATGATTTTCAAAATAAAAAGCAAGGATATAAGAAGCTAACTTTTGCATATCTCTAAAATTACCAAATAGTTTTTTTGATTTCAAAAAAGTATGAATTTTTTCATTCCAAATTAAACTCGGCGCATCTTCGAAATTTGCGACATCGTCCCATACATTTTTCCAATTAAGAACATAGTCTTCTTTACATTCTCTTAAGGAAGGAATTTCTACTATAAACCTAGAAATTCTATCAAAAAAATCATAATCTAACTTGTTTTTTGTTAAGTTTTTAAAAGTAATGTTACTTGCTGTTATTAATCTGAAATTTGTTTTTTCTGGTTGAGTTGATCCTAATGGTAAATATTTTCCTGTTTGTAATACTTGAATTAATTGACGTTGTAATGGTTTTGATAAATCTTGTATTTCATCTAAGAATAAGATACCGCCATTTTTAAAGTTTGATAATATTCCATCTTTATCTTTATCCGCTCCAGTAAACGCCCCTTTTTTGTATCCAAACAATTCAGATTTCATTAATTCTTCAGTAAAAGTACCACAGGCTAATTCTGAAAAAGGATAATTTTTGTCATACTTTTTTAAAATTAATTCTCTAACATAAGTAGATTTACCAGTTCCTCTTTCTCCTAATAACAATATAGATGCATTTGGGATATGTGAAAATAAAGTGAGTTTATTTTCCGCTTCTTTTCTCTTATAAGATCTTGTTTCGTTTAGGTTTAACTTAATTGTATTGCTTATATATTTCTTTTTTAATAATTCACTTAGAAAAATATTAGGTTTAAATTTTATTTCTTCTATGTAGGTTATCTTTTTAATTTTATCAAACTGGCTTGACCACAAAGTTGTATTTATAGGTAAGTAACCCGCAGAATTTAACATTAACCAAACTACATGCATTTGAGGTGTTCCTGGAGAAATGTTTATATGCAAATCAATATTATCTTTACTATAAAAATTTTCTTTTAGGAATTTTATCAGACCATCATAAATAGATTGATAATTAGTTACTCCATTAATTGATATTCTTTTATTTTCAAATTTAGGAAGCGTTTTAGTTTCTAGTTTTATTGATTCACTGATTTTCCGATTATCTTTTAATCTTTCTTTAATTCTAATATTATTAAATTTACCTAAAACTTCTTTGTGTTTTTTTCTTTCAAAAAAAATATCTATTTCAGCTAAATTTTCATTTGATAAATCCTGATTCTGTAAATAATAGACTTTATTTATAGTTATTTTATTTTCTAATAATAATGATTTTAAAACCTTTGCTGTAACAATAAAACCATTATTAAAAGCATCCCATGTTAAAAGTATTTGTTTGTTTTTACTTTGCATACACTTTTATATTTTTATCTAGCTCATTTAGTTTATATAGAAAATTAGGAATATTATTTATTTTAGAAGTGTTTAACAATAATACTTTTTCTGTTTTTTGTTTTTTACTTCTTCCTGTTTTAATTTCTATTATTTCACTTTCTGTATTAATAGTTTCAATTTTGATGTAATTATTTATGCTATTAATTTCAGCTTTCAGTTCTATTGTTAATTGTTTTGAATTAAATTCTTGATGTTTTTTTATTAGAAACAATGAGTTTAAATCTTTTAGTGTTGTTATTTTTTTTGAGATTTTTTTATTCTCATGATTTTCAATATGTATTAAACTTGTTAGTTTCCCATCTTTGTTTAAATATTGATATTTATCTGTGTTAGTTATTTTATTTTCGTGTATGTATTCAAAAGGAAAAGTTTCTTTCCAATTGGTGTATATTTTTAATAAATCATTTTTTTGATTTGTGTTTAATTTTGTTCCAATTTCAAATCCTGTATCCATTCCATGTGCTTCAAAATTTGCTGAAAAAATATAAGCTTCATTATTATCAATAATTAAAGATTTTGCATGAATTAAAGGGTGACAAACAATTTTAGCACCATGTTTAGCAAGTACATCTATATTATCATTAATAGTTTTTAATCTAGGTCTACAAAATATGGTAACTTTTATTCCTGATTTTAGTTTATCTAAAATTTTATTTGATAATATATGTTTAATATCTAATCCGAAGGTAGAAATTTGTATTTCTTCTTTTGCTTTTGAAATAGCTTCAAGTAAGGTTTTTTTTAAGTTAGATATTTCGATATTAGGAGAAGTTAAAAGTATTTCAGATAAATGAGGTAGACCAAATTTATTAATTTTTTTGATTTTATCAAATTGACTAGTATTGGTTTGCTCATCAGTAGTATGTTCCCAAAAATGATATACAAAAATTTTAAATAGTTCCGTTATTTGAGTGTTAGAAAGTTTAACGGCTAATTCAGGATTTTCAAAAAATGGCTTTTCATTAAAATTACCTGTAAAAATATATCCTTTAGAGTTTTTTTTAGGATCGATTAAAATAAATTTTGCATGTAAATTACCCGCTTGCCTATGAGTAAAATTATTTTTAAATTTATCTTCCAACATTTTTTTGTAGCCTTTGGTTATAAAACTATCATCATCATCATAAGGGTTTGATTCTAATTTAGCTTCAGCACATCCCATTACAAAAACTCTTACATCTCTTTCTTTTTTTGCACTTAATAAAGCATCAATTATTTGAGTATCTTGAATTAAAAAAGACTGCAAACAAATCAATTCTTCAGCACTTTCTATATCTGTAATTATTTTCTGAAACAAAACACCATTTTTACCAGATTCTATTACAGATAAATTATCGTTTTCTGTACTTATCCATTGTTTATCTGTAGGAATAAAAATATTATTTAGTGCTTTTTTATTTTCAAAATTTTCTGTGTGTACTAATTCTTTCATTGCTTTTTTTTAATAATTTAAATAATCTATTGTTTCTAACTTAGTTTTTTTATAAAAATCTTCTTTTCCGAAAGAGTTAATTAAATACTCCCTACTTATTGTATTTGTTAATTCTTTATCGAACAATTCAAATTTATTTGCAATATCATTTTCAAATTGATTAAATTCTTCATCAGATAAAAAATAACGATTAACTCTTTGTTTAAGTAATGCTTCAAACCATTTTTTTGCATCGTTTAAATCTTTTGGGTTTACTTTTATATTAGGTATTGTTATTGAATTAAAATATGTTTCTCTGAAAATTGGTGCTGCTATTTTAATATTTCTAATTAATGAAATATCTTGATTATTAAATTCTTTTAATAAGATGTTTTCTTTAGGAAGATAATTATTCGGAAATTCATTTATTAAAATAGATTCAATTATATTTTGTTTATCTTCTTTTTCGTATGAAATAAAATCAACTAATTTAATGGTATAGTTATTTGTATTAAAATCAATTGTAATATTTTCTTCAGCTTGTTTTAATAATTTAATTTGAGATTCAATTTTATCTATAGTGTAAGAACCTGTGTTGAGTTTTATTATTTCTTCAGGTTTAATTAAAGAATTTAAATGTGAGTCTATTCTTTTAGTTTCTGTTTTATTATCACCATCATATGGTAATTCTTCTATTTTTACAATTTCAGATGTAAACTCATTTTTTTCAGTGGTCCAAATTTCTAAAACACCATTTTTTTCTGAGTAAAATGATTTAGTAACAATAGCATTAATTCCAAATTCAGTAAGGAAATAATAGAGATGTTGTTCATTTTCTTGATCGTCATAAAGTTTAAAATACCCCATACTAGCCATTCGTATTAATAAATTTTCACAAGCATTTATTGATAAAGGGTATAATAAATTTTCGTGAAGTATTTTTGCATTTAATTCTTTATATTGTTTTTGTTCATAAGCTAATTGTAAAACAGCCATGAATGGAGATTTCTTAATTTTAACTTTATAGTCAGCTAAAACTCGATATTTGTTTACGGTAATTTCTTTTGTTAATTTCATGTCTTCTTTTTATCTAATAACTCTATTTTTTACTTCTTTAGCAATTTCTTTAAGGGCTTGTAATTGTGTCTTTTCAGAAAGCCACTTGTTATTACCGTAAAGAACTAATTTGTATCGAGCACGTGTTAATGCAACATTTAATCTGTTTGGGCTATTATAATGAGCATATTGCGATGTTTTTGTAAATGATAGTAATACCATATCAGCTTCATCTCCTTGAAATTTATCTACTGTACTTAGCGTTATACTAACATTATTTATAGTGAAAAATTTGTGTTTTTTCTTTTGTTGGCTGATGTCTTGTAGCATTTTTTTTAGTTCTGTTTCTTGAGCTCTATAAAAAGTTAAAACAGCAATTTCATAATTACTATTATCTTCTTTTGGGTTTGATTGCGCTAGTTTAGTAAACTCATTTAATTCTTCTTTTATTTGTTCAACTTCACCTAAATTTATGATTTTATCAGAATTATTTTTATTTTTTGAAGTTCTCTTTTTTTTCTGTGTTGCTATTTTTTTGTTTTGAACCCAAATAACTAAGTCTTCATTTGGTTTATACCAGTTTAATATTTTACTTCTTGTTTTAGTAGTTTTTGCTGTTTCTAAATTAGTCTTATCATCTTTGGTATAAAAATGTGTTCTAGAAAGATTGGCTATCTCATCTTCCATTCTATGTTGATAGGTAAGTGTTTGAAATTTTTGATATTTAATTTCTTCAAATTGATTAAATCCTTTATAAATTAATTTATCTTCATTATAAATTTTTTTATCCTTTGTTTCTCTTTGTTTTTCACCAGTTCCTATTTGTAATAACTCTAATATAGAAGGAAATGCGACTCTTCTTAATTTTTCAATTTCATCTTGATATTCTTGAGGAACTAGAAAATTAAATTCTTTTTTAAGTTCTGAATTTGAATTTTCATCCAAGCGATATTGATACATTTGACTTAATTTACTACCTACTGTGTCTTTCCATTGCTCTGTTGTGTTACTAATAAATTCATAATTATAAACATTTTTTTTAGCATTGTTTTTTCTGTTTTTATGAAATTTTCTTTGGATGTTATTAAATGAAATGCTATCAATAGAGCCTTCGAATAGTTGAGCTTTTACATAAATATATTTTTCAATAATTTTTTTATGATTTTCCGTTGCTTCACAGATAATTAAATCTACGCTATTTAGCTTTAAGATATTAATGTCGCTAGGCTCAAAATTTTTAGGGAGTTTAAAAACTACATAATCTTCAAAATCATTTTCATTGTGTTTTGTAGAAAATAGTATTTTAACTATTTTTTTATTCCAATCAGCTTGTTCAGCTAGCTTTTTATTTAATTCAAAAGCGGTAATCAGTTTTTCTTTTTCATCATTATCTTTTATGATGATATCAACATTTTCACTTATAAGGTCATCTTCTGTGTAAGGAGATAATTGATTAACATCACCAACTAATATCCATTTTTTAGCATATAAGGCAGGAACAATAAAATCTAGAAAGGTTACTTTAGAACTTTCATCAACAATCATCACATCAAAAACCTCTTGTATTCCACCTTTTTTAATATCAGGATGCTGTAAAATTCCTATCATAGTTCCTCCAACTAAATTTGCTGATTTTAATATAATATCATCAAAATTTTGGTCATTATTTCTGTAGTCACTAGGTTGGCTAATACTATCTAATAGTGTTCTTCCGCTATCAGTAGTTTTTTTATTTCTTATGTTTTTAGAAATTTCTTTTTTTGTTTTCTTTATGAAGGTTTTTAATTCGTAAGGCTCTACGGTTTCTTTTCTAATACTATCAATATTAGAAGCTATTCTTATAGGAACAACTAATCCTTCACATTCTTTTTTGTAAGAAGTAAGTATTCTGTGAATAACATTATCTACAGCAACATGTGTTGCTGAAACTAATAAAACTCGTTTATTTTGTTTTATTAATTGAATTATCAATTCAACAATAGCTGTTGTTTTTCCAGATCCAGGAGGTCCTTCTAATAAAGCAAAATCTTTAGTTTGTAGCGCATTTATTACAAATTTTTGTTGTTCTTTTGTACCGTCATATTCGTCAGGTTTATTTAATATTTTAAAATCAATTTTATTAGAATAATTTTCTATATTATCTTTAAAGTAATGCTTTGCTTTATCTGATAAATCAAATAATTTTTGTATCGGTGTGTGATGCGTAGATGGTTTATCCCTTAATCTTTTAATAGCATTTCTTTGCTTTATTAATTGAGAGTCATCGGCTTTTAAATAAATAAAATTTAAATTATCAATAGTATCAAGAGTTATTTGTTTATTAATAGAATCTCTTGTTTTTATCTTTATTTCATTCGTTTTATTGCTTTTTTTGTCTGCTTTTGGTTGTTCTGAATAAACAAATTCTGTACTTCGTTCAAATAATTCTGTTTCAATTTTTTTAGCATCTCTATTTTTTAAATTATCTATTTCTAAAGAAAAAAGAGTTGCAGGTATTGTTTTGAGTGATATAGTATTATTGTTAAGTATTAATGTAATTGTTGTTACATTGCGATCAGTTTTTAATACAATAAAACTGTGTTTTTCGTTTTTATCAATTATTTCAGTTTTTTGTTTTTTATCGTTTATAAAAACTGTGTTGATTTTATCAAAAAACTGTTTTTTAATTTTTTCTTCATTCGAAAATTCATTAAATTTTATATAATACCTTATTTCTTCTTTTCTGATAGGTATTTTTATAGCTCCATTTTTTTGAATTACTTCGATACTTTTTTCTATATAATTTTCATAGTCTTTTAATCCATATTTTACTCCTTGAATTATTTTACCTTTACTGTAAGAATTATCAGTTGTTTTTATTGAATTAGCATGGTGTAAGTTTGTCGGTTTTCTTTCTTTCATAATTAACAGTTTACTCCAGTGTCTCCAAATCTAACAAAAGCGGTTATTAATATGTTTTCTCGCGCTACTACAGTAAAGCTTGTTAAGCCAAAGCAGTCTTTAGCTAATATGTAGCCTTGTTCAATTGCTTGATTAATATTTTCTTTAGATAATGTAAATTCTATTTTGTTTCTTTTCATAGTTTTAATAGATCCTTTAATAAGACACATAGAAACCAAAAAAGGATCTATTTGTCGTTGTGAAATTCGTTGTTTAAAATGTAAACTTTGCTTGAAGTTAGATATCAAATTCATAATTTATTTTTTTAATTTGATAAGTTAAATTCATAATTTATGCCAAGTTTTAATTATTTAAAAATACGTATTTTATGTTTTTTGTTAAATAGGTAACATATTACTTAATTTAATAATATATTATTTTGCAAATGTAGTGGGTCTTGATAAGAGTTTAGTGTTTATTTAAATTTTATAGCGTAAAATGACTAAGGCAAATGATTGATCATTTGCCTTAGTTATTAGCTTTGTCCGAAGCTAAAATTAATTGAGTATTAAGATTTATTTATACTATTTTTCTAAATCCCCATAATCCTTAAAACCTCAATCCCTATGTTTTTATTAAGATTACCATTTTCATCTAAAACGGAAACAAATCCCATTTTACATTGATGATTTATTTCATGGGTTTCATTCTCATAAATTGAATAATCATCAGTTTCAAAAGATTCAAAATTATTATTTTTATTTTCTCCAGGATATAATAACAACGCTTTTTCTGCATTCCAAAAACGGCAATAACTATACATTTGTCGTAAATCGGAAACAGAAGCAGAGCCATTAGGACATTTCCATTTGGTGTCAATAATATAAGTTTTTCCGTCTTTTTTTAAAATAATATCAGGTTTTAAACTATTGCTTCCCCAAAAGGATTTAGATTCCTGCCCAAAAACCTCAATATTTTTGCCTTCGCAATATTTTTGAAGTTGTTTTAGTATATAAGTTTCCCATAACACATTCATATCAAATAATAAGGAAAGCATTTTTTCTTTACCATCAGAAATATTAGGGGAGTAGTTTAAAATAATTAACCGAGCGAGTTCTAAACCATAACTATAACTTGCCGATTTTCTATTTAACTGTATAGAATTTACTTGTTGTTTTGTGATGTTTTTTTTACTGATTTTTTCAAAGTTAAGTGCTAAGCGTTTACAGCGTTCGTACAATTGCGTTCCTTTGGTAAATTGACCTACAATTTCTAAAGCATTGTATAAAACTTGATGTAATAAATGATTGGTGTCATATACTTGATGTGTAGTATAAAACCGCTCTTTATGTACCAAGTTTTTTTGAATATTACCTGCAAATTCTAATTTACCTTTTAAAGCTTTTGTATTACTCGTTTCTTTACGGTATTGTTTGATAAAACCTTTACGTAATAGTGTTTCTATTTCTGATAAATATAAATCAAAATAAACTTCTAGTAAATTTAAGTTTGTACGTTTTACATTTGCTGCTCCTGCTGATTCCGCTTTTAGTTTTCCGCAGGCTTCTAGCATATGTAATAAAACTCCTTGCCATTTACCAGCATCATCATTTTTATCCGCTTTCGGATGAATTTCTATTGATAATCCATCTATTTGAATGATGCCTACATATTGATTAAACTGAATACCTTTGGAAATAGCTTGAAAGTATTTCCAATTATGGTATTCGTTTAATTTTAATAACGCATCTAAATGCTGTTGATTAAAACCTTGCTCTCCAACATATAAGCGTTGGTGTTCGTATACTATCATATTATAGAGCTTCTGCAGGTTCTAATACAGGTTGTTTTACTTCAGTAAGTTTAACAGCTGTTTTAATACCTAATGTTTTATGAATTGCATCAATAATATTTTTAGCATCAATTTTTTCTAATTCAAAAGATGGTGTTTTAAAATCATTTGAATTTTCATATTTAAAATCGGCAAAATTAATTTTATTATTTTCCTTTTTGCTAATAAAACCTTTTCCTAAAACTAAGCCTATTTTACCATAATCGCCATAAAAATATTCTTGTAATAACGGAATTACATTATTCTTAAAAACAGTAGCTAGTTTTGTAGTATCGCCACTTTCAATAGTAATAAAGTAAGAGTGACCTATAGTGTGATCTCTATCTAATAATAATTCAATACGATTATTAATAGTTTCTAGAACATCTTTTAAATTAAAACTATCAAATGATATATTTTCTAATAATTCAGGTTTTGGTAATATTTCTTTAAATTCGAAACGTCTGCGTAATGCGGTATCTAAAGATTCTACAGAACGATCGGCAGTATTCATAGTTCCTATAATGTGAAGGTTTGATGGCACTCCAAATTCTTTTTTAGAGTAGGGTAAATCTAAGATAAGTTCATTTTCTTCACCTAGTCTTTTATCATTTTCAATCAATGAAATTAACTCTCCAAATATTGCTGATACATTTCCTCTATTAATTTCATCAATTAATAAATAAAATGGTTTTGCTTCTTTAAATTTTATGTTTCTATTTTCTTTAGTATCTTTTAAACAGTTATCTAAATCATCATATCCTGCAATATTTGCAGCCATATCACAAGCCGATTTAAAAACTCCATCTTGTAAAACATAGCTTAAAGAATTATTCTCATCTAATTCATCACTTACATTTAGGTCGGGTTTAATTCCTTCAATAAAATCTTCATATGCAAATGATTGATGAAAACTAACTAATATATAGTTTTTAGTTTTATTAGCAGTTTCAGCTCCTTTGTTAGATTCGAAATATAATTCTTGATTTGTTAAGGCATCCTTTATACTATCCCATCTTTTTCCTCCTTTAATTCCTGAAAAACTTTGTGTACTGTAAGTGTTTAATAATTCTGGTTTTTCAAATTGTTTTAACCATTTAACTTTAATTGTTTGAAAATCAAAATTAGCTTCTTTTGATTTTTCAAAATCATAATCATGTAAGGTTTCAGCAATTCCATAAAATTTTTTACCAGAGATAATACAGAGATAATCTCCTTTTCTAACTTTTGAAAAACGATATTTAATATCGAAACTATCTACATCTCCTTTTTTAAGGTTTTTTAGGTTCCCAATTCCTATATCGCACCATTCATATCCTAAATAATCTTGATTTTTTAAATCGTTCCATAAATAACCATTTTCACCTGGAGCTAAATGCCAAAAGTTTTTTTTGTCATTTAAATATTCTATTACTTCTAGGTTGCTGTTTAATTGTGGAGTATCCGTTTTAATAAAATCATTTATTATCGAATAGGTTTTTCCTGTTCCTGGAGGTCCGTAAAGTATTTGATTTTTACTCTGTGAAATCATAGCATTATTTTTTAAGTTTGTAACTATATTATTAAAAGTACTTTTGTCGTCTTTTTTTTCAATAAATTTTTCTCTTAAAAACTGTATGTAATTATTTTTTCCGAGTAAAGCTTTTGGAATACCGTTGCTATTTTTAAGGTCATATTCTTCAAAATCAGCATTTTTTTCTCTTTCTGTTTTGCTCAATAATACTAAAATAGTATCTATATGTTCTTTTATATTTAGCGGATTTACTAAGAAAAAATCTATCTCATCAAAGTAGCTATTTATTTCATCTAATTTTGATGTAATGCTATTAGTTGTATCACCTAAGTAACTGCGATAAGAATTATGAGTGTTTATATTTAGCCAATTTGCAAAATCTTCTTTTATATCAATTAAACCATTTGCATACTGTTGCCATAAATTATGACTAAACTCAAAAAAAATAATTTCCTTTTTTTGTTTTAAAATTTCTCTATGAAATGTTGAAACAGGTGTTTTTTTTATAAAAGGTATTTGTAAGTTTTTAGCAACATAGCGTAATGCTTCTAGTTTAAAGATGTTTATAATATTATAGTTACCATATAAAAAAGCAATTTTCCATTTATAGGCTGTTCCTAAATCAATAGTATCAATAGCTTCTAAGTTATTTGTTTGTGCATTAGTAGCTATAGTAATAATTATTTCTTTAATTTTTTCAAATGCTTCTTGAGCTGTTGTTGCTCCGTATTTAGTGTACCATGTATATTCTCCATCAGAATTTATATGATTTTTTTGAAGAGTAGGAGTATTTGAACCTTTTTTAAAAACTCCAAATTTATAAGAACTACCTCCAACAATACTTCCTAAATCTCGAGTAATATGCTCTACCCAATAACAAAAAGAGTCCTCTCTATTTGTGTTGGTATATTCTTGAATTTCCATTTCTTGTAGCTTTTCGATAGGCCACTTTTCTAAAAACTGTTGTTTTAAGTTTTCTAATTCTGTATTCATTTCTATAGCAATTTTTTTAAATTAAATGATTATTTTTTCTTTCTAACGACTTTCTTTTTAGGTTTTACAACCAAACTTTCTTTCAATTTTTTTATTTCTTCTAATAAATCTTTAGCATCGCCATCGGTAGGTAATTGTGCTACTAACTCGCCTTTAAAAGCTTTGGCTAATATGGCTTGTGGTAAACGGTCTATTTTTTCTTTTAGCGTTTTATATTGCTTTTCTATAGCATCTGCCTTACTAAATAAATTCTCTACTCGTTTTACGATTTCTGTTTGTTCTTTAATATCAAAAACATTAATTTTTAATTCTTTAATTTCAGTTGTATTGATATTATTTACACCACTAGTTGAACGAGCTTTTTCTTCAATTTGTTTTCTCAAACTTGGACTAGAAAGTATATAATTTAAATATTTTGAATTTAAATTATCTGATGTTCTTAATCGAATTAAATAACCTGCATAACCAAATTCTTTATCATTTTTAATAATAGCAGATTTTCCTACTATAGAAACACTTCCATTTGAACGAATAATAAGTATATCACCTTTTTTTAAAAGTACTTTTTGATATTCTTTTTCATCAAGAATAGAAAATTTTAAATCGGATGTATCTATTTCTCCATTTTTAATATTTGGAATTCTTAAAATAGGCATACCATCAATATCATAATCTGATTTTTTTGATGTTCCGTATTTTATATCTGTTAAATAATTATTTAAATCAACATTAAATAAAGCATCCTCTAACTCCTTACCAACCCGCCACTCTTGGGTAAGTTTACCAGTTACGGCTTGTGTTAAAACGGC
>NZ_OENE01000004.1:328198-341695 GCF_900239495.1 Tenacibaculum finnmarkense genomovar ulcerans
TTTTTAAAGCATCTAAAGAACCAAATAAAGTATCTAGTTTGGCAACTATGCGTTGTTGTTCTGCTAGTGGTGGAAGTGGTAAATTTAAATTAGTAATATATTCTCTTCTGATATTATTGATATTTACACCACCAGCTAATTCTCTAATTACATTTCTATAATTATCAGAAATAAAATAATAATCAAACAAAGTTTTATTAATTAGATATGAAGGTCTTATCAACATTAAAAAAGCACCAAAAGAAATTTCTTTAAAATCTTCTTTAGCAATTCCTGCTTTTCCTATTAATCTTTTACTTCCTGTTGAACCTACAATTACAACATCACCTTTTTTTATTTTCTGTATTTCTTTAACTAAATTTGATTCAACATAAACAACATCATTAGTTTTTGTAGTTATTTTTCCGTCTTGAATATTTCCACCTCTTAAAACTAAATAATCATCATTTTTTTTAATAGATTTAGCTTGTAATTTATTATAAGTAATTCCTCTGATTATTTCAGAAATAATACCAACTTCCGTCTCAACCCAATTTTTTGGTAACTTACTCTCCATTTAATTAAGTGCTTTAATTATACTGTTTAAAGCTTTTGTAATTTCTTTTAATTCAGCTAAAGCTTCTTGTGCTATTTCAATAGGTTCGCCAATATCTTCGGCTTTTGTAATGCTGTCATCAGCAATTAAACCAAGGTCTAAAGAATCATTCTTTTTGGTAATTTCATCTCTAGTAATACAGCTAAAACGTTCGTCTTTTATTTTGGTTCTATCAGTGGCATTGTAAGCCTTTTCAAAATCTACAAAATGATTTTCAGTAAACGGCGTACGTTTCCCAAATTTTGGCATGTTGGTACGCATGTCGTAAAACCATACATTTTGCGTGTTTTTTTTCTCTGTTGTTCCTCTATCAAAAAATAAAACATTGGTTTTTACACCAGCGGCATAAAAAATACCTGTAGGCAAACGTAAAATAGTATGTAAATTACATTTATCCATTAAATCTTGGCGTACACGTTGTCCGTCGCCATCTTCAAAAAGTACATTATCGGGTAACACTACGGCAGCACGCGCGCCACCTCGGGTATGTAAACTGCGGTAAATACCTTGTAAAAAGTTTAATTGCTTGTTACTTGTAGGATACACTAAATCGCCTCTAGTTGGTCGGTCGCCTCCTTTTTTAGTTCCAAAAGGTGGATTTGCCAATACCAAATCGATATTTTTAATGCTTTCGCCATAGCTACTTAAACTATCGTTTAAATCAATATTTCCGCCCATTCCGTGTAAAAAGGCATTCATCATGGCTAAACGATGTGTGTCACCAACTAATTCACATCCACTATATTGCTCGGTTTGTAAGTGTTTATTTTGGGTTTCAGATAATGAATACTTATCATTGTTTTTTAATATATGATGATGTGCTGCAATCATAAAACCGTAGGTTCCGCATGCAGGATCGTTTAAACGTTCGCCAACTTTCGGATTCATTAAACGCACCATAACGTTAATAAGTGGGCGAGGGGTGAAGTATTGTCCTGCACCTGATTTTTTTTCAGAAGCATTTTTTTCTAGTAATCCTTCGTACATTTCACCCAAACCTTCTTCTTTGGCTTCAAACCAATCTAGCTCATCAATATTTTTGATGATTTTACGTAAGCTAGCAGGTTCGTTGATACTTGTTTGTGCGTTATTGTATATTTTTTGAATTTTCCCTGTACTTTCAGTACCTAAATGCAATAATAATTTACGGTAAAAATTGGTGAGCTCAATCCCTTCTTTTTGTATTAAATCTTCCCATCGGTAGCCTTCGGGTAATTTATCGTTATATTCGGTTTCTTCTGCCATTTTTAAAAACAGAATAAAGGTAAGCTCGTTTAAATATTGGTGATAAGTAATTCCTTCATCACGTAATACGTTACAAAGATTCCAGAGTTTATTTACTATTTCTTGTGTTGATAATGCCATTTATATTTAATGTAATTTGTTTTTTAAAGCTTTAATATCTTTTAAAATATTTTCAGCTATTTTACTTGTTAATTGGTCTAATTTTTTTGGGTCTGCTAAATTAAATATAGCATCTGAATTAAAGGTTCTAAAATTTAGTTTTTCTTGGGTATATTTCCACCCTAACCAACATGTTGAATTTATATAATTAGGGTTTATATCTAAAACCATATTCTTATAGTTGCTGAATTTATCAAGATTAGCAATTCCACCTTTTGCGTTTTCTTCTATGGTAAAGCCAAAGTAAATTTCATCTTCTATTTCAATACCAAAATGAATACTGATATTTTCTTTTTCAAATATTTTAACCCATAAACCAAAATAAATATCTCTGTTTCTACTTTTAGTATAGTAATTATGTACGTTTTGCCATGTTACATTTTTTTCTTCAACAAGGCTTAAACCATTGGCAATCATCTTTTCTTTTAAACTTTGCCAAAACAACCATTGAATTTCAACTTTTGCAGTTGTCATATTCTGTTCAATTAAAGAAGCTTGTTTTAAATTATCTGCTGATGATGCTATGTAATGGCTAATTTCTGTATTCATTTTAGTAGTTCCTGATTGCCCTGTTAATATTTTTATTAAATTGATATAATGAGTAATTCCTTCTCTTAGTAAAGGAAGTTCTACGGCTTCTTTTCTGCAATTTATAAGCCATTCTATAATATCTGATTGATACGAAATTATTTTAAAATCGTCGCCTATTTTTAATTTACCGCAACTATTTTCAGAAGGATCATCACCAAATAAATTAAGATAAAAAAGATTATTAGGATTGTAATTATAATATCTAACTAATTGATTTTCTTGATCTGCTGCATAAATTTTATTTTCAATAGTTATAGCATTTCCTTTATTATCTGAAATGAAAATATCTAAATATCCGCCTGAGGTTTCCATTTTTACACCAATATATTTTTCAACAGTTACTATTGCCGATGCGGTGTTTATTTTTACATCAAATTGTGTAACAAAAAGTTTTAAAAAGACATCATCCTGCCCATGTGTTCCCTTCGGATTTAGCAATTCGGCAATAAATTTAGAATGTAAACGTACCTCATTAGTAGTTACATTTATAACATCGAACACATTAAAATCGTTGCCTGATATTTTATTTAATTGCTCATATTTAGTTGAGATTTCAGCAATTTTTTTCAATAAATTTTTCATAGAATTTTAATTTTTAAGCATATAAATAATCATTTAACTCATTAATAATTTGTGCAGTTTCATTTTTAAAAACTTTATCTAAACGTTTTAAGCCGCCATCAATACTAAAAGGAGGTTTGTTTAAATCATCTAAAGTAATAATAGATTCTTTTTGAAGTTGCGCCTCTATTTTATCGAGCCATTTTAATTGAATTTGATTCCAATTGTGTGCTGTTTTTAGTTTTGTAACAGCATTGGTAATACGCTCTTGATGGCTTACCAAATTTTCACCTAAAGCAGAAGTTCTGATGTGTGAAATAATATCAGCAACAATTTCGGTATTAGTAACTTCTTTATAAGCGGTGTTGAGGTTGTTTTTATTAAAACCTTCGGTATCTAAAATTAAACGAAGCTCTTTTAATTCCTTTCTAGTTAGCGTACTTGGTTTGGTGCATACAATATTTAAAGCAGTAATGGTGTTTTTGTTGTTATTTATAAATTCGGTAAACGATTCTAAATAATCTTTAGGCTTTAAGTTTTTTTCGTAGGCACGAGAAACCTCTTCAAGCTTGTCTTGGTGATCGCTAAATAAGGTAGCGTAATTAAATGCTTTTCCTTTTTCACGATCTAAAAACTCCCATAAATGAGTATAATTTTCAATTGATTCGTTTATGTTTTCAATATCAAAAGTTTTTAATTTTTGAGCAAAATCTCTTGCCGTTGGTTCACCAGAAAGTATTTCGAATTGTGCTGTTTGTTGCTCGTTAAAGCCAGAAATTTTACGTTGTATTTTAGCGATAATACGATCTAGTTTAGCTTCTTTAGAGTAATCATCTTCAATAATAGCTAATTCTTCTACTAAATGAGCAAAGGTTTTAGTAACCAAAGGGGCAACAGGTTTCATAACTTGTTCTTTTGCCATAATTTCAGAAACGCCAACACAATCGTAAATTTTAAATACTTCTTTACCTATATCATCGCAACGTCTGGTGGCACGCCCTACCATTTGATCGTATAAAATACGAGAGTTTACACGACGTAAAAAAACTAAATTAGAAATACTAGGTACATCTATTCCTGTAGTTAATAAATCGACCGTAACTACAATACTCGGGTATTGATCGTTTTTAAATTTACGTAATAAATCTTCTCTATTATAAACTTCACCTGTAATTTTAACGATAGCATCTTTATCAGCATCTTCGCCTAAGGCTTCATATTCTTCATATAATAATCTTACAATAGTATCAGCATGTGCATTTGTAGCAGCAAAAATTAAGGTTTTATCTTTGTTTTCTGGTAAAATTCCATAAGTAGATATTAATTCATTTAAAATAACACGGTTAAAACTTTCGGTAATAACTTTGCGATTAAAACCTGTTATTTCTACTTTAATTTCATCTTCGGTAATACCTATATCTTTAATTTGGTTTTCTTCAGGATCGTATATTTTTACTTCATCGCCTTTTTCCCAAACAATACCATCTTTAGATAAGCTAGTTTGAAAAACGTAAGGAGGTTCAAAATCGATTAAATAACCTTCAACAACTGCTTTTCTGTAGGAATACATAAACACAGGGTCGCCAAAAATATCTTTAGTATGTAGGGCAGGAGTGGCAGTTAAACCAATGCGATAGGCATCAAAATAATCTAATACCATTCGGTATTTGCTTTGAAAATCTTGCTGATTACGAAGTATAAATTCCTCTTCGTCCATTTCTTTATCTAGTGTATAGCCCCTATGTGCTTCATCTACCACAATACAGTCGTAATCTCCTACACTAGGAGGATTATCAGAATAAGCAATACGCTGTACCATTCCTTGTACGGTAGCAAAATGTATTTTAGTATCTAGCTCAGAAGCTTTATCTTCTAAGTCTTGTAAGTCATATATTTGCGCAAAAGTTTGCAAACCTTCTATGTGAACTTCTTTAAATGAATCGGATGCTTGTTTACCCAACATGCGCCTATCTACTAAAAATAAAATACGCCTAAATCGTTTAGATTTAATTAAACGATAACACATACCAATCATCGTACGTGTTTTACCTGTACCAGTTGCCATGGCTAGTAAAGCGCGTTTATCGTCTGTATTGGTCAATATTTTATGTTCTACAGCTTTAATGGCTTCAATTTGATAAGCTCTTAACCCTAAGCCATTAGGATCTGATAATAAATCATAGCCTGTTTTTTGTAGGTTTTCTACACCTTTGTTTTCATCGTAGTTTAATTTTTCTATAAGGTCTCTTGGTGAAAACCAATTAGGCAATGGTTTTGCCCTATTTTTTTGATTACGAGCATCCCAAAACCAAATACCAGAAGCAGTTTTAAATTGTGCTAAATAAGGTCTTCCGTTGGTAGCAAATATAAAGGGAACTTTATAATTAGAACTATTGGCATGTTTAACAAATGTAGTATTGTTATTATTAGTAACAAGCTGACTGTATTTTTCAGCTTGCCCTAAATCGCTCATTACATTTTTAATATGCTTTTTAGCCTCTACAATACCAATAAGTTCTAAACCATTAAATAAAGCGTAATCTGCCCATTTAGTAGCACATTTCCATTCAGAAATTGCTATCTGTCGTCCTTTTTGAGGTAGTGTTTTACGGGTTTTGTAGTTTAATGTTTGTGTATCACATTCCCAGCCAACATCTCGTAATTGTTTGTCTATACGTTCTCTGGTTTCAGCTTCTGTTTCAGCTGTTTTTTTAGCTTTAGAAAAAGCACGTTCTTTACGTTGTTTTTTTGCCTCTTCAGAAATTTGAGTTTGTGCTATTATTTTTAGTTTATAAGTGTCAACTTCATCTTTTAGTTGTGCTAATTGCTGTTCTAATTCGATTGACCTAGAGTTTTCGATAATAAACCAAGATTCTTGAGGTATTTCATAATCACTACAAATTTCTTCATCTTCATATACTTCAATAAACCATTTGGTTAAATAAAAAGTCTGTCTAAGCATATAACGAGCTTGAGCTTGTGTGCCTTCTCCAGAATGAGAGGCTTTATTTCCTGATTTTCTAATAGTATGAAAAATGGAAATTATTTCAGATGGTGTATCTGAATTATTTGCTAAGACATTTAATTTGCTTACTTGCTTTTTATCGAAAGGTTCGTCTAGTTGTTCAAAGTCAATTAAAATACTAGCTAGTTTTTCAGTAAGAATTCTAAGTTTAGAAAGTGTTGTACTTGGGTCAGTATAGCAATTACGTTCTGCTAAAACAATTAATTGAAATAACTCAATATAGTTGTCTTTTAAAAAGATAAAGTTTGTTTTCATTTATAGCTATTTTGTTTTATGTTTACATATAATTATGAGCCAACATAAAATTTAGAAATGTATTTAAACATTTCTTTTTTACAATTTTTTTAATGCCTAAAATAATAAAACAAACTCATATAGATTTACATAATTATATAAAACTATAAATATATGTTTATAGCATAAGGAGGGGAGTTAAAACATAGCTTAATAACATATTTTTTTGTAAATGTTTAAGTTATGTTTTGTATTTAGTTAATTAGATGGTTTTTAGTTGCTGTTATTCTAAATTTATATATACACCAAATAAGAACAGCCGCGCAGTAGTATGGGCGTCTTAGTTTTGATATTAGTGTGTTTAAAATTTTGGCAATTTTAGTTACTAATTCAAAAGCTAAACCTTTATATGTTAATTTTTTTTATATCTGTAAATCTTATATCAAAAAAAGCCGAATTAAATTAATAATTTCAGCTACAAGTTTTAAATTTTTTAAAAGTTGTTTGATATTTAATTGACTAATTTTAGAAAGTGGGTTTTTCATTTGTATCTTTTTTTAGATGATGATACAAAGAACTAACAGTTAGTAAGTAGGTAACTGGTTATAACTGGTTACAAATTTTAATCAATGATTAATTTTGCTTTTAAATCGGTAATTTCTTTTCTCGGTTTTTCTTGATTTTCTATTGATAATAAAGATATTACGCTTTCGATTAATTTAATCTTATTTTTTAATTTTTGTTCTGTTTCTTCGTTTGCTATTCTATTAGTTTTACTTGAATAACGTGTGTATTCGTTATACAATTTATCTCCAGAAGTATGTCCGTATTCTTTAATTATAGAGTTACTATTTTGTCTAGTAATAGATTTTCCTTCATAAATATATTTTAATGCTACTTGTTTAATTGATAATTTTATCTTTTGAGATTCTTTTTTAGTTGCTGATTGGTTAATTTCAAACTTATCAATAAACCCTATCAATTTAGCACAAAAGAAAGCAAGTTCATTATTAGTAGTTATGGTATTATGTTTTTGATAAGTCCAATCCATTCTTTTGTCATGGAAATCTATTCCAAATTCAATATGTTCGATTCGTAGGTTTCCAACAACTATAACACCTCTATGTTTTTCTAAATACCTTAATTTATCACCAATAATTTTAGGTATGTTTTTTTTAAAATCTTGTACTATTTTGGAGCTAGTAGTAAGGTTTTTATTGTAATAATTTAAAATACTATTTGCCTCTTTATGTATTTCTAAAAGTTCATTTTTCACTAAACTAGTATTTGTAGTACTTTCAAATCGTTTGGTATAATGTTTTATGTATTCTTGAAGCAACATCATTTTTTCACTAGATGTAACATAGTACATTCCTGCCAAATACCGTCCTTTTGAATGTAGCATTGGTACTTGTGAAACATTTGTTGAGGCTTCCATAGATTGGCTTTTAAAAATCCACTTGACAACACCCAATTCTCTTATTATTCTTTCAAATGGAGTGAAATTATTTTCTTCAGTCATTTTGTCTTTTTCTTTTTTATATGGAAAGATACAACAAAACCAAAAACATATTTTAAAAAGAGAAATAGATAGTAAATTAATCGACTCATTTTATATTGAAGTTATTTTGATATTTAACAAGGGGTTTCAACCCCTTGCCATAATGCCGTGCTGATTTGCCGTTATAAAACTATTCTTGAATAAAATTGAAACAGTTTTAAACGTCAAAATTTATTTCATAAGAGGTATTTCGTCCTTTTCCTAATAGTTTAAAAACGCCTAATTCTAAAAGATTTTGTAAATCTCTTGTAGCAGTAGCTTTAGATGTTTTGGTAATTCCAATATATTTTCTTGCAGTCATACCTCCTTCAAAACCATTAAAACCTTCATCGAGCATTCTGCGTATTGCTTTTAATTGTCTTTCATTTAATTTTGATTGATAGGTTGTAAAAATGGTTGTCTTTTTTAGCGTAAATTCTATAATTGCTTCGGAAGTATCTAAAGCATTCAAAATTAAATTGATAAAATAATGTAACCAAGGTGTTATTTCATTACTTCGTTGTCCTTTTTCTAACGCTTTATAATATTCTTTTTTTTCTTTTTCAATACTTGTAGAAAGACTAATTAATAAAGGGCTGTCTAGGGTTTGTAAAAGCGATTTTTCGGCAATAGCTCTTCCGATTCGTCCATTACCATCTTCAAAAGGATGAATACTTTCAAAATACAGATGAGCAATAGCAGCTCTAATAGCGGCATTTTTTATAGGTTTTTCACCTTTTGGAGAAGTTGTATTAAACCAGTTTATAAAATGATTCATTTCGTCATTTACATTTGCAGAAGCAGGTACTTCAAAATGTATTTTTGTTCTGCCCATAGCTCCTGAAATTACTTGCATAGGTTCTTGGTGCGTTCTCCATTTTCCAACTTCAATTAGGTTTTCGTCTTGTAATAATTGCCGATGCCATTTAAAGATGGTTTCTTTTGTAAGTTCTTCTTTAAAATTATTTTGAACATTTGTAACTAATTCACCAATACCTTTAGCTTTAATATCTTTTACGTTTTCATGTGAAGTATTTATATCAAGATTATTTCTAACGGAAGACATTACATCTGTTCTACTTAAAAATTCTCCTTCTATTTCGGAAGTTTTAATAGCTTCTGAAACTAAAATATTGATTGTAGTTTGAGTATGAGATATTTTTGACAATCCTTTGGTTATGCCTTTTATTTTGCCTGTTTTTTCGATGAATTTATAAAGATAATCTTCTAATTCATCAATATTATAAGAGAAATTTCTCCAGTCTTTTTGTTGCCAATTATATTCCATGAGCCGAATAATTTAGTTAATCGGCTCAAATATGGTCAAAAAATGAGCCGATTAAAAAATATAATCGGCTCATTTTTTATTGAAAATTATTTAATACCTAAGATAAGGTTTTAATATTTTGTGCACTTACTTTCCGATACAGAAGTTACCGAAAATATGCCCTAAAATATCTTTATCGACATCGTATTCACCTGTAATATTTCCTAAATGACGTAAACACTCACGAATATCAATAGAAAATAAATCCGTAGAAATTTCTAAATCAATTCCTTGTTGTACAGAAGTAATAGCAGTTAAAGCATTGTTTAATGCTTCAAAATGACGTGAGTTAGTAACAATTGTTTCGTTATTACTTAGAGCACCTGTATTTACTAAAGATGTTAATTCCGCTTTTAGCTCAATAATACCTGTTTTTTGTTTTGCTGATACTAAAATTAAAGGATCAATTTCTGATTTTAAAATAGCTGTATCATGACACGATAATGTATCAATTTTATTGGCAATTACAAGCAATCTTTTAGTAGGGAAACGCTCTTTTATGGTTTCAATTTCTTGTAAAAATTCATCGCTAGAAAATGCAAATTTATTCGCATCAATTAAAAAGATAATTAACTGTGCATTTTCTGCTTTTTCGTAGGCTTTTTTAATTCCGATATTCTCAACAATATCTTGAGTTTCTCTAATACCCGCGGTATCAATAAATCGAAAAGCAACACCATCAATAATTAAATCATCTTCAATAGCGTCACGAGTAGTACCTGCAATATCTGAAACAATGGCTTTTTCTTCGTTTAAAAGCGTGTTTAATAAAGTAGATTTCCCAACATTAGGCTCGCCGATAATTGCTACAGGAATTCCATTTTTCATGGCATTTCCGAAAGCAAAAGAATCAATTAATCGTTTTAAAACAAAGGTGATTTTAGCTACTAATTGTTTAAATTTAGTTCGGTCGGCAAATTCTACATCTTCGCCCGAAAAATCTAATTCAAGTTCAATTAATGCCGCAAAATCTAATAATTGTATGCGTAAATCTTTTAATTCATTGGTAATTCCGCCGCGCATTTGCTGAATAGCCATTTGATGACTTGCAGCAGAATTAGAAGCAATTACATCGGCAACGGCTTCGGCTTGGCTTAAATCCATTTTTCCGTTTAAAAAAGCACGCATGGTAAATTCACCATTATCAGCCATTCTACAACCATTTTTTAAAAATAATTGGATAATTTCTTGCTGAATAAATACCGAACCGTGGCATGAAATTTCTACGACATTTTCGCCTGTATACGATTTGGGGTTTTTAAATATTGATACTAAAACTTCATCTAAAATAGTATTGGTATTTTTATCAAAAATATGCCCTAAATGTAAGGTGTGTGTTTTTTGAGTTAGCAGCGATTTGTTGCTTTTTATCGACTTGAAAAAAGTATTTACAATTTCAATAGCTTTTTCACCCGAAAGCCTAATAACAGCAATAGCTCCAACGCCTGATGGAGTTGCCATAGCAATAATAGTATCATTTTGTATCATGTGGCAAAACTAGTTATAACCGATTAAAAAATAGAAATTATTTAATAGAAATTTTTTTAAAAAAATATTTTTTTTAGTTGAAAAAACAAGCTACATTTGTCTTGTAAAAAAGCTAAACATCTGAATTTAAGTATATTTAATGTGTAGTTTTAAATTAAAAATAAATTACCCCCATTTATTTAAACGTTATTTTATAACATAAAATAAATCCCCTCCATCCCTTTTTGTATATCCCCCTATGCTTTGTAATTTTATTACAAGGTTTTAAATTATGATAAATAAAAATTATGGAAAATACGATTACTTTTTTATGTTTGTGCACAAGCACAACATTATTTGCTACTACAAAATATTCTAACTTTACCAAGTTAGATAAATACGAAACCAACTTAATTGTTAAAAAAAATAGAAAAATAAAATCTATTGTTTTACATTTAAAGTTTAACCATTATTTAGTACCTGCTAAAAATACTTTTCAAACAGATTTCAATTCGAATAACCAAAATATTCGCACTTCTTGTTTATCATCTAAATTTAATAGAAAAGCTGTTAGGTTAGTGAAAAATAGTATGATATTTCTACTATTTACCTCAGTTTTATTAAGAACATCTGTTATAAATTTAAGATAAGTAAGACATCACTGTAAAGGTATTTTTATTATGAAAACAAGGTTAAAATCAGTATTAAAAAGTGTTTTTTTTGCTTTTTTATTAGTATCAGGTCAATTAATTATAGCCCAAGAACAAATAGTTATAAATAAACAAATAGTAAGCAGCCCAATAAACTGTAAACAATTTGATGTTACATTAACAGTAATAGGTAATCCACCTGTAGCTGCTAAAGAAGTTGTATTGTTAATAGATGTTTCCGGAAGTATGGGAAACTATGTTGATGATGGAACTGGTACAGGAAATCAAGAACCAGTTATAAAATTTGTAAAAGAATCGGCAAAAGATTTTGTAAGTAAGTTACTTTCTTCAGCGAATAATCCGACAGGTAAAAACAAAATAGCCATTGTTAGTTATAGTTACGATGCGGTTATTTTAGCTGATTTAACAACAGATAAAACCGCTTTAAATAATGCTATAGATCAATTATCGCCAGATGCTGGTACTAATATGGAAGGAGGCTTATTAAAAGCGGGAGAAGTGTTTACCAATTCAAGCCCTGGCTGTTTACGAACAAGAAGTATTGTGTTTTTTACAGATGGTCTTCCTAATTGGCATAACGGTTCTCCTTTGCCAGTAAGTGGTGAGTGTAAAACGACAGAAATTAATTCAATGTGTCAGCAGCGTGCTTTTTCCGCAGCAACAGCAATTGGAAATATTAATGTTAACGGTACTTCTTATAATCAATCAATATTTACCGTAGGGTTTACGGGACAATTAATAGAAGGAATAGAAAAGGATAACGCAAAATATACCTTAGATAATATTCAGAACAGTGGTGCATATTATACAGACAATGCTGCTGATTTAACAAACATGTACAGTACTATTTTAGGAGAATTAATACCTGCGGCAACAGCTTTAGATGATCAACCATTGGTAGTTGATCAAATACCGAATGAATTTCAAATAGTTTCATCAAGTTTACAATCGAGCAGTACTATTAACGCTAATAAAGGAACAGGTTTAATTGTTAATAACACTATAAACTGGGAGGTAGATAAAATATTAGATGAAACTCTTACTTTGAAATATTCTATTATTGCTGCTGATAATTTTTGTGGCGATAATCTATCGTTAGGAACTTCAACTATAAGATATAAAAATGCTACATGTAATCAAACCAACAAAAATTTTGACAACACTCTTGTTTGCATCCCTTGCCCAGTAACCGATATTCAATTAAATAGACAACAAGGCTGTTCAAAAACAATAAATTACGGATCTAATTCGAATGCTATTGTTTGTAGTGGAGTTACAGAAACCTATTTATGGAAATTCTTTTTAAAAGGTAATTTAGTAGGAACATCCGCTGATAAAACAGGGGAATTTACCTATACAGGCAGCGATAAATTCACAGGAAATTTTAAGGCAGAATTAGTTTATAGTTCAAATTGTAGCCTATCAACAACTAATTTAGAAAAATCAATAATATTACCTAATGAATTGTCATTATCAGTATTAAAAAGTGATTTAAGCTGTGGAGGAACTGATGGAGGTATTGATTTATCTGTAACCGGAGGATCGGGTAGTTACACCTATTTGTGGAGTAATGGAGCCACAACTCAAGATCTTAATAATATTAGTACAGGTTTATATACGGTTACAGTTACTGATATTCTTGGTTGTGAAAAGTCAATTTCAACAACACTTATTTCAATTGATAATGATGTCCCAACACTTATTGTTCCTAATAAATTGAGTATTCAGGGCTGTGATCAAAATAATATAAATTCAGCAAATGCTAGATATAAATTTAGTTTAACAGCAGTTTCATTAAATATAGCTACATTTAATAATGCAGATTATATAGCTACAGATGATACTAATATTGCTAAGATTACATATAAAGATGAAATTATTTCATATGATGGATGTGTAACAAAAGTTTTAAGGACATTTACTGTTGTTGATACTTGTGGAAAAACAGAAACAGATAGTACGATTATTAGTATAACAGACACAATAAAACCAACATTTACAGTTCCAAAAGACATCATAATTTCGACGGATGCGAATTGTACTTTTGATGTATCTGTAGAAAAAACCGGCGATGTTTCTGAT
>NZ_OENE01000005.1 GCF_900239495.1 Tenacibaculum finnmarkense genomovar ulcerans
CCTACTTACGAAAATCCTTAGGGGATTTTCTATTCCGTTTTTATTTACTTAATTTAGTGCTTCAAAAATGCAACAAACCATATATAAATCGTTGTGTGTAATGCAAAAAACGAAATGAAATGAAAAAAATATTATTGATTTTAACTCTAATTTTAATAACAAATATAGCAAAAGCTCAAACCGATACTGATACAATGAAAACAGCATTAATACTTATTGACATTCAAAATGATTATTTTAAAGGAGGAAAAATGGAACTTTCTGAACCTGAAAAAGCAGGAGAAAAAGCTCAATTAATTTTACAGAATTTTAGAGACAAAAAAATGCCAGTTATTCATATAGAACACCTTTCGACTAGAACAAATTCAACATTTTTTATTCCTAATACTTTTGGTGTAAAAATCCACGAAAGTGTTAAACCTAATAAAAATGAGAAAGTAATTACAAAAAACTACCCTAATAGCTTTAGAGAGACTGACCTTCTAGAATATTTAAATAAAATAGGAGTTGAAAAACTAGTAATATGCGGAATGATGACACATATGTGTGTAGATGCTACAACGAGAGCTGCGAAAGATTTCGGATTTGAATGTACAGTAATAAGTGATGCTTGTGCTACAAAAAATCTTGAAATTAATAACGAAACTGTTAAAGCAAAAGAAGTTCAAAAAGCCTTTTTAGGAGCACTAAATTACTATTACTCAACTATTCTAACATCTGAAAAATTTCTGACTGAATAAACACTACACACAACAACATATATAATTCATTGCTAGTACTCGCCTACCTACGAAAATCCTTAGGGGATTTTCTATTCCGTTTTTATTTACTAAATTTAGTACTTTAAAAACGCAACAAACCATATATAAAACGTTGGCAACAATTATAAACAAGATTCAACAAGAGATAAATTATAAATATTGAACTTTAAAATGGAAAAAAAGAAAGTAAATAAAATAAGTGATTATGTTTTTAATATTTTATTAATTATTATTACAGCTTTTCTTACATTTATTTATTCTTCAAACCTAAATAAAAAGGAAAGAGAGTCAAATAGAATAAAAGAATCTATTATTTCCCTTTTAGACAACACTGTTCAATATGCGGATTACTCTACAGTTGATTGGAAAAAAATTGACACTTTATATTATAAACCATATAATTGTGATTGGGAATTTACATTTGAAAATTTAGTTTTGGATAAAAACTTCCCTTCAAGTGAATTATGTAAGGAGTGGCACTTATTACAAAATGCGAAAAAGGACTTTCATATTAAGGCAACGAGAGCAAGAACAATTAGTACTGTAGAAACTAGAAAAGCAATTTTAAATGTAGAGTCTTCATTTGATTCAGTTTTTTTAAATTTCACTAAAGATGTTTATTATATGCGTTCGTTCATAGACAATTACAATCCAATAATGTCAAGAGCATTCAACGATTTAGAATTGAAGATACAATCGGAATTAAAATAGATTAAAGAAAATAAATAACAAACTGTTGCCAATCGAGTAGACGGCTCCGACTAAAATAGTCGGAGTGCGCCTCTCACACCACCGTACGTACGGGTCTCGTATACGGCGGTTCGTAAATCATC
>NZ_OENE01000006.1 GCF_900239495.1 Tenacibaculum finnmarkense genomovar ulcerans
ATCTTTGGAATTAAGAATATTCAGCAAATGGAACAACCAGCACCAGCAGGAACTTAGTATTTGAGCCTTTGGAATTAATGATATTCAGCAATAAAAAGGGGACAAATTAACCGTGTTTGTAAATAAATAAATCAGTATCAAAAACCAAATAATGACCTTTTAAAACACCTTGTTATTTAGAATAAATATAAATTACTTTCATAACCTTAAAATCTACCGAAAAAATAAATAAAATTCAAATACCTATAAATCAGTTACTTAAAAAAATATATCCCTTTTCTGGTGGGACCACGTTTAAACCTCATAATCTTAATTGATTATGAGGTTTTTTCTTTTTTTGAAGCTATTTCCCGCTTTCCGCACTCGCTCTTTTTGTTTAAAAAAACAAAAAGGAGCTCAAACAATTGCTTCAATCGGGGCTAGAAATTTATCGTTATCCTACAATAAAATTATTTTAATATGATATTTATTACATTATAAATAATATATTTACCGGTAAAAAAACTATGAAATTACTACTATCTGTAATAGGTATTGCTTGTTTATTATCCTTTAAAACACTTGAAAATCATCAAACATTTAAAAATACTTTAGACTGTAAGTATAATCAATGTCAAGCAACCGCAAAAAGCACAGGAAATCAATGTAAACACTGTGTATCGAATTCAGGAGATTCTTTTTGTTATCAACACGATTAAAAGTTGCTAAAACTGACAAAAAACACATCAAAAAATGTAGTGAAATCAGAAATAAAATTTCGCTGACTAATAAAAGAACCTAAATGAAAATTCACCAATTACTATTTTATTGCTTTTTTCTGATTTCAATTTCATCTTGTAAACCAGACGTAGAGAAATCAAATACCAACAAATCTGCTGAAACTATTCGTGGTAGAATTTCATGACCTACGGATTATTCTCGTGAAAATTACGATACATCATCTTGGAAATTTTTCCTTCAAAACTTAAAATTACTGCCAGATAAATCAAAAATTTTAGACTTTACAGGAAACCCTATTTCGAATCAATCAAGCCATGTTGCTATTATTAATTACGATGTCGGGAACAGAGATTTACAGCAATGTGCCGACGCAATAATTCGACTTAGAGCAGAATATTTGTATGAGCAAAAAGCGTTTGATAAAATCGAATTTAAGTTCACAAGCGGACACAATTACAAATGGACAGACCACGCAAAAGGAATTAGACCACAAGTGCAAGGAAACAGCGTAACTTTTCAACAAACTACAAACGCAGATGCTAGTTATTCTAATTTCAGACACTATCTTGATATCGTTTTTATGTACGCAGGAACAATTTCTTTAAATAGAGATTTGAAAAAAATATCCCGAAATAAAAACTTAGAAATTGGTGATATTATCATAAAAGGAGGAAGCCCTGGGCATGCGGTTTTAATTGTCGACAGCGCACACGATGCGAACGGAAATTACTTGTATTTACTTGCAGAAAGTTATATTCCTGCTCAATCGATACATGTTTTAAAGAGTAGCGATAGCGAATCATCACCATGGTTTAAAATAAATAAACAAGGAGCAATTTCATCTGAAAGATATTATTTTAATAATCCAAATATTAGACGATTCTAAAAACCCATAAAGCACAGTTAAATTAAAAATTTTAAACAAATAATAAAACCTCATATTCTTAACTGATTATGAGGTTTTTTCTTTTATCATCCGAAGGTAAAAAACCCTATTTCAACTGCGTTAAACGCGCCACATATTTACCGATTACATCAAACTCTAGGTTTACCTCTGTGCCTATTTTGAAGTTTTTAAAATTCGTATGCTCTAAAGTATAAGGTATAATTGCTACGCTAAATTCATCTTTTTTTGAATTTACAACGGTTAAACTTACGCCATTTATAGTAATCGAACCTTTTTCAATAGTAATCGCACTTGGGTCAAAATTATAAGAAAAAGTAAACACCGTACTTCCGTTTTCATCTTTTATCGCCTTGCAAACCCCTGTTTTATCAACATGTCCTTGCACGATATGCCCGTCTAAACGAGCGCCCAATTTCATGGCTCTTTCTAAATTAATTTGATCATCAACCGCTAAACTACCAATCGTGGTTTTATCAAGCGTTTCTTTAATTGCCGTAACCGTATATTGATTATTATCAATAGCAACCACGGTTAAACACACCCCGTTATGTGCCACACTTTGGTCAATTTTTAATTCATTAGTAATATCACTTAAAATAGTCAGCTGTAAATTCTCTTTATCACGTACGACTCTTTTTACAATTCCAAGAGTTTCAATTATTCCTGTAAACATTCTCTAAATTTTTAGTTACTTTTGTTTGTACCAAAAATACAACTTTACACACAGAAACACGCACGAAAAATAACTATGGATAGTAATACAAGCAAAATTATTGTTGGAATTTCAGTTGGAGATACAAACGGAATTGGTATTGAAATTATTTTAAAAACTTTTGAAGACAAGCGCATGCTTGATTTTTGTACGCCCGTTATATTCGCCTCTAATCGATTGGTTTCTTATCATAAGAAAAACCTAAAATTAAACAACAATATTTTTAGTATCAATTCACTTGATAAAATTGCTGATAATAAAATTAATTTAATGAACTCTTGGACAGAAGATGTTAAAATTGAATTGGGTAAATTAACAGAAATTGGCGGAAAGTTTGCATACAAATCATTAGAAACCGCTACCAATGCTTTAAAAAATAACCATATTGATGTGTTACTTACCGCACCTATAAGTAAAGAAAATATTCAATCAGAAACATTTAATTTCCCTGGGCATACCGAATATTTAGAAGATAAATTAGACGGAAAAAGCCTCATGATTTTAATTGCCGACAAATTAAGGGTTGGTTTAATTACCGGGCATATTCCTATTTCAAAAGTAGCGCAAAGCATTACGCCTGAATTAATTAAGGCGAAAGTAGCAATTATGCACGCATCATTAAAGCAAGATTTTGGCATTACCAAACCAAAAATTGCCATTTTAGGATTAAATCCTCATTGTGGCGATAACGGAATTATTGGCGGAGAAGACAATGAAATTGTACGCCCAACAATTGCCGAAATTAAGGAAACAGGCAAATTGGTTTTCGGGCCTTATGCTGCCGATGGTTTTTTCGGATCTGAAACTTATACGCAGTTTGACGGTGTTTTAGCCATGTATCATGACCAAGGATTAGCGCCTTTTAAAGCCTTATCATTCGGAAATGGCGTAAATTTTACCGCTGGGCTAAACAAAATAAGAACCTCACCCGACCACGGAACAGGTTTTGACATTGCCGGTAAAAACAAAGCAAACCCTACTTCTTTCAAAGAAGCTTTATTCACCTCATTACAAATATTTAAGAGCAGAAAAGAATATACCGAACTAACAAAAAACGTTTTAAAAGTAAAATAGTTTTTTTTTAAAGGTAAAATATAAATTTATAAACATTTTTTATATCTTTGCAAGCTCAAATTGATTAATATAAATGAAAGACTTAAAAATTTTCGATATCCCTTTTGTAGGTTTGAAAGAAGGAAGTCATTTGTTTACCTATCAAATTGACAAAAAGTTCTTTGAAGCATTTCAGTTTGATGAATTTGACGACACAAACATTGTTGCTACGCTTAATTTTGTAAAAAAAAGTACATTTTTTGAACTTTCTTTTGCAATAAAAGGTACCGTAAACGTACCTTGCGATAGTACTGGTGAGCCATTTGATTTAAAAATTGATGGTGGTTTAGATTTAGTTGTTCAATTTGGAGATGAATATAATGATGAACACGATGAAATTTTGATACTTCCACATGAAAGATATCAATTAAACGTAGCGCAGTATGTTTATGAATCAATCGTATTATCAGTTCCTAACAGAAGAGTACATCCTGATGTTTTAAATGGAACAATGGAATCTGAAGCTTTTCAAAGGCTTAATAAATTAAAAATAAAAGACGAAAAAATTGTTGAAGAGGTTTCAACAGACCCAAGATGGGATAAATTAAAGGACTTACTAACAGATAAATAAAACATAATGGCACATCCTAAGAGAAAAATATCGAAAACTAGAAGAGATAAAAGAAGAACTCACTATAAAGCTTCTGTACCTCAAATAGCTGTTGATCCTACAACTGGAGAAGCTCATTTATACCACAGAGCTCACTGGCATGAAGGAAAATTATATTATAGAGGTCAAGTTGTGTTAGAAAGCGCAACTGCTGAGGCTTAAAAAAATAGTTTTTACAAAATAAAAAAACCCTCTTTTAGAGGGTTTTTTTGTGTTTTTAATTAAATAAAAGTGTTTTTGATGTGCTATCCTTTAAAAGCTGATATATTTTTCATTACTTTTGAAAACTGATTTTACCACTAAACAAACAATTATGACTAAAATAACTGCAGCGATTTCCGCAGTAGGGAAATTTGTTCCTGAATACGCCTTAACTAATAAGGAGCTAGAGACAATGGTAGATACAAATGATGAATGGATCACTAGCAGAACAGGTATCAAAGAAAGAAGAATATTAAAAAAAGAAGAAGGAGAAGGTACTTCATACATGGCTATTAAAGCCGCTGAAGACCTGCTTCAAAAATCTAATATCGACCCGAAAGAGATTGATTTGGTTATTGTAGCTACTGCAACTCCAGACATGCTAGTTGCATCAACAGCAACTTATACGGCAACTCAAATAGGGGCTGTAAATGCTTTTTCTTACGATTTACAAGCTGCATGTTCGAGTTTTTTATTCGGAATGTCAACAGCGGCTAGTTATATAGAAAGCGGGCGTTATAAAAAAGTATTATTAATCGGTGCCGATAAAATGTCCTCAGTAATTGATTATACCGACAGAGCAACCTGTATTATTTTTGGTGATGGTGCTGGTGCGGTATTATTTGAACCAAATACAGAAGGTTTAGGCTTACAAGATGAGTATTTAAGAAGTGATGGAATTGGTAGAGATTTCTTAAAAATTCAGGCAGGAGGTTCTCTTTTACCTGCATCAGAAGAAACACTTAAAAACGGACAGCATTTTATAACCCAAGAAGGTAGAACTGTATTTAAATATGCGGTTTCTAATATGGCTGATGTTGCTGAAAAAATTCTAACAAGAAATAACCTTTCAAAAGATGATGTAGATTGGTTGGTACCACACCAAGCAAATAACAGAATTATTGAAGCAACTGCAAATAGAGTTGGTTTAGAACCTGAAAAAGTAATGGTAAACATCCATAAATATGGAAATACCACTTCAGCAACCTTACCTTTATTGCTTGCTGACTATGAAAAAGATTTGAAAAAAGGAAATAATTTAATTTTTGCTGCATTTGGTGGAGGCTTCACATGGGGGTCTATCTATTTAAAATGGGCATACAATTCATAAAAAACCAAACAACTAAATATTAGGAATATGGATATTAAAGAAATTCAAAACCTTATTAAATTTGTAGCAAAGTCAGGTGCAAGTGAAGTAAAGTTAGAAATGGAAGATATTAAAATCACCATTAAAACTGGAAGCGAAACTCCTGAAACTACAATTATTCAAACAGCTGCTCCAATGGGTGTAGCACCTCAAATGGTGGCACAAGCTCCTGTAGCAGCGGCACCAACTGAAGCTGTTACTACCGAAAAAGACGATAAATATATTACCATAAAGTCTCCAATTATTGGAACTTTTTATAGAAAACCATCGCCAGATAAACCAAATTTTGCTGAAGTAGGTACTGAGGTAAAAGTAGGTGACACAGTTTGTGTTATTGAAGCAATGAAATTATTTAACGAAATTGAATCTGAAATTTCAGGTAAAATCGTTAAAGTATTAGTAGATGATGCTACTCCTGTAGAATTTGATCAACCATTATTTTTAGTAGATCCATCTTAATTTACATATAACTCCAAATAAAACAAGTACTTACTTCTTTTATTTGGAGTTTTAAAATTTTTAGAACCTATGTTTAAAAAGATATTAATTGCCAATAGAGGTGAAATTGCACTACGTGTAATTAGAACCTGTAAAGAAATGGGCATAAAAACTGTTGCTGTTTATTCAAAAGCAGATGCAGAAAGTTTACACGTAAAATTTGCTGATGAAGCAGTTTGTATAGGTCCTGCCGCAAGTAATGAATCTTACTTAAAAATGGATCGTATTATTGCTGCTGCCGAAATTACCAATGCAGATGCCATTCACCCTGGTTATGGTTTCTTATCAGAAAATGCTAAATTTTCTAAATTATGTGATGAACATGATTTAAAATTTATTGGTGCTTCACCTGAAATGATTGACCGTATGGGCGATAAAGCAAATGCTAAATCGACTATGATAGCTGCTGGCGTACCTTGTGTACCTGGAAGTGAAGGTGTTATCGAAACTTTTGAAGACTGTATCGAAACAGCCATAGCAACTGGTTATCCTGTAATGTTAAAAGCATCCGCAGGTGGTGGTGGTAAAGGAATGCGTGCTGTTTGGAAAGCAGAAGATTTAAAAGACGCCTGGGATTCTGCTCGTCAAGAATCAAAAGCGGCATTTGGTAATGATGATATGTATATGGAAAAGCTTATTGAAGAGCCTCGCCATATCGAAATTCAAATTATTGGAGATTCTTTCGGAAAAGCATGTCATTTATCAGAAAGAGATTGCTCGGTACAACGCCGTCATCAAAAATTAACCGAAGAAACTCCTTCGCCGTTTATGACCGATGAATTACGTACTAAAATGGGTGATGCAGCCGTAAAAGCTGCCGAATTTATTAAGTATGAAGGTGCTGGAACTGTAGAGTTTTTAGTCGATAAACATCGTAATTTCTTCTTTATGGAGATGAATACTCGTATTCAGGTAGAACACCCAATTACCGAAGAAGTTGTTGATTACGATTTAATCCGTGAACAAATTTTAGTTGCCGCAGGTGTGCCAATTTCAGGAAAAAATTACTTCCCAAAATTACACGCTATTGAATGTAGAATTAACGCAGAAGACCCTTTTAATGGTTTTAGACCTGCACCAGGAAAAATAACCTCATACCATGCCCCAGGAGGTCATGGAGTTCGTATAGATACGCACGTTTATGCTGGTTATATGATTCCGCCAAACTACGATTCAATGATTTCTAAATTAATTGTTACCGCACAAACTCGTGAAGAAGCAATTAACAAAATGAAGCGTGCCTTAGATGAATATATTATTGAAGGCGTAAAAACAACCATTCCTTTTCATAGACAATTAATGGATCACCCTGATTATATTTCTGGGAATTATACCACCAAGTTTATGGAAGATTTTGAAATGAAAGTAGAATAAATTTTCAAATTATATAAAAAAAATCAGTGATTAAACCCACTGATTTTTTTATTTCCTAAATTTGCGTTATGAATTTTATTTATAACCTATTACTTTTTAAAGTATCAATACTACTTCGCTTTATAGCCTTATTCAATAAAAAAATAAAACTTTTTATTGATGGACGAAAACAAACATTTTCGAAATTAGAAAATATCAAAAAAACCGATAAAGTTATTTGGTTTCATGCCGCTTCATTGGGCGAATTTGAACAAGGAAGACCCATTATTGAAGCCTTAAAAGAACGCTATAAAAACCATAAAATAGTCGTTACTTTTTTCTCTCCTTCAGGCTATGAAATCCGAAAAAATTATAATTTAGCCGATGTAGTTTGTTATTTACCTTTCGATACAAAATCGAATGTTCAAAAATTTATTACTAAAATACATCCCGAAATAGCTATTATTATCAAATACGAATTCTGGCCAAATCTTTTATCCGAAGTAAAAAAACAAGGAATTAATACCATTTTAATTTCAGGAATTTTCAGAGAAAAACAATCATTTTTTAAATGGTATGGTGGTTTTATGCGTAATAAATTAAAAGCTTTTAATCATTTTTATGTTCAAAATGAAGCCTCTAAAAAACTACTCTCTAGCATTGGTTTTCAAAACACAACTATTGCTGGCGATACCCGTTTTGACAGGGTTCACGATATTTTAAAACAAGATAATTCGCTTGATTTTATCAATGAATTTAAAAACAACAGCTATACCGTAGTTGCAGGAAGTACTTGGAAAGAAGATGAAAAGCTGCTCGTAAATTACATAAATAATCACGCTTCTGCCGATGAAAAATTTATCATCGCACCACATAATATCAATCAAAAACAACTAGAAGAATTACGAGAAAGTATCCACAAAAAAACAATTTTATATTCTGAAAAAGAAGGTCAAAATTTATCAGAAAATCAAGTTTTTATTATTGATACCATTGGTTTGTTAACCAAAATTTATTCCTATGCCGATGTAGCTTACGTAGGCGGAGGCTTAGCCACAGGACTTCATAACATACTCGAACCCGCAACTTTTGGAATACCCATTGTTTTTGGAGCAAACAAATACAAAAAATTTCAGGAAGCTACCGATTTACTAAAACTAGGCAGTGTTACAATTGTTACAAATAATGAAGATTTTTCTAGTAATTTTACAACTTTAAAAGCAAACGCTAATTTGAGAACAAAAATGGGCAGTGAAAACTATCATTATATTAAAAACAATATTGGCGCGACTAAAATTATCATGAACTATATAAAAAACACCTTATAATGGATATTATTTTACAACCTTGGGCATGGTATGTTGCTGGTCCTTTAATTGCCTTTGTACTTTTTTTATTTTTTTACTTCGGAAAAAGCTTTGGCGTATCGACCAATTTAGAAACCATGTGTACCATTGCTGGCGCAGGAAAAATTTCTGATTATTTCAAAAAAGATTGGAAACAACGCGATTGGGCACTTACTTTTTTAGTCGGATTAATTATTGGTGGTTTTATCGCTATTAATTATTTATCGGCAACAAAAACAATTCAATTAAACCCAAAAACAGTACAAGAATTGGCTAATTTAGGCTTTGCAAACGCAGGAAATTCTTTTGTACCTCCTGAAATTTTCAGCATCGAAAATATGCTAACTTTTAAAGGATTTTCAATATTATTAATCGCAGGAATTTTAATTGGTTTTGGAACCAGGTATGCTGGCGGATGCACCTCAGGACATGCAATTACAGGTTTAAGCAGTTTGCAATTACCTTCTTTAATTGCCGTAATCGGTTTTTTTATTGGAGGTTTACTAATGACCTGGGTCTTTTTCCCGTTAATTTTTGGGCTTTAATTTTTAGAACTTTAATTTTTGAAAAACAGTATGAAAAATATAAAATTTTTAATAATCGGTATTTTATTTGGTATTATAATGACCAAATCGGAAGCAATTTCATGGTACAGAATTTATGAAATGTTTAAATTCCAATCCTTTCATATGTACGGAATTATAGGCTCGGCAGTGGCGGTTTCTATGCTATTTATGTATCTCTTTAAAAAAGGCACAATTAAAGATTATCTAGGAAATAAAATCAATATAAAAGATAAGAAAAAAGGATATATAAGAACCCTTGTTGGCGGAACTATTTTTGGGCTCGGATGGGCGTTAGCAGGTGCTTGCCCCGCTCCTATTTTCGTATTAATTGGTCATAGTGTATTTCCTATTATTATTGTTTTAATAGGTGCAATATTGGGCGCTTTTATCTACGGATTACTAAGTAAAAAGTTACCGAATTAGGTTTAAAAAACTAAAGATTATTTGAAGCAATTTCCCGCTTTCCGCACTCGCTTTTTTTTGAAGAAAAATCAAAAAAAGAGCTCAAACAATTGCTTCAATCGGGGCTAGGGATTTGTACTAAATTTTAACAATCAGCAAGCTTGTTTATGCCTAGTCTTTCAATAAAGCAGTATCAACTAGCCTTTTCGAATTAGTTTTATCAACTACTTTCCAATTATAAATTTTCGAAAGTTGATAAATTTTTGATAACTCTTCAAACAAACGTGTTTTGGCATCTATTTTTAATCTAGAAACAGTAACTGTTTGTTTGATATTTTCAATAGCTTTAGTATTTAAATTATTCAAATCTGATTTTGAAAACGTATTAAATTGACTTTGTTGCAAGTCAAAATATTTAATATCAGGAGCAATAACCACCAGCTCTTCTGGTATTTTATGAATAATTATTTGCTTGCCGATGCTATCAATTTCAATAGTTAATTTTGATAAATCATAGCCAACCTCCACTTTTGCATTGACCGATAATATGGCTTTTTTCTCAAAAGCTACATAATCATAAAAGTATTTTTTAGTATCAGAAAAATGATACATTTCAGAAAAGCTCCCTTGCGAAACCACCAATTTACGTAGGTTTTTAATACCGTTTAAAACCACTTGAATTTCTTCCTTTTGCTGTGTTTTCTCTATCTTTTTTTCATACCATAATTTGGCAAGCAAAAAACCGAGTAAAAAAATAGCGATATACTTAAAGAAACCTATCATTTTGTTTTTTTATAAATATAATAAAAGAACCTGAAAGCCTGTTTAAATATCAGCTAAAAAAAATACAATTCAAAATAAGAGCCGTTACTTTAAAACTATTCTTCTTTAGGAAAAGCCTGTTTATTAAACAAAAATAACAAGGCAACACCGATGCTAATCCAAGCATCGGCACCGTTAAATATAGCGTTAAAAAAAGTGAAATTTTCACCCTGATACATCGGGAAATAAAGCATATCTACTACTTTACCATGAAATAATTCACCATAAGGTTTATCTGAAAATAAGCTGGCTAAATTATGATATGAACTATCGAAAATAACTCCATAAAAAACAGAGTCAATAATATTTCCAATAGCGCCTGCTAAAACCAAAGAAATAGCAATAACTACCGCCGTATGCACTTGTTTTTTTATGGTTTGCCATAACCAATATACAATTCCTGAAACCGCAACAACCCTAAACAATGTTAAAAATAATTTTCCTGCTCTACCGCCAAATTCAAAGCCCCAAGCCATACCATTATTTTCAGTAAAATGGATTTTAAACCAATCGGCAAAAACAACTACCTCTTCACCAAGTTGAAAATGTGTTTTAACATATATTTTACTAATTTGATCTATTAAGATTGCCAGAATTACGGTAACTATTGCAATGGTTTTTTTAGACATTTTTTTAATTTAAGAGTAACAAAAATAAGCATATTCTTAGTTAATTAACAAGCTTTATTCGCTTTGCTTTAAAAGAAACGATTGTAATAACAACGACTACTTCTTTCTTTTCTAAAGTTATAAAGCATAAAAAATTCATGTGATCCATTACTTAAACTTCCTAGGCTATTAAACATTTTACCGTATGAATATCCTAAAGCGATGTTTTGTGAAACATTAAATTTAAACAACGCATTTAAACTATTGCTAAAATTATAGCCCAAGCCTAATTCTAGTTTATTGTTTATTAACACATTGGCGGCTATATCTACCGATACAGGAGCGTTTTCTAAATAAGAAACTAAAATAGAGGGTTTTACTTTTAAGTTTTGATGAACTTCATGTACATAACCAGCGGTTGCATAATAATGGTTTTCTAAGCTACTTTCACTTTGTAAAGTATTTTTATAAAGTTCGCTTTTAATTAAGTTAGGGCTTGATAGTCCTATATAAAATTCTTTAGAAAACAAAAATAATCCTGCGCCAAACACCAGGTCTGCCATATTTATATTTTCTTTAAATAAAGGGTCAGTACCTCCTAAGCCCGATGCTAAAGTTAAAGTATTAAAAGCTGCTTTATACGATGAAATTCCTGTTTTAATCCCCACTGATAAACGCAGCTCTTTTTGCAACTTAATTACATGCGATAAATCTACGGTAGCATTGGTTGTTTGTATATCATTTCCAATATTATCATATAAAATTGAAAAACCTCCTTCAAAATTTTTATTTAAGGCGCCATGCCCAAAAAGAAGCCCTGTTTTAGGCGAACCCGTTATTCCGCTCCATTGATTTCGGTAAAATGCACCAAATTCAACAACGCTTTTATCGGCATTAGAATATGCTGGGTTTAGCATACTTAAATTATACATATAGTGTGAAAATTGAGGGCGTTGTTGTGCTACCGCACAGCTTACCCAACAGAATATTATGAAAAATAATTTCTTAGTCATGGTAGTGTCGTAAAATTGTATTGAAAATCTATTAAAGTTGTGTTGCTTATTTTCTTAAATGTATGCGTCCTTGTAATAATTCGCTACCAGGTTCATTTAGTTTTATTCGATAAAAATAAACACCTGTAGGCAATACATTTCCTTTGGTATCGGTACCATCCCAAGGGCTTGAGTTTATAGTTCCTTTAAAAACCAAATAGCCATATCTATTAAATATCTCTAAACTATGGTTTAAATAAGTATCTAAATTTTTAATAGAAAAAGTATCGTTTATACCATCATTATTTGGCGAAAAACCATCTGATATACTAACCGGTTTTGTTGGTATTGCTACCAATAACCTAGCTTTTGATGTGTTGGGTTTCGCACAAATATTTGCCTTAGGGCTTACAAGTACTCTGTATAAATTCCCTGAAAAACTTGCCGCTACGTTTGCTATTGATAAATGAGTTGTATTGGTTCCTGAATAGGTTAAATCATCTGTTAAAGTATTCCATGAATTTCCATTATCTTCACTTACTTGCCATTCAATATTTACTTGATTTATATTACGTGAAAAACTAAAACTTGCAGTTTCACCAATTTTAACACTAGTGTTTTTTAGTTTTTTATTAAAAATGATAACAGGTAAATCTTGCAGATAATCATTAGTCGTATTACTATCTAAATTAGCAGGTGTTGTATAACCATCGGGTGCTGATGTTACCAAACCATTGGCATCTTCTTGGGGTGTTCCTGTACCTAAAATACCGTCATTATCGGGGTCTGAAAAACCAGCTTCAAGAACATCAAAACAGCCATCGCCATCTGAGTCTAAATCTAAATTATTTGGTATTCCATCCTTATCAGTATCTCTACAAGGTGGGCTTGAAAGCACGATAACCTGAACATCGTCAATTAAATTACCTACTGAATCATCTCCACCTGTACTTGATACCGATTTAAAAGCAAATATAGTTTCAGTTTGATTTGAAGGCACGGTATATTCACCATCATAAGTACCCCAAGCCCATTTATCGTCAGACATGGTTTCTTGTAATATTAAAGTACTTAATGAAGCGCCTATTCTAACCTCAGCAACATCGACACCTCTTCTACCTCTATGTTTAACAGACCAAGACACTTTAGTACCTGGAGTTAAACATAATTTTTGAAATAAAGTTGATACTTTATTCGCATTTAGTTCTGCAAATTGATTTCCTTCTGCAGCATTTACGCCTTCTAAAGGACCACGCCAAATTTCAATTTCACTATCTGAAGCAGTAGTTTCCCAACCAGGAACCTGATCCTCTTTAATAAAATAGTAAGTAGATCCCGATCTAGTTGGTTTTTCAAAACCACCATTTATAATTGGCTGTGCGCAGATATTAAACCCACATTCTTCGGAGTCTAAAATACCATCGTTATCGGAATCTAAATCTGTTTGGCTAAAGCTATTGCTTGTAATACATAAGCATGCTAGTATAAAGTGCATATAAATAAAATTTATAGCACCTTTTTTAGGGGTGTTTTTTTCTGGGGACATTATTTTAGGGGGTATTATTGGGGTAAATATTTTAAAAAACTGCTTAATACCAGAATGGCATTAAACAGCTTTTTAAGTGTAATAACTTTACTATTCTATTAATTATTGTTTGCGTTTTGCGGCAATACTTAAGGTTGCATGCGGCACTAATTTTAAGCGTTCTTTTTGAATTAACTTACCTGTAACTCTACAAACTCCGTATGTTTTATTTTGAATACGGATTAAAGCATTTTTCAAATCGCGAAGAAATTTTTCTTGACGAATTGCCAACTGCATATTTGCTTCTTTTGCCATGGTATCTGACCCTTCTTCAAACGATCTAAATGTTGGAGAAGTGTCTTCTGTACCATTGTCAGAACCATTTTTGTAAGAAGATTGTATTAATAGTAAATCTTCTTCGGCATGCTTAATTTTTTTTGAAATAATTTCTTTAAACTCCTGTAAATCACTATCGGAGTATCTTACATTAATGTCATCCATAACTTATGCTTTTTCAATTAATATGCTACTTTTTATGGTATCAAACTCAATTTCTATACCATTATTTAGTTCATCAACAAAAACCAATTCATTTGTTAATGTTTCTGCTTTTATATAACTTTCATTTTCAGTTACAGACGCTTCTAAATCAGCCGTTTTTAAGATGCTTAATTTGATTTTATCAGTAACTTCTAAACCTGTTTCTTTACGCCCGTTTTGAATTCTGTTGATTAATTCTCTAGCAACCCCTTCTTTACGTAAAACTTCGTTTATAGTAACATCTAATGCTACAGTTAAACCATCGGCATTTGCCACTAACCAACCTTCAATATCTTTTGATGAAATTTCAACATCCGCAGTTTCTAAGCTAATGTTTTTACCATTAACTTCTACCGAAAGACTTCCTTCTTTTTCAATTTTGATGATATCATCTTGGGTAAATTGTTTAATTTTCCCTGCAACTAACTTCATGTCTTTACCAAATTTTGGTCCAAGTGCTTTAAAGTTTGGTTTAATTTGTTTTACTAAAATATCAGAAGCATCATCTAATAACTCAATTTCTTTAACGTTTACTTCCGATTTAATTAAATCGGCAACCGCTAAAATTGCTGCTTTTTGAGTCGCATCTAAAACAGGAATCATTATTTTTTGTAATGGCTGACGTACTTTAATTTTTTCCTTAGCTCTTAACGACAAAACTAGAGAAGATATTGTTTGAGCATTTTCCATTTGACGCTCTAATGATTTATCAATTAAAGCCTCATTACAAACAGGAAATTCTGCTAAATGAACACTTTCAAAACCTTCACCATTTGTAGTACTTGTTAAATCTTTATATAATTTATCCATAAAGAAAGGCGCTACTGGCGATGCCAATTTAGCCACCGTTAGCATACAGGTATATAAAGTTTGATATGCCGATATTTTATCTTGTGCATATTCACCTTTCCAAAAACGTCTTCTACATAAACGCACATACCAGTTACTTAAATGATCTTGTACAAAATCAGAAATTGCTCTAGTTGCTTTTGTTGGTTCATATTCAGCATAAAAAACATCTACTTTTTGAATCAATGTATTTAATTCTGATAAAACCCAACGATCAATTTCAGGACGTTCAGCTAATGGAACCTCAGCTTCACTATAATTGAAGTTGTCTAAATTAGCGTATAAACTAAAAAATGAATACGTATTATAAAGTGTTCCAAAGAACTTTCTACTTACTTCGGTAATTCCATCTAAATCAAACTTTAAATTATCCCAAGGATTTGCGTTTGAAATCATGTACCAACGTGTAGCATCAGGACCATATGTATCTAAGGTAGTAAACGGATCAACACCATTTCCTAAACGTTTCGACATTTTCTGCCCGTTTTTATCTAACACTAATCCGTTAGACACTACATTTTTATACGCTTTATCATCAAAAACCATCGTTGCGATAGCGTGTAAAGTATAAAACCATCCACGAGTTTGGTCAACTCCTTCGGCGATAAAATCGGCAGTTTTCCAACCTTCTTCTACTATTTCTTTATTTTCAAACGGATAATGCCATTGTGCATACGGCATAGAACCTGAATCGAACCAAACATCAATTAAATCAGATTCACGTTGCATTGGCTCGCCTGAAGCTGATACCAATGTAATTTTATCAACTACATTTTTATGTAAATCAACGGTATCATAATTTTCATCAGACATATCTCCTGAAACAAAATCAGCAAAAATATCTTCGGTCATTACGCCTGCTTTTACAGCAAGTGCCATTTCTTCTTTTAATTCAGCTACAGAACCTACTATTTTAGTTTCTTTACCATCTTCTGTTCTCCAAACTGGCAACGGAATTCCCCAAAAACGAGAACGAGATAAATTCCAATCATTGGCATTTTTCAACCAATTTCCAAAACGACCTGTTCCTGTTGATTCAGGTTTCCAGTTAATCTCTTCGTTTAAAGAATGCATACGGTCTTTAACTTCCGTTACTTTAATAAACCAAGAATCTAAAGGATAATATAAAATAGGCTTATCAGTTCTCCAACAATGTGGATAACTATGGACATATTTTTCAACCTTAAAGGCTTTATTTTCTTCTTTTAATTTGATGGCAATTTGTACATCTACTGAACGCTCAGGAGCTTCTCCATCAGCATAATATTCATTTTTAACGTACATTCCTGCAAACTCACCCATTTCCTTGGTAAATTTACCTTGTAAATCAACTAAAGGAACTAGGTTATCATTTTCATCTTTAACCAACATTGGTGGCACACCTGCATCTTTACAAACTAAAGCATCATCGGCTCCAAAAGTTGGCGCTGTATGTACGATTCCTGTACCGTCTTCTGTAGTTACAAAATCTCCAGAAATTACTCTAAAAGCTTCTTCAGGGTTATCATGTGGTAACGTATATGGTAATAATTGCTCATATTTAGCACCGACTAAATCAGCACCTTTACATTCTGCAATTACTAAATAAGGTATTTGTTTATCTTCAGCTTTATAAGTAGCTAAATCAGCTTCATTTTCAACAGCTTTAAACTTTTTCCCTGCAAATTGTTTTGCCAATAAAGGCTTACCTAAAACTACTTGTGTAGGCTCAAAAGTATATTGATTGAATGTTTTTACTAAAACATACTCAATTTTATTTCCAACGGTTAATGCGGTATTACTTGGCAATGTCCAAGGAGTTGTTGTCCAAGCTAAAATATGAACATCATTTCCATTTTGAAAAACACTTGGTAAAGTTTGAGTAATTGCTTTAAATTGAGCAACTACGGTAGTGTCGGTAACATCTTGATATGCTCCTGGTTGATTTACTTCATGAGAACTTAAACCTGTTCCTGCTTTTGGTGAATATGGCTGAATTGTATATCCTTTATACATCAAATCTTTATTATAGATTTGTTTTAACAACCACCAAACCGTTTCCATGTATTTTGGTTTATAGGTAACATACGGATCTTCCATATCTACCCAATATCCCATTTTTTCGGTAAGTGAATTCCAAATATCAGTATATTTCATTACTGCTTTTTTACAAGCAATATTATACTCTTCTACCGTAATTTTAGTTCCGATATCTTCTTTGGTAATTCCTAACTCTTTTTCAACGCCTAATTCAACAGGTAAACCATGGGTGTCCCAACCAGCTTTACGCTTTACCTGAAATCCTTTTAACGTTTTATAACGGCAAAAAATATCTTTAATGGTACGTCCCATTGCATGATGAATACCAGGTAAACCATTTGCCGAAGGGGGTCCTTCGAAAAAGATAAACGGTTTATTATCATCACGCGTAGTTATACTTTTTTCAAAAATGTTGTTTTCTTTCCAATAATTTAATATTTCATCAGCAACATTTGGCAAGTTAAGCCCTTTGTATTCAGTAAACTTCGTACTCATTTTTTCTTTATATTTATTGATTTCGCGAAATTACGTATTTTCTTGTAATTGTAGTAGTTGACGCTTAAAAAAGGCATTGTTTTTTAAAATTAAAGCCCTCTTTCTTTTTTTATCTGTTCGTAAGCTCCTTGAATTTGCTGAAATTTCTGATTCGCTCCTTCTTTATGAGCCGCTCCTAAACCTTCTAATTTATCAGGATGGTATTTTTTAGCCATTTTTCGATACGCTTTTTTAAGTTCGTTATCGGTAGCTGATTTTGTGATTTCTAAAATTTTATAGGCGCTATCAACCTCTTCATAAAACATGGCTTTTATTGATACATAATCATGTTCATTGATATATAAATACCCTGCAATTTTCTTTATTTCTTGTTCTTCAAGTGCTGTTACTTGTCCGTCTGCTTTAGCTATTCCGAATAAAAAGTGTAGTAATTGCAAACGAGAAGAATGCGTCATGTGTTGACGGATTTGCATACAAACCTGACGAGTCGATATTTCTTTTTTAATAATGCCGCTAAACAATTTAAACGCATTATTTGCACGCTCTTTCCCGTACATTTCTACAAAATGTAATCGTACAAAATCTAATTCTCGTTGGTCTACCCTTCCATCAGCTTTAATAACTACCGATGCTAAAATTAGTAGTGTTATTTCAAAATCGCCAGAAGTAGCACGACCTCTTTTTTGCTGTGCTGTATTTTGTTGATATTCTTGTTGTTCTTTGGTAAAATCTTTAATAGAAACACCATCAATAAAAGTTCCGATAGCGTATCCGATAATTGCTCCTATTGGACCTCCCATTGTAAATCCTACACCAGCACCAAGCCATTTTGCAAACTTCCCCATTTTATTTTTTATTTTTAAAAGATGTAAATATACTATTAATACCATTTTTAAATAATTATTTCTTTTTAAATAATTATTTAAGATATTTTGAAGCTATTTCCCGCTTTGCGCACTCGCTTTTTTTATTTTTTTGAAGAAAAAAAACAAAAAAGAGCTCAAACAATTGCTTCAATCGGGGCTAAAATAAAATACCTCTAAAAAAGCATCAATTGTTTTGGTTTGATTCTTGTTTTTAAATAAAGTATCTTTGCCGTGAACTATTTAACACAAAAAATATGTACCCAGAAGAATTAGTAAAACCGATGCGTGATCAATTAATCGATGCTGGTTTTGAAGCTTTATATACTGCTCAAGATGTTGATACTGCATTAGCCAAAGAAGGAACAACTTTAGTAATGGTGAACTCTGTTTGCGGTTGTGCAGCAGGTACTGCAAGACCAGGAGCTATTGCTTCTTTAGGTGCAGAAAAAACACCTACAAACTTAACCACTGTTTTTGCAGGAGTAGAAAAAGAATCTACTGCTAGAGCTAGAGAAATGATGATTCCTTTTCCTCCATCATCTCCTGCTATTGCTTTATTTAAAGACGGTAGTTTAGTTCATATTTTAGAGCGTCACCATATTGAAGGTCATTCAGCTCAAGCGATTGCTCAGAATTTAGCAGCAGCTTACGATGAATTTTGCTAGTCAGCAATTTATACTATAAAAGAAAAATCCAGCAAATTTGCTGGATTTTTTTTAAACCTTTTTTATCACACTCGTTACAATCCCCCAAATAATAAAATTATTTTCTTCCGTAATATTTATCACAGGATAATCAGGATTTTCGGGTTGTAGCCAAATTTCATCTTTGGTAACTCTTAATCTTTTTACAGTAAATTCTCCATCTAAAAAACAAACGGCTATTTTATTGTTTGTTGGCACAATACTTCTATCAATTACTAATAAATCATTATCATCTAAACCTGCACCAATCATTGATTGTCCGCTAACTTTAGCAAAAAAAGTAGTTTCTTTATTTTTTATTAACTCTTCATCTAATGAAATACGAGTTTCTTTAAAATCATCAATAGGAGATGGAAAACCTGCAGAAATCCCCATATCGATAAAAATTGCTCCCTCACTTTTACTCATTTCTTTAGGTGCTAAAAAAGTTAATTTTTTTGATGTACTCATACGTTATTTTATGATAATAATGTGAACTTTACTGAAATAGGTTGACTAAAAATTCATCAATTATTGATAGTCACTTATGAAATTACAAAAACAACCCTGGCGAAAAAAAACGTACGAA
>NZ_OENE01000007.1 GCF_900239495.1 Tenacibaculum finnmarkense genomovar ulcerans
ATAAAATTGTATCGAGAACTTTTATATATTTGAAATAACATCTCGATACAAATTTGATTTTCCTATCGGACATCAAATTCACTCGATGTGACATACGCTGTCAGTTCGAGTGATTTTATTGAAATGTTAATGGAAATAAAATTGTATCGAGAACTTTTAACGATTCAAAAATGAAAATTTATTACGTTTACATATTAAAATGTTCTGATAACTCTTATTATACAGGGGTTACCTCTAATCTTCAAGAAAGGTTAATCGAACATAAAAATGGAAAAAATATAAATAGTTATACCTTTAAACGAAGACCTTTAAATTTAGTTTTTTATTCTGAATTTACAAATATAGAATTAGCAATAGAAAAGGAAAAACAATTAAAAAAATGGTCAAAAGTTAAAAAAGAGGCTTTAATAAACGCTAAATTTGAAAAACTCCCAAATTTAGCGAAGAAAAAATTCAAATAACATCTCGATACAAATTTGATTTTCCTATCGGACATCAAATTCACTCGATGTGACATATCCTGTCAGTTCGAGTGATTTTATTGAAATGTTAATGGAAATAAAATTGTATCGAGAACTTTTATATATTTGAAATAACCTCTCGATACAAATTTGATTTTCCTATCGGACATCAAATTCACTCGATGTGACATATCCTGTCAGTTCGAGTGGATTAATATAAAAAGTAAAAAAATGAGCAACTTTACCCATATAAATGAGCAGAATCAACCGAAAATGGTCAATGTTTCTGATAAAAAAATTACCAAACGAACCGCTATTGCAAAAGCAACCATGTTTTTAGGTTCTCAAATTATTTCTCATTTTAAAAATAATGACCTAATTACCAAAAAAGGACCTGTTTTTCAAACCGCTATTATTGCAGGTATTCAAGCGGTAAAAAAAACGTCAGATATTATTCCAATGTGTCATCCGTTATTAATTAATGGTGTAGATATTGACATAAATATTGTTGGAAACGAATATTTAGAGGTTTTTTGTAAAGTTACTATCGAAGGAAAAACTGGCGTAGAAATGGAAGCTTTAACAGGTGCATCGGCAACTTGTTTGACCATTTATGATATGTGTAAGGCAATCAATCAAAAAATGATTATTAAAGAAATTATTTTAGTAGAAAAAACAGGTGGAAAATCTGATATTAACAGGCGTTAAAAAAATGTAAACATGGATAAAATAGCAATCATTGGAGCAGGAAAATTAGGGTGTGCAATTGCAGATGGCCTTTTAGAAAGTGGCTTAAGCCCAACTGATTTAAGTTTATCAAGAAGAAATACAGCAGCGTTAAAAAAATATGCGGATATCGGAACTTTAGTAACCACCGTAAATAATGATGCCATTAAAAATGCTGCTATTATTATTTTATGTGTAAAACCGCAAAAAACAAAAGAAGTCATTGCCCAATTAACACCGCAATTAACCAAGCAAATAATTATATCTACGGTTACAGGAATTTCATTAGCTGCCTTAAAAACAATGCTAAATAAAGAGCTTCCCTTGTTTAGAGCAATGCCAAATACAGCAGCAGCAATTAAACAATCGATGACTTGTATTTCAACAATTGACAGCAATCAAACACAGCAAAAACAGGTGAAAACTATTTTTAAAAACTTAGGCGAAACTGTTTTTATTGATGACGATTTAATGGCTTCGGCAACCGTTTTAGCAGCTAGTGGTATTGCCTTTGCTTTGCGCTACCTTCGGGCTTCAATGCAGGGCGGTATTGAAATAGGTTTTAACTCTGAATTGTCACAAAAAATAGCTGCGCAAACTTTAAAAGGAGCTGCCGAATTAATTTTACAGCGCCAAAATCATCCTGAAAGTGAAATTGATAAAGTAACAACACCTCAAGGAATTACCATTACAGGCTTGAGTAAAATGGAGCAAGAAGGTTTTAGTTCTGCTATTATTCAAGGGATTATAGCCTCAAAAAATAAAATAGATAATTTATAAATGATACATCAAAAACACGCAAAAATCACTAAAAAACAAAACGATACTTACGCTACGAATGAAGTCGCTATTTTAGGAACAAATTGTGGTATAATTGCTGATTTAGTTAAAGATGTTTCTTTGAATTTATCAAATTATAATTTAGGGTATTTTGATGCTTCTCATGCCAAAAATATTGCTAAAAACAACTTTACCGAATACACGTTTCATCAGCAAGGGAATTTACAAATTAACACGATAAGTTCTGTTAATAAATTTGAACAACGCTTGCAGTTTATCAATCATGATTTGGTGTTTATTAACGGAAATCATTATCAAGGAGCCAAGCAAATTTTAATTTTAGATAAGGAAAAACAAGCGTCTATTGAAAAAAGATTAGACCAAATAACCAACATTCAATTTATTATAAAACGTACTTCGGATGTTCCTTATTTTGATTGCTTACTCGAAAAATTTCCACAGATAAAAAACATAACTTGTTATCAAATTGATGAAATTGATAAAATTACACATCATATTGAAAATATAATTAAAGAACATATTGCGCCTGTAAAAGGCTTGGTATTAATTGGAGGAAAAAGTACCCGCATGGGAACGGATAAATCGGTGTTGGAATATTACGGGAAACCACAAAAAGAACATGCTAAAGAATTGTTAGAAAGTACTCTTTTAGAAACTTTTTATTCGGTACAAACTTCTTCGGAAAAAGCTTCTTCGGATGAAATTCAGGATACTTTTTTAAATTTAGGACCTTTTGGAGGTGTTTGTTCTGCTTTTCAAAAAGATCCTAATTCGGCTTGGTTAGTGCTTGCTACGGATGTTCCTTTTGTTGATAAAAACCTACTGAAATTATTGCTAGAAAAAAGAAATCCTAGTAAAATAGCTACGGCTATTAAAGGAAAAAATAGTGAGTTTGTTGAGCCTTTAATTACTATTTATGAGCCAAAAGCATATACTAAATTATTGCAATACATAGCCCAAGGATATTCATGCCCTCGAAAAATGCTGATTAATTCTGATATTGAAATTGTAGAAGTTGATGATCATTTGATTCGAAATATTAACACGCCTGAAGAATTTGAAATGGCTAAAAAAATGCTTTAAATTGAGCAAAATGCCTAGCCCCGATTGAAGCATTTGTTTGAGCTCTTTTTTGTTTTTTTCAAACAAAAAAAGCGAGTGCGCAAAGCGGGAAATTGCTTCTAATAAAAATTTTATAACTAAAAACAGCCCATTTTAATAAGATGGGCTGTTTGCTTTTAATTCGTATGTTTTTTAGCTTTTAATAGGCTTATTTAATTCTTGAATTTTAGCTTTTTTTCAATGGCTTCAATCATAATATTAGCAATGTCTAAACCTGTTGCAGCCTCAATACCTTCTAATCCTGGTGATGAATTTACCTCTAATAATAAAGGTCCTTTGTTAGAGCGTATAATATCGACTCCTGCCACAGGAAGGTCTAAAACTTTTGCCGCTTTAATGGCTAATTTTCGTTCTTCGGAAGTAATTTTAACTTTAGATGCCGATCCTCCTTGATGAATATTTGCTCTAAATTCCCCTTTTTCAGCTTGTCGTTGCATAGATGCTACCACTTTTCCGTTTACTACAAAACAGCGTAAATCTTGCCCGTTGGCTTCTTTGATAAATTCTTGAACAAGAATATTGGTTTTAACACTTTTAAAAGCGTTAATTACACTTTCTGCGGCTTTGGTGGTTTCTGCTAAAACAACGCCTTTTCCTTGGGTACTTTCTAACAATTTAATGATAAGCGGCGCTCCGTTTACCATTTTTATCAAGTCTTTAGTGTCTAAAGGTGAATTTGCAAAACCTGTAATAGGAACTTGGATATCGTTTTTAGCAAATAATTGGGTGGCTAATAATTTATCTCTTGACTGATTAATTGCATCGGCTGAGTTTAAACAATAGGTTCCCATAGCATCAAATTGACGAATTAATGCACAGGCATAAAAAGTTACCGATGGTTTAATTCGAGGAATAATAGCATCAAAAGCATCGATTACATTTCCGCCTCTGTAGCGTATTTGAGGCTCTTTAGCATCAAATTTCATATAGGCTTGTTGCACGTTTAAAAACACCATTTCATGCCCTCTTGCACGCCCTGCTTCCATAATTCGTTTGTTACTAAACAAACCTGAATTACTGGCTAATAAGGCTATTTTTAAACCTGTTTTTTCTTTTCTAAAAGCAGCGTATTTTTCATCAATATCCTGTTCATTAAAAGCAGGAAGTAAATAACTTTCTGATGCGTTTACTAAATATCCGTTTGACAATGCTTCACGCCCTAATAGCATTCTAAATTCCATCGAATCTCGGTTGGCAAGGGTTAATTCAATATCAAAAGTAGCTTGACCTAAAGTTACAGGAACTTTTATAACAAGACGTTCTTCGGATATTCCCGTAGAACTTTTAATAGAGCGTTTTGCGTGTACTTTTGACTCACAAGTAATACTGATACTCCTATTTTCTTGTAATGGATTTACCTCAAAACGAACCCATTGTTCTGTTCCTTTAAAAAAAGGCGTGATACTATTTGCTTGAATTGAAGAAGTTTTAGCTCCTGAATCTACTCGTGCTTTTATAGCAGGAATACCGAAATTTTTAAACGAACACCACTCTTCGCTTCCTATGATTTTTAAATTGTTCAATGTGATTTGTTATTTATATAAAGGTTTAATTTATTATTTCCCTACATCAATAATAATCATTCTTTAAATAAAAAACTACTGTTTTTTTTAAAAAACAATTAATTATTTTGGAAGTCATATTATATATCATCTTTTACTATTTCTATTTTACCAATACCTCAACAGACAACATAAAACACTCATTACAAACGAATTAAAACTTTAAAAACTTATATAAAAAGACTATTGTTCAATAATTGAATACTATTGTTCAATTTGATATTCTTTTTTAAACGGTAAATTTGACTTGTATATTAAATAATTAAAAAGTGGATTTAGAAGAACTTTTAATCGAAACAAAATCAACAGCTATTTTTCTCTTAAAAGATGATGGGGAGGTTATTGACTTTTTTCCAAAAAAAAATGACTTAGGCGATTTACAAGAGAAAATAATTGTGTTTCAAACAACTCTTTTTAATATGGGAAATCATTTTTTTAGTACGTTTTTTAATACTGAATTAAAGAAAATAAGGCTCAAGTCAGACGGTCAAAATATTCTTATGATTAAACACCATCAATACATGCTTTGTTTCTTATCAAAAAAGAAAATAAATATTGCCTTACTAGATATTATTTTAAAAAAAGAATTTAATAATCAACTATAAATAGAAAAAAAATGCAAAAAATATTAGATAAATTAGTGGAAAATGTAAGAGAAGATATTCCGGGGTATATCGCAATTAGTATTGCTGAAATGGCTTCTGGAGAATCGCTTCATTCACATTCTTCTAAACCTGATTTTGACCCTGCCTTGGCTTGTGCTTATAACGTTGAAATAATAAATGCTAAGCGTAAAGCAATGGTTACCTTAGGTTTAAATGAAAATATTAAAGACATTTATTTTAACCTAGAAAATGAAATACATATTGTTAATTTATCGCCAAGTGGTGAGTATTTTATTTATTTAGCTGTTGATTCTAAAAAGGCAAATTTAGCCCTTACCAGAACATTATTAAATAGACATAAAAAAGAATTAGATAATGAATTATAATAAAATTAATTTAAAAAATTATAATTTAGATAGCGATTTTCTATCGTACATAGAATCGTTTCAAAATATATACGAGCATAAAGTATTGCAAATTGCTACAAGCACAAACACAGCAGAAGCAATAGCCTTAGAAGCAAAGGAAAATGTTTTTACAGAGAATACTGTTGTTACTGCTACTGTTGAAAAAAGAGATATAAAGAAAATATTAGAAGATTTCTTTTTTACTCCAAAATATAACAATGTGCTAGATGTTTTAAAATTTGGAAACAATTAAATTATAGAAATTCACTTAAAAAAATCGGTGATCCTAGCATTTACAAACACATAAGGATGCCGATTTTTAGGTGTGTAAAATAATAGCCGATTCAAAATTTAAAATTCCCCAAATTTTAGAATTTATTTATATTGTATGTTTTATTTTTTCAGCTAAGAAAAAACCGATTTGCTCCTTGTTGTTTGTCTTTTTAATTTTATCAATCGTATTTTTTTGTATATTGATATTCAAATTATTACGCTATGAATTCTGATAAAATAATCGCTATTTTACGCCTACAATCCACCAAAAACATAGGCGATATTATCGCTAAAAAATTAATTACCGCTACAGGAAGTGTGGAGCAAATATTTAAAGAAAAAGCAGGTTCGCTACAAAAAATAAACGGAATAGGAGCGCATACCATACAGCAACTATTAAATACTGAAAACATAAAAAAAGCAACCGAAGAATTTGAATATATCAAAAAAAATAACATTCAATATTCTTATTTTTTAGATGCCGATTATCCTCAAAACTTAAAAAACTGTATTGATTCGCCTATTTTATTTTTTAAAGATGGTGCTATTAATTTAAACAGTCAAAAAATAATATCAATAGTTGGTACTCGAAAAATCACTCCTTACGGGCGTGATTTTTGCAAGCAACTTTTAGCTAATTTAGCGCCACACAACCCGATTATTATAAGTGGTTTTGCTTATGGTATTGATATTTGCGCCCACAAAGCAGCTATTGAAAATAACTTGCAAACTATTGGCGTTTTAGCACATGGCTTAGAAATGATATATCCAAAAACACATAAAAAATACTGCGCTCAAGTAACTAAAAATGGTGGTTTTATTACTGATTTTTGGCATAAAGAACAGCCGCTTCGTGAAAATTTTTTAAAACGAAATAGGATTGTTGCGGGTATTTCTAAGGCTACTATTGTTATTGAATCGGCAGCAAAAGGAGGCTCATTAGTTACTGCCGATATTGCAAATTCATATAACAGAGATGTTTTTGCAGTGCCTGGTAGAACTTATGATATTTACAGTAAAGGCTGTAATAATTTGATCAAAAATAACCAAGCGCATTTATTAAATACTGCTGACGATATTATAAAAATGCTTAATTGGGACGTTAATGAGTCAAAAAATACAACAGCAATACAAAACCAACTATTTGTTACCCTAAGCGATGATGAACAAAAAATTTATGATTTTTTAAACCAAAATGGCAAGCAATTATTTGATGTAATTGCCCACAAATGTGAAATTCCTGTATATAAATTATCATCATTAGTTCTTCAAATGGAACTTAAAGGAGTTCTCAGACCTTTACCGGGTAAACTCTTTGAGGTTTAGTATCTTTGAATTATGGCACAAGAAAAATTAATATCTCAAAGAAAACCCGCGTATCCTGTTAATAAAAAACTCGGACTTTATTTAAAAAGACATAATAGAACCATTCAAATTCCTATTTTTTATGATGATTTATTGCGTTATCAGGGTGCTATAACTGTCTATGATAAAAATGATAATGACACCTTATGGGTGCGTGTTTATTATAATGAATTTGAGCGTAAAGAAATAGATTTTAGCTTAAAAAAAATATATAATATTTTACATTCAAACGGTTCTGACGCTAGTATTCAGCACTTAAATGTAGATGCTGTTGATTTTTGTACCTTTGGTAATTCACAGCCTTTTAGGGTAAAAGTTCGTAATATTTTAAACGATAATTACACCTATTTTTACGTTAAAAAAACCGATGCTTCTCGTATTTATGGCTTAGAATTAGAAGATATTTTATCGCCTTATAACTTAAATTTTTTAGTGTATAAAGACACCTTAATTGAAGAACATATTTCAGGAATTCCTGGCGATATTTTTATCAAAGATTATTTAGACGATTGTTTAGATATTGAAAAAGCGCAAATAGCCAAAGAATTTGTGAAGTTTAACGAGCGTTGTATGATTCGTTTATTGGGTGATATGCGTTCGTATAATTACGTAATTGTACCTACCCACGATTTTGAAAATGTGGTGTATAAAATTAGACCTATAGATTTTGATCAGCAATGTTATGAAGGGAAATTCAAGGTGTATTATCCGCAGTTTTTTAAAGAAAATTTAAAATTTGTAAAATTAGTAGCTCAAAAATTAACCTCCGATTCTATTGAACAATATCAATTAGAAGAACGCTCAATTGTGGCAAAACGTATTTTAGGTTCTCGTTCTCGTTTAAACAGATTGCTTACCGCAATGAAATCGGACACTATTTCTATCCCAAAAAATATCGAAAAATTAAAAAAAGAAATTTTTGAGTTTACTGGCGATATTAATTTTAGAGATAGCGACGGAATGGGCGAAGTATTATACAACGCCTTAACCTTTATTCGCCGAAATTACGAAGATGTAACCCTTAAAAGTATTATCGAACAACAGCATAAAGGGTATTAGGTTTATTAGCGCTTGTTTAAACTTTTTTTTAAGTAAAATTTAAACAGGCGCTGCCTATAATAAGGTTTTTATTTTTCAGAAGATTCCTTTAATAATTTACATCGTTTTTTATATTTTCGGTATAAATAGAAAAAATAAATTGTTAGAAGTGGATGGATAATAACAAAAATCCAAATATTTGCAGATTTATACCCTAATCCTGTTACATTTCCTACGTATTGTAAAATATCGACGCATATATCAAAGAGTTTGTTCATAGTTTTTCTGATTCATTTTTTTTAATTTTTAAATTTACGCTTTCTTTAATTTTAAAACTAATTAGAACCTAAATTATGAGGATGTTAGCCTAAAAGTATCATACCAAAAAAACAACTTTTCAATTACCTCCTACTCCTCACACTCTCAATAACCACGGTTGCTAAAATTAAAGAACCACCAATAAAAGTATTCCAAGTAGGTATTTCATTTAAAAAGATAAACGCCAAAATAATTCCGAAAATAGGTTGCACGCTACTAATAATACTCGATGTTGAAACCGTAAAAAACTGTAAAGAATGCACCATTAAACTATGCCCTATTGCCGTGGTTAAAAGTGCCAATAATAATACATACGGATATTGGTTTTCAAAACCTGAAACATCCATAAAAAACAATACAGGAAGCAAACAAATTGTAATAATTAACGTTTGATAAAACATCAACATGGTGCCGTTATATTGAATTACATATTGCTTTAACATCAAAATTCTGATAGCATAAAACAATGCGGAAAGCAATCCGAATAAAATCCCTTGAACATTCGAACTTTCTAAATTAAATTCAGGTGCTAAAATATAAAGCCCTAGCAATACCATACATCCTAAAACAATGTAAATCGGGTTGAATTTCACTTTTAAAAACAAGGGTTCTAAAAAAGCAATCATTACAGGAAAAGTATATAATGATAGCATTCCTATGGCAACATTCGATAATTTTAAGGCATAAAAATAGGTAATCCAATGCCCTGCCATAAAAATTCCGCTGACAATAAACGGAAAAATATGTTTGCTTGATTTTATGGTTAAATCAATTTTTTTAAACTTACAAAAAGCAAATAAAATTAACATCGCAAACACCGAGCGAAACCAAATAATTACTTCCGAAGGCATTGCTATATATCTTCCTAAAACACCTGATGTACTTATAAATAATGTTGCTAATAATAAACCTGCTAAATTTTTAGTATGATTATTTTCCATTTTATATTTTTTTCAACAAAGGGCTTCAACCCCCCTTGCCTGACATTTATTTGATTTCACTTGACTTTTTTATATTTCTCGCAACAAGTTTAAAGCCGTTTTTACTGAATCAATTCGAATAAAAGTAACTAATAATCGTAAGCCATTTTTAGTTTCTTTCTGTTTCATTACACAACTTTTTGGATTTTCCTGTACATATTGCAACATTCTTGTAAATCCATCAGTTTCATAAAATTTACTTTGCTGGTCAGCTATAAAATAGCCTAATAAACGTTTTTGTTTTAATATAATTTTTTCAAGCCCTAATTCTTTCGCAAGCCATTTTATACGAACGCTGTCTAATAAATCTTGAACTTCTGCTGGATATTCTCCAAACCTATCAACAATTTGTTTTTCAAATGTTAATAACTCTTCTTCTTTTGTTAAATTTCCTAACTCATTGTACAAGCTTAATCTTTCGGTTACCGAATTTACATAAGCATCAGGAATAAGAATTTCAAATCCTGTTTCAATTTGTACATCTTTTACATATTCTTTCGGCGTATTTTCATCCGTAGGATATAAATCTTTAAACTCATTTTCTTTGAGTTCTTCAATAGCTTCTTGTAATATTTTCTGATAGGTTTCAAAGCCAATATCATTGATAAATCCACTTTGTTCACCTCCTAATAAATCTCCAGCTCCACGGATTTCTAAATCTTTCATAGCGATATTTAAACCACTTCCTAATTCTGAAAATAACTCTAAAGCTTCGATACGTTTCTTCGCATCTGTAGTCATCATATGATAGGCTGGCGTAATAAAATAACAGAATGCTTTTTTATTCGAACGCCCTACACGACCTCGCATTTGGTGCAGGTCTGACAATCCGAAGTTATTCGCATTGTTGATAAAAATAGTATTCGCATTTGGCACGTCCAATCCGCTTTCAATAATAGTGGTTGACACCAATACATCAAATTCACCATTCATAAAAGCAAGCATTAATTCTTCTAGCTTCTTCCCTTCCATTTGCCCATGACCGATACAAATTTTAGCATTCGGAACTAAACGTTGTAATAATCCTGCTACTTCCTTAATATTTTCGATTCTATTATGGATAAAAAAGACCTGTCCTCCACGAGAAATTTCATAAGAAATTGCATCTCTAATGGTTTCTTCGCTAAAGCGGATGACATTGGTTTCAATCGGATGTCGATTTGGTGGCGCTGTTTTTATTACTGATAAATCTCTAGCCGCCATCAAACTAAATTGTAGCGTTCTTGGTATTGGCGTAGCTGTTAATGTTAGCGTATCTACATTTTCTTTGATAGTTTTTAGCTTGTCTTTTACGGCAACGCCAAATTTTTGCTCTTCATCAATAACTAACAATCCTAAATCTTTAAATTGTAATTTTTTATTGGTTAATTGATGCGTTCCTATTACAATATCTACACTTCCATTTGCAACACCTTCTAAAACAGTATTTCGTTGTTTTGTGGTTCTAAATCGATTTAAATAATCAACCGTAACAGGAAAATCTTTTAAACGCTCCGAAAAAGTTTTAAAATGTTGAAAAGCTAAAATAGTAGTAGGAACTAAAATTGCTACTTGTTTTCCATTATCTACCGCTTTAAAAGCTGCACGAATAGCGACTTCTGTTTTACCAAAACCAACATCACCACAAACTAACCTATCCATGGGTTGCGGTTTTTCCATGTCGGTTTTTACATCTTGCGTAGATGTAAACTGATCGGGTGTATCTTCATAAATAAAACTAGCTTCCAACTCATGTTGCATATGCGTATCAGGAGCAAAAGCGTAGCCTTTTTGCAATTTTCTTTTGGCGTATAATTGAATTAAATTAAACGCAATATGTTTCACTCGAGCCTTCGTTTTCTGCTTTACTTTTTTCCAAGCACCCGAACCTAATTTATATATTTTAGGCGGTTTTCCGTCTTTTCCGTTAAACTTTGAAATTTTATGTAACGAGTGAATGCTTACATATAAAATATCTCTATCGCCATAAATTAATTTAATTGCTTCTTGTTTTTTTCCTTCTACATCAATTTTTTGAAGCCCGCCAAATTTTCCAATTCCATGATCGATATGTGTTACATAATCGCCAATTTCTAATCTGGTAAGTTCTTGTAAAGTGATGGATTGCTTTTTTTCATAGCCATTTTTTAAGCGAAATTTATAATAACGCTCAAATATCTGATGGTCAGTATAACAAACAATTTTATTTTGAATATCTACAAATCCTTGATACAAAGGAAAAACAATGGTTTCATAGGATACTTCCGTGTCGTTATCATCAAAAATATCATGAAAACGCTGAGCTTGTTTATCATTAGAGCAAAAAATATAATTGGTAAATCCTTTTGCTGAAAACTCGTTAAAATTCTGAATTAATAAATCGAATTTTTTATTAAAAGAAGGCTGTGCATTTGTATCAAAACTAATATCTGTTATATTTTTGATAACAGATTTACCCATATTTACCGTAGTAAATTTTTGTAATTCTTGTTGAATTAAAGTACCATCACAAAATAACTCCGATGGTTTTGAATGTTTTATTTCTGTTGATAATTCATCGAAGGAAGCAGTTGCTTTTTTAAAAAACGTATCTAAATTTGTTGTAATTGTAGCTATATCTTTTACAAAAATTGCTGTTTTAGCCGATATATATTTTAAAAAACTTTCTCTATTTTCTTGTAGCCCTTTGTTTTCAACATTAGGCATAATACTTACTTTCTGTTGTTTTTCTTTTGATAACTGCGTTTCCACATCAAAAGTTCGGATACTTTCTACTTCATCGCCAAAAAACTCCATTCGATAAGGTTCATCGTTCGAAAATGAAAAAACATCAATAATTCCACCACGAACTGAAAAATCACCAGGTTCAGTAACAAAATCAACACGATTAAACTGATATTCAAACAATACTTCATTTACAAAATCGGGAGATATATTTTCTCCAACTGTAATTTTCAAAGTGTTTTTATCAAGTTCTTTTTTAGTGACTACTTTTTCAAATAAAGCCGTCGGATACGTTACAATAATTGCAGGTTTTCTTCTCGAATTAATCCGATTTAAAACCTCTGAACGCAATAAAACATTGGCGTTATCAGTTTCTTCAATCTGATACGGTCGGCGATACGAACCTGGATAAAATAACACATTTTTATCGCCTAATAATTGCTCTAAATCGTTTAAATAATAGGCGGCTTCTTCCTTATCATTAAAAATTAATAAATAGGGTTTTTCGGCTTTTTTAAAAGTTTCAGAAATAACAAAAGACAACGAAGAACCAACCAAATTCGATATTTGAAAGTGGTTTTGTTCTTGTTGAAGCTCTTTAACAATCTGTTTGACGGTATCAGATTGTTGGTAATGGTTTACAATCAATTGTTTGCTCAACGTACAAGTATTTTATACAAATATACGTGGTTTATTTTTTTGGGTGAAACTCATTTTAAAACATAGACCTACATTCGATGAATTGCTTTATTTACTATTTTGTAAGTTTTTGTATTACTTTATTTGTTTTATCTAATTCAATTAAATGATAATTCTCACTATTTAAATCTTCTGTCAATATTTTAATTTCTAATTTTTCTTTATCATTAATTTCTTTATCTATTGAAGTGAAAATAATTATTTGTTTATTTTTTATCTCTGAAGACTCTTTAAATAAAGATTTCAAACTACTAATATTAGTTCTGTGCTGACCAGGTTCATCAAAAATAACTAAACCAGGATGATTACTTCCTACTTCAAGTAATGATAAGGTATAAGCCCAAATATTCCTTACAAAATCAGAAGCAGAAGAATTTATCCTAATTGATTGAGGTATTTCTGATTTATAAGCTCTATAAACAGGAAAGTATTTAAATGGTTCTTTTCTATTTATAGATATTTTCCATTGATCAGAATTACTGTCGTAACCAAATTTATAAAGCAAGTTTTTATATTTTTTCTCAAAATTAATTAATTTATTTTCATCTTCAATTTCAGAATCATTTAAATTTTCATACGCATTTTTATTATCTATATATTTATTTAATAAGTCAATTAATTCATTTTTTAATTCTGTAATCTTTAGTTCTAAAAATAAAAGATTTTCAATTTCTTTTTCTAGTTGTAATTTTTTTAAAATTTCAGCTTCTGAAAATGTTCTATCATCTGCAATTAAATCTCTTGATAGTGATTTTATTAAAGATTCTTTTTGTCTTAAATTTTCTTTAAAATACTGTAATAGTAATTTTTTTTCTGATGTCGAAACCTCTAATGACTTTGAAGACGTTTCAATCATTTTTTTTTGCCCTTTTAAGAAAGCTATAGTTTCTTCAATACTTAATATCGGTATCTCAATATCTGTATTTGAAAGTAAATCTGTTGATACAGTTTGAGAACATGTTGGACAATGATTTCCTTTTTTATTTAGAATGTTTTTACTAAATACTTTTTTTAAATTATTTTGATCTAGAATTTCTTTAGTTATTCTTTCAAACTGTTTCTTTAAATTACTTAACTGAATATTTTCAACAGCCAATTTGCCTGCAAAATCCTTAATGTATTCTTTTAATTTAAAATATTCTTTCTCTTTTTCTTGATACTTTACAAGTAGTTCTTTTTTATTCCTTCCGATTTTAGATATCGGTTTGTTTTTTAAAGTATTAAATGTATTTTTTTGAGATTTTAAATATTTGTCTAGTGAAATTTTTTCAGTTTCTGAAACTGAAAATAAAATATGTATATCATCAATTTTAGACCTATCTATGGTTAAATTATTTGGCAGTTCATTAAACGACCCATTAAATTGTTTAGATAAAATATCAAAAGATTTAATCGTTTTAATCCATTTTTCTGATAGTTGTTTCTCTTCTTTTGATAAAACATCTTTTTTAGTTGAAAGCTCTAATTCATTAAGGTTCAATAAAAATTCAACATTTTTCTGTTTAGCACTTGGTATACCAAAAAAAGGCATTGTTGCAAAAAAATCAGACCAGCCTTTTGTTTGTTCAATAAACATTGTAGAAAAAATAATCTGTAAATAAAGAGGACTGTAATCATTCACTTTTGATGTATTACTTACAGTTGGTCTATTAATATTACAAAAATTAGCTAACCAGACATAAAATCCATTTTCACTTTCATTGTTACCTGTACCATTAACAAAATACTCCTCAGAAATAGTAGATTCCTCTGATATTTTAACATTAATTAGATTAGGTTTTAACTTTTCTTCACCAGCCTTAATATTTCGAGTTAAAATTGCAATTACTCCATTGTTCTCAATTTCTAAAATAACTCTAGAACGAATTATTTTATGATTTATATCTTCGGCTTTTTCTGATTTAATTGTAAATTCATCTTTGAGAGCTTTATCTAAAGCTTTTTCATTATGACCTCCTAATAACTCTTCCATTCCTAAGGCATAATAAATACAAGAATTTATTGTAGTTTTTCCTTTTGAATTATGCCCAGCAACTATATTTAACCCTATATTAAATTTATAATCAAATCCATAAATTTCTTTGGGATAACTTTTTTCATTAGATAAAATTTCAGCTCTTAATCTATTTATTTTTATCATATTTAGTTAAATAAGTGTCCATTTTTTATTTGCATTAATAATTCTACTTTTAGGAATTGTACCTAATTCTTTAATTTTTATTATATCTTTTGTAAATAAATTAAAATCATCTATTTTTTTTAAAATATCCTCTCCTTCATTCGTTATATTTATTTCTAAACTATCGGAGTATTTACCTTTCATTATAATTGATTTTTCACAAAAATTATTTATATAACAAAGTGCTAATATTTTATCAATTCCAATTTCAAAAGACCAAGGTGTAATAGTTTGTCTTCTTTTTTTAGAAAAATCATATAAAACTTGATAGTTTGATTCTGTTCTTAATCCCCAAAAAACTAAATGAATTAATTGTATTGATGCTTTTTTTCTATTGGAACAATACTTAACTATTGCGAGTAATATTATTAATTTATAATAAGCATTATGTCTTATTGGTTCAGAAATAGCTTTTGAAGTTAATTTAATATCAATCATTATTATCTATTTTCAAAATTTAAAGAACAATCTAATAACCATTCAATTATTTGGAAATCTGCTAAATCTAATTTTATGTCATTAGGAATAACTTTTTCAAGTTCATATTTTAGTTGATTCTTTAATTCTCTTTTCGTTTTTCTTGCTTCATTATTATCCTTTACAAATTTAGAGGAATATTCCTCTTCAACATCATCCTGAAATTTATTTACAATATTTTTAAAACTCTTATGTAATTCAGGGCTTTTAGCATCTAAATCATAAATATTTTCTTGTAAAGAAAGATGTTTTATAAGTTGTTTTTGTGTGTTTTTATTTGCTATTTCTTCTGTATCATAAATTACTTTGTTTTTTCTTTCTAAATTCTCAAAATTACCATTATTCAATAATTTATAATTTTCTAAATCTTTTATTGTCTTTTCCTTTTCTAAGTTTTCTTCCCATTGTTTTAAAAAATCTATATCAGACATATTATGAAAATGTTTAAATACCTTAGATAAGTTTTTTATCGAACAACAATTAATATCATCATTCCAAGCTGTTTCTGTATTAACAGCATTTAGTATTCCTATTAGAAAAAGTTCCTTGTTTTTTATTATATATACTCCACTACCCGAAAGTCCTTGAGCAACAAACTGACCCTCATTACCCCCTTGATCAAATGTGCCATCAATATTAATTTGAAAATTTAATTTATCATTTGATATTTGTAAAATCTTTCCTTCAAATGGTCTAAATTGATTTTTATAAACCCCTTGATAACCATAAAAAATAATATTTTCTTTTTTAATAAAACCATAGCCTAATTTGACTGCTTTTAAATTATTTACTTCTTCAATAAAATCAATTTCTAATAGAGCCCAATCCTTATACTTTTTAGGACTATTATCTACTATTGAAAGAACATCAATATTTTTAAATTCAGAATTATAACCATCTTGAGTTTCAATATAAATGTCCTTTATATTCGGTAAAGAATCACCAAGACAATGAAATGCGGTTAGTACATAATAATTATTGTCATTAACTATAATTACACCACTTCCTTGATTTATATTTTTACCTTCTTTTTTTATAGTTATTCTAACACACGATTTTTCTAAAATATCAGTTATCATATTTTTTAGAATTTATTTTTATATTCAATTTTCCAATTGCCTTTTTCTAAATCGACTTCTGTTATAAAATCACCTATTTTATTTTTAATATCTTCTAAAGAATAGTTTGTAAAAATAGAAACTTCATTATCAAAATTTCTAGCTGAATTATAAACAATTCTAGCAATTGTTTCTCTTGATGGATGTTTATGATTACTCGAACCACCATTAGTAGATATAATAAAATTTGGACAATTAATTAATTCTAATAAACTACTAGAAGTATTGTTTTTACTACCATGATGAGATATTTTTACATAATCACAATTTAGTTTATTAGTGACTGTGTAATTTAACGCCTTTAATTCTTCTTCAATTATTTCAGCTCTTGAATCAGCAAGGAATAATATTTTTTTATCTAAACAATCTAAAATGAAAGAAATTGAAGAAGCATTTACAATATCACTTTTTATAGGACTATTAGGTTTAAAACTTGTTTTACTCAACTCTTCTAAGCAAATATTATAAGAGTCTGTAATATTTTTAGATGATATATTTTCTTTTTGTTGTTGATTATTAGGTTTTAACTGCTCCCATTTATCATATAGTGAACTTAATATTTCTTTTGTAGGAGATAGAATTTTGAATTTTATTCCCTGCAAATTAATTTCTTTATCCTCATTTGTTATATTTCTAACTCTGACTTTTGGTTTTTTCTCTAAAATGAGTTTCTTTAAATCACTCCCTTGTTTAAAACTAATTAATTCACCTGCATTTATATCAAAAAGTTCTGGATGATTTACCCATATTTCTTCTATTTCTATTTTATCAATAATAGAATTTTTGAATAATTTTATTAAACCACCTATATGGTCAGAATCAATATGAGTCAGGATTAATAAATCAATTTTAGTAATACTTTTTAATTCTTGTTTTAAAAAATATTTAAATGTAGAAGATGTTCCTCCATCTAACAAAATAATAAACTCATTGTTATCAGAAGTATACGTTTTGATTAAAATACAATCTCCGTTATATGCTTTTAAAACTGAGAATTCTGTGATTTTTCTTTTCATTCTAATTTTTTTATAAAAACATACTATTATATAATTTATTAAGAGTATCTCTATTTTTTAACTATACATCTCCACCATTAAACAATGAAAAACACATAAGAAACAGAGAACTCTTCCTTTTTCAATTTTTAACCTATAAAACTACACAATTATTTAGATAAACCACCAACCACTTACACAACATCCAAAACACTAACCCCGTTACTTTTTTTGGTGATTTGTATTTGCGTCGGGATACGTTCTTTCAGGTTTTCAACGTGGGATATAATCCCAATCATTTTTCCTTGTGCCTGCAGCGTTTCTAAGGTAGAAATTACCGTTTCAAGCGTATTGCTGTCTAAAGTTCCGAAACCTTCATCAATAAATAGCGAATCAATTTTCACATTTTTACTCGCCAAATCCGATAATCCTAATGCCAAAGCAAGGCTAATAATAAACTTTTCGCCACCACTCGAAGTATCTACCAATCGAGCTTGATCGGTTTGATAATGGTCGATTAAATTAAAATTAAGCTCCTCTTTTGGCTTGTATAAATCCTCCATTTTTAACGAATAACGCTTGTTCAATTTGTACAAATGCACGTTGGCGAGGTCTAATAAATGCTTTAAAGTTAAACGTTGCACATAGATATTAAACGCATCTTTTGAGTTCCCGATAATTTTAAATAACTGCTTCCAAACGTTGCAAATAGCGGTTTGCGCATCAATTTTTTGACAAATATCCTGGTTTCTATCCTGTATTTCTTTGTCCTTTCTAAAAGCCTCTGAAATTTCTCCTTTTTCAGTTAAAAAATCTTTGTTTTTTTGTTGAAAATCAGCTAATTTTAATTTGCTATCTTCCTCAGAAACTTCAAAATTTCTAGCAGTATTTAAAACTTCTTTTGCTTTTATATTCTCTTCTTTTAGCGTTTTTAATTCAACTTGTTTTTTGTTTATTTGCTCTTTATTCTCGCTATATTTTAAAATATTTTCTTTCGATAACAACGCCTTTTCAATAGCTTCTTTCGATTCAAAATCACTATTTTTTAGTTGCTTATTAAATTCAACATTTAAGTTTTCTATTTCTTCGGATAAAACTTTTAAATCTTGATTATTTTTAACTTTTAACGCTTCTTTTACCGATTTTTCTTCTAATATTTTTTGAACATTTTTTTTACTTTCTTCCAATTTTTTTGAAGCTTCTTTACATCTTAATTGTAAATTTTCACGCTTTTTTTCCACAGTAATTTCAGATGGTAAAATACTATTTCGTTGTTCTTTTAAAAGCTTCGTATTATTTTCAGATGCTGATTTTTTTTGAAGAAACTCATTTTGTGTTTTTGTATAATTTTCTACTTGTTTTTTAGTATTTTCTAAATCAAGATTATTTACTTTTTCTTCGGATTTTAAAGCCTCTAAATTTTGTTCAATTTTTGAATATTCAGCAACAGATTTTTCAATATTTTCGATAAACAAATCCGCCTGATTTATAGCTGGTAATTCATACTTAAATTCAGTCAACTTCGTTTTTAAAGTGTTTTCTAACTTGCTATAAGTAATCGTTAATTCATCCGTTATTTTTTCTTTGGATGTTATTTCAGCAGTGGCATTTTTGTTTTTCTCGGTGAGTGTGGCAACGGCTGTTTTAAGTGTATTTACTTCGTTTTTCTTAAGTTCAATTTTTTTAGATAAACGATCTTTATCAATTTGTAATTCTTGTGCTATTTTTAGGTTTTTATCAAGTACTTTTAGTTCTTCCGATATTGAATTTAACGCTATATTAATTTCAGTAATATTTGTTAAATCAGAAGAAATTGGCAATTCAGAAGATTTTAATTTTAGTTTTTTTACATCCTCTAAAATTGAATTTAGTTGAGTTTGTAAAGCTTCAATATTGGTATTTAATTGTGTTTCTTTTATCTTTAAAGCTACTTTTGATTCTTCTAAATATTTTAAACTATTTTTTCTTTCGACAAGTATTTTTTCAGATTCTGAAATCCCAATAACTTCCAAATTTTCTGCAAACGGATGTTCTTTTGAACCACATAAACCACAAGGTTCGCCTTTTTTTAATTTTTGACGATCAGCCTGATAATTAGCGATACTTTTTTCTAAATTCAGAATTTTTTCAGCATCTTTAACTACTATTTCTTGTTTTGAAATAGCTGTTTCAAACTTTTCAATTTCTAATTTACAATTGATTAACTCCGTTGATAAATTTTCTTTTTGAGTTATTTTTTCAGTATATTCTTGCTTGTTTTTTGCAATTTCTTCGGATAAACTTTTAAATTCTTTCCAATTATTTTCTGATGTAGCAAGTTGTTTTTGTTTTGCAAATAAATCAGTACTATTATTTTTTGATAAGGTGGTGTTTACAGCTAAAATTTCTTTCTCAAGCTTTTCAATTTCGATATTTTCTTTAGCTAAAAAATCAGTTTTTTCTTTTAAAGAAATCGTTGTTTTTTGTATTCCTTCATTTTTATCAGCAATAAAAACAGCATTTTCTTTTAAAATATTTTTATGTGATTTTAACGTAATTAAATCCGAATTCCAACTAGAAATATGATTTTTAACTTCTAATAAAAAGTTGTTTTCAGTTAGATTTTTTTCATCAATTTTAATATTTCCTTTTAATTTATCTAAATTTATTTTTAGCTTATTTTCTTTAGTTTCAAAATTTGTAATTTCTACTTTTAACTCTTTTAATTTTTCAGATGATTGAAAAGTAATATCAATTTCATTTTTTAATTGCGCATCTAACTTTGTAATTTTATCAAATTTCGGCAACCAAATTTTAAATTCTTTATCTGTATTTTCTAAAGCTGTTGTTTCGTTTTTAACTTGATTTTTGAAGTTTTCAATTTTAGGCGTAAGCTTTATTAATTCATCTTCTAATATTTTCTTTTGATGTGTTTTATCAAGAATATTTTTCTCATTTCTTTTAAAATTTTGAATCAACTCTATAAAAGGAGCTGCTTTTTCATGTAAAGATAACAAGCTTAATTCTTGTTTATAATTATCAACAAAGAGAGAAAGTTTTTCAGTTTCTTTTTCAAAAATTATATCTTTTTCAAGTAATTTTTGATAATTTATATACCAATTAATAACAGCTGTAATTTTTGTTATTTCTGCTTCATTTTTAGCAATATCGGTTGTTAAAATTGCTGATTTTTCTAATAATGCTTCTTTTTCTTCTTTTGATAAAATATCATCAGCATTAATTTTTGCTTTAATTATAGCTAGTTTTTTTTCTTCGGACGATTTTCTATTTAAAATTTCTTCACCAATTTTTTTATAGATTTGTTCGCCTGTAATTTGCTCTAATAATTTTCCTTTATCAGGTCCTTTTGCTGATAAAAAAGAGGCAAATTCACCTTGCGCCAATAATACAGAACGTAAAAATTGGTCGTAATTTAATTGGGTTACTTTTTGAACCTCTTCAATATATTTTCTTTTTTGAGTGGCGATTATTTTATCCGTAGATAAATTTTTTAAGCTCACCTCTTCTTTTGGATTTGTATATTTTTTACCTGCTTTGTTTGCAAGTTGGATTCCCCAATATCCTTCATAAATAAAATTATTATTTTCGAAAGTAATGCGGGTAAAAGCATTATTTGCACCATGACTTACTACATCAATTAAAGATCCTTTTGTATCCTTAAAACGAGGGACTTTTTGATATAAAGCGATTGTAATGGCATCTAAAATAGTGGTTTTTCCTGCACCTGTAACACCTGTTATGGCATATAAACCAACGTCTTTAAAGTTTTCATTTTCAAAATCAATAACAATTGGTGTTTCTGATTTTAACGAATTTATATTTTGTAATGCTATTTTTAAAATTTTCATAACGAATAAAGAATATTAATTTTTATTGATTTTTAACTGCTTGTAAAACTTCATTAAAAGCATCCCAAACTTGCTGATTTTGGTCTAAATCAAAATCCATTTCTTCGCATTTTAATTTAAAAACTTCGGTAGGAACTAATTCTTTTATGGAGGTTGCATCGGCTAATAACTCTTCAATTCCTTTTATTTTTCGTTGATTTTTTAAGGTGATTTTTAATATTTCAAAATCGTGTGCTTCGGAAGCTATTTTTAATTCATCAGTTTGTATCGTATTATCTTGATCTAAAACAATTTCTACCCAAGGTTTTAATTGATACGAATTGGAAATGATACTCGGAAATTTAGCGATACAATCATCCATACTTCCTTTTAGTTTGTAAAACTCTCTAAAATTAGGAACTATAACATCATCAATATTGCTGATTTTATTTGCTGATATTTCTAAAACAATGATTTTTTTATCATAAGTAAGTTCACTGAAACTTAAAATATTTGGAGAACCTGAATATCTGATTTTATCATTTTCGCCAACTATTTGCGGTCTGTGTAAATGCCCTAAAGCCACATAATCAAAATAAATTGGAAAATCTTGAGCACCGATATGTCCTAAAGTTCCTACATAAATATTTTGTTCGCTATCAGAAACCGAACCACCGGTAGCAAATAAATGTCCCATAGCAATAACGGGCGCATTGCTGCTATTTATTTTTTCAGATTCAATAGCGATTTCTTGATAATGATTGATTAAAGCTTTTTTATATTTATCGGTTAAATCATCAAAAGATTCGCCTGCAACGGCACGCCTAATATCGCCATCACGCAAATACGGAACAGCGCCAATAAGTACTTTTTCATCATTTATATTTATTTCAAAAACTTCATCGGAAATCTTTTCGGTGGCTTTACCAACTACTTTTATTGATAAGGCATTTAATAATTCTTTAGGAGCGTTTAAAGTTCCTGGCGAATCGTGATTTCCGCCTGTAATAATGATGTTTTTACACGAAGTTTTCTGGAGTTTTACCAAAAAATTATAATACATCGTTAAACTTTGGTTCGAGGGCGAACTGGTATCAAAAATATCGCCTGAAATTAAAAGCAAATCAATTTTTTCATTGCTAATATGATTTTCTATCCACGCTAAAAACAAGGTTTGTTCTTCTAATTGCGAATGCTCATGTAATCGATGTCCTAAATGCCAATCGGCAGTGTGAAGTATTTTCATGTGTTTTTTTAAAGGTATATTCTTCTTATAAAGAAACCTTGAAAATCACTATTTTTATAGTAAAAAAAGTAAAAAACAAGTTAATTTTAGTTGTTTTATATAAAAAGGTTAAAATAGCAGCGGTTTATTTTTTAAGGCTAAAAGTACACAATTGTTAAAATAAAAACAACAGATAAAAGAATAGTATATGAGTATTTTATCAAAAAAATTTATCATTTAATTAAAACGGATAAAAAAATTCAATAGAAAATTATTCATATATTTCTTAACTTACATAAATTGTTTTTCGTGACTTTTTTTTCATCTTTGTATCCTAAATAATGAGTACCTAATTTTAATTATTAAAAAATAAAAAAATGTCAATATCAGATTTATATTCTACAGGAAAACACAAACAAGAAATAGGACACTTTGCAAGTATTGTAAAAATTGCAAAAACTGATGGCACTATTTCAGAAAAAGAGCAACAATTATTAGAAAGAGTTGCAAAAAGGTTAAACATTGATCAAACAGAATACACAGCAGTTTTAAAAAGCCCTGAAAAGTATCCTGTAAATCCTCCTGTAAGTTATGACGAGCGTATTGAGCGTTTATATCGTTTAACAAAAATGGTTTTTGCCGATGAGCATGTAGACAAAAAAGAAGTAACTCTTATGCGAAAAATTGCTGTTGCTTTACAATTTCCTACCGACAACGTAGAAAAAGTTTGCGATGAAGCAATTTACTTGGTAATGAACGATAATGATTTAGATAATTTTACAAGTGCAGTTAAAAAAGTAAACGCTGTTTAATGGTATTATAATTAATTTTTTTTAACAAATCCCCTCTTTAAATGATATATAAAATTATACTTGCTACACTGCTTTGTTTTTCGATCAATTTATGTTCACAGAATTTAAACGATTCGTGGCAAGTAGGTATTGGTATGGGTATTACACATTTTAATGAGTCGAATGCGGCTTTTATTGGTGATACCAATATGTTTCAAGTACCAGTACTTAATTTAACCGCGCCAATTAGTGAGCGTTTATCAGTTAATGGAGCGATGTCAGTAAATACGATTGACAATGTGGGTTTTATGGAAAATAGCGTTAAATATTTTTCTATGGATGCTTCATTGCGTTATAATTTTAATGCAATTTTTGATAAGTTTAGCCCCTATATTTTTACAGGTGGAAGTATTGTTGACTCTGAATTAAAAGCAACTCCTACCTTAAATATTGGAGCGGGTGGTATTTATTGGTTTACCGACAGAATTGGTTTAAATCCGCAACTATATTACAAGCATTCTTTTGATGGTTATCAAAGTATGCGTTCGCATATTCAAACTACTTTATCGGTTGTGTTTAACCTTAATTGGAACGCCAATAACCGTAATCGTAATGGGTCGCAATCAAGGCCTGACTGTTATCATAATAAATATTAAGGATCAATATTAAGAACTATTTTTATACTAAAAAACGCCACTTTATTACAAAGTGGCGTTTTCTATCTATTTATTTTGATGTTTTTTTAAGACAATTTATCTATTGCATTTTTAATTCTTGCAATCGTATTTTCTTTTCCAATCATTGTCATGATATCAAATAAATCAGGACCTGCTAATTTACCTACCAAGCTTAAACGAAGCGGTTGCATTACTTTACCAAAACCAATTTCTTTGGATGTTATCCATCCTTTAATTTGGGTTTGAGCGTTTTCTATATTGAATTCTTCAATAGTAGAAATTACCGTAATTAATTCTTGCATTAATTCGCTAGTAGTTTCTTTCCATTGTTTTTTAGCTGCTTTTTCATCGTATGCTGATGGATTTTCAAAGAAAAAACTTGATAATTCCCAGAAATCAGCCACAAATGTAGCACGCTCTTTTATTAATGAAACAATTTTTTGAGTGAAATTTTCATCCGCAGTAATTCCTTTTTCTTTAAGAATAGGCAAATATAAAGCGGTTAATTCTTCGTCAGATTTTGTCTGTAAATATTGCTGATTAAACCAGTTTGTTTTGTCTGGGCTAAATTTAGCTCCCGATTTACTAACTCTGCTTAAATCGAAAGCTTCCACTAATTCTTCTAATGAAAAAATTTCTTGCTCCGTACCAGGATTCCATCCTAATAAAGCCAACATATTTATAAAGGCATCGTTAAAATAACCATCTTCTTTATAGCCACGAGAAACATCACCGGTTTGTTCATTGGTATATGCTAGTGGAAATACAGGAAAACCTAATTTATCACCATCACGTTTGCTTAATTTCCCTTTTCCTACAGGTTTTAAGATTAACGGTAAATGTGCAAATTTTGGCGCTTTCCAATCAAAAGCACGGTATAATAAAATATGTAATGCCATTGATGGTAACCATTCTTCACCACGAATAACATGTGAAATTTCCATTAAATGATCATCTACGATATTTGCTAAATGATAGGTTGGCATTCCGTCCGATTTAAACAATACTTTATCATCTAAAACATTGGTATCAATTTTAATTTTCCCACGGATTTCATCTTCTAAAATCAAAGTTTCATCTTGTGGCGTTTTAAAACGAACAACGTATTTATCGCCCGCAGCTAATTTAGCTTCAACTTCTTGAGCTGAAAGCGCTAATGAACTGTTTAATTTCTCACGATTATGCCAGTTATAAGTAAACGTTTTTCCGTTTTCTTCATGGTTTTTACGATGCGCATCTAACTCTTCAGCAGTATCGAAAGCATAATAAGCCCATCCTTTTTCTAATAAAATATCGGCATATTCTTTATATAATTCTTTACGTTCTGACTGACGATAAGGCCCGAATTTTTCATTATTATTTGGTCCTTCATCAAAAGGAATATTACACCATTCTAAAGCATCAATTATATATTGTTCGGCATTTTTAACATAACGAGTTTGGTCGGTATCTTCGATACGTAACACAAAAGTTCCGTTGTATTTTTTAGCGAATAAATAGTTGAATAAAGCAGTTCTTACACCACCAATATGTAAAGGTCCTGTTGGGCTAGGAGCAAAGCGTACTCTTACGTTATCAGTCATTTTTTGTTGATTTGAAGCTACAAATATAGTTGATAATCTAATTTTAGTATAAAATATTACATCTTTAATTAAAAATAGCGTGTTATTATTATCTGTAAACACGTTAAAAAAATAGTACTTTTATAAACTATTGTGTACATTTAATTAAATGAATTAAAAATATAAAATTAACACTATGAAAGATAATAACCATCTTCTTTTCTCATACGGAACTCTACAATTAGAAAAAGTTCAAATAGAAACCTATAAGAGAATTTTGAAAGGGAAAAAAGATAGTTTACCAAATTACAAACTAGATAAACTTAGAATTATAGATAAAGATGTCTTAGAAAAAAGTGGTAAAGAGTTTCATCCAATAGCTATTAAAACAAATAGTCCAAATGATTTAATCGAAGGGACTATTTTTGAAATATCAGAACTAGAACTTAAAGAAACGGATAAATATGAAGTGAATAATTACAAAAGAGTCTTGGAAAATTTCTCATCTGGACAACAAGCTTGGGTTTATGTATCGAGTAAAGAAAAACCAAATTCAACAATCTCTAATAATATTTCTAAAATCAGAGAAAGAATAGATAATGCTTGTAAACTATCAAATCGAAACCCAAATGAAATAAAATTACTTCTAGCAACAAAAACTGTATGTAGTGAAAGAATTAAAGAAGCTCTTAATTGTGGAGAAACTTTGATTGCTGAAAATAAAGTTCAAGAAATAAAACAAAAGTATAACGATTTGAATACATGTTCTTTTGAACAGCATTTTATTGGGCATTTACAAACCAATAAGATTAAAGAAATATTGAAGTATAATATTAATTGTATTCAAACAATTGACAGAATTAGATTAGCTGAAAAACTAGATAAAAGATTATCTTTTGAGGATAAAGTAATAGATGTTTTAATACAGGTAAACACTTCAAATGAAACTAGTAAATTTGGTATTAAACCAAATGAAGTTATTGATTTTATTAAACAAGTATCACTGTTTAAAACCTTAAAAATTAAAGGACTAATGACAATCGGATTATTTAGTTCTGATTTTGAAAAAGTGAGAAAATGTTTTAAACTTTTAAAAACCATACAACAAGAAGTTATAGAAGAGCAAATACCAAATGTAGAAATGAAAGAATTGTCTATGGGTATGAGTGGAGATTTAGAAATTGCAATTGAAGAAGGAGCAACAATAATTCGAACAGGAACAGCAATATTTGGAGAAAGAGAATATCCTGATAGTTATTACTGGAATGAAAACGAATAAAAACTATGCACAACAAACGAAAATAGCGAAAATAGTGCTTAATTTAAATTTTATGTATTTTTACAAAGTTCATACTTAATTCGAATTTTTTAGCTTTTTTATTCGCTACTTCGTTTATACGTCCAACGATATGGAGAATTTTAGCAAAATAGAACAAAAACTACAGCAATTTAGTAGAAAATACTATACAAGCGAATTAATAAAAGGAAGTATTTTATTTATTTCCTTAGGATTAATATATTTATTTTTCACCTTATTTATAGAGTATTTTCTATGGTTAAAACCCACGGCTAGAACTGTATTATTTTGGCTATTTATTTTGGTTGAATTATTTTTATTTGTCCGATTTATCTGTTTTCCTATTTTTAAAATTATAGGATTAAAACAAGGAATTTCTTTTGAAGAAGCATCAAAAATAATAGGAAATCATTTTCCTGAAGTACAAGATAAACTTTTAAATCTGCTTCAATTAAAACAAAATAACACTAAATCTGATTTATTAATAGCTAGTATTAATCAAAAATCAGAAGAAATACAGCCAATTTCTTTTAACAAAGCAATCGATTTTAAAACGAATATTCGCTATTTAAAATATGCGTTAATTCCGTTAATTATTTGGGGATTATTTTTTTTAACAGGTACTTCTAAACAATTATCTGAAAGTTTTAATCGAGTGGTAAATCATTCGGTTGCTTATAAAGCGCCTGCCGATTTTTACTTTAATATTACGGCAAAAAACTTAACTGTTATTAAAGGAAAAGATATTACTGTCTATATACAAACAACAGGAAAAGCTGTTCCTGAACAAGCAAAAATTCATTTTAATGAACAACAATATTTCTTCAAAAATGAAGGAAATTGTTTGTTTTCTTACACTTTTACACAAGTACAAAAACCTGTTGATTTTTACGCAAGTGCAAATGCTATTACTTCGGATGTATTTAAAATAACGGTCATAAATACGCCTTCGATTCAAAATATTTCAGTGCATTTAAGCTATCCGAAGTATATCAAAAAGAAAAATGAAATCATTAAAAACACAGGAAATATAATTGTTCCACAAGGAACTCTTGTAAAATGGGCTGTTAAAACAAGTCAAACAGATAGTGTTCATTTTATTTCAAATAACAAACGATTTGCTTTTTTAAAAGATACTAAAAATAAATTTCAATTTAAAAAACAAGTAAAAAAAGCACTCAATTATCAAATTTCTACGAGTAATAAAAACTTAAAAGAGTACGAAAAATTACAATTTTCGATTGGAGTTACTAAAGATGAATATCCGACAATTCATGTAAAATCTAATATTGATAGTATATCACGAGGAAATGCACAGTTTGTAGGGCAAATTGCTGATGATTATGGTTTCAAAAAATTAGAATTGGTGTATTATGATAAAAATAATAGCGAGCAAAATAAGCAATTCAAAAAAATTAAACTGACTAAAAACACCTTGCAAACCTTCTTTTTTGAATTTCCTGATGGCTTGAATTTACAAAAAGGCATCGATTACGAACTCTATTTTCAAGTGTTTGATAACGATATTATAAACGGTAGTAAAAAGACTAAAAGTCAGAAATTTTCGTATCGACAAAAAACAAAAAATGAAATTGATACCGAACTTTTACAAGAACAACGTAATCATATTCAACATTTAGAAAATTCATTGAACAAGCAAGAACAACAGAAAAAATCATTAGAAAAAATTCAGTTTGAGCTTCAAAACAAGAAAAATGTAAGTTGGAATGATCAGAAAAAAATTAAAAATTTAATTAAGCGTCAAAATCAATATAAAAAAATGATGCAACGGCAAACTGATAATTTAAAGCAAAATTTCTCGGAGAAAAAAGAGAAAAATGAAGCCTTGCAGGAAAAGAAAATCGACTTAAAAAAACGTATTGAAGAGCTTAAAAAATTAGACAAACAACAAAAATTATTAGACGAACTTAAAAAGTTAGCCGAAAAGTTAAATAGAGAAGATTTACTCAAAAAAACCAAAGAATTAGCCGAACAAAATAAACAGCAAGAAAAAAGTTTAGAGCGTATTTTAGAAATGACCAAGCGTTTTTATATGGAACAAAAAATGCAAAAGCTTGCTGATAATTTAAAGGATTTATCTAAAAAACAAAAAGATTTAAGTGAAAAAGAATCGCCTAAAGAAGCTGATAAAAAAGCTTCCGAAGAAAAAATAAAAGAAGAACAACAAAAAATAAATAAGGATTTTCAGAAAGTTAAAAAAGAATTAAACGATCTTAAAAAAGATAATAAAAGTTTAAAATCTCCGATGAAAATTCCAAAAATGGAAGATTTAGCAAAACAAGCTCAAGAAGAATTAAACAAAGCTGAAGAAAATTTAGAAAAGAAAAACGAACCTGAATCGAAAAAAAATCAGAAAAAAGCTTCTGATAAAATGCAAGAAATGTCTCAAAAAATGCAAAAATCAATGCAACAAATGAGCGCCGAAAATGACCAAGAAAACATGGAAGGTTTGCGTCAGGTTTTAGAAAATTTAATTATGTTTTCTTTTAACCAAGAAGCCTTAATGACTGTGTTTTCAAAAAGTAATTCTTCGCAGCCTAACTTTGGTAAAAACTTGCAAAAACAGCATCATTTAAAAACTTATTTTGAACATATTGACGATAGTTTATTTGTTTTATCGATAAAAAACCCAAAAATAACTTCAAAAATTCAAGATCAACTTTCATTGGCACATTATAATTTAAACGAATCTCTAGAAAGTTTTGCCGATAATAAATTTCAACAAGGTATTACAAGTCAGCGCTATATTATGACTGCCGCAAATACCTTAGCCGATATGCTAAGCAACGCGCTTGACGCCATGAAAAACCCAAAACCTGGCAGCGGAAAAGGTAAGGGAAAAGGAAAATCTTTTAGCCTGCCCGACATCATTAAAAAACAAAGCGAGTTAATGAAAAAGATGCAAGACGGAATGAAAAAAGGAGGCAAAAAGAAAGGAAATAAACCTGGAGAAAAAGAAGGTGGAAATAAAAAAGGCGAAGGACAAGGTGAAAAATTAAATGGAGAATTATATCAAATTTATAAAGAACAAGCCCAATTAAGACAGCAATTAGAAAAGGCGCTTCAAGAACAGAAAAAACAAGGAGCAGGGCATGGAAAAGGTAAAAATAAAAGTGCTGAAAAAGCCATAAAAAAAATGGAACAGCTAGAAAACGACATTTTAGAAAAAGGTTTTACCCAAAAAAATATTGACAGAATGCAGCAATTAAATTATCAATTACTAAAATTAGATAAGGCTACTTTTGAACAAAATAAAGATAAAAAACGAAAATCTGATGCTAATCTAAAGGAGTTTCATAGCAAAAATATTAAAAAATTAAAGTTTCAAAAGTTGTTTTATAAGCAGACAGAAATATTAAATAGACAATCATTACCTTTGCAACCTGATTATAAGAAGAAGGTACAAGAATATTTTAGCCTTCCTAAAAGCAACAAATAATACTTAAAAAACATTATTTTAAACAACTAAAATAGCATGATTGAATTTAATTACGAAACCGATTTTCAACTAAAAAATGAAGAAAAAACGGCACAATGGGTTTTAAATTGTATCGAAAAAGAAGGTTTTGAATTAGGAGAAATAAACTATGTTTTTTGTGATGACACTTATTTACATAAAATGAATGTAGAGTTTTTACAACATGATACCTTAACAGATATTATTAGTTTCGATTATACCTTAGGAAAATTAGTTGGTGGAGATATTTTTATTTCGATTGAAAGAGTCAAAGAAAATGCAAAGGAGTTTGATGTATTATTTGAAAATGAATTGCACCGAGTTATTATTCATGGCGTATTACACTACATGAAATACAAAGATAAAACGGATCAAGAAAAACAACTAATGCGTACTAAAGAAAATGATTCTTTAAAACTTTTAAATTTAAACTAAAACCGTTCCTTGTAGAACAGCCATAAAAAATGAGTTTATTTAATACAACATACGATGTAATTGTAGTAGGTGGTGGTCATGCCGGTAGTGAAGCTGCCGCAGCAAGTGCCAACATGGGTGCACATACATTACTAATAACAATGAATCTTCAAAATATTGCTCAAATGAGCTGTAACCCTGCCATGGGTGGTATTGCGAAAGGACAAATAGTACGAGAAATTGATGCTTTAGGTGGTTACAGTGCCATTGTAACCGATAAAACGGCGATTCAATTTAAGATGCTTAACAAATCGAAAGGACCTGCAATGTGGAGTCCTAGAGCGCAATCTGACAGAATGCAATTTGCAGAATGCTGGAGAAATATGCTAGAAAAAACCGATAATTTAGATTTTTATCAAGATGCCGTAAACGGATTAATTTTTGATGAAAATAAAATTGTTGGCGTAAAAACAGCCTTAGGTTTAGAAATAAAAGCCAAAACAGTAATTATTACGGCAGGTACTTTTTTAAATGGATTAATCCATATTGGTGAAAAAACATTTGGCGGTGGTAGAGCTGGTGAAGGTGCTTCAACAGGAATTACGGAAGATTTAGTTGAAAAAGGTTTTGAAGCTGGAAGGATGAAAACAGGAACTCCACCAAGAGTTGATGCAAGGTCTTTAGATTTTTCTAAAATGACAGAACAACCTGGTGATGAAAATCCTGAGAAATTTTCTTACTTACCAATTACTGAAAAATTAACCACACAGCGTTCTTGTTATTTAACCTATACAAATCAAAAAGTACACGATATTTTACGTGAAGGTTTTGATCGTTCGCCAATGTTTAATGGTCGAATTAAATCGACAGGACCAAGATATTGCCCGTCTGTAGAAGATAAAATTGATCGTTTTGCTGATAAAGATCGTCATCAGGTTTTTGTAGAACCTGAAGGATGGAATACCGTAGAAATTTATGTAAACGGATTTTCTACCTCATTACCTGAAGATATTCAAGACAAAGCAATTCGACATATTGCAGGTTTTGAAAATGTGAAGTTCTTGCGTTTTGGATATGCTATTGAATATGATTTCTTTCAGCCAACGCAATTAAAACATAATTTAGAAACTAAGTTAATCGAAAATTTATTTTTCGCAGGGCAGATTAACGGAACTACTGGTTACGAAGAAGCAGCTGCACAAGGTTTAATGGCTGGTGTAAATGCAGCTTTAAAAACTCAGAATAAAGAACCATTTATTTTAAAAAGAAGTGAAGCTTATATTGGTGTTTTAATTGATGATTTAATTACAAAAGGAACAGAAGAACCTTACAGAATGTTTACTTCTCGTGCTGAATATAGAACCTTATTAAGACAAGATAATGCTGATTTACGTTTAACAGAAATAGCTTATAATCTTGGTTTAGCTTCTAAAGAAAGGTTAGATAGAGTAATAAATAAGAGAACTAAAACAGCCGATCTTGTTAAATTTGTAGAAAATTTAAGTGTTAAACAAGAAGAAGTGAATCCTATTTTAGAAAGCAAAGGACTTAGTTTAATTAATCAATCGGTAAAATTATTTAAAATAGCTACAAGGCCACAATTATCATTTAATGATTTTAGAGTTATTGAAAAACTAGAAAATTATTTACAAGAAAATGATATGGATCAAGAAATTATTGAGCAAGTAGAAATTCACTTGAAATATTCTGGTTATATTGAAAAGGAAAAAAATAATGCCGACAAATTAAACCGATTAGAAAACGTTAAAATTCCTGCTAAATTCGATTTTAATAAAGTTCATTCATTATCGCATGAAGCTAGAGAGAAATTAAATAAAATTCAGCCAACTTCAATATCACAAGCTAGTAGAATAAGTGGTGTATCACCAAGTGATATTTCTGTTTTATTAGTTTATATGGGACGATAATAATTAAAAAAAATGATAAAAAAACGTTCCTTATGGAGCGTTTTTTTTTACGTATTATTGCAGTAAAAGACAACAATACATTGCTTAGAACATCATAAAAAATAAAAAATTGGAAACAACAAAAGAGCTTTACAAAAATCTTACACCATTACTAAATTGTATAGATCATACGGTTTCTGATGAAAGTTACGAAGTAATGTATAACAAGAAATATGATATGCTTGTTACTTCGCCTGTTCCTGTAAATTTAGAAAATTACTATGTAAGTGAAGCGTATATTTCGCATACTGATAGTAAAAAAACGCTGTTTGATAAAGTATATCAATTAGTAAAAAATCATACTTTAAAACAAAAATTAAAATTGATAAATTCTTTTAAATCCGAAGAAAAAACAATTTTAGATGTAGGTGCTGGTACTGGTGATTTTTTAAAAGTTTGTAAAGAAAATAATTGGAAAGTATCAGGAGTTGAACCATCAGAAAAAGCTAGAAGTTTTGCTTCAAAAAAAAATATTGAGCTTCAAGAAGATATTTCTAACTATAAAGGAAAACAATTTGATGTTATTTCGCTGTGGCATGTTTTAGAGCATATTCCTAATTTAATTGAATATACAAATCAATTAAAAAAATTATTAAAACCAAATGGTGTTTTAATTATTGCCGTGCCAAATTATAAAAGTTACGATGCTAAAAAGTATAAAGAATTTTGGGCTGCTTATGATGTGCCAAGACATTTATGGCATTTTTCTAAAACAGCGATAAAAAAAATATTTGCAACCACTAATATGAAAGTTGTAAAAATACTTCCAATGAAATTTGATGCTTTTTATGTTTCTTTATTATCAGAAAAATATAAAAATAATACATCAAAACCAATTAGTGCTTTTTTCACAGGATTAACATCAAATATCAAAGCAAAAAAATCAGGCGAGTATTCTTCTTTAATTTATTTGATAAAAAACAATTAAAATCATTTTAAACTATTTTAAAGTGGTTTTTAATAATCAAAATAAATAAAACATATAATTTACCTAAAAAAAATAAAACACCTCTTAAATACTTGTTTTAAGAGGTGTTTTTTATCAAAAAAAATTATTGCTATTTATTTTACCATCAAAAAAAACAATGATAATTTAAATAATCAAGCTTAATTACTTAGTAAATGCATTCCTAAAACTGTTACGATAAAATAAACTGCTAACGACATTGCTCCTGGATAATCTTTAGCCAATCGCTGTCCTATTAAAAGAAAAATTAAACAGAGTGCCGAAATTTGAACTCCTAATAATGCTAAATTAGCATCGTTCATTGTTATCAAATTAAAAATTCCGATAAACATAAAAGCTCCTGCAATTAACTCCATCACTAAAATTACCATCAATAAAAGTGGTACTGAATTTTTTAAAGGTGAATCTTTAAAATGCTCTTTGATAAAAGCAACATTTCCACTCCAATCAGAAACCTTATCAATACCCGATTGTAAAAAAGTAACGATTAAAAAAAGTAAAATTAAAATTGCTGTTCCGTGTTGTTGAATAACCTCCATATAATTGATTTTTAAATTATTTTTAAATAAAAAATTTGTAACAAAACTAAAGAAAAACCTTCTATAAATATCTATTATAAATAGTATCTTTAACCAATGCTTAAAAATTACTAACTAAAAAAATTAAAACTATGTTTAATTATTTGTATCCAATAATAATTATTGGACTATTTATTTTCTTCAAATCATTTTTTACCGTCAAACAACAAACAGCGGCAATTCTTGAACGTTTTGGTAAATTCCATAGTATTCGTCAATCAGGTTTGCATTTAAAAATTCCTTTAGTCGATAAAATTTCAGGAAAACTAAGTTTAAAAATTCAGCAATTAGATGTAATTATTGAAACAAAAACCTTAGATAATGTTTTTGTAAAACTAAAAGTATCGGTTCAATATAAGGTTATAAAAGAAAAAGTCTATGATTCTTTTTATAAATTAGATTATCCTCACGATCAAATTACTTCGTATGTATTTGATGTAGTTCGTGCCGAAGTTCCTAAAATGATTTTAGATGATGTTTTCTTGAAAAAAGATGATATTGCAATTGCTGTAAAATCAGAATTAAATGAAGCAATGATGACTTATGGATACGATATCATTAAAACATTAGTTACCGATATTGATCCTGATGCACAAGTAAAAGAAGCTATGAACCGTATTAATGCTGCCGATAGAGAAAAAACAGCTGCTCAATATGAAGGTGATGCACAACGTATTTTAATTGTTGAAAGAGCCAAAGCAGAAGCAGAAAGTAAACGTTTACAAGGTAAAGGTATTGCCGATCAGCGTAGAGAAATTGCACGTGGTTTAGAAGAATCAGTAGAAGTTTTAAATAGAGCAGGAATTAACTCGCAAGAAGCATCTGCATTAATTGTAATTACCCAACATTACGACACCTTACAATCTATTGGTGCCGATACAAATAGCAACCTAATTTTACTTCCAAACAACCCGAATGCGGCAAGTTCTATGTTAAATGATATGGTCGCTAGTTTTGCTGCTACAAATCAAATAGGCGAAAGTATGAAGGAAAGTAAAAACCTTAAAAAAGACGCATCATAGTATGATTATAACTACAACACCTAACATTGAAAATAAACCAGCAACAGCCTATTTAGGAATTGTTACTGGTGAAACAATTATTGGGGCAAATTTTATTAAAGATTTTTTTGCAGGAATTAGAGATATTGTTGGCGGACGTTCAGGTTCTTATGAAAAAGTATTGCGCAAAGCAAAAGATACCTCTTTAAAAGAAATGCAAGAAAGAGCTGAAGCATTAGGTGCCGATGCTATTGTTGGAGTAGATTTAGATTATGAAACCCTAGGAGCTAAAGGCGGAATGATCATGGTAACAACCTCAGGGACGGCTATTAAATTTTAAAAATTATATTTTACTCTATAAACGAAAAAAACCGAAGCATTTGCTTCGGTTTTTTTTAGCTATGATACTGCTGTTTTTATTTTTTATCGTTAGAAGAAGTTTTAATTTCTTCTGTTTTTTCACCTTTTTCGTCTACTTCTTCCTCGGCTTTAGTGGCATCTTTAAATTCTTTGATTCCTGTACCTAAACCTTTCATTAATTCTGGAATTTTCTTTCCTCCAAACATTAATAATGCTAATCCAACTACCAAGGCTATTTGCAATGGTCCAATCATTCCTAAAAATATACTAAGTGAAATCATCTTTATTAAATTTTACAGTACAAAGATACTAAATTAAATTCGCTGTTCAATTACTCCACCGATTACTTTTTTTGCTTTCAAAATTTCGGGAGTTCCTTTGTAAAAAATAGAACCTCCAAAAGAAACTTTAGCATCTAATGTTTCGCCAGCATTTACTTCAACTTTAGCTCCTGAACCTACTCGAACGTAATTTAAATCGGTTACCTTTAAATTATATCCATGGTACATACCACCTAAATTAGCCGCTACATTTTGGTTTTTAGTTGACCCTGAGAGTTTAATAACTGCTCCCGATGAACTTTTAACCGTTAAATGTTTCACTTTAACAACCATATTAATAAAAGCGCCTTCTTGTGCTTTTATTTCAATAGCTGGCTGTTCCATTATTTTTGCGGTAATTGTAGCACCTTCATTCGCATCAATTATACCTAATTCTGACTGGTAATAAAGCGTTATTTTAACCGTACCATCGGCAGTTGTTTCAGGGAATTTCAACGATAATTTTAACGTGTTATTTTTACTTTTAACCGTTACTTTATCTGCTTTATCTCCTGTTATAACTACTTTATTTTCTGTAGATTTTACTAAAAACACATCAATACCGTTAAATACTTTTACCTGAGTAAATTCACCGAGTTTTTTTGTAATCGTTGTTTGAGCAGCTGCTAAAAACGGCATCAAAATCAAACTTAAAAAGATTATTTTTTTAATCATAATAATTAATTAGTTACTTGGTACATTCAATAATTGTACCAACACTATAAAGTCAAATACTGGTTTTTATTGCAGTAGTGACTATAAATTAATGAGATACTAAATGAAAATCTAAATGTTTACGTTCTAAATCGGTATTTTTTACTTTTACAACAACCGTGTCTCCTAATTGAATTTCATTATTAGACGATTGCCCAACCACAGCATATTTTTTCTCATCAAAAACATAATAATCATCTTTAATGTCTCTAATACGCACCATTCCTTCACACTTATTTGCAGTAATTTCAACATAAATTCCCCATTCAGTAACCCCTGAAATAACCCCTTCAAATTCTTCCTCTTGATGGTCTTTCATATACTTTATTTGCATATATTTTATGCTAGAACGTTCTGCTTTTGCAGCTAATTCTTCCATTTGTGAAGAGTGCTTACATTTTACTTCATATTCATCAGATTTAGGAGAAGTTCCGCCATCTAAATAATGCTGTAATAAACGGTGTGTCATTACATCAGGATAACGACGAATTGGCGATGTAAAATGCGAATAATAATCAAAAGCCAAACCATAATGTCCAATATTTTGAGTTGTATAAGCTGCTTTACTCATCGAACGAATCGTTAAAGTTTCTACCATATTGGCTTCACCTTTCCCTTGAACATCGGCTAATAATTTATTTAACGATTGCGATGTTTTCTCTTTAGTTTCGGTATCTATTTTATACCCAAACTTGTTGATAATGTTCTGTAAAGAAGCTAGTTTATCAATATTAGGTTCATCGTGTGTACGATATATAAACGTATTTTTTGTTTCTTTTCCTTTAGAAAAACCAATAAATTCGGCTACTTTTCTATTGGCTAATAACATAAATTCTTCGATTAATTTATTAGCATCTTTCGATTCTTTAAAGAAAACTCCTACAGGATTTGCCTTTTCATCTAAATCAAACTTTACTTCAACTCTATCAAATGAAATTGCGCCTGCTTTCATACGTTTTTTACGTAATTTTTTGGCTAATTCATCTAATTTTAAGGTCGCTTCAACTATTTCTGGAATTACTTGATAACTTTCATCCGTAATTGAAATATCCGCTGGCATTTCGTAGGCTTTAATTTCTTCGGATAATGTACAGTTTTCAATAATTGACTGTGCTTCTTCGTAAGCAAAACGCTGATCAGAATAGGTTACTGTTCTACCAAACCACTGGTTTACAATTTCTGTTTTTTCATTCATTTCAAAAACTGCCGAAAAAGTTAATTTTTCTTCGTTTGGGCGTAATGAACAAACTCCGTTACTTAACATTTCAGGTAACATTGGCACTACTCTATCAACCAAATAAACTGATGTTGCTCTGTCATAAGCTTCATCATCTAAACTCGTTTTTGGTTGTAAATAATGCGAAACATCGGCAATATGAATTCCTATTTCGTAGTTTCCATTTTCTAATTTTGTAAATGATAAGGCATCATCAAAATCTTTAGCATCCTTAGGATCAATGGTAAATGTTAAATCTTTACGCATATCACGACGCTTTGAAATTTCAGCTTCGGTAATTTCTAATGGTAAATTTTCAGCTTCTTTTTCAATTTCTTCCGGAAATTCATACGGCAATCCATATTCTAATAAAATAGAATGAATTTCAGTTTCATGTTCACCAGGTTTTCCTAAAACTTGTGTAATTTTTCCGAATGGATTTTTAGAATTTTCTGGCCAATCTGTCATTTGCACGACTACTTTATCGCCATCTTCTGCGCCGTTTAATTTATTTTGAGAAACAAATAAATCTACCGACATTTTTTGACTGTCTGGCAATACAAAACCAAAACTTTTATTCATTTGTAAAATACCAACAAATTCAGTCTTTTTACGTTCGATTATTTCAACAACTTCGGCTTCTAATTTCGAAGATCGTCTTTTGTTATAAACAAAAACTTTTACGGTATCTTGATGCAATCCTTTTCCTAAATTAATGGCAGGCATAAAGATGTCTTTTTCAAAATCATCTGACATAAAATACCCATTTCCATTCGCTGTTAAATCTAAGGTACCGATATGATATTTACGATCTTGATTTATTTGATACTTGCCTCTATCTATTTCTTTAATTTTTTTTGTTTCGTGTAATTCTACTAATTTTTTAAGTACTTGACTTTTTCCATCAGAATCAGAAATACCCATTTTACTGGCAATCTGTTTATAATTATATGTTTTAGAAGTGTCTTCTTTTAAAATTTTGAAAATTTTTAAGGTTAAGTCTTTAATTACTTTTCCCTTTTTTTTATATATTTTTTTCTTTCTAGTCATTAATCTTTCGTCTTTTGTTAATTATCACCAAAATACAATTTATTTTACGACACTTTTTATTAAATAAGTGTTACCAATTTATTGTTTTGGGCTAATTTTTACATTATTATTTATGATATCATCATGATTTTTAAAACTCAATATATTTTATCTAAAAAATACCTCCTAAAAATCAAGAAGAAATTGAGCAATTTTTATACCATAAAAATAGTTAGTTGTTTTGCTTTTAAGGCTATTCCTATAATTTTATTAAATATTTAGATAGGCTATTTAATAAGGTTGTAGCAATTAAATTTCTGTTAATGGAGAAGTAACTACATTATGTAATTTAACAGTGTTATACCGCAAATATATATAAAAATAGCTAATAGTATCTGTGACGGTTATTTTTTGCTTGTTATACTTCTTTTTTTAGAAGAATTTTAAACAAGCTTTAAAGCTAATTAATGCGGTTATTAGTTATTTCTAATTTTTTTTGAATTGTTATTTCTTTATAAGGTTATTAACATTTATTATATTATATATATTTTCTCTTTAAATTTTAAAAAAAAGATGTTTGTTATTATAGTGTGTTAATAAGTACAATAAGTATTTGCTATTATTTTTGGTAATATGACTTATTAAATATTATCAACAGGTTATCATGTATTTAACTTCTTGATTTTTAGTATTTAAGTAAAGTTATTAACAGGTGTTAATAACTGTTAACAACTAATGATTCTTAATAACTTTAGCTAGTTTGATTGTTAACAAGAGGTTAATTTAGTGTTGATAAATGTTTATTAAATTCTAATAAAAAAAGTTGCATATGTTAAAATTGTTTTTGTATTGTAAAAATAATTGGAATAAACAAAAAAAGTTTTAAAAAGATACGCTTACTTATTAACATTTGCCCGGTATTTCTAAATTATTGATTTTGAGCTATTTATTGCTTATCTTTAAAAAAGCATTGTTAATTACTGTTGATAACCCTGATTTGCTGTATTTTTGTAGTACACAACTAAATTAAAATCAACAAATTATGACAATAGCCATTGGAAATGACCATGCCGGTACCGAGTATAAATTCGAAATTATAAAACTCTTAGAAAAACTAGGGCATAAGGTGATTAATTTTGGAACAAATGATACTAATAGCATGGATTATCCAGACGCTATTCACCCAACCGCTGAAGCTGTAGAAACGCAGCAAGCTGAAATGGGAATTATTTTATGTGGAAGCGGAAATGGTGCACAAATGACGGCAAATAAACATCAAGGCGTACGTGCAGCTTTATGCTGGAATAATGAATTAGTAGCATTAACACGTCAACATAATAATGCCAATATTTTAACAATTCCAGCTCGTTTTGTATCATTACAACAGGCTTTAGGTTTTGTAACTATTTTTTTAAATACCGAATTTGAAGGTGGAAGACATGCCGATAGAGTTAATAAAATAGCCTGTGATTGCCTATCGTAGTTTATAATGATTATAAATTAAAATATTTTAAATGAATTTTTTAATCAAAAAATTTACAGAACTAACAACATCAGAATTGTATCAAATATTACAATTGCGCTCTGAAATTTTTGTTGTTGAACAAAAATGTGTGTATCAAGACCTTGATAATAAAGACCAATATGCCTTGCATGTTTTAGGAATAAAGCAAGATAAAATTATAGCGTACACACGTTTATTTAATAGCGGTGAATATTTTGAAACGCCAAGTATTGGTAGGGTACTTGTTAAGAAGAAGGAGCGTGCATATGGTTACGGTCATTTTTTAATAGAAGCCTCTAAACAAGCTATTTACGATAGTTATAATTCGACTAAAATTACTATTTCAGCTCAAAAATATTTAATAAAATTTTATGAATCTCATGGGTTTATTAAAGAAGGGGAAGAATATTTAGAAGACGGAATACCACATGTTAAAATGAAAACAGTATAAAAAATATCGTTATTTCCTGCTATTTTTAGAGAAGTAATTATTTAATAATAGCAGGAAATTTTTTTTAAAATTTTTGATGATATTTTATTAAATTGCCAATAGGCTTGTTAATAACTTGGGTAATTTTAATTTTATTTTTGAAGGCAACCTCTTCTAAAATATCTTTAAAATAAAATGCGATAGAACCGATAAAATACACCGGAGTATCTATGTTTTTACGATAGGCTAAAACATGATATTTAAAAAATTGCTGAAATCCTTTTTTCACTAATTTTTGAATATATGGCGTTTCTTTATAAGAAAACATAAATTTAGCAAAAGTTGCTAAATATCTATTTGGACTTTGGTTTTGATATAAATTTTGTTTTATAAAATCAGGATCTAAATTAAATTTTTTTTCAAAATTATGTGCTATTTCAGCAGGCATTTTTTTATAGAAAAAATCTCTAAGTAATTTTTTACCAAAATAATTTCCACTTGCTTCATCCATAACTAAATAGCCCAAAGATGCTGAAATATAAGTGATATTTTCACCGTCAAAATAACAACTATTTGCGCCTGTTCCTAAAATACAAACAATGGCTTTTTTATTTTTTGCAGTAGCATATACCGCTCCTAAAATATCTTCTTGAACAGAAACATTTGTTGTTGCCGAAAAAAAATCAATTAAAACTTCGGTTAAAATATTTTTAGGGGTATTAGTACCACAGCCAGCGCCATAAAAATAAATTTTTTTAATAGCTTTTTGATATTTTTTTAAATCGGCACAGTTTTCAAGAATTGTTAATAACTTTTTTTTAGATAAAATATTGGGGTTTAAACCCAGTGTTTGCACTCTAAAAACTTCTTTTTTGCTACTATTTAAAGCAACCCAATCTACCTTTGTAGAGCCACCATCTGCAATTAATATCATGTTGTTTTTAATTTTTTAATAAAAATAACTAATCTTTTTTAGCTGCTTTTAACATTTTTTCATCCTCTTTTTGGGAAGCTGGTTTTTTGGTCATTTTATAAATTAAATAACCAAAACCAACCAAAAAATGTAGTATAATAATACTGGCTATTATATAAATAAAAGTGTTTGAATTATCTCTCATAGTGTAAAATTTAATGTGAAATATTAGTAATTACACTGTAAATTTACATAAAATACTACGTTAAAAAAACACAAATAGTTACATCAATTTAGATTGCTTATAATAAGGTTTGGGTTTCAATTACTGCTCCCGATTCCATATCATTTAAAAGAATATTTCCAATACGAACCCTAATTAAACGCAATGTTGGAAAGCCAACTGCGGCGGTCATTTTACGAACTTGCCTAAATTTCCCTTCACAAATTACAATACTAACCCAGCTTGTAGGACCATGACGATCATCTCTTATTTTTTGAGATCTATTAGGAAAATTAGGTGTTTTTAAGGTAGAAGCTTTCCCTGGAAGTGTGGTATATTTTTGACCATCAACCCCAATTTCTACGCCTTTTTGTAGTTTTTCGAGTGCTGCTGGTGTTATGATTCCATCTACCTGTACGTAATATTCTTTTTCGACTTTTTTACTGCGAACCTCGGCGCTTACTTTGCCATCGGTAGTTAAAAATAAAAGTCCTTCGGATGCAAAATCTAAACGACCAATTGCCATTGTTTTTTCAGGAAAATCAAACAATTCGCCTAGCATTTTTTTCTTTCTTTTGGTTTCGTTGGTAATAAATTGAGAAAGATAACCATAAGGTTTATGAATAATAAAATAACGATGTATCATAAGGTATTTATAGGGTGCTAATTGTTACTGAAAAGAAATCGTTACCGCTACTTATTCTGCTGTTTTTTATCGAATTTTCAGCAGCTTCTGCTAACGGATATTGTGTAATAGGTTCTATGCAGACCATATTTTTAACAGGAGTCCATAACATAAAATTATCAAAATTTTTGCTGCTAATTTTTATACTACTCCCCTCTTTTTTTATCAAATTAATTTCGTTTGTATTTAAAACTTTATAAGCTGCCGAACCTACATTTAAAATTTCCGATACGCTAATTTCTTTATTTTTTGTTTTTATAATTTCATCAGCAAAACCAGACAGTTTAAAACTCGGATGATAGCCAAACATATAAGGCATTTTTTTATCACTAATAATTTCAAAAGCTATTTTTATAGCTGATTTTTCAAGCGAAATAATTTTTCTAAAGATAAAATCATAGGTCCAAAATAAATGTTCTTGTGTCGATTTTTCAGGAAATTTAGAATTTTTTATCAGCGTGTTTTTTTTATATTTTTTTTCAAAAACTGCCGAAGTTTTATCGCTAGAAATAAGCTTGTAATTAAGTTCTCTTAATAAACCGTGTTGGTCTTGTTTGGCAATTCCATTAGGCGTATCAACAGAAAAATCATTTAATTTTGTAGGACCAATAATCGGAAACATTTCAATATCCGAAGCATTCCAACCAGGTGAATTTTTAGAATGTATTAGTTCTTCATTATTAATGATAAAACTAATTAGCTCACCTTTATATATAGTTGCTAAACTATGGCTGTTTTTTAAAAGAATACTCGCGCTCATTTTTATTGAAAATTAAAAAAACAATATTACAAAATGTAGCATGAAAAAGATGCCAAAAAAGCTGCTAAGATAAAAGTAGTTTTTCATAACTTAGCCACACTTATTGTACATATTTTAATAAGAAAAGAACTAAAAATAGCATTAAAAACAACAAGATTTATGGCAGCAGATAAAGAAAAAGAAGCGAAATTAAAAGCCCTTCAACTTACCTTAGACAAGTTAGATAAAACTTACGGAAAAGGTGCAGTGATGAAATTAGGGGATACTAAGGTTGAAGATATGGAAGTGATTTCATCAGGATCTTTAGGGTTGGATTTAGCTTTAGGTGTTGGAGGATATCCTCGTGGAAGAGTTATTGAAATTTATGGACCAGAATCATCAGGAAAAACAACCTTAACATTGCACGCTATTGCAGAAGCTCAAAAAGCTGGTGGTATTGCCGCTTTTATTGATGCAGAACATGCTTTTGACCGCTTTTATGCTGAAAATTTAGGTGTTGATACTGATAATTTAATTATTTCTCAACCAGATCATGGGGAGCAAGCCTTAGAAATTACCGAAAATTTAATCCGTTCAGGAGCTGTTGATATTGTAGTGGTTGATTCTGTTGCAGCATTAACACCAAAATCGGAAATTGAAGGTGAAATGGGAGATTCTAAAATGGGATTACATGCCCGTTTAATGTCTCAAGCGTTGCGTAAATTAACTGGTACAATTAGTAAAACAAAATGTACCGTTATTTTTATCAACCAATTACGTGAAAAAATTGGGGTAATGTTCGGTAATCCTGAAACAACAACAGGAGGTAATGCATTAAAATTTTATGCATCTGTACGTTTAGATATCCGTCGTAGAACACAAATTAAAGATGGCGATAAAGTTATCGGAAACAGTACGAAAGTTAAAATTGTAAAAAATAAAGTAGCGCCACCATTCCAAATTGCAGAATTTGATATTATGTATGGTAAAGGAATTTCAAAAGTTGGTGAAATTTTAGATATCGGTGTAGAATATGGTATCATTAAAAAAAGTGGTTCATGGTTTAGCTACGGCGAAACAAAGCTAGGACAGGGTAGAGATGCTGTAAAAGGTTTAATTAAAGACAATCCTGAATTGGCAGAAGAGTTAGAAACTAAAATAAAAGCGGCGATTGAAAATCAAGAGTAAATTTGATATTTTAAATAGCTAAAAAAACCTGTTGTAATATTTTTGCAACAGGTTTTTGTTTTTTTAGAAGCAATTTCCCGCTTTCTGCACTCGCTTTTTTTTGAAGAGAAAATCAAAAAAAGAGCTCAAACAAATGCTTCAATCGGGGCTAAAAATTTAGATACCAATTAAACACCAGTACTACCAAAACCATTTTCGCCACGTTCGGTTTCATTTAAAACTGTTACTTCTTGCCAAACTACACGCTCGTGTTTTGCAATAATTAATTGCGCAATACGTTCACCATCATTTACAGTAAAATCTTGGTTAGATAAATTCACTAAAATAACGCCAATTTCACCACGATAATCAGCATCAATAGTACCTGGAGCATTTAAAACAGTAACCCCTTTTTTAGCTGCCAACCCACTTCTTGGGCGTACTTGCGCTTCAAAACCAATAGGCAATGCGATAAATAATCCTGTTTTTATAATGGCTCTTTCCAAGGGTTTTAAAACCACGGGCTCATTTAAATTTGCACGTAAATCCATCCCTGCAGCACCTTGGCTTTCGTAAGTTGGTGTTTGATGTTTCGACTTATTTATTAGTTGTATATTCATATTTTTTTATAAAAAGTTTTCAAAATTCAAATATAATACTCATAACTTTTACTAGAAGGGTATAGATTTATTAATTTAGCCCATTAATCAAACCATACTATGAATAAGCAAACTAAAATAGCGGTTTTAGGCGGCGGAAGTTGGGCTACAGCCATTGTAAAAATGTTATCTGAAAACCTAGAAACTATCGGTTGGTATATGCGAAGTGCCTATGCTATCGAGCATATAAAAAGAAACAAACACAACCCTAGTTATTTAAGCTCCGCAGAATTTAATACCGAACAGTTAGATTTGTCTGACGATATGAACTATATCGCTGAAAATTATGACGTTTTAATTTTTGCAATTCCTTCGGCGTTTTTAAAAACAGCATTAGACAAATTATCAACTTCGCTAGAAGATAAAATAGTTTTTTCCGCTATTAAAGGTATTGTGCCAGAAACAGGCTTAATTGTAGGGGAACATTTTCATAAAAACTTTAATATTCCCTACCAAAATATAGGAGTTCTTACAGGTCCTTGCCATGCAGAAGAAGTTGCTATGGAGCGTTTATCATACTTAACAATTGCGTGTCAAGATCGAAAAAAGGCAGAACATTTAAGTCAATTTATTGGCAGCCGTTATATTAAAATAAAAATTTCTGATGATATTATCGGTACAGAATACGCCGCAATGTTAAAAAATATTTATGCGATAGCAGCAGGTATTGCACATGGTTTAGGCTATGGAGATAATTTTCAGGCAGTATTAATGAGTAATGGTATTCGTGAAATGAAACGCTTTATTGAAAAAGTAGATCAAATGAATCGCAATATTAACGATTCGGCTTATTTAGGTGATTTATTAGTTACAGGATACTCCGTTTTTAGTAGAAATAGAATGTTTGGTAATATGATTGGTAAAGGCTACACGGTAAAATCGGCACAAATGGAAATGAGCATGGTTGCCGAAGGATATTACGCTACAAAAAGTGCCTACGAAATCAATCAAAAAATTGATGCCAATGCCCCTATTATAAAAGCGGTATATAATGTGTTATACGGAAAAAAAGAAGCGAAAGATGAATTTTTGAAGTTAACAAATAGATTAGATTAGTTGTTTGCATTTAATAAAATAATCTCTCTTAATAAAAAGAATAAAATTCATCAATCACCGCTGTTTTTGTTATTTGATAAAAAAAAAATTAATATATAACAAGAAACAAACATAACTTAAAAATCTGATTTACACCTATTTTGTATTAAAAATAAACAATTTAAATGTTTTAGAAAAATTCTACTATTGGTTGTATTTTAAGTATTTTTGTTTAAAATTAAACAAAAATGAAAACAATTCAAGAAGCTGTTGAAATTACTATAAGAAAAACACCTTTTATAGAAGAAGCTTTAAATGAAAAATTGATAAACGTATCTTCTTTAGCAAGGGTTGTGTTGCCAGAGGTGTCTAAATTGCTTAAAAAAGATGTAAAAGTAGGCGCTGTTATGATGGCAATTAATAGATTGTCACCAGCAAATGAATTAAGAGTACGTAAAAACATCAAAAAATTAGCCCTTAATTTAGGCGATGTAATTGTTCGGTCAGATTTGTGTGATTTCACCTTTAAAAACACGTCTTCTTTATTAAGAGAAATCGCTAAAATATTAAGTAAATCGGCCGATAGTAATGATTATTTTTTAACAGTTTCGCAAGGTATTTTTGAAACGAATATTGTTACAAGTAAAAATTTACGAACCTATGTTGAAGAAATTTTTAAACGAGAAACCTTAATAAACAACGTAAACGATTTAGCGTCTATAACCATTAAATTACCAAAAGATAATTTAGAGCAATCAGGTATTTATTATTTTATTTTAAAGCAATTTGCTTGGGCAAATATTGCCGTACAAGAAATAATTTCAACCACACATGAAATGACCATTGTAGTAAAAGAAGAAGATGTTAACGAAACTTTTGCTATTTTGATGGATTTAAAACTAAATTAATAGCCAAGTACAAAAACATCAAAAAATGTCAATAAATCAGCAAAAAAACGATCCTTACGCTTCGTTAAGAATTAAAGAATTTAACCTATTTCTTTTAGTGCGTTTTGCATTAGTTTTTGGCTGGTCTATGCAATTTATAATCATAGAGTGGCAGGTTTATAGCATTACTAAAAACCCATTATCATTAGGTATTATAGGTTTAATGGAAGTAATTCCAGCAGTATCGATGGCATTATTTGCAGGGCATATTGTTGATCAGAAAGAAAAACGGAATTTACTAGCACTTTGTATCGGTATTTTTTCATTGATAAGTTTGGGCTTATTTTTTTTAACACTTCCTAGTTTTGTAGCGGGGTGGCAACAAAACACCATTTTATATGCCATTTACGGCTTGGTTTTTTTCGGAGGACTTTTACGTTCTTTTTTCGGTCCTACAATCTTTTCGTTAATCGGTTTAATTGTGCCTAAAAAATTATATCCAAACGCCGCCACTTGGAGCAGTTCTACATGGCAAATGGCATCGGTTTTAGGGCCTGCTTTTGCTGGGTTTACTATTTCATGGATAGGCGTTCATTGGTCACTTTGTATTGTTTTTAGCTTGGTGTTATTTTCATTTCTGATGGTCTTTTTTATCCCTAAAAAACCTATTTTAAACCCTAAAATAGGCGAACCAATCTTAAAAAGTTTACAAGAAGGAATTCATTTTGTCTTTAAAACAAAAGCCATTTTAGGAGCCATCACTTTAGATATGATTTCGGTATTATTTGGCGGCGCGGTGGCATTACTACCTATTTATGCACAAGATATTTTAAAAGTAGGACCAGAAGGTTTTGGGGCATTGCGAGCCGCACCAGCAATTGGCGCTTTTTTAACCATGTTGGTCACCGCTTATATTCCGATAAGTAAAAATGCAGGGCTAAAACTATTAGCCGCAATTTTTGGTTTTGGAACCTGTATTATAGTTTTCGGGCTGTCTTCTATTTTTTGGATATCAATTGTAGCATTATTTTTCAGTGGCGTTACCGATGGAGTTTCCATGGTTATCCGTCAAACCATTTTACAGTTAAAAACACCCGACCATATGCGTGGTCGAGTTGCTTCGGTTAATTCTATTTTTGTAGGCTCATCCAACGAATTAGGCGCTTTTGAAAGTGGCGTAACCGCAAAATTAATGGGTACAGTAACCGCCGTTGTTTTTGGTGGAACCATGACATTAATTACGGTAATTACCACAGGAATTTTAAATCCTACATTGCGTAAATTAGACCTGACTAAAGATTTAGAGGCACATCAAAAAATAGAATAATAATATTATTATTTAGGTAAAACTTAAAGTCATTTTTATGTTCGATTCTAACTCTTTTCGATGCTTTTCTACGGATGAAATATCCCAATTAAAATACGTTGTAAATTCATTTAAAACAGCTTCTTTGTAGGTGTTTACACTGGGTTTATCAAAAAATAAACGTCCTGTTCTACGCATAAAAAAATCAGTAGGTGTACAGGTCATTTCATATTGAATAGTAAACCAAATTTCAGCTTTTAATAAGCGAAGTATGGTGTTTTTTTCATCAATTTTATTAAATTTTTCTAAAATAACATTTGTTTGTTTCCCGTAATTATGTACTAAATAAGTAGCTTCTTTTTTAGTGAAATTATGTTCTTTTAAAATGCTATAAACTTCTTTTGTATAAGTTTCTACAGCTTTGTAATTTTTAAAATTTCCGCCTGTTAATAAAATTTTTTCTGTTTTTATAGCATCAAATTTTAGGTCAAAACGTCGAATCATTTTTTTGGCGATTAAATTAACAACACGTTCCGCCATTTTGCGATATCCTGTTAATTTACCACCAGCGATAGAAATTAATTTGGTATCAGAAACAAAAATTTCATCTTTCCTAGAAAGTTCAGATGCAGCTTTTCCTTGTTCATGAATTAGCGGACGCAAACCAGCCCACGATGATTGAATATCAGCAATGCTTAAGTGAATATCTGTAAACATATTATTTACTGCTTCAATTAGATAGGTTACATCAGTAATATCTATTGATAGTGTATCTTTATTTTGCTGAAAATTAGTATCTGTAGTCCCAAAATAGGTTATTTTTCCACGAGGAATGGCAAACATCATACGTCCATCAGGAACATCAAAATAAACGGATTGTTTTATCGGAAATTTTTCGTGAGCTACTACCAAATGTACACCTTTGGTTAAATGTAATCTTTTACCTGTTTTTGAATGATTAAGTTGACGTAATTCATCGACCCACGGCCCTGCGGCATTTACTACATATTTTGCCTTTATATTATAGCTTTGATTATTAAAAACATCGGTAACTGTTGCACCAACTACCCTATTTTTCTCGTAAATAAAGGCATTTGCCTTGGTATAATTAAGTATTTCAGCTCCGTATGTAGTTGCTGTTTTTAATATTTCGATGGTTAAACGGGCATCATCTGTACGATATTCCGCATAATAACCAGCGCCTTTTAAAATATTTTTGGGTAATAATGGTTCTATTTTAAGCGCTTCTTTTTTATCAAGCATTTTACGTTTGTCATCTCCTTCTACGGCAGCCAATACATCGTAAATTTTTAAGCCGATAGCGGTAAGCCAAGCACCATAAGTACCTCCTTGAATTAAGGGTAAAATCATTTTTTCGGGAACCACTAAATGTGGGGCTATTTTATGTACAATAGCACGTTCAGAACCAACTTCTTTGACTAGCCAAAAATCGAATTGTTTTAAATAGCGCAAACCACCGTGTATTAATTTGGTTGATTTACTTGAAGTACCTGAAGCAAAATCATTTTTTTCAACCAGTGCAACTTTCATTCCTCTAGATGCTGCATCTAAAGCAATTCCAGCACCGGTAATACCGCCACCAATAATTAAAATATCAAATGTTGTTTCTTGTAATTGTTCTTGAATATTTTTTCGATTGAAAAAAGAAAATTTAGTCATAGCTACCTTTTATTACAAAAGTACATATAAAAATAGATACTATAAGTTAAAAGTAATCACCTGTTAATTAGTAAGTTATTTGGAGCTATTTCCCGCTTTCCGCACTCGCTCTTTTTTGAAAAAAATCAAAAAAGGAGCTCAAACAATTGCTTCAATCGGGGCTAAAAATTAAAAAATATCGTTTTTATAATACCATTAAGTTACAACCTCGAATATCAGAATTATCAAACCGTCCAATAATTTCAAAGCTAGTATCTGTGTGTACTTTTCCTAAATCTTGTGTCGCAATAAAAGAGCAAGAATTATAGTTTGCTAAATCAATAATATTAACGCCACCATTTTTTTGATTGGGTAAAATAGTCAAAGCATCTTCGGTATCTCTAATTAAAACACGCATCCAAGGAGGGCAGTTAAAAATACCATTTCCTTTCGAATATCCTTGGCTTAATAATTCGGTCATACCATACTCTGAATGAATATGTTGTACGCCAAATCCACTACTTAAAACTTGATGTAATTCGGTACGAATAAGTTCTTTTCTTCGTCCTTTCATACCGCCAGTTTCCATAATAATGGTGTTTTTCAGGGTAAATTGCTGTTTTTCTATTAGGTCTAACAAGGCAAAAGAAACGCCAATAAGCAGTGTTTTTTGTCCTTTTTTATCTAATTCGATGAGTTTTTTTGCCAATTCATCTAAATTATTTAGGTAAAAACCACTTTCAGGCTGTGCCGATTTTTCAATTAAATCAGCAACCATATATACTAACGAAGAACCTTTTCGCTCTAAATAATTAGGTAATAAAGCTAAAACCACATAGTCTTTTATATCTCCATAAAAATAATCAAAACCTTTTAAATAACTTGTTTCATACCACGATAAATCGGTTACTAAGTGCTTGCTGGTAATACTACCGGTAGTACCAGAACTGCTAAAAGTTTCTTTAATTTTATCTGAAGAAGAAAGTATTTTTTTTGTTTTAAAAAATTCAATAGGTAAAAAAGGAATCTCTTCAATTTCAGAAATACTAGAAGGGTGAATATATAGTAAATCACAAAAAGATCGGTAAACCTTATTATTTTTAAATTGATGATTAAAAACCGCCAAAGCAGCTTGCTTAAAATCGAATGCTGATTGTATATTAAAAACTTGTTGTTTCATAAAGTTTTACAAAAATAGTAGTTATAACAGTAGTATTATATAATTGGACTGTTTTTTTTGTAAAACACTAAATTAAAGAGTTATTAAGTTTAAAAAAGAACAGATTAGACTGCTTTTTTAGAAAACATTGTTAACATATTATCAAATTTAGGTTCAAAAAGAAAATCAAAAATAACTTCAGATATCTTTTTACCTTCTTCTACTTCTACTTTAACCTCTGCTGCTATGCTTGCCGCTTCTACTGTTTCAGTAGTAGTTGCTACAACATTGATTTCCGTATTAATTTGGTCGTTTATCAATTCAATACCTAGTATTTTTTGATATTCTTGCTGTCCTAATTTTAAAATAGACGCAACTCTTGCGTCTATTTTAAGATTAGATAAATCTAATGGCTTATATGGCATCGTTTAATTCTGCTTTATATTTGTTAAGTAATGTTTTTGTAATGGCAATATTTGCTTTAGCAGAATCAATTGCTAAATAAATAAAATAACCTCCAGTAGGGGCAATGTTTATAATATGAATCTGATCGGTTAAAGTAATAGTGATATCTTTAATATCTTCCTTTATACCTAAAACACTGATTGCTTTTAGTTTAGCGTTTACTACTTCTAAGTTGTACGCCGAAGCCAAGTCAACGTCAAAATCAGCTTTAGCTGAATCTGAAACTAAAGTTTCTCCAGATTCTATTTCGGTTACACTTAACGCTATATATCCTGGGATATTTTCACTTACGTTTTTTACTAAATCATTTAAAATGTTTGTCATCGCTACTTTTTTTAGATGTTATTTATTATTTATCATTGTCTTTTTTTAAAGAAAGACTAATTAAACTTCTATTCATTACCCCGTCTGATAAGACACATAGTACATGGTCATCGTCACATTTTTTTATATAAAAATTTTGATCAGTAGTTTTTATAATTATTTCAGTTAACGGTGTCGTTTCTAGAACATCAGTAAAAAAATTATCAATTATATTGATAACAACTTTAGTTACCGCCGAAAAATCTTCAGGGTTTTCATAAGTAATTTTACTGTGTGCTTCTACAATTTTTCCTTCTTTATCAAATAGAAGGATTGCTTTAGATTTTGTACTGTGGTACAACTCTTTTAAATTCATAAAAAAATTTTATATTAGATCTAAAAAAATACTGTGAAGGGTGTAATTTGTTGTGAAAAGTAGATTATATTGCTACAATATGTATTAAATGTTTTTTCATTTATTACTATTAAAGTATGTTTTTTTGAAAAAAAAGGTAATATAGAATCAATATAAGTAAGTAATCTATCAATTTATAATAGTTTATTTGAGTATTCCTTACCTAAAAATATAGCAAAAAACACACTATTTAATTGATTAAATAGTGTTTACGATATTTAATTATTCTAATTTTAAGAAATACTCAAATAGTTGCTATGTATTTTTAAAGATGTTTAAAATTAAACAAAACTAACACTTTTTGTTTAATTTACAATGTGTAAAATTATTCGTATTTTCGTGGTTCAATTTAAACCTTAAATTTAAAACAAAATGGCAGATTTCGGAATCAAAGAAGCTTTAGCGCAATTAGGCGTAAAAGATATTAATGATGGAACTTCTACAGGTTCTGTAAATTTCTCTAATGGAGAAATTATTGAAAGTTATTCACCTGTTGATGGTAAATTAATAGGAAAAGTAAAAGCGACGACCAAAGAAGATTACGAAAAAGTAATGGAAACGGCTACAACTGCATATAAATCTTTCAGAAATATGCCAGCGCCACAAAGAGGTGAAATTGTACGTCAATTTGGTAATAAATTAAGAGATTTAAAAGAGCCATTAGGGAAATTAGTTTCTTACGAAATGGGAAAATCTCTACAAGAAGGATATGGTGAGGTTCAAGAAATGATTGATATCTGTGATTTTGCCGTAGGGTTATCACGTCAGTTAAACGGACAAACAATTCCTTCGGAACGTCCAGGACACGTAATGAGAGAGCAATGGCATCCAATTGGAGTTGTTGGAATTATTTCGGCATTTAATTTTCCTGTGGCTGTTTGGGCTTGGAATACTGCTTTAGCGTGGATTTGTGGTGATGTTTGTGTTTGGAAAGGTTCTGAAAAAGCGCCTTTATGTTCAATCGCTTGTCAGAATATTATTGCTGATGTTTTAAAAGAAAACAACTTACCAGAAGGGATTTCTTCTATTATCAATGGTGATTATAAGGTGGGTGAAATGATGACTACTGATACTCGTATTCCTTTAGTTTCTGCTACAGGATCTACCAGAATGGGACGTATTGTTGGTGCAACTGTTGCACAACGTTTTGGAAAATCATTATTAGAATTAGGAGGAAACAACGCAATTATTATCACGCCAACTGCCGATTTAAAAGTAGTTGTTCCTGGTGCTGTATTTGGTGCTGTTGGAACTTGTGGACAACGTTGTACATCTACTCGTAGGTTAATTATTCATGAGTCTGTTTATGATAAAGTAAGAGATGCTATTGTTGGTGCTTACGGGCAATTAACCATTGGAAATCCTTTAGATGAAACAAATCATATTGGGCCGTTAATTGACAAAGATTCGGTAAATACGTATTTAGCTGCTATTGAAAAAGCAAAAGCTGAAGGTGGAAACGTATTAGTTGAAGGTGGTGTTTTAGAAGGTGAAGGTTACGAAAGCGGATGCTACGTAAAACCAGCCATTATTGAAGCTGAAAATCATTTTGAAATAGTGCAACATGAAACTTTTGCACCTATTTTATATTTAATGAAATATTCTGGTGACGTTGAAAATGCTATTGAAAAGCAAAACGGTGTTGCGCAAGGATTATCATCAGCAATTATGACTAACGAATTAAAAGAAGCTGAAAAGTTTTTATCATACGCTGGTTCTGATTGTGGTATTGCAAATGTAAACATCGGAACTTCTGGTGCTGAAATTGGTGGTGCTTTTGGTGGTGAAAAAGAAACTGGAGGAGGACGTGAGTCTGGTTCTGATGCTTGGAAAGTATATATGAGACGTCAAACAAATACGATAAATTATTCTGATGAATTGCCTTTAGCGCAAGGAATTAAATTTGATTTATAGGTCTTATTAGAATACAAAACTTAACCTAAAGTTAACAAAAAAGCCTTCTAATGTTTCTTAATTGTTATTAAAAGGCTGTTTTAGTGTTAAATTAGTGTTAAATAAATGTTAAAAACATGAAAGTTACATCGAAAGGTGTGACTTTTTTTGTTTTTTTGCATCATATAGTTGTAAGTTATATTTTGAACCAATTTATAAATAGATTAAAATCAGGTAATTATACTTACGCTATAAGTATGACTTTAAATACTTATTTACCATATCAAGATAAAGCATCAATTCTTCTGCAGTAGCTTCAGGTAAATTTGAAAACTAAAACTGATTGATTAAAAAAAATTAGTTGCTTAATTTAATATTTTTCATAAGTATCTAATAAAAATTCTTGCTATTTGAAAAGAATCAATTTTAATCTTTTTTAGTAAAACAAGACTCCATTATAATCCTTTTTTGAAACGCTTTTTTATCAGAAGATAAAAGCTTCAAAAAATATCAATACGAACCCTTAAAAAATAATAATATGATTTTATCAATAATATTTTGGCTTATTCTAGCAGTAATAATAATAATGAGTGTTTACAGTCTTTTTAAATATCAATTACCGATGTTTTTTGGGTATTTAAATAAAAAAGTAGCCTCAAATAGCCAGCACACACCACAAAACGAAAATTTAGTAAGTGCTCAAAATATATTTTCTAAAAGAGTTAAAGAAAACGATTTGAAAATTGTGGCAGGAATTAATCCAAAAATTGAAGGGTTATTTCATGCTTTTGGAATTAAGACTTGGGAAGATTTAGCAGGAACTTCTGTTGAAAAATGTCAAGAAATTTTAAAAAGTGTTGGAAATAAATATAAAATTCAAAAACCTAAAACTTGGCCACAACAAGCAAAATTAGCAAATCAAGGTAAATGGAAAGAATTGCAAGAATGTCAAGGTAACTTAATTAGTGAAAAATAATATTTTAAGTATGAAAATAATTGATTTATCAAAACCGATTCAATATAACAAGGAAGACCCTTGGTTTATGAAAGTTAAAGTAAAACATAAATCACATAAAAAATCAAAACTATTAATTAGATTATTAGGCTTGCCTTTTAAATTATTTCCTAAAAATTTTACAGGTTGGGCAGATGATACAATTCAAAAAATGGGAGTACATTCAACTACTCATATTGATGCTCCTTGGCATTATTCACCAACTGTAAATGGCGAAAAGGCAAAAACAATTGATGAAGTTCCATTAGAATGGTGTTTTGGAGAAGGAATTGTTATCGATATGAAACATAAAGCTGATTTTGACCCTATTACTGTGGCAGATATTCAGCAGTTTTTAAAGGTAAATTCATTAGAAATTAAACCTAAAATGATTGTACTAATAAAAACAGGACGTGATATATTTAATGGAACAAAAGATTTTCATGAAAAAGGAACAGGTGTTAGTGCACAAGCTACAGAATGGCTTATCGATAAAGGAATAAAAGTAATGGGAATAGATGCTTGGGGCTGGGATTTACCATTACCTTATATGATTAAAAAAGCAAAAGAAACGAATAACTCAGAATTATTTTGGGAAGCTCATTTAGTAGGGCAAAACAAAGAATACTGCCATATGGAACAATTAGTAAATTTAGATGCTTTACCTTTTTCAGGATTTAAAATAGCTGTTTTTCCACTGAAAATTGTAGGTGCTTCAGGTGCTCCAGCAAGAGTTGTAGCAATGTTAGATTAATTTATTATAAAACCGCACTATTGCTAGTGCGGTGTATTTAGTTGGCTACTACTCCAACTAAAAATCAACTAACCAAACATCATTCTAATTCTGTTTATCAACAATTTTACGTTGTATTTTAGTGCGTTTTCTACTGTTGTTTCTTACAGAATTCTTTGCTGTATTTACCGTGTTTTTAGTGCTACTTCTTAAATGCTGTATAAATCCTTTGCCTAAAAAAGTATAGGTAGTTTTCGAACTTATATGATATAATGAAATTGTTTGATCGTTAATAATCTTTAATTCAAATTTTTCAACCGAATCAATAGCATTCGTATTATAATTAAGCGTTAAAAGTAGCAGATCATTATAGCCTTTAATTGTCGCTATTTCATAAGCTCCAACATAATCCCATTTAATAAAATCAATATTTGTACCAAGAAAATCGTGCGATGAATAAAATGTTACATCATTTTCAGGCGTAAATTGTAAGAAATTTTCGGTATCAAAAGGATTTTCATATCCGCCATTTTCATCAATTTTTTCCCAAGCAACATATTCTTGTAAAAGATATTCTATATTTTCATAAAATAATTTATCATAATCAAAATTATCTCTTTGATAACCAGTTAAAAAATAGCTTATATTTTGATGTAAATCATCAATTCTAATTTCATTTTCAGACAATTGAATTACCTCAAAATCATGCTGATTATCAAGCGTATGATTGGTTTGTAAAACACTGCCGTTTGCCTGATAATTACCAACCAAAACCCCCAAACCATTGCCTGTTTTACCAATATCAACAATATTATTATTGGCATACATATTTCCATTTAAAAATGAAACTGTAAACGCTTTTGATAAAAAAGGAATTTCGTTAGTACCTGTTGTACTATTATAATCGACATACCATAAATCATAACTAGAAACATATTGACTTAGTGAAAAAGGCGTATTTTCAGTATAATCAATATGGTCAATTACCTCGTTTTGAACCACACAAGAAGATATCATTACACTTGTTGTAATGTATAAAAAAAGTAGTTTTAAAGGTTTCATAGACGGTAATTTAATCGTTATATGGTACTAACTTTCAAATTACGTGCCAAAATTAAAAATCGATAATTAGTTTATTATGTTTGCTGATCGTTTACTGTTTTTTTGAAGCAATTTCCCGCTTTCCGCACTCGCTCTTTTTTGAAAAAAAATCAAAAAAGGAGCTCAAACAAAGCTTCAATCGGGGCTAGGCATTTTTACACAAAACCACATCGGTTATGCTAAACTTATTTCAGTATCACATCCTGATTTGCCTTAATTTTTCAGTATAAAAACCAATTATTGAATAAGAATAGTATTTGTTTTTATCATATTTTCAATTTTATAGGTCAGTATTTTATCGCCTATTTTATAAGTAACAACCGCTTGATTATCTTTTAAATTAAACGGAAATTTTTCTGTAATTTTAGGGAGTGAATTACCATATTCTTTTTCCGAATCGGCGTTTAAAATAAGTTCATTAACTACAGGAATAATACGGTTTTTATACCGAGCAACAATAATCTTTTTCCCATTTTCATGTTCAATAAGAGCGTTAATAATAGTGTTTTGAAAATATACTTTTTGAAAATCAATCGGTTTATCTGACGTAAAAATAATATTTAAACAAGCCGATTTATTTGTTGATAAATGATTAAAATCATCGGTATATAGTGCTTTTTTTATCTTAAAAGGAGGCGTATCAGTTTGCTTAATATTGGCACACTGAGTAAAAATAATTGCGAATATTAAGAATCCAAATAATTTCATAATAGTACTTTTTAGAGTTTAATTTTATACATTACAACTAATATACCAAGGTACAAAAATATAATAGTATAAGATGTTGAATTACAGTTATTGGGAGTTAAAAGAATGGTTTACCAATGTTGATTTTACCATTGTAGGTAGCGGAATTGTAGGATTAAATTGCGCATTGGCATTAAAAGAAAAACATCCGAAGGCTAAAATAATTATTTTAGAAAAAGGAATATTACCACAAGGAGCAAGTACTAAAAATGCTGGTTTTGCCTGTTTTGGAAGCATATCAGAATTAATAGACGACTTAAAAACACATACCGAACAAGAAGTGTATAACCTAGTCGAAAAACGCTGGCAAGGTTTGCAATTATTACGAAAAAATTTAGGAGATAAAAATATTAGGTATCAACAAAATAAAGGCTACGAATTATTTGAAGATACCGAGTTTTATGAAACCTGTTTATCAGAAAAAGACAGCCTTAATACCTTATTAAAACCGTTATTTAAAGCGCCTGTTTTTTCAGTTGATACCAATAAATTTAAGTTCCAAAACATTCATGAAAATTATATAACCAATCAGTTTGAAGGGCAAATTGATACAGGTAAAATGGCCGTGAAATTGCTTGAATTAGTACAAAAATCGGGCATAAAAATAGTCAATAGTATTTTGGTAGAAAGTTATTGTGAAAACAATGAAAATGTTTTGATTAAAACAAATCAGATAGAATTTTCAACCAAAAAATTATGTATTGCCACCAATGGGTTTGCAAATAAATTGCTGAACGAAAATGTAAAACCCGCCAGAGCGCAAGTATTAATAACAAAACCGATTAAAAACCTAGCTATAAAAGGAACATTTCATTTAGAAAAAGGCTATTATTATTTTAGAAATATTGACGATAGAATTTTATTAGGCGGCGGACGAAACCTCGATTTTAAAACCGAAGAAACCACAGTTTTTGGGCAAACAACGCTTGTTCAAAATAAATTAGAAGAAATTTTAAAAACCACTATTTTACCAAACATTAATTTTGAAATAGCCCATCGATGGAGTGGAATAATGGGTGTTGGAAATCAGAAAAAAGCCATTGTAAAACAGTTATCAAACAATGTGTTTTGTGGCGTTCGTTTAGGAGGAATGGGCGTAGCAATTGGTAGTTTGGTCGGTAAAGAATTAGCCGATTTAGCGCAATAAAATAGTATTCAAAGCAGTAAAATAATAGATGAATCAGAAAAAAATAAAAGAAGAATTATACAATCAATGTGTAATTTTTGTAGAAAAACGCTTAAAAACAATCGAAGAAATAATTTCATCGAACCAAAAAGCCTTGCAATCAGAAACCAAAAGTTCGGCAGGCGACAAGCACGAAACAGGGCGGGCAATGTTGCAATTAGAAATGGAAAAAGCAGGGCAACAACTTCATGGAATTGTAAAAATGAAAGAAACACTTTCTAAAATAAATATTGAAAATACGGCTACTATCGGCTGTTTAGGAAGTGTTGTTAAAACAACCAAAAATTCGTTTTATTTGAGTATTAGTTCAGGGCAATTAATGGTTGATAATCAGCCTTATTTTGCCGTTTCTGTGTCTTCGCCAATTGGTCGTATTTTATTAGGAAAAAAACAAGGTGATGGTTTTGTTTTTAATAATATTCAACAAAAAGTAATATCAGTTTTTTAGTTTTTTTATCGTATTTAAGTAACTAATATTTAATAAAAACCTACTTGAAAAACCTTGTGAGTAGGTTTGTGAGTTTGGTGTTTATTTTAGGTTTTCTGAGTGTAGTTTTTATAGGTTATTTACCCTATTTATTTCTGTATCAATTCCGTTGAAATAGTTTACATAATCCGTTAAGTCAGTATCTATCCATTCCAATAATTCATAAATCTCATTTTTTATATTTGTTGCTTCTGTAAAGTTAATAATATTTCCATTAAAACAAATGGGTTCGTTGTGATAAACACGATTTCTAAATTCTCTAATATTATTGAGTTTCTGATTCAGAATATTTCGGTTTACGTAATTTGGTTTATTTGGAAAACAATGAATAACGGTTCCTCCAATTAATTTATAATGATGTGTGTCAAATAAACTTGTCCAAAATCCAAAAGATTGTTCTGCTATAACTTTTCCAGATGTTACAGTTCCTTTTTTTCTGCGAATAATTTTTTCAGCTTTGATAATTGAATTTTTCAAAAAGAATTTAGAACCTAATGAAGAATCATTCATAAATCCTTTTTTTTCTGTAATTATCCAATTAGGATTTTCAAAATGTAACGACATTTGATGATTTACAATGTTTCTAAAGAATATTTCAAATAAGTTTAGCACAGGATAGAAGGCTTGTGCTGTTTTTAAATTAATTCTATATAGTTTTTGAGCTTTAGATTTTGAATTGCCAGTAGCTATTAAAAATCGGTCTAATCGAGGTTGCGATAAATATTTTTCTAATTTTGGATATTCCAATATTGCCTGTTTTTATTTGTTTATTACAAATATATTCACTTACTTTGTAAAGTAATGCTTAATAAAGCCTCTTTCTTTATAGAAACGTAATTAAGTGGAAGACATATAGAACCTCTCAATTTATTTTGAGAGGTTTTTTATTTTGTATTAGTTTCTAAAACATACAGTCTATTTCAAGCATCTAATTTAGCAAAAAAAAACTACTTAAAAAATCCTATGAGGGGTTTTGGGAGTAGGATTTTTGTTTATTCCGCTAGTATATTATTCAAAGTATTCAAATTTACGTTCTAAAATATCATTAGGAATTTCATTTTTAAATGTGATTTGTTTAGTCCAATTTCCTTTTTTATCAAAGTTATCATATTTATAAATATATTTCGAACTTAAACTACCATCTGAATTGTAATGACTTTCTTCAATTTGATTTCCCTTATTATCATATTTATAAAGAAACTTCACCCTTAAATTACTATCTGAATTGTAAGAACTCTTTTCAATTTTATTTCCGTTATTATCATATTTAGAAATATACTTAAAATCTAAACTACCATCTGAATTGTATTTACTTTCTTCAATGTGATTTCCCTTATTATCATATTTACAAATCCACTTCCAATTGAAACTACCATCTGAATTGTAAACACTCTTTTCAATTTTATTTCCCTTATTATCATATTTAGAAATATACTTATCTCTTAAACTACCATCTGAATTGTAATGACTTTCTTCAATTTGATTTCCCTTATTATCATATTTATAAAGAAACTTCGAACTTAAACTACCATCTGAATTGTAAACACTCTTTTCAATTTTATTTCCCTTATTATCATATTTATAAAGAAACTTCGAACTTAAACTACCATCTGAATTGTAATGACTTTCTTCAATTTTATTTCCCTTATTATCATATTTATAAATAGACTTCCACTTTAAACTACCATCTGAATTGTAAAAACTCGTTTCAATTTGATTTTCCTTATTATCATATTTATAAATATACTTCGATGTTAAACTACCATTTTTATTTAAAAAAAAACTCTCTTCAATTTTATTTCCCTTATTATTATATTTAGAAATATACTTATCTCTTAAACTACCATCTGAATTGTAATGACTTTCTTCAATTTTATTTCCTTTATTATCATATTTAACTTGGATCCCATTTCCAAAATAAATGTCTTTTTTTAGTTCTCCTTTTTCAATTTTCCCAAAACGCTCTATAGCTTTATAAGAAAATTCAGTATAAGATTTAACTTTGCCTTTTAAATTTTCTTTTGTTAAATCGGTTTCTTTTTTTTGACTGTTACAGCTAAATGCTGTTAATATCACAATTATTAATAAGGATAATTTCTTCATGTATTTTACAATTAATTTTTATTATTTTTTTCTGTTTTTATCCAAAATTATTATTGAAGAATAAAGAACTTTAAAGTTGAAGTATTCTTTTTTATTTCAGCAATAAATGTAATTATTTAGAAGAAACCATCAAAATATTTATCATCAATAAAAAGAATCAAAAACCTTAAAAACCAACCTTATACATCAAGCTTCAAACAAACTATTTCATCAATTTCAAGTTTTGAAGGATGCTTTAAAAAGACAAATCTACTGTTGTAAATTACTTTTATCAGCCAATGAGAACCTTTAAAATACACTTCTTTTACCACGGCTTTACGTGCCGAATTTGCTACAATTTCTATTTGATGTGGATATAATAAAACGGTTTTTTCTGCTTGTTTTTGATCGATAACAATTTCGTTAACAGTATCGAATAAAGAGGCAACGTATTTTATTTTTGGGTTTTTATATAAGTGTTCAGGTGTATCGTTAGCAATTATTTGACCATTTTTAAGAATAATAACATGATCGGCAAACGATAAAGCGTCTGTTCCTTGATGGGTGGCTGTAATACAGGTAATTTTATTTTTTTTCAGATAATTAAATAGGTTTCTACGCAGTGAGTTTTTTTTGAAATTATCAATCTGACTAAAAGGCTCGTCTAGTAGTAGTAATTTTGGCTGTTTTGCTAAGGCTTTTGCGATTGCAACACGTTGTTTTTGCCCGCCGCTTAGGTTTTCTACTTTTGTATTGGTGAAATCGGTCATTTCAATAATATTCAAGAGCTCGTTGGTTCTTCTTTGAGCTTCTTCGGGATCAAAACGTGATAGGAATTTTTTAATGTTTTCACTAACGCTTGTAAAAGATATTAAATCGAAATCTTGGGCTACGTATTTGAAAAAATCTACGCCAGGAACTAAATAATATTCAGGTCCTAGAATTTGAAAATCGTCATAAAAAATTGTTCCGCTTTTTAAATCTAATAATCCGTAAAGGGCTTTTAATAAAGTTGATTTTCCGCAACCACTTGCGCCCATTATAGATAAATGTTCTCCTTTTTGAAGGGAGAAATTTATGTTTTTTAGTGTTGTTTTTTCTTTAGAATATCCGAAGGTAATATTGTTTACTTGTAGCATAGGTACAAAAATATAATTTCTATTTTAAAATAGTGTTACTGTTGTGTTTATCTTTCTTTTTTTTACTAAAATGCGCGCGTTAGCGATTGAAGCAATTGTTTGAGCTCTTTTTTTGATTTTTCTTCAAAAAAAAGCGAGTGCGGAAAGCGCGACCCTTGTGGTAACGCCCAAATTATAGGTGTTATTTTAAAAATTAGGGGCATAAAAAAAACCGATACTTTCGCATCGGTTTTTATAAAAATTATTTATAGGTTACTTTTTTACTTGATTTTTTACTTGATAAGGCAATTTTTCAAATCCCATATTATATAAGGTAAATCCGAAAATGTCGGCATATTGTTCGATGGTTTTAGCTACGGGAGTTCCAGCGCCATGACCCGCATTTGTTTCAATACGAATTAATACAGGATTTTCGCCTTGTTGCTTGTCTTGTAATTCAGCCGCAAACTTAAAACTGTGGGCAGGAACTACACGGTCATCATGATCGCCAGTTGTTACCATAGTTGCAGGATACGCCACTTTTTGAACGTTGTGTACAGGAGAATATCCGTTTAAATAATCGAACATTTTTTTGTTATCGGCAGCTGTTCCGTAATCGTAAGCCCAACCTGCACCCGCAGTAAACGTGTGATAACGTAACATATCTAAAACGCCAACGGCAGGCAAAGCGACTTTCATTAAATCGGGACGCTGTGTCATTGTTGCACCAACTAATAATCCACCGTTTGAGCCTCCACGGATTGCTAAATAATCCGAAGAAGTATAATTTTCTTTGATTAAATATTCGGCAGCTGCAATAAAATCGTCAAACACATTTTGTTTTTTTAATTGTGTTCCTGCGTCGTGCCATTTTTTACCATATTCACCACCACCACGTAAATTAGGAACGGCATATACGCCGCCTTGTTCCATCCAAACGGCATTTGCAATGCTAAATGAAGGGGTTAAACTGACATTAAATCCGCCGTAACCATATAAAATAGTTGGGTTTTTTCCGTTTAATTCTAAGCCTTTTTTATAGGTAATTATCATCGGAACTTTTGTTCCATCTTTTGATGTATAAAAAACTTGTTTACTTTCATACCCATCAGAATTGAAAGAAATTTCAGGTTTCCAAGATAAAATATAGGTTCCATCTTCAGGATTAAATTTATAAGATGAACTTGGTGTATTGTAGTTTGTAAATGAAAAATAGATTTCTTTGGCTTTTGTTTTTCCGCCAAAACCACCAGCAGAACCAACGCCTGGAAGTGTTACTTCACGGATTAATTTTCCATCAAAATCGTATTGTAAAACTTTAGAAACTGCATCGACCATATATTCTGTAAAAAAATATCCTGCTCCTGTTGATGGCGATAATACGTTTTTAGTTTCGGCAATAAAATCTTTCCAATTTTCTGGCGTTGGATTTTTAGCATTTACCGTTACTATTTTTTTATTTGGCGCATTTAAGTTGGTTACTAAATATAATTTGTCACCACGGCTGTCAATTACATACGTATCGCTATCGTAAGTATCGGTAACGCTAACTAACTTACTGTTTGGAGTTGTTAAATCTTTTAAAAATAATTTATTTCCTGATGTTGAGGTTGCCGCAGAAATAAGTAAATACTTGTTATCCTGGGTTAAAGAACCGCCAACATACCTGTTTTTTTCTTCGGATGTTGCTCCAAAAATAACTTTGTCGGTTTTTTGTGGCGTATTTAAAGCGTGATAATATAATTTATGCTGATCTGTTTTTGCTGATAATTCGCTTCCTTGTGGCTTATCGTAGCTAGAATAATAAAAACCTTCGTTGCCTTTCCAAGCAATTCCTGAAAATTTTACATCGATTAAAGTATCGCCAATTACTTCTTTAGTTTTGGTGTTTAAAACAATAATTTTTCGCCAATCGCTTCCGCCTTCAGAAATTGAATAGGCAACAATACTTCCATCTTTAGTAAAACTTACCGAGCCTAATGAGGTTGTTCCATCCTTAGAAAAAGTATTTGGATTTAAGAAGACTTCTTCTTTTCCTTGGGCATCTTTTCTGTATAAAACGGATTGATTTTGTAAACCGTTATTTTTATAAAAATAGGTATAGTCACCTTCTTTAAATGGTGTTCCTAATTTTTCGTAATTCCATAATTCTGATAACCTATTTTTTAGTTGCTCACGATATGGAATTTTACTTAAATAATTAAAAGTAACGTCATTTTCTGCTTTTACCCAATTTTCGGTTTCAGTACTTTTATCATCTTCTAACCAACGATAATTATCGGTTACTTTTGTTCCGAAATAATCATCTACAATTGGTTTTTTAGCGGTTTTAGGATAGTTCAATGTGGTGTTTTTTTGAGTATTTTTTTCAGATTGATTTTCTTTTTTACAAGACACTAAAACAGTACTCGCACAAAGAATTGAAAAAAGGATTTTTTTCATAATAATGAGGTTTTTTAATAATTTCAAAGTTAGCTGAAAAAAGAACGAAAATATTCTTTTTAAGATGTTTTTAACACTAAATGACGGTCGTTGTTCTCTTTGAAAAATAAAATAACTATCTTTATACTTGAATTTTTGAAGCACAGAAGTAGTAATATAATAACAGTTATCATGACAGAAAATTTAACAAAAGAAACTTTTTTTAAAAAAGTGTTTAATTTTGAAGAAAATAAAGAGTGGAATTTTGAAGGTGATAAACCAGCATTAATTGATTTTTATGCCGATTGGTGTGGTCCTTGTAAATCGTTGGCGCCAATTTTAGAAGAATTGAGTGAACAATATGAAGGAAAAATAGATATTTATAAAATTAATACTGAAGAAGAACCAGAATTAGCGGCTGCTTTTGATGTTCGTAGTATTCCTTCAATGTTATTTTGTCCTATAGGTGAAGCGCCTCAAAGAGCTAATGGTGCATTGCCCAAAAAACAGCTTGAAGAAATTATAAAAGATGTTTTAAAAGTAGCTAAATAAACTTAAACCTGTTTTTTATAAAAATTAAAAAGTACTGTTTTTACAGTGCTTTTTTTTGAAAATAAAATGAAAATAGTGAACTGCATGATAATCACTACTCAAGCTATTTTTAAGTAATTAATATATTGATCTTCAGTAATTTGTGGTTTTGGTAGGAAAGCTGTAATTTTACTTTATATTTCAATTTGTTGAAAACTTCAAGGGATTTGTGAATAAGTAAAGCTTTCTAATTTTAGTAAAATTATAGATATTTGTAACCCCCAATACCGCAACAACAACAACCTAAATTAGCACACAAAACAATGACAGTAATTGAACCAATTTTACAAGAAAATAAAGATAGATTTGTGATTTTTCCAATTCAACATGATGATTTATGGGACTGGTATAAAAAACAACAAGCATCAATTTGGACTGCTGAAGAAATAGATTTATCGGTAGATGTTATTGATTGGGAAACCAAATTAACAGAAGATGAGCGTTATTTTATTAAACATATTTTAGCTTTTTTTGCAGCTTCTGACGGAATTGTAAATGAAAACTTAGCTGAAAATTTTGTAAATGAAGTACAGTATTCTGAAGCAAAATTTTTCTATGGTTTTCAAATAATGATGGAAAATGTGCATTCAGAAACCTATTCATTATTAATTGATACTTATGTAAAAAATGAAGTAGAAAAAGATCAATTATTCAAGGCGATAGAAGTTTTCCCGGCAATTAAAAAGAAAGCAGATTGGGCATTAAAATGGATTGAGTCTGATTCATTCGCAGAGCGATTAATTGCTTTTGCAGCAGTAGAAGGAATTTTCTTTTCAGGATCGTTTTGTTCTATTTTCTGGTTAAAAAAACGTGGTTTATTACCAGGATTGGCTTTTTCTAATGAATTAATTTCAAGAGATGAAGGAATGCACTGTGATTTTGCCGTTCATTTACATAATCATCATATTGTAAATAAAGTGCCTAAATCACGTATTCGTGAAATTATTTTAGATGCTTTAACTATTGAAAGAGAGTTTATTACAGAGTCATTACCCGTAAGTTTAATTGGTATGAATGCCAAATTAATGACACAATATTTAGAATACGTAACAGACCGATTATTATTAGAGTTTGGCTGCGATAAAGAATACAGTTCTACAAATCCATTTGATTTCATGGAAATGATTTCATTAGAAGGAAAAACAAATTTCTTTGAAAAAAGAGTTTCTGAATATCAAAAAGCAGGTGTTTCTGGTGGAGGTACAGGAGATATTAGTTTTGATGCTGAATTTTAAATAAAAAAACAGCCATCTTATTTTAAGTATATTATAGGAAAAATCACTCGTGTTTTTTCTATAATATACTGTTTTTAAAACAAAAAAATTACTTTAAAACAGATAGCTTTAAAAATAATCTTACTAATAGTGAGGTTTTTTAGTGATGCTGTTTATCAAAATAAAACCAATAATATATATGTATGTATTAAAGAGAGACGGACGGAAAGAGCCTGTGATGTTCGATAAAATTACCGAAAGGGTTCGAAGAGAGTGTTATGGGTTAAATGAAATTGTAGATCCTGTAAAAGTAGCAATGCGTGTAATTGAAGGATTATATGATGGCGTATCTTCTTCAGAATTAGATAATTTAGCAGCAGAAACAGCCGCAACAATGACTACTGCTCATCCTGATTATGCAAAATTAGCAGCAAGAATTTCCGTATCAAATTTACATAAAAGTACCAAAAAATCGTTCTCTGAAACGATGACGGATTTATATCAATATGTAAATCCTCGTACAACAAAAAAATCACCTTTATTGGCAGATGACGTATATGATATCATCCAAAAAAATGCTGATAAATTAGACTCTACCATTATTTATAGTCGTGATTTTAATTATGATTACTTTGGCTTTAAAACCTTAGAACGTTCTTATTTATTAAAGTTAAACGGAATTATTGCAGAGCGTCCGCAACACATGTTAATGCGTGTTTCTATCGGTATTCATAAAGATGATATTGAAGAAGCAATAGCAACTTATGAGTTAATGAGTAAAAAGTATTTTACTCATGCAACGCCTACATTATTTAATGCAGGAACGCCAAAACCACAAATGTCTTCTTGTTTTTTATTACAAATGCAAGATGATAGTATCGAAGGAATTTACGATACTTTAAAGCAAACTGCAAAAATTTCGCAATCGGCAGGAGGTATCGGGTTGTCTTTACACAATATCCGTGCTACGGGAAGTTATATTGCTGGAACTAACGGAACATCAAACGGTATTGTACCGATGTTAAAAGTGTTTAACGACACGGCACGTTACGTAGATCAAGGAGGAGGAAAACGTAAAGGTTCTTTCGCGATGTATTTAGAGCCTTGGCATGCCGATATTTTTGATTTTTTAGATTTAAAGAAAAATCATGGTAAAGAAGAAATGAGAGCACGTGATTTATTTTACGCTATGTGGGTTTCTGATTTATTTATGCAACGTGTTCAACAAGATGCCGATTGGACATTAATGTGTCCGCAAGAATGCCCAAATTTATTTGACACTTATGGTGAAGAATTTGAGCGTTTATATACAGGTTATGAAGCTGCCGGGAAAGGTAGAAAAACAATCAAAGCACGTGAATTATGGGAGAAAATCTTAGAATCACAAATTGAAACAGGTACGCCGTACATGTTATACAAAGATGCTGCAAACCGTAAATCGAATCAAAAGAATTTAGGAACTATTCGTTCTTCAAACTTATGTACCGAAATTATGGAATATACTGCCGAAGATGAGGTAGCAGTATGTAATTTAGCATCTATAGCAATACCAATGTTTGTTGCTGAAGATAAAAACGGAAAGAAGTTTTTTGATCATGACGAATTATATAAAGTAACTAAAAAAGTAATTAGAAACTTAGATACGGTTATTGATAGAAATTATTATCCTGTTGTAGAGGCTAAAAATTCAAATGAGCGTCATCGTCCAGTTGGTTTAGGAATTCAAGGACTTGCGGATGCTTTTATTATGTTGCGTTTGCCTTTTACTTCGGATGAAGCTAAAAAATTAAATAAAGAAATCTTTGAAACCTTATATTTTGCAGCTGTAACTTCATCAATGGAAATTGCAAAAGCAAAAGAGCCATATTCTACTTTTAAAGGTTCGCCAATGTCTAAAGGAGAATTTCAACAAGATATGTGGGGTACAACAGAAGCTGATTTAAGCGGTCGTTGGGATTGGGAATCTTTACGTAAAGAAGTTGTAGAACATGGTGTTCGTAACTCGTTATTAGTAGCGCCAATGCCAACTGCATCTACTTCTCAAATTTTAGGAAATAACGAAGCTTTTGAACCATATACATCTAATATTTATACGCGTAGAGTTTTATCTGGTGAATTTATTGTTGTAAACAAACATTTATTAGAAGACTTAGTAGCGTTAAATTTATGGGATAATGCAATGAAGGAAGATATTATGCGTGCAAACGGATCTATCCAACATATTGCGACTATTCCACAAGATTTAAAAGATTTATATCGAACGGTTTGGGAAATGAGTATGAAAGATATTATTGATATGGCTCGTGATAGAGGATATTTTATCGATCAATCTCAATCATTAAACTTATTTATGAAAGACCCTGATTATGCTAAATTAACTTCGATGCATTTTTATGCCCATAAAGTTGGTTTAAAAACAGGAATGTACTATTTAAGAACAAAATCGGCAGTAAATGCCAAGCAGTTTACCTTAAATATTGAAAAGAAGGTAGACGTTATTGAAGAAGATGCGCCAATGAGTGCAGCTGAATATAAAGCAATGATAGACGCTTCTAAAAATGGAGTTCCAGAAGATGACTGCTTAATGTGTGGTTCTTAAAACCTGCATATTTTAATCATTTTAGATGTTTATATTTTAAATGATATTAAAAATTATAGGAAGAAGAGAGGTCGAAAGGCTTCTCTTTTTTTTGTGAAAAAATCTAAGAACCTGTTTAAGAGTTAAATAAATATTAAATTTTCGTTGACAGATTCGATTTCTTATTTTTCTGTGATATTTTTTTTCAGATAAAATTTAAACAGGCTTTTAATAGAAAATAGCTTCTTAAATTGATAAGAAAACTACCTTAAATTATTACATAAAATAGAAAGTTTAAAACGTTATTTAAACTAATTCTAAATGTTAAATAAAAGCATTGTTAAAGCTTGTAAAATATGCGAATACCACTTAAATTTGTTAGAATATTTATATAAACAAACAAAATAATGGGATTATTAAAATCTTCTATTGGAAGAAAATTTGCCATGGCGCTTTCGGCGTTCTTCTTGATGTTTTTCTTATTGCAACACTTTGTAATAAACGTCACCTCACTTTTTCCAGATAATGGAGCAACATTTAACGCGTTATCCCACTTTATGGGAACTAACCCGTTAATTCAATTTGTTATGCAACCTGTCTTAATTTTTGGTGTAGTTTTTCATTTTGTAATGGGATTCGTCTTAGAATTAAAAAACAAAAGTGCAACTAATGTAAGTTATGCAAAAGATAACGGAGCAGCTAATTCTACTTGGATGAGTAGAAATATGATTTGGTCTGGTGCAGCTATTTTAGCATTTGTATTGTTACACTTTATCGATTTCTGGTTTCCAGAAATTAACACAAAATTTATCCAAGGAGACTGGAGTGGTGTACACGAAGGTATTGAAGGATTACGTTATTTTCATGAATTACAAGAAAAATTCGTAAACCCACTTAGAGTTGGTGCTTACGTAATTGCTTTTGTATTTTTAGCATTACACTTATTACACGGATTTTCTTCAGCATTCCAATCGGTTGGAGCAAATAACAAATACACTAAAGGATTGAAAACATTTTGTAAAATATATGCAATTGGTATTCCTGTTGGGTTTATCATCGTTGCTTTATTTCATCATTTCAATCATTAATACGAAACTAGTATGGCTTTAGATTCAAAAATTCCAAAAGGTCCAATTAAAGATAAATGGACAGATTATAAAAATAAGATTGATTTAGTAAACCCTGCAAACAAACGTAATATTGATGTTATTGTTGTTGGTACAGGATTAGCTGGTGGGTCTGCTGCTGCAACCTTAGCCGAATTAGGTTATAATGTAAAAGCATTTGCTTATCAAGATTCTCCACGTAGAGCGCATTCAATTGCAGCACAAGGAGGAATTAATGCAGCAAAAAATTATCAAGGTGATGGTGATTCTTTCTACCGATTATTTTACGATACCGTAAAAGGTGGAGATTACCGTTCACGTGAGGCAAACGTATACCGTTTGGCTGAAGTTTCTGCAAATATTATTGATCAATGTGTGGCACAAGGAGTTCCTTTTGCTCGTGATTATGGTGGATTATTAGACAACCGTTCATTTGGTGGAGTTTTAGTTTCTAGAACTTTTTATGCAAAAGGACAAACAGGACAACAATTATTATTAGGAGCATATTCAGCTATGAACCGTCAAATTGCTCGTGGAAAGATTGAAATGTTCAATCGTCATGAAATGTTAGACGTTGTTAAAGTTGATGGAAAAGCCCGTGGAATTATTGCCCGTGATTTAATTACAGGTAAAATCGAGCGTCATTCAGCACACGCCGTAGTTATTGCTACTGGTGGATACGGAAATGTATATTTCTTATCAACAAATGCAATGGGGTCAAACGCAACTGCAGCTTGGAAAATTCATAAAAAAGGAGCATTTTTTGCAAACCCTTGTTATACGCAAATTCACCCTACTTGTATTCCTCGTTCAGGTGATTATCAATCGAAATTAACCTTGATGTCAGAATCACTACGTAATGACGGTCGTATTTGGGTTCCTAAAAACATGGAAGATGTAATGGCAATTAGAGAAGGTCGTAAAAAACCAACTCAATTATCAGAAGAAGAAAGAGATTATTATTTAGAAAGAAGATACCCTGCCTTTGGTAACTTAGTACCTCGTGATGTTGCCTCTCGTGCAGCAAAAGAACGTTGTGATGCTGGTTACGGAGTAAATGCAACTGGTGAAGCAGTGTATTTAGATTTTAAATCGGCAATTACTCGTTACGGAACAGAACAAGCAAAATTACAACATATAACAAATCCTTCGGAAGCAAAAGTTTACGAATTAGGAAAAGGAATCATAGAAGCAAAATATGGTAACCTATTCCAAATGTATGAGAAAATTGTTGATGAAAATCCGTACGAAACACCAATGATGATTTATCCTGCAACACACTATACAATGGGTGGTGTTTGGGTTGATTATAACTTAATGACAACTGTTGATGGATTGTACTGTATTGGAGAAGCAAATTTCTCTGACCATGGTGCAAACAGGTTAGGAGCTTCTGCATTAATGCAAGGTTTAGCCGATGGATATTTCGTATTACCTTATACTATTGGAGATTATTTATCGAACGATATTCGTACAGGAAAAATTTCTACCGATACTAAAGAATTTGAAGAAGCTGAAAAAGAAGTTACCGATCGTGTAAATTTCTTTATCAATAATAAAGGAACACATTCTGTTGATTATTACCACAAAAAATTAGGTGTAATTATGTGGGAAAAATGTGGAATGGCTCGTAATGAAAAAGATTTAAAATCAGCAATGGTTGAAATTAAAGCATTACGTGAAGATTTCTGGAAAAACGTAACAGTTCCTGGTGATGCAAACGAAATGAATCCTGAATTAGAGAAAGCTGGTCGTGTGGCTGATTTCCTTGAATTAGGGGAGTTATTCGCCAAAGATGCTTTAGATAGAAAAGAATCATGTGGAGGTCACTTTAGAGAAGAATCTGCAGAAACAGATGGACCTCAAAAAGGAGAAGCAAAACGTAATGATAAAGATTACGCTTATGTTGCTGCTTGGGAATATAAAGGTGAACCAGCTGCTGCGGTTTTACACAAAGAAGAATTAGAGTTTAACGATATTGAACTAAAACAACGTTCATACAAATAAGAAGATATTATGAATTTAACACTTAAAGTTTGGCGTCAAAAAAACGCAAGTGATAAGGGAAAGATGGTCGATTACCAAGTAACCGAGATTTCTGAGCATATGTCTTTCTTAGAAATGATGGACGTACTTAATGAGCAAATAATCAATAAAGGTGATGAGCCTATCGCATTTGACCATGATTGTCGTGAAGGAATTTGCGGAATGTGTTCTATGTATATTAACGGTGAAGCCCATGGTCCTGATAGAGGTATTACTACCTGTCAGTTACACATGCGTATGTTTAAAGATGGCGATACTATTACAATTGAGCCATTTAGAGCAGCAGCTTTTCCTGTAATTAAAGATTTAGTCGTTGACAGAATGGCTTTTGAGCGTATTCAACAAGCAGGTGGATATATTTCTGTAAATACTTCAGGAAATACCCAAGATGCCAACGCAATTCCTATTCCTAAAAAAGATGCTGATGACGCAATGGACGCAGCAACTTGTATTGGTTGTGGTGCTTGTGTTGCAACTTGTAAAAACTCATCGGCAATGTTATTTGTTGGAGCTAAAGTAAGTCAATTTGCTTTATTACCACAAGGACAGGTTGAAGCTACCGATCGTGTATTAAACATGGTAGCTCAAATGGATGCTGAAGGTTTTGGAAACTGTACAAATACAGGAGCTTGTGAAGTGGAATGCCCTAAAGGAATTTCATTAGAAAACATCGCTCGTATGAATACAGAATTTATGAAAGCAAGTTTAAAAGGATAGATTCTTTTAGATATAGATTGAAAATCCCGAGTTTATACTCGGGATTTTTTTGTTTAATTTTATCAATAATTTACTAACAAATTTATCTAAACAATTATGAAGATATCACATTTTTTAAGCATCGCTATTTTAGTGGTTGCGGTTACTTCTTGTAAATCAGAAATACAAGAAAATACGGCAACAGTTCCTGTTGTACTAACAACAAATCCAACTACAGAAGTGCCTACATACGGGTTTACATCCGAAGTAATTTTAAATGATATTAAGGTTTTATCTTCGGATGATTTTGAGGGTAGAAAAACAGGAACTCTAGGGGCTACAAAAGCTAAAAATTACATAAAAGAACGTTTTAAAAGTTTAAATGTAACCCCGCTTACTGAAAATTTTGAACAAGCTTTTTCTTTTACTAACGGAACAAAAACCTATAAAGGAATTAATGTTTTAGGGCTTATTAAAGGAACAGCAAACACCGATAAATACATTGTTTTGTCGGGGCATTACGATCATTTAGGTGTTATTGACGGTAAAATATTTAATGGTGCTGATGACAACGCTTCAGGGGTTGCAGCATTACTAGGATTTGCAGAATACTTCAAAAAAAATCCACCGAAACACAACGTTATACTAGCTGCTTTTGATGGCGAAGAACTTGGCTTAAAAGGGGCATATCATTATATAAAAAACCCTGTAATTTCTTTAGATAAAATAGTATTGAACTTAAATTTCGATATGATTTCGAGAAGCGATAGTAAAGAATTATACGCCGTAGGAACACGTTATACTCCTATGTTAAAACAAACAATAACATCATTAAATAAAGTTGGAGAAGTTGAATTACTTATAGGGCATGAAGGTTTAGATAGCTTAGAAAATTGGACAAATTCAAGCGATCACGCAGCATTTTATAAAAAGGAAATTCCGTTTATATATTTTGGAGTTCCTGACCATAAAGATTATCATAAAGCTACAGATACTTATGATAAAATAAATAAAAAATTTACTTTAGAGGCTATTCAAACAATCATCAGTGTTTTTGCAAAATTAGACGCTAAAGAATTGTAAAATAATTTCTAAATAGCTTTATTTTAAAGCCAAAAAAAAGCCTATTGATTTTAAAATCAATAGGCTTTTTTAATATTTGTAGATACTTATTTCCAAGTATTGCTAGCACTAGCTCCACCCCAAGTTAGGGTAACTAAATATGGATTGTCAATAAAAGGATTTCTATTTCCTTGTACTTTTGCAATAGTGTTATTTCGTTGTTTTTCGAAATCAGAAACAGGATCTTCTTTGTTCCATTTTAAGAATAATTCTTTCGAACCAACTTTATCAAAAGTTTCGCCATATCTAGCGTTTAGGTAAAAAACCATTCTGGCAACATCTCCTTTCCACTGATCTCCAGGATACCAAGCATTATTATCTTTTTTAGCAACACCACTTCCGTCAATAAATGGAAGGTTTGATCTTCTGGTGTTTACTTTGTCATCACACGATCTTAAATGGTGTAAATCGGTTCTTGATATCGCATGATTTGCAGAAGCAAGTTTTGATTGTGGATATATATGCTCTGTATTGTAGGTTTGTGTTTGATGAGGGTTAGAACCAGAAGTATATTCTCTTCTATCTCTACTTTCACCAGTGTACATTAATACTACATTGTCTGTATTGTTTAAATCTTCATCCGCATTGTATAAATATTTATGTCTGTCGGTATATTTTAAGATGTTTGAATGCGATCTTTTTAATAAATCTTTCAGGGCTTCATAATTACTTTGCGTATCGTTTACAAAAGAAACACCACTATAATAAGCCGCTAATTCCGCAGGAATATTAAAAGCAATTGCCTTTATAACATTTACCGTAATTGTTGCGGTAGCACATGAATTTGTAGGGTCGTTATCACAAATAGTGTAGGTAAAGGTGTCTTTCCCTAAAAAATCAGCTAAAGGAGTATAGCTAATTGTTCCATCGGCATTTAAAACGACTGTTGCATTTGAAGCCTCTGTATTTATTGATTCAATTTTAGCACCATCAATTAGCACATCGTTATCAAGGTAACTACTAATTATAAGCGCTGAATTAATTCCTGTATTATAAATATCATCGACAGCCTGGGGAGTTCCTTTGTCAGAAACGCTAATACTTACAGTTGCTGTTTCACAAATATCAGGGGTATCTTTACTGCAAATAGTGTAGGTAAAAGTATCTATTCCTGAAAAGTTTTTAGCAGGAGTATAGGTGTAAAGTTCACGTTCTCTTTCTATGCTTCCGTTGTTTGTAGTTTTTGCATCAAAAGTAACAGTAATACTACCTCTAGATGAATATTCATCATTCGATAAAAAACTTGGTAATTCAATAACGGTGTTTTCAATAGCTTTAAAAGCATCGTCTTTTGCTACTATTTTTTCAGTTTCAGTTTCAGTTTCAGTTGGTATTGGTTCTGGTTTTATAATATCTTCTGTGTTTCCGCCACAGTTTATAAGGAATAAGGTTGCAAACCCTAATAATAATACTCTTTTCATCATCATGTTAATAGTTGTTAATGGTTGTTGTTAAATAATTTTATCGTGTACTTTTGTGGGGGTATGATTATTCCAAACTGTCAATATATCAGTAGCTACACTAGCGCCACTACCAGCAGCAATTGCAAACTGACTGCGCCAACCCGCTAAGGTTCCACAAACATATAATCCTTGTTTTATTAAATGATTAAAATTACGAAGCTGTATGCGATCTTTCATCACATTTGCCCTGATATGTCGTTCAACATACTGCTCTAAACCTGCTATTTCAAAAGGTTTTGAATAATTTAAAGCGATGACCACTTTTTTGCTGAGGTATTCTTGTTTATTTGTACTAATTTTATATCCGTTTTCATCATCTAAAACAGCCAATACCTTTTCGTTTTCAATTTGAATTACGTTAGGATATTGTGCTTTTAATTGTGTTTTTCCTTCAATTAAAATATCTTTACCTAATTTCCCTTCAGGCAATCCTAATACATTGTTAAATAGGGCATTTTGTAAATGAGATGTCTTTTGGTGTAATAAAATTCCTATTTTTTTATCTTTAGCATAAGCTTTTTTATGTGCCGATCCTAAAACCAAGGCACATTGCATGCCCGAAACACCTCCTCCAATAATTAATACGTCAAAAATCATTTATGCTAATAATACTTTAATGTTTTCGGCAAATAATCGAACAGCAATTGCTAATAAAATTACTCCAAAAACCTTTCTAATAATTTTAATTCCGTTATTTCCTATAAATTTTTCAATTTTTGGAGATGTTTTCAATACAACATAGATAACTAATACGTTTAATAAAACAGCAATAATTATGTTTGATATATGAAATTCAGCACGTAAAGATAAAAGAGTTGTTAAACTTCCTGGTCCTGCAATTAATGGAAAGGCAAGTGGAAAAACAGTCGCTGTTAAAGTTTCTTCGTCATCATCATCTTTATATAAAGTAATTCCTAAAATCATTTCTAAGGCGATAAAAAATAAAATAAATGCGCCTGCAACAGCAAAAGAATGTACATCAACACCAATTAAGCTTAATAACTGTTTACCAACAAATAAAAATAAAATCATTATAAAACCAGCAATAACAGATGCTTTTTCTGATTGTATATGCCCTACTTTTTTACGTAAGTCAATAATAATAGGGATGTTTCCAATAATATCAATTACCGCAAACAGTACCATAAAGGCTGTTAAAATTTCTTTGAAGTTAAAATCCATAATATTTTGTTTTTCAAGCGCAAAATTATATAAAGTAATGTTACAATCTAGTATTTTTGCAGCTAAATTTTATGTGAAGTTATTGTTAACTTCCAACTTAAACTATTTTTATGTTCCAATTAGGAAAAACTTTAGTATCAGAAAGTATTATAGATACTGACTTTGTTTGTAATATTTCTGCCTGTAAAGGTGCTTGTTGTATTGATGGTGATGCTGGTGCGCCATTAGAAAAAGAGGAAACAAAAATTTTAGAGGATATTTATCCTCAAATCAAACCTTTTTTACGTAAAGAAGGTATTGAGGCTATTGAAAAGCAAGGCACTTGGATTACTGGTGATTTTGGCGAATTAGAAACGCCTTTAATCAACGGTGCAGATTGTGCCTATGTTATTTTTGATGATAAAAACACTGCTTTATGTGCTATTGAAGAAGCGTATAATCAAGGAATTGTCGATTGGAAAAAACCTGTTTCTTGTCATTTATATCCTGTTCGAATTAAGCAATACAGTGAATTTTCGGCAGTAAATTATGATAAATGGGATATTTGTGATGATGCTTGTTCTTTAGGAAAAGAATTACAAGTACCTGTTTATAAGTTTGTAAAACAAGCCTTAGTTAGAAAATTTGGGCAAAACTGGTATGACGAATTAGAAGAAGTAGCCGAAAAAAGAATAAAAGAGCAAGAGCGTAAAAGAGTAAAAGAATAATAGAAAAAGAGAATAAGAGTGTAATTTTTTTTTTTTAATAAAAAACGACGCTATTTCAGCGTCGTTTTTTGTTTTTATTGATTTTGAAATACTTTTATGCGGTTATTTTACGCTAAAGCTGTCATTATCTAAATTAATATCCGCCATTAATTTTGAAGGATTAATTTCTACTGATTTTACTATTTTAGACGCAGTAAAACTATAGGTTGGATGTGCAAAAGTCCAATCTTCAATAACGGTTGCTGTTGTTGGCTTTTCGCCACGCATCATACGTAAAGGAATGTTAAAAGATTCTTTTGATCCATCGGTATAAACAACCAAAACATCAATAGGCATTGGCATTTGCCCGATTCTTTCTAAGGTAATTTCTTTTCCTTTTACCGATTTTACACCATAATCAATCGTATGTGTGGTTTGTGTCCATTCGTTTAAAAACCAATCTAAATGAATTCCTGAAACTTTTTCAGCCGTTCTTTTAATATCGTTTGGTGCAGGGTGTTTAAAAGAAAAATCAGTAAAATATTTCTTTAAAGTTTTTGCCGTATTTTCTTTTCCGATGATATATTCTAAATGCGTTAAGAAAATATTTCCTTTCGAATAACTTCCCATTCCGTACGCCATATTTGTATGAAAACGATCGGCATGTGTCGATAGCGATTCTTCTAACTTATTTTTTACTACATAATTGTAATATCTGTAAGAACCAGTATGTGGGTTTTTATCATTTTTACCAGAGATAACATTTTCTGCTTTATTAGAAATATAAGTTGTAAAACCTTCATCCATCCAAGAATGTTTCGTTTCATTAGATGCTAATAAAAACTGAAACCAAGTATGTGCTAATTCATGCGCTGTAACGCCAAATAAGCTTCCCCATTTACGTTTTCCTGTAATTAAAGTACTCATTGCGTACTCCATTCCACCGTCACCACCTTGAATAACTGAATATTGTTTATAAGGATATTGCCCAATATGCTTGCTGAAATACGTCATTAATTCCGCTGTTTTAGGCTGTAATTTTTTCCAGTTTTTTCTGAAATTACTAGGTAAATCATTTTTATATAAAAAATGCAAATCGATACCATTTTTCATGGTATAAATATCGTGCGTATAATTCGGATCGGCAGCCCAAGTAAAATCGTGTACATTTGGAGCAGTAAATTTCCAAGTTAATTTTTTAGTTGATGGAATATTTAAAGCCGATTTTTTGTTTTCATATCCATGCCCAACTTCCTGCGGATTTTGAAGATATCCAGTTCCTCCAACGGTATAATTTTTATCGATATGAAGTGTTACATTAAAATCACCCCAAACACCGTGAAATTCACGTCCTAAATACGGAGGTGTGTGCCATCCTTCGAAATCATATTCAGCCATTTTAGGGTACCATTGTGCCATTGACAATGCCACACCTTCTTCGCTATTTCTTCCTGAACGACGTATTTGAGCAGGTACTTGTGCATCAAAAATCATATCAAAAGTTACGCTTTCACCAGGTAAAATTTCCTTGTTTAAGGTAACCTCTAAAATAGTTCCAACAGTTTGATGTTTTACAGCTGCACCGTTTTGTTTTAATGAATTTACTTTGATGTATCCAATTTCTGTAGGCGATAGTTTACTAATTCTATTTCCGACTCTTTTATCAGGATCTTTAATATTTTGTGAACGCACATCCATTTGAGAATTTGGCTGAAACGCATTAAAATACAAATGATAAAACACCTTATTTAATTTATCGGGTGAATTATTAGTGTACACTAATTGCTGAATTCCTTTATATTGAAAGGTTTTTACATCCATATCAATATCCATATTATAAGCAACATGTTGTTGCCAATAATTTTGACTTACAGGCGTATTTGCTGTTTTAGCGATGTTGTTTTTAATAGATTTTTTTACTTCATTATTTGTTGTTGAACTTGTAGAGGCACAAGAAATCATCGACAATAATGAAAGTCCTAAGATTATTTTTTTCATATTAAATTGATTTAATACCTATTGCTGTTAGGGTCTTTTTTAAGCTTTTTAACTCGGTTTTATTTTTCAATTTTGAAAAACTTCTTGTTTTGCCATTTTTTAACTTTAAAGCAATACGTTCTATTCCTGAATTTTCTTTGATTTCTAATCCTTCAATTTCAGTAAGTTTATACGTTTTTTTCCAAGATTTTTTAAGTAGATAAAAAAGCACTGCAACAAGCGATCCGAAGCCAAGTAATGCCATAAAAATAAAGAGCATTTCATTTTTATCAAAAGAAATATAAAATAATTGAACACTCATATTAAGTACGTTCACTAGCATTAATACAATAATTAGCCATGAATGTGTAGGAACGTCATCTTTAATGCTTATTTGTTGAGTTTCTTTATTAAACGCTAACTGCATAGGTTGTTTTTATAACAAAAAAAGAGCATCAAAACTTTAAAAATCAATGCTCTTTTTTATCTTCTATATTATTTTTTTACTTTCTTCCGTTCACCATTCTGTCAGCCATTTTAACAGCATTGTAAGCGTTTACAACACGCCCAGAAACTGATAAATCAGCAAAAGGAACTAAATCTCCTTGAGGATTTTGGCTAGTTTTAGAACCTGGTTTGGTAACTAATAAATCAATTTTAGTTCCAGAGTTCATTAAAATATGTTTTACTTGGCTAGCCGATAATTCAGGATAATAAGAACGAACTAATGCAGCAACACCAGCAGCAGCAGGCGATGCCATTGAAGTTCCACTAATTTTCTTATAAGTATTGTCAGGATATGTTGAATTTATTTGTACTCCAGGAGCAAAAACATCTACATTCTTTTTACCGTAGTTAGAAAAACTTGCAGGTAATTCTTTGTTATAATTAGAACTCATTGCTCCTAATGTTAATACATTATCAGAAACTTCGTTAATTAAATCAGGTGCATCGTTAGGATATGTTCTTTCAACATCGATGTTTTTTCCTGAATTTCCTGCGGCATTTACAATTAATACATCTTTTTTAGCGGCGTATTTTAAGGCATCGTAAACCCATTCTTTATTTGGAGAAAAATCTTTTCCAAAACTTGTGTTAATAACTTTTGCTCCGTTATCAACAGCGTAACGAATTCCTAAAGCAACATCTTTATCATACTCATCTCCGTCTGATACCGAACGAACAGCCATCATTTTTACATTATCAGCAACTCCATTGGTTCCAATATTGTTATTACGAGCAGCTCCAATAATACCGGTAACGTGTGTTCCGTGCGATTCTTTCTTTTCAGAATGACCAGTATTGGCATTACCATAACCAGGCTTGTCGTTAATATCGTAAGGATTATCACCTACAACTTTACGGTAATCAGCCTTTAAATTATCTTCAGCAATGGTTTTATCGGCATTCTTTATTCCTTTTTCAAAGTATTCTTTAGTTTCTTTTAAGTCGGTAAAATAACTTAACATACGTACTGAAAAACCTTTTGCACGGTTTAAACTTTCATCCGAAGAATTGATTGCTGCAATTTCTTTTTTTGTATAGGTTGATTTTCCAAAGTATTTGGTTAACGCTTTTTCTGATTCAACAGCCATTTTTACAAATTCAGCAGAACGAACTTTTGATTTTTTTGCACCAGCTATTTTTTCGGCATGTTGTTTTTTTACCTCAGCTAAAGTAGTTGCATCTACTAAAGATGGATTCATTAAAATACGTTCGTACTCTAAGTGTTCTTTATAAGATTCACCTAAAAAGTTCCATCCGTTAATATCATCAATATAACCGTTTTTATCATCATCGATTCCATTTCCTGCAATTTCGTTGGTGTTTACCCAAGCTACAGAAGCTAAATCTTCATGTTTTAAATCGGTACCAGAATCAACAACTCCAACAACAACAGTAACATTTTTCTTTCCTTTTAAGAAATCGTACGCTTTGTTTACACTCATTCCTGGAATACTGTCTGTTGCTAAATCTAAATGTAGCCAATTGTCTTTTTCATAGGCAGTTAATGCTGCTTTTTTTGCTGAAATATTAACAATATTATTGCTTCCTGTAGGTACAGCAACTTTACTTACCGATGAACAGGCTGTTAATATTGAAATTGCTACTGCCGAATAAAACATTGGTCTTAAAACTCTCATAATTTCTATCTTAATTAAATATATCTGTAAATTTATAACTCTCGTTTAAACGAACTCCTTTTTCGGTATGTTTAACCGTAATTAGCTCATTATAGGCATCGTGCTCTAAAAATAAGTGATAATTATTATCGGCTGCTTCGTTTAAAAATATTCTTTTTTCTGCTATACTAAGCAAAGGTCGGGTATCGTAGCCCATTACATAAGGCAAGGGAATGTGCCCTGCTGTTGGTAGTAAATCGGCCATAAAAACAACTGTTTTTCCTTGGTATTGAATTTTAGGAAGCATTTGTTTTTCGGTATGCCCATCCATAAATAAAACATCAAAACCTAGTTGGCTTTGAAAATTTTCAGGCTGTTTGTCAATAAAATTTAACTGCCCGTTTTGTTGAATTGGTTGTATGTTTTCTTTTAAAAAAGATGCTTTTTCACGAGCGTTAGGAATGGTTGCCCATTGCCAATGCTCTTGATTACTCCATACTTTGGCATTTTTAAAAGCGGGCATATAGCCTGTTTTATCGTTATTCCATTGAATTACTCCGCCACAATGGTCAAAATGTAAATGTGTTAAAAAAACATCGGTAATATCATCTCTGTGAAAACCGTGTTTTGCTAAGGAAGTATCTAATGAAAAATCGCCAAAAAGGTAATAGTATCCGAAGAATTTATCGGATTGTTTGTTTCCAACGCCAGTATCAATTAAGGTTAACCTGTCGCCATCTTTAATAAGCATACAGCGCATACTTAACGAAATTAAGTTATTAGCGTCTGCAGGGTTTGTTTTTTGCCAAATAGTTTTAGGAACTACGCCAAACATAGCGCCGCCATCTAATTTAAAATTACCAGTTTCTATTGAAAAAATTTGCATAGCTACAAAGATGCAGAAATTTAACGAAACTTTTTGTTAATGAAAACAAAAAAGACGCACTAATTAGTGCGTCTTTTAGCTATTTTTTATAAAAACACCTTATTTTTTATCGTTAGTTGCTAATAAAAAACCAATAGTGAAATTTGCATCCCAGTCAAAAATTACGGAATGAACTTTAGTAACATCATTTATGGCTTTAAAAATATTTAAACCAGATTTTATTTTTTCACCCCTTCTTTTAATTACTTTTTGATAAAAATTAATGTCTTTATTTAAAACCGTGTAGCGTTCATTTCCTTTGCGTAAAGATTTTGCTAATTGATACGGAACACCTCCTATTATAAAACATTGAGAAGCTCTGTTAGAAGGAATTTTTTCTGCAACTTTATGCACCGCTTTATATACAATTGTATCAGCGACTCCTTGCTGAAAATACTTAGCACCATAGGTTTCTTTACCGATCATTTTATCGGAATCTAAATACGATATTTTTGTGTTTCCTGAGCCTATATCTACTAAATAAGCTGTTTTTTCAAACCTTTTAGGAATAACAGCATCTAAGGCATATTGACCTTCTTGCTCAGGTGTTACTACATTTACAACGTAGCCTATTCTTTTAAGTTCTTGTTTGATTAGTATGGTAATATCTTGTTTGTTAGCTCCTGAACTCACTACAAAATGTATGTTGCTAGGCTTTACACCAAACTCTATAATTCGTTGTATATATTTCTTTAATTTTTTATTAACCTCTTCGGTATTGGTAATTCCTTCGGCAATTAAACTATTACCAAATTCTTTACTTTTCATCTCCCAATTGTTGTTTTTATCAATAGCAACAATAAATGAATTAAAACCAGAGGCACCTAATTCTACCACTCCTTTTAAAGTTCCGTTAATTGGTTTGGTTGGCTTGTAATTAAAACTAGCCGTTTTCCTTTTTTCTTTTTTTGCCGATTTTTCAGCAATTTTACTAGTTAGTTTTACTTCTTCTTTTTTTTCTTCTGATTTACAAGAAACAAAGGTGTGTGAGATTGTTAATAAAACCATCCACAGCAAAGACATTTTTTTCATAAACTTTTGATTTTTAGATTTTTTTATCTGGGGGAGGCAATTTTTTGTAAAAATACTTTTTTTATTTTTTTGAAACAACGATTTTATATGAAGTAATTATTAAGAAATAAAAAAAACCTTATAAATCAAAAGATTTATAAGGTTTTGTGGAGGTGTCTAGCGGATTCGAACCGCTGTACATGGTTTTGCAAACCATTGCCTAGCCACTCGGCCAAGACACCTTTTTAATATTTAAGACTGCAAATTTACATTTTTTTTTTAAAATATTCCTTTTTTTATGGAAATTTTTATAAAAATGTTATTAACATTCTGTCAACATCTTAAAAATGTTTTGTGTTAATTAGTCCGAACATCTTTTAAAACAATAACCACTTCGGCTACATTTCCTCCAATTGGCGGATTAATTTTTGCTACGCTAACTTCGGCTTTATCAACAAGTTGTATTTCATCAAAAATTCTGTTTAAAATACGCTGTGCAACGTGTTCTAATAATTCTGAACGAATTGCCATTTCTTGCTTTACAATATGATTTAAATGTACATAATCTACTGTGTCGGCAAGTTTATCTGTTGCTGATGATTTTTGCAAATTAGCTGTTACTTCAATATCAACTCGGTATTCTGAGCCAATTTTTGCTTCTTCTTCTAAACATCCGTGGTTGGTAAATAATCGAATGTTGTTAACACGTATAATTCCCATAATATTTTTTTAAGTATATTTTAAAGTATTTTTTTTGAAAAAATTAGTACAAAAATACGTTTTTTACTTTACTTAAAAATATAGCTGTTTTTCACTCAAAAAAAACAGTAAATTTGTTTTAACTGAACCACCAATCAATATTTATGTATTTATGACAATTTTTATTCTTTCTGTAAGCGATCAAATTTATTCTACCCAAAGAATATATAAAGAAGCTACCCGTCGTGGGCATAATGTGCGTATTATTAATCATTTAAAATGTACGGTAAAACTTGCAAATGGCAAAGTCGAAATACACTATAACGGTGAAAATATTATTGATATTCCTGATGTAATTATCCCTCGAATTGGCGCTTCTGCTACACGTCATGGCGCTGCTATAGTAAAACAGTTTGAACTAAGTGGTGTTTATAGTACAGCAACTTCAATGGGTATTTTACAAGCTCAAAATAAGGTGCGTACTTTGCAAATTATGAATCAGAATAATATTGCGATTCCCAATACTATATTTTCTGTAAACCCCGATACTATTGATGAACAAATTAATTTGTTAGGCGGCGCACCCATTATTATCAAATTACAAGAAGGTACACACGGTTCAGGCGTTATTTTGGCAGAAAGTAATCAATCAGCAAAATCAATTATTGATACGATGTACGCTACTAATGCCAATATTTTGTTACAAGAATTTATCGCCGAGAGTAATAGTGAAGATATCCGTGCTTTTGTGGTTAATAATAAGGTTGTTTCAGCAATGAAAAGAAAAGGCGCTGCAGGTGATTTCCGTTCTAATATTCATCAAGGAGGAAGCGGATTTAAAATTTCTTTATCCGAAGAAGAAAAAGAAATAGCCATAAAAGCAAGCCAATATTTAAACTTACCTGTTGCAGGAGTTGATTTAATTCGTTCTAAAAGAGGTGCTTTATTAATTGAAGTAAATACCGCCCCTGGCTTGCAAGGAATCGAAAATTATACAAATCAGAATATTGCCAAAATGATTATTAAATTTTTAGAAGACGATGTTTACACAAAACTTTAAAAATGACGTTGTAGAAATTCGAGGGCATAAAATTGGACTCGGAAAATCAGAACTTATTAAAATTCCTATTGATAGACTGCCAACGGGTACGCTTATCGAAATTCCCGTATATGTTTTTAATGGATCACAAGCAGGACCTACTATTTTATTGCAAGGTGGTTTGCATGGCGATGAGGTAAATAGTGTTGAATTGGTTCGTAGAATGCTGATTGATAAAAACTATAAAATTCAGCGAGGTTGCGTTATTGTAGTGCCTTTATTAAATGTTTTTGGCTTTTTGAGTCTGTCTCGAAATATGCATGGAAAAGATGTAAATAGAAGTTTTCCAGGATCTAAAAAAGGCTCTTTAGCGAGTAGAATGGCGTATTATTTAATGCAAGAAATTACTAAAAATGTCGATTTTTCCATTGATTTTCATACTGGTGGAGCGCAAAGAAGTAATTTTCCGCAAATACGATATACCCCTGATGATGAAGATGCTTTTCAATTAGCAAAACTATTTAATGCTCCTTTATTATTTGGTTCAAAACTGATTCCTAAATCGTTTAGAAATCAATGTTATAAAAATGATATTCCTGTAATCGTCTATGAAGGGGGTGAAGCATTGCGTTTAGATGAACATGCAATTCAAGAAGGGATAAACGGAACGCTTCGAGTGTTAAAACATTTTAAGATGATTTCTGAAAATATTGAAATTCCTAAAAACACAAGCGTTATCATCAGTAAAAAAAGAATGTGGATTCGTGCTAAAGTTGCTGGGTTATTTAATCCGACAGTAAAAAATGGTGCTTTTGTTTTAAAAGGACAAGTTTTAGGGCATATTATGGATACTTACGGAGCAACAAATTTTGCTGTAAAAGCTTCTGCGGATGGCTATATTATCGCCAAAAATAATTTCCCGATTGTAAATATGGGTGATGCCTTATTTCACTTCGGAAATGCTTAATAATTTATCAAAAAGAAGCAAAAACAGCACTAAAAATATTAAAAACACACCTATAAATAAATAGCAGTATCTTTGCCTCTTCATAGAAGTGCTTATTTTAGAGTATTTCTGAAATAATATATATGACATTTAAATCTTTAGGATTATCCGATGCTTTATTAAAAGCCATCGACGAAAAAGGATACGATACCCCATCACCAATTCAAGCAAAAGCAATACCACCTATTTTAGAAGGGAAAGATGTATTAGCTTCAGCACAAACAGGAACAGGAAAAACAGCAGGTTTTACATTACCAGTTTTACAACGTTTAGCAGATTCTAAACACCCTAAATACCGACCAGTAAGAGCATTAGTACTTACACCAACAAGAGAACTTGCTGCCCAGGTTCATGACAATGTAAGAGAATATAGTAAGTATTTAGATATCAGATCTGCCGTAGTTTTTGGAGGTGTAAAAGCTGCCAGTCAAATAAAAACATTACGTCAAGGAGTCGATATTTTAGTTGCCACTCCTGGTAGATTGTTAGATTTACACGATCAAAAAGCAGTATCATTTAACAGAATAGATGTACTTATTTTAGATGAAGCTGATAGAATGTTAGACATGGGTTTTGTTAGAGATATTAACAAAATCATTAGTTTTATGCCTGCAAAACGTCAAAACTTGATGTTTTCTGCAACATTTTCAACAGAAATTAAAAGATTAGCTTCAGGAATTTTAAGAAATCCTGTTTCAGTAGAAGCGGAACCTGAAAATTCAACGGCAGAGAAAGTTGCCCAAAAAGTATATGCGGTAGATAAAGGTAAAAAAACCGAAGTAGTTATCAACTTAATTAAAGATGGTAATTGGAGTCAGGTTTTAATCTTTACTAGAACTAAACATGGTGCTAATAAATTAACTGAAAAGTTAATAAAATCAGGAATTTCTGCTGCGGCAATTCATGGAAATAAAAGTCAAGGAGCTCGTACAAAAGCATTGGCAAATTTCAAGAATAATACCAACCGAGTATTAGTTGCTACTGATATTGCAGCTCGTGGAATTGATATTCCTTTATTGCCACACGTTATCAACTTCGAATTACCAAATGTACCAGAAGATTACGTACACAGAATTGGTAGAACAGGTAGAGCGGGTGCAAAAGGTGAAGCGCTTTCATTAGTTTGTAGTGAAGAAACGGAGTATCAAAAGGAAATTGAAAAAATATTAAAGCAAAAATTAAAGACTGAAATTATCGCAGGATACGAACCTAGAGATACCGCTGGTCCTAAAAGAGCTTCAACACAAAAGAAGGGTTCTACAGCCAAGAAAAAAGGCGTAGGCGCTAGTCATAGAGGTGGTAGTACTGCAAAACCAAAAAGACAGCGTCCTAGTAATAATTCAAGAAGCAACAACTCAGGAAGTTCTTCTAGAGGTGGTTCTTCTAGTAATTCTGAAAGTTCATCAAGAAGAAATACAAGAAGATAATTTTTTTAAATTCTTATAGAATACTAAAACCTCCAAAGTTTGATTTTCAAATTTTGGAGGTTTTCTATTTTTATATCACTTACAACATTTTTTATTAAAATTATTAGAAGCTATTTCCCGCTTTCCGCACTCGCTTTTTTTGTTTGAAAAAAACAAAAAAGAGCTCAAACAAAGCTTCAATCGGGGCTAGGAATTTTAACTATTTTCAAGCAATAGAACAAAACAACTTACAGCTTGTTAAAAAAAGTTAAAAATCATAAAAAAACACCATACTACAATAACTTTAATCCTATCTTTTAGCTACTTTTGAACAAGAATTTTAATTGTTAGCATTATGAAATACGACCCAATAGACAGTAGCTTATTTATAGAAAACCGCAAAAATTTTATGGCAAAAATGAAGCCAAATAGTATTGCTGTTTTTAATTCAAACGATGTATATCCAGTAAGTGCCGATAGTGCGCTTCCTTTTGAACAACATCGTGATATTTTCTTTTTAAGTGGTGTTGACCAAGAAGAAAGTGTTTTACTTTTATTTCCTAATTGCCCAAAAGAACATTTACGTGAAGTATTATTTTTACGTGAAACAAATGAACATATTGCTGTTTGGGAAGGTGCAAAATTAACCAAAGAAAAAGCCCTAGTAACAAGCGGAATCAAAAGCGTTTATTGGTTACAAGATTTAGAAAAAGTACTTGCCGAAATGATGGCACTTGCCGAAAACGTGTATATAAACACCAACGAACATTACCGTGCATCGGTAGAAACAGAAACTCGTGAAGCGCGTTTTACAAAATGGTTATTAGCAAAATATCCTGCACATTCTATAGCTAAAAGTAATCCTATTTTACAACATTTACGCTCTTTAAAAAATCCTATTGAATTAGCTTTAATTCAAAAAGCCTGCGATATTACCGAAAAAGGATTCAGACGTGTCTTAGATTTTATCAAACCTGGGGTTTGGGAATATGAAATTGAAGCTGAATATATTCATGAATTTATCAGAAACCGTTCTAAAAGATTTGCCTACACACCAATTATAGCTTCAGGAAATAATGCGAACGTATTGCATTATATTGAAAATAATCAACAATGTAAAGCGGGCGATTTAATTTTGATGGATGTTGGTGCACAATATGCCAATTACGCTTCCGATATGACTAGAACCGTGCCTGTTTCTGGTCGTTTTTCAGAGCGTCAAAAAGCAGTGTATAATGCGGTAAACCATGTAAAAGATGAAGCTACTAAATTATTAGTTCCTGGAACTATTTGGGCTGATTATCATAAAGAAGTGGGTAAAATAATGACTTCAGAATTGTTAGATTTAAAATTAATCGACAAGGCTGATGTTCAAAATGAAGACCCAAACTGGCCTGCATATAAAAAATATTTTATGCACGGAACTTCGCACCACATGGGCTTAGATACCCACGATTACGGATTGTTACATCAGCCAATGCAAGCAAATATGGTGTTTACCGTTGAGCCTGGAATTTATATTCCTGAAGAAGGTTTTGGTATTCGTTTAGAAGACGATGTGGTAATTCAACAAAATGGTGCGCCGTTTAATTTAATGCGTAACATTCCTATTGATGCTGATGAAATTGAAAGTATTATGAATAAATAATAATTTTATTTAAAAGACTATTCTGAAAATAAAGCTTAAAAATTAACAAGAAAATTGTACAAGAATTACAAGGGGCTAAAACCCCTTGTTTTTTTGCTTGAAAACTAAAAAAAATAAAATTATTGCTAAAAATAAAATGTTATGATTAAAAAAAATGTACTACTTATTTTACTATTTACCAGTTGCTTGTCTTTTTCACAATCTAACTGGAAAAAATTTAAAAAATTATCTTCTGCAAAAAAAATATGGATTATTTTTCATCCATTTAAAGCTAAAAAAGCACAACAGATTTCTAAAAAAGCGTATAGAGTTGCCGATTCTATTAAAAAATCGCCAGTATTAGATGGCGATGGTGCAGGCGGGCAAGTTGATGCCTTTCGTCATGCCTTTTGGATGGCTAGTTTGCGTCAAGAAATAGGAAAAAATGCCGCTCGTTCTTTAGGAAAAGCACACGAAAGAGAAAATTATCAAACTTATAAAAAACGAAAACTAGAAGACGGTGTTATTCCTGATAAAATAGCAACAACGATGGATTTATTTAACAATAATATTGGATTATCGCTTACTAAAAAAGGCGTTATAACACCTAAGAAAGCATTAATTTATAAAGTGATAAACGCGGTTAAAGCAGGGAGATTAAAAATTATTAAAAAAGATGCCAACGGAAATTTTTTAACCTGTAATAATACCCCTATTTCTGAAAAATCATTAAAAGGAAAGTGGGAAAATAATAAGTGTTTGGTAAATTCGAATCATATAAAATAGGGTTTAAAAACAAGTAACACAAACAATATAATTTGTTAACATATACTTACGTTTTAAGGCTAAAAACAGTTTTATATTTGCAGTGTTGTTGTTTTTAAAACATATCCCCCCGTGTGTTAAATACTGAACTCGTAGACTTGTGTGTTGCGAGTTTTTTTCATGCCTTTTTTATAAAGTGAACTGTTAAACGAGCTGTTTTAAAAGTGATTTTTACAGGTGGATAAAAATATTTAAATTAAATGATAGGCTTTTTTTTTATATAGAAATCCCTTCCACAATTTTTGCGTAATTTTGTACTTCAATTTCAACAGAAGATGTCAGAAGAAAAGAAATCACTTAATTTTTTAGAACAAATTATTGAAGAGGATTTGGCAAACGGAATGCCAAAAGAAAACTTACGTTTTCGTTTTCCTCCAGAACCTAATGGATATTTACATATCGGACATACAAAGGCTATCGGAATTAGTTTCGGTTTAGGGCAAAAATACAATGCTCCTGTAAACTTGCGTTTTGACGATACAAACCCTGCTAAAGAAGAGCAAGAATATGTAGATGCTATTAAAAAAGATGTTACTTGGTTAGGGTATCAATGGGAAAACGAATTATATTCATCTGATTATTTTCAACAATTATACGACTGGGCTGTTTTATTGATAAAAGACGGAAAAGCGTATGTTGATAGTCAATCTTCTGAAGAAATGCGTACTCAAAAAGGAACGCCAACTCAAGTAGGAACGAATAGTCCTTATAGAAGTAGAACTGCAGATGAAAATTTAGATTTATTCAGCAGAATGAAAGCTGGTGAGTTTGAAGAAGGAACACATGTTTTACGTGCAAAAATTGATATGGAATCGCCAAATATGTTATTGCGTGATCCGTTAATGTATCGTATTTTAAAGAAAGCACATCACCGTACAGGTAATGATTGGGTTATTTATCCAATGTACGATTGGACACACGGAGAAAGTGATTATTTAGAGCAAATATCGCACTCATTATGTTCTTTAGAATTTAAACCTCATAGAGAATTATATAACTGGTTTCGTGACAATGTGTATGAATACAGTAAATCAGAATTTCCAAATGCACCAAAACAACGTGAGTTTTCTCGTTTAAACTTAAGCTACACTATTATGAGTAAGCGTAAGTTATTAACATTGGTAGAAAATGGCATCGTAAACGGATGGGATGACCCAAGAATGCCAACAATTTCTGGATTAAGAAGACGTGGATATACACCTGCTTCAATCCGTAATTTTATTGAAACTGTGGGAGTTTCTAAAAGAGAAAATGTCATTGATGTTTCTTTATTAGAGTTTAAAATTCGTGAAGATTTAAATAAAACTGCCAATAGAGTTATGGGAGTTTTAGATCCTGTAAAAGTAATTATTGATAATTATCCTGAAGATAGAGAAGAAATTCTTATTGCAGAAAATAATCCTGAGGATGAAAATTCTGGTACAAGAATAGTTCCTTTTTCAAGGGAAATTTACATCGAAAGAGAAGATTTTAGAGAAGAAGCTAATAAAAAATTCTTCCGATTAAAATTAGGAAAAGAAGTTCGTTTAAAAAATGCTTATTTTATAACTGCAACAAGTTGTGAAAAAGATGAAAATGGCAAAATTACCGTAATTCACTGTACCTATGACCCATTAACAAAATCGGGTAGTAATACTGAAGAAAGTAAGCGTAAAGTAAAAGGTACTTTACATTGGGTTTCTGTAAAACACGCCGTAAAAGCTGAGGTTAGAGTGTACGATAGATTATTTTCTGATGAAGCTCCAGATGCTCATAAAGACAAAGATTTTATGGAATTTGTAAATCCTAATTCATTAGAAAAAATTACTGCTTTTGTAGAACCAAGTTTACAAACTGCTAAAATTGGAGAGCAATTTCAATTTCAACGTTTAGGATATTTTAATGTTGATGATGATTCAACTTCAGAGAATTTAGTATTCAATAAAACAGTTGGATTAAGAGATAATTGGGCAAAAGCTAATAAATAAAATGTTTTAAAATAGTATTGTTTTTATGTGAATAAAAGCTTAAAATCAATTTTATAAAAGTCACTATTTTTACATGAAAATAGTGGCTTTTGTGTTTTATAAATTTATGATTCATAATGTTTTATCTTGTTTTTGATAAGAAAATAATATTTGCCTATATTTGTTTAAATTAAATTAAAATGAAAAAAATTATATACCTGTTTTTATTAACTGTATCGTTTACTGCTTTTGCACAAATGCAAGAAAAAAAAGAAAAAATTGCACCAGCTAAAAATGAATTTAAAATAGATGCTTTCGATTTGGCTTTTATGAGAGCACTTGACGTTAGTTATGAGCGTGTAGATAATCAAAACATGGGGTATGGAGTTTCTTTGTTATTAAATTTTCAAGATGATGATCTTTATAATGAAAAATTTGCCGTAACACCTTTTTTTAGAATGTATTTTTTTAATAAACAGGATTATGGAGCAAGAGGTTTTTTTGCAGAAGTGTATGCAAAGTTTGCTTCAGGAGAAAATCCAGAAGATTATTATGAGCCTGTTTATGATAATTACTCATCACCAAACCAAGAATATTATCATGATTTTTTTGATGTCTCTTTTGGAATGGGATTGGGTTGGAAATGGGTAAATAAAAATGGTTTTAGTGTAGAAGCTTCTTTAGGAGGAGGAAGATACTTGGGGTTTGACAATCATTCGCCTGAATTTTCTGGTAGAGGAGGCGTTTCATTCGGATACCGTTTTTAATTTGATAAACTATTATTTTTAGTTCTTAAACCAAATAAAATTTAAAAACACCTATGATTGACTTGTGGTTAATTATAGGTGTTTTTTTATGCTAAAAATCCATTTTCCATTTTCGATAGAATATGTATCTTTACTGATTAAGAAAAGTTAGAAACTTAAAAAATTATCTGACTGAAAATCAATAATAAAAAAGTGTTTTTTGATACTGAGTATTTCAGATTTAAAAAATACTTATAAACTATATAATTTTATGAGTTGTAACAGTTGTTCAACTAGCAAAGATGGGGTTCCAGGTGGTTGTAAAAGTAATGGAAATTGCGCCAGTGGTACCTGTGGAAGTGGTAATAAACTTGCCGTTTTTGACTGGTTATCGAATATGACTTTACCTACCGGTGAAGCTCCTTTTAATATTTTTGAAGTTCGATTTAAAAACGGACGTAAACATTTTTTTAAAAACACCGAAAAATTAACCCTTTCTATGGGTGATGTTGTTGCCGTTGAAGGATCATCGGGGCATGATATTGGTATTGTAGCGTTGGCAGGAGAACTTGTAAAAGTTCAAATGAAAAAACGAAAAGTTAGTCAAGAGAGTGAAGAGGTAAGAAAAATATATAGAAAAGCATCACAAAAAGATATTGATATTTGGCAAACAGCCAGAGATAGAGAGCAAGAAACGCAACGAAAAGGACGGGAAATTATTAGTCGCTTAGCACTAAAAATGAAACTTTCTGATGTAGAATATCAAGGAGACGGTACCAAAGCAACGTTTTATTATACTGCCGATGAACGAGTAGATTTCCGTCAGTTAATTAGAGATTTAGCAGGTACTTTTTCTATCCGTGTAGAAATGAAACAAGTGGGTATGCGTCAAGAAGCAGCTCGTTTAGGAGGTGTTGGTTCTTGTGGTAGAGAATTATGTTGTTCTACTTGGTTAACCGATTTTAGAAAGGTAAATACCGCAGCGGCAAGGTATCAGCAATTGTCATTAAACCCGTTAAAATTAGCTGGGCAATGTGGTAAATTAAAGTGTTGTTTAAACTTTGAATTAGATACTTATTTAGACGCTTTACAAAGTTTTCCTAAGCAAGATAAAATACTAAAAACCGAAAAAGGGGATGCTGTTTTTGTAAAAATGGATATCTTCAAAAAAATAGTTTGGTACACGTATAAAGAAGAAAGTTTTAAGTGGTTTAGATTGTCATTAGAACAGGTTCATGAAATTATTGCATTGAATGAAAATAATGAACTCGCTTTACCGTTAGATGAGTATGAGTTAGAAATTACTGTACAGCCAATTGTTGATTTTGAAAATGTAGTTGGGCAAGATAGTTTAACTCGTTTTGACGCTCCTAAGAAATCACGAAATAATGCTAGGGTAAAATCAAGAAAACCAGTGGTAAAAAAAGAAGGGAGTTTAACGGCTAAAACACCACCAAATAAACGCCCTCAAAGAACTCCAAGAGCTGCTGCTAATAAAAGAGAAGGTAATTTACCTGTTAAAAATAAGCAAGCAGAAGGACCACCAAATAAACGCCCTCAAAGAACTCCAAGAGCTGCTGCTAATAAAAGAGAAGGTAATTTACCTGTTAAAAATCAGCAAACAGAAGGACAGCCAAAAAGACGCCCTCAAAGAAGACCTGTAAATAAAAGAGAAGGTGATTTATCTGCGGAAAATCAGCAAACAGAGGGACAGCCAAAAAGACGCCCTCAAAGAAGACCTGTAAATAAAAGAGAAGGTGATTTATCTGCGGAAAATCAGCAAACAGAAGGACAGCCAAAAAGACGCCCTCAAAGAAGACCTGTAAATAAAAGAGAAGGTGATTTATCTGCGGAAAACCAGCAAACAGAAGGACAACCAAAAAGACGCCCTCAAAGAAGACCTGTAAATAAAAGAGAAGGTGATTTGTCTGCGGAAAATCAGCAAACAGAAGGACAACCAAAAAGGCGTCCTCAAAGAAGACCAGCAAATAAAAGAGTGGTAAAAAAGAATATTGTTGAAAAAAAGAAGGAAGCTAACAAACCAATAGCAAAAGAAACACCTAAGGCAAGCAAGCCTAAAAAATCAACAGTGCCGACTGAAAATAAAAAGAACGATATAAAAAATGAAAAACAATAGCCTAGTTATCTTTTTTTTAGCTGTTTTTGCAATCATATCTTGTGATTCAAAAAGTGTTTATGATACCTATAGTACGTTATCTGAGGGTTCGTGGAATAAAAACAATGCAGTTGTGTTTACTTTTGATGTAAAAGATTCAATACACAAAAAAAACTTGTTTATAAACCTTAGAAATAATGAAGACTATGCGTACAGTAATTTGTTTTTAATAACACAATTACGCTTTGCTGACGGGCAGGTGCTGGTTGATACTTTAGAGTATGACATGACAGATACTAGCGGGAAATTTTTAGGAAAAGGCTTTTCAGGAGTTAAAGAAAATAAATTATTTTATAAAGAAAATATAACGTTTCCCACTACAGGAACACATACTTTTAAAGTTACACAAGCTATGAGGAAAAATGGTAAAATAGAAGGTATTAAAGAGCTTAAAGGAATTACACAAGTAGGATTTAGAATTGAAAAAACACAATAATGACAGAGCAAAATACAACTAGTTTTAGTGGATATATCAAATGGTTTTGGGGTATATTATTAGGTGGATTCCTCTTTGTAGGGCTATTATTTTTATTAGCTTCATGGGGTACTTTTGGAGCGTTACCTTCCTTTGAAGAGTTAGAAAACCCTAAAAGTGATTTAGCAACAGAAGTTATTTCTTCGGATGGAAAAACATTAGGAAAATACTATGTAAAAGCCAATAGAACACCAATTGAGTATAAAGATTTGCCTGAGGTTTTAATAAAAGCCTTAGTCGCTACTGAAGATGAACGTTTTTACGAACATTCAGGGATTGATTTTTACGGTACTGCAAGAGCTATTTCAAATTTTGGTAGAAAAGGAGGTGCAAGTACTATTACACAGCAATTAGCTAAAAACCTTTTTAATAAAGGAGGTTCGAGTAATATTTTTAAGCGTCTTTCTCAAAAATTAAAAGAGTGGGTAGTTGCAATAAAATTAGAGCGTCAATACACCAAAGAAGAAATTGCTACCATGTATTTAAATACACAAGGTTTTCTTTTTAATGCAACAGGTATTCGTTCTGCTACACGTATTTATTTTGGTAAAGAGCCTAAAGAATTAGATATACAAGAAGCGGCTATTTTAGTGGCAATGTTAAAAAATCCGAGGCAGTATAATCCATATAGAGAGCGCTCTAAAAAGAAATCGTTACAACGTAGAAATGTGGTTTTTGCTCAAATGGCAAAAAATGAGGTTATCAGCCAAAAAGAAAAAGATTCGCTACAAAAATTACCTTTAAAAATCAATTTTACACCAGAGAGTCATAGTGATGGATTGGCAACTTATTTTAGAGAAAATTTAAAACAACGTCTTAAAAAATGGGCAAAAGCAAATCCAAAAGATAACGGTGAGTTTTACAATATTTATAAAGATGGTTTAAAAATACATGTAACTATTGATTCTCGTATGCAAAGATATGCAGAAGAAGCGAGTAGCGAACATATGGCTAATTTGCAATCATTTTTCTTTAAAGAACAAAAGGAAAATAAAAATGCTCCTTTTTACGATTTAGAAAAATCTCAAGTTTTAAATATTTTAAAACGAGGAAAACGAAGTTCAACACGTTACAGGCGTATGAAAGCGGCAGGGAAAAGTGAAAAAGAAATTGAAAAATCGTTTAATACAGATGTAGACATGCGCGTGTTTTCGTGGAAAGGAGACAGAGATACGGTAATGACTCCCTACGATTCTATTCGTTATTATAAACACTTTTTACGTTCTGGTTTGGTTTCTATTGAACCACAAACAGGGCATATTAAAGCGTGGGTTGGTGGTATTAGTCATAAGTATTTTAAATACGATGCTGTAGAGCAACAAAAACGTCAAGTAGGTTCTACTTTTAAACCTTTTGTGTATGCAACAGCGATTAATCAATTAAAAATGTCGCCTTGTGATAAATTACCTAATATTTTATATACTATTCCAAAGGAAAAATATGGAATGCCAAAAGATTGGACACCTGAAAATGCCAGTAATAAATACGGAGGTGAATTAACCTTAAAACAAGCTTTAGCACGTTCTGTAAATGTAATAACGGCTCGATTAATAGATAAAGTATCACCTATAAATGTGGCACGTTTGGCAAAATCAGCAGGAATAACTTCTAAAATTGATGCAAACCCAGCAATTGCTTTGGGTGCAGTTGATTTATCATTAATAGAAATGGTAAGTGCATATTCAACCTTTGCAAATAAAGGATTGCGTGTTAGCCCGATGATGATTACCAGAATTGAAGATAAAAATGGAACTATTTTAGAAGAATTTGTACCTAAAACAAAGGAGGTTTTAAGTGAAGAATCAGCTTATGTGGTATTAGATTTATTAAAAGGTGTTACACAATCAGGTTCAGGTGCACGATTGCGCTCTGGTTGGACAAAAAGAAAAGATGCTACAACAGGTTTTCCATATAAGTTTACCAATCCGATAGCAGGAAAAACAGGAACTACACAAAATCAATCAGATGGTTGGTTTATGGGAGTTGTACCAAATTTAGCAACAGGTGTTTGGACAGGTGGTGAAGATAGAGCAACTCATTTTAAAGGAATCGGTTTAGGACAAGGAGCAACCATGTCATTACCAACTTGGGGATTATATATGCAAAAATGTTATGCAGATAAATCATTAAATATCAGTGAAAAAGATTTTGAAAAACCTTCAGGAGAATTAACCATTACTATTAATTGTAGTGAGGTAAAAAAGAGTGATGATAAACAAGATGAAGAAGGAGATACTGATTTTTAAGAAATTTTTTCAAGAAATATAGTATTTATATAAACGTCAAGAATTCTATTAACATAATAAAAAACTAAAATGATACACAAAAAAGTAAATAGCGTAGAAGAAGCCCTTATCGGGGTAAAAGATTCGATGACCTTTATGTTGGGAGGTTTTGGTTTATGTGGAATACCAGAAAATGCAATTGCAGAGTTAGTAAAATTAAATGTTAGAGAGGTAACATGTATTTCTAATAATGCAGGTGTTGATAATTTTGGCTTGGGTTTATTACTTCAAAATAAGCAAATAAAAAAAATGATTTCTTCGTATGTAGGAGAAAATGACGAATTTGAACGTCAAATGCTTTCAGGTGAGTTGGAAGTTGAATTAACGCCTCAAGGAACTTTAGCAGAAAAATGTAGAGCTGCACAAGCAGGTTTTCCTGCTTTTTACACACCTGCAGGTTACGGAACAGAAGTAGCTAAAGGAAAAGAAACTCGTGAATTTGATGGTAAAATGTATGTGTTAGAACCTGCTTTTAAAGCCGATTTTGCTTTTGTAAAAGCATGGAAAGGTGATACGGCAGGAAATTTAATCTTTAAAGGAACAGCTCGTAATTTTAACCCAAATATGTGTGGTGCTGCAACAATTACGGTGGCTGAGGTAGAAGAATTAGTTCCTGCAGGAACACTAGACCCTAATCAAATACATATTCCTGGTATTTTTGTACAGCGTATTTTTCAAGGAGAAAAATATGAAAAGAGAATTGAGCAACGAACTGTAACTCCTAAACTGTAAAAAAATGGCTTTATCAAAACAACAAATAGCACAGCGAATAGCGAAAGAATTACAAGATAAATGGTACGTTAATTTAGGAATCGGAATTCCTACGTTAGTGGCTAATTATATTCCCAAAGGCATTGATGTTGAGTTTCAATCAGAAAACGGATTGCTAGGAATGGGCGCTTTTCCTATAGAAGGAACCGAAGATGCCGATTTAATAAACGCAGGGAAACAAACCGTAACAGTTTTAGATGGCGGATCTATTTTTGATTCGGCAATGAGCTTTGCTATGATCCGAGGAAAACACGTACAATTAACTGTTTTAGGTGCGATGGAAGTTGCTCAAAATGGCGATATTGCCAATTGGAAAATTCCTGGGAAAATGGTAAAAGGAATGGGCGGAGCGATGGACTTAGTAGCATCGGCAGAAAATATTATTGTCGCTATGATGCACACTAATAAACGTGGCGAATCTAAAATATTAAAAAAATGCTCTTTGCCCTTAACTGGTGTTGGTTGTGTTACAAAAGTAGTAACGAATTTAGCTGTTTTAGAGGTGAAAAATAACGCATTTTACTTATTAGAAAGAGCGCCTGGTGTTTCTGTGGAAGAAATTCAAGCAGCAACCCAAGGAACTTTAATCGTAAATGGAGAAATCCCTGAAATGGCTATTTAAGATGAAGTATTTTAAAAAGTTTTATTTAGTTATTTATCCATTATTAATCGTGTTTTTTATTTTTATGCTAGATAAAATATTTCTTATTCAAGAATCTTGGATAAGAATAGGTATCGCAATTGCTTTAGCCTATATTTTATCACCAAGAAAAAAAATAATTAAAACAGCAACGGGAGACAGAAAACAATTAACATGGATTTTTCTTAAAAACCCTATATTTTTAGATTAATGAAAATAATATCATACAACGTAAACGGAATTAGAGCCGCTTTAAAAAAAGGATTTATAGAGTGGTTAAAATCTGCTAATCCTGATGTAATTTGTATTCAAGAAACCAAAGCTCACAAAGAACAACTTGATGTTACGGATTTTGAAAATGCAGGATATCCGTATCATTATTGGTTTTCGGCACAAAAAAAAGGCTATTCATCCGTAGCAATTTTTTGTAAAGAGAAACCAAATCATATTGAATACGGAACAGGAATTGAAAGCATGGATTTTGAAGGAAGAAACCTTCGTGTAGATTTTGATGCCGTGTCTGTAATGAGTTTATATCTTCCGTCAGGAACAAATTCTGAACGCTTGAATTTTAAATTGAATTATATGGATGAATTTCAAGAATACATCAATAATTTAAAGCAAGAAATTCCGAATTTAGTGATTTGTGGTGATTATAATATTTGTCATGAAGCAATTGATATTCACAATCCGAAGATGAAAGGAGTTTCAGGGTTTTTACCTGAAGAAAGAACTTGGTTTACCGAGTTTATCAAAACAGGTTTTACAGATAGTTTCCGTTATTTAAATGAAGATAAACAAGCATATTCTTGGTGGAGTTATCGAGCAAATTCAAGAGCAAACAACAAGGGTTGGCGTTTAGATTATGCGATGGTTGCTGAACCTTTGAAAGATAAAATAGCAAGAGCCTACATTTTACCAGAAGCAAAACATTCTGACCATTGCCCGATTGTTGTTGAATTAAATTTATAAATTTTAAAAAAGAAGTAACATGAAAAACGTATTAATACTACTTTTTTTTACGGTATCAATTTTTGCACAACAACCTGTTGATAGTGTTTTTACCCCAAAAGAACAGTTGGCGATAGCTATTGATTCAAGCTTTGTGGCAACAGATTCTATTGTAAAAGATACTATTAAAAGAAAAAAGATTTATGCCTGTTTTTCAGATACAGATTTGAAAAAAGTAGATAGTTTACTGATTGAAAAAAAATTCAATGCGTCATCATTTGATACAATTCAATATGTAATTAATGACAAAGATATTATTGGCAATACAACAGCAATGCTTTCTACCGATTTACTAAAAAAGCGCTTGCATGATTTGAATTTAAAAACACCATTTCATTTAGCTTATAGTCCATCTTTAGAAAAAGTAATTAATAGTTATTTAAAATATCGAACAAAATATTATCCTGCTTTAATGGCAAAGGCACAGTATTATTTTCCGATGTTTGAACAGTATTTAGATCAGTTTGATGTTCCGTTAGAAATGAAATATTTAGCCATCGTAGAATCGGCATTACGTCCTGCGGCTCGCTCAAGAGTTGGCGCAACAGGGCTTTGGCAATTTATGTATGGCACAGGAATTCAGTTTGATTTAAAAGTAAATTCGTATGTTGATGAGCGTCAAAACCCTGTAAAAGCAACTATTGCGGCGTGTAAATATTTAAGTCATTTACATAAAATTTTTGGCGATTGGGATTTAGCTTTGGCAGCCTATAATTCAGGTCCTGGAAATGTTTCAAAAGCAATAAAGCGATCAGGAGGATATAGAAATTATTGGAATATTCGCCCGTATTTGCCTCGTGAAACGGCAAGTTATGTTCCTGCTTTTTATGCAACGATGTATATTTTTGAATATGCCGAAGCACATAATATTTATCCTGAGCCACCAACTATTTTTCATTTTGAAACCGATACGATTCAAGTAAAAAGAACGGTTACTTTTGATCAAATTGCTGCAAAAACAAATATTGATACCGAATTATTATCATTTTTAAATCCGTCATATAAATTAGCGGTGATTCCGTATGCCGAAAATAAAAATTACGCAGTTCGATTGCCTAAAAAACATGTAATTGATTTTTTAGAGAAAGAACAAGATATTTATGTGTTGGCAAATACAGAAGATGGTAAAAGAGAAAAGCCGTTGCCGAAATATTTTGAAGAAGATAAACAAACGCGTTACAAAGTGCGTAACGGCGATTATTTAGGGAAAATAGCGACTAAATTTGGTGTAAAAGTAAGTCAAATTAAGCGTTGGAATGGTATGCGTTCTCATCGATTAAAAATAGGGCAGCGTTTAAAAATTTATCCAAAGAAATTAACGGCTCATAAAAAAGTAATTCGAAATAAAAATAAACTTCCAAAAGGACCACATAAAGTGTATGTGGTAGAAAGTGGTGATTCGTTATGGACTATTTCAAAAAAATATCCGTCAGTTTCTATTGATCAAATTAAAAAATGGAACAATATTTGGAGTGTTAAAAGTTTGAAACCAGGAATGAAACTCAAAATTTTTAAAAGTTAATTTATTCTTTTGATTTTTTTAAAAAAACACACCAAACACCAGCTCTTAAAAAGTTATAAAAACAACGAATTATGAAAAAAATAATAGGCTTACTTTTTTTAGTGATTTTTGCCACATCATGTAATACTGCTACAGGAAAAGAGGGCTATACTTTGCCAACATCTAACGGTAACACCAATAAAATAATGGTGGTTGTAAAGGCGTTAGATTGGGAAGGAAAAATTGGAAATAAAATACGTACTATTTTTGGTGAGCATCAAGTGGGCTTGCCACAGCCAGAAACCTTGTTGTCGGTTAGTCAAATAGACCCTAGTGGTTTTGGTAGCTTTATGCGACATTCAAAAGCAGTTTTAATGATTAAACAAGGCGAAAAAGAAAGTATTACTGTTGAAAAAAACAGGTATGCAAAACCTCAAATTATCATACATGCTACGGCTAAAGATAAAGCGGGTGTTTTAAATATGTTAGATAAAAGAGGTAAGGAAATTATCAAATTATTTAAAGATGAAGATATAAAATTCACGCAAAAAATATTTAAAAAAGAACGTATTGATGAAACGGGGTTTAAAACCGTTAAAAATATCGGATTTACCATTGATATTCCTAAACGTTTTAGATTGGTAGAGGATTCGGGTGATTTTATTTGGTTTCGTCAGCACTTAAGAAGTGGTGTTGCTCGTGGCGATGGAACGAACAATGTATTAATTTATACAATTCCTTTAGGTGATGAAAATAAAGTTGCCGATAATATAACCGCAGTACGTGATACGATTGGTAAAAAACATATTCCTGGAAGTAAAAAAGGTATGTATATGATTACCGAACAAGCTTACACGCCTTTTACTTTTGATGCTATAATCGATGGTAAAAAAGCGTACGAAACTCGTGGGAAATGGGAGGTTAAAAATGATTTTATGGCAGGGCCGTTTATTAATTACACCATTATTGATAAGAAAAATAATCGCTTGGTTGTTTTTGAAGGCTTTACCTATGCGCCGTCTGTAAATAAACGTGATTTTCTGTTTGAATTAGAAGCAATTGCAAAATCAATGAAAATAAAATAGTTAAATTATTTAGTTAAACTTAGACCTCACAGGTTTTTAAAACCTGTGAGGTCTATTTATTTCAGTATTGCATCAATTTTTAAAGTTGATGCTTTTTTTATTTGAAGTAGTATTTTTACTTTTTAGTACAAATGCCTAGCCCCGATTGACGCTTTGTTTGAGCTCCTTTTTTGATTTTTTTCAAAAAAGAGCGAGTGCGGAAAGCGGGAAATTGCTTCTAATTATTTTTAAAATAGCACTATTTGACACAAAATAACGGTTTAATTACAAACCGTGTTTTAGAACTTGATGATGTTTAAATTTAATAAGGAGGCTGAAAATTATCTTTTTATTGCTATTTTTACGCTTTTACGTGCAATAAAATTACTTATATTTTTGTTGTAGAGTAAAAGCATAATGATATGAATAAACTATCCAAAATTTTAGTTTTTAACCTTCTTTTAGCTACAGTATATTCTTGTAGTGTGAAAAAAGATGCTTTTTTAAATCGAAATTTTCATGCGCTTACCACAAAGTATAATGTGCTTTTTAATGGTGAACAGGCTTATTTAAAAGGGCTAGAAGAGGTTAGTGCCAAGCATAAAGATAATTTTTGGAAACCTTTACAAATAGAGCCGATTACTTTTGAAGCGGATCAAATTATATTGCCTGTTTTACAACCTGGTTCAGGGTTTGATATGAGTGATGTTGATCAGGAAGAAGAAGTTTTAACAATGTTTGATAAAGCGGAAGAGAAAGCGGTAAAAGCCATTCAAAAGCATTCGATGAATATTAATGGTTATGAAAAAAATAGGCAGATTGATGATGCGTATTTATTATTAGGAAAATCACGGTATTATACACAGCGTTTTGTGCCCGCAATTGAAGCGTTTAATTATATTATTGCGAATTATCCAAATGCGAGTTTAATTAATGAGACAAAAGTGTGGCGGGCTAAAACAAATATTCGTTTAGATAATGAAAAATTAGCCATAGAATCGCTAAAATTTTTATTAGAATTAGAAGAAAATGAAGCCGAACTTCCTGATGTAATAAAAGAGCAAGCACACACCGCAATGGCAATGGCATATCAAAAAACAGATACCATTCAAAAGGTAATTGAACATTTAACGGCGGCTTCAAAAATATTTAAAAATAAAGAACAAGCGGGGCGTAATATGTTCGTTTTAGGGCAAATTTATAGTGAATTAAATTATAAAGATTCTGCACGTGCTGTGTTTAAAAAATTATCAGAAACTAGAAAGGCTCCGCATAAATATCGTATTCGTGCAAGTATTGAAATGGCTAAAAATACGCCAAACGATTCAGCATCGATTGTTGTTTTATCAAAATTGAAAAAATTAATCAGAAATTCAGATAATCGAAAGTTTTTGAATGCGCTTTATTATCAGGCGGGTGTTTTAGAGTTAGGGCGAAATAAAACCGATAATGCTATTGATTATTTTAAAAAATCGATAAAAGCGAAACATAATAACGACTATCAAAAAACATATGCTTACGAGCGTTTAGGGGCTATCGCTTTTGATAAACAAAAATATGTGTTAGCGGGTGCTTATTATGACAGCGTTTTAACGGTAACCTCTAAAGAGTTTATAAATGAAAAACGCATTAGAAGAATCCGAAGAAAAAATAAAGGGTTAACAAGGCTACGAGAATATGAAAATCTTGTTACTACAAATGATAGTATTTTAAAATTAGTAGCAATGCCAATTGCCGAACGTACTTCTTTTTTTGAGAAGTATATCGAAAAAATTAAAAAAGAAGATCAAGATAAAAAGCAACTCTTATTAAATGCTCAGAATTTTGGAAGTTCTTTTGGAACAAGTAGCGGAATTAATACCCCTAGCAATAAAGGGAAGTGGTATTTTTATAATACGCAGGTATTGGCTTTTGGAAAAGCAAATTTTCAGAAAGTTTGGGGAACACGTCCTTTAGAAGATAATTGGCGATTGTCGGATAAATCTACTAGTAATATTCAAGAAGATGAAGCTGTTTTAACGGAGTCGAAAGTTAATTTGCGTTACGAATTATCAACCTATTTAAACGAAATTCCTTCGGATAAAAAAATAATTACAAGCTTAATAGAGAGTCGTAATGATGCGTTGTATCAGTTAGGTTTAATTTATAAAGAGCAGTTTAAAAATAACAATCTAGCTATTAAAAATTTAGCCCGTGCGCAAAAAGAACAGCTTAAAAAACAAGATTCTAGCTTAGAATTACCAATAAGTTATCATTTATATCAACTATATAGGCTAGAAAATAATGTAGCTAAAGCAGGATATTATAAAAATATAATTTTAACAAAATATGCGCCAACAACATTTGCTGAAATTATAAGAAATCCAACAAAAAAAGTAGTAGCAAACAAAAAAGAAGATGTACTTTTAAACAGGTATAAAGAAATATACTACTTGTATAAAGAAAATAAATTTGAACAAGTTATAAAAGAAATAGAAACGGTATCTTTAACAGTTAAAGAATCAATATTGATACCTAAGTTTTTGTTTTTAAAAGCATTGGCTATTGGTAAACAAAAAAATAAAGAGGCATATATTAAAGCGTTAGAGTTTATAGCAATTCGGTATGCTGATAAGCCCGAAGGTGTTAAAGCAATAGAAATATTAGATAAATTAAAAAAATAAATCCCCTAAAAGATGTTTAGTAAAGAAAGTAAAAAAACAAGCGAAGTTAAAGTTTCAGAAAGAAATGTTATTGGTAAAAATACACAAATAAAGGGTGATATTATTTCGGAAGGAGACTTTAGAATTGATGGAACTTTAGAAGGAACAATTAAAACCAACGGAAGGGTTATTATTGGCGAAGCAGGTTTTATTAAAGGAAAAATAGAGTGTGCAAATGCCGATATTGAAGGGAAATTTTCAGGTGAATTAGTCGTTTCAAACACCTTAACGGTAAAAACAGCAGCAAATATTAACGGTGATGTTATTATCGGTAAGCTTTCAGTAGAGCCAGGTGCGTCATTTAATGCAACTTGTGCAATGAAAGGATCGGTAAAAGAATTAAATAGCAATGGAAAAAAAGAAAAAACCGCTTAGTAAGTACCTTCGCTTTACCGGTATTGCTTTTCAAATGGGTTTGACTATTTATTTAGGAAATAAACTTGGCGAATGGTTAGACCTAAGGTATGCTAATGAAAATGAATTATATACTAAGGTGTGTACTTTGGTCGCTGTTTTTGGAGCGATGTTTTCGGTAATATCTCAAGTTTCAAAATTATCTAAATAAATATTTAAGTAAAAAATGATTAAACGTATTTTGTATTTTATCGCCCTTATAATGTTATTATTTGCGGTGGGTTATGGTTCTCATAATGCTATTTTAAATATGCGTGGCGATGTCATATCATACTCCTTGTTTTCGGTGTACCTATTTCATGTAGTGGCTACAAGTATTATATATGCATTGTTTGAACTTCTTGCAAGTCAACTGCCAAACGAAGCAGGGTATGGCTATTTAGCATCGATGCTTTTAAAGATCGGTTTTTTTGTGCTAATATTTCAAAAGGATGTATTTACAGGTGTACAGCTCAGTCAACCAGAAAAGGTTTCTTTAGTGATTCCTTTATTTTTATTTTTGATAACTGAAGCAATGGGTGTTTTTAAGTTGTTAAACAGTAAGTAGTTCGCTTTTTTATGCCCACTTTTAACAGCATGTTAAATTTGTATTAAAACTAAGACAGAAAACGGTTTGTAGTTTTGATTACAATATGTACCTTTGCACGGAAATTTACAGACCTTAAACCTATATTCAAATTTAAGATATGATGATAGCAAAAAAATCTATCAAGTTTTTAACAATACTTGCATTAGTTTTTACATCATTTTCAGTATTCGCTGAAGGTGGAACTACTACTTTACAAGAAGGTGAGCATACAACTTCACCTAAAAGTGAACACACTGTATTGCAGGAAAATGAGCACATTATAGAACAAGATGGTGGCCGTGTAAACACAAAGGCTGAAATTGAAGCTTATAAAAAGCATCACTTAGCAGATTCGCACGATTTTAATTTATTTTCGTACACCAATGATCAAAATGAAAGAAAACACGTAGGAGTTCCTTTACCTACAATTGTTTGGACAAGTAAAGGTTTAAGAGCTTTTATGTCGTCAGCTTTTCATCATAATGATGATGGTCATGTAGTTGTGCCAGCAGATGGAGTAAAGTTAACTAAAATACACAGTAAAATATATGAGTTAAATGAAGGAGAAACAGCTGTTTCTTTTGATGAGGCTCACCATGCTACAAATGCTCATAAAGTATTGGATTTTTCTATAACAAAAAGTGTTGTAGGAATGCTTTTAGTAGGTTTGTTAATGATTTTTGGCTTTAGAGGATTAGCTAAAGGATACAAAAAAGGCGCAATACCAACTGGTTTTGCAAGAGTTTTAGAGCCTTTAGTATTATATGTTAGAGATGAAATAGCAAGACCAAATATTGGTGAAAAGCATTACCGTAAATTTATGGGATTCTTATTAACTGTTTTCTTTTTTATCTGGGTTTCAAATTTATTAGGGTTAACTCCTTTAGGATTTAATATTACAGGACAATTAGCTGTAACAGTTTGTTTGGCTCTTTTTACCTTTTTTATCGTACAGTTTTCAGCGAATAAAGACTATTGGAAACATATTTTTTGGATGCCAGGAGTTCCTGTAGCCATGAAATTTATTTTAGCACCTATTGAGTTTTTAGGTATTTTAACCAAGCCTTTTTCATTATTTGTACGTTTATTTGCTAATATTACAGCAGGTCACTCAGTAGTAATGGGTATTGCCGCTTTAATGATTGTATTAAAAGCGAAGTTTGGAACAGCAGGTGCTACAGGTGTATCTGTATTTTTAACGTTGTTTTTAACGTTAATTGAAGTGTTGGTAGCTTTCTTACAAGCTTATATCTTTACAATGTTATCTTCATTGTTTATTGGTATGGCAGTAGAAGAACATGAGCACCATTAATAAAATGAAATTTTTTGTTTAATTTAATATAAATCAATTATTATGACAGGTCTTACTTTAATAGGAGCAGGTTTAATCGTAATCGGAGCAGGATTAGGATTAGGGAAAATCGGTAGTAGCGCAATGGAAGCTATCGCACGTCAACCTGAAGCTGCTGGAAAAATCCAAACAGCAATGATTATTATTGGAGCATTATTAGAAGGTTTAGCATTCGGTGCTTTACTTTTAGGATAATCTTCCAGAAATTAAAAAGAAACACTTTCTGCAACGATTGGTTGCAGAAGTGTTTTATTAAACAATAAAAAAATACAAAATAAATTAGTATGGGAATTTTTAATGATTTTTCAATAGGATTATTTGTCATGCAGGCTTTTATCTTATTAATCTTAATTTTTTTAATGGTAAAATTTGCTTGGAAGCCTATTTTAACTGCCTTAAATGACAGAGAAGAGGGTATTCAAAATGCATTAGATCAGGCTGAAAATGCTCGTAAAGAAATGCAAAATTTACAAGCTGATAACGATAGATTATTAAAAGAAGCACGTGCAGAAAGAGATGCAATGATGCAAGAAGCTCGTGATATTAAAGACAATATTGTAGCAGAAGCAAAAGAAGAAGCACAAGCGCAAACTTCTAGCATGATTGAAAATGCGAAAGCAACAATAAAACAAGAGCAACAAGCTGCTATTTCTGAATTAAAGAAAACAGTAACTGATTTATCTTTAGATATCGCTCAGCAGTTAGTCAGAAAAGAGTTAACTTCACCAGCAGATCATTTAAAGCTAGTAGAAGGAATGTTAGAAGAGATTACTTTAAACTAATCAATCGATGAAAGGAGCTAGACCAGCATTACGTTACGCAAAAGCAATATTAAATTTAGCTAAAGAAACTAATAAAGATTCTTTAGTAAACGATAATATGAAATTCATCGCAAGTACTATTGCAGAAAGTAGCGATTTAAACAGAATGCTTAAAAGCCCTGTAGTTAAAGCCACTGATAAACAAAAGGTTTTAGTTGCACTTTTTGGTGATAAAGTAGATGCTATCATAAAAGGTTTATTCAATTTATTAGAAGAGAATAAACGTATGATAATGTTAGAAGCTATTGCAAAGCAATACGCTATTCTTTACGATGCCTATAAAGGGATACAGGTTGCTAAAGTTACTACCGCAGTAGTTTTAACAAAAGAGTTAGAAGATAAAATACAAGCGAAAATTGTTTCTTTAACAGGAAATAGCGCAAGTATAGAAAATATAGTAAATCCGAATATTTTAGGAGGATTTATTTTACGTGTTGGAGATGTGCAGTATGATGCAAGTATTTCTAATCAATTCAAAGAGTTAAGAAGAGAATTTGACAATTAGTCAGTATATTCCACAAATTTAATTATACATCCAAAGCAATAAGATGGCAGGAATTAAACCAGCTGAAGTTTCAGCAATTTTAAAGGAACAATTAACAAACTTCGAGTCTAAAGCTTCATTAAATGAAGTAGGTACCGTATTACAAGTAGGTGATGGTATTGCTCGTGTTTATGGTTTGTCTAATGTACAATATGGTGAATTAGTAGAATTCGATAACGGATTAGAAGGTATCGTATTAAACTTAGAAGAAGATAATGCAGGTGTTGTATTATTAGGTGCTTCTACATCAGTAAGAGAAGGTTCTGTTGTAAAACGTACAGAACGTATTGCTTCTTTAAGAGCTGGAGAAGGTATTGTAGGACGTGTTGTAAATACTTTAGGTCAGCCAATTGATGGTAAAGGACCAATTGAAGGTACAACTTACCAAATGCCTTTAGAGCGTAGAGCTCCTGGGGTTATTTATCGTGAGCCTGTAACTGAACCAATGCAGACTGGTATCAAATCTATTGATGCAATGATTCCTGTAGGACGTGGTCAGCGTGAGTTAATTATTGGTGACCGTCAAACTGGTAAATCTACCGTAGCAATTGATACTATTTTAAATCAAAAAGAATTTTACGATGCTGGGAAACCAGTATATTGTATATATGTTGCTATTGGTCAAAAAGCATCTACTGTAGCAGCAATTGCTAACATGTTAGAAGACAAAGGCGCAATGGCTTATACTACAATTGTAGCAGCAAATGCATCTGATCCTGCAGCAATGCAAGTATATGCACCATTTGCTGGAGCTGCAATTGGAGAATTTTTTAGAGATACCGGAAGACCAGCTTTAATTGTTTATGATGATTTATCTAAACAAGCAGTTGCATACCGTGAAATTTCTTTATTATTAAGAAGACCACCGGGACGTGAGGCATATCCTGGAGATGTATTTTACTTACACTCTCGTTTATTAGAACGTGCTGCAAAGGTTATCAACGATGATAAAATTGCTAGTGAAATGAACGATTTACCAGATTCTTTAAGAGGAGTTGTAAAAGGTGGAGGTTCTTTAACTGCGTTGCCAATTATTGAAACACAAGCAGGAGATGTATCAGCATATATTCCTACAAACGTAATTTCGATTACCGATGGGCAAATTTTCTTAGATGGAGATTTATTTAACTCTGGTGTTCGTCCAGCAATTAACGTAGGTATTTCAGTATCTCGTGTTGGAGGTAACGCTCAGATTAAATCTATGAAAAAAGTATCGGGTACTTTAAAATTAGACCAAGCACAATTCCGTGAATTAGAAGCTTTTGCTAAGTTTGGTTCTGATTTAGATGCAGCTACTTTAAATGTAATTTCAAAAGGACAGCGTAATGTTGAAATTTTAAAGCAAGCACAAAACGATCCTTATACTGTTGAAGATCAGGTTTCTATTATTTATGCAGGTTCTAAAAACTTGTTAAAAGATGTACCGGTTAACAAAGTAAAAGAATTTGAAAAAGATTATATTCAGTATTTAAATGCTAAGCATAGAGATACTTTAAATACTTTAAAAGCAGGTAAATTAACTGATGAAGTAACTGATACTTTAACAGCAGCTGCAAAAGAAATTTCAGCTAAATTTAAGGCTTAATAAAAGATATTAATATAAAGTATTGAGTTTATTCTCAATACTTTATTTTTAACACTCAACACAATTCGTATGGCGAATCTAAAAGAAATACGTAACAGAATTACTTCTATTAAATCAACGATGCAGATTACCTCTGCCATGAAAATGGTATCGGCTGCAAAGTTAAAGAAAGCACAAGATGCAATTACGGCAATGCGCCCATATTCGTCTAAGCTTACTGAATTATTACAAAGCTTAAGTGCTACTTTAGATAGTGATGCTGGTGGAGTATATTCAACACAAAAAGAAGTGAAAAATGTATTACTAGTTGTAATTACTTCAAACAGAGGTTTGTGTGGTGGTTTTAACTCTTCTATTGTTAAAAGAACAATAAAAGCTATTGATGAAAATTACAGTGATGTAGCTGTTGATTTATTAACGATAGGTAAAAAAGGAGACGATATTTTAGCAAAACAGCATACGGTTATTGAAAACAGAAATGATATTTTTGATGATTTAACCTATGACAATGTTGCACAAGTTGCACAGAAAATAATGGATTTATATGTAGCTGGTTCTTATCAAAAGATACAGCTTGTTTACAATCAATTTAAAAATGCAGCAACTCAAATTCCTCAATTAGAGCAATTTTTACCAATTGAGCCAATAGAAAGTGATGAAACTGTAACATTAGATTATGTTTTTGAACCTTCTAAAGAAGAGATTGTTTTAGAATTGATTCCTAAGTCATTGAAAACACAATTATACAAAGCAATTCGTGATTCATTTGCATCAGAACACGGAGCTCGTATGACTGCAATGCACAAGGCAACTGATAATGCAACTGAATTACGTGATGAGTTATTATTAACGTATAACAAAGCTCGTCAGGCAGCTATTACTAACGAAATTTTAGAAATTGTTGGTGGTGCAGAAGCATTAAATAACTAAAAAATTATAGTTTTTATCAATTTAATTGATGAAAAATTAATGTATATAAAAAAAGCGAATCCATTTGGGTTCGCTTTTTTTTAATGAAGTTTAAACAGGTTCTAATAATTCTTCAATTTTTTCTTGAATACTTTTTGCATCAATATTTAATAAAACTTGTAATTCTTCTACCGTTCCGTGGTCGATAAAATTATCAGGAATACCTAAAATATCAATACTCCCTTGGTAGTTTTCTTCAGATGCATATTCTAAAATGGCAGAACCAAATCCACCATTTACAGTTCCGTCTTCTAGGGTGATAATGCTATCAAAATCAGTAAAAATAGCAGCTAATAATTTTTTATCCAAAGGTTTTACAAAACGCATATCATAATGCGCTACACTATTGCTATTTTCTAGTTTATTTATGGCTTCAAAAACAGTATCGGCAATTGTTCCTACCGATAATATTGCGACTTTATTTTTTAATTTTTCAAATGATTTTTTAGATGATTTTTCAAGGTGATTATTTAATTTTTTAAGGCAAACAGCTTTTCCTATTTGAATTTCTTCAAAAGGAAGTTGCCATTTTTCTAATTGACCTGTACCTCTTGGATATCGAATTGCAATAGGATTTTTTAAACCTAATTGCGCCGTAAACATAATATTTCGAAGTTCAATTTCGTTACGAGGTGCAAAAATGATCATATTTGGAATTAAGCGTAAATATGCCAAATCGAAAACTCCGTGATGCGTTGCACCGTCTTGCCCAACCAAACCTGCTCTGTCGATACAGAAAATAACAGGTAAATTTTGCAAGGCAACATCATGAATTATCTGGTCGAAAGAACGCTGTAAAAAGGTAGAATAAATAGCGCAAAACGGCATAATATTTTGAGTTGCCATTCCTGCGGATAAAGTAACGGCATGCTGTTCGGCAATACCAACATCAAAAGTACGCTCAGGAAATTCGGCTAACATTCCATTTAAAGAACTTCCTGAAAGCATTGCAGGTGTAATACCTACAATTTTTTTATTTTGATGCGCCAATTCAATTAATGTTTTTCCAAAAACATCTTGAAATTTAGTGAATTTACTTTTTTCTTTAGGGAATACATCGCCTGAAATTTTATCAAATTTTCCTGGAGCATGATATTTTACTTGGTCTTGTTCTGCCTGTCGCAAACCTTTTCCTTTGGTGGTAATTATATGTAAAAATTTAGGTCCTTTAACATCTTTTAAACGGTTTAATTCTGATAAAAGTTCTTCAAAATTATGCCCATCAATAGGACCTGAATATTCAAAATTTAAGGCTTCAAAAATATTATGTTGCTCAATATCCGACCTTGTCGATTTTATCCGTGTTAAATATCCTTTTAAAGCACCAACTGAAGGATCAATTCCAATAGCATTATCATTTAAAATCACTAATAAATTAGCATCGGTATCGCCTGCATGATTCAAGGCTTCAAAAGCCATTCCGCTAGCAATAGAAGCATCGCCAATAATAGCAATATGATGTTTATTACTTCCTTGTATTTTAGAGGCAATTGCCATTCCTAAAGCCGCTGAAATAGAAGTAGAAGAGTGTCCAACGCCAAAAGTATCGTAAGCACTTTCGCTTCGTTTTGGGAAACCTGAAATACCGCCTAATTGTCGGTTACTATGAAAAACGTCTTTTCTGCCTGTTAAAATTTTATGCCCGTAGGCTTGATGCCCAACATCCCAAACTAATTGGTCGGTTGGTGTATCGAATACATAATGCAAGGCAATGGTAAGTTCAACAACACCTAAACTTGCGCCTAAATGTCCTTCTTTTGTGGCGACAACATCAATAATAAATTCACGTAATTCTGTGGCTAATAATGGCAGTTTATTAGCAGATAATTTCCTTATATCCGAAGGAAAATTAATATTTTTTAACAGCTTTTTTGGCATAGCGCAAATGTACTAAAAACTTTGTTGTAGCTTTGCCGTATGAGTAAATTGTATTTGGTACCAACCCCTATTGGAAATTTAGAAGATATTACGCTAAGAGCGCTTAGAATATTAAAAGAAGTCGATTTTATTTTGGCGGAAGACACGCGTACTAGTGGAAAATTGTTAAAACATTTTGAAATTGGAACACAAATGTATAGCCATCATATGCACAACGAGCATAAATCGGTCGATGGTGTTTTAAATCGCTTAAAAAATGGTGAAACCTGTGCCTTAATTTCTGATGCTGGAACTCCAGCTATTTCTGATCCTGGGTTTTTATTAACAAGAGCTTGTGTACAGCAAAATATTGAGGTAGAATGTTTGCCTGGTGCAACTGCTTTTGTGCCTGCTTTAGTAAATTCTGGTTTGCCAAATGATAAATTTGTTTTCGAAGGATTTTTACCTGTTAAAAAAGGAAGACAAACCCGTTTAACTTTTTTATCCGAAGAAAATAGAACCATGATTTTTTACGAAAGCCCTCATAAATTATTAAAAACATTAGCCCATTTTGGCGAATATTTTGGACAAGACAGGCAAATATCAGTGTCTAGAGAATTGACAAAATTATTTGAAGAAACCAAGCGAGGAACAGTAGCAGAAGTGTTATCATATTATACTTTAAAACCCGCCAAAGGCGAAATTGTGATTGTTGTTGATGGTAAAAAATAATTAAACAAGTTGGTATTCGGGGTAGTGGTTTTTCATTATTTCTTCGGATGTATTTGGGATTAAAATTAACGTAATATATCCTGATAAAACTAAAAGTGTTGAAAATATTGATAAACCTATTACCCAATAGCTATTATCGAGTTTTTCACCCATAGAAATGATATTAGAGATATTTGAAAATAAAACGATAAAGTTACTAGCGGCTAATTTGTAAATAAAATTTTCGAGCAACCATTTTTTGTTGGTTTTGGCTATTTTTTGTTTCTGTTGACTAAATAACAGTCGGCATTTTATCAGTAAAAACACAAAGAAAACAACATAAAAACTAATATAGCTGTACGCACCAAAAACAGGTGTTTTATACATATTATAAAAGCCTAAAAAGATAGAAAATGTTATGATTATTTTAGGGAGTGTAAACCATTGTTTTAATAAATTCCATAAAATTATACGGTATTTTTTAGCAACCTGTTTTTGTTTTTCTTCTAAAATATCCATAAAACCAAATATGCCAAATTTTTTGAATGAAATGTCACGTGCTTCTTCAAAAGTTACTGTAGGTTTTTCGATGTAAATTTGTTCAATATCGTTTGCTAAATGATCGACTAATTCGGTTTGTACATCGTAAAACTCCACAAAATGTTGCTGTGTAAATTTGTAAAGTTGGGCTATATTTTGATTGGTTAATTGCATGATTATTCTACTAGATATTTATACTTGGTTTGTATCGTTTTTTGTTTAGAAATAAAACTTTGATGTATTATATAAATAACGATAATTACAATTAAGTGTATATAGGAAAAATAAAAACTGAAAACAGGTCTTTGGTTAAAATTTATAATACTAGCTGTGTGTACAATGCTTAAAGTTAAAAAAATAGTGATTGAATTATAAGCATTTACTATTTTAATTAACTGATGTTTTTTCATAAAAGAAATAGTGTTGTAAGCGAAATACGCCATTTCAATGAAAAGGCATGTAAACAAAAAATACTCCGATATTTCGGGTTTATAGTTTATCAAATACAAAGCAATTACTAAAAACAAACCAACAGTTAAACAATGAATAGGTTTAGATAATTGAAATATAGAATTTTTAGCGATACTCAAATAATCAGCCAAAAATTTGCGCTTTATTATCGAATTATATTCAAGAAAAAGAGCTGTTTTTCTACTCAACATATATTTAATAAAAGGAGTTTGAAGACGGTTATTTTCAAAAAAAGCATCAGTATTTTCAATGTTATTTTCAATTTCAGAAGCAATATGATCAACCATTTCAAAGCGAATATCAATATATTCAACGCCAATTCCTTCTAGAAAATCGTTAATTCTTCGATTTTGTTCTTGAGTTAATTGCATTTTATCATAATTTTTTGATGTTCTTTATAAAGCTTATAGCCTAAAAAGCTATTACAGAATATTAAAAAAACATAAAAAGAGGATATTTCAGGTAAAAGAAAGGCGATAAAAAGTAGCAGTAAACTTGGGATTATAAATTTTTCAAAGAGAAATAAAAAGGTGGTTTTTAATTTTCTCATCTTAAAATAAAAATATCCGTTAATAATTGCTAAACCAACACCAATTGTTAAAAAAAAGAATGAATTATCCGATAAAAAAGAAAAAATAGTTGATTTTCCACCAATCAAAAAAGCTTGTAAAAAAACTGCTATAAAAGAAAAGATAAGCCAATATTTTCCTAAATTCACTGCTTTGTTAATTACAATTTTTGGTCTATTGTATAAAATACCTATTAGAAAACTACTGGTAAATTTTAAATCGTTATGCCATTTTCCTGTACTTTGCTTAAAAGCATCTTCAAAAGGAATTCCTTGTTCCAAAAGAGATTCTATATCAGAAATAATATGATCTAAAACTTCGAACCGAACATCGATATAATCTAGTTTTTTGTAGCTAAGAAAATTTTCTACACACTGTATTTGTTCTTGAGTTAATTCCATAGTAATATGATTTTATTCTAAACTAAATTTAGGGTTTACTAATTGTTGCATCGTCTTTAAAAAATCTTGCATTTCAGCTAGTTTGTTAACGGTTTCTTTACTACCGCTTTGGGTTAATTTGTAGTATTTACGCAAGCGATTACCAACTTTTGCCACTTCTACATCTAACAATCCTTCGGCTTCTAATTTGTGTAAAGCAGGGTATAAAGCGCCTTCGGTAATTTTTAATTCGCCCTTGGTAAGCTCCTTTACTTTTTGTGTAATTTCATAGCCATACATTTTTTCATTTTGAGCCAAAAGCTTTAAAATGATGGTTTGTAAAGAGCCTTTATATAATTTCTGATTTCCCATTTTTGTAAACAATAAATAAACTTCAAACTGTTTTAAAGTGATACAAATATACATAATTTTCTTATGTATAAGTTTCTTAGGTATTATTTTATACAAACTCTCACAAATCATTTACTTAGTATTGCTTATTTTTGTATATCTAAACTCGATAAATGTCTACATTTCATAAATTAAATATTGAAAAAATAATCAAAGAAACTGCCGATGCTGTTTCTATATTATTCACCGTTCCTGCCGAATTAAAAGAAGCATATACTTTTATCGCAGGGCAATATGTTACTATAAAAGCAAGCATAAACGGGCAAGAAATAAGAAGAGCATATTCTATTTGTGCTTCGCCAAAAAGCAATCAAATTAAAGTAGCGGTAAAAGCAGTGGAAAAAGGTCTTTTTTCAACCTATGCAACGACTGAGCTAAAAGAAAATACGATTTTAGAAGTTTCTGAGCCTGAAGGAAAGTTTGTTTTAGAGCCTAAAGCTGCTAAAAATTACCTAGCCTTTGCCGCAGGAAGCGGAATTACCCCTGTTTTATCAATGATAAAAGCGGTGTTAGAAAAAGAAGTTTCATCAACTTTTACTTTGGTTTTTGGAAATAAAAAAACCGAAAGCACTATTTTTTATGATGAATTAAATGGGTTATCTGAGGCATATCCGAAGCAGTTTAACCTGCATTATATTTTTAGTAAAGAAGCAGTAAGCAACAGCAAATTTGGACGAATAGATAAAGGTCATGTTAATTACTTTGTAAAAAATATTCATAAAGATATTTCTTTTGATGCTACCTATATCTGTGGACCCGAAGAAATGATTAATTTGGTGTCAGAAACCCTGCAAGAGGCTAATTTTGATAAAGAAAATATCCATTTTGAGTTGTTTACAGCAAGCGCATCGGCTACTGAAATACCAGCGGATTCTTCTGATGGAAAATCGGAAATTACGGTGTTGTTAGACGATGAAGAAACGACTTTTTCAATGGAAAAAACCGACACACTTTTAGCTGCTTCTTTGCGTAACAAATTAGATGCGCCATATTCATGTCAGGGTGGTGTTTGTAGCAGTTGTATCGCAAAAGTTACTCAAGGAAAAGCTGTAATGTCTAAGAATTCTATTTTATCAGATGATGAATTAGAAGAAGGTTTTGTTTTAACCTGTGTAGCACATCCTTGTACACCAAAATTAGTACTTGATTTTGATGATATTTAGAGCTAAACACAGCGTATAAAAATGGATTTTTACAATTTTAAAAACGCTTTATTTATAGGTTTTATCATGTCGTTTATGATAGGGCCTGTATTTTTTATGCTTATAAAAACAAGTATTTTAAAAGGAGCAAGAGCAGCAATTGCATTTAATATCGGTGTTATTTTAGGTGATATCGCTTTTATGCTAATTGCCTATTACGGAAGCAGAAGTTTGCTAGAAAAAATTAAAGACGACCCTCGTTTATTTATGGTTGGCGGTCTTATTTTAATCGTGTATGGTTTTATTACTTATTTTGATAAAAACAATAAAAAAGATGCCCAAATAACGGATGTAAAAATTATAGAAAGTACTAATTATTTAAAATTTTTAGCAAAAGGTTTTGCCTTAAACTCTATAAATGTTGGTGTTTTAGCAACTTGGCTAGGAGTTATTTTAGTTGTTGGACCCACATTAAATATGGATCCGACCGCTATCTTTTGGTATTTTACTACCATACTTTTTGGCTATGCTACCACCGATTTAGGTAAAATATTATTAGCAAAGCAATTAAAAAATAAATTAACGCCTTTAGTTATTTATCGCATAAAAAAAGGAATGGGTGTTTTATTGATTGTTTTTGGTGTATTGATTATGTTAAAAAGTTTCGTTCCTAAAGAAGAAATTGATGCTTTATTTAATAAAGTTACGCCAGAACAAACCACTAAAACTACTAAAAATTAGTTAGAATAATTAAAAACCGATAATCATTTTAGCAATTCCGAAGTAAATTAAAATCCCAAAAATATCATTACTTGTGGTAATAAATGGTCCTGTAGCAATTGCAGGATCAATACCACGTTTATCTAAAAATAATGGTATAAAAGTTCCTATTAAACCAGCGACAATAATCACTACAAAAAGCGATATAGAAATCGCCGTTGCTACTTTTATATCTTGTTCTTTAATAAAGATAAAAAAGAACAATAAAATAGCCAAAGCCAAGCCATTTACCATGGCTAAAGAAACTTCTTTTAATAGCCTGTTGCTAATACTTCCTTTTACATCATCATTGGCTAAACCTTGCACTATAATTGCCGATGATTGTACGCCAACATTTCCTGCCATTGCTGCGATTAAGGGTGTAAACATAAATAAAATGGCGTTGTCAACCATGGCATCTTCAAAAAATCCCATAATACTTGCGGCACCAACACCTCCTAATAATCCGAGGAAAAGCCAAGGCAAACGCGCACGAGTTAGCTCCCAAATAGTATCATCAGCTTCAACATCTTGGGTAATACCTGCGGCTAATTGATAATCTTTATCGGCCTCTTCTTTAATTACATCAACAATGTCATCAATGGTAATTCGCCCTACTAAAACACCTAATTCATCAACCACCGGGATGGCTTCTAAATCATATTTTCGCATAATATTGGCTACATCTTCGGCTTTATCTGTAACGCTTACAAAATCTACCTTTGGTATATAAACCTCAGCAATGGTAGCCTTTGTGGCGGTCATTAGTAAATCTTTTAAAGACAAGCGTCCTTTTAATTTTCCAGCATCGTCAATTACATAAATTGAATGTACACGAGTAACTTCTTCCGCTTGAATACGCATTTCTTTTTCACAGCGAGAAATGGTCCAATTTTCATTAACTTTTACCAGTTCTTTAGCCATTAAACCACCTGCAGAATTTTCATCATAGCGTAATAACTCTACAATTTCTTTGGCATGTTCTTGGTCTTCAATTTCTTGCATTACCGCTTTTTTCCTTTTATCGGAAAGTTCGGAAATTACATCGGCAGCATCATCGGTATCTAGTTCATCAATTTCTTCCGCAATTTCTTTTGCGGTTAGTTGTTGTAATATTTTTTCACGAACATCATCATCAACATCCATCAGTACTTCTGAGGTTGTTTCGCTGTCTAATAAACGGATAATATATACGGCTTCTTCAAAGGGTAATTCGTCTAATATTTCGGCAATATCAGCATGGTGCATTTCTTTAAAAAGCTCATTAAGCGCATCGTTTTTTTTACTTTCGATGTATTGCAATACGTTATTAAGCAGTTCTTGGGTTATTTCAAATGCCATCTTTTGCTATTTTACTTGATAATCGAGCGTTAAATATGTCTAGTCATAATTCTTTTATGATCTTATGTTTAATTATCTAAATTGTCTTTTGCTATTTTATCGGTTAATTCGATAAAACGTACTACTGATAATTGTTCAGGACGCATGGTAAAAATAGGATCTTGTTTTAAATCATCAGAAATATTGAATGATTTTAAACTAGAACGCAGCATTTTTCGTCGTTGATTAAACGCTGTTTTTACCACTCTAAAGAATAATTTTTCATCAACAGGTAAGCTATAATCTTTTTTCCTAGTTAATCTGATAACACCAGAATCTACTTTTGGCGGCGGATTGAAAACAGTAGGAGGAACGGTAAATAAGTATTCTACATCGTAAAAAGCCTGTGTTAATACAGACATAATTCCGTATATTTTACTTCCCTCTTTTTCAGCGATTCTTTTGGCTACTTCTTTTTGAAACATTCCTGCAAATTCAGGTACAAATTCTCTGTATTCAATGGCTTTAAATACAATTTGTGTAGAAATATTGTATGGAAAATTACCAATAATAGCTACTTGTTTTTCATTAAAAAATTCTTTTAAATTTTTCTTTAAAAAATCACCTTCAATAATTTCAAATTTTTTTGCAGTGGTGTCTAACTTAATATGTTCTAACGGAAAAGTATCTTTTAAATAGGCAACCGAATCATAATCGATTTCCATTACCGTGGTTTTGGTTTCTCTTTCTAATAAGTATTTTGTTAAAACGCCCATTCCAGGACCAATTTCTAATATATTATCGTAGCCTTTTCCAATTAAAGCATCAGCTATTTTTTTAGCGATATCTTCATCAGTTAAAAAATGTTGTCCTAGGTGTTTTTTTGCTCTTACTGTCATGGTCTTAAATTAAGATAAAAAAGGGTTAGAAACAAGCATCAAAAAGAGCGCTTGCATTTAATAAATGAGGTTGCCGTATTTTTAATTACTAGCTACCGTAGGAAAAAATTCATTAATTACTTGTAATTCGGTACGAAAGGCTAACATTTTATCGCCAAATTTCTTAAAACTTGCCGCACGAAGTTCATCAGCATGATTGTTGTAATAAGCGTCTAAATTTTCACGTGTTTTTGCAGTATATTGAACAGAATAGGTTGTTCCTCCCATTTCTTCTTCTACTAAAACTTGGGTTAATTTTGCGCTTAAAAAGTGTCCTGTATTTAAAACTTCAGGAATATGATTTTCAATCCAAACTAACCATTCTTGGTGTACACTTTGGTCAATATTTATGGTAACATTATAGATATACATACTTAATTTTCTTAAATTATAATTGATCTTTTCTTAGTTGTCTAAACTGCTTTCGAGCGTCTATTAAATAGATGCTAGAAGCGTGGTCAAAAATAATCTTTTGATAGTGTTTTTTTGCCTTTTCAGGGTTATTTAATTTCGTGCGATATAATTCAGCCATTTGATAATATACATCGTCAACATAAATGCCGTTTTTATCTAAAGCAATTATTTTATTGTAATTAAAAATAGCCGCTTCATATTTTTGCTGTTTGATAAAAAGTCCCGCCTGTTTAAACAAGGCTTCGTCTTGAATAGGTTGCCCTTTGTAGTTTGTAATAAGGTTTGTTAAAATACTAATTGCTTGTGTATCTTTATTTTGAAATGCTAATAAATCGGCTTTTGCATATTGTTTTAAGCCTGTAGAAACGCTGTCTTTTGGCTGATTATCAGTAATTGTTAAAAATAAATTTGCTGCATCGTTGGCAATTAATTGTGTTGCCGAACCTTTTAAAATTTTTAATTGTGCTTTTGCCCAGGTAAAATCGTTTTTAAAATAGGATGTTTGCGCTACTTTAAAACGAGCTTCTTGCCCCAAAAAATGATTTTTAAATTGAGTTTGTACTTGCGAAAAGTAAATTAAAGCCTTGTTAAAATTGTTGGTGTACACTAAAACTTCGCCAAGTTTGAGTTTTACGGCGGCTTTTTCAAATTTAGAATTGGCAAAAGTTAACACTTTTTGCAGAACTTCAATTGCTTTTTCAGGAGTGTTTTCTGTAAATGTTAAATAATTAGCATAGGCTATTTGAAGTTCAAAGGTATTTTTATTGATGCCGTATTCATTAAAAATAGCTTGAAATTTTTCAGGAATATTGGCTTGTTTTGTACGAATAGCTATTTTTAAATTATTATTGATTGCCTTAAATTTATCGGTCGGATAATTTGTTTTTTCAATGATAAAGTCAAAGCAATTTTTAGCGGTTTCATAGTCTTTGTTTTCTAACGAAATTTCGCCTAATTGATGTATTTTATTTAAATAATCAGGGTTTCTAGCTACCAATGCTTTTTGTTGAATTAGCGCTTTAGAATACTGTTTTTGCGTAATAAATAACCAAGAAAGTAAGTCGTTCCAACAATTTTTTGGATTGCTTACCGCTTTTCGCAACAAGGCTTTTTTGAACAATATATTGTTTTCATTTTCAGGGTTTTCATTAATGTATTTACTGGTATAACGTTTTACATTATTTAAGTATTTTTCATCTTTATCGACTAAACTAACGTAGGAATCGAACATTTTTTTGAAATTCCCTTTTTCGCCATAAAGTTGGGCAAGTTGAAAGCCATAATTTGCTTTCGGATTATTTGTTATAATTTTTGTGTAGGCTTCAATGGCAAAATCTAACTTATTATATTCTTTAAAAAGTCGGGCAATTGTGGCTCCGTAATTTCTTTTTTTATCTAAAGAATTTAAGGCGATTTGATATTCTTTATTTGCTTGAATATCCTTTTGTTGTCGTTCAAAATTATAGCCTTTTATGATGTTTAAAAACACCAAATTTGGTTTTTCTTTTATTCTTTCAGATAAAAGAGCATCAGCAACTAAAAATTGATTTGTTTCTTGATAACTGGTTACAAGCCTTTTTAAATACAGGCTATTGTAGGGGCTTTTATTGTGTAATTTTTTATAAAGATGTACTGCTTTTTGGTAGTCGTTATTTCTGAAATAATTTTCAGCGACTATAAATTCATTTTGTTGGGCATGTAATTGCACATTACAAAACAAGCTAAAAATGAGTATATTAAATAGAATAACGGCTTTTTTCATCAATCAAAAATACAGAACAAAATTGTTGTAATTATGATTTGTGTTTTAAATTTTGCTGTTTTTTGTGTAAAATTTTCAAAATAGTACAAATGCCTAGCCCCGATTGACGCATTTGTTTGAGCTCTTTTTTATTTTTTTCTTTTGAAAAATAAAAAAAGCGAGTGCGGAAAGCGGGAAATTGCTTCAAAAAAATTTTATAACTAAAAAACTGAATTTGTTAAAGATATTTTATTTCAGTTTTACATCCTGATTTGTCACAATTTTGTCAATTCGAGTGATTTTAATGACTAGAAGGAATTAAAATTGTATCGAGAATTTTATTTTTGATGCTAAAAAGTTCTCGATACAATTTTTTTGAAGGAAAAAAAATCACTCGAACTGACAGGTTATTTGTAAATTTTTGTAATAAAATTTAAACAAGCTCTAAAGGCATTTAAAAACCCCAAGTTTTCAACAAAGAAACTTGGGGTTTACTATTTTATAAAAGTATGTTTTTTAATGATTAATCGATCATATCAAAACCACAATAAGGAACTAAGGCATCAGGGATTTTAATTCCGTTAGCTGTTTGATAATTTTCTAAAATACCCGCTAAAACTCTAGGTAAAGCTAAAGAACTTCCGTTTAAAGTATGTACTAATTGACTTTTTCCGTCTTTATTTTTAAAACGTAATTTTAAACGATTTGCTTGATATGTTTCAAAATTTGAAGCCGAACTAATTTCTAACCAACGCTCTTGAGCTGTTGAATATAATTCGAAATCGAAAGTTAAAGCCGATGTAAAACCAGTATCGCCACCACATAAACGTAAAATACGATATGGTAATTTTAAATCGCGTAAAATATCTTTAATATGTTCAACCATTTCGCTTAAAACATGGTACGAATTATCAGGGTGTTCAATGCGAACAATTTCTACTTTATCAAACTGATGTAAACGATTCAACCCACGAACGTGTGCGCCATAACTACCAGCTTCTCTACGGAAACAAGGCGTATAACCTGTGTATTTAATTGGTAAATCGGTTTCTTTTAGTAAATCATTTCTGTGGATATTGGTAATTGGCACTTCACCAGTTGGAATTAAATATAAATCATCGATTGTTGAATGATACATTTGCCCTTCTTTATCTGGTAATTGCCCTGTTGCAATTCCTGAAGCTTCGTTAACTAAATGAGGAACTTGAACTTCTTTATAGCCAGCTTGGGTATTTTTATCTAAAAAATAGTTGATTAAAGCACGTTGTAAACGAGCCCCTTTTCCTTTGTAAACAGGAAAACCTGCACCGGTAATTTTTGTACCTAATTCAAAATCGATAATATCATATTTTTTAGCTAATTCCCAATGAGGTAAAGCGTTTTCGCCTAAATCAGGAATAATTCCTTCGCTAAAAATTTTCTCGTTGTCTTCTTCACTTTTTCCTGCTTTTACAGAGGAGTGAGGAATATTCGGAATTTGATATAATAATTCTTGTAATTTATCAGAAATGCTATTTAAATCTTCTGTAAATTGTTTTGAATCTTCTTTTAACTGCCCTGTTTTTTCTTTTAATAAATTGGCTTTTTGAATTTCGCCTACTTTAAAAAAACCACCAATTTCTTTGGATATTTTGTTTGATTCAGCTAATACATTATCTAAAGAAACCTGTGTAGCTCTACGAGTTTCATCAAAAGTTAATACTTGATTAATAATTGTTTCGGCATTGGCAAAATTACGTTTTGCTAAACCGTCTAAAACAACTTGTTTGTTGTCTCTAATAAACTGAACCTGTAACATCTTTTTGTTTTTTTTAAGAACTGCTAAGATATAAGAAGCCGTACACTTAAACAACCTGTTTTTGAAGCTAAATTTGTTCTAGCATGATAAAAAAATCTAACATGGTTATATTGAAGTAGTCGCATATTTTTTCGAGTGTGAGTATTGTTATATTAGTTCTTCCTTGTTCAATTCTAGCTAAATGAATGCCTGTATCAATATAAAAATCATTAGAACTAATTCCATTTTTACTGCGTAATATTTTAAGACAAAGCACCATTTTTTTTAGGATTATCTCTTCTTTGGAGAGTATCATTTTTTCACATAAAATTCTAAAAAACATATTAAAGTAAAATGACAACTATGTCATTTTACTTTAATATGAATGCTTTAATTTTGTATCAGTAAAAAATAACCTAATAAGAGTTGTATTTAAGAGTTATCTTTTTTATATCAAGAAGGGGGTGTATTAAAATTTAGCTCTTGACGCAACTTTTTGTTTTAAGGGAAATCTAATATAGGTTTAATCTTTTGTTAAATAGGTTTTTTGGGGTTTTCAAGAGGTTACGCTTAAAAGTTGTTTTTAATTCAGATGTTTTGGGAGGGGCGTTATTATTAATTTAGCTTTTGGCGTAATTTCTCAAGCTTATTTTTTTAAATACTCTAAACTAATATCTTTATCCTTTTCAAGTTGGATAACCAAATCGTTTAAAGAATCAAATTTTTGCTCATTTCTTAAAAAATACAATAATTCTACAGTAATATTTTGATGATATAAATCGGCTTTAAAATCAAAGAAATGTACTTCAATACTTTGGTTTTTTCCGTTAACTGTTGGTCTGTTTCCAATGTTCATCATTCCAAAAATACTCTTGTTTTCAATAGTTGATTTTACAATATATACGCCTGTTTTAGGAATTAATTTATAAGATTCAGGAATTTCAATATTTGCTGTAGGAAAGCCTATTTTTCTGCCCAGCTGTTTTCCTTTAACTACTTTTCCTGATAAAGAAAACGGCGTTCCTAAATAATTATTGGCTGTTTTTAAGTGTCCGTCTGCAAGGTTTTTTCTGATTTTTGTAGAGCTTACCGAAACTTGGTCAATATCTTGCGCCGGAATTTCTTCAACAGTAAAATTATATAAATGAGAATATTCTGTTAATTGGGCTATATTTCCTTCTCTATTTTTACCAAAATGATGGTCGTAACCAATAATTAATTTTGAAGTATTAAATTGATTTACCAAAATTGTACGTACAAAATCTAGGGCGGTAAGTCTTGAAAATTCTTTGCTAAAAGGGTGAATAATTAAATAGTCTAAGCCTAATTTTTCAAGATATACAGCACGTTCATCTATGGTATTTATCAATTTAATAGTAACATCTTTTTGCAATACCATTCTAGGATGCGGAAAAAAAGTTAAAAGCACCGATTTTTTACCAGATACTTTTGCTTCGGCAACCAATTCTCTAATTATTTTTTGATGTCCTATATGTACGCCATCAAAAGTTCCAATAGTTACAATTGTTTTTTGCGTTGATTTAAAATCAAAAATGGAATGGATAATTTTCAAGATAAAATTTTTTGTAAAAATACAATTTGTAAAAGAGCTTTAAAAGGTTGATTAAATTTTATTAACTAAAAAAGCCGAGATAGGAGTCTCGGCTTTTTTAATAGTGGGTATTAATATTACAACATACTTACTTTTCCGCTGCTAATATGGTAAACTCCTCCTACAATTTTAATTTCACCAGCTTGCTCCATTTCATTTAAAATAGGGCTCTTTTCTCTGATTCGTTGAATTGTTAAACTTACGTTGTTTTCAATGGTTTTATTAACAAATTCGGTGTTTGATGAATTATGATCACCAGTAATTTCTTTTTCTGATTTTTTTACAGCTGGTTGAATATTACTTAACATAGATGTAATATTTCCTAATTCTACGTGATCGCAGGCTGCTTTAATTGCTCCGCAACTTTCATGACCTAGCACAAAAATTAACTTACTTCCTGCTACTTTACATGAATATTCCATGCTTCCTAAAATATCAGTATTTTCAAAATTCCCTGCAACTCTAGCTACAAAAACATCGCCAATAGTTTGATCAAAAATTAATTCAACAGGTACTCTTGAGTCAATACATGAAAGTACAATTGCTTTTGGATGCTGACCATCTGTTGTTTGAGTAATTAAGGCTTTATGGTCTATAGTGTGAACTTCATCTCTAATAAAACGTGAATTTCCTTCGATAAAATCTTGTAACACAATCATTGGTGTTAATTTGTCTTGAGCGTCTTTTGTTAGTGCTTTATTTCTGTGTGGCATAATTTTTTTACTTTTTAAAGTGATGTTTTATATCGTATTTCATCTAGTTTATAACGGTTTCAATTAAATTGAAAAGATGTTTTTAGTAGATGAAATTAAGAATAATATTAATTTGTTTTCTGCTATATTTTACTTGTTGTTAACCAGGTAACAAGCAACGGTTAAATATAGTTTTTAATTTAATTTTTATGAAATATAATTATGCTGATTTTTTAGTTCTTAAATTAAAAAACTCAATATAACTCGGCGGATTATTTACAATACCTCTTTCTGATATTAATTGAATATCTATATTTCTTTCTTTGGCTTTAAAAGCAAAATCTTCTAAAATTTCGATGATATCATTATCTAAATATCGTGTTTTTCTAACATCTAATTCTAAAAAAGTTTCTTTAGGTAAGCTGTCTAGTTCTTTTAAAATAGCTCCTTTGTTAAAAAAAGTAACTTCTTCGGCAAGTGTCATTTTAATTTTGTGCTTACCATTACTTTTATCTTCAATATGTAAAAAGTGTGAGTTTTGAAAACTTTTAATTAAAATAACCACAATTCCTACCATTAATCCTAGGGCGATACCTACTAATAAATCGGCAAATACAATACCAACTACTGTTACTGTAAAAGGTACCCATTGTTTCCATCCTAGTTGAAATATTTCTTTAAATACTTTAGGTTTTGCTAAGTTATATCCTACAACTAATAAAATTGCTGCTAAAACAGATAGTGGAATTTTATTTAATAAAGTAGGAATTAAAAGTACTGAAATTAATAATAAAAATCCATGAATTATTGTCGCTAACTTTGTTTTTCCTCCTGATTGAATATTTGCAGAACTTCTTACAATAACCTGTGTAATTGGCAAACCACCAATAAGCCCCGAAATAATATTCCCTGTTCCTTGTGCCAATAATTCTCTATTTGTTGGTGTTACATTTTTATCTGGGTCTATTTTATCTGAAGCCTCCACACATAATAATGTTTCTAAACTTGCTACTAAAGCAATGGTAAAAGCGGTAACCCAAACTTGTGGGTTTGTAATAGCGCTAAAATTAGGAAAGCTAAACTGCCCTAAAAAAGAATCTAAACTATCAGGCACTGGTACGCTTACTAAATGTGCTGGGTTTATACCATATTTAGTATTTTGAATTGTAATAAAATAATACACAATACCTGCAACAACCGCCACTAAAGGACCTTGTATTATTTGAAATATTTTTCCTTTTTTAGATAAAACAGTACTCCATAGTAATAATATTGCCAAACCAATAAACCCAATAATTGTAGCACCTAGGTTAATATTATCAACAATATTTAAAATAGCAGAAAAGGTGTTTTCACCAGAAGCCTCTATAAAACTATCGGCCCCTTCAGGTTCGGCATCATAGCCAAAAAAGTGAGGAATTTGTTTTAAAATAATAATAATACCAATACCTGTTAACATCCCTTTAATTACTGATGAAGGAAAATAATACCCAATAATTCCAGCCTTTAAAAAACCAAAAATCACCTGAATAACTCCTCCTAAAACTACGGCAACTAAAAAGTTTTCGTAGCCACCTAAAGTACCAATAGCGGTTAATACAATAGCTGCTAAACCTGCTGCCGGACCACTAACTCCAATTTTAGAGCCACTTAAAGCTCCTACAACAACACCACCAATTATACCTGCAATTAAACCAGAAAATAAGGGTGCACCACTAGCTAACGCAATACCTAAACACAAAGGTAATGCAACGAAAAATACGACTACACTTGCTGGTAAATCGTTTTTAATATATTTGAACATATATATAAGTAATTTGCCTCTAAGCTTTATAAACTTAGAGTTGTTTTTAATAATAAATAATTTTTTTGTACTGCTTAGAAATTAAATAGCAAACTTTGGTGGAGGAGTGGTGGTCTTTAAGTATTGGGAAACATAATTTTTAGAATGAAAAATTACGATTTCTATTTTTTGAGTTTTTCTGAAAAATAAATTTAAATCAGCGGTTTGATACAGTTTTAACTCTTTAGAGGTTTCCTCTACAGTGCTTTCTTCTTCCTCTTCGTTTAAGTCTAAAAAAATGGTAACATCTTGGCTGCTATCAATTAAAGTTATAATTGTAGGTGCAGCAATCATGCTCATAAATAAGATAGAGAAAAAAAGTGCAATTTTTACTTTCAACTGATTAAGTTTAATTTAAGAGATACAAAAATAAGAAAGGTTTTTTAATTTATGAGTTAAATTATAGCTAATAATTATGTAACAACTTAATAGAGCCGCTAATAACCCATCCTGTTTTTCCGTCAGATAATTTTATTTTATTCCAATTATCAACAGTATCAATAACCAAAACCTTTGTGCCTTGGTGTAGTGTGAATAGTCTATCGGCATCATTTGTAGGCGCATTTTTTACTGCCATTTTTTCTGAAAAAACAATCGCTTCAATCTTGTTTTTTGATTGATTATATTGAAAATAGGTAATACTTAAAGTAATTATTAACAGTAAAAAAGAGGTTGTGCTAGTTGCAAAAAACACCCTTTTTTTGCTTGGAGTGTATGAAAAATAGTACAAAACAAATAAAATACTCGCTAAAAAAGATAGTATAACTACAAAAATAGCCCAGGTGTTATAGGTGAATTTTTGTAATACATTGTAATTTATCCTTTGTAAAAAAGTAAGCGGTAATTCTTCAATTCTGTCTAAAGTTAAACGCTTTGCGATGTTTAAATTATTCTGAGCATCGCTATTTAATGGGTTTAATTGAAGTGCTTTTTCATAATTATAAATAGCAGGCGCTACTTTATGCAACTTATGATAGGCGTTCGCTAAATTAAAATACACTTCAGAACAAACGACATTTTTACTGCTTTCAAGCTGTTTATAAACTTTAATAGCATCAATATATTTACCTTCTTTGTATAAAGAATTGGCGTTTTCAAATAATTGATCCGCAGTTTGTGCTAATAAAATATTCGGTATTAAAAACACTAGTAATACAATACATTTTCTCATTATAATTGCTTGTCTAATTGAGTAATAATTTGTGTTGCTTTTTGGTATTCTTCGGTCATTTGCAGATTTGTAATTGGCGTATATCGTGCAAAATCACAATCGGATAAAACAGTTATAAAGCTTTTAATAGTAGCCTTATCAACCTTTTTCTCTTGAAGTAAATCGGTAATTTTTTCACTACTAATATCCGTTGTTTCTATCTGTAGTTTTGCTTTTAAATAATTGTGTAACGCTCTTTCTAAAGCTTCATAAAAAGCTTCTTTTTTACCTAATTCTTTCTTTGCTTCCGATAAATATTTTTTAGCTAATTTATCTGCCTTTCGTTGTTTATTTCCTACAATATCACCATTTCGTTCTTGTTTTTTCTTAGCGATAAAAATGCTAACAGGAATGGCTAAAACTGGTAATAACAACAATACATAAAACCAAATAGATTTAAAAAAATCGGTGCTTTTTAAAGGTTTAAAATTTGTTGAAGTTTGAATATATTTAAAATCATCACCAGTAATTTCAACGGGTTTTTTATTTAAATCGCCCGAAGTTTTGGTAGCAGGTAATGTTTTTCCTTCTAAAATAGCTACAAATAAATCATCAGTAATAATGGTTTTATAGGCTTTTTCCTTCGGATTAAAATAAGAAAAACTCGTTTTCGGAATTTTGTATTTTCCTTTATACTCAGGCACTACGGTATAAATATCGGCAACTTCTCCTTTTAAACCTGCTGAAGTAATGCTAACATTTTCTTTTCTTTCAGGTTGATAAATTTCAAGTTCTTTAGGCGTTTCTATTTTAGGAAGTTCAAATAATTTTAAATTCCCCTGTCCACGAACAGCTACTTTTAGCAAAGAAGACTCATTTGCCTTTAAGCTGTTTTTATTTAAGGAAACATTAAAATTAAATTTACCAACGGCACCTGTAAAATTTTCAGGTTTATTTTCAAGAGGTAAGGGTTTCGCATTCACTATTTTTTTAGCCGAATAAAATTCTTTACGAACTTGTTTTGTCATGGAATTTCCAAAAAAATCGGCACGACCCGTAGGAACCGCCACCACAATATCCATTTTCATAGGATTTAGGGTTAGTTTTCCATCTCTAGTAGGCACAAGCAAGGCTTTGTGCATAACGGCATATCGGTAACGCTCACCATTATAGGTGCCTATTTGCACGGGTGTTTCATTTATTTTAATTTCTTGATTCCAAAACCCATTATATTGTGGATTCTTGGTAACAGCATGGTCATAAATACCGATATTTTCACTAAAATATAATCGGTATTCAACATAAATACCTTCACCAACATAAGGTTGAGAATTTGAAATTTGCGCTACCAAATGAATATTTTGTTGTGCAATATAATTAGGGTCGTTAGGGTCTTTAGGAGTCTCTACAGGTCCTAAAACAGTAATTTTCACAATATTTGACCTTACTATTTTCCCGTCTATTTCTATTGTTGCAGCAGGAATATTGTATGTCCCCTTAGCTTTGGGTTCAATAATATAGCTGTATGATTTTTTAAAGGATGATTTACCATTTATCCAAGATTGACTAACCGATTGGCTAGGTCCTCCAACAACTTTAAAGTTTTTAAAGTTAGGTGGTGTAAAGTTATCGGCACCTTGTTGGCTAATGATAAATTCTATACGTAATCGTTGGTTAATGCCTAATTTATTTTTGCTAACGCTTGTTTTTAATGCTGATTCTTGCGCATTAATAGCAAATGTTATAAAACAGCTTAATAAAGCGATATATAGTTTTAATTTCATATTCATTTTCAAAAACGTAAAAATTAGTAAGGTTTTAAAAGTTGGAAAATTACCAATCTTTTTCTTGTTTTACTTTTTTTCCTTTCGATTTTTTCACATTCATTTTCTTTTGAGTCTTCTTCTCCTCGTTGTTTAAGCTTTCCAACAACTGTTTCATTTGCTCAGGCGACATTTTTGCCTGTTTAGGCTGTGGTTTTTGGTCGTCTTTTTTCTGATCGTCTTTCTTCTTTTGATTATTCTGATCGTCGCCTTCTTTTTTCTTGTCTTTGTCTTTGTCTTTGTCTTTGTCTTTCTCTTTATTTTTATCGTCTTCTTTGTTATCCTTTTTATCTTTATCGTCGCCTTTTTTGTCTTTATCTTTTTTATCCTTGTCTTTATTTTCTTTGTCGTCCTTCTTATCTTTATTGTCTTTGTTATCCTTATCCTTGTTATCCTTGTTATTTTTCTTGTCTTGCTGTTCTTTCTTTAATTTCTTTTGAGCAATAGCAAGATTATAACGTGTTTCATTATCCTTCGGATTTTTACGCAACGCATTTTTATAAGCATCCACCGCAGGTTGATACTGTTTTTGTTCTAGCAACGCATTTCCTATATTATGATATGCGGCTGCTTTTGATAATTTATCGGTAGCAGTTTTAGCGGTAAGTTCAAATTGTTCTACGGCTTCTTTATATTTTTTTTGCTGATATAAAGTGTTACCAAAATTATAACTTGCTTTATCGTAAGTACTATTTTTATCTAATGCTTTACGGTATAAAATACTAGCATCATCAAACTTTTGCTTATTGTAAAGCTTGTTTCCTTTACGTAACAAAGCCCTTGATTCTCGTTGTAATTTTAACGTGTCTATTTGTGCTGATATCTGTATTGTTATCAGTATAAATAATAAGAATAGTATATTTTTTGAATGTTTCATTTTCTATAAAATAGCCGTTACGACTCTTTTTCGTTAAACAAATCTGCTTTTTTAACCCATTTTGTTTTTCTTTCGAAGAAAAATAAATCGATAATTAAAAATAGTAAACCAATTCCTAAAAACCATTGAAACTGATCTTTATAATCAGAAAATTGTTTGGTTTCAAATTCACTTTTTTGAGCATTCGTTATAATTTTTTCGATAGCATTTACAGGATTTGACGTTTTATTTCCATCGATATATTTTCCTTGAGAAGCTTCAGCAATATCTTGTAAAACATCCGATTTTCTTTTGGTGATAACCGTCTGCCCTTGATGATCTTTTTTATAACCAACTAGTGCGCCGTTTCTTTTTATCGGAATTGGCGCTCCTTTTTCTGTTCCAACACCAATGCTATATACTTTTACGCCTTCTTTTGAAATATTCTGAGCTAGTTCTTTTGTTTGATCTTGATGATCTTCTCCATCAGAAATAACAATTAAAAAACGATTCGTTTGTTCATCATTATTATAATAGGTTTTAGCTAAATTTAAGGCTTCATTAATTGCTGTTCCTTGGCTTGAAACCATATCGGGGTTGGCATTTTGTAAAAACATTTTAGCCGCCGCATGATCGGTAGTAATTGGTAATAACGGATAGGCATTTCCTGCATAAATAATAATACCAACTCTATCGCTTCCTAATTTATCAATAGTTTTTGAAATGATTTGTTTTGCTTTCTCTAACCTGTTTGGAGCAATATCTTCTGCTAGCATACTTTTAGAAACATCCAAAGCAAAAACAACATCGACACCTTCTCTTTTTACGGTTTTCAGTTTGGTTCCCATTTTAGGATTTACCAACGAAATAATTAAAAAAGAAATTCCTATTAAGAAGAAAATCAATTTTAAAACCGATTTAAAAGTAGATGAATTTGGTGCAATTTTAGCTAACATTTTAGCGTTAGTAAACTTTTTTTGAGTGCGTTTTTTCCACCATAAAACAAATAAGAAAACAACAATTAATATCGGAATAATTGCAAATAGCCAAAAATATATCGGTTCTTCTAATCGGTATAACATGTTTATATAAAACTTTTAAATACTGTGTTTTTCAATAAAAATTCTAATACTAAAAAGATACCTGCAATACATACCAATAATCGGTAATTTTCGGTGTAATTATAATATTTGAATTCTTCTATTTTTGTTTTTTCAAGGGTATTAATTTCGCTATAAATGGCTTTTAATTTAGAGTTGTCGGTTGCTCTAAAGTATTTACCATCTGTTTGTTTTGCGATATGTTTTAATAACTTTTCGTCTATTTCTACTTGTTGATTTCTAAAAGAAATTTTTCCAGTTCTAGGATCTTTTGCCCAAGGAAAAGGTGCCATTCCGTTTGTACCAATACCGATTGTATATACTTTAATTCCGTTTCCTTTTGCTAGTTCGGTTGCTGTTTTCGGATCTACAAAACCAGCATTATTTACACCATCGGTTAAAAGAATAATCACTTTACTTTTGGCTTTGCTTTCTTTTAGTCTATTTACAGCAGAACCTAAGCCCATACCAATAGCTGTTCCGCCATCTAACTGACCCCATTTAATTTGAGAAATGGTTCTTTTTACAATCGATTTATCGCTAGTAATTGGTGTTTGAGTAAAACTTTCACCTGCATAAACAACAATTCCAATTCTGTCATTTGGTCTTTGATTCACAAAATCAACAGCTACTTTTTTCAGTGCTTCTAATCGATTTGGTTTTAAGTCTTTCGCCAACATACTTGCCGATACATCAATTGCCATCACAATATCAATTCCTTTATTCGATTTTGTTTTTTTACTAACCGCTACATTTCTAGGTCTTGCCAAAGCAACTATTAAACACGCCAAAGCGATTAATCGAAATAAGTATAAAAACGGTTTTAGTTTTGGTAAAATTCCACCATTTATTTTAAACCCTTTCACACTCGAAATGGTTAATTGTGCGCTGTCTTTTTTTCTAGAATAGAAATTCCAGAAAGCTAATAAAGGTATCAATATTAGCAACCATAAAAATTCAGGACTATGAAACTCAAAGTTATTCCACTTCATCTTCTATTGTTTCTTTTTTAGGTTTTAAATTATCGATGATATTTTTAGCATCTTTACGATCTTGTTCAATTTGATAATCCATCGGTTTCGATTTTGCAAACTTTACTAAATCCGATTCTTGTAATAACTTTTTTAATTTATAGATGGTTTCTTTATCTGTTTCAATTGATTTTATATTGTTAAAATCGTTTAAAATAGCTATTAATTCATCGGTTGTAATTTCGAGAGCAGGTAACTTTAGTTCTCTTTCAATATAACCTCTAACAATATTTGTCAGTTCGCTATAGTATTTTTTTGTTTGATTATTTTGCCATAATAATTTTTTATCTAAAGCTTGTAATTTTTCGATAGCTTCTTCATACGGAGGTAATAATGGAACAATAATTTCTTCTTTAATTTCTTTTTTCTTTCTGACACTAAAATAATAGAGTAGTGCTCCGATTAAAATAAGTAATGCTACTACCCACCAAAAATACTGTTCAAAATCATTGTATTGGTAGCCTTCGGTTTTGATTCCTTTGATACCAAATTTTTGAGCTTTTTTAATATCAATACTAGCTGTGCTTACATTTACAAGCAAGCTATCGGTTAAATAAGCTTGATTTTTAATGAAAATTTGTTGTTGTGGAATGTAAAAAGCGCCACTATCAAAACCTGTTAAAGTATATTTTTTAACTAGTTTATTATTTAGTTTTTCAATTTTTAAAGAATCAACAATTTCTAATCCTTTTAAATTTTTTAAACTAGGGATGATAACATTTTGAGTTTCATTTACCGAAATTTTATATTGAAACTGTTCACCAATACGAATACTAGCAGTATCAATTTCAACCTGTATTTTGTTTGATATATTATCTGATTGTGCAAAACCAATGCAATATATCAGTAAGAATATGTAAAATAATGTAGCTCTCATTTTTTATGCTGTCAATTTAAAATAGGCAATGATTATTTTCGTTTAAAATAGCCTAATAATTTTTTCACGTAGCTTTGATCTACCTGAATATTAATAGTTCCTGCACCGCTTTTCTTAAAAGAGGATTCAAAATAATTGGCTAATTGCAAGGCGTTTTCTTTGTATTGATTTCGAACCGATTTGGCGCTTGTATTTACTAAAAATGTTTCGCCAGTTTCAGCATCGGTCATCGGTACCATTCCTAGGCTAGGAATTTCTTGCTCGTGCTTGTCAAAGATTCGAATACCCGTTACATCGTGTTTTTTACTAACTAATTTTAAGGTGTGCTGATAGGCATCGTCCATAAAATCAGAAAGCACAAAAACAATGGCTTTCTTTTTGGTGATGCTTGATAAAAACTTTAAACCTTCGGTAATATTGGTCTGTTTGCTTTTTGGTTTAAATTCAATCAATTCACGAATAATACGCAATACATGACTTTTTCCTTTTTTTGGAGGAATATAAAGTTCCATTTTATCAGAAAATAAAATCAAACCAACATTATCATTATTTTTGGTAGCCGAAAAAGCCAATGTCGCGGCAATTTCGGTAATGGTATCTTTTTTAAATTGATTAGAAGTACCAAAAAATTCCGAACCAGAAATATCAACAAGTAACATCATGGTTAGCTCTCGTTCTTCTTCAAAAACTTTAATATGAGCTTCATTATAACGCGCGGTTACATTCCAATCAATCGCTCTAATATCATCACCATATTGATATTGGCGTACTTCAGAAAAAGTCATACCACGCCCTTTAAAAGTAGAGTGGTATTCTCCGCCAAAAATATGGTTAGACAACCTGCGTGTCTTTATTTCTATTTTACGAACTTTTTTTAGTAATTCTTTGGTGTCCATATTTTTTATTAAGGCACTTGTACTTCATTAATTATAGCATCAATAATATCCATAGAGGTAATATTTTCAGCTTCTGCTTCATAGGTAATTCCAACTCTGTGACGTAATACATCGTGTACAATTGCACGAACATCTTCAGGAATTACATAGCCTCTTTGTTTAATAAAAGCGTAACATTTTGCAGCTTTTGCTAAGTTAATACTTCCACGAGGCGAAGCTCCAAAGCTAATTAAGGGTTTTAATCTTTCTAAATTATATTTTTCAGGATAACGAGTTGCAAAAATAATATCTAAAATATATTTTTCAATTTTTTCATCCATATAAACCTCGTTTGCAACCTTACGAGCTCTTAAAATATCATCTACAGAAATTACAGGATTTACCGTACCAAAACTTCCGTTTAAATTTTGACGCATAATAATTTGTTCGTCTTCAATTTTTGGATAATCAATAACTGTTTTTAACATAAAACGGTCAATCTGAGCTTCAGGAAGTGTATAAGTTCCTTCTTGTTCTACCGGATTTTGCGTTGCCATTACTAAAAATGGTTCTTGTAACTTAAAAGTTTCATCACCAATAGTAATTTGACGTTCTTGCATTGCTTCTAATAATGCAGATTGTACTTTAGCAGGCGCACGGTTAATTTCATCAGCTAAAACAAAATTGGCAAAAATAGGTCCTTTTTTAATGGTAAACTCATTTTGTTTTACGTTGTAAATCATGGTTCCTACAATATCGGCAGGTAATAAATCGGGCGTAAACTGAATACGACTAAAACTACCTTGTACCGCTTTTGATAAAGTATTAATAGCAAGTGTTTTTGCCAAACCAGGCACTCCTTCTAATAAAATATGCCCGTTACCAAGAAGCCCAATAAGTAAGCGTTCAATCATATGTTTTTGCCCAACAATGACTTTATTCATTTCATTGGTTAAAATAGCAACAAAAGCACTTTCTTTTTCGACTTTTTCATTAATAGCTCTTACATCTACATCCATAGTAATTGAAATATTATTATAATTTATGAAACAAAGCTACAATAATAAGGAAATAATAGCTGTTAAAATATGGTTAAAGCTAAAAACTATACTGCCATTATACTATTGATACAATAATGATTATAAAATTAATTTTTTATAGTTATTTTTAGTTAAATAGGTTATTATTGTGAAAAAATTAACTTTTTTAAGAAAAATAATAAAACTATGTTAAACCACCATTTAAGAACACGGAAAACACAAATTATCAGCTGTTTTTTATTGATGACATTAACTACAATAAGCTCAATATTAGCACAAACAATTAAGGGAAAGGTAGTTGATCAAAGCGGCTCAGGAATTCCTTTTGTTAGTGTTTTAAAACAACATACTGTAAACGGAGTAAGCACTAACGAACAAGGAGACTTTTCGTTAGATGTTGAAAAAATGCCTGTTACGTTGGTTTTTTCATCCGTAGGATTTACCACATTAACCAAACAAATTACTAAAAACACCTACATAACAGTTGTTTTAAAAGAAGGAAATGTTTTAAATGAAATTATTTTAACAGGAAACCGATCAAAACCACGAACAATTTTAGATTCTGCTGTACCAATCGATAATGTTAGCGTAGGCGAATTACAAGCAACAGGGCAAACAAATATTGATAAAATGTTAATGTATGCAATACCTTCATACAATGCGAGTAGCCAAACGGTTTCAGATGGAACAGCACATTTTGACCCAGCCGATTTAAGAGGTTTAGGACCTAGTAGAACCTTGGTTTTAGTAAACGGAAAACGTAAAAACCAAAGTGCTTTAGTCTATGTAAACGATACACCTGGTAAAGGTGAAGTTGGTGTGGATATGAAAAGTATTCCAACCGCAGCGATTGAACGAGTAGAGGTATTGCGTGACGGTGCATCGGCACAATACGGGTCGGATGCTGTTGCAGGAGTTATCAATATTATTTTAAAGAAAAACATCGATTTTACACAGGTAAATGTTACTTCAGGAATTACTAGCCAAGGCGATGGAGCAAATGTTTCGGCATCAGCGAATCATACGCTTACCTTTGGTGAAGGAGGTTTTTTAAATGCCTCTCTTGACTTGAGTTATCAAGATAAAACAAACAGAGCTGGCGAGCCATCAAAGGATGATTTATTTGGCGTAGATAATCAATGGACAAAAGACAATCCTGCTTTAGGAATGACTATCGGACAGGCAGAAATGAAAAAAGCGGCAATTTTTTTAAATGCTGAATATCCTTTAGATGAAAACACCAAATTATATGCTTTTGGAGGTTTTAACGCTAGGCAAGGAACAAGTTTTGCATTGTATCGTCCGCCATATTGGATTACCAACGATTTTGGTTTATTAACACCAAAAGGAAAAATATACAGCGGTTTTCAACCTACCTTTGAAACAGGAATTCAAGATGTTTTAGTTACCGCAGGAAGTAAATTTATGTTAGGCGAATTCAATGCCGATGCAAGTGCTAGTTACGGTAAAAATTCTGTAGATTACACTATCGGAAATACCATTAATGTTGATTTAGGAGCGAAAAGCCCTACTTCTTTTGATGCAGGAGCCTATGCTTTTAGCAATATTATTGGAAACTTTGATCTAAGTCGTTCTTTTGGAGCTGTAAGTATTGGTTTCGGATTTGAAGGTCGTCAAGAACAATTTGATGTTATTAAAGGAGAAGAAGCTTCTTATTATAAAAGTGGTGCACAATCTTTTCCAGGATTACAACCAAGCAATGCTTTAAGTAAAACAAGAACAAATATCGGCGGATACACCACATTAGATTGGGATATTACTGATAATTTTTTAATAGGAGGAGCTGCTCGTTATGAAGAATATTCAGATTTTGGCGGAAACACTTCTTGGAAAATTAATTCAAGATATAAATTAGGATCTGCAACAGTTTTACGAGCATCTTACGGAACAGGATTTAGAGCGCCCTCATTACACCAAGTATATTTAAGTAATGTACAAACCTTAATTTCTGATGGAAAAATTTCAAATCAAGGAACATTTAACAATGTAAGTTCGGTAATTAAAGGATTAGGCGTTGCCTCTTTATTTGCAGAAACATCTAAAAGTATTTCGGCAGGTTTAACGGTAAAAGCATCGAATGATTTTACAATTTCGTTAGATTATTACAATGTTAAAGTAGCCGATAGAGTTGTTTTTTCAGGAGAAATTGGTGGGAAAGATGACAACGGAATGCCAAATGCAGCCGTGCAAAAAGTATTAGATGAAAATAAGGTAACGAGTATCAAATTTTTTATCAATGCGGCATCTACGAAAACTTCAGGTTTTGATTACACCATGCGTTATAAAAACATTGATTTTGCTTCAGGAAAACTAGCCTTAAATTTAGCTTTAAACGTGAATAAAACCAAGTTAGAAGGCGAGGTAAAAACGCCTACTAAATTATCAAATTATAAAAACGCTATTTTTAATAGAAAGGAGCAGTCAAGAATTATTAGCGCCCGACCAAATACCAAAATTTCTTTTGGTACAAATTATAAACGCGATAAATTTAATGCCAATATAAACAACACTTATTTTGGCGAAGTAATTTGGCAACATGCTTCGGATGATCAAAAAGATCAAACCTTTGGCGGTAAAGTTTTAACCGATATATCTTTAGGATATGAACTTTCAGAGCTAATTTCATTTACAGCACAAGTGAATAATTTATTCAATGTGTACCCAGATACTATTGATACAAAAGGCGATGTAGTAACCGATTTAGGTGGTCGTTTTAAATATCCTTGGGAGGTAAATCAGTTTGGCTTTAGTGGAACAATTTTTAAAGCAGGCGTAACTTTTAAATTTTAAAACGTATTTAAATTAAGATTTTATATATATGTAAAAAGCACCTTTTTTAAAGGTGCTTTTTTTATAATTTATGATATTTTTATGTATATTCTTTTAACGATAGTGTATCGTTTTCAAAAACAGCATAAGTAAAATATTTCACCCAATCACCGGTATTTATATAAATGCTTTTTTCTTCGGATGCTTTTTTAGATACATCAATTTCTAACGGAAGATGTCTATGCCCAAAAATAAAATAATCGTAGTGTTTTGTTTCAAGCTTACGCTTGCAATATTGCACTAGCCATTCTTTATCTTCTCCTAAAAATTTGGCATCATCATCGCCAGAAATCATTTTATTTTTAACCGACATATATTGCCCAATACGAACGCCAATATCAGGATGCAACCATTTAAACATAAATTTAAACATCGGAAAAGTAAATACTTTTTTCATTCGTTTGTAGCCTTTGTCGTGAGGTCCTAAACCATCGCCATGCCCTATAAAAACTGTTTTTTGGTTGATCTTAAAAACTTGTGGTTTATGATATACAGGAATATTTAATTCTTTTTCAAAATAATCGACCATCCATAAATCATGATTTCCTACAAAGAAATAAATAGGAATTCCGCTGTCTTTAATTTCGGCAAGTTTCCCTAAAATACGTACAAATCCTTTGGGAACTACGGTTTTATATTCAAACCAGAAATCAAATAAATCGCCTAATAAAAAAATAGCTTCAGCATCGTCTTTTACTTGGTTTAGCCAACCTAGAAATTTTTGTTCTCTTAGGAAACTTTTTTCGGCTGTTGGCGCACCTAAATGCTGATCGGAAGCAAAATAGATTTTTTTATTTGGAGTAGTCGTAATTGTAATCAAAGGTGTAATTTTTGGTAAAAATAACTAATTTGAGGTACTTTTGTTGAATAAAATGATTAATAAATAACGCTTTAACATCAGTAGAATATCATGAAAATAAATCCTTTTGACGATACTTATTTTATGAAAAAAGCTTTAGAACAGGCTCAAACAGCTTTCGATAAAGGCGAGGTTCCTGTGGGTGCTGTTATTGTTTTTAAAGATAAAATAATTGCCCGAGCGCATAATTTAACCGAAATGTTAACCGATGTAACAGCGCATGCAGAAATGCAGGCTTTTACGGCTGCGTCTGATTTTTTAGGCGGAAAATATTTAAAAGAATGTATTTTGTATGTTACTTTAGAGCCTTGTCAGATGTGTGCGGGTGCAAGTTATTGGGCACAAATCGGGAAAATTGTGTACGGCGCTAGTGAGCCGAAATTAGGTTTTTCTGTGTTACAAACCAAGTTGCATCCTAAAACTAAAGTTATATCGGGGGTTTTAGAGGAGGAATGTGGTTTTTTATTGAAGAAATTTTTTGCTGAAAAACGAAATTTGAATTAGTGGGTTGAGACGCGAATTTCACGGATTTTCGCTGATTTTTTTGAGGTTTTGATTTCGTGATTTATTTTGAGACGCGAATTTCACGGATTTTCGCTGATTTTTTTGAGGTTTTGATTTCGCTGATTTATTTTGAGACGCGAATTTCACGGATTTTCGCTGATTTTTTTGAGGTTTTGATTTCGCTGATTTATTTTGAGACGCGAATTTCACGGATTTTCGCTAATTTTTTTGAGGTTCGCATCTTTATTTGCCGTATTTCTCCTGTTGATGCGATGCTGAAATAAATTCAGCATGACGTTTATTTGCTTTGAAGTAACTATTTCCTAGCCCCGATTGAAGCATTTGTTTGAGCTCTTTTTTTGATTTTTCTTCAAAAAAAAGCGAGTGCGGAAAGCGGGAAATAGCTTCAAATATTAAAATAAACTTTGCTGTTTACAATCACTTTCATGTTCTAGAAGCCATTTTTTACGCCATAAACCGCCTGCGTAGCCTGTTAATGAACCGTCTGAACCGATAACTCGATGACAAGGAATTATAATCGGAATGGGGTTTTTTCCGTTTGCCGATGCTACGGCTCGTATTGCTTTTATGTTTCCTAATTGCTTTGATTGCTGTAAATAAGTGGTGCTTTTTCCGAATGGAATATTTAATAATTCTGCCCAAACTTTTTGTTGAAAATCTGTTCCTTGAGGATTTAATTTTAAATCGAAAGTTGTTCGTGTTCCTGAAAAATATTCGGATAATTGGGTAACACAATTTTGTAAACAAATCGGGATTTCAGTTGAAGAATTAATTTGTTCATCTACAACTGAAACCGATTGAATTCCGTTTTGGTTGCCAACAATTTTGGCAGTTCCTATGGGAGTTTTGTAATAGGTGGTTTGTAAATTAGACACTAAAAATATCTTTAGAATTTTGTGTGGTAATTGCTGATATTTCATCAAAAGTTAATCCGTAAATATCAACTAATTTATCTACAACATTGGTTAAATAAGCGCTTTCGTTGCGTTTTCCTCGGTAAGGTGTTGGTGCTAAATAGGGTGAATCGGTTTCTAAAACAATATCTTTTATATCGATTTCATTTAAAAACTTATCGATTTTACCCTTTTTAAAAGTGGCAACTCCGCCAATTCCTAATTTCATATTATATGAAATTGCTTGTTTTGCCTGCTCTAAAGTTCCTGTGAAACAATGAAAAATCCCGAATAAATCAGCGCCTTTTTCGGCTTCTAATACTTCAAATACTTCATCAAAAGCATCTCGGCAATGAATTACAATGGGTAACTTTTTTTCTTTTGCCCACTGAATTTGTGTTCTAAAGGCTTCTTGTTGTTGGGTTACAAAGGTTTTATCCCAATATAAATCAATCCCAATTTCACCGATGGCATAAAAAGGACGTTTGTCAATCCATTTTTTTACGTGTGCTAGTTCTTCTTTATAGTTTTCTTTGACATAAGTCGGATGTAAACCCATCATTAAAAAAACATCGTTCGGGAAGTTTTTTTCTAAATCGAACATTCTTTCTGTGGATGAACTGTCAATTGCTGGGATAAAAAAACGAGAAACGCCCGCATCTTTTGCACGTTGTATCATTTCAGTTCTGTCTTGGTCAAATTCTTCGGAATATAAATGGGTGTGTGTATCGGTAATCATTTATGTATATTTACAATTAGCAAAACCACAAAAGTACGAGAAATGGCAAGTTTGAAGAAGGTATTAAAGAAAAAGAAGTATTCAAAAATAAAACTCCGCAAAAAGGAAACACATCACTTAGAGTTAACTGCAAAAATAAACGGTATAAAAGGAACGTTTATTTTAGATACAGGTGCTTCAAATTCGTGTGTTGGTTTAGATTTGGTGAATCGTTTTAAATTGGTATCGCAAGAAAGCGAAGTCAAAGCAGCAGGAGCAGGGGCAATTGATATGGAAACTCGAGTGTCAAAAAATAATGTATTGAAAATAGGGAAGTGGAAAACTACAAAATCTAACTTGGTTTTATTTGATTTGGTACACGTAAATACGGCGTTAATTCAGCACGATGCTACAGAGGTTGATGGTATTATCGGGGCTGATATTTTAGAGAGTGGCAAGGCTTTGATTGATTATGATAAAGGTGTTTTATATCTGAAGAAAATCAACGAAAAGAGGCTCAAAAAACTAGCTGAAAAAGCTGCGAAAAAACAGCAAAAAATAGCCCGAAAAATAGCAAAGAAAATAGCCCGTAAAAATGAAGGTAATTTATCAAAAGTGCCTTTTTAAATAAGCTAAAAAATCTCACAACGTTATGTTGTGAGATTTTCTATAAAATATTTTATCCGAAGATATAAATATTAGGCTAATACTTCTTTAATTCTTCTGACTGCCTCACGTAATTGTAATTCCGAAGCCGCATACGACATACGAATACAAGCAGGCGCACCAAAAGCTTCACCAGTTACGGTTGCTACATTTGCTTCTTCTAATAATAACATAGAAAAATCACTTGCATTGTTAATTTCATGTCCTTTAATTGTTTTTCCGAAGAAAGAAGATACATCAGGAAAAACATAAAATGCTCCTTCAGGAATATTTAATTTAAAACCTTCAATTTCTGAAAATAAACTTAAAACTAAATCTCTACGAGTTTTAAATTCATCAACCATATATTTAATTTTACTAGGCTCTGCTAAAACAGCCGTAATTGCAGCACGTTGTGCAATACAGTTTGTTCCTGAAGTAATTTGCCCTTGCATTTTTGTACACGCTTTAGCAATCCATTGTGGCGCACCGATAAAACCAATTCTCCAACCTGTCATCGCAAATGCTTTCGCTAATCCGTTTACGGTAATAGTACGGTCGTACATATTTTCGATAGCTGCAAAACTAAAATGTTTTGTTCCGTAGTTGATATGTTCGTAAATTTCGTCCGATAAAATATAAATATTTGGGTGATTTTCTAATACTTTCGCCAATGCTCTGTATTCTGCCTCGGTATAAATAGTTCCACTTGGATTATTTGGCGAGTTAAAGAAAATCATTTTTGTTTTAGGCGTAATTGCTGCTTCTAATTGTGCTGGTGTAATTTTAAAATCGGTATCAATAGAAGAAGGGATTTCAACAAATTTAGCCTCACATAAAGTGGCAATTGCTGAGTAGCTTACCCAATAAGGCGCTGGTAATAAAACCTCATCGCCTGGGTTTAATAACACCTGTGCAATATTTGCAATCGATTGTTTTGCTCCTGTTGAAACGACAATCTGATTTGGCGTATAGGTTACGTTATTATCACGCTTAAATTTGGTGCAAATAGCTTCTTTTAATTCGACATAACCATCCACAGGTGTGTATGAATTATAATCTTGATTAATTGCTTCGATCGCGGCATCTTTAATAAAATCGGGCGTATTAAAGTCAGGTTCTCCTAAGCTTAAACTGATAATATCTTTACCTGCGGCTTTTAATTCTCTTGCTTTAGCAGCCATCGCCAAGGTTTGAGATATTGGTAAACTGTTAATTCTGTTTGATAATGCGTTTGACATTGATTATATTATTAAGGTGCATTTTGTTAAAATGCGTGTTGTTAAAATGCGTATTATTTTAAGCTGCATGAGGTTTTTCACCCAAACTTCCTAATTGTTTAAAGTGCTCAATAAAAGCTCTTGTCATTGTTTTGTATTCGTTGTATGGCAAGTCAAATTCAGCGGCAGTTTCCTTGACTATTTTTGCTATTTTATTATAATGAACATGCGAAATATGTGGAAAAATATGGTGTTCTACCTGATGATTTAATCCACCAGTATAAAAATTAACCAACCAGTTTGTAGGTGCAAAATTAGAGGTGGTATATAATTGATGAACTGCCCAGGTATGTTCTAAATTTCCGTCTTTATCAGGCAATGGCATTTCTGTTTTTGGAACTACGTGTGCTAATTGAAAAACAACGCTTAAAATCATCCCTGCGGTATAGTGCATTACAAAAAAACCTAGTAAAACTTTCCACCAAACAATGTTTAAAACCAATAATGGCAATGCAATCCATAATGAATAATAAACAATTTTAGAAATTACTAATTTTGTCCATTCTACCTTCGGATTAGGGAATTTACCATAGGATAACTTACGTTTTAAATAACTACTCATTTGTTTTACATCGGTAGTAATAGCCCAGTTAATGGTTAATAATCCGTATAAAAATATTGAATAAAATTTTTGAAATTGATGTACAGGCAACCATTTTGAATGCTTCGAAAAACGGATAATTCTACCAGCGTCAATATCTTCATCATGTCCTTTAATATTGGTAAAAGTATGGTGCAATACATTGTGTTGAACTTTCCAGTTATAGACATTTCCTGCTAAAATATAAATACTGCTTCCCATTAATTTATTCAGCCAGTTTTTGCTTGAAAAAGAATCGTGGTTGGCATCGTGCATTACGTTCATACCAACACCTGCCATACCAATTCCTGTAATAACGGTAAGTAAAAGCATTGTTGATTCGGGCATTGGCACGGTTAATATTAAAGCAAAAGGAACTAAGAAAGTAGCAAACATAATAATTGCTTTACTATACAATTTCCAGTTACCCGTACGCTTAATATTGTTTTCTTTAAAATAGGTATTTACCTTTTTATTTAGCGTTCGAAAGAACTTTACATTGTTTGTTCGTGAGAAGTTTATAGTCTTCATTGTGTTGTGTATTATATATAGCAAAAATAAACGTTTTTACCCTATATTATTGATTACAAACCACTTTTTAACAAGAAAGATATCTTTTGTTAGATAAATGCGTATTCCCGATTAGTTTTTTACTTTTGCACTGAAAAATATATTCAATCACAATATCAATGGAACTTATAAAAAAATACTTTACCGACTTAACGGAAACACAATTAGCACAGTTTTCAAAATTACAAGAACTATATGAAGATTGGAATTTAAAAATTAACGTAGTTTCTCGTAAAGATATTGATGAATTGTATTTACGTCATGTATTACATTCTTTAGGAATAGCAAAAGTGATGCAATTTAAACCAGGTTCTAAGGTTATGGATGTTGGTACAGGTGGAGGTTTTCCAGGGATTCCATTGGCAATTTTATTTCCAGAAACCCAGTTTCATTTGGTAGATTCTATCGGAAAAAAAATTAAAGTAGTCAATGAAGTAGTGGCAGGCTTAGGTTTAGAAAACGTAAAAACCACCAACGGACGTGTTGAAGAGGTAAAAGATACCTACGATTTTATTGTAAGTAGAGCGGTAGCTCAAATGGAAACATTTGTAGGATGGACAAAAGGAAAAATCTCTAAAAAGCAGAATCACGATTTAAAAAACGGAATTTTATATTTAAAAGGAGGCGATTTATCGGAAGAATTAGAAAAATATACCTCAGCAACGATTTATGATTTACCAGATTTCTTTGAAGAAGATTTCTATGAAACCAAAAAAGTAGTGCATTTAGGGATGAAATTTAAGGCGTAATTTTATATAATTAGCTGTTTTCCTATAATTCAGTATTTATTTAAAAACGTTGTCAATTCGAGTGATTTTAATGACTAAAAGGAATTAAAATTGTATCGAGAATTTATATTTTATTTTTCTTTATTTTGAAGATAAAAAAGTTCTCGATACAATTTTTTGAAGAAAAAAATTACTCGAACTGACCGTTTTTTACAATTATTAAAGACTTAACAACATCCCGAATTAGGCGCACAGCTTGTTTGTTCTTGAATTTCCGCTAATTTTACTTTTGGTTTTTCACTAATTTTAGTTGCTTTTGCATCAGGAATACCACATTTATCTTTATCTAAGCAATCGGTTAGCGTGCTTGTTAATAAAAAGTGAGTTCCATCAAAATCTAGCCCATATTTACCAATTGTTGTTCCTTGATATTCCACTTCAATATCTAAATCGGCAATATGTAGTACTTTTTCAGAAAGCGCAATAATGCTCATTAATTTTTCAGGATGCAATCGGTGGTCATAATCATCGGCTTCCCATAATTGAAAGTTTACAAGCTCTTCGGTTCTTACTGTTCCGCCACAATCGATAAAGTTTTTGGTAACTCTTCCGACTTCTGTTACGTGAAAATGACTCGGTACTAATTCGCCATTTGGTAATTTAAAACTGATGTTTTTTAAGCTTGATAAATGTTTTTTAATTTCTGATAATTTCATGATTTTTTTTATTTTAAAATAAGTGAATCGTTTTATTATAATGAGAGATTAATATAATTTTTTTGAAGCTATTTCCCGCTTTCCGCACTCGCTCTTTTTTTTGAAGGAAAAAAAAGGAGCTCAAACAATTGCTACAATCGGGGCTAGAAAAAATAGTGCTAGCTTTAGAGTTTTACAGTCTTTAAAAGAGCATTTACACCTGCTTGTGCTACTTTAAAATCATTTTCTACCGTGCTACCGCTTACGCCAATAGCGCCAATAAGTACGCCGTCGGGATTTTTTATAGGGATTCCTCCAGCAAAGGTAATCATGCCATTATTAGAGTGTTCGATATTGTATAAAGGTTGCCCAGGTTGCGATAACTTACCTAGAATATCGGTGTTTTTACCAAACAAAGCGGCTGTTTTTGCTTTTTTCATGGCAATATCAATAGGTCCTAAAAAAGCACCATCCATACGTTCGAAAGCGACTAAGTTTGCGCCTGCATCTACTACAGAAATACTCATTTTTGTATTTAATTGTGTCGCTTTTACTGTTGCAGTAGCAAGTACTTTTTTTGCTTGGCTTAAGGTAATATTCATAGGATTAAATTTTTTAGATGCTGATTTAGACGCTAATTTCACGAATTTTCACGAATTTTTTTTAGATGCTGATTTAGACGCTGATTTCACGGATTTTTGCTGATTTTATTTAGATGCTGGTTTAGACGCTGATTTCACGGATTTTCACGAATTTTTATTTAGACGCTGATTTCACTGATTTTTGCTGATTTTATTTAGATGCTAATTTAACGGATTTTCGTTGATAAAAATTAAATAAAATTGGCTAATTATTTATTTTGAAATAGGTTCGAATCCTAGCCCCGATTGTAGCGATTGTTTGAGCTCTTTTTTATTTTTTCTTTTCAAAAAATAAAAAAAGCGAGTGCGGAAAGCGGGAGATTGCTTCAAAAAATTTTTCTTATTAATTTTAATGTTTTGCATAAAAAAAAGCCTTTTCAAACAGGTTGAAAAGGCTTTTAAATTCTAAAAATAGAAATTTTATATAAGGTTTTAATACCAGCGTTTTTTCTTCTTTTTAGAAGCTTCAGACTTACGTCCTTTTTTATTGGTGCTAATCGTATTTGGTTGCTTTATATGTTTTGGTTTTACCAATAAAAACGGGTGATCTTCAATAATTTTTATCGGGCGTTTTAAAACCTCTTGAATGCTTTTAATATAGCTAGTTTCATCGGCTCCACAGAATGAAAATGCAATTCCCGCTTTTCCTGCTCTACCAGTTCTACCGATTCGGTGTACATAAGTTTCAGGAACATTTGGAATATCTACATTAATTACAGCATCAATTTTATGAATGTCAATACCACGAGCGGCAACATCGGTAGCGATTAGAATATTCGCTTTGTTGCTTTTAAAATCGTCAATGGCTTGGTTACGTAAAATTTGGGTTTTATCGCCGTGAATACTCGTTACGTTATAGCCGTTTTTAATAAGGGTTTGCTCTAATTTATCAACGCCAAATTTGGTGCGTCTGAAGATAAGAATACGCCCTTGTATAGTGTTTTTTAGTAAATATAAACACAAATCTACTTTGTGTTTTTTAGGCGTGTAATATAATAATTGCCCAATTTTATTAACGGTGTTATCGGTAGGGATAACGTTAACAATTGTTGGCTTATACAACATTTGTTTTGCTAAATCGCTTACTTTTTCGGGCATGGTAGCCGAGCATAAAAGTGTTTGTTTTTTGCGAGGACAAAGTGCTTCAATCTTTTTTACATCATGGATAAAACCCATGTCTAACATTAAATCGGCTTCGTCTAAAACAAAGGTTTTTAAGCTGGTTAAATCAACAGATCCTTGTTCGTGTAAATCGATTAAACGCCCTGGTGTTGCTACTAAAACATCAATTCCTTTTGCTAAAGTTTCTTTTTGTGCTTTGGTTGATATTCCCCCGTAAACAACTCCTGCTAGTATGTTTGTGTGTGCTGCGTAGGTGCTAAAACTTTCTTGAATTTGTATTGCCAGTTCTCTGGTTGGGCTTACTACTAAAGCTTTTATTTTTTTAGGGCCTCTTTCAGGAACAAGGGCTAGTTCTTGCGCTAAATTATGGATAATTGGCAATGCAAAAGCCGCTGTTTTACCCGATCCTGTTTGCGATCCAACAATTACATCTTTTTTATCTAGTACTAACGGAATTACTTTCTGTTGTACTAAGGTTGCTGTGTGATATTTTTGTTCACTAAGTGCTTTTAAAATATCGGTATTAAGATGTAAGTCTGTAAACTTCATTGATTATTTTTTTTGCAAAGATACTGTAATTCAAACTTACATGAAATTTATAAGTTTGGTTGGGAGGTTATTTTAAAACACTCATAAATTCACCAACAATATTCATGTTGTTGGCATTCTCTTGATCGATAATTATATCTTTATAAGAAGGGTTATAAGAGTTGGGTTTTAAAACGATTTGGGTATGTTCCCAGTCTTGTTCTGTTACATTTTTTTGACTTGCATATGTTTTTACTGTAAATGCGGAATTAAAATCAGTGTCTTGAATGTCATGGTTTTCTATTAATAAAATTTTACCTGATCGCGAACCTCCTGAATATTTTTTAAAAATACAGATTGAACCATTAGGTATTCTTTTATTCATTGATTCACCAATAATTTTACAAGCAAAATAATCGGTATTTAAGGCATATTTTTCAGGGACTTCAATTTTAGAAAATGTTTTTTCTGATTGTAATTCACTGAAATTTCCTGCTGCGGCATAAAAATCATATAGTGGAATGGTCCATTTTTCTTTTTCGACGATAGCTTCTTTTACAAGTTCTAACTTATTTTCCTTTGGTTTAGTACTCATTGTGATATAATGATAAAGGTTTTCAGGAACGGTGTTTTCTAAATTAAATCTAATTTTAACTACCGAAACATTTTTACCACTATCATTTTTCAAGGCAGTTTGCTCTACTTTTTCTTTATTAGGATGCACATCTCCCATATAATAAAATTCTTTACTTTCATCGTTACTTTTTTTAATAAATAAGGGTAGTCTAATAGCGCCATTATTTCCTAATATTGACTGAACATCTTTACTCTCTAATTTTCTATTAGATTTAGACATCCAATTAAACTCTTTATTATTTACAAATTCATCTTCGTATTTAGTAGATTCAGAAATATCTTCTTCTTTATCATAATTTACAAAAATGGGACAATGTTTATAATCAGGACTCACCAAATACCCGCCTACATTTTGTGCAACTGGATTTTCTTTGACATTTAAAATCCTAAAAACATCTTTTCTAGAGTATTTTTGATACAAAATAAATCCATCTTTCCAATTTTCTAATTGAAATTTTTCCTTGAATTTAAATATAGAATACTCTAAAGAATCTATCAAATATTCTTTAAAACATGACTCTTTTAAATTTTTTATAAACGGATTTGCTAAAAGAATTACTTTTCCATTTACAGTTATGATTTCTAGGTCATAAATTTCTTTTACGCTAATAAGTTTTTTGTTCTTCTTTTCGCGGGTAAATTCAAAATTAAGGTTTGAAATTGTTGAAGTTATCGTTTGCTCACTAATTTCAAATTTATAATTTTGATAAATTATTTTCTTTAAATTTTCAAAAGTTAATTCTCCTAAGGTAATAAGTTCTTTTAATAGAATACATTCTGTTATTCTTTTTGCATTATTGATTTCCTTTGAAAATAACTCTAAAAGCTTTACTAATTTAGGGTTCAAAACAGCCTTAAAATCTTCATCTACTTTTGCTGTAAAATTATAGTACGATTTAGAATATTCTACAAATAAATAAGGGTCTCTAGCTTCATTGTTCAAAAAATCAACCATCATAGGTATGCGACCTAATCGGTATTTTAATAATCGATAATCCTTTTTCAAATCTGAAAGAACCTTCATGTTTGCTGAATCTATTGATTTGAATATTTTATCCTTAGATATTTCATCAAAATTAATAGTAGAAGAACCGGCTAACATTTTACTTCCTTCTGATATTAATTTTCTTAGGGTATCTTTATTGTAGGAAGTGTCTCCGTAAAGAGCTACAGGAATTAAATAATTATTTTTATGATTTCCAATAAAATCAACAACAGTTAAGTAATCTTTACCGGTAGTTTTTCTTAATCCTCTACCTAATTGTTGCACAAAAATAATGGCAGAATCAGTCGGTCGAATCATTAAAATTTGATTGATTTTTGGAATATCTATTCCTTCATTAAATATATCAACAGTAAAAATATAATCAATTTTTTCGTTAATATTATCAGATTCTAATAAGCGAATTGCCTCTGCTCTTTCTTGTTCCGAATTACTTCCCGACAACGCAATTGTTTTAAAACCTTTTTCATTAAATTTAATAGATAGGTTATTCGCTTCTTCATTTCTTGCGCAAAAAACCAAGCCTCTAGTTATTCCATTATCACTTCCGTATAATTTTGCATTTTCTATGATCTTTTTAACTCTTTCATCGGTATTTAAAAGATTAAAATCGTTGGTGTTTTCAAGAATTTCGTTGTTTACTTTTAAATCTGTAATTCCATAATAATGAAAAGGGCTTAACATGCCTTCTTCCATTGCTTTGTTCAATCGTATTTCATAGGCAATATTATGGTCAAATGAGCTGAAAATATCATTTCCATCTGTACGTTCAGGAGTTGCAGTCATTCCTAATAAAAATTTAGGATTGAAATATTCCATTAAACGCAAATAAGAGGTAGCACCCGAACGATGCGATTCATCTATAATTATATAATCAAAATGATCTTTTTCAAATTCGGATAAGTGGTCTTCTCTTGAAATAGTTTGTATTGTTGAAAAAATAAAATCGGCATCTAATTCTCTTTTATTACCAGAATATAAACCGAAGGTTTTTGTGTTCTTAAATATTTTTTTAAAAGTTTCAAGTGCTTTTTTAGCAATATTTAAACGATGAACAACAAATAATAATTTTTTAGGCTTAAATTCTAGTACGTCAAAGGCCGCTAAGTAGGTTTTTCCAGTACCTGTTGCCGAAATTATAAGTGCTTTATTTTTTTTATCTAATCGTATTTTTTTTAAGTTTTCTAAAGCCTCAAACTGCATGGTGTTCGGTGTAATAGTCGCTTGTTTTCCAATTTCAGGGTAATTAAATTTAGATAACCTATTTTTATTATAAATAACTTCATATTCAGCTATATATTCTTTACTAACATGGGTTGCTTGTAAAAAATCAGCTTCGAATTCTAAAAGAACATTATTTGCAATTTCGCTAGCGTGTAAGCCTGAAACTTTTAAATTCCACTCTTTATTTGTTGTTAGTGCAGCGGCTGTCCAATTACTACTTCCAATAATTATATTATAATAATCGTTAGTTTTAAAAATGTAGCCTTTAGAGTGAGAATTGTTTTTGGTTGCTATTTTTAATTCTATATTTTTAAAAAGTAATAGCTTTTTAAGCGCTTCTGGCTGTGTAAAATTTAAATATTGAGAAACTAATACCTTCCCTTTTACACCCTTTTGCTCTAGTTTTAAAAGTGTATTTAATAATACAGCGATACCGCTAGTAGTTACAAATGCTACAGAAATATAAAATTCTTCACAAAAATTTAGCTCTTGAAGAAGTGTTGAAAGTACTTTTTCTTTCGGTATTTTTTTGTTTACTAATAATTTAGGTCGGTATAAAGTATTTGACACCGTTTTTTTATCTATAAAACCAGTATCTAAACTTTTTTTAAAGTTGTTTGTAAAAAAATTATTCATCATTCATTAGTTTTTTTACAATAGGTAAATCAGCGGCGGCCCAATCAAGATTACTTAATTTTTCTTTTGATAACCATTGACCAGATATATGTTCGTTTAATGTAATATCCGTAGAATTTACTTTGCAGATAAAACTGTGCATTGTTAATTCAAAATCGGGATATGTATGATTAACAGTAAGGTATAAATTATTTATTTCTGGCGTTATATTTAATTCCTCTATCAGTTCTCTTTTAAGAGCTTCTTTCTTTGTTTCACCAGCTTCAATTTTACCTCCTGGAAATTCAAATTTATTAGAAATATAGGCTAATTTATTTTCTCCTCTTTGTGCGCAGAATATTAAATCATTATGGATTATTATCGCAGCAACAACTTCTACTTTTTTCATTTTTTTTCACTTGTATTTAAGGCTAGCTAAGTTAGCTTAAAAAACAACTTCTTTCCACAGAAAATTCCAACCAAAAAAAAGCAACCTCATCTTTGAGATTGCTTTTAATTATAAAACAGGCTATAAATTAAAAATAGCGAGCTCATAAAGTATTATTTAACCGTCTTTTTAGCATCGTTTAATAAAATAGGCTTTCCGAATCCTAATTTATTTAAAGGGGCTAATTGTGTTTTGGCATCACCTACAAAAAGCCAAATCATTCTGTTCGGATTGATGTATTTTTTAGCCAAAGCCTGTATTTTTTCAATAGTCATATCAGTAACTATTTTTTCACGGTTTTTAACGTAATCAGTATCTAAATTATAAGCACTAATATTTTGTAACATATTTAATTTAGCACTCATAGTTTCAAAACGTCGGGCGTTACTTTTAATTAAAAACCCTTTGGTAGTCGCCAAATCTTTATCAGAAAAAGTAGTAGGGTAGTCGGTAATTATTTTTTTAACCAATTCTGCCGATTCTAAAGTAACATTACTTCTAACACGACTAAAAATAGTAAACGGACCTGCTGCTTTTGTTCCTGAAAAATAAGAGTAAATACCATAAGTATATCCTTTTCCTTCTCTTAATTCTTGTGTTAATCGAGATGCAAAACTACCACCACCAAGAATATAATTCATTACCGATGCTGGGTAATAATCAGCATCGGTAGCCGCTAAAGCAGGCGCACCAAAACTAATAATAGATTGCTTTGAATTAGGAACATCATAAAAATAAATACTTGATTTTTTTGGCGCTTCAGGAGTTTTATATACAGGAATACGTACTTCTTTAGCAGCCCATTTAGTCGTTAAATCGGTCAAAGGAGCAAGCGCTTTTTCTTTGTTTATAGCCCCAACAATGTGCATTTTAGCAACCGATGGCGAAAAATAGCTTGAATAATATGATTTTAAATCATCTAAAGTTATTTTTTTTACAGAAGCAATACTTCCTAGGGTATTCTTAGAACGGATATTGTCTTTCCCGTAAATCAACTCGTTGTAAATATTTTTGGTAATTGTTGCCGGACTCGCTTCTTGCTGACGTAAATTACCAATTACCGATTTTTTAATCAATTCAAATTCGCTAGCATCCCAACGAGGTTCTAATAGCATTTCGCTAACCAAAGCAATGGTTTTATTGTAGTTTTTAGCCAAAGTAGTACCGCTTATAGTAATGCCTTGTTTCCCTGAATAAAAAGTAATATCGGCACCTAATTCTTCAATAGCTTCTTCTAATTGAGCTACGGTTTTATTTTTTGTACCGTTATTCATTAAACGAGCCGTTAGGTTTGCAACACCTAATAAATTCATGTTTTCTACTAGCTGACCGCCGTCAATAACAATATTAAAACGTACCAAAGGAACTTCACTATTTTCAATTCCAAATACTTTAATGCCGTTTTTTAAGTTGTTTTTCCAAATAGCAGGAACACTTAAAGTAGGTTTTTTTCCGTAAGATGGCTCTGTAGCTCTGTTTATTTTTGAAGGTGTTTTACTGTATTTCGCTGCAATTTTAGCATCGAATTTTTCTTCAGCTCCTGCAACAATTTTTTCTTGTTTTATAACCGCTTCTTTAGCATCTTTTAAGGCTAATTTGGTCATTCCTTTAGGAACAAAACTTGTTGTTACAACATTTTTATCTTTAATATAGGTAGTGTAAACACGCATTACATCTTCTTTACTAACCTTTAAAGTACGTTCAATTTCTTTGTTGATAAGCGCCGGATTTCCTGCATAGGTATTGTAAGATGCTAAATTAGTTCCTTTACCAAGTACGCTCGCCAAGCTGCTGTAAAAATTGGTTTCTAAACCTGCTTTTATACGGTTTAAATCTTTATCAGAAATCCCTTGTTTTTCAAAATTAACGAAAGCCGTAGTAATTCCTTTGTTAATAGCATTCAAATCAACATTATTAAAACCACGAACCGATAATTGTGCTTGCCCTGCTAATTCTGACGACCAATTCCACATGCTTGTGCTAGCGGTAAGTTTTAAACTATCAACTAAAATAGTATTTAAAGGGGCTTTTTTTCCTTGCGATAAATACTGAGTTAATACATCTAAAGCATACGAATCTTCATGGTATAAAGCAACCGTTGGCCAGGCAATTGTTAGCTTTGGTAATTTGGCGAAATTATCTTCAAAATAAAACGATTTTGATGTTTCAAGCTTTCCTGGTTTTTTAGCTAAAGGTGTAATTTTTTCACCTCTTGGAATTTCGTTGAAATATTTATAAACCCATTCTTTAGCTTTTGCAGTGTCAAAATCACCCGATAAAACTAAGGTAGCATTGTTAGGAACATACCATTTTTTGAAAAAGGTTTTTACATCGTTTAAAGTAGCATTTTGCAAGTCTTCTAATGAGCCAATTACCTGCCAGTTGTACGGATGATTTTTCGGGTATAAATTTCGATCAATAATTTGCTGATTAAAACCATACGGACGGTTGTCAACACTTTGACGTTTCTCGTTTTTTACCACTTGTTTTTCTTTGGCTAAAACAGGGTCGGTTACGGTGTTTATAAACCAACCTAATTTATCTGCCTCTGCCCAAATCATTTTTTCTAAAGCATCGTTTGGTACGGTTTGTAAATAATTGGTACGGTCTCTGTTGGTAGATCCGTTAGCACCTGAACCACCAATTTTAGCACTCATTTTGTCTAAGCCTCCTTTTCCTAAATTTTCAGATTCTAAGAATAATAAATGTTCAAATAAATGTGCAAAACCTGTTTTTCCTTCGGTTTCTCTAGCCGAACCTACATGAACCATTAGCTCAACAGCTACCACAGGGTCGGATGTGTCGGTATGTAAAACAACTTGTAAGCCGTTGTCTAATTCAAATTTTTCAAAAGGAACACTTAACGATGAGGTCGGTTTTGAAATGTCTGTTGTGTTATTTGTTGCGTTTTCTTTTGTATCCGAAGCGCAGGTAATAAAAAGCATTGCGGTGGAAAATAAGAGTAGTTTTTTGAACATTATTTAAGGGTTTTTTAGTGTTTTTTTAATGTTTATTAAGGTGATAAAGATACAGCATCTATAAAATGAATTTTGTTAAATAAATGCTAGATTTTAGCAGAAAATAGCACGAAAAAACCCCATCAATTATTGATGAGGTTTCTTTTTAATATAAAAATTATCTAAATTTAGATATAATTTTAAAACTTATCCTAAGAAAGGGTATTTATAATCTGTAGGAGTTACAAATGTTTCTTTTATTAAACGAACAGAAGTCCAACGTAATAAGTTTTGAGCAGAACCTGCTTTATCATTTGTTCCTGAAGATCTTCCTCCACCAAAAGGTTGTTGTCCTACAACAGCACCAGTTGGTTTATCGTTAATATAGAAGTTTCCAGCAGCGTTTTCTAAAGCTTTAGAAGCTTTTTCAACAATGTATCTATCCGTAGAAAAGATAGCACCAGTTAATGCGTATTCAGTAGATTCATCAACTAATTTTAATGAAGCTTCCCATTGATCATCTTCATATACGAAAACAGTCATAACAGGACCAAATAATTCAGTTGTCATAGTTGCATACGTAGGCGATTTAGCTACGATTACAGTAGGCTCAATAAAGTATCCTACCGATTTATCATGGTTTCCACCAATAATAATTTCAGCATCCGCATCCGCTTTTGCAGCGTCAATAAAACTTGCTATTTTATCAAAAGAACCTTCATGAATAACAGCGTTAACAAAGTTGTTAGTGTCTTCAGGAGAACCCATTTTAATTTCAGCAGCTTGCGCAATTAAATGACCTTTAACTTCTTCCCACATAGAAGCAGGAATGTAAGCACGTGAAGCAGCAGAACATTTCTGTCCTTGGTATTCAAAAGAACCTCTAGTTATTGCAGTAGCAACTTGTAAAGGGTTTGATGAGTTGTGAACCCAGATAAAATCTTTTCCACCAGTTTCACCAACAATTCTTGGATATGTTTTGTAAGTATGGATGTTATTTCCAATTTGTTTCCATAAGTTTTTGAAAACATGAGTTGAACCTGTAAAGTGTAATCCAGAGAAATCAGCAGATGCTAATACAGTATCAGAAATCATAACAGGATCACCATATACAACGTTAATTACACCGTCAGGTAAACCAGCTTCTTTAAATAAATCTACAATTACTTGTGCAGAATATGCTTGATGGTCAGATGGCTTCCAAACAACAACGTTACCCATTAAGGCAGCTGCTGCAGGTAAGTTTGCTGCAATAGAAGTAAAGTTAAAAGGAGAAATTGCATATACAAAACCTTCTAAAGGTCTGTACTCAACTCTGTTCCAAATTCCAGGTGCAGAAGCTGGCTGATCTTTAAAGATATCAGTCATATACTGTACATTAAAACGGAAAAAGTCAATCATTTCACATGATGCATCAATTTCAGCTTGGTGTACGTTTTTAGATTGTGCAATCATTGTTGCAGCATTCATTCTTGCTCTATAAGGACCCGCTAATAATTCAGCAGCCTTTAAGAAAATAGAAGCACGCTCAGTCCAACAAGTACTAGACCATTCTTGTCTTGCAGCTAAAGCAGTACTAATAGCAGCATCTACGTGCGATTTATCAGCAGTATGATATTGACCAACCACGTGTTTATGATCGTGTGGAGGTGTAATGTTTTTAGTGTTTCCGGTTCTAACTTCTTCACCATTAATATGCATTGGCACATCAATATTGCTATTATACATCGCTTTGTAAGTAGCTAATAACTCTTCTCTTTCTGCCGATCCAGGAGCGTATCCTTTTACAGGTTCGTTTACTGCCTCTGGAACTTTAAAAAATCCTCTTGCCATTTTAGTATGTTGTTTGTATGTTAAAAAAAATCTTATTTAAAAATGAAAAATAGCATAAAAGCCTTTAATTAGCCGATATAAATTTTTCATAAAGTAAAAGAATCAAAAGATTACTTTACGGAACAAAGTTAACACTTATTTTAATAATTACTAAGTTGTTTTTACGTCTGATTTATCAAAATAATATACCATATATGCAGGGCAATTAAAAATAGTGAATACAATAAGGTAATACCCTATACTTATTTTATGTTAAAAGAAGATTGTTACTGTTTTATTAAAAATTATTTGAAGCAATTTCCCGCTTTCCGCACTCGCTCTTTTTTTGAAGAAAAAATCAAAAAAAGGAGCTCAAACAATTGCTTCAATCGGGGCTAGGCATTTTTGCTTCTTTTTAAAATTGTTACATAAAAAAATGTATAAACGTTTAAAAATACTGTTTTAATAAATACGAAGGTTTTTGAATACTGTTTTTTATTACTTTCGCAATTAAAAAAAGTTATGTATAAAATACGATTGTTGTTTTTATCAATAATTTCGATGTTGTTATTCACAAGTTGTTTTGAGTTTGTAGAAGAAATATCTTTTCATAAAGATGGCTCAGGAACAGCTACATTTACATTAAATTTAAGTAAAAGTAAAACTAAAATAGCGTCTATATTATTATTAGACAGCATAAACGGTTATAAAGTTCCATCGAAAGTAACAATTCAAAAAAAAGTAGCTGTTATTGTAAAAAAAATGAAAACTATTCAAGGGATTCACCAAGTAAAAAACAGCTTAAATTTTGATGATTTTATTGTAAGTATTTCTTGTGATTTTGATACTGCAAAAGCACTTAACAGCGTTTTAGCAACTTTTAGTAATAAAAAAGACGCATTAGCACTGCAAAAAAAACCTCATTTTAAGTACGATAAAATACGTAAAACCTTCATCCGAAGTCATCATTTTAATATCGGAAAAGAGTTTCAGAAAACAAAAATGAAGGATAGAAAAGTTTTTGAAACTGCTAGTTACACCAGTGTGTATCGTTTTGAAACGCCTGTAAAATCGTATTCAAATAAACTTGCTAAAATATCAAAAAGTAAAAAAGCAGTGTTTTTACGAGTAAATGCTCAAGAAATTATCAACAATAAACAAACGATAAAAAATAATATTAAACTACTAAACTAAACGCTAAACTAAACTTGAAAAAATTAAAAACAACCATGAAAAAACTAATTGCTACCCTACTATTTATAAACATATTTGTAGCTTTACAGGCTCAAAAATTAGAAAACAAAATTCCCAATACTTCCGATATTGTAGTCGTTGCCGATGCTGATAATTTATTCAAATTAATAAACATTTCAGAAATAGACAACAGTTTTTTAGGCGAAGAAATGTTAAAAGTTATTAATCGAAAAAGAGAAGATAAAATAAGCTCAGTGGGTGGCGCAGGAATTGCTATAAAATCAAACGCATATTACTTTTTTGAAAGAACTGATAGTATTTCATACCATACATTTTTAGTGAAAATCAACGATAAAGCTCGTTATCAAGCGATGTTGAAATCAAGAGATTTAAAGAAAATTAAAAAAGAACAAGGGTATAGTTATATTCAAAAAAACAGCGAATTAATGCTTTGGAATAATGAGTTTCTTGTTTTTGTAAAAGGTGATAAACACCGTGGGTATTTTAAGCAACATACCGAGCGTTTTGAAAAACTAAAACAAGAAGGACAATCGATGTATGCTGTAAAAAAATCCCTGTCAAAAAAATGGATTTTACAAAAAGGATTTTCAATAGCAACTAATGGTTTATTAACTTCAATTGCGGTAAATCCAAGCTTTCAAAAGGCGAAAAAAAGAAATGCTGTTGCAACACTTTGGGTGCGTAATTATGGCGAATTAATAGCCGATGTAATTGGCTCTTTAGGAAGAGGTTTAAAAACATCAATAGCTTCATTAATGCCTCAAAATGGTGAAAACATTAACGGAATAGAAACGGTAACAGCTAATCTGTTTTTTAATAAAAAAAATGCCAATTTATTATTAGAAATGACTGTTAGCGATGACATGAAAAAATCGTTCAAAAAGATTTATAATCAAAAAATGAACAGCACTCTAATTAATAGTTTTAATCATGATAATGCCTTGGCTTTTTGGAGTGTTTCTATAAATACCGAACAATTATTGCTAGAATACCCAGCAATGGTTGACAAAATGTATGGCGGAATGTTTCCCAAATTTAGTCAAGAAATTAGCCTTGTTGGCGATGTATTATCATTAATTATAGATGAAAAAGCAATGGCAAGCTTAGTTACTGGCGATGCTTTATTTGTATTAAATGGTTTTGAAAAAAAACAGGTATCTTATAAATCATATAAATATGATGACAATTATAAACGTAAAGAAATAACCAAAACAAAAGAAACATTAATGCCCGATTTTACTTTTATGATGGGCTCAAAAGAAGAAAAATTACTAACAAAATTATTCAAATTAGGGCAAAAGCATAAGCTCGTAAAAGGAGTAAAAAATGTTTTTGAATTGGATGTTAAAAAAGCAAAATTACCGTTTAATGTATATGCGGTTATAAAAAATGAGGTGTTTTATATTACAAATTCAAAAGTAAGAGCGGTAAAATTATCGCTAGGAAAAAGAAGTTTTAAAATAAGAAAACACCGCAGGTTAATTAAGAAAAATTCAAGTGTTTTATTTGCCGATGTAAATGCGTTACTTGCTCATTTACCAAAAAAATCATTTCGAAGTACTGAAAGAAAAATGATTGCTTTTTCGAATGATAATATTCAGGATGTTCGTTTTGTGGTTTCAAAAATGAAAGGAAATAAAATAGCATCAAAAGTTGAATTAAATACCAAGGGTAAACAAGAAAATACCTTAAAATTATTGTTTGATTTTATAAATAATGTTGCAAAGTAACGAGATGTTTAAAAAAGTATTATTTGTTATTTTTCTGCTGATTAGCACACTGTTTACCTTCGGATATTTTAAGTATTATCCTAGAGAAAATACGGATGTTAAAATACCTGTTTCTGCGGATGTAATTATTCGTGTAAATTTACGTGAAATAGCATATAATATGTTAAAGGATGTTGTAAAACATCCTTTAACATATTTAAAATCGTCTAAAAAAAATAAGCAAACTAAAGTTGGTTCTTTGTTTGAAAAGCTTAAAATTCCTTCGGATGTTTTTTTTTATAGCAATAACGATATTTTAAAAAATACGTGGGTAAGTACTGTTATTGAAATCAAAAATAAAGCGGATTTATTATCTTTTTTTAATCAAGATAAATTTGTTAAAAAATCACTTGAAAATGCTGTTTATTTCATCAGTAAAAAGACGGTTTATTTTATCAATAATAATCAATTAAGAATTGTTTTTAATATAGATGAAATTACTAAAGTTGAAACGAAACTAAAGATTCTTTTAAATACAAATAATTATTTAAAAGATGAAAATAGCATTGTTCAGAAATTAAAAAACAGCAAAGAACTTATTGCTTTATCAACTAAAACTAACGATTTTTTAGAACTTGGAATTGATGAAAATGAAATATCAATACTTGGAGAATTATCTGAAAAAAACACGCCTTTTTTATCTTCTGAAAACAATATAAATAATGGTTTATTAGCAACTGTTTCAGGGAAAGTAAAAAAATCTTTTTTGAGCGATTATTTAGATAAATCATCAAAAGATAGGTTTGAAAAATTCACAAATTTATCAATCGATAGTCTTCAAAGGCATTGGAATGGTGAATTTAATGCCAATTTAAATGCTTTTATCCAACGAAAAGATAGCGTTGTAACGTATCAATATGATGATGATTTTAATAAAATTGCAAAAACAACGATTAAAAAAACAATAGTCCCTGATGTAAATGTAAGTTTTGGAGGAACTACTATTTTTAATTATTTATCATCAAAAAAAGCACTAAAAAATATTAATGGAAAAAAAATATTGCTTGTAAATCCGTTGTTTAAAACCTATGCTTATCAGCAGGAAAAGAGCTTGTTTTTATCTTCAAAAGATGAATCTAATACTATTTTAAGTAAGCAAAAGAATAAGAAGTTTAATGAGCATACTAAATTTTTGCTTTTTATAGAGGTAGAAAAATATTTAAAAACTCAAGATACTTCTTTAGAAAATTTCACGAAGTATTTAGCTGAAATAAAAACAATAAAGGCAGTCGTTGCTACTAATAATAAGGTGTCGGTTAAAGTTTGTTTTAAAACAAGTGCGCTAAAATCTCTGTATCAAACAATTAAGTGATACCCTGTTTGTAAAATTAGTTTAAAGAAGGGCTTGCGGTTAGTTGAAATCTAGGAATAGTAACGATAAATTCTTCAAGAGTTTCGGTATTAATCATTTTGTAATTTCCTTTCATTGCACCTGTTGTTGATAGTAAAAAACAGTTTGATCGGTATTTAAAAATATCGTTTGGTTTTAAAACAGGAGTTTCGCCAACTACCCCTTTACCCGCTACGTGTTCTGTGTTTTTAAGAGCGTCAATAATAATCCAAAAACGTTCTAAAAGTTGTACGGTGTCGGTAGAATTATTTTCAATAGAAATATAATAACTAAAAGAAAAATATTCAGTTTCCCCTTGGTTAACCACACCATTAAAATTGGTTTCGATTGCTATTTTAATACCCTTGCTTATTTGTTGTAACATAGTTTTATTTTTTTTATTAAGAAGTTTTAATTGATGAACACCAAGTTACCTATTTTGATTAAAGTAACCATTCCCAAGTCCGATAACACGGTGGTAAGTTTCGCCGAAAGGCTTATAATATACGATAACTGTATATTCATTTTCGGTTTGATAGAATGAACCACTTACTTCATTTAGGTTTGTAATTTGCTTGTTACTTAGTGTTACATACTTATAATTATAAAACCCTTGTTTGAATTTAATTGCAGCCTGGTATTGTTCTGAAACCGCATCATATTTCATTTTATTTTCTTCGGATAATTCATAATTATTAAACGCTCCATAAATAAAAACAGCCTTATTTTGATAAGCTTCATAAGCTCCTAACGAAAAATGAACCATAGAATAATCCGCCTCTGTATTGGCATCATTAGCCTCTAAGGTTCTTACGATAAATTGTCCGTTGATATCAGGGTTATAGGTGTACACTTTGTCTGTTCGTTCTTCGTTAAGGTATAAGTAGCTGTGATAGAGTTCTTTTCGTTGTGTTTTAGCAATGCTAAAATTACTGCTACGTAAATGTTTGGTATCAAAATTTAAAAACTCATTGCCTCCCCAAAAATTTGTTTGAAGCGTATGGTTGTAAATAAGCTGTTGTTGTTTTATAAATTTTGGTTGAATATTATATCGAACCGTATTCCAATTATGGTTTTGTAATAAGGCGATATTAATTTCTTGCTGCGCATTATTTATACTTAAATTTTGATGATTTACCGTAAATTGTACCGTTTGTTTTTGATTGTTTGATTTCGCTTCTCGGCTTCTAAAAACAGCTACGCCAACGGTTGTAATATCTTGATAAAAAACACAGCGTCTTGTAAATACTAGGTCATAATTTTCATCTAAAATAGAAATTAAATAATTTCCACTTTTTGTGATGATGGTGTTTTGATTAGGAATATCAACCGTATAATGTGTGTAGGGCTGTAAAGTATTAAATGAATTACTTGTGTTTATAATTTCATTTTGATCAAACCCCTCAATATATTGACTAGAAGTTAAATTACTAGGTTTCCAATCATAGGTCATGTGTTCAATTTTATACTGATATTCTTTATTATCAGCCTCTAAATCATCAAAAGATAAGGTTAAAACACTTCCTAAACGCACAATTGCCGAAAACTGATTTTTGCTGTGTTTTGGGCGCAATTGAATTGTGTTGATGTTTTGGGCACTAACAACAAAATGAAGGGCACTAAATAAGAAGCTTAATAGGTATTTTATCATGAATGCAAAGGTATCAAAATATAAACCAACGCTACTTATTTATTTAGAACAAATATAAATAGCTAATTATTCAAAAGATATAAATATAAATACTTACTCGAAAAAATCAAAACCTGTAAATTTGTTTTTTTTTAGAAAATCAATTTAACCAGTTCAGTTCCTATGTCAAAAGACATCCGTATTAAGAAAGGCTTGGACATCAAGCTCGTTGGCGAAGCAGCGCAAATAACTACCGAACTTCCGTTAGGTGGTGTGTTTGCAATTCAGCCAGATGATTTTCACGGCGTTATTCCAAAAATTTTAGCAAAACAAGGTACCGAAGTAAAGGCGGGTCAAGCACTTTTTTATTCAAAAAGTGATGAACGCATTTTATTTCCAAGTCCTGTTAGTGGTAAAATTTCAGAAATCGTTCGTGGAGCCAGAAGAAAAGTTTTAGCAATTAAAATCACTGCTGATGCACAGCAGGAGTACAAAGATTTTGGTAAAAAAGATGTTGATGCAATGTCTGGCGAAGAAGTGAAAACTCACTTGTTTGCTTCAGGTTGTTGGCCATTTGTAAAACAGCGTCCGTATGACGTGATTGCAGATCCGAATCAAGCACCTAAATCAATTTTTGTATCTGCCTATGCAAGTGCACCTTTAGCAGCCGATTATGATTACGCCTTAAAAGGTAAAGAAGCTGAATTACAAACTGCATTAACTGCTTTAACAAAATTAACAGCAGGTAAAGTACACGTTTCTGTAGCAAAAAAATCAACATCATCTCCTTTTAAAGGAATGAAAGGTGTTGAATTGCACAACGTATCTGGACCGCACCCTGTTGGTAATGTGAGTACGCAAATTGCACAAATAGATCCTATTAATAAAGGGGAAGTTGTGTGGGTTGTTACACCTCAAGATTTAGTAGTTATCGGTGAGTTGTTACTAACTGGTAAATTTAATGCAAAGCGCACTATTGCTTTAGCAGGATCTAAATTCAGCAAACCTCAATATGTTACTGCTTTGGCAGGAGCAAATATTGGAGATCTTGTAAAAGGAAATTTAGACGCTGATAATGCACGTGTAATTAGCGGAAACGTATTAAGCGGTGTTCAGGTTGATACAGCAGGATATTTAGGATACTATCAAAACATAGTAACTGCAATTCCTGAAGGTGATGATTATGAATTTTTCGGTTGGAATAAACCTGTTTTTAACAAGGTTTCTACCTCAAGAGCATTTACGTTCTCTTGGTTAAATCCGAAGAAAAAATACGACTTAAATACTAATACAAATGGTGAACACAGGGCATTTGTGGTTACAGGATCGTATGAAGAAGTATTTCCGTTGGATATTTTTCCGATGCAATTATTAAAATCTTGTAAATACAAAGACCTTGACGAAATGGAAGGGTTAGGTGCTTACGAAATTGCACCAGAAGATTTCGCTTTAACAGAATTTATTTGTGTGTCTAAACAACCTCACCAGAAAATAATTCGTGAAGGATTAGATTTAATGAGAGAAGAATTAGGATAAGATATGGGCTTAAAACAAAACTTACATAAGTTAAAAGAAAAGTATAAAGGTACTAAGATGGCACCTGCGTTTAACGCAATCCACACCTTTTTATATTTGCCTAATGAGACGACTCACGGAGGAACTCATATAAAGGCTGCTGATGATTTAAAGCGTACAATGAACATAGTAATTATGTCATTAGTACCTTGTTTAATCTTCGGAATGTTCAATGCAGGTTATCAACATAACGCTGCAATCAATGGATTTACAGAAGGAATGTCTTTCTTTAGTGGAGAGTTCTGGAATATGGCGAATTTCTTAATCGGTTTAGTTAAAATTTTACCGTTAGTAATTGTATCATATGTGGTAGGATTAGTAGTAGAATTTATTTTTGCCGTAATAAAAGGTCACGAAGTAGAAGAAGGATATTTAGTTACAGGAATGTTAGTTCCTTTAATTGTACCAATCGATTTACCTTTATGGATGCTATCTGTAGCGGTAGTATTTGGTGTGGTTATCGGTAAAGAAGTATTTGGAGGTACAGGAATGAATATTTTAAATCCTGCATTAACAATACGTGCATTTTTATTCTTCGCATATCCAACTTGGATGTCGGGAGATAAAGTATGGGTTCAAGGAGCTAGAGAATTAACAGGAACAGCAGACGCTATTTCAGGTGAAACTATTCTAGGAACTTTAGCACAATCGCAACCAGTAACACATTCTGTTTCTGATATGTTCTTCGGATTTATTCCTGGTTCAGTAGGAGAAACATCTACCTTCTTAATTTTATTAGGAGCTTTATTTTTAATCTTTACAAAGATTGGAAGCTGGAGAATTATGTTATCAGCAGTAATCGGAGCTTTAGTAATGGGATTCATTTTTAATCAAGTAGTTGGTTTAGGATGGATTGGTGAAACAAGTAAGTTTTACGGATTAATGAGTTTAGATTTCTGGAAACATTTATTAATTGGAGGTTTTGCATTTGGAGCTATATATATGGCTACTGATCCTGTATCAGCATCGCAAACCAACAAAGGAAAATGGATTTATGGTTTCTTTATCGGATTTATTTCGATTATGATTCGTGTATTTAATCCTGCCTATCCAGAAGGAGTAATGTTAGCTATTTTATTAATGAACGTTTTTGCTCCAACAATTGACCATTATGTGGTTCAAGGGAATATCAAGAGAAGACTAAAACGTACTAAAGTTAAAACTGCCTAATTATGAGTAAGAGAACAGACAGTAATGGATATACGCTACTTTTTGCCATTGCAATGGTATTAATAGTAGGTGCGTTGTTAGCTTTTACAGCTTCATCGCTTCGCCCAATGATTGATGCAAATAAACGTATCGAAAAGCAACAAAATATTTTGTATGCGATGGGGGTAAATGAAAACGATGAATCTAGCGCAATCTTTGTTTCTAAAGATAAAGTAGCTGGTGAGTTTTCAAAATACATCAAAAAACAAATCGTTATTGAAGGTGCTAAGGCTACTGAAGATGCGAATGCGTATTTAATCGATGTAAAAAAACAGCAAACAGCTGCAAAAGCAGGAAAAGTAAGAAAATTACCAGTATTTATTGGTGAAAAAGACGGTAAAACGTTTTACATCACGCCAATTAGAGGTAAGGGTCTTTGGGATGCTATTTGGGCATATGTTGCCTTGGATAAAAACATGGTAGTTCAGGGTGCTTTTTTCGATCATAAAGGAGAAACGCCAGGTTTAGGAGCAAATATTAAGCAACGCTATTTTATGGATGACTTTATCGGAGAAAATTTAATGAACAACGGTTCTTTTAAAGGAATTGGAGTTTCAAAATCGAATAATGATCCGAAGAACGAAGATAAAAATGATAACGAGGTAGATGCAATTGCAGGTGCAACAATTACAGGTGATGGAGTTGCTGCAATGATTAAATCTGAATTAGGTTTATACGTGCCTTACTTTAAAACATTGAAATAAATATGGGACTTTTATCAAAAAAAGACGCAGCATTAATTACAGATCCGTTATTAGATAACAACCCAATTACGATTCAAGTATTAGGTATCTGTTCAGCATTAGCAATTACAGCAGAACTGAAAGCTTCTATAGTAATGGCAGTTTCTGTATTATTTGTATTAGGTATAGGAAACGTTGTAATCTCTTTAATGAGAAACATTATTCCATCAAAAATTAGAATTATTGTACAGTTAATCGTAGTTGCTGCTTTAGTAATTATTGTTGATCAAGTATTAAAAGCTTTTGCTTACGAGTTAAGTAAAACACTTTCGGTATTTGTTGGTTTAATTATTACCAACTGTATTATTATGGGACGTTTTGAAGCTTTTGCTTTAGGAAATGGTCCTTGGAAATCATTCTTAGATGGAATTGGAAATGCATTAGGATACGGAGCTATTTTAATTGCAGTAGGTTTCTTTAGAGAGTTATTAGGTTCTGGTACTTTATTAGGATTTAAAGTATTAGGAGATCCAATAGAACAAACAGGATTGTATGCATTAGGATATGAAAATAACGGATTTATGTTATTATCTCCAATGGCGTTAATTGTTGTTGGTATTATTATTTGGATACAACGTAGTAGAAACAAAGCATTAATCGAGGATTAAATCCTCTTCAATATTTATAGTTTAAATTGTTTATTGAATTTAAACTATAAATAAAAAGGAAAGAGGGAAAAATATAAAATATGGAACATTTAGAATTATTTTTCAAGTCGATATTTATTGATAACATGGTATTTGCTACATTCTTAGGAATGTGTTCTTACCTAGCAGTATCTAAAAAAGTAGCAACAGCCGTAGGTTTAGGAGCTGCCGTTATTTTTGTACTTGCTGTAACAGTACCTGTCAACTGGTTATTAGATCAATATTTATTACAGCCAGGAGCATTGTCTTGGTTAGGAGATGAATATGAAGGTTACGATTTAAGTTTCTTATCATTTATTATGTTTATTGCAACAATTGCAACCATGGTACAATTGGTAGAAATTATTGTGGAGAAATTTGCACCAGCATTGTATAACTCTTTAGGTATTTTCTTACCATTAATTGCCGTTAACTGTGCAATTTTAGGAGGGTCTTTATTTATGCAATCTCGTGAAATTCCAACATTAGGTTTATCTTTAACCTATGGAATTGGTTCAGGAATCGGATGGTTTTTAGCAATTTTAGCAATTGCAGCTATTCGTGAAAAAATCAGATATTCAAGCGTTCCTGCACCTTTAAGAGGTTTAGGAATTACTTTTATTATTACTGGATTAATGGCAATCGGGTTTATGAGTTTTGGAGGAATGTTAACAGGAGGCGACGAAGAGGTTAAAACTCCAGAAGCTCCTAAAGCAGCAGTTGTTACTAAAACAGTAATCGAAAACAAGGTAACCAAGATAGAAGAGGTAAAAGAGGAAGCTGAGAAATTAGCTGATAACACTAAAAAAATTATAGAATAATGGTATTTTTAGAAGTAAGTACAGGAGGTACGGTAGCTGTAACGGTTATATCATTTTTAATAATTCTATTAATTTTAGTAGGGTTGTTATTATTTGTAAAGCAAAAATTAGCACCATCAGGACCCGTAAAAATCACTATTAACGGTGATAAAGTAATTGAAGTAGCATCAGGAGGTACCTTATTATCTACCTTAGGTAACGAGAAGATTTTTTTACCATCAGCTTGTGGTGGTGGTGGTTCTTGTGTACAATGTGAGTGTCACGTAAATTCTGGTGGAGGTGAAGCTTTACCAACAGAAACACCTCACTTTACACGTAAAGAATTAGCACACGGAGTTCGTTTATCTTGTCAGGTAAAAGTAAAACAAGATATGGATATTTCTATTCCTGAAGAAATTTTTGGAATTAAGAAATGGGAAGCAGTAGTTGTAAGAAATTACAACGTTGCAACTTTTATTAAAGAATTTGTAGTTGAAATTCCTGAAGATATGGGCTACAAAGCAGGTGGATATATTCAAATTGAAATACCAGCTTGTGAGGTAAACTATGCTGATATGGATATTACTGCGCATCCAGAAGAACATGAAACTCCAGACAAGTTCGAAGCAGATTGGGATAAATTTGGTTTAAGACCATTGGTAATGAAAAATACAGAAACTGTAGAAAGAGCATATTCTATGGCTTCTTATCCTGCCGAAGGAAGAGAAATTATGTTAAATGTACGTATTGCAACACCTCCTTTTGATAGAGTGAAAGGTGGATGGATGGATGTAAATCCTGGAGTTGCTTCTTCATACATATTTAACTTAAAGAAAGGTGATAAATGTGTTATTTCTGGACCTTATGGTGAATTCTTTATCAACGAATCAGAAGCTGAAATGTTATATGTAGGTGGTGGTGCAGGTATGGCGCCGATGCGTTCGCATTTATATCACTTATTTAGAACATTAAAAACTGGTAGAAAAGTAACGTATTGGTACGGTGGTCGTTCAAAAGCTGAATTATTCTATGTAGAACACTTTAGAGCTTTAGAAAGAGATTTCCCTAACTTTAAATTCTTTATTGCTTTATCTGATCCAACAGAAGCGGATAACTGGAAAGTTAAAAAAGATGTAAATGATGAAGCTGGAGATGGGTTTACAGGATTTATTCACCAAGTAGTAATCAACGAGCATTTAGCGAAACACGAAGCACCAGAAGACTTAGAATTATATTTCTGTGGTCCACCATTAATGAACAATGCTGTTCAGAAAATGGGAGAAGATTTTGGTCTTGCTGACGAGAATATCCGATTTGATGATTTTGGAGGATAAATCTTTATCAACTAAAAAAAATCAAAAATTATATAAAACCGATACAGAAATGTATCGGTTTTTTTTGTACTTAAAAACACAGGCATTTTAATCCAAAGAAATATATTTATGGTATTTGGGCTTAGAAAACGTACCTTTGCGGCAAATTACTGTAAATGATTACTTTTCAAGATTTAGATTTATCAAACCCATTACAAAACGCAATTCAAGAATTAGGTTTTGTAAACCCAACACCAGTTCAGGAAGAAGCCTTTCCAATTATACGATCTGGTAAAGACGTTGTTGGTATTGCCCAAACAGGTACCGGGAAAACCTTTGCCTATATGTTACCGATACTTCGCGACTTGAAGTTTTCAAAACAACAACACCCAAGAGTGCTTGTAGTGGTGCCAACCCGTGAACTAGTAGTTCAGGTGGTTAGTGAAATTGAAAAGCTATCAGAATTTATGACTTTGCGTACTATTGGTGTGTTTGGTGGAGTTCCTTTAAACAGACATAAACAAGCTGTAGCATTAGGTGCAGATGTAATTGTTGCTACTCCAGGACGCTTATATGATTTAGCTTTAAGTAATAATTTAAAACTAAAATCAATCCAGAAATTAGTCATTGATGAAGTAGATGTAATGCTTGATTTAGGATTTAGATTTCAACTATTAAATATTTTTGAATTATTACCTGTTCGTCGTCAAAATATTATGTTTTCGGCAACAATGACTCAAGATGTTGAGGCGTTAATTGATGATTTCTTTATCGCTCCGAAAAAGATTTTTATCGCTGTAAGTGGAACGCCACTTGATAATATTAAGCAAATTAGCTACAATATTCCTAACTTTTATACCAAAGTAAACGTATTACACGAGTTACTTTATAACAAAACAGAATATAGTAAAGTGTTAATTTTTACGCCAAATAAAAGAAATGCCGACCGATTATTTGAGTGTGTAAAAGAAGAGTTTCCAACAGAATCGTGTGTAATTCATTCGAATAAAACACAAAACTATCGTTTGCGTTCTATTGAACAATTCAATAAAGGTGAAAAACGTATTTTAATTGCTACCGATGTAATTGCTCGTGGTTTAGATTTAGCCGAAGTAACACATGTAATTAACTTTAATACGCCTTATTTCCCTGAAAATTATATGCACAGAATCGGACGAACAGGACGTGCAGAACATGAAGGAACAGCGATTCTTTTTTCAACAAAAGCAGAACAAGAAGCTAAAACGAGAATTGAAGAATTGATGAATTATGAAATTCCAATGTTAGAAATCCCTGAACATGTTGAAATCTCTACACAATTAACCGAAGAAGAACGTCCGAAAGAAGACGGAGAGAAAAATAAAAACAGAACTTCATTAGAGTATGTTCCTGGTCCTGCTTTTCATGAAAAAAGTGAAAAGAACAGTAAAACAAATCAAGGAGGTTCTTATCGTAGAGAAATTGCGAAAAAATATAAGAAGCCTAAAACTAGGGGTGATAAGAATTATAACATGCGTAATAAGAAAAAATAATGCAGGTACTTACCAAACAAGAGCTTCATAATTTAGGAATGAATATTGCGGGTAAAAAGCTTCAAAAAATGGGCTACGAGTTTGTTGCAATTAATAGCGAACTTAAAAAACATCCGCAGTTTGTGTTATATAAAAAAGGCGAACCGACTATTTTTGTGTTAGTAAAAACCACCAATAATATTCAAACGCCCGAAGATTACGACGTTTTATGGATGGAAACATTTAAACAACATGCCGAAAAAAATAATGCAAAAATTTGGTTTGCAGGCATTGGTATTGCAAATTCAGAAAGTGTTGATTTACCTGTTTTTAAAAATCAACCTTATTATATCGCATTTGAAGATTTTATCAAGATTTAAAACATCTTATTTTTTTTTATCGCCTAAAAAATATTTTAAAGAACACTCATTTTGTAAAAATTGAGTGTTTTTTTATGTTTAAATTTTAAAATTATTTGAAGCTATTTCCCGCTTTCCGCACTCGCTTTTTTTTGAAGAAAAATCAAAAAAAGAGCTCAAACAATTGCTTCAATCGGGGCTAAGTTTATTTGGTTGTGTTGTTCTTTTTTATTGTTTTTTGTCAATTCGAGTGATTTTAATGACTAGAAGGAATTAAAATTGTATCGAGAATTTGAATTATTTTATCTTAATTAATGTTGATGCTAAAAAGTTCTCGATACAATTTTTTTGAAGGAAAAAAATCACTCGAACTGACAGGTTGTTTTCTTTTTAAACAGGTAATTCAATCAATTTTTGATTATAATTTTAAAAACATCCGAAGTAGATAAAATATTAAAAACGCCATATATTTTAAATATGACAAAGAACAAATTAAAAAAAGAGTTGTTCAATTGATAAAATTGTATTTTTGCATCGTATGGAAGAAACACGTGAAGAAATAATCGAAAAAGCGGTTTTAATTGGTATTATAACCCAAAAACAAAACGAAAAACAGTCTGACGAATATTTAGATGAGTTGGAGTTTTTAACTTTAACAGCAGGAGGAGTTGCTGTAAAACGCTTTGTCCAGAAAATGGAAAAACCAAATCCTAAAACTTTTTTAGGAACTGGTAAATTAGAAGAAGTAAGAATGTATATCGCATCAAAGGGCATAAGTATTGCTATTTTTGATGACGAATTATCGCCAGCGCAATTGCGTAATATTGAAAATGAATTAGGATGTAAAGTATTAGATAGAACAAATTTAATATTAGATATTTTTGCAGGAAGAGCACAAACAAGTTCTGCAAAAGCACAGGTAGAATTGGCACAATGTCAGTATTTATTACCTCGATTAACAAGATTATGGACTCACCTTGATAAGCAAAAAGGGGGTATCGGAATGCGTGGACCTGGTGAAACAGAAATTGAAACTGACCGTCGTATTATTAGAGATAAAATCACCTTATTAAAGAAAAAACTTTCTACTATTGACCGTCAAATGGCAGTTCAACGTAAGAATAGAGGTAAAATGGTACGTGTTGCATTAGTAGGTTATACCAATGTTGGTAAATCGACCTTAATGAACGTAATTAGTAAAAGTGATGTGTTTGCCGAAAATAAATTATTCGCAACCTTAGATACTACTGTAAGAAAGGTTGTAATTAAAAATATTCCTTTTTTAATGACTGATACTGTTGGGTTTATTAGAAAATTACCAACACAGTTAGTTGAGTCATTCAAATCAACCTTAGACGAGGTTCGTGAAGCGGATTTATTACTACATGTAGTAGATATTTGTCATCCAAATTTTGAAGATCATATTGCATCTGTAAATAAAATTTTAGATGAAATAGGCGCTTCAAATAAACCTATTTTAATGGTTTTTAATAAAATTGATGCTTATACTCATGATACCATTGATGAAGATGATTTAATTACCGAAAAATCAAAAAATCACTACACTTTAGATGATTGGAAAAACACTTGGATGAACGATTTAGGTGAAGAAAGTCTTTTTATATCAGCATTAAATAAAGACAATTTAGAAGATTTTAAAGAAAAAGTTTACGAATCGGTTAAAAAAATACATATTGAACGATTTCCTTACAATAACTTCTTATATCAAGACGATTTACCAATAGAATAAACACATAACTTAACAATAAAAAGTGCCTAAAAATTTGTTTTTATGTACTTTTTATTGTATGTTTAGTATCTCTTATAGAGAAAAATATTTTAACCATTTTATCCCCCCTAAAAATGAAAAATAATAAAAATAGATCACTCGCCCCATCAAAATTCCTTTTTGATAGCACTTTTCAAAGTAAATTAGAACTCCGCTTTTTCAGTATAAATTTATAAATAAAATAGCTTCATAGCGTTCAATAGTTTTTTTAACTATCGAATGATTTTTCTTAAAGTTAAAATAAATTGTAATGAAAAACAGAATAAACATAACCGTAGCGCTTATTTTCTTTAGTGTATTACAAGTTTTTTCTCAAAAAAAATGTGGTACTCAAGAAGAAGTATTCGTAGATCTTAACGCCATTAATAAATGTGCTGTAGAAACTGATGTTGTAAAAACAAAACAGCCTAAAACGAAATATATTGTAACTTCAAGTACTCGGTATTTAAAAAAACGAAGTACCCCAAATGCAGAAGTTCATTTAGCGAGTAATTTAAAAACAAACACTGTTGTTGAAACAAAAAAAACAACTAAAATAACGCAAAGCTTACTAACAATAATAAAAAATGAGGCGGAAAAAGAAAATATATCTTTTGATGCTGTTGATCATATTCCATTATTTGCGTCTTGTGATGAAAATTCACTAGACAAAGTTCATTGTTTTAATATGCAAATGGAGCAGCATATTGTTAGTCATTTTGAATATCCGAAGGAGGCTTTAAAAAAAGGTATCGAGGGTAATTTTGATGTTAGTTTTGTAATCGATAAAAACGGAAAAGTAAAGGATATTAAAGTGCTAGGAGAAAACGATAATATCATTTTGAAAAAAGAAGCAATGCGAATTGTTATGTTACTTCCCAAGTTTACACCAGGCAAACAAAAAGGAGCCTTAGTGAGTGTTTTATATAAATTTCCAATGAATTTCATCTTAAATTAATAATTTGTTAACCAAGAGCTAACATAGTTTTAGGTTCTTTGATGAATAATATATATTTGCAGGTTTAGTTACGTTTTTTTAGTAATTAGTTGTTTTACAGTTTGATGTGGTTTGTTTTATAGAGGAAGATTAATATTGTTACTATCTTTTTTGTCAATTAATGCAATATTACGAATTTCCATAAAATAAAGAAGCTAGTAGCGTGGTTTCTAAATTACCTGAATTTTTTTCTGTAAAATATAGATTTAATTTGCCCTAGAAGAATAACTTTAAAGGCGATAACTACTTTCAAAAAAGAATCTAAACCAATCAATATGCTAAAAAAATTACTCCTTTTTTTTTTTATAGCTTTTAGTGTTACTTTATCGGCACAGCGTACTTTAACAGGGAAAGTGTATGATGAATATCTAGAGCCTTTTCCGAGTGCACTTATCAATTCATTAGAAAATAGCGCTATATCAGCTGCTGATGGTAGTTTTAGCTTAACCACATCATTAAATTTTCCGTTTACAATACAAGTTACTGCTTTTGGATACAGAAAAGAGCTTATTGAAATTACTCATGCAACTCAAGAATTAAATATTATTTTAAAAGAAAGTTCTTCTTTAGATGAAGTGGTGATATCGGCATCAAGATCTCCAGAACGAGTTATAGAATCGCCAGTAACTATTGAGCGCTTAGGGATTACTGATATTAAAAATAATACGTCAATTTCTTTTTATGATGGGCTTACTAATTTAAAAGGAATTGATTCTCGTGAGGCTAGTTATGGTTTCAAATCTATCAATTCTCGAGGTTTTTCTACTTTTGATAATACTCGCTTTGTGCAATTAGTCGATGGTGTTGAAACCTCAATTCCTGCCTTAAATTTTTCGGTAGGTAATATTGTAGGTTTATCAGAATTAGATGTAAAAGATGTTGAAATATTACCAGGAGCTTCATCGGCTTTATATGGTGCAAATGCCTTTAACGGTATTTTGTTAATGAGAAGTAAAAATCCTTTTGATTATCACGGTATCAGTAGTTATTACAAAACTGGTTTTATTAATCAAGAAGCATTAGGAACAGCGCAGTTTTACGATGTTGGTCTTAGAATGGCGTATAAATTTAGCAATCATTTTGCTGCAAAAGTAAATTTTGTAACCTATAAAGCAGAAGAATGGCATGCAAATGATGCTAGAAATACAACGGGAGTTGGTGGTGTTGTTACGCAAGGAAATAGAGAAAACACCTTAGATTATGATGGTGTAAATTTTTATGGAGATGAAGTTTCTTATGAATTACCAGGTATTGGAAATGTTAGTAGAACAGGGTATGCTGAACAGCAACTGTACGATTATGATGGAAAGGCAGTAAAATTTGATGGTTCGTTTCATGTACGCCCATTTGGCGATCAAACATTAGAGGTAATATTAAATGCTCGTTTTTCATCAGGAAATAACATGTATCAAGGAGCGAATAGGTTTGCTCAAAACGATTTTTCTATAACGCAATATAAATTAGAGTTTTTAGGTAAAAACTTTTTTGTTCGTGGTTACTACACAGGTAATACTACTGGCGAAACCTATGATTTACGATTTGCAGGTATTGCTTTAAACGAGCATTATAATCCAAGTGGAAATTGGTTTAAAGAATATGGAACGGCATTTTCAGGGGCTATAAAAAATGTAACAGCAGGGAATGATAAAGCGGCAAGAAATTATGCCGATAGAAATAGGCTACAACCCGGAACAGCAGCTTTTAAACAAGCATTACATGGTATTATTGAAAAACCTATTAATCAAGGAGGTTCGGGCTTAAGAGATAAAACACAACTATATAATGTAGAGGCGAATTATAATTTTAGAGACCTAATTAAATGGGCACAAGTTCAGGTAGGTGCTTCTTATCGTAAATTTAATATTAATTCAGAAGGAACTTTATTTACCGATGTAAATAGTCCTTTAGCTTTTGATATGTTAGGAGCGTATTCGCAAATTCAAAAGAAATTTTTTGAAGATCGCTTAAAATTTACAGGATCTGTTCGTTATGATAAATCTCAAAATTTTGAAGGTAATTTTTCGCCAAGGGTTGCTTTAAATTACGCGATCAAAGAAAATAAAATACTAAGAATATCGTATCAAACAGGTTTTAGAACTCCAAGTACTTTAGAGCAATATATAGGTTTAAAAACAGGGCCTAATTCTTTTCTTTTAGGAACATCAAACCAAAACATAGCACGTTTTTCAACAGTAGCTAAAAATAGTAATAACACGACCAATATTATTACAGGCGCAGCTATTTTTGAAAAAGCATTTGTACTTAATAATAACGTTCCTGTTCATGTAAAACCGACGCCTATAAAATCAGAAAAAGTAACTTCTTATGAAATAGGATATAGAAGTATTTTAAATATTACACGCAGCAATGTAATGGAGTTAGATGTCAATGCTTACTACAATCAATATGATAATTTTGTCGCCAATAAAAACATCGTTGTGCCTAATTATGGTGCCGTTTTAAATGGCGTTCCTGATGCGCAGGCCTTAAAGGCTTTTTCAAATAAAGATGTTACTGCTGTTTTATTAAACACAAACACAACAGCAAAAGTAGATTCATACGGTGTTGGATTAGGCTTAACAACAAAAGTGTTTAAAAAATTTAATTTTGGCGCCAACTACACCTTAAGTAAAATGATATTTAACCAAGAAGATGATCTTGATTTTAAGCCCGGTTTCAACACTCCTGAACATCAAGTGAAAATAATGTTTGGTACTGCTAATTTGTTTAAAAACTTCGGATTTAACATAAACGCAAGATGGCAAGATAAATTTTTATGGCAATCTAATTTTTTAACAGGAGAAATAGAAAGTAGAACTTTACTCGATGCTCAAATAAATTACAAAATACCTTCTTTAAAATCAAGAATTAAAATAGGAGGAACGAATTTAACAGGAAAAGATTACGTTGTGGCTCCTGGTTCAGGATTAATAGGATCTATGTACTATATATCGTGGGTAATTAATCAATAAGTGCTTTCTATTTTATAAGTTTACTAAATAGTAGCTATAACTAACTAAAGAAAAGCACAAAAAGCCTGAACAATTTATTGCTCAGGCTTTTTTATAGGCTGTTTTTTAGAAATTTAAAGTTATACTAATGTTAATTAAAAGTAAAATAGTGTTGATTTTACAATCAAAATTAATTTTTATAAATATAATTTTTTTAAAAAATAAAATTGAATTATGATTTTTTTTAATTGTTGAAATCCTTTAAAAATACATTGTTTAGCCTTTTTTAAGTGATAGTATTTTACTTAAAGTGTTTTTTTAAAAGCTTGTATTTAAGAGGTGTAAAATAAAAAACATAGAATTAAGTTATTTTATTTTAAAATTTCATACTTTTGCATTGTGTTAATATGACTTTTTTTGTCGTATGTAATGCAAGTAAATTCCACCATTATGAAAAATTTATTATTTTTTTCCTTGTTAATTATACTGAACATGTTTTCTACTGTTCAGGCTCAAAAAGTTTGTGAATCTCCAGAGGCAAACGAAATAGACTTAAATAGTATTAGTGTTACAAAATGTACCATTAAAGAATCTAAAAGTAAGCGAAATAAGAACAAGAAGTCTAGGCTTATTTCTGTATCAGTATCTGCAAATAAAAGGCATTTAAAGAAAAGAGAGCTTTTAAAGAAGAAAGAAGTTACCGCAATTGGAGCTACGGGAGTTTCTAAGGTTTCTGAAACTGCTTTAAATGCTGAAATTACAAATACAATATCGTTGAAAAACAATATTGAAAACCTTAAAAATAAATTATCAAAAGAAGAGGTTAGAAAGGCATTAAAATTTACATCTGTAGATAAAATACCTGTTTTTGATGCTTGTAAAAAAGCAGAAAAGGGTGAGGAGTCTGATTGTTTTAATAATGAAATGATGCGTCATATTTCTAAGTATTTTAGTTATCCAGGAGAGGCTGTTAGACAAAATTTACAAGGAGATGTTTGGGTTCGTTTTATTATTGACAAAAGCGGTTACGTAAAAAACATTAAAACATTAGGACCTGATAATGCTGAAATATTAAACAATGAAGCTGCTCGTGTAGTTTTAAAGTTGCCAAGGTTTAAGCCAGCAAAAAAAGAAGGAAAGCGTACTTCTGTAAAGTATGGTTTTCCAATTAATTTCTCTTTAGAGGAGTAAAAATAATTTTAAATTATAAAACACGTTAAAATGTTTAAAAAATATTCAATAATTATTGTTTTTGCCTTGTTTAGTATGGTGTCATACGCACAGGTAGAAGTAAAAGGGTTGGTTTATGATGAATATCTAGAGCCTTTTTACAATGCTAAAATTACTGTTTTAGGCGAAAGCACGCTATCTGATCAAGACGGTAATTTTGCCTTAAAAGTATTTAAGAGTTTTCCAATAACTTTAAGAGTTTCTGCTTTTGGTTATCAAACAGAAGAATTGGTAGTTGAAGGTTTAGATAAGTCAATTAATATCATTTTAAAAGAAGCATATCTTTTAGATCAAGTAGTTATATCAGCCTCTAGAGTTCCGGAACGAATTATTGAATCACCTGTAACTATTGAGCGTTTTGGTTTAAACGATATTAAAAACACCACTTCAAATTCTTTTTATGACGGTTTAGCTAACATAAAAGGAGTGCAGTCACGAGAGGCAGGCTATGGTTTTAAATCAGTTAATACTAGGGGTTTTTCTGATTTCAGTAATTCTAGGTTTATCCAAATGATAGATGGTATGGATACTGCAGCGCCAGCCTTAAATTTTAGCCCAGGTAATTTATCGGGGGTTTCTGATTTAGACATTAATAATGTAGAGATTTTACCAGGAGCATCTTCTGCATTATATGGAGCTAATGCTTATAATGGGCTTATGTTATTAACAACTAAAAATCCTTTTGAACATACAGGTATTAGTGTTTTACTTAAAAGTGGTAATACTTCCCAAAAAACAGCGGGAAATAATACTTTTTATGACGCATCTGTTCGTATGGCTTATAAATTTAGTGAGTCTTTAGCTGCTAAAGTAAACTTCAATTATCTTACTGCTGAAGAATGGCATGCTAATGATACAAGAAATAAACAAATTGATACTAATAAAATAATAGAAGGTACTAGAGATAATACTTTAAATTTTGATGGTATTAATATTTATGGAGATGAGTTTGATTATAGTGCTGATTTATTAGATTCAGCAGAGTATTTTGGTGAAGATTTTAGTGATCCTAGATATGATGATTTTGATTTTTCTCAAGACTTACGCCTTAGTAGAACAGGATATTCAGAGCGAGAATTATTAGATAAAGATCAAAAAATAAAAAACTTAAAATTTGATGCTTCTATACATTATAGACCTTTTAAAGATGAATCATTAGAGTTAATTGTTGCGACAAAAATTTCAACGGGTAATAGTCTTTTTCAAGGGATGTCAAGATATGCGCAAAGAGAGTCTTATGTTAATCAATCTAAATTTGAAGTAAAAGGAAGTAATTTTTACGTAAGAGCTTATTACTCGTTAAATGATGCTGGAGATTCTTTTGATTTAAATAGAACGGGTAGTGTAATGACATCGGCATTATCGAGTATAGGTTGGGGAGATAATTATTTTCTTAGTTTGAATAATGCTCTTAATGATAGAGGATTGGGGTTTGAAGATTTTCAAGCGTATCCAGAATTATCAAAGCAAGCAAGATTATTAGCTGATTCAGATAGATTTCAACCTGGTACACCAGAGTTTAATAAAGAGTTAAAAAGAATTAAATCAACATTAATTACCAAAGGAGGTAGTAAGATATACGACAAAAGTGCGTACTCACATGCAGAGGGTAATTATAACTTTAGTCATTTATTAAATAACTGGGGAGATGTTCAAGTAGGAGGGTCTTTCAGACAATACAATCCAAATTCTAGAGGTACAATTTTTAATGATGCTAAAGAGGCTATTCAGGTAAATGAATACGGTATTTATAGTCAAGTTCAGAAAAAGTTTTTAGAAAAAAGATTAGGATTAACAGGGTCTTTACGTTATGATAAATCTCAAAATTTTGATGGTAACTACTCGCCTCGTTTAGCGGTAAATTATGCTTTAGGAGAAGATAAAAATCATTTTATAAGAGCATCTTATCAAACAGGTTTTAGAAACCCAACAATACAGGAACAGTATTTAATGAATCAACCAGGTAGAAAAGTTAATCTAGGAACATCAAAAGATAACCTAGATAGAATTTCTATCGGTAGAAAGTATGATGAATTAAATAATATTAGCTATACTCAAGCTCCTTTAGATGGTATTATTTCAGGGAATGATATTATGACTAATTCATTATTGACTTCATCAGTATATCCATCAGCTGATTATAAAGGAAAAGAATTTGTGAAATCAGCATATAACGAAGTAAAACCAGAAGAAGTTCAAACAATTGAATTAGGGTATAGAAGTATGTTTGGTATTACAGAAACAAATAACATTAATATAGATGTTAACGCTTTTTATAGTAAACATAAAGATTTTGTATTTAGACAAGATATAGTAACACCTAAAGTAGGATTGGTTTATCCTTTTGGAAATAGAAAATTAACAACTCAAGAGTTAGCTGACCCAATTATAAATAAAGGTAAAATTGTAGATGGAGTTTTAGTTGCTGATGAATTGGCTTATAATGCACTTTATGATCTAGATGATGATGGTGAGTTATTAGCGCAAGAATTTAATTTAGTTACTAATAGTAAATCAAAAGTAACATCTTATGGTTTTGGAATTGGTTTAAATACTAAATTATTAAAAACATTTAATTTTGGGGTAAATTATAATTTCATAAATTATGAAATTATTGATAAAGATTTAGGTTTTTTCGAGCCAAACTTTAACACACCAAAACATACGGTAAAAGTTCAGTTAGGAAACAACAATCTATTTAATAATTTTGGGTTTAATATAAACGCAAGATGGCAAGATGAATACAGATGGGTTTCTACCTTTGTAAAAGGAGATGTATCAGAAAGAACTGTACTTGATGCACAGTTAAACTACCGTATTCCTTCTATGAAATCTAAAATAAAAATTGGAGGAACAAACTTATTCGGTAAAGAATATATTGTAGCACCAGGATCTGGTCAAATAGGACAATTATATTATGTTTCTTGGACAATAAATAACTAAGAACTTTAGCATATATTTTACAAAAACTCGAGCATTGCTCGAGTTTTTTTGTTTTTTTAAAAAAAACATTTAATTTTTCAGTACTTGTTAAAATTTTATCTAAAAAAATATCACAGAAAAATAAGAAATCGAACTTATTAAACTAAATTTATTTCAGTTTTTCATTCTAATTTCCCACAGTGCTTAGCTGTGTAGCCAGTTCAAGAATAAATTTGTAGGTTTTAGACAATTAATTGTTTATTTAAAAAGAGTCTATTTTACCTTTATAAAAGTATTTTTTAAGTATTTTTGTTACTCTATTTGACTGATTAACTTATATTTGTCTAACCTTCCCTTCACACATTTATTTTCCTTCCCCTCAGGAAAAATTATTTAATTAATATAATTTTTTTGATATGATGAAAAGAATAGTGTTCCTAGCACTGTTGCTTCTGTTAAACTCAGTAGCAATTGCCCAAAAAGTTTGTGAATCTGCAGATAAAACTGCTGAGATTGATTTAAATAGTATTAGTGTTACAAAATGTACTATTAAAGAGCCTAAAAATAAGAGTAGTAAGAAATCTAGGCTTATTTCTGTAACAATATCTGCAAATAAAAGGCATTTAAAAAAACGAAAAACTTTAAAGAAACAAGAGGTCGCAAGTCTTGGAGGTATAAATACTGTTGAAGTTGGCGAAATAGTTAAGAACTCTGAAATTACAGGTGTAGTCGTACTAAAAAACAATATTGAAAATCTTAAAAATAAATTATCAAAAGAAGAAGTTCGAAAGGCTTTAAAATTTACAGCTGTAGATAAAATACCCGTTTTCAAAGCTTGTGAAAAAGCAAAGAAATCAGAAACTTCAGATTGTTTTAATACCGAAATGATGCGTCATATTTCTAAACATTTTAGCTATCCACTAGAAGCGATTAAACATGGCGTTAAAGGTGAAGTTTGGGTTCGGTTTATTATTGATAAAACAGGTTATGTTAAAAATATTAAAACACTAGGCCCTGACGGTGCTACAATATTAGATAAAGAAGCGGTTCGTGTAGTTGCTATGCTACCTAAATTTAAACCAGCTAAAAAAGATGGAAATTATACGACTGTAAAGTATGGTTTTCCAATTAATTTTTCACTAGAAGAGTAGAAGTAAAAAAAATATTTAAAAGAAATTTTACGATGTTAAAAAAACAATTAATAGGGATGTTTTTTATTTTTTGTAGCGTAATTACATACGCACAAATAGAAATAAAAGGAGAGGTTTACGATGAGTATCTAGAGCCTTTTTATAATGCTAAAATCACTATAAAAACAGAAAGTACTACTACTTTTACAGATGGTAAGTTTGCCTTGAAAACCTTGCGAAAATTACCGGTAACGCTAATAATTTCTGCTTTTGGTTATCAAACCGAAAAACGGATTATTAGAAGTTTAGATACGCCAATAAATATCATATTAAAAGAAAGTTTATTACTAGATCAAATTGTTATTTCAGCATCTAGGGTTTCTGAAAAAATTATTGAATCACCAGTAACAATTGAAAGATTTGGTTTAACAGAGGTTAAAAATACGTCCGCTAATTCTTTTTATAGTGGCTTAGCAAATTTAAAAGGAGTAGAATCTAGAGAAGGAGGTTATGGGTTTCAATCTATAAATACAAGAGGTTTTTCGGATTTTAGCAACTCTCGATTCGTCCAAATGATTGACGGTATGGATACCGCAGCACAGGCGTTAAGTTTTAGTACAGGGAATTTTTCAGGGGTTTCAGAATTAGATATTCATAGCGTTGAAATTTTACACGGAGCATCTTCAGCATTATATGGAGCCAATGCTTATAACGGTTTGATGTTAATGAACACCAAGAATCCATTTGATTATACAGGAATTAGTAGCTTATTTAAAACAGGATATACCAGCCAAAAAGAAGGTGGAAATAATCCTTTTTATGACGCCTCTATACGAATGGCGTATAAATTTAATGACTATTTTGCTGCGAAAGTAAATTTTTCTTATTACCAAGCTGAAGAGTGGCACGCCAATGATTTAAGAAATAAACAAATTGATACACATCAATTAATAGAAGGGAGCCGTGAAAAAAACTTAAATTATAATGGTGTAAATATCTATGGAGATGAAATGTTTACTGACTTATCAGGATACAATAGATATTTAGCTCAAAAAAAACCAGGAATTGAAAAAATTCCATTTGGAACTCATTTAAGTAGAACGGGATATACTGAAGCTGAATTGTTGAAAAATAATTTTGAAACAAATAACACTCGGTTTTCTACCTCATTATATTTTCGACCTTTTAAAGATGAGCGTTTAGAAATTAAACTAGCTTCTAGATTATCATTTAGAAATAACCTTTTTCAAGGGGCAAGCAGGTTTGTACAACGTAACTATTACACAGAACAGCATAAATTAGAACTAAAAGGACATAATTTTTATCTTAGAGGATATTATACAGGAAATGATTCAGGTAATTCATACGATTTTACAAAAACAGCAATTGCACTTGAAGATAATTCATTAAATATTATTGATTGGTCAAAACAATATGTTGATCAAAAATATCTTAATAATAAATCAATAACTGAATCAAGAAAATTAGCAGATATAAATAGAGTAAATCCAAATACAAGTGCTTTTAATAAAGAACTTAATAAAGTTACATCAACATTAATTTCTGAAGGAGGAGGGGCTATCTATGAAAAAAGTAATTACAAACATTTAGATGGTAATTATAATTTTAAAGAACTTTTAAATAATTGGGCAGACCTACAAATAGGAGGTTCATACAGATGGTATAACCCAAACTCTAAAGGAACACTTTTTAATGATTACTCGAATAACATACGTATTAAAGAATATGGTTTTTATTCTCAAATTCAGAAAAAACTATTAGAAGATAAATTAAAATTAACTGCTTCGCTTCGTTATGATAAAGCAACTAATTTTGATGGGAATTATTCACCTAAAATAGCCTTAAATTATGCTTTAGGAAAAGATAAAAATCATGTATTTAGAACTTCATTTCAAACAGGGTTTAGAAATCCAACAGTTCAAGAGCAGTATCAATTATTAGCATCAGCATTTAAAACAAATATTGGAACAGTAAGCGATAATTTAAATAGGATTGCGCATGGTAATAATTATTATGAAGCTTGGGATGATGCTTCAAACTCTTATATTGGAAAATATAGACCAATTTTAGGAGATGAAATTATTAATAATTCTTTATTAACTAAAACAGTTTACGGCGATAATAAAACCTACGAAAAGTCAGATTATAAAGAGGTTGTTCCTGAGCTTGTTAAAACAATTGAATTAGGTTATAGAAGTATGTTTCTTTTAAATAAACAGATAAATATTGATTTAGATATTAACGGATATTACAGTAAGTATGATCATTTTATTTTTACACAAGATGTTCTAGTTGTGCATGCAGGGGAGGTGTATCCTTATGGAAACAGAAAATTAACTCAGGCAGAATCACAAGAACCTAAAAATAAGTATGGATATACTAATGAGCAAGGTGTTTTAGTTTTTGATGAAGTTGCTAATAGGGCTTTTTTATACGGAGATGTAAAAGAATTTAATATTATAACCAATAGTAAATCTCAGGTTGAATCGTATGGTTTCGCTTTTGGAATGCATACCAAGTTATTTAGAAATTTTGATTTTGGGGCAAATTATAGCTTTAATGATTATCAATTTGAAGATAAAGACCATGGGCAGTTTGAACCAAACTTTAATACTCCAAAACACAGCGTAAAGGTTCAGTTAGGAAATAACAATGTATTCAATAATTTTGGCTTTAATATAAACGCAAGATGGCAAGATGAATATAAATGGGTTTCTACCTTCGTAAAAGGTAATGTTGCTGCAAGAACTGTGCTCGATGCACAATTAAACTACCGTATTCCCTCTATGAAATCGAGAATTAAAATTGGAGGAACAAATTTATTCGGTAAAGAATATTTTGTAGCACCAGGTTCTGGTCAAATAGGTCAATTATATTATATATCTTGGAGCATTAATAACTAAGTTATTTTATATATTTTAAACACACAAAAAACCTGAATAATATTTTATTCAGGTTTTTTGTGGTTATTAATATCTTGTACCGATTTTGTTGTTGGTGTTTTGTTGTTGGTAGAGACGCAATGCATTGCGTCTCTAGGATGTTCTGCTCTGGGAAATGATGCTGAATCGTTAAACAAAAAAATGAGCCCGATTAGATATCGAGCTCATTTTTATAAATAGGTTATTTTTATTACTTAATAAGCTCTTTCGTCATTTCCTTCATAGAAGTTAATAAACGCTTGGTTTACCACTCTGTTTCCACCATCGGTAGGATAATCACCTGTAAAATACCAATCACCTAAATTATCAGGGCAGGCTTTATGTAAGCTTTCAACGTTTTGGAAAATTACTTCAATATTCGAAGAAATATCCGCAGTTTTTAACATCTGAGCAATTTTAGCCGAAATTTGTTTATCGGTAAAAGGAGCATATACTTCTTTTACATAATTTACAACATCTTTATCTTGGCTAACCTGTTGCTTTTTACATTTGGCATATACGCTATCAATAATACCATACTGATCGGTTTCTTTTAACAATTCTAATGCCGCTTTAAAGGCGATAAAATCATTAATTTTTGCCATATCAATACCATAACAATCAGGGTAACGAATTTGAGGAGCCGAAGAAACTACTACAATTTTCTTTGGGTTTAATCTATCTAATATTTTAATGATACTTTTCTTTAAAGTCGTACCACGAACAATACTATCGTCAATAATTACCAAGTTATCGGTTGGTTTTACAACACCATAAGTAACATCGTAAACATGGGCTACTAAGTCATCTCTACTGCTATCATCAGTAATAAAAGTTCTTAATTTTGCATCTTTAATAGCTATTTTTTCAAAACGAGGTCTTTTAGAAAGAATGTCGGTTACTTTTTCTTTCGATAATTTTCCGCCACCTGCTAAAATAGCTGCTGTTTTTTGCTGATTTAACACATCTTCGGCAGCTTCCATCATTCCAAAAAATGAAGTTTCTGCGGTGTTAGGAATGTATGAGAAAACAGCATTTTCAATATCGTTATCAATCGATTTTAAAACCTCAGGAAATACATATTTTCCTAAGTTTTTACGTTCGGTGTAAATATCGGCATCGCTTCCTCTTGAAAAATAAATACGCTCAAAAGAACAGGCTTTTTTAACACGCTGTTCTAAAACAGGCGCCATAGAAGTTTCACCACTTTTTTTAATGATTAGTGCATGACCTCTATCAATTTCTTTGATTTCGTTAATATCAACATTAAATACCGTTTGAATTGCAGGACGCTCTGAGGCTACCACCACAACTTCATCATCTTGATAATAAAATGCAGGACGAATCGCCGAAGGATCTCTTAAAACAAAAGCATCACCGTGTCCTAATAAACCAGCCATAGCGTAACCACCATCCCAGTTTTTTGCTGAACGCTGTAAAATTCGTTGGATATCTAAATGCTCTTCAATAAAAGGAGATGCATCTTTTTTACTAAATCCTGCTTCTTTTGCTTTTACATATAAATCAGAAACTTCATCCTCTAAGAAATGACCTATTTTTTCCATTACTGTAACGGTATCGGTAGCTTCTTTAGGGTGCTGTCCTAAATCAATTAAATCATTTAAAAGTTGCTTCGAATTGGTCATGTTAAAGTTACCTGCAACAAGTAAACTTTGGTGTCTCCAATTACGTTGACGTAAAAAAGGATGTACATTTTCGATAGAATTTCCTCCAAAAGTACCGTAACGAAGATGTCCTAAAAACAAGTTACCTAAGTAAGGAACATTATTTTGTTGCCATTGGGTATCGGCTGCTTCTTCAATATTTTCTTCAAAAACGCCGTTAATACGGTTGTTTATTTTTCCGAAAATATCTTTAATTGGTTGCGGTTGATTAGAACGAATTCTGCTAATATATCTGGTTCCTGGTGCTACATCAAATTTAATACTAGCAAAACCCGCACCGTCTTGCCCACGATTGTGCTGTTTTTCCATTAATAAATACATTTTATTTACCCCGTATAAAGCGGTTCCGTACTTATCTTTATAATATTGTAATGGTTTTAATAATCGAACCATTGCAATACCGCACTCATGTTTAATAGCGTCACTCATTTTGAAAAAATATTTAATAGTGTGTTGTTGTTGTTCTTGTTATTCTTGTTGTTGTATGTTTTATGCTATAAAAAAATCCGCAGCAAAAAGCGCGGATTTTTAAGTTATGATAGTTTTATATCAAATTGTGTTAATTCTTTAAAAGCTTGTAAGCGTGTTAGCACTTCTTCTTTTGTAAGATTTTCCATTCGTTGTGTTCCAAATTTTTCAACACAAAAGGATGCTAAATTAGAACCGTAGATAATTCCGTTTTTCATGTTGTCAAACGAAATGTCTTCAGTTTTTGCTAAATATCCACAAAAACCTCCTGCAAAAGTATCACCTGCTCCTGTTGGATCAAATACTTCGGCTAGCGGTAATGCTGGGGCAAAGAACATTTTTCCTTCACTAAATAATAAAGCACCGTGTTCTCCTTTTTTAATGATTACATATTTAGGACCCATTTCATGAATTTTCTTCGCAGCATTTACTAACGAATATTCTCCACTTAATTGACGCGCCTCTTCGTCATTAATAGTAACAACATCTACACGTTTTAAAACGGTGTGTAAATCATCTAAAGCGATGTCCATCCAAAAGTTCATCGTATCTAATACTACTAATTTTGGTTTTTCAGTCATCTGATCTAAAACAGACGCTTGTGTTAAGGGGTGTAAGTTTCCTAACATCACAATACCTGCATCTTTAAATGCTTCAGGAACTACAGGGGTAAAATGTTCTAATACATTTAATTCTGTAATTAGGGTATCGCGTGAATTCATATCGTTATGATATTTACCGCTCCAAAAAAAAGTTTTACCTTCTTTTACAACCTCAATACCATCGGTATTAATTTCTTTACTGTTCATCATATCTAAATATGATTGAGGGAAATCTCCTCCAACAACAGAAACAACTCCGGTTTTAACTCCAAAATTAGAAGCTGCCAAACCTACGTAAGTTCCTGAACCTCCTAATATTTTATCTGTTTTACCAAAAGGTGTTTCAATAGCGTCAAATGCTACGGTACCAACTGCTAATAATTTGCTCATTTCTTGTTTTTTTACTGTAATTTTGCACTTTTAACAAAGTGTCACAGTGCAAAAATAGTTTTAAAAAATGACTATCAAAGAAATACAAGAAGAAATTATTGACGAGTTCTCTATGTTTGATGACTGGATGGAGCGTTACGAATATATCATTGACTTAGGAAAATCATTACCTATAATAAAGGACTCTTTTAAGTTAGATGAAAATTTAATTAAAGGATGTCAGTCAAAAGTTTGGTTATATTCAGAGTTATCTGGCGACAGTATTCTGTTTACTGCCGATAGCGATGCTATTTTAACCAAAGGAATTGTAGCGTTATTATTAAGAGTTTATTCTAATCAAACACCACAAGCAATTTTAGCTGCAAAAACTGATTTTATCGATGAAATTGGTTTAAAAGAACATTTAAGCCCAACTCGTGCAAATGGTTTAGTTTCTATGATTAAGCAGATAAAAATGTATGCAATAGCGCAACAATCAAAATTGACAACCTAAATTAATAGTCAAAATTAACAACGAAAAGAAGTAGGAAAGATGACAGATAAACAACTAGACGAATTAGGAGATAAAATAGTAGGTGTTTTAAAAACAATTTACGATCCTGAAATTCCAGTAGATATATATGAGTTAGGTTTAATTTATGATGTATTCGTATCGGAAGAAAACGATGCTAAAATTTTAATGACCTTAACTTCGCCAAATTGCCCGGTAGCAGAAAGTTTACCTGTTGATATTGAAAATAAAGTAAAATCATTAGAAGAAATTAACAACTGCGAGGTTGAAATAACTTTTGATCCTACTTGGACAAATGAAATGATGAGTGAAGAAGCGAAGTTAGAACTTGGAATGCTATAAAAATGGCGGCACAAATTATAAATAAAGTAGCCAATAGTCAATTAATAACTATTGATCTTGAAGATTTTTATCCAAAGGGAAATCGTATTGTTTTTGATATTAAAGATTGGTTATATGAAGAATTAATTCTTCGTGAAAAAGACTTCCGAGAACAAGTTAAAAATCATAATTGGTCGCAATACCAAGGTGATTATATTGCTTTAAGTTGTTCGGTCGAGGCTATTATTCCTTCTTGGGCATATCTTTTATTAACAACAAAGTTAACCGAATTTGCTAAAAAAGTAGTAGTAGGAAATTTAGAATTACTAGAAACCGTACTTTTTAATGATATTATTACTAATTTAAATATCACAGAATATCAAGATAAAAGATTAATAATAAAAGGCTGTTCTAATAAACCAATACCACAAAGTGCTTATACACTGCTGGTAAGCAAAATTCAGCCAATTTGTAAAAGTATTATGTTTGGGGAAGCCTGTTCAACGGTGCCTTTATTTAAAAAAAAATAAGTGCATAAAGAGTGACTTTTATAAAATAATATTGTCTAATAAAAAGCGTAGTTTTACGCTCTTAAAAATTATAAAATTAACAGTATGAAAAAAATTGTTTTAACATTCGCATTTGTATGCGCTATTGCTTCTTTAAAAGCACAAACAGTTGAAGAATTAAAAAAAGACCTTACAGATAAAAAAGGTGAAATAAGTAAATTACAAGGTGAAGCAAGTGCTTTACAATCTAAAATTGATGCGTTTCCAGGATGGAAATTTGGTGCATTTGGTACTATTGGAGCAAATTTTTCAGGTTTCGATAAATGGTATTCTAACGCAGTTCCTAATTCATCTGCAGGAAATGTAGGTATTACAGCAAATGGTTTTGCTAATTTAGATAGAGAAAAATATTTCTGGAGAAATTCAGGAAATATCAATTTAGGGTGGGTTAAGTTAGATGATAAAGATAATGCTACTGACGATACTGATTTTCAAGGAACTACTGATGTATTTACGCTAACATCTTTATTTGGTTATAAATTAACGAAAACACTAGCAGCATCAACATTAGTTGAATACAGAACATCTTTAATTAAAAACTTTAACGATCCAGGATATTTAGATTTTGGACTAGGGCTTACCTGGATTCCTATGCCAGAATTAGTAGTAGTTGCACATCCATTAAACTACAACTATGTATTTAGCAAATCAGGATCAAACTTTGATTCATCATTAGGAGCTAAAATAGTAGCAGAATACAACAAGAAAATTGGTAACTTTAAGTTCAGATCTAACTTATCAACTTTCCAAAGCTATAAATCAGCAGATTTATCAAACGCTACTTGGATAAACTCTATCGGATTTAATATTTGGAAAGGTATTGGAGTAGGAATTGAATCTGGTTTAAGAGCTAATAAACAAGAGGCATTTAATTCAGAATTAACAAATTACCCTTCTTTAGAAGCAACACCAGGAAAAATACAATCTTACTGGTTAGCAGGTTTAAGCTACGGTTTCTAAATAAAAAGAGTATTATTATATAATTATAAGAAACCTCAAGCAGTAATGTTTGAGGTTTTTTTTATGTATTTTAGCTAAAAATAAAATTCAATTAAATGACACTATTAATCATATACGCTACAGTTTCTATTTTCTTCTCTTTTATATGTTCTATTCTAGAGGCTGTTTTATTAAGTGTAACCGCTACTTTTATCAATGTTAAAAAGAAGGAGAGCGAGGCTTTTGCAACCGATTTAGAAGCCTTAAAAAAAGATGTTGATAAGCCTTTGATTGCTATTTTAACTTTAAATACTCTAGCGCATACAGTAGGAGCAATTTTAGTAGGAACAGAGGCTAAGAAAATTTTTAATGATGACGGTTATGGTGTTTTTATTGTTTCGGCAGTGATGACTATTTTAATTTTAGTAGCCTCAGAAATTATTCCAAAAACCATTGGAGCAACTTATTGGAAACACTTAGCGGGCTTTACTACAACAGCTTTAAAAATGATGATTTTTCCATTAAAATGGACAGGAGTTCTATGGGTTTTACAATTAGCAACGAAATTAATTGGTGGAAAATCGGCACATGGAGAAAGCGTTTTAAGTAGAGAAGATTTTTCAGTAATGACAGATATTGCCCAGCAAGAAGGGGTTTTTCATGAAGATGAAAGCAATGTTATTAGAAACATGCTAAACTTTAAAGACGTTCAAGCAAAAGATATTATGACACCTCGAACTGTGGTAGTGTCAGCAGATGAAAACCAAACAATTCAATCTTTTTTTGATAAAAACAAGCAGTTAAACTTTTCAAGAATTCCTGTTTTTTCTAAAAACTCAGACAACATAACAGGTTATATTTTAAAAGATCAGCTTTTATTAGCTTTAATTGATAAAAAAGGAAGCCAGCCTTTGAGTTCAATTAAAAGAGATATTTTAGTGGCAAAAAGAGAATTATCAGTTCCTGATTTGTTTACTACATTAGTAAAAGAACGCGAGCATTTAGCGTTAGTTATTGATGAATATGGATCAGTAAGCGGTTTGGTTACTCAAGAAGATGTTATTGAAACCCTTTTAGGTTTTGAAATAATGGATGAAAGCGATCATGTTGCCGATTTACAAAATTTAGCCAGAACAAACTGGGAAAAACGTTCAAAAAATATTGATATTATTGATCATTCTGATGAGTCATAATTCTTTTAAGTAGTCAATAAAGTACTTATAAAATAAATGCAAAAAAACTCAGCGCTAAATTTAGTGCTGAGTTTTTTGATTTTTTAAGTGTTTATTTTTAATAAAATTATAGTGGAATAACAATCGATCCGTTAAATTTTTCTCTTATTTTATTCAAAGCTCTATCTGCCTGTAATTTTGTTCTATAATCGCCAACCTGCGCCTTCCAATCAGGCTGATCGTAGGTAATTTTAGTAAAAACACCTGGATATTCAAGGCGAAATCTATTTCGTAAACTTTTCGCTTTGGTTTCTAATCCGTTATATAATTGGATTCTATAGCCAGTACCGTTGTTTTTATTATATGTTCTTTTTTTTGCAATCAGCGAAGCAATATCTTTGTTGTCCTTTTGATTTTGCTGTGCTTTTGCACTCAAAACACCTATTGAAAGTGATAGCGCTAAAATTAGTATAAGACCTCTTTTTTCCATTTAATTAAAACTTTATACAAAAGTAATGACTTGTAATTTAATAGATTGTTTACTTGAGTTATTTAGAACAAATATAAATTATAAATTAGGATTCTCTTAACTTTTCACAATTTATATAGAAGTAGTACTTTTGCGTAACCTTCTATGCGCTATTTTACTAATAGCCTTGTAGATAAAAATGTATTAAAACTTATATTTAACAGTATGAAAAGTGTGAAACATCACAACAGATTAACCCAGACACTCGTAAAGAGTTTAGCTTTCTTTTTAGTTTTATTAGTGAGTTTTTCGGCATTTTCACAAGATGTTGATGAAGCTCGTCAAAAAGAAGGGAAAAAATTATTTAAATCTTTATGTGCATCATGTCACAAGTTAGACAAAAAACTTGTAGGTCCTAAATTAGGAGACATTGAAAGTAGAAGAGAAAACGATTGGTTAAAGTCTTGGATTAGAGACAATGCCGCGTTTAGAGCTTCTGGCGATAAAGATGCAATTGAAGTTTTTGAAGAGTACAAGCAATCTAGCATGACGGCTTTTCCTCAGTTAACTGATAAAAATATCGATGATATTCTTTATTACACCACTGTAGGGAAACTTAAAAAAGCAGGTGAAGCTGCTGTTACTGTTGGAGCAACTGAAAAAGGAGAAGCTCCTGGATGGTTGTTGTATCTTTTAGCTGCTGCTATTATTGTAGCTTTTTTAATTATTGCTAGTTTATTAAAAACAATTAGTGAATTAAAAGGAGCTCCTAAAACACCAGGTGTCGTAGGACAAACTGCTGATTTATGGGAAGGGTTAAAGAAAAACACCTTTTTACAAGTGTTAATCGTTATATTCTGTGCTTTAATGGGTGCTTATTTTTTCTTCGGAACCTTATTTCAAATAGGTGTTGACGAAGGATATCAGCCAATTCAGCCAATTGCTTTTTCACATAAAATTCACGCTGGTGATAACAAAATTGACTGCCAATATTGTCACTCTTCAGCAAAACATAGTAAAACATCAGGGATTCCTTCTGTAAGTGTTTGTATGAATTGTCATAAAAACATATCTGAAGTAGCAGATGATACGAAAGTTGTAATGGAAGGTCATACGTTGGTGAAATCTGACTTAGACAAAGAAATTGCTAAAATATACGAAGCTGCCGGATGGGATGCTGAAAATTTAGAATACACTGGAGTTACTAAACCTGTAAAATGGGTTAGAGTTCATAATTTACCAGATTTTGCATATTACAATCACTCACAACACGTTACTGTTGCTGGATTAAAATGTCAAAAATGTCATGGTCCTGTTGAAGAAATGGAAGAGGTATATCAATATTCTCCATTAACAATGGGTTGGTGTATTGACTGTCATAAAGCAACCAAGGTTGACTTAAAAGGCAATGAATACTATGCTAAAATTCATAAGCAATTAGCAGCAAAGTATGGGGTTGACCAAGTGTCAATTGCTCAGTTAGGTGGAAAAGAGTGTGGTAAGTGCCACTATTAATCAATTAGAAAGTAGAAAAACACATATATAAATGGCTTCAAACAAAAAATACTGGCAAAGTGTTGAAGAACTAAAAGGTAGTTCTGTTGTTGAAACGCTACGTAATAATGAGTTTGTACAAGATATTCCTACAGATGAATTTTTAGGTGATAAAGAAACATTAGAAACTTCATCAACCTCACGTAGAGATTTCTTGAAATATGTTGGATTTACCACAGCAGCCGCTTCTTTAGCAGCCTGTGAAGGTCCCGTAAGAAAATCAATCCCTTATGTAGTACAACCAAATGATATTGTTGTAGGTATTGCAGATTGGTATGCAACTACAATTGCAGATGGTTTTGATTTTGCAAACGTATTAGTAAAAACACGTGAAGGTCGTCCGATTCTTGTAATGCCGAATAAATTAGCATCAGGAGAAACAAACGCACGTACACAAGCATCTGTTTTATCATTATACGATGATCAATTACGTTTAAAAGAACCTAAAAAGGGTGCAGATCAAATTTCTTGGGCAGATGCCGATAAAGAAATTATCGCAACCTTAAACGAGTTAAAAGTAGCAAACGAACCAGTTGTGTTATTAACTGGTACTTTAGCAAGTCCTTCAACTGAAAAAGTAATTACAGCATTTACTGCTGCATATCCAAACGTAAAGCACGTTGTTTATGATGCTATTTCAGAAAGTGCAACTGCCGATGCTTTTCAAGCAATGTATGGTACACGCGCTTTACCAAATTATGATTTTAGTAAAGCAGAAGTTATCGCTTCTATTGGTGCTGATTTTATTGGAGACTGGCAAGGAGGATATGAAAAGTCATATACTGATGGGCGTAAAGCTGCATCTGGTAAAATGTCTTACCATGTTCAAATAGAAAGTAATATGTCATTAGCAGGGGCAAATGCTGATAAAAGATTGGTTGTAAAACCTTCTGATCAAGTATATGCTTTGGTTAATTTATATAATGCTGTAACAGGAGAATCAATTCCTTCTAAAGCAACTAAAATTGACGCTGAAATTAAAAAGCTAGCAAGCAATTTAATTAAAGCAGGTTCAAAAGGAGTTGTTCTTACAGGATTAAATGATAAAAACGCTCAGTTAATTGCTTTTGCTATTAACGAGAAGTTACAAAGTGAGATATTCGATACCAAAGCTGTTAATTTAACACGTCAAGGTAACGATACTCAAGTAGCTCAATTAGTTGCTGATATTAAAGCAGGAGTAGTAAAAGGTTTAGTTACTTATAACACAAACCCTTTATATACGTTAGCAAACGCTGCTGATTTAGCTGAAGGAATTAAGAATTTAAAATTATCTGTTGCAATATCGACTCAAAACGATGCAACGGCTAATGCTACACAGTATAGCTTACCAGCGCCTCACAATTTAGAGAGTTGGGGAGACGTTACAATTACTAAAGGTACGTATAGTTTAATGCAGCCAACAATTTCGCCATTATTTAATACGCGTCAGTTACAAGATGTGTTATTAAAATGGTCAGGTAGTTCAGCAAGCTATTACGATACTTTAAAAGAATTTTGGAGTGCCTCTATTTTAAACGGAGCTTCTTGGAATCAAGCATTGCATGATGGTTTTTTCAAATCAGCAATAATTTCAGAAGAAGAAGTTTTTGAATCGGCAGTAGTTATTAGTGCTTCAGTTTCTGAATTATTAAAAACAACAAGTACCGCTTCAGGTTTTGAATTAAACTTGTTTTCATCAACTGCTTTAGGTGACGGTAAACAAGCAAACAATCCTTGGTTACAAGAATTGCCAGACCCTATTACACGTGCTGCTTGGGATAATTATTTAACCGTTTCAATGGCTGATGCTAAAGAATTAGGTTTTGATAACCCGGTAAAAGATAACGGTGCTATTAATGGAAACTACGCTACGGTAACAGTAAATGGTGTTTCTATTGAAAAAGTTCCAGTAATGATTCAGCCAGGACAGGCAAAAGGATCTGTAGGTTTAGCATTAGGATATGGTAGAACACAAAGTTTAAAAGAAGAGATGCAGGTTGGTTTAAATGCCTACCCTCTTTATAAGAACGCAAACCATATTCAATACAATGTTTCTATTGAAAAAACTTCAGGATGGCATAAGTTTGCTTGTACACAAGTACAAAGTACACTTGCAGGTCGTCATGATATTTTAAAAGAAGCAACTTTAAAGCAGGTAGCTGATAAAAGTTTAGACCCAAAACATACTTGGAATAAGCCTTCAATGGTATCTTACGATCACCAAGAGGTTGAGGCAAAAAGTATCGATTTATGGGCAGACCATAATCGTGAAATTGGGCATCATTTTAATTTATCTATTGATTTAACATCTTGTACAGGATGTGGGGCCTGTGTTGTAGCATGTCATGCAGAAAATAATGTGCCGGTTGTAGGTAAAGACGAAGTAAGAGTAGGTAGAGATATGCACTGGTTGCGTATTGACCGTTATTATTCTTCAACAGTAATTGATAAGCAACATGATGCTTCAATGACTATGGAAGAATTTAGAGCTCAAAACCCTAGATTATCAAACAAAGAAGTTGAAAGAAAGTATACTGAAAAGGTTTTAGAATTAAGTAAAGGTGATTTATTTGATGCTTTAGAAAATTCTGCAGAAAACCCAGAGGTAGCTTTCCAACCAATGATGTGTCAGCACTGTAATCACGCACCTTGTGAAACGGTATGTCCGGTAGCAGCAACATCACATGGTCGTCAAGGTCAAAATCAAATGGCTTATAACAGATGTGTTGGTACAAGATATTGTGCAAATAACTGTCCTTATAGAGTTCGTCGTTTTAACTGGTTTAATTATTCAGAAAACGAAGAATTTGATTTCAATATGAACAACGAATACGGTAAAATGGTATTAAACCCAGATGTTGTAGTTCGTTCTCGTGGAGTTATGGAAAAATGTTCAATGTGTATTCAAATGACACAGGCAACTATTTTAAATGCTAAGAAAGAAGGTAGAGCAGTACATAAAGATGAATTTGAAACCGCATGTTCATCAGCTTGTTCGTCAGGATCAATGGTGTTTGGAGATGTAAATAATCCTGAAGATGCAGTAACTGCATTAAAAGAGGATGATAGGGCTTTTCACGTATTAGACTATATTGGAACAAAACCAAATGTAGTGTATCAAGTGAAAGTAAGAAATACAAACGAAGCTTAATAACAAAACTAATAAGTATATAGATTTATGTCGTCTCATTACGAATCATCTTATAGAGAACCTTTAGTGTTGGGTAACAAAAGTTACCACGATATCACTGAAGACATTGCAAGACCTATTGAAGGTAAAGCAAATCAAAATTGGTATATCGCATTTTACATCTCCTTAGCAGCAATGCTTTGGGGGTTTGGATGTATTTTCTACACCGTCGGTACAGGTATCGGTGTGTGGGGATTAAGTAAAAACATCGGTTGGGCATGGGATATTACCAACTTCGTATGGTGGGTAGGTATTGGTCACGCAGGAACCTTAATTTCGGCGGTACTATTATTATTCCGTCAAAAATGGCGAATGGCAATTAACCGTTCGGCAGAAGCGATGACAATTTTTGCGGTATTCCAGGCAGGGTTATTTCCAATTATTCACATGGGGCGTCCATGGAATGGATACTGGGTGTTACCAATGCCAAACCAGTTCGGATCATTATGGGTTAATTTTAACTCACCATTATTATGGGATGTATTCGCAATTTCAACGTATTTATCTGTATCATTAGTTTTCTGGTGGACAGGTTTATTACCAGATTTTGCAATGATTCGTGATAGAGCAGTAAAGCCTTTTCAAAAGAAAATATATGCTTTATTATCTTTCGGATGGTCAGGTAGAGCTAAAGATTGGCAACGTTTTGAAGAAGTATCTTTAGTGTTAGCAGGTTTAGCTACACCATTAGTACTTTCAGTACATACAATTGTATCTATGGATTTTGCTACTTCTATTAACCCAGGATGGCATTCAACAATATTTCCACCTTATTTCGTAGCTGGAGCAATCTTTTCAGGATTTGCAATGGTACAAACCTTATTAGGTATTATGCGTAAGGTTACAAATATGGAAGCATATATTACACGTTTACACGTAGAATATATGAATATTGTAATTCTTTTAACTGGTGGTATTGTAGCGGTAGCTTATGCAACAGAGTTTTTTATTGCATGGTACACAGGTTCACCGTATGAAAACTACACATATTTGTCTTTTGGTGCTGAAGCAGGTGCTTACGGATGGGCATTTTGGTCATTATTAATATGTAATATTATTTTACCACAGTTTTTATGGATCAAGAGATTAAGAAGAAGTTTTATTTTTTCTTTTATTATCTCAATCATTATTAATATTGGTATGTGGTTTGAGCGTTTCGATATTATTGCAATTGTATTAAGTAAAGGTCATTTACCATCAACATGGTGGCGTTTTGAGCCAACATTTGTAGATGTAGGTATTTTTGTTGGAACTATTGGTTTCTTCTTTGTATTATTCTTATTATACGCAAGAACATTCCCAGTAATTGCACAAGCAGAAGTTAAGACAATCTTGAAATCTTCAGGACAGAATTTTAAAAAATTAAGAGAAGAGAACAATGAGCACTAGTAAAGTAATTCACGCATTTTATAATGATGATGATATCTTAATGGATGCCGTTAAGACAATCAAAGGAGAACACCATCATCACATCGAAGAGGTATTTTGTCCATTTCCAGTTCACGGACTAGACAAGGCATTAGGATTGGCACCAACCCGTTTAGCGATTACTGCATTCTTTTACGGAATTACAGGATTATGCTTTGCTATTTGGATGACAAACTATATGATGATTCAAGATTGGCCACAAGATATTGGTGGTAAACCTAACTTTAGTTGGTTTGCTAACATGCCAGCGTTTGTGCCAATTATGTTTGAATTAACCGTCTTTTTTGCAGCCCATTTAATGGTAATTACTTTTTATATGAGAAGTAGAATATGGCCATTTAAAGAAGCAGAAAACCCTGATCCAAGAACAACGGATGATCATTTTTTAATGGAAATTCCTGTAAATGGTAACGAAGAAGAGTTAAAGGCGTTGATAGCAACAACAGGCGCTGTAGAAATTAACATAGTAGAAAAGCACTAATAACCAGAGATATGAAAAGTTTTGTGAAAATAATCGTCGCTTTAGTTGTTATAACAAGTGTTATTTCATGTGGAGATAAACGAACCCCTCAATTACAATACATGCCAGACATGTATGTTGCTGTTCCTTACGAGCCAAATGGAGCGCTGGGGTTAAATGGTAAAATGGTAGATAGATTACCTGTTGCAGGTACGGTAAGTAGAAAAGGTATTGTAGCTTATGATATTCCTGATACAAATGAAGGCTATGAAAAAGCAAAAGCAACTTTAAAAAGCCCTTTAGCGACTACTGAAAAGAATTTAGCAAAAGGAAAAGAGTTGTACGGAATCTACTGTGCTACTTGTCATGGAAGTAAAGGAGATGGTAACGGAGTTTTATCTCAAAGAGATAAATTTAACGGAATACCAAACTATAAAGAAAGAGATTTAAACCCAGGAAATATTTATCATGTTATTATGTATGGTAAAAATTTAATGGGATCTCATGCAGGACAATTACAGTACAAAGAGCGTTGGCAAATTGTGCAGTATGTAGAGAAATTAAGAAGCGAATTAAAATAACTCTATAATAGATAGTTAAGATATGTACCAGTTTACAGGAAAATTAAAAATACTTGCTATTGCTCTTATGATTTTAGGAGCGTTAGGTACTGCCATCAGTTTTATGTCGGCACCTAAAACGTTAACAGAGGCAAAAGCAATTTTAGCAAAACAACATGGTGATCATCACAATGAGCATGCTACAGATACCGCACATACAGTAGCTGTACCTCATGTTGAAGAAGCTAAAAAGGAAGCACATACTGAGGTTGAAAAACACTCAGAAAAAACAACAGAAGCGCATGCTGCTGATACTACGGAAATACAGGCTCAAGCTGTTAAAGAAGTGCATTCAGAACAAGCAACAACGGCTCATACTGAATCAGCAACACACGCTGTAGAAGCAACAGAAAAACACGCTGAGGCTGTAGTACACCCAAGTACTGCTGACGCTCATACTGAAAACCATGACGCACATGCTGAACATGCTTTTCACCAAATGCAAAATCGCCCTTGGGCAGCATTTTTTGTAGCGTTAATGTTCTTTTTAGGAGTTACATTATTAGTATTGGCTTTTTATGCAATTCAAAGAGTAGCACAAGCAGGTTGGTCAGTAGTGTTGTTTAGAGTAATGGAAGCTATTACAGCAAACCTACACTATGTAAGTGCTATTATGTTATTATTTTTAATAGCAACATTTATGCACATGAATCATTTATTTCCTTGGATGAACGAAGGCGTTTTTGACCCGCAGCACGCAAATTATGATGCTGTTGTAGATGGAAAAAAATGGTTTTTAAACACACCAGGATGGTTAATGAGAAGTATCTTTTATTTAACGGTATGGAATGTATATCGTTTTATCATTAGAAAAGGTTCTATAAAACAAGAAAATGGAGATTTAAAATTACACATGAAAAACTATAATATTTCTGTTGTATTTTTATTCTTTTTCCTTATTACAGAATCAATGATGTCTTGGGATTGGATTATGGGAATTGACCCACACTGGTTCTCTACATTATTTGGATGGTATGTATTAGCTACTTTTTTAGTATCGGCATTAACAGTAATTGCATTTGTAACAATTTACTTAAGAGCTAAAGGTTTCTTACCATTTGTAAATGATAGTCATATTCATGATTTAGCGAAATATATGTTTGGTTTTTCAGTATTTTGGACCTACTTATGGTTTGCTCAGTTTATGTTAATTTGGTATGCTGATATCCCTGAAGAAACAACATATTACTTATTGCGTTTTAATGAATACAAAGTACCATTTTTGGCAATGGTGGTTATGAACTTTATCTTTCCTGTATTATTATTAATCAATAGTGATTTTAAAAGCGTACCTTGGTTTGTAACAATAGGAGGAGTTGTAATATTAGCAGGTCATTATTTAGATTTATTCGTGATGATTATGCCTGGAACAGTTGGTGCACAATACGGATTTGGGATTGGAGAAATAAGTGGAATTTTATTCTTCTTAGGATTGTTTATATTTGCTACTTTTAATGCCTTTGCAAAAGCAAATCCATTAGCAAAAGGGAATCCATTTTTACACGAAAGTGAAACTCACCATTACTATAATATCGAACACAGAGGAGAAGATAGTAATAGTCATTAAAAGATATAATTATCGCCTTTTTAACTTTTGATAAAAAGGTGATTTTTTTGCTTAAAAAATATCTTATGACATATATCATAGGAATTAAAAAAACATTAAATTTGAAGGCTTTATAATAGTCTTTCTTAAAACGATTAAATATTAATATTTATGCTCGCTTTATTTTATATTTTCATAGCAATTGCAATAGGAGTTAGTTTCTGGCAAATTACACGTATCATGAATCTTCGTTCTGTAATAGCTACAGACAAAGACAACGAAACGCAAGGTAAAATTGCCATAGGATTTTTAGTTTTCCTTTACGCAATGATGGTTTATTGTTTAATAGCAATGAATGTAATTATGTTACCGGAATCGGCCTCTATTGAAGGAGAGCACGATGATAACTTATTTAACATTACCTTTTGGTTAATTGGTATTGTTCAATTTGGAATGCAGTTTTTAATCTTCTTTTTCACTTACAAATACAGGGGTAAAAAAGGTAAAAAAGCATTGTTTTATGCTGATAGTCATACCTTAGAATTAATATGGACAGTTATCCCAGCGGTAACAATTGTTCTATTAATTGGATATGGTTTATGGGCTTGGAACAACATTATGTATGTTGGAGATGACGAAAACCCAATTGTAATTGAAGTATATTCAAGACAATTTGATTGGCAAGCACGTTATGCTGGAGCAGATAATGAATTAGGTTTAGGAAACGTAAACTTTATTAAAGGTATTAACTCTATGGGAGTTGATATGTCTGACCCAAAATCGCAAGACGACAAAAAAGTTACAGAAATGGTTTTACCAAAAGGTAAAAAAGTTGTTTTTAAATTCCGTTCTCAAGATGTGTTACACTCCGCATATATGCCTCACTTTAGAGCGCAAATGAACTGTGTACCAGGTATGATTACTCAATTTGCTTTTACACCAAAATACACCACTGCAGAAATGCGTTTAAGTTCTGAAGTTATTGCAAAAACAGATGGTATTAATAAAATAAGAAAAGCTAAAGGAGAAGATCCTTATGAATTTGATTATTTATTATTATGTAACAAGATTTGTGGTGCATCTCACTATAATATGCAAATGAAAATCACTGTTGTTGAGCAGGCAGATTATGACAAGTGGTTATCAGCACAAAAAACATTAGCACAAGTTATTAAGTAAGGTATTTTTTAAAGTATATATAATAGATTATGTCAGAACATCATCACAAAGAAACATTTGTAACTAAATATATTTTTAGTCAAGATCACAAAATGATCTCGAAACAATTTCTTGTTACAGGTATATTCATGGGAATTATAGGAGGATTCATGTCTATGTTATTTCGTTTACAAATAGCATGGCCAGATACTTCTTTTTCAATCATAGAAGCATTTTTAGGAAACCATCAAACCGATGGGATTATGGATCCTGATATGTACCTAGCATTGGTAACAATTCACGGTACAATAATGGTATTTTTCGTATTAACTGCTGGTTTAAGTGGTACTTTTTCAAATCTATTAATTCCATTGCAAATTGGAGCTCGCGATATGGCTTCTGGTTTCTTAAATATGGTATCATACTGGTTATTTTTCTTATCATCAGTAATTATGATAATTTCATTGTTTGTAGAAGCAGGACCGGCATCGGCAGGATGGACAATTTATCCACCATTATCGGCATTGCCACAAGCAATTCCAGGATCGGGTACAGGAATGACTTTATGGTTAGTATCGATGGCAATTTTCGTTGCCTCTTCATTAATCGGATCGTTAAACTACATCGTTACCATTTTGAACTTACGTACAAAAGGAATGAAAATGACCAGATTACCATTAACAATGTGGGCATTTTTTGTAACGGCAATTATTGGAGTTGTTTCGTTTCCTGTATTATTATCAGCCGCATTATTATTAATTTTTGATAGAAGTTTTGGAACATCATTCTTCTTATCAGATATTTTTATCTCTGGAGAAGTATTACACTACCAAGGAGGATCGCCTGTATTATTTGAACACTTATTCTGGTTCTTAGGACACCCGGAAGTATATATTATTTTATTACCAGCATTAGGATTAACATCTGAAGTAATTTCAACAAATGCACGTAAGCCAATTTTTGGATACCGTGCCATGATTGGATCTATTATGGCAATTGCATTTTTATCAACAATTGTTTGGGGTCACCATATGTTTGTATCAGGAATGAATCCTTTCTTAGGATCGGTATTTACCTTTACAACGGTATTAATTGCTATTCCATCGGCAGTAAAAGCATTTAACTATGTAACAACTCTTTGGAAAGGAAACTTACAATTAAACCCAGCCATGTTATTTTCTATCGGATTAGTTTCTACCTTCGTAACAGGAGGTTTAACAGGATTAGTTTTAGGAGATTCTGCATTAGATATTAACGTACACGATACCTATTTCGTAGTAGCTCACTTTCACTTGGTAATGGGAGTATCTGCTTTATTAGGGATGTTTGCTGGTGTGTATCACTGGTTTCCTAAGATGTATGGTAGAATGATGAATAAAACATTAGGTTACTGGCACTTTTGGTTAACCATAATTGCTGCTTACGGAGTATTTTTCCCGATGCACTTTGTTGGATTAGCTGGTTTACCACGTCGTTATTATACAAACTCAAACTTTCCAATGTTTGACGATTTAGTTGAAATTAACGTATTTATGACATTAATGGCATTTTTAGGAGGAGCAGCTCAGTTAATATTCTTAGCAAACTTCTTTATTTCAATGTACAGAGGTCAAAAAGCAACGATGAATCCTTGGAAATCAAATACTTTAGAGTGGACTACACCAGTAGAGCACGTTCACGGAAACTGGCCAGGAGCTATTCCTGAAGTTCACCGTTGGGCTTATGACTACAGTAAAGTTGATGAAAATGATGAGTATGTTCACGGAGAAGATTTCGTATTACAAACCACACCATTATTAGAAGGTGAAGAACCATCTTAACATATAAAACTTATTAAAAGTTTAAAAAAGCCTTCCAAAATTTTGGAAGGCTTTTTTGTTTTAGAACTGTTTTGATGTATTTTATATTTTACCTAAGTAATATGTATCTTAGCATTGATAATTTACTAGGTAACAATTATTACAAACCAAATAGTATATTTCAAGTATATTTGTAATTATATGAATGAAAACTTAAACCCTGAAAACACCAATTTATCAAGCGATGAGCTGGATGTAGAAAAACAACTACGCCCACTTTCCTTTGATGATTTTGCAGGTCAAGATCAAGCAATTGAAAACTTAAAAATATTTGTTGAAGCAGCCAATCAACGAGAAGAAGCTTTAGACCATACTTTATTTCATGGACCTCCAGGATTAGGAAAAACCACCTTGGCCCATATTTTAGCCAATGAATTAGGTGTTGGAATAAAAGTAACCTCAGGGCCTGTTTTAGATAAACCAGGCGATTTAGCAGGATTATTAACCAATCTTGATGAACGCGATGTGTTATTTATTGATGAAATCCATCGACTAAGTCCCATTGTTGAAGAGTATTTATACTCAGCAATGGAAGACTATAAAATCGATATTATGATTGAGTCAGGGCCTAACGCTCGCACCGTTCAAATTCATTTAGAACCTTTTACGTTAATAGGCGCAACCACACGCTCAGGGTTATTAACCGCTCCGATGAGAGCTCGTTTTGGTATCAGCAGTCGTTTACAATATTATTCAACCGAATTATTAACCACTATTATTGAGCGAAGTGCCTATATTTTAGGCGTGCCAATATCAATGGAAGCGGCAATTGAAATAGCAGGTAGAAGTAGAGGAACACCTCGTATTGCAAACGCTTTATTACGAAGAGTTCGAGATTTTGCTCAAATAAAAGGAAACGGAAGTATCAGTATTGAGATAGCAACCTACGCCTTAAAAGCATTACATGTTGATGCCAATGGTTTGGATGAAATGGACAATAAAATTTTAACGACCATTATTGATAAATTCAAAGGTGGTCCTGTAGGACTTAGTACTATTGCAACAGCAGTTAGTGAAAACACCGAAACTATTGAAGAGGTATATGAGCCTTTTTTAATACAACAAGGTTTTATAATGCGTACCCCAAGAGGTAGAGAAGTTACCGATTTGGCTTATAAACATTTAGGAAGAACAAGAGATTTAACAAGAAATTTAGTGAAAAATTCAACGAAAGGCGAACTTTTTTAAAATGAAACTAAAAAAAATAATACCTATATTTCAATGGCTGCCTAACTATAAAAAATCAGGATTAAAAACTGATATTATAGCAGGTATAACCGTAGCAACGGTGTTAATCCCGCAAGGAATTGCCTATGCTCTAATTGCGGGACTACCACCTATTTATGGCTTGTATGCCGCTTTAGTGCCTCAATTAATATATGCTATTTTTGGATCGTCACGTCAAGTAGCAATCGGTCCTGTGGCGATGGATTCATTAATTGTAGCAACAGGCGTTTCTACCTTGGCATTAATGGGGTCTGAAAGCTATATCGCTATTGCTATTTTATTAGCACTAATGGTGGGAAGTATACAATTTTTAATGGGCGTATTTCGCTTAGGATTTATAGTTAATTTCTTATCAAGACCTGTAATTATTGGTTTTACATCGGCGGTAGCGCTTATTATCGGTTTAAATCAATTTCGGAATTTACTAGGGGTTAATTTTTTACAAAGCGATCAAGTTCAGCTTCTTTTAGAAGATATTATATATAAAATTGCTGATTTTAAAATAGCAACAACTATTATAGGAGTCATAGCCTGTTTGATTATTATGATTCTTAGAAAAATCAATAAAAAAATACCAAATGCGTTAATTGTAGTAACATTAGGAATTATAATACTTCGCTTTTTTGGCAATTATTTAACCGATGTAGCTATTGTAAAAGACATTCCTTCAGGTTTGCCTACATTGATAATTCCGGTAATAGATATCGCTTTAATTAGAGAGTTATTACCTATTGCTGCAACTCTTGTTATGGTTGGTTATCTAGAAATTATATCCATAGGAAAAACTCTTGAAGCAAAGCAAGATGAGTACCGAATACAGCCAAATCAAGAATTAATTGCCTTAGGATTAAGTAATATCGCGGGTTCTTTGTTTCAGTCTTACCCAATAACATCAAGCTTTTCTCGCTCAGCGATAAACGAAGAAGCTGGCGGTAAAACAGGTGTTTCAGCAATTGTATCGGCATTGATTGTAGTGCTTACCTTGCTTTTTTTTACCCCGGTATTTTATCATTTGCCAAAAACAATATTAGCCGCCATTATTATTGTAGCAGTATTTAATTTGATAAATGTATCGGAAGCTAAAAAACTTTGGAAATCTAATAATTTAGACTTTTGGCTGTTGATCGCTACTTTTTTAGCTACGATATTTTTTGGTATAGAACCAGGGATATTAATAGGCGTAGTTTTATCATTAGTTGTATTAATTTATAGAACTTCAAGACCTTATGTTGCCGAATTAGGAAAAGTACCAAATTCTGATTTTTATCGAAATAAAAGCAGGTTTGAAGAAGTAATTACAGATAAAGAGGTATTAGTATTTCGTTTTGATGCTCAATTATTTTACGCAAACTGTACTTATTTTCGAGATAAATTAGACGAAATATCCGAAGAAAAAGGCAGCGCATTAAAACTAATTGTATTAGATGCTGAAAGTATTAACAGAGTTGATAGTACAGGCGTAGAAATGCTAAAAGAGCGTATTCGATACTATCAGAAAAGAGGTATTGCCTTTTATTTTGCAGGTGTAAAAGGACCTGTAAGAGATGCCCTTTTTAGAGGTGGTGTATTAGAGGTGGTAAGTTTAGATTATTTTTTTATGCGTGCCAATGGCGCAGTACATTTTTTTAAAACAGGAAATAACGAAAATCAAAAAAAATACGCTCAATATATACATCAAGCGTATAAATAATTAATATTATGAAAATAGAGCAAATTTATACAGGTTGTTTAGCACAAGGTGCTTATTATATTGAAAGTGAAGGCGAAGTTGCTATTATCGATCCATTGCGTGAAGTGGAATCATATATCAAAAAAGCAACACAAAATACTGCAAAAATCAACTATATTTTTGAAACTCATTTTCATGCCGATTTTGTAAGCGGACACGTAACTTTAGCCGAAAAAACAGGCGCAAAAATTGTGTACGGACCAACGGCAAAAACTACTTATAAATCGCATATAGCAACAGATGGCGAGGTTTTTAAAATCGGAAAAATTACCATTACCGCACTGCATACACCAGGGCACACTATGGAAAGTACGTCATATTTATTGAAAGATGAAAACGGAAAAAACCACGCTATTTTTAGTGGAGATACCTTATTTTTAGGCGATGTTGGTCGCCCAGATTTAGCACAAAAAGGAACTTTAACAATAGAGGATTTAGCAGGTTTTCTGTACGATAGTTTGCGTACTAAAATTATGACATTAGAAGATGATGTAATTGTATATCCAGCACACGGAGCAGGATCGGCCTGTGGTAAAAACCTAAGCAAAGAAACCATCGGAACAATTGGAGATCAGAAAAAAACCAATTATGCGTTGCGTGAAAACATGACAAAAGCCGAATTTATAAAAGAAGTAACCGACGGATTATTACCGCCGCCAGCTTATTTTCCTTTAAATGTAAAAATGAATAAGGAAGGATATGAATCTATTGATGATGTTATCAAAAACGGTGCAAAAGGTTTGTCGGTAGCCAATTTTGAAAAAATAGCCAATACAACTGATGCGATTATTTTAGATGTGCGTCATCAATCAGAATTTATAAAAGGATTTATTCCGAAGTCAATTTTTATAGGTTTAGGCGGAACGTTTGCCCCTTGGGTAGGTGCTTTAATTAAAGATGTAAAACAACCAATTCTATTGGTAACGCCCCAAGGAGAAGAAGAAACAACGATTACTCGTTTATCACGTGTCGGTTTTGATAATGTTTTAGGATACTTAGATGGAAGTTTTAACGCTTGGAAAACATCAGGTAAAGAAATTGATACTTTACGTTCTGTTTCTGCGGATGTTTTAGAAGATGCAATAAGCAAAAAAGCCCTTGTTTTTGACGCTCGTAAACCTGGTGAATACGCCAAAGAACACATTGTTGATGTGCCAAGTACACCCTTAGATTTTTTAAACGATCATATTGAAGAATTTCCTAAAACCGAAGATTTTTACGTGCATTGTGCAGGCGGATATCGCTCGGTAATAGCGGCATCAATATTAAAAGCAAGAGGATATCATAATGTAATTGACGTATCGGGAGGTTTTGCAGCGATACGAAAAACAAGTATTGAGAGAACAGTTGCTGTTTGTCCATCAACTTTAAAATAATAGATTTTTAGATAAAGGTTTTAAATAAAAACTAAAATGAAAAAATATTTAGTATTCATCGCATTAATTTTTATGGTTTTTACATCGTGTAAATCTCAAGAAAATAAGATCAAAAATACTACAGTTGCTGATTTACAGAAAATAACACAAACATCAAAAAAAATTCAATTACTTGATGTTCGAACCCCTGAAGAATGTTCACAAGGAATTATTAAAGATGCAATAATGATAAATATTTTTGCTGATGATTTTGAAGAAATCGCCTTAAAAAAATTAGATAAAACAAAGCCTGTTTATGTGTATTGCAGATCGGGAAGAAGAAGTGTATCGGCATCAGTACGTTTAAAAAAACGAGGTTTTGACGTTTATAATATTTTAGGTGGATATATTGATTATCAAAAATTTACATCAACAAAAAAGCAGTAATTAAGTACTAAAAAAAAGAAAGCATGACACAAGAAATTTACATAGAAAACTTAAAATGTGGCGGTTGTGCCAATACAATTATCAACGGATTAACCGCTATTAAAGGTGTTGAAGAAGTAAAAGTTGATGTAGAAAAATCATTGGTTACTTTAAATGCAACCCAAGAAAGTTTGGTTTTATCCAAAGAAAAATTAGCAAAATTAGGCTATCCTGAAGTTGGAAGTGAAAATACAGTATTACACAAAGCAAAATCGTTTGTAAGTTGTGCTGTTGGTAAAATTAATAAATAATCGATTAATAAAAAATAGAAAATCCCAAGTTTTTAAGGCTTGGGATTTTTTTATAAATCATTAAAATTTATATTTTTTAAGGAATTTAAAACTTAAAAGTAACTCCTGCTAAAAAGTTAATCGTAGCTTGTGGATAATATCCTTGAATTTCAGTAGTTGTTCCAGCTTTCGACCAAGTATCTAAATAAATATAGCCTCTATCGACATATTGTTTGTCAAAAACATTGTTTACAACTCCTGTAAATACAATAGATTTAAAGATTGATTTTGTTTTTAATTCATACATGATATTAAAATCACTAGTAAAATAACTGCTCAATTTTGATGCCTCGGTATCGGTATTACTCAAATATTGTTCGCCTACAAATTTCGATAAAAATGCTAGTTGTAAATTTTCTGACGCTTGATAAGTTAATGAATTTCCTGTAACAATATTGGGAGAATTTGCAATATTGGTATTTCCTAATTCTTGTAATTTATCGTTTCTGTTAGTAACGAAATCAACATTTTTATTTTGACTTACCGAAACATTTTGACCAATCGAAAATTTATCGTTTACACGTATATTGGCATCCATTTCTACACCAACTCGGTAACTATTACCACTTGCACTACGCAAGGCATCGCCAGTATCATCAATTTCACCTGTTAAAACCAACTGATTTTGATAATCCATAAAGTAAATATTGGTGTTTAATTTGATCGTATTGGTTTTTAAACGCCATCCTAATTCATAATCATTTAAACTTTCGTGGGTCGTTACACCGCCTTTAAAATCGCTTCGGTTTGGTTCTCTATTTGCCCTAGCGAAAGAAGTGTAAAAGCTATTTTGATTGTTTAAAGTATAGGTAAATCCTATTTTTGGATTAAAGAAATTAAAGTTTTTATCAACATTTAAAGGTTTTCTTTTAGAGGTTAAACCGTTTGTTTTATAGCTGATAAATCGTCCTTGTAAATCAGCAAAAGCTCTTAAATCATCGGTAATATTAAACGATATTTTCGTAAAAATATTCGCATCTTTTTTAGTCGATGTTCCGTCGTAATAACGATCTCTGATGTTTGCGTTATCAGCAAATTCTTTCGCCCAAATAACTTCTCCAAAATGGTCATTTCCATAGTAACTGTACGAACCACCAGAAATAATTTCTAATTTATCATTATTATAAGTGGCATTAAAATTAGCGACATAAAAATCATTGTCTAACCAACGGCGAACAATTAAATCGGTGGCAGGAGTTCCGTACCAATCGGTTGCTGTGGCTTTTACCAAATTATTATATTTTGAAACAGCACTTTCTCCTTTAAATTGCTCAAAATAGCCTTTTCCTTTGGTGTAATTTAAACCAAGATTTGTTGCCCAGTTTTGGCTTAATTTTTCGTTCCAATGCAATTGATAATGGTCTTGATTATAATTATCAATTTCGTTATCGTAGGTTAATGGATTTTGTCTTCTATCTTGCTTTAATTGTTTTGCAGAAATTCCGTCCCAAGCTTGATAAGTCTCTTCTTTTCCGCCAAAAGTGATGGCTTTAATCAAGGTATTTTTATTGGAATAACTTGCTTGTAAAAAGTACGATTTTAAATCGGTAGAAGCCCTGTCAATATATCCATCAGAATAAATATTTGATAAGCGTCCTGCTAATTCAAAATGCTCGTTTATTTTTCCTGTGGTAAATTTTACGGTATGTTTTCTTGTTCCAAAAGAACCAAAAGCATTTGAGATTTCTCCGCCCGCTTTTTCAGAAATTCCATCAGTTAAAATGTTCAAACTTGCCCCGAAAGCACCTGCACCATTTGTAGAAGTTCCTACGCCACGTTGCAATTGTAAACTTTGGGTTGACGATGCAAAATCGCCTAAATTAACCCAATAACTTCCTTGACTTTCAGAGTCATTATAAGGGATTCCATTAATGGTTACATTTACTCTTGTAGCATCCGAACCACGAACGCTCATGTAGGTATAACCCACGCCAGCCCCTGCATCCGAAGAAGAAACAACGTTTGGTAAATAGTTTAGTAAAACAGGAATATCTTGCCCTAAATTACGTTTTTCAAGTTGTTTTTTTGATACATTAGAGTGTGTTACAGGAGCGTTTGCTTGTACACGAACGGCATTTACTAAAACAGCATCTAATACGTTTTTTTCTTCGGATAATTGAATGGTAATTTGTTGGTTATTGGTAAGTTCTATTTGTTTTATTGTTGTTTTAAAACCGATATAAGAAACTTCTAAAAGATGTGTTCCTTTGGATAAATTCAGTTTAAAGTTCCCTTTTTTATCCGAAGAAACTCCTTTTTTTGAATTTTTAAGAACAATAGAAGCACCATTTAAAGGTTCTTGATTGTTGTTAATTATTTTACCAGATAAAATAAAACTTTGCGCATTTACGGCAAAACTGCTACATAATACGATTATAAAAGCGATGCTTTTAAGTTGTTGAATAAAAGACATTTGTCTCATTTTTTTATAAATAAAAATCGAATAAAAAGAGGCAATTATTCTTTTTGTTTGAATAATTAATTTGATAACATCATAGCATTTTTTAAAGCCCTAAAACCCTTTTTTATAAGATGATTTTAGTGCTTTGCAATATGTTTTTTCCCTAAACAGCATTACCTGTTCTAGGTTCATTGGGTGTGATCTCAGCCGATATTTGGCACCCCTTTAAGAGAACATTGCAAAGGTATGATTCAATTTTTGAATGGCATAAAAACAAGCTTATTTTTATCTTATTTTTTATTAAAAAAACATTAATTAACGATGTGTTTTTTTAGCGGGTTATTATTAAATATCTTTGAAAAGATATAACAATTATTCATTATTTTAAAAGGTCAATTTAATGGCATTAATTACTACAAAAGCAATTGTTTTGAGGGCGATTAAATATGGCGATACCAGTTTAATTGTAACTTGTTTTACTTTAGAAAGCGGCATTGTTTCTTACCTTATTCGAGGTGTTTTAAAATCAAGAAAAGGACTGCTTAAAAAAGCCTATTTTGAGCCATTAACACAGTTGCTTATTCAGGCAAAGCATCATCAAAATAGGACTGAAAAGGTGTTAAACTCTATAAAAGAAGCAGGGGTTATTCATCCTTATAGCAATATTCATACTTCGGTTGTTAAGCAGTCTATCGTACTTTTTTTATCAGAAATATTAACAAATATTATTAAAGAAGAAGAAAAAAATGACGTTTTATACCAGTATATAGAAACGAGTTTAATTTGGTTAGATACGCATAGTGATGTTGCGAATTTTCACTTATTATTTTTGTTGAATTTATCAAGGTTTTTAGGGTTTTATCCTGATGTTTCTCAAGCGAATAAACCTGCTTTTAGTTTATCCGAAGGAAGATTTACAACAGCAACCTATGAAAAATTAGTACTTACAGGAAATGAATTACTGCTTTTTAAAAAGCTGTTAGGTATAAATTTTGATGCTATACACACTATTTCGTACCATAAAAACGAAAGGCAGACCATCCTTGGGGTTATAATTCGATATTTTGAATTACATTTGGAGGGTTTTAAAAAGCCAAAATCATTAGCTATTTTAGAAACCGTGTTTAGTTGATTTATGAAGCAAATTATACTCTTATTTTTTTTACTTACAAGCATCGTTATTTTTTCACAAAAGCTTGCCATTGTTGATGCCCAAACAGGCGAAGCAATTGACGGGGTAGCGGTGTTTAATAAAAACAAAACAATCGCTGAAATTAGTGGTGTTGATGGTATTGTAAATATTTCGGCATTTAAAGCATCCGAAGTGCTTGTTTTTTCGCATGTTTCGTATGCGGGTTTTCAGGAAAAAAAATCAATATTAAAAAAAAATCAGTATCAGGTTTATTTATCAAAATATTCAGAACAATTAGATGAAATTATTGTTTCTGTTTTTAAAAACAAAGAAAAAACCAATAGAATTGCCGAACAAATTGCCGTTGTTTCTTTAAGAGATATTCAAAAGGTATCGCCACAAACATCGGCTGATTTATTAGCGAGTATTCCAGGAATTAAAGTGCAAAAATCACAATTTGGTGGTGGAAGTCCTGTACTTAGAGGGATGGAAAGTAACCGTGTTTTATTGGTGGTCGATGGCGTGCGCATGAATAATGCCATTTATAGAAAGGGACATTTACAAAATTCGATTACCGTAAACCCGAACTTATTAGAAAGAACCGAAGTGGTTTTTGGTCCTTCATCGGTTATTTATGGTTCCGATGCGCTTGGCGGTGTAATTCATTATTATACGAAAACGCCGAAATTATTTAATCTATCGAATAAAAATAAAAAAAGTAATATAAAAGCAAGTCATTTTTTACGATATAGTTCGGTAAATAATGAAGTTACAAATTCAGTAACTACAGAATTACAGTTTAAAAAATGGGCATCGCTGACCAATATTTCACACAGTAGTTTTGGTGATTTAAAAATGGGGAAAAATCGAGCACATGGTTTTGATACTTGGGGCAAAGTGTTTTTTTATTCAGATAATTTAAACGGAAATTACACTGAAAATCCGACGAAAAATAAAGATAAAAATTTGCAGAAAAACACCGGGTTTAGCCAAACTGATTTTTTGCAGAAATTATTTATTCCGCTATCAGAAAATACTGATTTAAAATTTAATATTCAATATTCAACATCATCAGATATTCCACGATTTGATAAATTAATGGAACAAAAAAATGGCAGTTTAAAATTTGCCCAATGGTATTATGGTCCTCAAAAAAGGCTGTTAATTTCTTCGCAGTTAGCAATTAATCCGAATATAAAATGGTTGGAAAAAGGTGCGATTACCTTAGCATATCAAAATATTAAAGAAAGCCGTATTCAACGAAAATTTGGTAGTTTAAAGCGTTCAAATAAACATGAAAAAGTGCAAGTTTTTAGCGTAAATGCTGACTTTACGGTTCCTTTAGCTAAAAAACGTGACTTAGGCTATGGTTTAGAACTTGCTTATAATGATGTAAATTCAAATGCTTATGGCAAGACTTTAAAAATATCTACGGATAAAAGTATCGGTTTTGATGATGATTTTATGGTGCAATCTCGCTATCCTGACGGTGGAAGTAGTTATTTTAGTTCGGCAATGTATTTAGATTATCGCCAAGATATTTCATATAATTCCACCTTAAATACTGGGGTTCGATTTACCAATACTCAATTAGATGCTCGCTGGATAAATCAGGCGTTTGTAAAGTTACCAAGTACTGATATTTGCTTAAATAACAACGCATTAACTCTTACGGCGGGCTATGTGTATAAGCCGTTTAAAACATGGCAATTAAATGCCGTGTTGTCATCAGGGTTTCGCTCGCCAAATATTGATGATGTAGGAAAAGTAAGAGAAAAAAATGGCGAAGTTACCGTGCCAAATATCAACTTAAAGCCAGAGCATGCCTACAATACAGAGCTTGGTGTTCAAAAATATTTTAATAATAAAAAGTTTCGAATTGGCGCAAATGTGTACTATACTTTATTGAATAATTACATCTATAGAGAAACTTTTATGCTCGGGGGCGTTTCAAAAATTTTATACGATGAAGAGCAAGGAATTATTGTAGCAAATGTAAATAAAGGAACGGCATATATTACCGGTGCAACGGTGAGTTATCAGGGGAAATTAGCTGAAAAATGGAAAACTTCAGGTTCTTTTACTTATACAAAAGGACGTGCTTACGATACGAAATTACCACTCTCGTCAATTCCGCCATTATTTGGTCGATTTGAGCTTAGTTATGCCGATAATAAATTAGAAAGTGGTGTAAATTTTATTTTCAATGCTAAAAAAAATATTTCAGATTATAATTTAGAAGAAGGCATTGATAATCATAAACAAACGCCAATTATCAACAAAAAAGCCACCGCTGATATTGATAAATATTATGGTACGCCAAGTTGGATGACTCTTGGTTTACATGCTAAATATACGCTGAATAAAAACATTTCAATACAAAGCCAATTCAGTAATTTATTGGATGCGCATTATAAAGAATTTGCCTCAGGAATTTCAGCACCGGGGCGAAATATTTCAATATCGTTATTAACTAATTTTTAAATACAAATACAGATGATTAATATTTTTAAAATTGTAAGTTTATTGGAAGGAATATCTTATATATTATTGCTTTTTATAGCTGTTCCTATTAAATATTTACAAGGTGATGCAAGCTATGTAAAAATGCTAGGAATGCCTCATGGAGTACTATTTGTAGCCTACATAATTTTAGCAATTATGTTAAAATCTTCACAGAAATGGAACACAAAAACCTTCGGAATTATTTGCGGATTATCATTGCTGCCTTTCGGAACTTTCTTTGTTGGAAAATACTTAAAAGCGTAGTTTTTATTTATCAACAAAATATTTTAAAGCGATATTTTATAAACTGTTTTAGTTTGTAAAGTATCGCTTTTGTAGTATTGAAAACCTTTATCGCTGTTTTAAAAAAACATTATTTTATTTTAAAAAAAGCACTTGAAATAGTGCGCTAATAAAGTATGTTACTGATACTTACATAGTAGCAAATTTATTATTGATAAAAAAAGTGTATTTTGCAATAGCGTTAATAAATTAATTATTTATAAATTATGAAAAAAACACTATTACTTATTGCATTTGTGCTACTGAGCACTGCAACAATGGTTGCTCAAACAATCATAAAAGGTACCGTTAATGACGCATCTCTTGGAGGAGTATTACCAGGAGCAAACATTAAGGTTTTAAGGAAAGCTGTAGGAACTTCTACTGATTTTGATGGGAAATTTACCATGAAAGTAGTTGATATTCCTCCTTTTACTATAAAAATTTCATCTATAGGATATCACTCTAAAACCATCGAAATAACAAAAAATAATCAAGTTGTGGTGGTTAGTTTAACCGAAAATGCAACTTCTTTAGACGAGGTTGTAATTTCGGCATCAAGAACTCCTGAGCGTGTAATGGAATCGCCAGTAACTATTGAGCGTTTTGATTCAAGGGCTATTAAAAACACCGCTTCTGCCTCTTTTTATGATGGCTTAGAGAACCTAAAAGGAGTTGATATAAACGCTAGTGGATTAACATTCAAATCGGTAAATACACGTGGTTTTGCCTCTTTTGCTAATGAGCGTTTTGTACAATTAGTTGACGGAATGGACAACGCTTCTCCTGCATTAAATTTTGCTTTAGGAAACTTGTTAGGAATGTCGGAATTAGATGTTAAAACCGTTGAAATATTACCAGGAGCAGCATCTGCTTTGTATGGCGCAAACGCATTTAATGGTATTATGTTAATGACCAGTAAAAGTCCTTTTGACGATCAAGGAATTAGTTTTGTATATAAAACAGGTTTTACAAGTCAGCAGGCTGCGAGCAATAATCCTTACCACGATACAAGTATTAGAATGGCACATGCTTTTGATAATAAATTTGCCGTAAAAGCAACATTATCATATTTAAAAGGAGAAGAATGGCATGCAACAGATACTAGAAATACCACAGGTGTTGGTGGAACATATTTACCCGGAGATAGAAATTCTAGGACAGATTATGATGGTTTAAATGTATATGGCGATGAGGTTGGAACAAATATAAGAACTGCTTCAGGCTTAGGAATTATCCCTAGCGTTCGAGTTACTAGAACGGGGTACGATGAGGTCGATTTAATGAGTAACGAAGCAAAAAGTGTTAAATTTGGCGCAGCATTACATTATCGTCCTTGGGGAAATGACCGTTTAGAAATTATATGGAATTCAAAATATGGTACAGGAAATACTATTTATCAGGGGCAGAACAGGTATAATATTTCTAACTTTTTTATGGAGCAACATAAATTAGAATTTAAAGGAAAAAACTTTTTTATAAGAGGATATTATACCGGTGAAGATGCTGGCGATTCTTACGATACTCGTTTTACAGCCATTAATATTAACAGAGAATGGAAATCGGATAAAAACTGGTTTAGCGATTATATAGCAGCCTATGCGAATTCGGTACTTGGTAACCCTAATATAGACACTTCTTTAGCGCATGCTAATGCTAGAAAAGCAGCAGATACAGGACGTTTAATTCCAGGGACTAGTGCTTTTAACAACGCTTTTAATAAAGTAACTAATGAGCCAGATTTAACAAAGGGTTCAAAATTTCAAGATAAAACAAGTTTATATCATGTAGATGCAAATTTAAACTTACGTGATTATATTGATTGGGCAGAAGTACAAGTTGGCGGTTCGTACCGACAATTTAATTTGAACTCATTCGGTACTATTTTCACAGATCAGAATAGCTTAATTGATTATGATGAATATGGTTTATATACCCAACTTCAAAAGAAAATGATGGAAGATCGTTTAAAATTAACCACTTCTATTCGTTATGATAAAGCAAAAAATTTCGATGGAAATATTTCTCCTCGTTTGTCGTTAGCTTATGCCGCAGGTGAAATGAAAAATCATAATTTCAGAGCCTCTTTTCAAACAGGTTTTAGAAATCCAACAACGCAAGATCAGTACATCGGTTTGGCAACAGGAGGCGGAACTTTAATTGGTACTTCTGAAGATAATTTAGATCGATTTACTTCTTCACCTTTACCTGTTAGTATTGCAGGGCAACAAATTCCAGGAATTAATTCTGAAACAACATATACCGGTAGAGATGCCTTTACCAATGCTTTTTCAGAAAGTTCTATTATAGACAAAACACCTACCAAGGCTAATTTTGATTTGGTAAAACCAGAAAAAGTAATGTCTTATGAAATAGGGTATCGTGGAGCAGTTGCTGTATCAGAAAGTAAAGTAGGTATTGATTTTAGCATGTATTATAACGATTATAAAGACTTTATCGCCTTAAAAAAAATAGCCGTTCCTTTTTACGGTGTAGCGGGCAGTAGTTTGCCAAGTGTGGTACCAAATGTAAGCGAAGGTGATTTAGCTTTGTTAGCCTTAAAAAATGGCGATTTTGCAGGCGTTGGATTTAGAACAAATTCATCGGCAGCTATTACTTCTTATGGAGTAGGACTTGGTTTAAGTACAAAAGTTTTTAAAGGATTTAATTTAGGTGTAAATTATACCTGGTCTAAATTTGATTTTGATCAAAGCTCAGACCCCGATTTTCAAGCAGGATTTAATACCCCTGAACACAAAATTAAAATACAGTTTGGTAAAACCAATTTATTTAAAAACTTCGGATTTAATGTAAGTACAAGATGGCAAAATGATTTTTACTGGGAATCATCTTTCTTTGAAGGAGCTGTAGCTGCTAGAACAGTATTAGATGCGCAGGTAAATTATAAAATTCCTTCTTTAAAATCAGTATTTAAATTAGGAGGTGCTAATTTAACAGGAAAAGAATATTTTAGTGCGCCAGGTATTGGAGCAATAGGTTCTCAATTCTTTATTTCTTGGACAATAAATAACTAAAAAGATGAAAAAAATGACATTAAAATATACATGGTTATCGGTAGTTTTTATTGGGTTGGTAGCCTGTGATGTAAATAATGATTTAGATCCAATTACAGAAAAAATTCAAAAAGAAACCATAATTTCTTTAGAATCAGGTAGTGCTGATTTTTCAAATTATGTAGCAGTAGGCGCATCTTTTACCGCAGGATATACAGATGGAGCAGTCTTTAAAGAAGCACAAAAAAACTCCTTTCCAGCAACCTTAGCATCTAAATTTGCGATGGCAGGTGGCGGTGAATTTACCCAGCCATTAATGAACGATAATTTTGGTGGTTTTACAATTGCTGGAAAAGTTTCAGGCGCACCTAGGTTCTATTTTAATGGATCAGCACCTGTAGTATTAGCGGCAACACCAACTACCGAAATATCAAATATTAAAGCAGCAGCGTACAATAATATGGGTATTCCTGGTTTAAAAAGTTATCATTTAGGGGTAAAAGGTTATGGTGCATTAGCGGGGTTACCAAATGCAAATCCATATTTTATAAGAATGGCATCATCGCCAATGGCAAGTGTTTTAGAAGATGTAATTACACAGAATCCAACCTTCTTTTCGTTATCAGAAATTGGTGGAAATGACCTGTTAAGTTATGCTGTTTCAGGAGGTGTTGGTGTTGATCAAAAAGGAAATTTAAATCCAGCAACTTATGGTAGTAAAGACATAACAGACCCTACTGTTTTTGCAAGTGTTTTTTCAACAGCTGTAACAGCTCTAACAAGCAATGGAGCTAAAGGAGTTGTCGCTAATTTACCAGAGGTTACATCACTACCTTATTTTACAACAGTGCCTTATGCTCCTTTAAACCCAGCAGATCCTGCTTTTGGCGCACAAATACCTACTTTAAACAATGTATTTGGTGCAATTAACGATGTATTTGTTGCTATTGGCGTGCCAGAACGTGCTATTGTATTTGTAGCAGATGCCGCTAGTCCTGTAGTTATAAAAGATGAAGCTTTAGAAGATAAAACAGCACAAATAATCGGAACATTATTAGCAAGCCCTAGTTTTACTGCTTTTGTAGCTGGTTTTGGTTTGCCTACCGATGTGAGCACCTTGCAAAAAGTAGCAGGTTTATTAGGAACTTACTACGGGCAGGCAAGACAAGCAACAGCCGATGATTTATTAGTCTTACCAAGCAGTAGTATTATTGGTAAAGTAAATGCAAATTCAGTGAAATTTTTATTGAGCCAGGGATTACCAGCACAATTAGCAGGAATGTTTTCTGTAGAAGGAGTTTCGTTACCATTAACTGATAAGTGGGTATTAACTACTAAAGAAATTGAAAAAGTTAAAAGGGCAACCACTGCTTATAACACCTCAATTAAAAATATTGTAACTCAAAAAGGCTTGGCTTTTGTCGATTTTAACGCAATTTTAAAACAAGCGGCTACTAGTGGTTTATATTTTGATAATTATAACATGACAACTAGTTTTGTTACAGGTGGTTTGGTGAGTTTAGATGGCGTTCATTTAACAGCGAGAGGCTATGCTTTAATGGCAAATGAAATGTTAAAGGCAATTGATAAAACCTACGGATCTAACTTTGAAAGCGCAACAAATGGATTGGCTAAAGCGGCTGATTTTCCAACAGGTTACGCGGCTACTTTAAAGTAAGAAAGTAGTAGTATTAAAATACTATTTTTAGGATAAAAACGGCTTCATTTTTTTAAATGAAGCCGTTTTTGTTTTATTCGTTACTATTGTCAATCCACTCTTTTATTTTGTTGTCATTGATAATATATTTTTTATACTTATCATCTTTATATCGATAATAAATAAATATAGGCATTAATATAAAAGCCATGTATAAAACGCCAAGCCCCATTACAATTTGTGCTATCGGATGCTCGGTATTTAAAAGATAAGCCCCTGTAAACATCCAAAGTAAAAAGATGATGAATAATATTTTTAATGCAGTTTTCATTATTTTGATTTTAATAGGACAAAAGTAAAAAATCCTACCATGTAAATACAGGTAGGATTTTTATTATTTTGAGTATGGTAAAATAATTACATTTTTTGTAACCAATTTTTTACATCAACTTCTTGTTTTATAATATCTCTTAATTCAGAAATTGGAACACGTTTTTGTTCCATTGTATCTCTATGACGAATTGTAACAGCATTATCATTTAATGTATCATGATCAACAGTAATACAAAATGGTGTACCATTTGCATCCTGACGACGGTAACGACGTCCTACAGCATCTTTTTCATCATAAGCCACATTAAAGTCCCACTTTAAATCTTCCATAATTTTACGAGCAACCTCAGGCAAACCATCTTTTTTAACTAGTGGTAAAATAGCCGCTTTTACAGGTGCTAAAATAGCAGGTAGTTTTAAAACAGTTCTTGAAGTTCCGTTTTCTAAAGCTTCTTCTTGTAAAGAATTTGAAAAAACAGCTAAAAACATTCTGTCTAATCCGATAGAAGTTTCTACTACGCAAGGTGTATAACTTTTGTTATCTTCATGATCGAAATATTGTAATTTCTTTCCTGAAAATTCTTCATGCGCTTTTAAATCGAAATCTGTACGTGAGTGAATTCCTTCTAATTCTTTAAATCCGAAAGGAAATTTAAATTCAATATCGGCAGCAGCATCAGCATAATGTGCTAATTTTTCATGATCGTGAAAACGGTAATTTTCAGCGCCCATACCTAAAGATAAATGCCAGTTTAAACGGGTTTCTTTCCATTTATTGTACCATTCTTTTTGCGTTCCTGGTTTTACAAAAAATTGTAATTCCATTTGTTCAAACTCACGCATTCTAAAAATAAATTGACGTGCTACAATTTCATTACGAAATGCTTTTCCAGTTTGAGCAATTCCAAAAGGAATTTTTAATCTTCCTGTTTTCTGTACGTTTAAAAAGTTTACAAAAATACCTTGTGCCGTTTCAGGACGCAGGTATAAATCCATTGCAGATTCAGCAGAAGCACCTAATTTTGTACCAAACATTAAGTTAAATTGCTTAACATCCGTCCAGTTTTTTGAACCTGTTAAAGGGTCGGCAATTTCTAATTCTTCTATCAATAATTTTACATCGGCTAAATCTTCATTTTCTAAAGATTTTCCTAAACGAGATAAAATGGTATTAATTTTTTCTTGATAGCCTAAAACACGTCCGTTTGTTGCAACAAACTCTGCTTTGTTAAAAGTCTCTCCAAAGCGTTTTTCGGCTTTTTTAACTTCTTTTTCAATTTTAGTTTCAATTTTAGCACAGTAATCTTCTACTAAAACATCGGCTCTGTATCGTTTTTTAGAATCTTTATTATCGATTAAAGGATCGGTAAAAGCATCAACATGCCCTGAAGCTTTCCAAGTGTTTGGATGCATCAAAATTGCCGCATCAATACCGACAATGTTTTCGTGCATTTGCACCATTGCTTTCCACCAATAATCTCTAATGTTTTTCTTTAACTCAACTCCGTTTTGAGCATAGTCGTAAACCGCACTTAAACCGTCATAGATCTCAGAAGACTGAAATACATAACCATATTCTTTTGCGTGTGATATTACTTTTTTAAAGTGATCTTCTTGTTTTGCCATATTGCAAAAATAAAATAAGGATTTAAACTAATGCTATTCTAAAACGAAAAAGTGACTAATTAAATGACTTTTTTACTTTTTCGTGGTTTTTTTATCGCTTTTAAAGATAATTTTATCTTAAATTAAGAATGGTTGCACCTAAATAAAGCTGATCTATAAAAGTACTAATGGTGTATTTTCCTTTATTAATATCATCTCTATTGACTAAAATAAGCGATACTAAACTTAATTTGTCATTATTATAATTTACATCAATAGCATCGGTATATTGAATATTTGCACCGTTTTTTAAGTTGGTAACTCCTTTTGGGGCAATAACATTATTATTTTGATCTGTAATTTGAATATACACTGTTTTTTTACCAGTATCAGCCACGGGGTTTTCGAGTAAATCAAAATTGACTCTAAAGGCATCTGTTCTGCTAGATCTTGAGGTTGAGGTTAGTTCTCCATTGCTGCGCTCTTTCATAGCTACTGCATTAACGGTATTTATTTTTAGAATGCTACCGGCAGCTACTTTCGTTTGAAGTATTTTTTGTTTTTCTTCTAATTCGTTATTTTTATCGCTTAAAGAAGTATTTATAGTTTCTTTTTGCGCTAAAATCGTTTTTGTAATTGCGTTTTTTTGAGTCAATGCCTGATTGGCAATACTTAATGAATCTACTTTGATAAATAGTTGTTTATTTTCATATTCTAAACGACTTATTTTTTTTCTGTAAATTCGTATTAAACTGTAATTGTCTATCTGTAATATTTTTATCGAATCTCGAAGATTGTTCATTTTAACGAGTTCAAGTTGTAGTCTTTTAGAAATACTTTTTTTACGAACCACAACATCGGTATAATCTCTAATCATTTCATCGAGCTCCTTTTCTAGATCATTTTTATCATTTTTAAAGGCCTCTTGAAGAGTATCATGTTGGCTTTTTTTCTGTAGTGAATAGAGGCTTAAGGATAGTATTGTTATTATTAATAAAACAATTATAGCGCTTTTTTTTCTTTCAGTAGTCATAATTTACGGGGGGTAATAATGTTTTTTTCTATTTAAGCTTGAGGGTTGTTTTTTTTATAAAAATACCATCAATAAAGACATTTACATGGTAAAAACCTTTGGTTAGGGAGTTTTTATCTACATTAATAAATGAAATTACGGGTAATATTTTTTTATTGTATTGTACGGTTAATATGTCATTACAAAATATTTTTTGCTTGTTTGTTAATAAGACTTCTTTAACGGGTGAAATAACCTGATTATTGTAAACAATTTGAATATAAATAGGTTTTAAACCAGGTTTAATAATTTTATTTTCTAGTAAATTAAATGTTATTTTAAAAGCTGTTGTTTTGCTAGCCCTATTAGTATGGGTGTATTTACCGCTTCGTCTTTTTTTCATTGTCACTACTTTTATTGTAGCTATTTTTAAAACTTGAGCAATGGCAATTTTTTCTTTTAAAAGCTTTTTCTCTTGATCTAGAGAATTGTTTTTATGTTTTAAGCGATTATTTTGATGTCTTTTTTGAATTAAAACTTCGGTAACGCTATCATTTTTAGTTATTAATTGATTGTTTTTTGAACTTAAAGAGTCAATGTAAGAAAAAAGTAATTCATTTTGTTTATTTAAAATTAAAATACGTTTTCTGTAAAACCGCAATAAACGATAATTTTCAGCTTTTAAGTTATGAATAGTATCTTTAAGTTTAATTATTTCATGAAGTTTATTTCTTAAATTTAAAGAAACATCATCCTTTTTATTAAGTGCTTTTTCATATTTTTTTAAAACAGTATTTAATTCAAATTCTAGGTCTTTTTTTTCGGAATCAAAAGCTATTTTTAATTCTGAATATTCACTTGCATTTTTATACGACAATACACCTGTTGTAATTAATAATGCAAGTAGAAAAGCAATAAACCCCGTATTTTTAAATTTTGTTGCAATCATTCATCGGTTTTCTGATAAACGATTAGGTTTATCAGAATCTAATATACTGCTTTTTGTGCAGTTATAAATAAATGCAGGAGGGAAGTTAAGCGATTCAAAACTTAGCTTGATGTTACTTCCAAAAACTTCTTTTAATTTTTTATAATATGTTAAGCTATACTGATATTGAATAAACAATCCATTATTACTTAAAAGGTTATAACTTTCAACTAAAATACGATGCGATATTTCTTTTGGAATAATCGTTAACGGTAAGCTAGAAACAATATGATCGGCATTTTTGTAGCCTAATTTTTCAATTTCGATAGCCATTTTTTCGGCAGAAGCTTTTAAAACAATTAACTGCGGATTTTTTATCTTCTTTAGTTCATCATAAAAGGCATCATTAATTTCAAAGCAAATTAAAATAGCCTCAGGTTTAAGTTTTTTTAAAATACTATGTGTTATAGGGCCGTTTCCAGGACCTAATTCTATAATAACATTCGCTTTTGAAAAATCAATTTCCCGAAGCATTTTATTTGCTAAATATTTAGAACTAGGGGCAACAGTACCAGATGTTTTGTAATTTTTTACAGCTTCTTTAAAGAAATTAAATTTTTTACTCAAAATAATATTTTGTTATGTTTTTTGTATATTTCTGCTCAAATAAGGTTCGTAAAGATGCAAAATTTAAAAGATATATTCTATTTATTTTATCCTAATTTATGTATTAATTGTGCAACTACATTATTACAAAGCGAAACTTATTTATGCACTGTGTGTAGTAATAAACTACCCATTATAGAAAATAATCAGTATGTAAATAATAGCTTATTGGCACCTTTTTATGGTAAAATTTTGGTGAAAAATGTCCGTTCATTCCTGTATTATCAAAAAAAGGGTGTTACTCAAAAAGTAATTCAAGAGTTAAAATATAAAAATCAACCAGAAATAGGTCGTTTTATAGGTAATTGGTTTGGCGAAAACTTAAAAGAATCAGGTGTTTTTAAAGAGGTCGATTATATAATTCCTGTGCCATTACATCAAACTAAATTAAAAAAGAGAGGCTACAATCAGCTTACAGAATTTGGTAAAACCCTAAGTGTTCTTTTAAATGCAACCTATAAACCCGATTTTTTAATAAAAACAACCATTGCTAAAACACAAACAACAAAACTTCGTTTTGAACGATTTTATAATATTAAAACAGCTTTTGAATTAACTGATGTTAAGGTCTTTGAAGGCAAGCACGTTTTATTAATTGACGATGTATTAACCACAGGAGCAACCCTAGTGGCTTGCTGTGAAGAGTTATTAAAAACAAAAAATATAAGCATTAGCATTGCTACGATAGCTTACACTAAAAAAGAATAATTTTGTTAGGCTTAATTTACTACTTTTGAAGTTCTATTTTAAGAATATTTAAAGAATTAATTTGTGAAAAATAAGTTATTAATTTTAGTCGTTTTAGCATCTGTAATTATAGTTAGTTGTGCAAGAAAAGGAATGCCAGAAGGCGGTTCTAAAGATGAAGATGCGCCAATTATGATGACGGCAAAACCGCCTTATAAAACGATTCATTTTGATAAAAAAAATATTAAAATTGAATTTGACGAATATGTAGTTTTAAAAGGATTATCGAAACAATTAGTTGTTTCTCCTCCTTTAAAATACCCACCAATTATAACACCTCAAGGAACTGCGAGTAAGTATATTAATATTGAAATTTTAGACACTCTAAAAACCAATACAACCTATACTTTTAACTTTGGAAATGCAGTACAAGACAATAATGAAAATAATAAACTAGAAAGTTTTAAATACGTTTTTTCTACAGGAAATTATATTGATTCATTAAAATTAAAAGGCTCAGTAGCGCCAGCGTTTACACAAAAAAAGCTTAAAAACATCAGCGTTTTATTATATCGTTTAGATAGCACTTATACCGATTCAATTATTTACAAACAAAAACCAAATTACCTTAGTAGCACTTTAGATTCTACTAATTTTGAATTCACCAATTTACGCAAAGGAAAATACTTGTTATTAGCCTTAAAAGAAGCGTCAAGCGATTATATTTTTAATAGCAAAACAGATGAAATAGGGTTTTATAAAGACACAATTTCATTACCAAGAGATACACTTGTTTTAAACCCTGTAACACTTTTTAAAGAAGTACAGCCGTATCGATTTAAAAGAGGAAAAGAAGTTTCAAAAGGAAAAATTCAATTTGGATATGAAGGAAAACGTGGAAATATGAAAATTGAATTATTATCAAAAGTTCCTGCTTCATTCAAATCATTTTCAGCCTACGAAAAAGACAAAGACACCCTTAATTATTGGTTTACCCCTGTAAAACAAGATTCGTTAAATTTTATTGTAAGCAATAAAAATAACTTTAAAGACACGGTAACAGTGCGTTTACGTAAAAAACAAATCGATTCTTTGGCTATTTTATCAGAAGTAAAAAGTGTTTTACCTTTAAAAGATACCTTATTTTTAAGCACTAATAATCCTATTACAATTTTTGATAAATCAAAGTTTTCGTTAGTAGATAAAGACACCATTGCAATTCCATTTCAAGTAAAAAAACAACGTATAAACAAGCTCGCTATTTTATTTGAAAAAACACCTTCAACATTTTATAAATTGGCAGTTTTGCCTAAAGCAATTATCGATGTATATGAAACTAGTAATGATACGTTAAAATATCAATTTAAAACCCTAACCGTTGAAGACTACGGAAGCATTATTTTAGAGGTAAAAAAACAAACAAAGCACCCTGTAATTATGCAACTTTTAGATAAAGGCGAAGTGGTAAAAACCAGGTATATTAATAGTTCAGGAAAAGTAATATTTGATTTATTAGCACCCAAAGAATACACCGTTCGAGCAATTATCGACACCAATAAAAATACTATTTGGGATACAGGAAATTTTTTATCAAAACAACAACCCGAAAAAGTTATTTACTTTGAAAAGGCATTTAAATTAAGAGCCAATTGGGAAATGAATGAAGCGTTTGTTGTGGAGTAAGTTGGTATAGGGTATAAAAAAACCTCAGATAGTATCTGAGGTTGTTTATTTTTTTAAAGTGCACCACTAATGCAAATGAATAATGGGACACTGAGCTGCAAAGATACAAAAAAATATATAATTATTAAGGATAAGAGTAGCCTAATTTATTTTCTATGATTTCTTTTATCATATCGTTTTCTGCAAATTTATCAAATAACGCTACCAGTTTTTTTTCTAATTCATTGGTTCGGTTACTCGAAATATTTTCCATTAAATATAGTAATGCTTTAATTCCTGCATCTAAACTATGACTATAATTATTGTTGAATTTTACCCCAGGAACTCCACTTACACCTTTATCTATATGTAAATCAAATATCACACCACTATGCGCACAACTGTTCCGTACAAATACTAATGTATTTAAAAAGTTCTGAAGCTTTTCGGGCTTTTCAATCGCATATTTTAAAGAAATTTCTTTCCTAATACTTTGGTCGGTAATGTGTTCAAATACTTTCACTATTGAACCAAATGTATAATACTCAAAAGTTTTCCAACAAGGAGCGTAAATATCTTTAGGATATTTAATATGATGCTTGCTAATTTGAATATTTTTTTTCTTAAAATTTTTATTATAATGTGATTTTATGTCTTTTAAATATTCAGGAGCCATTATTTTTGTATCTGTGTACCAAATTGCATTATCATCATAGTGCATAGAAACCCAGTAGGTAAGATTAGTTCTGAAATTTAATTCTAACCTATTTATGTATTTAATCAATAAATATCTTAGATCTACATCTAAATAATAAAGGTCAATTACAGTTGAAAATTTAGTTCCTTCTACAAAATCATGATTTGAATTAATTTCAAAAGGATGCCAATAAAACCCTAATCGATAGTAGCCAATATCTAATAAAATTTCTTTAATTTTAGACTCTTTCCAGTCCAAATCCATACCTCTTTTACGAAGTTTTTTAATTTGATCTTCGATACTTGTTACTGTTGTTGCCATTTATTTTATAAAAAAAAATTAAAGATAAGAGTTGTTTTCTTGAATATTTAAAATAAACTTTTTACTCCCCCTCATACCTAGTAGCCGTTGGGCAAAATAACAATTCTGTTGGATTATCAATATCATATAAATACTGATAACTTCTAGTTTCTTTTTGGCAATAAGGCGCTATTAATTGTAGCATGTTTTCAAAACCTGCTAAAGTTAGCACACAAAAAAATGTTTGCTTGTCTTTGGTTAAAATCCCTTCATCAGATTTGAATAAACCAAAAATTAAATTACAATTTCGAGTCTCAATAAAATCAATTTCAGAGACATCTAATCGTTGTTTTTTTTCGATAACAGTCTCTTTAATTAATGCACTAAATTTAGTCGCTTCCTCTTTATTGAAATTGTACAAACGCACTACATGTTCATCAAAACCATTGACATTATCTATATAATCTACTTCCATTTTCTCTTACTTTTCTTTATATAATAAATATTAATGTGCTTGTAACCAATTTTCACCAATTCCGATTTCTACATCCAACGGAACTTCCATTTTAAAGGCATTTTCCATTTCTTGCTTAATAATTGGTTTGATAATTTCTAATTCATCTTTATGAGCGTCAAAAACCAATTCATCATGCACTTGCAATAACATTTTCGATTTAAAATTTTCCTTCTCAAATCGCTTATAAATGTTAATCATTGCTAGTTTTATAATATCGGCGGCACTTCCTTGAATTGGCGCATTTACAGCATTTCTTTCTGCTCCTGAACGTACCATTCCATTTCTCGAATTGATATCTTTTAAATATCTACGACGATTTAAAACCGTTTCTACATAGCCATTATCACGCGCAAAATCGACTTGTTTTGCCATGTAATTTTTTAACTTCGGATAGGTCTCATAATAGGTATCAATCAATGCTTTTGCTTCTTTTCGAGATAAATCCGTTTGATTGCTCAATCCGAATGCCGAAACCCCATAAACAATACCAAAATTGACCGTTTTTGCGTTGCTACGTTGCTCACGAGTTACTTCATCTAAAGGAACATTAAAAACTTTTGATGCCGTAGAAGCATGAATATCTTCGCCATTTTTAAAGGCTTCAATCATGGTTTCTTCTTGGCTTAATGAAGCAATAATTCGCAATTCAATTTGAGAATAATCGGCAGCTAATAATACATAATTTTCATCTCTTGGGATAAAAGCTTTTCGAACTTCCTGTCCTCTTTTTGTACGAATCGGAATATTTTGCAAGTTCGGGTTGTTAGAACTCAACCTTCCTGTAGCAGCAACCGCTTGTGCATACGAGGTGTGAACACGCCCTGTTTTTATGTTTACTTCGTTTGGCAAAGCATCAACATAGGTGCTTTTTAGTTTTTTATACTGACGATATTCTTGAATATCTCTAATAATTTGATGGTCTTTCGCTAAAAGAGAAAGCACCTCTTCGGCGGTAGAATATTGCCCTGTTTTGGTCTTTTTTGGCTTTTCAACCAACGCCATATTTTCAAACAATACAATACCCAATTGTTTAGGAGAAGCAATATTAAATTCTTCGCCTGCTTGCTGGTAAATATTTTTTTCTAAACGTTCAATATCGTTTGTTAAATCAACAGAAAGTTCTTTTAAAAATGGCACATTTAAGTTAATTCCTTCAATTTCCATCGCTGTTAAAACCGATACTAAAGGCGTTTCAATATCATTAAATAGCTTGGTTACATTTCCACTTTCTAGCTCTTTTGTAAAATGTTCTTTTAATTGCAAGGTAATATCGGCATCTTCAACGGCATATTCGGTTTGTTTGGCAAGTTCAACAGTTCGCATTGACAGTTGATTTTTCCCTTTTTTACCAATCAAATCGGTAATTGGAACAGGCTGATATTTCAAATATGTTTCGGCTAAAATATCCATTCCATGACGCATATCAGGGTTAATTAAATAATGCGCAATCATGGTATCAAATAATTTTCCTTTAACAGAAATAGTATAATTTGATAAAACTTTGAGATCATATTTTAAATTATGCCCAATTTTTTGAATAGTTGATGCTTCAAAAAATGGCTTAAATTCTTCTAAAATAACAGCTGTTTCTTCTTGATTTTCAGGAAAAGGGACATAATATCCTTTGCCTATTTCCCAAGAAAAAGAAATTCCGATTAATTCAACTTCCAAGGCTTTTAAACCTGTAGTTTCGGTATCAAAACAGACCGATTTTTGTTGCATTAATTTTTCTAGTAATATTTTTCTTGATAAAGGAGAATTTACCTGTTGATAAAAATGCGGGGTATTTTCAATAGTTTTAAAACCAGAAACAGCCACTTTTTGATTAACAGTTCCAGTTCCTGGAGCGGCAAATAAATCAAATTGTCCATCGGAATCTGTTACAGGAATAGCCTTTGTTTCTTCTTGGCTTTTCAGTGAGTTATCTGCCAAATTTTCTGTTTTACTTTCGGTATTTTCTTCGGATGATTTTTCACCTGGTTTTACAGGAACAGCAGCAGTAAAGATTCTAACAAAAGTATCGGATAAACGTTTAAATTCTAATTCGTTAAAAATATCGGCAGTTGCTTGAATATTTGGCTGACACATTTCAAAATTATCCTGATCAAAATCAACAGGAACATCCAACATAATCGTGGCAAGTTCTTTTGATAAAAGCCCTAAATCGGCATTTGCAATTACTTTTTCTTTCATTTTCCCTTTCAAATCGGCAGTGTTTGCTAGCAGATTTTCCATAGAACCATATTGTGCTAAAAATTTCTTAGCCGTTTTGTCGCCAACGCCAGGTAAACCAGGGATATTATCCACCGCATCGCCCATCATTCCTAAATAATCGATCACTTGTTCAGGACGTTCTACGCCAAATTTTTCTTGAACTTCAGGAATCCCCCAAGTTTCATATCCACCGCCAAAACGAGGGCGATACATAAAAATATTTTCAGAAACCAATTGAGCAAAATCCTTATCAGGGGTCACCATAAAGGTTTTGTATCCTGCTTTTTCGGCTTTTTTTGCAAGCGTTCCTATAATATCATCCGCTTCATATCCTGATTTTACAACCACAGGAATATTCATCGCTTTTAACATGGCTTCAATATATGGAATCGCAATTTTTATAGCCTCAGGAGTTTCCTGTCTGTTGGCTTTGTATTCAGGGAAAGCTGCTCTTCTATCTACAGAACCACCACGGTCAAAACAGACGGCTAAATGGTCGGGGCGTTCTCGTTTTATAACATCTAACATCGAGTTTGTAAAACCCAAAATAGCCGAAACATCCATTCCTTTCGAGTTAATTCGTGGATTTTTAATAAAGGCGTAATATCCTCTAAAAATTAATGCAAAAGCATCTAGTAAAAAAAGTCGTTTTTGATTTTCCATTGGTGTTTTTTAAGCCTGTTGAAGTGTGGTTGAATATTTTTTTAAAAGCTATTTGAAAAGAAATGAACAACTAAAAAATAGTCATTAATTCAGTTGGCAAAGCTACGAAACTTTAACAAGACGTTAAAAATTGATTTTAATAATCAACCTATCTTTGTCTTACTTTTAAATATATTTATATGTCTCGATGGTTGCTTTCAATTTTAAGTATTGTATTTGTTGTTGTTATTTTTGAAACCTATGCTTTTCAGGCGATAAAAACAATTACTAAAAACACATTTATTCGTTATAGCTGGTTATCTATTGGTTTTTTAGCCTATGCTTATTTTTTTTATGTGGTATTTTCTTCGGATAGAAGTTCAGGGCAAACCTTACAATTTCAGGTTGCTTTGGGCATGCTTTTAGTAATGTTGCTTCCTAAGTTATGTATGTTATTGGTATTGTTTGGCGAAGATTTTTTTCGATGGATTCAAAAGGGAATTTCTTATATTTCATCCGAAGAAACAAAACCTTTAGCGGGGCGAAGAACTTTTATCGCAAAAATAGCCTTAGCAATGGCATCCATTCCTTTTGCAGGATTATTATATGGAATTTTTAAAGGAAAGTACAATTATAAAGTACTAAAATATCAATTGTCGTTTAAAGATTTACCCGAAGCTTTTGACGGTTTTACCATCACACAAATTACCGATATTCATTCAGGAAGTTTTACCAATAAAGAAAAAATAAGCTATGCGGTTGATTTGGTAAATCAGCAAAAATCGGATATGATTCTATTTACAGGCGATTTGGTTAATAATTTCGCCCACGAAATGGACAATTGGATTGACGTATTTAAAAAATTAGAAGCGCCTGTTGGTAAATATTCGGTGCTAGGAAATCATGATTATGGCGATTATTCTACTTGGAAAAATGATGCAGATAAAAAAGCGAATTTTAAGGCGATAAAAGATTTACATCCTAAAATAGGCTTTGAATTGTTATTAAACGAACACCGATATATTGAAAAAGACGGGCAAAAAATAGCCTTAGTCGGTGTTGAAAATTGGGGAAAAGGCTTTAATAAAGCAGGCGATTTAGGCAAAGCATCCGAAGGAATAAAACAAGAAGATTTTAAAATATTAATGAGCCACGATCCAAGCCATTGGGAAAACAAAGTAAAAAAAGACGCTTTTAATTATCAATTAACGTTGAGCGGTCATACGCATGGTTTACAATTCGGTATTGAAATCCCAGGATGGATAAAATGGAGCCCATCGCAATATGTGTATAAACAATGGGCTGGTTTGTATCAAGAATTTGGGCGTTATATTAATGTAAATAGAGGCTTTGGTTACCATGCTTTTCCAGGAAGAGTAGGGATTTGGCCTGAAATTACGGTTATTGAGTTGAAAAAAGCCTGATTTTGTTGTATATATCATAACTATTTGGTTAAAAAATACTATTTTTAAGAGAAATATATTTAAAAAACTAGATGTATGGCAAAATTTGGCGAAATTATAAGTAACAATAAACCCGTTTTAATTGATTTTTATACTGATTTAAATCCTTTAGATTCTACGGTAGAAATGCTTAGGCATGTTGCTGCTGCTTTAGGCGATAAGGCAAAAGTAATTAAAATTGATATTAAAGATAACGAAATACTGGCTAAAGCTTTAAGTATTAGAGGGAATCCTACTTTTATAATTTATAAAGAAGGTGTAATGAAGTGGCGAAAAACAGGCGTTCAAGACGCAAATACTTTAATCGGTTTGGTGAAGAAATATTTGTAAAAAAGTATTTTACCTTGTCTTTTCTATTAAAAAAAACCGCATTACTTAATGTATTATCATTAGTAATGCGGAAGTTCTATTGCTTTTAAAATACTTAAAATTAAGGTTTAATAGTATCTAATTCTCGAACAGGTTGTTGCGGTTCATTAGCCATTAAATGTTTAAATAAATTGGCATGATTCAAATAGGCTTCAAAGGCTTTTTTACCGTATTCCATATCATTATCATATTTTGTAATTTGTTGAATTAAATTTTGATACATGTATAAACTTGTTTCTAAATTATCAATAATTAAATCAACATCTTGGTCTTTAAAAGTACTGTAATATTTTAATTTTTGTTGAAAAACATCAATTAAAGTTTCTACGGTTTCATGTGCTTTTTCAATATCGCCCATGCGGTAATATAATTCAGGGTATTCTAAAGAAACACTATAGTGTTCAAATTGTTTAATTGGCAATTTATATAGCGATAAATCTAACACATCTTTTGCATTTACCGAATCACCTTCTTTTAAATATTCTTCGGATAAACGCATTAAATTATTACGGATAGAAATTGCGTTGCGCTTAGATTGCTCATCTAAATAAATTTTACCATTGTTGATGGTTTTCCAATTCCATTTTTTAACATTATCGTACATTTTTTTAGTGTCGATACGTCCCATACTCATTATTGATTTCCCTTTGTTTGATGTTTTAATAGGAACAAATTTATACGACATTCCGTCTAACTGTAAATAATCTTTTAACCAGATATATTCTTCATCGGCATTTGCTCCACCTGTGAAATAAATCGGACGTTTCCACTGAAAATTATTTAAAATATCGAGCATTAAAATTCGATTTTTGGTTAAACCTTGCTCGCTAACAGTAATATCGATATAGTCTAAAATTTTATCGGCATCTTTTTGTGCTACCAATCCTGTTTTTAAAACATTGGCTTTATTTACAGGAATTCGAATATGATTTGTAGGATAAAACTTTTCTCTAACATCATTTTCTTCATCAATATAATAGGTTTGGTCATTATCACTTTCAATCCATCGCATAAAATTATTTATAGACATTATAGAGTCTTTAAATCGTGGATGCGCAATATGATACGCCATATCTAAGGTTCCGTATTTATATTGTTCGTGTGTTAATTGCGACGGAATCGGATCTGCTTCATAAGTTTTCTTTTTCATTTGATCGATATACCAAGCAGTTTGAAAAAGACTCGTATTTACAATTTTAATATCCTGACGAACACCCTCAACTTGTTGCATATACCAAAGCGGAAAAGTATCATTATCGCCAATAGTAAAAATTATCGCATTCGGGTCACAACTCTCTAAATAGGTTTGTGCATTTAACTGCGAAATATAACGGTCGCCTCTATCGTGGTCATCCCAATTTTGAACGCCCATTAATACAGGAACAGCCAATAATGAAACTGCCGATACTCCAATTGCAACGGTTCTTTTGTTTGCATAATTTTTTAAATAATCATACAAAGCAAAAACACCAAAACCTATCCAAATTGCAAATACATAAAACGAACCAACTACGGCATAATCACGTTCACGAGGTTCAAAAGGCTTCGGGTTTGTATAAAAAATAATTGCAAAACCAGTAAAAGCAAAGAATAGGGCAAGGGTATATAAATTGTTTTTATCTTTTTTAGATTGATAAATTAATCCTATTAATCCTAAAATTAAAGGCAAGAAAAAATAGTTATTACGTCCTTTATTATTTTTGATGTCATCAGGTAAATGTTGTTGTGAACCCAAACGAAATTCATCAATAAAATCGATACCACTTAACCAGTTTCCATTTTCAATATCTAAATGACCTTGGGTATCGTTTTGTCTTCCCACGAAATTCCACATAAAATAACGCCCGTACATGTATCCAAATTGATAATCAATCATGAATTTCATGTTCTCTAAAAACGTAGGTCTTCTTTTACTTCGAGCCGGGATTCCTGCAATTCGTTTGTAATGTTGCTCGGAAGCAGGGTTTACCATTCTTGGAATAAATCCTTTGTGTTTGCTCGAATAATTAGGAACTATATTTTTGTATTTATTGACAATAATATATTTTCCGTTTTTCTTTTCGTATTTCGGTTTATCATCCTTAAAAGGTTGCTCAGCATCTTGAGCTCTATCATGTGTAACTGAATAATAGTTATCATAAAAAACATTGGCATCGCCATATTGTTCACGGTTATAATAGGCTAATAATTCACGCGCACTCGATGGATTATTTTCGTTAATAACAGTGTCGGCATTTGCACGAATTGGCAACATCAACCAAGATGAAAAACCAATCATAATAAATAGTACTGACAATATCAAAGTATTTGCCATTACTAGGTTATTTTTGCGGGTAAAACTTAATCCGAAGAAAAACAATCCGATTAAAATAATTCCAGCAATAATAGTTCCTGTGTTGTATGGTAAACCTATTTCATTGATAAAAAATAATTCTGAAACACTAAAGAATTTAAGGGTAAACGGAAACAAGAATTTAAAAACAAAAGCTAAAACCAATATTGAAATTAAAGTCGCAACTGCGGTTGTTTTTAGAGTGATGTTTTTATAAGTTTTGAAGAAATATAACATCACAATTGATGGAATAACCAAGAGCGATAAAATATGAACTCCAAACGATAAACCAACTACAAAACTAATAATTACGAGCCATTTGTGTCCTCTTGGAGTATTTATTTCGTCTTCCCATCGTAGCCCTAACCAAAATAATAACGCCATTAAAAATGAAGACATGGCATATACTTCACCTTCTACGGCACTAAACCAAAAACTATCTGAAAAAGTATAGGCTAATGCACCAACTAATCCACTACCTAAAACAGCGATGGCTTCATTTTTGCTAAATTCGCCATTTTTGATAGCCATTTTTTTAGCCAAATTGGTAATGGTCCAAAACATAAATAAAATAGTAAAAGCACTGGCTAGGCCCGACATGAAATTTACCATTTTAGCCCATTGACTAGGATCGTTGCTAAACATGGCGAAAAAAGCACCTAACATTTGAAACAAAGGCGCTCCTGGTGGATGCCCAACTTCTAGCTTAACAGCGGTAGAAATATATTCGCCACAATCCCACGAACTAACGGTTGGCTCTAGGGTTAAAGTGTAGGTTATTAGTGCTACTGCAAATGAAAACCACCCTAAAAGAGTGTTCCATTTTTTATAATTAAAATTGTTCATAGTTTTTTATATAGTAAAACACGAAAGTATTAATAACTGTTCATTTTTTATTGAAAACAAAAATATAATTTTAAGAGATTTAACCAAGTAATAGCCTACACAAAAAGATGTTAAAATAAAAAAAGCAAAAAAAGTTTGTGTATATAAAACTTTGTGCTATATTTGCACCCGCAATAAGTAATTGGCCTATGGTGTAATTGGTAACACACCGGTTTTTGGTACCGACATTCAAGGTTCGAGTCCTTGTAGGCCAACTTAGTAATTTTAAAACTTTAAGTTAGCTTTAAAAATTACTGAAATATGAAAAATATTTTTATATTTGCAACTTATTAACTGGCCTATGGTGTAATTGGTAACACACCGGTTTTTGGTACCGACATTCAAGGTTCGAGTCCTTGTAGGCCAACAAAAGCTTCATAATCGTTAAGATTATGAAGCTTTTTTGGTTTTATGAATTTAATTCTTCTTTTAAGGCTTCAATTACTTTTTTACTATTTCCGATAAATATTTTATCTTCCAAAATAAAAACAGGGCGCTTTAAAAAAGTGTATTCTTCTAAAATAAAATCACGATATTCAGCTTCGCTAATTTCCTTGTTTTTCAACTCTTTTTCTTTATACAATCGTGCGCGTTTATTAAACAGGCTTTGATAGCTGTCGGTTAATTTTCGCATTTCTTCTAATTGGCTAACAGTAACCTTATTGGTTTTTATTTCTTGCTTTTCAAATCCGTCAATGTTCACTTCTTTTAAAATGCGTTTGCAAGTATCGCAGGTTTGTAAATAATATACTTTCTTCATCGTTTGAGTGGTTTAATAATTATCTTTGATCTCCGCTAAAATAAGTAGAAAAATGAACACACAATTTGAAATTTTAAGAAAATCGAGAGCAGTAGTTTTAAAAAAAATCGAAAACTTATCGATAGAGCAATTACATAAAATTCCTGAAGGATTTACAAATAATATTGCTTGGAATCTTGCTCATTTAGTAGTAACTCAACAGTTATTACAGTATAAATTATCAGGATTAAATTGCTTGGTTTCTGATGAATTAATTGAAAATTATAAAAAAGGAACAGTTCCTACAGAAACATTTTCGGAAGAAGAGCTGGAGGAAGTAAAAGAGTTGTTTATCGGCTTACCTGATACCTTACAAGAAGATTTTGAGGCAGGTATTTTTACAGAATATACAGCTTATGAAACAAGTACAGGTTTTACAATAGATTCTATAGAATCGGCAATAGCTTTTAATAACTTACATGAAGGAATTCACTTAGGTGTTATTATGGCGCTAGTTAAATTGGTATAATAAAATTACTATTATATTTTTTTTAAGAATATTATAAAAACATAAAAACCTCGAAATTTTTAAAATTTCGAGGTTTTTTTAGTGCTTATTATTTCGATAGTAAAGAAGTTTACTTCATTAATATTATCGAAATAAAACTAATTACTTAGCTTCAGCAAATCTTCTTTCTACTTCGTTCCAGTTGATTACTTTAAAGAAAGCATCAATATAATCAGGACGACGGTTTTGGTAGTTTAAGTAATAAGCATGTTCCCAAACGTCTAATCCTAAAATAGGAGTTCCTTCGCAAGCAACTCCTGGCATTAATGGATTGTCTTGGTTTGGCGTAGAACAAACTTCAATTTTTCCACCTTTGTGAACACATAACCAAGCCCATCCTGAACCAAATTGAGTTGCAGCAGCCTTAGAAAAAGCTTCAATAAATGCTTCTTTTGAACCAAATTCAGCTTCAATAGCATCTTTTAATTCTCCAGATAAATAACCTTTATCTTCTGGGTTCATTACTGTCCAAAATAAAGAGTGATTGTAAAATCCACCTCCGTTATTACGAACAGCTCCGTTATTCATATCTAAATTAGCAAGAATAGTTTCAATAGATTTTCCTTCTAAATCAGTTCCAGCAACTGCTGCATTTAATTTAGAGGTATATCCGTTATGGTGTTTGCTATGGTGAATTTCCATAGTTCTAGCATCAATATTTGGTTCTAATGCATCGTAAGCATATCCTAATTCTGGTAATTGAAAAGCCATAATTGTTTATTTTTAAGTGAGTTAATTTTTTGTTTTAATAAATGTAAATTTAATTCAAAAAAATAAGGCAAACAACTGTTTGCCTTATTCTAAATTTATAGAACTATAAATAATTGTTATTATTTAATATACTGGTTTTTCATCCGAAGAAAATTCCTCCATAAATTCTTCTGCTTTTTCTACCATTTGTTTACTTCCGCAGAAAAAAGGCACACGTTGGTGTAATTCTGATGGCGCAATATCCATAATTCTTGTAAATCCGTCTGAAGCTTTTCCTCCTGCTTGTTCACAGATAAAAGCCATTGGGTTACATTCGTATAATAAACGTAATTTTCCGTTAGGCGTAATGGTGGTTGATGGGTAAATATAAACACCTCCTTTTATCATATTTCTATGAAAATCGGTAACTAATGAACCAACATAACGAGCTGTATAAGGTCGGTTATCAGCTTCATTTAAATCTTTACAATGTACTAAAAAACGTTTCATTCCTTCTTGAAAATACGTAAAATAACCTTCGCTTACCGAATATATTTTTCCAATTTCAGGAAATTTCATGTTAGGATGCGATAAGTAAAAAGTACCAATTGCTGGGTTTAACGTAAAACCATTTACACCGTTACCAGTAGTAAATACTAACATTGTTGAAGTTCCGTATGCCACATAACCAGCAGCTACTTGTTCGTTTCCTTTTTGTAAGAAATCTTCTTTTGTTACAGGTGTTCCTACAGGAGAAACTCGTCTGTAAATAGAAAAAATCGTTCCTACCGACACATTTACATCAATGTTTGATGAACCGTCCAAAGGATCCATTAATAAAACATATTTATTTTCGTTTGTTTTATCTTTTCCTTCAACAATCACAAAATCGTCTTCTTCTTCACTTGCAATACCACAAACAATTTCACGGTTAATAAGTGTTTGTTTAAAAAGGTCGTTTGCTAAAATATCTAATTTTTGTTGGGTTTCTCCTTGTACGTTGATATCGCCAGAAGCGCCTGTAATATCGACTAAACCAGCTTTTCTAATTTCGTGATTCACTACTTTTGCAGCTAAGCGAATTGAGTTGATTAAACGAGATAATTCACCAGAAGAGTATTTAAAATCTTTTTGATATCCAATAATAAACTCACCTAGAGTCATGTGCTTGTTGTTCATGTCAAATTTTTGTGTGGTTTACAAAGATGCCAACTTTTTTGCGCTTTTACAAAGTTTTTACATCTTAAAATTTTAACAAATAGAAACGATGTGTTTTAATTTTCTATTTGTTTTTTGGCAATATATATTAAGAATTACCTTTGCTTAAAATACAAGTGATGAGTTTTATAATTAGAGAAGGAGAAAAAAAAGATGCACAATCAATATTAAATTTAATTATTGAATTAGCTATTTTTGAAAAAGAACCAAATGCTGTTGAAATTAATCTTGAAACGTTAATTTTAGATGGTTTTTCTGATAATCCGAAGTTTAAAACCTTTGTAGCTCAAGAGATTGATGGAACAATTATAGGAATGACACTTTTTTATGAGCGCTATTCTACATGGAAAGGAAAATCAATTCATTTAGAAGATTTAATGGTTACTCAAACAAAAAGAGGCATTGGCGCAGGTAAAAAATTATACGGTTCTGTGATGAATTATGCACAAAAAAATGGTTTTAAAAGAGTTGCTTGGGAGGTATTAGATTGGAATACAAATGCCATCGATTTTTATAAAAATACAGGTGCAACAGTTTATAATCAGTGGCGAGTTTGCCAAATGGATGAACAGCATTTAACACAATTTTGTAATGAGAATATTTAAGTTTGGAGGAGCATCAGTAAAAGATGCCGATGCTGTAAAAAACGTAGCAAACGTGTTGCAGCACGAAGGTACAGAAAATGTTTTGATAGTCATTTCGGCAATGGGAAAAATGACCAATGCTTTTGAAGAAATTATCAATGCTTATTTTTATAAAAAAGATAATTTAAAAGAAGCGATTTGTTTTGTTGAAAATTTTCATCAAAAAATAGTAACCGATTTATTTGGTAAAAAGCATCCTGTTTTTAATAAAGTAAACCATTTATTAGGCGAATTAAGTGGTTTTATGGTTCAAAATACTTCGGATGATTATGATTACCTATATGATCAGATGGTTGGTTTTGGCGAGTTGTTATCGACGACTATTGTGAGTGCTTATTTATCTGAAATTGGCGTAGAAAACAAGTGGATAGACGTTAGAAACTGCATTAAAACTGATGCCAATTATAGAGATGCAAAAGTAGATTGGAAGCTAACCGAAGCGCAAATAAATACGCATATTGTTAAAAAAACCTTAAATATTACCCAAGGTTTTTTAGGAAGTACATGGCTTAAAACAGTTAAAAACAAGCAAAATACGCCTATAACAACAACCCTAGGAAGAGAAGGTTCTGATTACACCGCAGGTATTTTTGCCTATTGTTTAGACGCTAAAAGTGTAACTATTTGGAAAGATGTTTCTGGTGTTTTAAATGCCGATCCTCGGGTGTTTACACAAACGGAATTGCTACACGAAATTTCTTATACCGAAGCTATTGAAATGGCTTTTTATGGCGCATCTGTAATTCATCCAAAAACGATTCAACCTTTAGAGAAAAAAAATATTCCACTATTTGTGCGTTCTTTTGATGATTTATCAAACAAAGGAACTTGTGTAGGAAAAGGTACTAAAATTAACCCTGAAGTACCGTGTTTTATAGTGAAAAAAGATCAAATTTTGATTTCAATTTCAGCTAAAGATTTTTCTTTTATGGTAGAAAGCAATATCAGTGCTGTTTTTGAGAAATTACATAAATATAAATTAAAGGTAAATTTAATTCAAAATTCAGCCATTAGTTTTTCGGTTTGTGTAGAAGATAAATATGATTTATTTGACGCTTTTTACACTGAATTAAAATCAGATTTTAAGATAAAAACTTACAAAGAAGTTACACTTTATACGATTCGTCATTTTGATGAAAAAGCGCTTCAAAAAATACGTAAAAAAGGAAAATCAATTATAAGTCAAATTAATACAGAAACAGCGCAGTTGGTTATACAATAAAAAATTACAGTCTCGCAAAATTCAGTTATATTTGCATTTATGCCAAATTTGAATTAATGGGAATAGTTACATCAAAAGAAATTGCTAAAGTTATCGGATTAGATAAATTAGGTGTTGTAGGAACTTTTACAGGATGGTTATTGATGAGAGTTTTACGCATTTCTGCAATTAATAAAATATATGATAATAATAAAGATAAAACAGATTTAGAATTTTTAAATGGTGTTTTAGCTGACTGTAAAGTTACTTACGAAATACCTGAAGAAGATTTAAAAAGAATTCCTAAAGAAGGACCTTTTATTACCATTTCTAATCATCCTTTAGGAGCTATGGATGGTGTTTTATTACTTAAAATATTAGTAGAAAAAAGACCTGATTACAAAATTATAGCCAATTTTTTATTACATAAAATTGAACCTTTACAGCCGTATATAATGCCCGTAAATCCTTTTGAAGATAGAAAGGATGCTAAATCGAGTATTGCAGGAATTAAAAATTCATTATTGCATTTACGTGAAGGAAAACCTTTAGGGATTTTTCCTGCGGGAGAAGTTTCTACGCATCGTGATGGTAAATTAATGGTTGATAAACCTTGGGAAGATGGAGCTGTACGCTTAATTAAAAAAGCAAAAGTACCGGTAATTCCTATTTATTTTCATGCTAAAAACAGCCCGTTATTTTATTTACTGTCTAGGATTAGTGGAACTCTTAGAACGGCAAAATTACCATCGGAAGCAGTTTCTCAAAATAATAAGGTGATAAAAGTACGAATAGGAAAAGCTATTTCTGTAAAAGATCAGGCGGAATTTAAAGATATTCCTTCTTTTTATCAATTTATAAGAAAGAAAACATATATGTTGGCGAATCCTTTTGAAAAAGAAACGTCAAAAATATTATCACCTCAAAATTTAAAAATACCTAAAAAAGCTAAAAAAATTACGGCACAAAGAGCGCCTGATTTATTTGCTAAAGAGGTGGATGCTTTAAGAGAAAAGGGAAGCCGATTATTAGAAAGTAAAAATTATGAGGTCTTTTTTGCAAATGCGAAAGAAATACCAAATATTTTACATGAGATTGGTCGTTTACGTGAAATTACTTTTAGAGATATTGGTGAAGGAACAAACAAAGCCATCGATTTAGATAAGTTTGATAAATATTATCATCACCTATTTTTATGGGACAGCGTTGCTAAAGAATTGGTTGGGGCTTACCGAATGGGCTTAGGGAAAGATATTTTTAAAAAGTACGGAATTAACGGTTTTTATATACATACTTTATTTCGAATTGAGCCTGAATTGTATAGCATGATGGAAAGTTCGATGGAGTTAGGGCGTGCTTTTGTTGCAAAGAGTTATCAGCAAAAACCAATGCCGTTATTTTTACTTTGGAAAGGAATTGTACACGTTACATTGCGTCATCCTGAATATAAATATTTATTGGGTGGTGTGAGTATTAGCAATAAATTTTCGGCGTTTTCCAAGTCGTTAATGATTGAGTTTATGAAGTCTCATTATTACGATCCGTATGTGGCGCAATATATTTATCCTAAGCAAGAATTTAAAGTAAAATTAAAAGATGCCGATAAAGATTTTGTGTTTGATGCCACCAAAGCAGATATGCAAAAATTCGATAAAATTATTGATGAAATTGAGCCAGGGGCATTGCGTATGCCCGTGCTTATTAAAAAATATGTGAAGCAAAACGGACGTTTAGTAGCCTTTAATGTCGATCCGAAATTTAATAATGCTGTGGATGGTTTGCTGTATATAAAAGTAGCTGAAATACCTGATAGCACCTTAAAACCTGTTATAGAAGAGTATCAGGCACAATTAGAAAAGCAAGCTTCTGAAAATTTAAAGAAGTAGTTTTTAAAGGTTTTGAAATCAAATAAAATAGAAAAGCATCGTAGTTATTACGATGCTTTTTGTGTGGTATAAATTATTATTTAAAAGACAGTATTTCAATACTATTTGTAATTTTTTATCTGAATATGATGATATATATATATTCGTGTAAAATTTAATATATATGAAAACAAGAAAAAACAAAATTGAAAAAATTTTAAAAGCATGGCTACTATGTTTTAGTATTTCCTTACTTTTATGGAGTTGTGAAAATGAAGAAATTTTAAATACATCAAAAGCGATAACAAATGATAAAAATATTGAGGTAACTTCTATTACTTTAAATGAATTATATAATAATAAACAATTAAGTGAAAAAATTAAAGCAATAAACCCAATATTAGATATTCATCTAAAAAATATTCAAAGTCGTTAGAAAATCCAACAAAAATATACTGTTTTAACAGATGAAATTATAAAAATTCAAGAAAATAAAATTGATACTTATACTTTTAGAATAGGGAATAATGATTACAATACTTATTATTTTGAAAATTTAGTTATAAAAAAAGAAAAAAATATGTATAAATATTATGTATATTCTTATGAAGCTAATTCAGATGACCAAATCTTTACTTTAAAGATAAAACATATTACAAGTAATCAACTAAATTCATCTATAGAACAACAATTAAATAAAGTAGCAGCTTATGATGAAATCACTAGTTGTTGGTATACAGAGTCTTTTGACAGAGACTGTAATTGTCGATATGTAGAAGTTAATTTTTGCCATAGTAGTGGTGGCGGCGGTAGCTATGGTGCAGTTAGTAGCGGTGGTAGTATTAAAACTATAAAAGATAATTTAAATAATTATAATACAAGTGGGAATAATAGTTTTAATACTAATAATATTGGAAGTAATTCAAGTAGTTCGGGTATTTCATATGTAGGTGTATTGAATCCTCCTTTATTAGAATGTGGCGATGGTTATGAAAGATATTTTGATAAAGATTTAGGTCCTAGAGGGCAAAATATATGTAAACGCATAGCAATAGAAAATTTTTTAGGATTATCACTTCAAGAAACAAATTGGTTAAATAAACCTGAAAACAAATTAATTAAAACTAATATTGAAAATTTTTTAGATAAAAATAATAGTGATGCAGATGCTAAAAATTGGATTAAACAGGCCTTTGAAGAGCTTATAACTGAAAATGAAATTGATTACAATGTTTCAAATCTTGTAGATGCAGAGCCTGTTAAAAAATATATGGGAACTATTTCAAATTTTAAATTTTTACTCGATAATAGTCCAAGAAAAGTTGGTGAATTTAAAGGAGTTGAAGCTAGTGATTATTTGAAAAGCTTAGGAGAAACTAAATTTAATCTCTCACAATTTCGACCATTACCTACACAAACAGGTTTTTTTAACAATAAAATCGGAAGATATATATATACAAAAAAAGGGGGATGGATTGATATGGCACACTTTATGTTTTATGCGGGTAAAGCTTATCAGTACAAACTTAATGGTAAAATCAACCCAATAGGTGAGGCTGTGCAAGATGGATTTAAACAAGAACTATCAGACTCTTTTGTTGCTAAACATTCTGCTTACAGTTATGAAGATTTACCTAGTGATAAGTTTGGAGCTAAATTTGCAGTAAATCACTTCAATATTCAAAGTAATTTAACTTTTAGTGAACAATTAACTAATTATTTTAATAATGTATTAAAAGCATCTACTCCTAAGAGTGCTCCAAATTACAATGATACTCCCAGTAACGATTCAAAAAATAACCCTACAAAAACAAATAAAACTACAACACCAATATTTACATTACAAAATAACGAATTATGAAAAAAAGATATATTTATATAATTATTATTTGTGTTTTTATTTTCAGTTGTATTCTTTTTTTAAGAAATAAAGAGTCTTATAGTTATGTAGAAAAAGGGAATGAAATGATTAATAAAGTTTATCTCTATAAAAAAGAACATAAAAAATTTCCTGATTCAACTTCTAATTTTATTATTAACACTGAAATGGGACAAGGACCATATTACAAAAAGCTAAATGATACAGTATTTATTGTTTATTATAATCTAGGTTTAGATCATGATCAACTAATATTTAATTCTTTTACAAAAGAATGGAAATAATAAAATTATAACATCTATATAAAAAAAGCATCGTAAATTTTACGATGCTTTTTTTTGTTTAAAAAAGAACTATTTTACTTAAAAAACGTCCTAAAAATATCATTTCCATTGGCAAATAAAAGCAAGGTTATCAACAAAATAAAACCTACTAATTGTGCATATTCTAAAAATTTATCACCAGGTTTTTTACCGGTAATCATTTCCCATAAAGTGAACACTACATGACCACCATCTAAGGCAGGAATTGGCAATAAATTCATAACGCCTAACATAATTGATAAGAAAGCAGTGATGTTCCAAAAAACTTCCCAGCTAAATTCGGCAGGAAAAATACTTCCGATTGAAATAAAACCTCCCAAACCTTTGTAAGCACCTGTACTTGGGTTAAAAACCTTTTTTAATTGCTTAATATAATTGGTAACCGTTGACCATGCTTTTACTGTTCCCGCAGGAATCGCTTCGCTAATTGAATATGTTTTTTTAGCTAATTTATAATAGCCTAATTTCTCTAAATCTTTTGATGATAATTGCCCTAATCCAACTCCTAATTTTCCTTTTTCAGTAATTTTTACAGGAATACTTAAGCTTTCAGAAGCTCTTTGAATAGTTATATTAACCGCTTGTCCTTTGTTTTTTTCTAGTTCAATTTTTGCCTGATCTAAATATTTTGTTGAAACACCATTTATAGCAGTAACAATATCTTTTGCTTGTAAATCGCTATTAATATTTGGTGAATCTTTAGAAATATTTGCAATAACAAGCGGTAAACGAACCGAAATAAAACTTCCAGAATTTTTATCTCTATCAACTAATTTTGAAATAAAATCGGTAGGAATTTCTTTTTCAATAACAACGCCATTTCTTTGAATCGTATAATTATTTCCGTTGATAAACTCTAAAGGAAGTTCACTAAATTTTCGAATTGCTTGCCCGTCAATCGTTAATATTTTATCACCAGTTTGTAAACCTAAATCTTTTCCTAATTGACTTTGTACCCAAACACCATCTTTAAGATTTTCGTTTGGTAAAAATTTTTCACCATAAGCATACATCAAACAAATGTAAATTACAATCCCTAAAATAAAGTTTACCGTAACTCCACCTAACATAATAATTAAACGTTGCCATGCTGGTTTAGAACGAAATTCCCAAGGTTGTGCAGGTTTGCTCATTTGCTCGGTATCCATACTTTCGTCAATCATTCCCGCTATTTTTACGTAGCCTCCAAGTGGAATCCACCCGATTCCATAAACAGTATCGCCTATTTTCTTTTTGAAGATAGAAAACTTATAATCAAAAAATAAGTAAAATTTTTCAACCTTAGTTTTAAATATTTTTGCGGGTATAAAATGCCCTAATTCATGTAAAACAATTAAGAGCGATAAGCTCAAAATAAATTGTACTGCTTTTATTAACGTCTCCATAAAGATGTATTTCTAAATTTAAAAATAGCACAAATGTACGTATTTTCAATACAGCTGTAAAAGTTTGTAGTATTGATGTGGTTTTGTTTTTATATTTTTCTTTAGATAAGATATATAAAAGTTGTTTTTAGCTGTATTTTAGCTGAAATTTAATCAAAAATGGATTTAAAATTCTTTAAAAAATCAAAAAGTACCTTACTTTTTTTACTTGTTTTTTCTTTGATAGGCATTCCTGTTTTTTATCATTTGGTAAAAGTAGAGGATAGATTGCCTGTTTACAATCCTGCCGATATCAACCCTCGATTGGTAGATACATCAGTGCGTTCAAAATCAAAAAATCATAAGATTGGCGCTTTTAAACTCATCAATCAAAATGGCGAAATAATTACCAATGCCAATTATAAAGATAAAATTTATATCGCCGATTTCTTTTTTACCCGATGCCAAACAATTTGTCTTTTGATGGCATATAATATGAGTGAATTGCAAGAAAATTTTAAAGATGATGACGAGATTATGTTTTTATCGCATTCGGTAACCCCTGTAATGGATAGCGTTCCGCAATTAAAAAAATATGCCGATGCAAAAGGCGTAATTGATGGAAAATGGAACGTAACCACTGGCGATAAAAAGCATATTTATAACTTAGCACGTAAGCATTATTTTGCTGTTTTAGATGAAGGCGATGGCGGAGAACAAGATTTTGTACATACCGAAAACTTTGTTTTAATCGATAAAAAAGGACAAATTCGAGGCATGTATGACGGCACAAAAGAAGAAAATATGCAAAAAATTATAGATGATGTTATCTTGTTAAAACAGGAATATAAATAGAATATAATAGACCTCACAGGTTTTTAAAACCTGTGAGGTCTGACAGACTAATTTTACTTTAATTTATTTCCTTCATCATCAAAATTTTTGCTAATTTCTTGCTCTGTTTTAATTACCGATACCGCTAACGACAATAACATAATCGCCATAGGTTGCCAGCTGATGGTTTTATTTAAAGAAACAAAAATCAACGATGCCACCAATGAAATACTCGAATAGATTAAAAATTGTTTGGTGAAAAAGCTATTGGCAAATTGCCAAATTGTATCATTTTTGATGGTTTTATTGGTTCGGTATCCGTAGATTAAATTTATTTTTTTAGGTGGGAAAAAATAAAAGATAATACTGAATAAGAATAAAAATCCGTTTATGGAAAGTACGTAATAATAAGGGTTCATATTTATTTTTTAATTTATTTTAGTTATTTTTTAGTCTTTAATTGAAGCTATTATTTCTTTTAAAAATAGATTCATATCGGCATTTTTGGTTAATCCTGTACGAACGATGACCAAATTTTCAGTGGGCAAAATAAACACATTCTGTCCTTTATACCCATTAAAAGAATACATATTTTTAGGAACATCAGCATATTTTTCGCCAGCATTTAACCAAATTTGCGCACCGTATTGCTTATCGGAAGTTGGGGTAGGCGTGGTGGCGTACTCTACCCAATCTTTATCAAAAAGATGTTTGCCATTCCACTGACCATTATGTAAGTATAAAAGCCCGAGTTTTGCCCAATCTCTAGTGGTTGCCCAGCCGTAAGAAGAGCCTACAAAATTACCACTCATATCAGTTTCTATAAGCATTGAATTCATGCCGATTTTATCGATTAAAGCGCTGTACCAATAATCTAAATATGCTTGATGCGTGCTAAATTTACTGCGGATAAGCCCCGAAATTAAATTGGTTGTTCCTGATGAATAATTCCAATTTTCGTTTGGTTTTGATGTTAAAGGCTTTTTTAATGGTGTTTTAGTCATGTCATTTTCTAGGAAAAGCATTTTTGTAGCATCGCAAATACTGTTGTAATCTTCTTTCCAAGCCAAGCCTGAATTCATCTGTAATAAATTATGAAGCGTAATATTTTTACGTTTATCGTTTTTCCATTCTTCAAATAAATTAGCAGCATTTATATTTATTTTGCCTTCACACTGCATAATTCCAACAATCGTACTGACAATGCTTTTAGTCATCGACCAACCTAATTGTTTGGAGTTTTTATTAAAACCATCGGCATATTTTTCGGCAATAATTTGATCTTTATAAATTACTAAAATCGATCGTGTTTTGTTTTTTGCATCAAAAAGGGTGTCAATAACGTTGTTTAATTTTTTATAATTGATATTCTTAAAAATGCTGTCTTTCTGATTGGCATTTCCGTACGGAAAAGGCGCAGTATTATCGGGTTTACTACGTTTTGGAATGGGTGTTTTTTTAGTGATATCATAATCATTATTAATTAAAACAGCGCCTAAACCTTCACGATAAACGGCTTTTCGGGTTAATAAACCAAAAACGGAACCTGTTGCCGATTTTTCCTGGATATTTATTTCATCCGAAGTTAAATTAATAGGAGTGAAGTTGTTGTCGTTTTTATCGGTAAATTCTAAACTTCTACCCGCCAAAAAAATGGAGGAAGCGGTGTTTTTAGCCGAATATCCTGCTAGTATGTTTAGCTTCGGATAATTTAAATAAACAAGAATGCTAAGTGTTAAAACACTAAAAAAAGTGATGAATAACACGATTTTCTTTAAATTTTTCATAAAAAACAGTTTTAACAAATGTAAGAATTTAATTGATTGATGTTTGTAATTGAAATACAACTGCTACCTTTGTTACAAATATTATTTTTTATGTTTATTGTAGATAAAATTAGAGCTGATTTCCCGATTCTTAACCGAGAAGTTCACGGAAAAAAATTAGTATATTTTGATAACGGAGCAACTTCTCAAACGCCACAAATTGTTATTGATGCCATTGTTGATTATTATTCAAATTACAATGCAAATATTCATCGAGGCGTGCATACGTTAAGCCAAGAAGCTACCGATAAATATGAAGAAGCGCGTTTAAAAGTGCAACAACATTTTAACGCTAAACATTCGTATGAAATTATTTTAACCGCAGGAACAACGCATAGTATTAATGTGGTTGCTTCGGGTTTTTCGGCTATTTTAAAAGCAGGAGATCAGGTAATTGTATCGTCTTTAGAGCATCATTCAAATATTGTTCCTTGGCAAATGCTTTGTGAAAAAACGGGGGCTATTTTAAAGGTAATTCCGATGAATGAAGATGGTTCTTTACGCATGGATATATATCATGAATTATTAAATGCAAACACGAAATTGGTGTTTTGTAATCATGTTTCAAATGCCTTAGGAATTATCAATCCGATTAAAGAAATTATTCATGCGGCACATAAATTTGGTGCCTATGTTTTAATTGATGGAGCGCAAGCAGTACCGCATATAAAACCAGATGTACAAGGGTTAGATGCTGATTTTTATGTAGCATCGGCACATAAAATGTGTGGACCAACAGGGGTTGGTGTATTGTACGGAAAAGAGGAATTGTTAAAATTATTACCACCTTATCAAGGAGGTGGCGAAATGATTGAAACGGTAACTTTTGAAAAAACAACCTACGCAGGATTGCCTCATAAATTTGAAGCAGGAACGCCAAATATTTGCGGTGGAATTGCTTTTGGAGCGGCAATAGATTACTTAAATTCAATAGGTTTTGATAATATCGCCAAACAAGAAGACGAATTATTAGCCTACGGAACACAAGAATTAGAAAAAATTGAAGGCTTAAAAATTTACGGAACAAGCGATAAGGTTGCTGTAATTTCTTTTAATTTAGAAGGGATTCATCCGTATGATGTAGGGTCGATTTTAGATAAATTAGGCGTTGCCGTTCGTACCGGGCATCATTGTGCACAACCGATTATGAATTTTTACGGAATCCCTGGAACTGTTAGAGCATCGTTTGCTTTTTATAATACAAAACAAGAAATTGACGTTTTAGTAGCTTCTGTAAAAAGAGCGAAAATGATGTTGAGTTAATTTCTTTTTTTTAATAATTGAGTTTTATATATTAAAAAACCTCACAGATTTTTAAATTCTGTGAGGTTTTTGTTATTTATAGCTTGTTTAAAAATAAAATAAACTGTCAGTTCGAGTGATTTTTTTCCTTCAAAAAAATTGTATCGAGAACTTTTTTGTGTAAAATTCATCAACATAAAAGAACTCAAATTCTCGATACAATTTTAATTCCTTTTAGTCATTAAAATCACTCGAATTGACAAGAATTATCAAAAAAAGCGAATAACTACGGCAAATCAGGATGCAAAACTGAACTAAATTCAGTTTGACGGACGGAATTTAGATAATACACTTGGTTTTATCTACTTATAAAATGAAGCAGAAATTCCTAGCCCCGATTGAAGCAATTGTTTGAGCTCTTTTTTTGATTTTTCTTCAAAAAAAAGCGAGTGCGGAAAGCGGGAAATAGCTTCAAATAATTTTTAATCTCTTGACATAAAAATTTGTAAAACATACCAAAATAACAGCATTAACGAAGCAAATAATCCGATGGCGGCAGGGATATAATCATCAGTAGAAAATTTGTGAACAAGGTTTGAGGTTTGGTATAAAATAGACCCCGCAGCTAATACGCACATTCCTACAGAAAACCATAAACCAAGGTTAAAACCAAATAATGTTCCTGCAATTAATAAGGCAATGGCAATGAAAAAACCAATGCTTAAACCTGCTTTTATAAAGGAAAAATCTTTTTTGGTGATAAATACAATTGATGAAATTCCTGCAAATAATCCTAGGGTTACAATTCCTGCTTGCTTGATAATTTCAAAATTATTGGTGTATGAAATTGCCATGTAAATTAACGGAATAAAGATAAATGCTTCGGCAAATACATAGCCAGAATAGGCTAAATATTGTAAGTTTTTGTCGGTTGTTTTTAAGGCGGTGCTTTCGGCATAATTGGTTATTAGCATAAAACCACCGAGCAATAACAGCCACTTGTAGCCTTGTGTCATTGATAATGCAAATTCGACAATGCTGGCGTTTTGCAATAATAAATATTCAAAAAAGATAAATAATAATACGCCTAAACCAACGTGTGCGTATGTTTTTTTGTAAAAAGAAACGCGGTCTGTTACTGATAATTGCCCTACGCGAATTTTGTTGTTAAATGAGTTTTCCATGAAAATTTTTTAAGATAAAATGTAAATGTAAAGGTATGTTTTTTAAGCGAAATTTAATTTTTGTTTTACTTTTTGAAAAAACCTTTTTTGTAATTTTTGTTTCATAATTATTTATCTAACAAGGGCTGTCTGTGTCTTGAATTTGTTTTACTTTTATCAAAAATAAAATTTTACATTTTGAAAAATATTAAATTTCCTACACCGCATACTATTTTGTTATTAATAGCTGGTTTGGTGGCACTTTTAACTTGGTTTATTCCTGCGGGTAAATTTGATGCTTTGCAGTATCAAAAAAGTAGTAACTCGTTTACATATTCACATTTAAAAGAACAAAAAATACTTCCTGCAACTCAAGAATCATTAGCGGAATTAGGGATTAAAATTCCTTTAGAAAAATTTACAAATGGCGATATTTCTAAACCGATTAGTGTGCCAGGAACTTACACCGAATTACCTGCGCAACCTCAAGGAGTTTTGGCTTTTTTTAAATCGCCAATAAGAGGAATTACCCAATCGTCAGACATTATTTTGTTTGTGTTGATTTTAGGAGGTGTTATCGGAATTATGAATTTTACGGGTGCTTTTGATGCAGGAATTGCATGGCTGGCAAAAAAATTAAAAGGGAAAGAATATTGGTTAATTTTTGTGGTAATAAGTTTAATAGCGGCGGGTGGAACTACCTTCGGATTGGCAGAAGAAACCATTGCTTTTTACCCTATTTTGATTCCTATATTTTTGGCGGCAAGATACGATGCTATTGTTGCTTTAGCCTGTGTTTATATAGGTTCGTCTATTGGAACTATGTGTTCAACAGTAAACCCGTTTAGTGTGATTATTGCTTCGGATGCGGCAGGAATTAACTGGACAACAGGTTTTGCCGGAAGGTTATTAATGCTGGTTTGTGGAATTGTTATTTGTGTTATTTATATTTTACGTTATGCTAATAAAGTTCAAAAAGATCCGACAAAATCAATTATTTACGACCAAAAAGAAATGATTGAAAATATCTTTGGAAGTAGTACTTCTGACACCCATGTTTTAACAGGAAGATTGCGTATTATATTAACTGTTTTTACGCTTTGTTTTGTAGTAATGATTTACGGAGTTTCTCGTTTAGAATGGTGGTTTGAAGAAATGACTGTGGTCTTTTTAGTAGGGGCAATTCTTATTGGTTTTTTAGCCAAAATGAAGGAAGAAAATTTTGTAACAACCTTTATAAAAGGCGCAAATGATTTGTTGGGTGTTGCGTTTATTATTGGAATCGCACGAGGGGTTTCAATATTGATGGAACAAGGATTAATTAGCGATACTATTTTACAAAACGCTAGTGAATTTACTACAGGAATGCCAAAAGGAATTTTTGCAAACGTGTTATTGTTTATTTATTCGGGCTTATCATTTTTTATTCCAAGTTCGTCAGGAATGGCGGTTTTAACCATGCCGATAATGTCGCCACTAGCCGATACGGTTGGTATTGGGCGTGAAATTATTGTCAATACTTATTTATACGGAATGGGTTTATTTTCGTTTATAAATCCAACAGGATTAATTTTAGCCTCTTTGGCAATTGTAAAAGTTGGTTATGATAGATGGCTGAAATTTGCACTTCCTTTGGTTGTTATTTTAACAATTTTCACCATGATTTCTTTAACAATTCAGGTATATTTATAGACGATGAAATATTATTATACATTTATTCTTTGCTTTTTTATCTTCGGATGTAATAAGGTAGACAAAACGAGTATTAAAAAGATGAAATCACCTAAAATAGTAATTGCACATCGTGGTGCATCAGGATATTTACCCGAACATACCATGGAGGCTAAAGCAATGGCGTATGCTATGAATCCTGATTATATTGAGCAAGATTTGGTACTAAGTAAAGATAATGTTCCAATTGTTATTCACGATATTTATTTAGATGATGTAACCAATGTTGCGCTTGTTTTTCCTGATAAAAAAAGAGCGGATAATCGGTATTATGTAATCGATTTTACTTTTGATGAATTACAGCAATTACAAGTAACCGAACGGTTTGATACCAAAACACAAAAACAATTTTATCCAAAGCGATTTCCTAAAGGAAAAGGAAATTTTAAACTTCATTCTTTACAACAAGAAATTGAACTTATTCAAGGTTTAAATTATAGTACAAATAAAAATATTGGAATTTATCCAGAGATAAAAAATCCTGATTTTCATCATAAAAATGGAAAAGATATCGCTAAAATAACTCTAAATATTCTTTCTGATTATGGATATAAAACCAAAAAAGATGCTTGTATTTTTCAATGTTTTGATGCCAAGGAATTAGAAAGAATTCGAAAAGAACTAAAATCGGATTTGTTTTTAGTGCAGTTAATAGAATTTGATGAGCAAGTTAAAAAATTAGAACATTTTGCAACTTATGCCGATGGAATAGGACCGTGGTATAAGCAAATTTTAGCCGATAAAGTAGCCGATAAATTTACCTTTACAAACTTAGTTTTAAAGGCGCATCAGCTCGGCTTAAAAGTACATCCGTATACTTTTAGAGCCGATAGTTTAGACGAGTTTTCTTCGTTTGAACAAATGATGCAGGTATTATTTTTTGAAGCGAATATTGATGGCGGTTTTACTGATTTTCCTGATAAAATGGTCACTTTTTTGAATGAGAATTAAACTTTTAAATGTCAGTTTCACATCCTGATTTGCCACCATTTTGTCAATTCGAGTGATTTTAATTACTAGAAGGAATTAAAATTGTATCGAGAATTTTATTTTGATTCCTTTTGATGCTAAAAAATTACTTGAACTGACAGATTATTTGTGAACTTTTGTAATAATATTTTATTGACTAAAATTTAAACAGGTTCTTAAATTTTTTAAGATTGTTTTTTTTCTTGACTATCAATATCTTTTATCAGTTTAAATGCAAAATAAATAATCCCTAAAGAAGCTAAAAGAATACAAATCCACATAAAAATAGTGGTTTGCCAAAAAGGTATATTTTTAGGCGATACGGCTTTGCTTTTGTTTTTAGAAAACGATGTAATATTTGTTTCAGCAATGTTTTTTGTAGTCGATGAAATGAAATTTCCTAAATCGTATGACGGTTTTGTTAAAGTGGAATCAACTATTATTTTGTAATTAGTTGCTTTCTTCAAATTAGCAATTAAATAGATTGGCTTCTGAAAGAATTGAATATTTTCTATTGCTAAAGCAGGATTATCTTTATTTTCAATTTCGATAATAAATTCTTTTTCATTTAAATTATTAAAGGTAAACGAATTTTTATTTTTAGAATTTAGTTTAAACGATGCAATAGTTTGGGTGTAGCTTTCTACACGTTTTTTAATTTTTCGTTCTCTTTTTACAAGTATTTTAGCATTTCTTAGAAAAAAATCGGAATCAATTTTAAAAGAAATACTATTGATATTATGCGAATTTTCAGCCGTAAATTTAAGTTGTGTAACTTTTTTCTTTTTTTCGGTAGCAATTAATTCTTGTTTGTATTGATTTATTTGAATCGCATTTTGAGTAAAAATTTTACTTTTATAAATTCCAGCTTCCAAAATATTTATGGGTAAGGAGTTTTTATCATCAAAATTAATGCGTAAAAATGGATAGGTATTTAAAGGAAAATGAATAGTTTGCTCTAAAAATATTTTTCCTGAAGCTGTTTTTTTAGGTGCGTTTTTAGGCGATAAAATACGATTAGAAATCAGCCCAAACCAGTCAGAACCATTATCACTTCCGTAAATGTTATAGCTTTTTCTGATTTTTGTATTGGCAATTTTAAGCGTAAATTTAGCTAGTTTTTCTGCCGATTTATTTTCTATTACAATTGAGGTTACAGAATCTTTAATAACATTTTTTGATGCTATTTTAAGTTGCTCAAAGGTTGAGAATTTTTTATCATTATTATAAATTAAAACATACGGAACATCATTTTTTAAAGAGTCTTTAATTCTTAAAAAATTGTAATTTTCGTTGCTAACAGCTCTAACTTTTAGAGGTAGCATTATTTTATGCAAACCGTTTTCATTTATCGGATGAATACTACCTGTATAATTTTGAGCAAAAGTAGTAAGAGAAACGAATAAGCTAATTAATAAACTATATTTTTTCATCTTGATGGTTTTTTTTAGCGTCATTTTCAATATCATTTTTAGCTGTTTTTTCATCAATAACTAATTTTTTTAATTTTTGATACACAAAAGAAATTATCAATATTAAAACTCCTAATAATATAAAAGCAATAATTTTTCCTGTTTCTGAAACGTTTTTAATATCGTAGATAAAAAGTTTTAAAATAGTGAATCCAAGTAAAGAAAGTGCGATTACTCGTAAGTTTTTCCATTGTTTTTTAATCCCAATAATTAAAAAGATAAAAGAAAAAACTCCCCAAAGTATTGGATATCCTATTTTAATAATTTGTGTTTTTGTCGCTGATATTTGGCTGCGTACAAAAATATTTTTATCGTAAAAATCATTTTCTGATTCCGTAAATTTTTCAGATAATACTACTGTATCAATTGTATTTGAAAGATGTAAACCATGTATCATTACTTCATTACTTAAAATATAGACAATAGCAAAAGTAAATATCCAAGGTAACCATTTACGTTGTTTTGGTTTTATCTTAAATAATAAATCGGATGTCTTATATAATTGATATCCAAAATAAATTAAACAACTTAAAATGATATAATGAAAGTAAAAAGCATAGGAAGTATTCGTGTTTTCTAAGAAATTTTCAATCAATTCGTTTGCTGGTAATTTGTAAAAAAACAAAATGTAACTTAGTATAGAAATGCAACTTATTAACAGTATTGCTTTTGTAAAAAGGTTGTTTTTTAAAGTGCTTGTTGTATAAATAAGTACCGAAATGAAAATAAAATGATAGGTTACAGAAAAAGATAGGGCAGAATAAATATTTGCTAAAAACTGATTTGCTTGGTAATTAGTTTCTAAAATTCCTGTAAAATAACTAGCCAAAATGGCAATTATCAAAATAAAATTAGCATAAGAATGGCTGCTAACTAGAAGCTGTTTTATTTCGGTTTTTGGAGCTTTTTTTAATAACCAATAGGTTAAAAATAACGAACAACTAACCACGAAACCTGCAATAAATAACGGATTTAAAATAACGTTTAAATCTTTTGTAAAGCTGTATTTGTCCCAATCTAAAAATAGGCTGATAAGGGTTAATATTTGTACGGCAATTGCACCAATTTTAAAGGTGTCTATTTTTGATTTTTGAGATAGCCAAAACAATAAAACAGCTTCCAAAGCCCAGAAAAGTGTAATAATATTACCTTCAAATTGAATTGGAATTGTTAAGGTAACAAAAGTTAAAGCAAGTCCGATTAATAAGTAAATAGCATTTTTATCTAATCCGAATTTTTTATATAAAATAGTAGCGTAAGTAATGTTATAAAGCGCTAATAGTAACGTAAATAATCCTGTTAAATTTGATGCTAAATCATTTAAAATTAACATTCCTAAACCAAAAAAGATAAAGGTATTTGCTACTAAAATAAAATATTCTATGTCAGAGAATTTTCCTTTATTTCGAAGGTTATTTAAAACAATAGTAATGCTAAATATAAAATAGAATAAGGTTGCAAAAATTAAAGCTCCTGTGTGTGAAAAGGTATTGCTACCTATTTTTAAATTACACCAACTTCCGAATAATATTGTTGTAAATATAAAAGATAAAACAGTTGAAACACGCCATTTTTTAAAGTAAGAAATCACTAGCATTCCGATATTTAAAATAGCGATGTAAGTAAATAATACTACGTAATTTCCTTCGCCAGTACTTACCATAAATGGTGCTGCAAAACCACCAATTAACGATAAAACAGCTAGTTCTTGCTTGTTGTAAGAAACCGAAACTAGGGTGCTAAAAATGGTTATTACCGTCATAATAGCAAAAGCTACGCTTTGACTAAATAACTCGTATTCATGAAAAGCAATATAAATAGTAAAGTAAAAAATACTAATTGCTCCCGCTACTAAAACCGAACTAAAAGAGGTGTAATTTTTCTTTAATTTATGTGCAATTGCCATAATTAATGAACCACATAAAACGCCAATTCCAACTCTTGCAGGTTCGTTTATCCAATCTTTATCGATGGCATATTTTACGAAAAAACTAATTCCTAATACTAAAATTAAGATTCCTAGTTTATTAATTAAGTTTTCACCGATGAATTTTTCTAAATCAGGGTTTTTTTCTTTAAAATTTTCAAAAAATGATTTTTCAGGAATTGATTTTACAGCCTGATCTTTGGTTTGCTGTATCGTTTGTTTTGCTATTTTTTTATCCTCTAAAACAGGTGTTGTTTTTAAAGAATTAGTAACAGAAGGTGTTATTATAATTTCCTCTTTTTTAGGAGTAGGAATTATTGGTGCTACTGTTTTAATTACTTCAGGAATTACAATTTTTTCTTCTTCGGATGCTACATTTTTATGAACTGTAACGGTATCTTTTGAAAAAACTTTTTTTTGTAAATCAGCAATTGTTTTATTGAGTTGTTCAAATTTTGTGTTTATATTTTTATTGATAAAATATAAACAGAGTAAGACGATTATAAATAAGAGTCCTTCCATAAAATATCGTTTTGAATTTTAGTTCAAATGTAATCAAAATGTAATCTTTAATGATGTGTTAGATATTTTTTATGTAAAATAAGCATCAAGAATATTATTCTTATACATTTGTAAATCAGTGATACATCAGAAAAAAAATATTCAAAACATGACAGTATATGATCTTATAAACATCCTTAGTAATAATTCAAATACGATAATAAATTACTATATAACGTTACTTTTACTGACATTATTAGGTCTTTTATTTTCAAATATGATTCGCCCTAAATCGCCAATTTTATATGTGTATAGTATTTTAATATATGCTTTGGCGATACCTGGAATTTTAGCTATTATCTTGGTTGTTTATAATTTTTTCTTTTTGCGTAAAAATTTACTGCAACTTCAATTAATCACGTATTACTTACCAATAATAGCCATGATATTGTTGCTGTTAATTATTAAAAAAACAGTTCCTTTAAAAGCAATTCCTGGTTTTGATAAATTATCAGGGCTGTTTATCATTTTAATCATCACTTTTTTAATTACGTATTTTATTCAAAAAGCAATTATAGGTGTGTTTTTTATAGGAAGTTTTACACAGCTTATAGCCATATTTTTAGTGCTATTGGTAGTTTTAAAATTAGGATGGAATAAGTTGGTAAAGTAATCAGAAAATAATCAAAAAAGATAAAGGCTCTTATAATTGGTTAATTTTTTTAAATTTGTTAAAACTAGAGTAACTATGTTAAAAAATTTAAAATCGCTATTTTTTACTGAAGATGAAAGTGAAAAAGAGAACAAGCAAGAAGATAAAAAACAAGCGGTATCAGCTAAAAAATCCGCAGAAATAAATACAGTAAATAAATCAACCACTATAAATAGTAATGTTACAGGTAGTGTTGATGCTGCTATTGTAGAAAAATTATTAGCTGCAATTGAAAACAATAATTTAGATGGTTTTGATTATTTAGAGTTTAAAAAAGCCTTAAAAGCTTTAGATAAAATTCCAATGGATGAGGCTACAAAATACCGTTCAACCTATGCGGCAGCTTCTACAATGGGCGCAACTTTACCAAGTTTATTAGAAACTATAAAACATTATATTGGTGTTTTAGATACTGAAAATAAAACTTTTACAAAAGCTTTTGAAGGGCAATTGGTCGCTAAAGTAGGAAATAAACAAAAGGAAATTACCCAGTTTGAAGCGGTTGTTAACGAAAAATCAGCAAAAATAAAGCAGTTAACAAACGAAATTACAACGCATCAAAATCAAATAGAAGAATTAAAAAAATTGATAGCTGATAGTAGTCATAAGATTACTAAAACTCAAAATGATTTTAAAATTTCTTATTTGCATTTAAGAACACAAATAGAGCAAGATGCTCAAAAAATAAAAGAATACATAAAATAAAAGAATGGAAAATTTTACACCCAAATCTTTTTGGGAAAAACCAGAAGGAAAAACAGGAATGTTTTTTACAGCTTTATTAGCAGGAGGGAGTATGTATTTTTTATACAAAGCATTGCCTTATCTTATTAATATTGTTGAAAACACCTTACATTTAGGATTACTTTTAGCAGGTTTAGGAGCGTTAATTTATATGATTTTAGATCCTAAAATGCGTAACCTTATTTTTTACATGTACAAATCGTTTATGCGATGGATTACAGGTTTGTTTATTTTAATTGATCCGATAGGAATTTTAAAAAGTTATATTGATGATTTAAAAGATAACTTAAAGAAAATGAACAAACAAATTGCTGTTTTAAAAGGTCAAATGAGAAGGCTACAGCAAATAATGAATGAGAATAAAAAGAATATCAATAACAATTTAAAGCTTGCAAGTGCGGCAAAAGAAAAAGATAAAAAAGGAATTATGATTCTGAAATCTCGTAAAGCAGGGAGATTAAGAGAATCTAATTTAAAGCTAGATGAGTTGTACAGAAAAATGGAAATTTTATACAGAGTATTAACAAAAATGTATGAAAATTCTGAAATTTTAGTCGAAGATATTGAAGACCAAGTACTGGTAAAAGAACAAGAACGTAAGGCAATACGTGCGAGTCATTCTGCTATGAAATCGGCAATGAATATTATTTCTGGGAACAACGATAAAAAAGAAATGTTTGATAGAGCTTTAGAAGCAATTGCTGATGATGTGAGCATGAAAATTGGCGAAATGGAACGTTTCATGGAAATGTCTAACGGTTTTATGGATTCTATCGATTTACAAAACGGAATTTTTGAAGAAGAAGGTTTAGATTTATTAGATAAATGGGAAAAAGAAGGGGTTTCTTTAATCCTTGGAAATCAAAAAGATTTATTAGTAAATGATAGCCACAGTGTAGATTTAGATGCACCAACTTTAAAGAAAAATAAAAATCATAATAATCAATATACTGATTTATTCAACTTTTAAATATTTATAATTAAAAAAATATCAACTAGTAAAAAAATAAATTATGGCAGGAAAAAAATTAACTCCATTATCCAAAATATTAATCGTTGCAGTAATTATTGGCGGTGTTTATTTCTTATTAAATAAACTAAGAGATCCGAAGGTTAAAGATAAAATAAATGAAGTAACTGCAAGTGCTGATAATTCAGAAACTAAAGAAGGGTATCAAGATGTACTGAATATCGGAGTTGTTACTTGGGGAGGTTATGCTGGTGGACAGTATTTTAATGAAGGGTTTAAAGCAAATACAAATTCTCGATTTTATAAAGATTACGGATTTAAAGTAAATTTTAAAGTAATTGATGATTTTGATGCTTCTCGTGATGCTTTTAAAAATGGCGATATCGATTTAATGTGGGCAACTATTGATGCTTTTCCTACCGAAGTTGCAGGATTATCGCAATATCAACCGCAAGTTGTTTTTCAAGCGGATTGGAGTCGTGGAGGAGATGCCATTGTTGCACGTAGAGGAATTAATAAAGTAAGCGATTTAAGAGGTAAGAAAATTGCAGTAGCACCAATGACACCATCGCACTCGTTTTTAATTTGGTTATTAGAAGCTGGAGATATTAGTGTAAAAGATGTTAAAATTATAGAAGTACCAAGTGCTATTGATGCTGCCGATGCTTTTAAAAGTGGAACTGTTGATGCAGCTGTTGTTTGGAGCCCGGATGATGCTGATTGTGTTCAAAAAGTAGCAGGAGCTAGGGTTTTAGAAAGTACTAAAAATGCAACGCATATTATTGCAGATGTTTTTGTCGCTAAAAAAGATTTTATCGAAAATAATAAAGAACAATTAAGAGAATTATACGAAGGTTGGATGATTGGAGCTTCTGAATTAAATAATTCGGATGCTAATAAAAAGAAAGCCGCTAAAATTTTAGCTGAAGGTTTATCGCAACCTGAAGATTTTTGTTATGATGCGATTAATAATGTACGTTTAGCGACCCATGGCGATAATCAAAATTTCTTCGGATTAAATACTAATTACAACGGTGTAACAGGAGAGAATTTATATAATAAAATGAAAGTAAAGTATCAAAATTTAGGATACAATACTTCAGGAGCTAAAAGTTGGAGATTACTTTCTACAAAAGATTTAGTAACAAAAACAACTTCTTTAACAGGAGCAAATCATGTTTCAGAAAAAGAAAAACAATTTTCTAAAGCCAATGATAAATTAGCTAAAAAAGCCTCTTTATCATCAAAAAAAGTAAGTATCAGTTTTAGAACTGGTCAGTTTATTTTAAGCGATAATGCAAAGCAATTAATAGACGTACAATTTACGCCAATAGCAAAAGCTTTTGCAAATACACGCATCCGTATTGAAGGGAATACTGATAATGTTGGAAGAAGAAGTTCTAATGTGTTACTTTCTAGAAGAAGAGCTCAGTCGGTGGCTAATTATTTAATCGATCAACATAATATGCCTAAAAATAGATTTATCATTTTAGGAAATGGTCCTGATAAACCAATTGCTGGTTGCGAGAGAAATCAGAATAAAAGCTGTCAGGCTAAAAATAGAAGAACCGATTTTGAATTAGTTGTAGACTAATGAATTATAAAAAATTATTCGAGTTACGAGGAGAACTCACATCGAAAGAAAAAATTACGCTAACCATTTTGGGAAGCGTAATTCTTATTTTGTTTTGGTTTTTATTAGCGGAAGTTTTATCTAAAACAATCATCACCCAAAACGACACGATCTCACCTACTTCTTTATCCGAAGAACATAGAAAATACTACGAAAGCGATTCCCTTTTAGTGGCTAATTACACACTTTTAGAAACAAAAAGTATTCAAGATTTAACCCAATTCGGTTTAGTTAAAAATAAAGTATATCCTATTTTACCTTCGCCAATAAAAGTAATCAAAGCTTTTCCTGAATTAAATAAAGATGATGATGTTATTGGAAATACTTTTTTATCGATTAAATTAAATGTTTTAGGATATTTACTAGCAATTATTATTGCAATTCCTGTAGGTTTTCTCTTAGGATTAGTGCCACTTTTTAGAGGTTTGTTTAGCAAAATAATTGATTCATATCGTTTTATTCCGCTAACCGCCGTAACAGGAATTTTTATTATGTGGCTAGGTTTAGGAAGTCAAATGAAAGTCAGTTTTTTAGCTTTTGGTATTATCGTTTATTTAATTCCTGTGGTGGTTCAACGAATTGACCAGGTTCAAAAAGTATATTTAAACACGGTGTTTACTTTAGGAGCAACACCATGGCAAACCATAAAATCGGTATATATGCCGTATGTGTTTTCAAAATTAATTGATGATATTCGAGTATTAACCGCAATTTCTTGGACATATATTACCATTGTAGAAATGCTAAATAAAGGTGGTGGAATTGGTGAATTAATTTGGACAGCAAAAAGACAAAGTAGAATAGATAAGGCGTTTGCAATATTAATAATCATTGTTATTATCGGAGTAATACAAGACCGATTATTTGTAATTATAGATAAACTATTGTTTCCTTACAAACATATTAATAAAAACAAACGTTAACAATGAGCTTACTATTTACAGATAACGCACAGGCAGCTAATCTTATCGAATTACGTAATATTGAGCAGTCGTATAATAACGGACAAACTAAAATTATTCAAAATTTAGATTTGCTAATTGAAGACAAACCAATGCAAGGGCAGTTTGCCGTTATCTTAGGAATGTCAGGTTGTGGGAAATCTACTTTATTAAGATATATTGCAGGTTTGCAAGAACCAACATCAGGAAGTATTTTAGTAAAAGGGCAACCTGTTAGTAAACAAAATAGGGTGAGTATGGTTTTTCAGCAATATTCTTCTTTACCTTGGATGACCGTTTTAGACAATGTTGGTTTGGCATTAAAATTTGAAGGAATTTCTAAAAAAGAACGTGATGAACGTGCTATGGAAATGATTCAATTGGTCGGTTTAGATGGGCATCAAAAAAAATATGCGCAATATCCAAACTTATCAGGAGGACAGTTACAGCGAATAGCAATTGCACGTAGTTTAATGTCGAATCCAGAAATTTTATTGATGGATGAGCCTTTTGGAGCTTTAGATGTTAAAACAAGGTTACAAATGCAAGATCTATTAATCAATATTTGGGAGAAATTTAGCCCAACTATTTTGTTTGTAACACATGATATTCAGGAAGCCGTGTATTTAGCCGATGATATTTATATCATGAAACACGCACCATCAAATTTTGTAAAACATATTAATGTCGATTTGCCTTTTCAACGAAATAGAGAAACTAAAAGATTGCCTCATTTTGATGAATTAGTGCATCAAGTAGAAGATGCAATGATGGCAATAGATTCAAAAAATTAATAATAAATAGTCTATGAATAGTACAAAATCGTATAAAATAATCGACCTGTTTTTTAAGAAATTATCTTTAGAAAATACGTCTTATTTTTTTAAAGGGAAATTGGTAAATCCTTTAAAAATAATTGCTATTTCTGCGGATTTTTCAAAACTGAAAATTAAAGATGAAGATTTATTATTGCTTTATTCGTCAAAGGAAAATAGCAATGATTTCGATTTTGTAATTACTTCAAAACATATTCACACAAAAAGTAACACGTATTTATTAGAAATTACGACTTTAAAAAATGACGAATTTCTTTCTTTTGATAAAGAACATTTATCATTAATAAGAAATTTGGTGAGTGATTTAGGTTTATCAGTAAATGAAGAAAAGAAAAATTTAGCTTCTTTTACTGATAAATTTAAACGCTTTGTGAATCAAAAAGAAAGTAGTGCTACTAATTTTGATATTGATGCTTCTTTTTTAGAAATTTTAAAAAATGAAGGTGATAAAATTCAAAATTTAGCAGACGATTTAAATAATAATAAACGGTTTTTATCAGTAATTAATGATATTGTAACTAAAACTGATGATGCCGTAAAATTTACAGCCGAACACATCATATTACAAGATATTATTAAAGTTTTTAATAAGGTTTGTAATTTAACAAGTGAAGAAAATAAAATAGCAACCCTAAGAATTAAATTTTTATTAGCTTTTTTGTTTGAAAAATTACAAGGAAACGATATTATAAGTAGTTTAAGTATCGCCCGAATAAATGAATTTGTTGCTTCAGATAGTTTTGATAAAAATATCGAAATTATAAAAGAAGCCACTCTTTTTGATTTAGGAGATACCTACAAAAATGAGTTTTTATTACCGCTAATTTTAAAGCGATTAAAGAATCCACATTTTTCAAATTCAGCTGCTTTTTTATATCGAATTGCTTCTTTAATTGCAAAAGTAGATGGAACAGTATCTGAAGAAGAACAAGAAATTCTTAAAAAGATAAACGATAAATTACAGCATCCGAAGGAAAAATTACAAGGCGTAAAAGAGGTTGAGATTGATGAAAATGAGACTTTAGAAGAAGTTTTAGAGGAATTGAATCAATTGGTAGGTTTGGATAATATTAAAGGCGCAATTGCTGAATTATCGAATTTTTTAAAAGTTCAAAAATTACGAGAAGTCGAAGGATTAAAAAGTGTAAATAATTCCTTGCATTCTGTATTTATGGGACCTCCAGGTACAGGAAAAACTACGGTAGCACGTTTAATTTCTAAAATATACAAACATTTAGGCTATTTAGAAAAAGGGCATTTAATAGAAACTGACCGTAGCGGAATGGTTGCGGGTTATGTTGGGCAAACGGCTTTAAAAGTTGAAGAAATTGTAACCGCTTCGTTAAATGGTGTTTTATTTATTGATGAAGCATATGCGTTGGCAAAAGATGCTAAAAAAGATTTTGGAAACGAAGCAATTGAAGTATTGCTGAAAAAAATGGAAGACCACAGAAAAGAATTGGTGGTTATTGTAGCTGGATATCCTGATGAAATGAAAAGTTTTATCAATTCAAATCCAGGATTACAATCTCGTTTTAATAGGTATTTTACTTTTGATCATTATAAACCGACAGAATTGGTAGCTATTTTTGAGCTTTTTTGTAAAAAGAACGATTTTGTTTTAGCTGCTGATGCCAAAGAAAAACTCTTATTTATCTTTGAAAAACTCTACGAAAAAAAGGATAAAAACTTTGGAAATGCTCGTGTAGCAAGAAATCTTTTTGAAAAAATAATTGAATATCAAGCAAACAGAATTATTGCAATTGCTCCGATAACAAAAGAATTATTAATCACTATTATTGAACAAGATATACCGCCAATAAATAAAACAGTGGAAAAGTATTTGATGTTTCAAGAAGCCGAAGAAACGTTATAAAATGATTACAGAAAAAGAGATATCCGAACAATTAAAACGAACTATAAAAGCGCCAATTCGTATTGGTTCGTTAACCGATTTAGCCATTAATAAAGCTGATTTTATAGTATCTTTTAAACCTTTTTTTGATACTGATTTAATGGATGATGTGTATTTGGTTAAAAATAATCAAATGGCATTTTTAAAGTCAATTTTTATAGAAGATAGAATTTCTTTAGAAAAAATACATCAGGCTTATTTTGAAGGAAAGTTATCAAAAAGTGTTTTAAATCCTTGGATTGATAAATTATCAGAAAATCAAAAGAAAGAATTTTTAATCCTTTCTAAAATTACAAGACAACGAAATATTTCTTCTTTTACAGTTGAGAAATCCGTAGAAAAATCATCACAGAAATCATCAGAAAAACAAACTGATAATTTAGATGTAAAACGTATTGAAGCAAAATCATTTAAACAAGATGTATCCGATTTTAGAGTTTGGAAACGTGTTTTTAAACAAGCATCAAAAGCATCCGTAGAAAATGAATTATTTAAAAGCCTTTTAAAACAAGTATTTCTTTTGATAAGTGAAATTCATCCAACTACTCAAAAGATAAAAGTTACGAGTCATTTTATGCGCACAATTTCTGATGTTCAGATAAAAGGAGAAAACTCTCCAGAAGGTGTTCATGAAGATGGTGCAAAATATATTGTGTCTGCTTTGGTTATCAATAGAACGAATATTTTAGGTGGAGAAACTCAAATTTTTGAAGCTATTTCAGAAAAAAAAGACTTGATTTTTAATACAGTTTTAGAAGAAGGAGAATTTGCTTTTCAAGCAGATACTGGCGAAGAAAAAGAATTTGGAACTGATTTATGGCATTATGTAACGCCTATTCAGCCCATAAATTTAGCTGAAAAAGGCGTTAGAGATATTATTGGTTTTGATATTGAAATAGTATCTTAATAAATACTATTCTATTATAGTAACATTATTTTTCAAATCATCTTTAAGACTACTTAAATTTAAAGTAGGTAAAATAACAGGACTAATCCCAGAAAGAGCTGTTAAACTGGTTATATACGACCGAATATATGGGAATAATATAGCTGGTGCGTTTAAATACAAAAATTGATTTAATTTTTCCTCAGTTAAATTACGATACGTAAATACGCCTTCTGATTGAACTTGAATATTTAATTTGCTTGTTTTTTCTGTAATAATAACGTCTAAAACTAATTTAAAAGTAGTTTTGTTTTTGTTTAAAGTACCTGAAGGTTTAAATTTAATAGATAAGTTTAAATTTTCTGTATTATCTATTTCTATCTTAGTTTTTTTTATTAAAAACCCATTAAATTGAAATCCTGAATTTTCCATATTTTTTTATTTATACTAAGCAGCTGATGCAAAATTAAGTTCATTATTAATGTCCATTTGAAAATTATTCAAGGGTTCATCAATTGTGTAAAATAATTGTTTTTCTTGTTTATAAACTATTTTAATAGGTGATAATGTTAATAATGGATTTTCAATTTTAGATAAAGAATCTTCGGAAATAAAGACTAAATCTTCACTTGGAAATAACTCAGAGAATTTTTCTTCTAATGATATTTCTTTATCAATATATACATTATTTGTGCTAAATAAATCTAACGGCTTTACCTCAACAAAATGTGTAAAAGTACTTTTTTTAAATTCATATCTTATTTCAATTCCATCTATTAAAGAAAATAATTCCTGTAACTCTTGTTTTACTAATTCGATTGAGTTCATAATTTTATATAGTCTTTAGTTCTTTTAATAACGTTTCGCTTTTAGTTAATGCAAAACTACTTATACTATGATTTATTTCTAAATTTTCATAGTCTGATTGTATTCTAAAAGCTTTTAAATCGTTTATCTTATTCTTAATTTCTCTTTTTTTATATCTATCTTGAATGAAGTTACAAAACTCCTCAATAACATATTTATGTGTGTTTCTTTTGTCTGCCATTATCCTATCACTTAAGTCATCATAAGTAATGTCTTCTTTTATAATGTATTGGTGCTTTAGTTTTTGAAAAACAGCGTAATAAGAACAATGTACGCTTGGAGCAAAAAGACTGTTTTCAATTAACAACTTTGCCCCTTCTAAATTAAATTCTGATTTATTATTTAAAAAACTCAAATGTTAAATTTATTAAAACAATGTTTAAAGAGGTTACAAAGATATAATATTTCCTGAGAAAAATCTAGCTGAAAAATTAAGAAAGTATACAGCTAATTTTATCAAGAGAATCGCCGTATTTAAAACTAAAATCGATATGTATTAAATCACCTGCTTTAACTTTTAAAGTATTGGTGGTTTTTAAAACCGTAGGAGGCATTAAACTATCTGTACCTGTAAAATTAGCACCAGGTGTAACTTCTACATACGATTCTAAATATAAGGCATTAATTGTACCTGAAAATAAAGCAGGAACTGAAAAACTTAAATGTACACCTTCTTTTTTTTCTTTTAATAATTCAATTTCATTGGCTAAAAATTGTTGCGATAAAAACATCGGTTGATGCCTTGTAAACATAACAGGATAATGTTGTACATTTTCATCTATTTCAGCCTCGCATAATCTTGCGAAATTCACAATTCTATTCGGGAATAATTTACCATCCGATTTTAAAAACTGACGCATATGTTGAAAAATTTGCACCTGAAATTCATTCGCACAATAAATACTCATTAATTCACCAATAACATGATCTACTTTTTCGGGTAAATTGACGGTAAGTGCATCGGCATAAATAACTTCTACTTTATCTTTCCAATCGTATTTTTCAATCTCTTTGTTGATAAAAGGAATTAAATCGGGATTGTTTTCAATTAAATATGCCTTTTTAACATATGGCATATACAATTTTGTTAGTGGCAAAGTACCAACGCCAATTTCACAAACTACGGCATCTTTAAAGTTATTATGTAGCTCAAAAGCTTTTTTAAATGCGTTGACTCTTTGCGCATCGGTTTCCATTATTTTATAATAAATTTCAGGAAAACCAAAATGAGATTCATCAAAAGTTTGTGCTTTTAATAAGGCATATTTTAAGGTATCGTAATTATCTATAATTTGATGGTGTAGTTTGTCGTTCATTTATTTTGTAGGTTTTTCTGTAAGATAAAAGTACTAAAAAATCTCTTAGTAAAATCAGCTTAATTTTAGCGAAAAACTGTAATTTTATCCTTAAAACAAAACAAGAATAATGAAGTATTTTACCGTAATTTTTTTAGTAATAACAAGTGTTTTAACAGGATGTAAAAACTCAGAAAATACAACAGCTATAACGCCAAAATCTATAACAGAAAAAGTTGTTGTAGAAAAAAATACAGAAGAAAAAGTAATGTCTTCAAATACACATCAAGTGGTTGTACTTGAAAAAATAAATGCTGGAGGTTATGTTTACTTGAAAGTTTCAGAAAAAGAGAAAGAAGAAGGAAAACAATATTGGATTGCCGTTCCTGGAAAACAAGTAAAAATAGGCGCTACTTATTATTATGATGGTGGAATGGAAATGAGAAATTTTGAAAGTAAAACCTTAAAGCGAACTTTTGATCGTGTTATTTTTGCACAAGGTATTCGAGATGAAAAAAAGAAAATCAAGAATAAAACGATTAAGAAAAATGCTACTACAGGAAAATCAAAAATTAATATAGAAAAAGCAACTAATGGAATACGAATTGCACAACTTTTTGAAAATCCAAAAGCATATCAGAATAAAGAGGTTATTATTAAAGGGAAAGCTGTAAAGGTAAATAATGGAATTATGGGTGTTAATTTCATCCATTTACAAGACGGAACAACAGGGAACGGGCAATATGATATTACCGTTACCAGCAATGAAATCGTAAAAATTGGCGATATTATTACGCTAAAAGGAACTGTTATTTTGAATAAAGATTTCGGAGCAGGCTATGTTTTTGATGTCCTTATCGAAAAGGCGGTTGTTTTAAAATAGTTCTTTAAAAAAAAGTATCTAAACTGAACTGAAATCCCTTTTAAAAATATGTTTTTAAAAGGGATTTTAATTTTATATATCTTTAATTAAAAATAATTAGCAGGAAAAAAATCATTCGAACGGACTATTTTTTAACGTTTAAAGACATTTTTGTGTATTTAATAAATAGCTTTTAGTTTGAAATAAAGGGAAAAAAAGTTCCTTTAAAAAAAGAATAACTTATTTCTATCAAAAACAGTACAACAACGATTGTCAAAGTAAATTTTACACTTTTTTTCGCACCTAATTTATTTGGTTTTTTCTTCAATTTTTATAGTTTTATTTTTGTTGATAAATAGTAATACGATCGATATAATAAGAAGTATTGAAGCGCTTATAAAAATCCAAGTGCTTTTTGATTCAATATTGAAAGTAGCAAAGTCAAAATTTAAAATAGTTAAAAACATAGCCAATATAGTCATTACTAATGATAGCTTTCTTTTAGTCATGTTATAATCGATTTAATTATAAGGTGTTTCATAATAATTTTTAATGCTATAAGTTGTTATTATTTGTACGGGAATTTTGAATAAACAGTTAAAAATTCTTTTTTTCCAAGTAAATTTTTACCACTTAAAAGTTGTTCAGATTCTATAATTACATCGTCTAAATCAAAACCTTGCATTGTTCTTCCTAATAAAAATGAAATGGTATAATCTTTCCAATTTGAACCTAAATTTTGTGCTGTATTAACTGCTTGATTAATAAAGTTCCAACATTCTTCTTCTGTTAAATAATCACACCAAAAACACCATTTTGCTAAGGATACTGCTCTACAAATATCCCAAGAAAAAGTTGATTTTACTTGCTGTATTTCTCCTAGTTCTAATTTTAAGCCTTTTGCTATTTTCTTTTCTATCTTGGTTAAATCTTCCGAAGGATTTAATAGATATTTATCAAATTCTTGACTTCTTTCAAGTGAAATTAATGCACTAATTGTTTGAATAGCTTCTTCTTTAGTTGATATTTCCCAAGAATCTCTTAATCCGTTTTTATAGGTGTCAATTGAATCTTTAGGTTTAATTTCTAAGATATCTTCGCCTCTGTGGTAAGAAAGTATTGCACCAAAGACTAAGGCATTTTTTTCGTTTTTGTTTAAAGGTTTTAGGTTGTCAAATTTTTCTAATTGTTTTTTCTTTCTTTTACTAGCGTAAGTGATTACAAAAATTATATATATGGTAAAAACGATTGCAATTCCTCCTATTATGTAGTATGTATTTTGATTCATATTATTATAATTTATTTCTTAATTGTTGTATTCCTGAAATTAATGCAAAAAGCCCTAAGCCTTCAAAAATTGCGAGAATTGCATATTTTCCACCAAAATCATAGACTATTTGAAATACTTTTTTCATTCTTACGGGTAACCCAGCTTCTTCCGTTGTTTTCATATCAAAAAAGAAATATATTCCTCCAATAATTAAAACGATACCAACAATAAATACCCAGAATTTATTTTGTTTTTCTAATGCATTTTCAATTTTTGCCATATTTTTTTATCTTATTTTAAATACGAATATAATTAATCTAAATAAATTTTATTGATTTTAAAATGTTAATTTATATTGAGTTATATAAATAATCCCAACAAAAAAATCCCGTACTAAAAGCACGGGATTTTACAATATATTTTAAAAAAAGATTACTCTTTCAAATCTAATTTAATGCTTAATTCTGATAATTGTGCATCATTTAAAGCAGCAGGAGCGTCAATCATTACATCACGTCCTGAGTTATTTTTAGGGAAAGCGATAAAATCACGAATCGTTTCTTGTCCGCCTAAAATAGCAACTAATCTATCTAATCCGAAAGCTAAACCTCCGTGTGGTGGTGCGCCATATTCAAAAGCATCCATTAAGAAACCGAACTGCTCTTTTGCTTGTTCTTCAGTAAATCCTAAATGTTTAAACATGATAGCTTGTGTTTCCTTGTCATGAATACGGATAGAACCTCCACCGATTTCATTTCCGTTTAACACTAAATCGTACGCATTTGCTTTAACTGCTCCAGGATTTGTATCTAATAACTCTAATTGCCCTGGTTTTGGCGATGTAAACGGGTGGTGCATTGCATGATAATGCCCAGTTTCTTCGTCTAATTCTAATAATGGGAAATCAATAACCCAAAGAGGAGCAAATACTTTAGGATCTCTTAAACCTAAGCGTTCTGCTAATTCCATTCTTAAAGCCGATAATTGGGCTCTTACTTTATTGGTATCTCCAGATAAAACACACACTAAATCACCAGCTTTTGCACCTGTAATTTCTGCCCATTTAGCTAAATCTTCTTGATCGTAGAATTTATCTACAGAAGATTTGAATGTTCCATCTTCGTTTACACGAGCATAAATCATTCCTAAAGCGCCAACTTGAGGACGTTTTACCCACTTAATAATATTGTCTATTTCTTTTCTTGTGAATTTATTTCCTCCAGGAACAGCGAAACCAACCACTAATTCAGCACTATTAAAAACGCCAAAATCTTTGTGTTGTGTTACTTCGTTTAATTCGCCAAATTCCATTGCGAAACGGATATCAGGTTTATCATTTCCGTATAAACGCATTGCGTCATCATATAACATTCTAGGGAATTTATCAACTTCAACATTGTTAATTTCCTTTAATAAATGACGTGTTAATCCTTCAAAAATATTTAAAATATCTTCTTGTTCAACAAAAGCCATTTCACAGTCAATTTGTGTAAATTCAGGCTGACGGTCGGCACGTAAATCTTCATCTCTAAAACACTTTACAATTTGAAAGTATTTATCCATTCCACCAACCATTAATAGTTGTTTGAAGGTTTGAGGCGATTGTGGTAAGGCATAAAATTGCCCTGCATTCATTCGAGAAGGCACTAAGAAATCACGCGCTCCTTCAGGAGTTGACTTGATTAAATAAGGCGTTTCAACTTCTATAAATTCTTGGTCAGATAAATATTTACGCACTTCCATAGATACTTTTGATCTGAAAATCAAACTATCTTTTACAGGATTACGACGAATATCTAAATAACGATATTTCATTCTGATATCTTCACCACCATCTGTTTTATCTTCAATAGTAAAAGGTGGCGTTTTTGCTTGGTTTAAAATTTCTAATTTAGTAACCAATACTTCAATTTCACCAGTAGCGATGTTTTTATTTTTCGATTCTCTTTCAATAACAGTACCTGTAACTTGAATTACAAATTCACGTCCTAAGGTTTTTGCTTGTTCGATTAAATCTTTAGAAGTACGTTCTTCATCAAAAATTAATTGCGTAATTCCGTAACGATCTCGTAAATCGACCCAAATCATAAAACCTTTATCACGTGATTTTTGTACCCAACCAGAAAGGGTTACTTCAGTATTAATATGCGAGGCTGTTAATTCGCCACAAGTATGTGTTCTGTACATTTCTAGAATTTTAGATATGCAAAATTACGCAATTATAAATATATTTTATCTAAGTTTTTTAACTTAAGATTATTAGCAGTTTTTCTATAAGGTAAATGATAATTATGAGAATAATTTGTATCATAATTGTGTTTTTTTTACTGATCAATATCAAATAAATATTCTACGGTAACATCAAATAAGCGTGCCATTTTAATTGCCAATGTTACCGACGGATTAAATTTTTGGGCTTCAATTGCGTAAATAGTTTGCCTTGAAACACCTAATTTTTCTGCCAAAGCACCTTGGGTTAAATTATGCCTTGCACGTTCTACTTTTAGTAAGTTTTTCATGTTAAAATTGTCTTTTTTTAATCCCAAAAATGAGTAAATAAATCCATGAGTAAACGCTAATAAAACTGTCTATATTAACGGTGAAATTATTAGAAATCCCATAAAGCAACAGGGAAGCCGATAATACTATTAATGCTGTTATTTGATAAGATTCTAACCTTAGTTTATTGATATAATCATCTTCTATTTTTTCTTTGGATACTATATAAATAATCATCCCAATTAAAGAGAACATTCCAAATAAATGAATCAAATTATCGCCAAAATATTCTCGAAATGTAAATACTCCTGTATTTTGAAGAGATTGATAGGGTTTTCCTGTAAATCCTTCTATAAAATCATCTCTTCCCTCTATAAAAGAACCGATTACAAAAACGGTTAAACCTATTTTTTTACACCAATTAGGTAAAATTTGTGTGTTCATATTTTTTTTATCAAATGTAAATAAAACTTTACATTTTTAAAATAAAACGTTACTTTTTTTTAATTATTTTTCTGTTGATGCGATACAGAACTAAATTCTCGTCATGCTAAATCTAGTTTTTTATCCTTTGAAATATGGTCTGTTTAGCCTCTTTCTCGTATTTAATTAAATCGTCAATTGTCATTTTTGGATATAATTTTTTTAAGAACCAAGCATTTAAAACTTTCAATAATTTAGAAATTATTAATATGATTAGAAAATTTAACATTACAGTTGTTTTTAAATATGAATACATAATTTTTTTTTTTAAATGAGGATTACTTTAATATTTAACCCATGTAAGGAGTTTTCTATTATGTAAATTCACTTTGTTTATCTTTGGGTAAAATTATTGTACCGACTAATTTTAAAATAGGACACTAAATAATATTGTTTTTTTAGTGTAAATCACTGTTAGTTAGGATTTTGTGTTTTTGACTTGTGTTTTTTAAAAAAAAGAAAAAACCATAAAATACTGTTTGTGAATTAGTTAGTGTATTTTTTTGTAGGACAGTTTTATGAAATAATTTTTTTGTCCTAAAATGATGAAAACAATAATGCTGAAATGCTTAGTGAAATAAAGGGGTAACAAGGTTTTTACTAATCTGATTTCAGGACAAACTATGTTTTTAGACATAAAAAATGTAATTTAAAAGAGGGGTAAATAATTTATTTATCAGTATAAAAATATAATTATGACATTACAAGAATTTAAAAACAAACTAAGAAACACACCTAAAGAACTAGATTTTTCAGAAACAATGAACGTAATTGAAGAAAACTACACTTTTACGCCATCAGCATTTAAAAATGGCGATTTAGAAAATACGAGTACTCAAAATTTAGGTTCGTGTAAAGTGTTTTCATTTGCTATTAAACAGCAATTAAGCAAAGAAGAAACCTTGGCTTGTTTTGCACAATATTATTTTATTGATGTTTTAGAAACCCCAAACGGAGCAGGTCATCAGAATATTAGAAACTTTATGAAAACAGGTTTTGAAGGATTGGTTTTTGAAAATGAAACTTTAGTAGAGAAAGTATAATTTATTTTTTCTAATTACTAGTTTCATTGCTACAAAAAATGTAATAATATTTTGTAATATTACAAGAAAAAAAGCAAATGAAACTAGTAATAAAAGACATTGATGGATTGGATTTTCCTCAAGAGTTTAAATCTCCAGAATACTACATAGATAATCTTAAAAATAGTTTTGCAACTCAAGTTGTTAAGAACAGTGAGTCATATTATTCTGCTGAAATAAAGATCAATCAAATTAATTTTTTTATAGGGGCAAATAATTCAGGGAAAAGCAGGTTTATGAGGGGTTTGTTAAAAGTTTCTCCTGAGCCTTATGAATATATTTGTAAGCAATCTCTTTTTATAGATTTATTAGAAGAACTAAAACAGATTGTATTAAATCCACATGAAGACGAAATTTTAGAGAAAAAAAATTTAAGTTTTGAAAAGATAATAGTTAATGATATTCCAAATAAAAAAAGAGGTTTAGTTAATTATAATAAAGAAATAAGTGAAAGTTTAAACTTACGTATTAAAGAGTTAGAATTAGAATTAGAAAAAGAAGATGACTTATTTGAAAATTTAAAATGGTATGTAAACAAGCTTAAAGATTTAGTTAAAGAAACCGATTTCTCTAAAAACAATAAAATTTCAAAAAAAACATATGTTCCTATTTTAAGAAGTTTATTAGAAAATCCAAGCTTAGTAGAAGGTGCTTTTAAAGATACAATTAAAAAAGTTTTTTTTAATGATAATGATTCGCTACCTAATCATCTAAAAATAGATACAGGTTTAAATTTATGGGGTGATATGTCCAAAATTCATAACAGTCGAAATATTGGAGATATTGAAAATTTTTCTAATTTTTTAAGTCAACATTTTTTTGATAATGAAAAAGTACAACTATTGCCAGATAGAGAAGGTCTTAAATTAATACAAATAAACATTAATAATAAGGGTTTTAGAGGTATAAATGAAATAGGCGACGGAGTTCAAACAATAATATTATTACTCTTTCCAATATTTACAGCATATAATAACGAATGTTTTTATATAGAAGAACCTGAAACAAATTTACACCCAGCATTTCAACGAATATTTATTGAAACCTTATTAACAAATGAAATTTTAGTAAATAAAAACTTAAAATATTTTTTCACAACACATTCTAATCATTTTTTAGATTTAACTTTAAGAAGTGATAAAGTTTCTTTTTTTCAGTTTCAAAAAATAGCAGAAAACAAACATCTTATAAAAACGAATATAAAACCCAATAAAGAAACTTTAGATTTATTAGGTGTAAATAATTCATCTGTTTTTTTAGCGAACACATCTCTTTGGGTAGAAGGACCTACGGATAGAAAATATTTAGCCAAATTTTTAAAACTTTATTGTGAAGAGAAAGAAAAACCATATTTAAAAGAAGACATTGATTTTGCTTTTTTTGAATATGGAGGTAATTTAATTGCTCATTATTTATTTGATGAAAATCAAGAATTTGAAGATGATGAAATTCGAGATAAAATAAATGCCTTTGCAAATGCTAATAAAATATATCTTTTAGCTGATAATGATAATGTGAAAGAGGAAAGTGCAAAATATTTAAGACAGAAAAATTTAGAGAATTTAGCGAGTAAAAACTCTTATTTTAAGTATCAAAATACAATAGTTAAAGAAATAGAAAATTTATTATCTGCGAAAGTTGTTAAAGGTTTTATTTCTGAATTGTTAAAAACAGCAAGTAGTAAAGAGAAAGTTAAAAATATAAAATTGAAAAAAGATGATTATTCTAGTATTGGAATAGGTCAATTTATTGAAGATGTTTTAATAAAGAATAATATTTCTGATATGAAAAAGTTTAAAGCAGAATCAGGAACATTAACAAATGAATACAAAAATAAACTAGCCAATTTTGTTATTGACAGAACTTATACTTACAAAGATTTAATTGAAGATAACGAGCAGTTAAAAACTTTAATTGAAGATTTATATAAGTTTATTAAAAATTAAAAAGTATAATTATAAAATACAAATTATCAAAAACAGCACAAATTCCTAGCCCCGATTGAAGCATTTGTTTGAGCTCTTTTTTTGATTTTTCTTCAAAAAAAAGCGAGTGCGGAAAGCGGGAAATAGCTTCAAAAAAAAGTGGCTTGTAATAATGTTACAAGCCACTTTTAGGTGTTTTCGTTGAATTAAGTATCAAAAAAAAGCTATTTGAAAATGAAATTATTTACAAACTACGCCTTCTTTATTTAAAAGGTCGATATGCCTGAAAAATCCTTTTTGAATTGTTCCTTCTTGAAAGATAAATGTTTTGTCGTGTAAAATATTATTTTCGAAAAAAGTAACCTGAAATTGATTGTCTAAAGCAAATAATTCGGGTTGCATTATTTCAAATTTAGAAAATGATTTCGCTTTTAAAAGGTCAATTTTTCTTCGGAATAAAGAGGTTTTTTTAGTTTCAGAAAATCCTTGTGAAACAATAACGACCATTTCTAAATCAACGTCTTTTTTATTGATAATATAAACGCTCCACTCCTCTAAATTATCCTGTGGATTTTTTTCTAAAGTGATGGCAATTTCTACATCAGTAACTCCTGGTATTTTTATGTCTTTTCTCATGTAATAGGTGTTAAAAGCAAAAAGTTGAAAAGCAGAATTGATTCTTTACTTTTCAACTTTTTGTATTTAATAGTAACTTTTATTTATATAACTGATTTAAATTGCTCTAAAAAACGTTTGTCGTTTTCGTAAAACATTCTAATATCAGGAATTTGATATAATAACATAGCGATACGTTCAATTCCCATTCCGAAAGCGTATCCTGAATATTTTGTAGGGTCAATATTGGCATTTTTCAATACATTAGGATCTACCATTCCGCAGCCCATAATTTCTAACCAACCTGTTCCTTTGGTAATTCTGTAATCAGTTTCAGTTTCTAATCCCCAGTAAATATCTACCTCAGCACTTGGCTCTGTAAATGGGAAATAAGAAGGTCTTAATCTAATTTTTGACTTTCCAAACATCTCTTTGGTAAAGTATAAAAGTGTTTGTTTTAAATCGGCAAAAGATACATCAGTATCAATATACAATCCTTCTACTTGATGAAAAATACAGTGCGAACGTGATGAAATATCTTCGTTTCTAAAAACACGCCCTGGAGAAATGGTTCTAATAGGAGGTGTATTATTTTCCATATATCGAACCTGTACCGATGAGGTATGGGTTCTTAATAAAGTATCTGGGTTTTTGTCGATAAAAAAAGTGTCTTGCATATCGCGTGCCGGATGGTATTCTGGCAAGTTTAATGCGGTAAAGTTATGCCAATCATCTTCAATCTCTGGTCCTTCAGAAACGGTAAAACCAATTCTGTTAAAAACCTCAATAATCTGATTTTTCACCAATGAAATTGGATGACGAGAACCTAAGTTAATCGGTTCTGACGGACGGGTTAAATCGCCATAAAAACTTTTATGCTCAAAAGTGCTATCTAAATTATCATTTAATTCGCTAACTTTTTGTTCTGCCGATTTTTTTAAAGTGTTTAATGCCTGCCCAAAATCTTTACGCATTGCTGGATCAACATTTTTAAATTCAGCAAATAAATCTTTCAATAAACCCTTACTTCCTAAGTATTTTATTCTGAAAGCTTCTACTTCTTGTTTTGAAGTTGCTTGAAAAACATTTACATCACCAATCAATTCTTTTACTTTGTCTAACATCTTATCTGTCCAAAATTTGACTGCAAATTTAATATTTTTATATCAAAATACATAATAACTGTCATTAACTATCGGAATTAAAAAGTAGTGTGTAAAACAAGGCATATAGTAATCTGGATATAATCGCCATAAAAAAGCAGATACCGCCTTGTTTTTTTTCGCAGTAATTTGCTTTTATATTTGAAAATCATAAATAAATATTAAAACAGTTAATTTTTGATGATTTTAAATTTAACAGATTGTAAATTAATTATATTTGCCTAAAGGAATTTGTTAATCAGAATTACAATACATAAATAACACAAACTAGATTATGGAATCTAAAATAAATGATTTTATGAATTACGTGAACGAACGTAATTCTAACGAGCCAGAATTTTTACAAGCTGTTCACGAAGTAGCAGAAACTGTAATTCCATTTATTGAAAACAATCCTAAGTATCAAGGGAAGAAATTGTTAGAAAGAATGGTTGAACCAGAAAGAACTTTAATGTTTAGAGTTGCTTGGGTTGATGACAAAGGAGAAACACAAGTAAACAGAGGGTACAGAGTAGAGTTTAACTCGGCTATCGGACCTTACAAAGGTGGTTTACGTTTTCACCCGTCTGTAAACTTATCAATCTTAAAGTTCTTAGGATTCGAACAAGTATTTAAAAACTCTTTAACTACTTTACCAATGGGTGGAGGAAAAGGAGGTTCTGATTTTAATCCAAAAGGAAAATCTGATAGAGAAGTAATGGCTTTTTGTCAGGCTTTTATGTCGGAATTATTCCGTCATATTGGAGCTAATACCGATGTTCCTGCGGGAGATATTGGTGTTGGAGGAAGAGAAATCGGATTTATGTTCGGTCAATATAAAAAATTACGTAACGAATTTGTTGGAGTTTTAACTGGTAAAGGTGCCTCTTGGGGTGGTTCTTTAATACGCCCAGAAGCAACAGGTTACGGTGATGTTTATTTTGCTCAAAACATGTTAAAAGTAAAAGGAGATTCTTTTGAAGGTAAAACTGTTGTGGTTTCAGGTTCTGGAAACGTAGCACAATATGCTACTGAAAAAGCAACTGAATTAGGAGCTAAAGTAGTTACTTTATCAGATTCTTCAGGATATATTTATGATGCTGACGGAATCGATGCTGAGAAATTAGCACACGTTATGGAAATTAAAAATGTTCGTAGAGCTAGAATTAGCGAATATGTAACAAAATATCCTAACGCAAAATTCTTTAAAGGCGAAAGACCTTGGAGCGTTAAATGTGATGTAGCTTTACCATGTGCAACTCAAAATGAGTTAAACGGTGAAGAGGCAAAAACATTAGTTGCAAACGGAGTTATTTGTGTTGCCGAAGGAGCAAATATGCCTTCTACACCAGAAGCTGTTGAGGTTTTCCAAAACGCAAAAATCTTATTTGCACCAGGAAAAGCATCTAATGCAGGTGGAGTAGCAACTTCAGGATTAGAAATGAGCCAAAACTCATTACGTTACAACTGGACAAGAGAAGAAGTAGATGCTAAATTAAAACAAATTATGAACGATATTCACGCATCTTGTGTTGAATATGGTACGCAAGCTGATGGTTTTGTAGATTACGTAAAAGGAGCAAATGTTGCTGGTTTCGTAAAAGTTGCTGATGCAATGTTAGATCAAGGAGTTGTGTAATAATTCTTTATTATAATATTTAAAAGCACGCTATTTATAGCGTGTTTTTTTTATGTCTATTTTTGAAAAACGCCAATACATCAAACAAATAATTACTTACTTTTATAGTTAAAACTGCTATATGAAACATTTGTTAATTTTTTTGTTCTTTTCATCAACTTTAAATGCTCAGTTTACTGATTTTGAAAAGGAACATGTTATTTTTAAAAGAGTAAAAAACAGCCAAACATTTAAAATCAAGGAATTTAATTTTGTAATAACATGGGATGAGAAATTATCTTATTCGTCTAATTTAGAACGGCATTATGGCGGTATAAAATTGCTGGAAATATGTAAAAAAGATATGCATATTACTAGCTTTAATAATATAGAAGATCCAACAGCTTTAGATGAAATTGTAATTCGTTTTTACGACTACAATTTAGATGGATTTATAGATTTTGCCATGCCTATTAGTGTTGGTGGTAGTACTTGGTTAAGATATTATATATACAATCCTACTACTAAAAAATACTTGCATGAAAAAGAGTGGGATTATTTAAGAATTCAAAAAATAGATAAAACTAATAAACGTATTCTTACCCAACCTGATGGAGGTATTGATAATAGAAAATTATTTAAAATTGAAGGAAGTAAATTAATTAAGGTAAAACGATAATTTTTATCTACAAACAAGAAGATCATCCTCAAAAATAATTCGTGAAAATCCGTGAAATTAGCGTCTCAACAAAACAAGATCTCCTCAAAAATAATCCGTGAAAACCCATGAAATCAGCGCTTCAACAAAACAAGATCATCCTCAAAAATAATCCGTTAAAATCCGTGAAATTAGCGCTTCAACAAAACAAGAAGATCCTCAAAAATAATTCGTGAAAATCCGTGAAATTAGCGCTTCAACAAAACAAGAAGATCATCCTCAAAAAATAATCCGTGAAAATCCGTGAAATTAGCGCTTCAACAAAACAAGAAGATCCTCAAAAAATAATCCGTGAAAATCCGTGAAATTAGCGTCTCAACAAAACAAGATCATCCTCAAAAATAATCCGTGAAAATCCGTGAAATTAGCGCTTCAACAAAACAAGAAGATCATCCTCAAAAAAGAATCCGTTAAAACCCATGAAATCAGCGCTTCAACAAAACAAGATCATCCTCAAAAATAATCCGTGAAAATCCGTGAAATTAGCGCTTCAACAAAACAAGATCTCCTCAAAAAGAATCCGTTAAAACCCATGAAATCAGCGCTTCAAC
>NZ_OENE01000008.1 GCF_900239495.1 Tenacibaculum finnmarkense genomovar ulcerans
TCAATTTGGTGAACCGCCGTATACGAGACCCGTACGTACGGTGGTGTGAGAGGCGCACTCCGACTATTTTAGTCGGAGCCGTCTACTCGATTGGCAAATGTGCGTATTTATTTTTCAATTATTCTTGCTCGAAAAAAAGACCTTTTATTGAATCTTCAAAAATAGCAATACTCAAATCTCCTCCGTAATCATTTTTTAGGAATCCATTTTCGGTAATATTTGCACTAACTAATATATTATTTTCAAATTCATTATATAAAGATATTACTCCTTGTCCTTCTAATTGAACTGTAAAGTACGCTTTATCAGAAATCTCTTTTACCAAGTTCAAATTGGGCTTCCATCTATTATGGTCGACTGCAACATATTGAGCTTCGGAGTTATTATTTCTTATTCTTATGAGAGGTAACGTGTAAGATCCTGTATCTACAAATTCCCCATTTTTTATACCTCCTATAGTTACTTTTACATTTTCGTATTCTAATCCGGTTGTATTTCTTATTTCAAACATAAATCCAATTTGAACATTTTCTTCATCTGAAGGTAAACATGAAGTTAGCAAAAATATACAACAAATTAATATTAATTTAGTTTTCATAATTGTTGAATTTTAAAGTTTATAACAAGCTTTGATTTCCACTCTTTCTCTTCTGTAAATAGCTCTTCGACATTCTTCTATAGGTCTAATTCTTTGTGCTATGCGTATATCATCAAAACGATCGCAATCGTAATATTCCCAATGAGAGAAAACAGAACGATACGTATACCTAGATGGTACTATAGTTCCTTTAAAATAAACTACAGTATTTGCATTTGTATTTAGTATTTTTGCTTTGATTTGTGGAGCTTTTTGACTTTGTGGAAGTAAGTTATTTGGAAAATCTGTACTGTTTTTTGTTTTCACAATAAAACAACTTCTTTTATCTACAGCTTCACGAACTAAATCTTTTATTCTACTAGTACTAGGTGTGTTTAAACCATAATTCCAACCAAACCATGTTTTTTTATATGAAGTATTATCATTCCATATTTTTCTACCAATGGCGTTGTTATGGTAATCCATTGCTTCGCTATCAATAGGATTAGAATCATTACATTCTTCATTTGCATCTGCTACTGCTTTTGCAAATGCCATACGAGGTGCTTTAGAACTAACGGTAGGGTAATAATTTGCTAATAGTGCATTCCATAAAGTATGTCTGTATGCATCTCCTCTTGTGTCTGTTCCACCACCGCCTGCATAACCGTAATAACTTCCGTAAGAGTCAGGATAATAATTTCCAGCAGAAGTACTTGCTCTTGTTGATGCTAAAGTTATTGCATACGTAGCTCGTGTTAGCCCCCATTTTAGGCTAATTATTTTTTTTAAGACACACGTTTTACCACTCCTAGCAGCTGCTTTAGAAGTAATAACGACTTCGTTTTTTGCAATTTTATCCAATACCACATAATCTAAATTTTGCGAGTAGTATTCATCTATCAAATCAATATTTTTTTCAATTCCTTCTTCTGTAAGTGTTGGGAAATCTGATTTAATCATTTCCCAACGTTCTAGAGCTTCTTTTTCAGTATCTAATTCTTGTTCTATTTTTTTATAAGGGAATTGCTCTATAAGTTCTTTAGTAGCTGCTACAATAAGTTCAGGGCTTGGTAACTCAGTATTACTTGTTCTATAACTAGCTACCTTTCCTTTAATAGTACCAGTTTTTGAATTATTATAAATTTGTTTTAAAACATCTTCTGTGTGTTTGATTTCTAAATTTTCAATTGGCGTATCAAATCTGTGGTTTACAGGTAAACCCTTAAAATAAATTAGTTTTGAGGTGTCAATTTCGGAAACAGTTTCTATTATTTCAGAAGAGTAATCGTCTTTTTCTTGGCAAGAGTTAATTGATAATCCAATTAGAATTATCAACATTAATTTCAGTTTGTTTAAATTTCTCATAAATCATTTAGTTTTTAATTAGTAATTGTTTTTTCGTTTTTAGCATTTTTGCCAACGTTAAGTATAAGAAACGTAGGGCAGGTGATAAGCACTTTCGTTTCGGTTTATTACTTAGCTAAATATAAATATTTTGCTTTTATCTTTTCTACTATAAACGCCAAATTTTATATTTAGCGGACTTTGTAAATAAACACAGAACTTTCGGTTAAACACAAACGCCCTATGTTTTTTATACATTGTGTGTGCCCAGCATGGGCATCTTTTGACTACCGAAAGGTAGTTTATTAATCTAGAGGGTGCAAGTCCCTTATGCGCAGGAGTAACGTTCT
>NZ_OENE01000009.1 GCF_900239495.1 Tenacibaculum finnmarkense genomovar ulcerans
AAATCGCCGAATCTGATGCATGGCTTTTAAAACTAAAAGGTGAAAATGCCACCGATAGTAGGGTGCAATCATTAGAAAGCAACAAAGATTATTTTGTAGAATATTCGAATACAAAAAAAACCTATATCAATATTCACAATGTATCAAGCAATACAAAATACTCTGATTTTGGAGGTTTTATTTATAATGATGAACTTTATTTTGCCTCGACCAAACCAAAGGCAAAAAGTGATAAAAAACTTTATAAATGGAATAAGCAACCGTTTTTAAACATCTATAAGGCAAAGCAAAAAAATATAGTATCTAAAAAAATGCTAGATTTAGAGAAATCAAAAATGCTTGAAGGATTAAGTTCAAAATACCATGAATCGAATATAATTATTACTAAAAATGGAAAAAAAGCCTATTTTACAAGAGATAATTACGATGGAAGAACATTAAAAGGCGATAAAGCACAAGTATCACATCTTAAAATTTACAGCGCCGATAAAATTGGTGATTTATGGGGGAATGTTCAAGAATTACCATTTAATAGCGATGCTTTTTCATGCGGTCATCCAGCGTTAAGCGTTGATGAAGAAACCTTATATTTTGTATCGGATATGCCCAACGGATTTGGAGGTACCGATATTTATAAAGCAAGAATTTTAGGCGATAATAACTTTGGAAAACCCATCAATTTAGGAAAAGAAATCAATACAGAAAGTAGAGAGATGTTTCCATTTATCGGAACAAATAATGAGTTGTATTTTTCATCAAACGGTCATTTAGGTTTAGGCGCTTTAGATGTTTTTGAAGCAAAATATATTGATGGAAAATATGCAAATCCTGTAAATTTAGGAAGCCCAATAAACAGTGCCTTTGACGATTTTTCATTTGTAATAAACAAAAAACATTCCCACGGATTTTTCTCATCAAACAGAAAAAATGGAAAAGGCGATGACGATATTTATAGCTTTATCATGTATCGATGTAAAGAAGATATTAAAGGAATCGTAAGCGATTCACGAACAGGCGAACCAATTGCTAATGCAGTCGTTCAATTAATGAATCCATCGGGAGAAGTGGTATCATCATTAAAAACAGGAAGATCGGGTTCTTATATTTTTGAACAAAAAGATTGCGAACAAAAATTTGTAGTTGTAGGATCAAAAGAAGGCTATAAAAATGCCAACAAACAAGCAGCAACCCTTGATGTAGATCAGCAAGATGTTGTTGTAAACCTAAAATTACAGTCATTAATTGTAGGGAATCAAATAGTAATCAACCCTATTTATTTTGATTTTGATTTGGCAAATATCCGTACAGATGCCGAATATGAACTAGAAGATATTGTAAGTGTAATGAACACCTATCCTGAATTGATCATCAAAATAGAG
>NZ_OENE01000010.1:0-64865 GCF_900239495.1 Tenacibaculum finnmarkense genomovar ulcerans
ACGGATACAACCTGTATTTAAATGATTTAAGTACCTATCAAAACGGAACACATGAAATATTGCTTCGTTTTAATGTTGATGAAATTTTATAGTAAAATGAACAATGTTAACAAACAACCTCTTAAAATATTTTAAGAGGTTTTTTTATGAGTTGAATAGTTTTATTAAAAAAAATAGCTATTTTAAGCCTTGTAATTTCCATGATTTTTTGTGTATTATAAAGTTGTAATTTATACTAACAATTATCATAAAAAAGTAATTTTAATTATTCTAGTTTTGCAAAAAAATAAAATAAAAATGAATAAAGCTGTTTATATTGCTGCAAGTGAAGCTAATTCAGGTAAATCAATGCTGAGCTTAGGGTTGATGCAATTATTGCTCAGAAAAAAACCTAAGGTTGGTTATTTTAGACCGATTATTGATAATCCGATAGCAGGTAAAAAAGACAATCATATAAATACCATTGTTAATTACTTTAATATTAAGTGTGCTTATGATGATTGTTATGCTTTTACACGATCGGAATTAATCAATAAATTAAATGATGATAAGGAAGATGAGGTGATTAGCACAATTATTGAAAAATATAAAATTTTAGAACAAGAAAATGATTTTGTAATTGTAGAAGGAACTGATTTTTCAGATCACGGAGCTGTTATTGAAATGGATTTGAATGTTTTAATTGCAAAGAACTTAGGGATTCCTGTAATTATAGTTTCTGGCGGATTAAATAAAACGTTAGATGATTTTATTCAGGGTTTACGCTTAACTTATGATTCTTTTGTGAATAAAGAAGTTAAAGTAATTTCGGTTGTTGCCAATAAAATTGAAGCTTCAAATATTGATGCCATTATTAAAGAGGTTGGTAAAAACTTACCCAAAGATGTTTCTATAAACGCCATTCCAATTCATAAAAAGTTAAATAACCCGACCATTAAAGAGCTTTCAAATAGCATTGAAGCAAAAATTTTGTTTGGTAAAGAATTTTTAAACAATATATCGGGCGATATAAAAGTAGGAGCCATGCAATTGGCTAATTTTTTACAGCACTTAACCGAAGGTAGTGTTGTGGTTACACCTGCCGATAGGTCGGATATTTTGCTAGCTACCTTACAGGCAAATATTTCTACGAATTACCCGTCAATTTCTGGAATTGTTTTAACAGGAGGAATTGCATTAAATCCATCAATAATTAAATTAATTGAAGGTTTAGAGAAAACCGTGCCTATTTTATGGGTAAAAGAAGGAACTTTTGCGGTTACTACAAAGTTAGGAAGCGTAAGAGCGCATATTTATGCCGAAAATGTTGATAAAATAAAAATGTCTATCAATATTTTTGAAAAACACGTAGATGTTGCTGCTTTAAACGAAAAATTAACAACCTATAAAGGAACTGATATTCTTACACCAAGAATGTTTCAATATAATTTATTGAAAAAAACAAAACAGGTTAAAAAACACATTGTATTACCTGAAGGAAATGATGACAGAATATTAATAGCGGCATCACAACTTCAAAAAACAAATGTTGTTAAATTAACTATTTTAGGAAAAAAAGTACTTATTCAGGCAGCTGTAAAACGTTTAAATATTTCTTTTGATTTTGATGAAATAGATATTATAAATCCTATTGAATCATCTTATTTTAATGATTTTTCAAATACTTTATTCGAATTAAGAAAACACAAAGGATTAAGCCCTGCTATGGCAGAAGATTTAATGGCTGATGTTTCTTATTTTGGAACCATGATGGTTCACAAAGGTTTGGCTGATGGAATGGTTTCAGGGGCTGCACATACTACGCAACACACCATAAAACCCGCATTACAATTTATTAAAACAAAACCTGGATATTCGGTAGTTTCATCAATATTTTTTATGTGTTTAGAAGATAGAGTTTCTATTTTTGGCGATTGTGCAATTAACCCGAATCCAACGGCGGTACAATTGGCAGAAATTGCAATTTCATCGGCAGATTCGAGTATTGCCTTCGGAATTGACCCAAAAATAGCGATGTTATCGTATTCGTCAGGCGCTTCAGGAAAAGGAGAAGATGTCGATACCGTTCGAGAAGCAACAGAAATTATCAAACAAAAAAGACCCGATTTAAAAGTAGAAGGTCCTATTCAATATGATGCGGCTGTAGATCCATCTATCGGAAAAAAGAAAATGCCAAATTCAAAAGTAGCAGGGCAGGCAAACGTGTTAATTTTCCCTGATTTAAATACAGGAAATAATACTTATAAAGCCGTGCAAAGAGAAACAGGAGCATTGGCAATCGGACCAATGTTACAAGGTTTAAACAAACCTGTAAACGATTTAAGTAGAGGGTGTACTGTTGATGATATTTTTAATACCATAATTTTAACCGCAATTCAAGCACAAGATCAATAAGCTTTCTAATACAAAATAAAACATGAAAATACTAGTTATAAATTCAGGTAGTTCATCAATAAAATACCAATTAATTCAAATGCCACAACAGCAGGTTATTTGTACAGGTTTAGTTGAAAGAATTGGTTTGAAAAACAGCGTTGTTCATTATAAATCAGAAGAAAATAAAAGTAAAGAAATTTCTGATATTAAAAATCATAAAGAAGGTTTACAAAAAGTAGTCAATTTATTATTAGATGAAAAAATAGGCGTACTTACTAATACAAATCAAATCAATGTAGTAGCGCACAGAGTTGTTCATGGTGGTGATTCTTTTAAAGAAACGGCTGTAGTAACTGCTCAGGTTAAAAAGAAAATTGAAGAGTTATTTTCATTAGCACCGCTTCATAACCCTGCAAATTTAGAAGGAATACAGGTTGCCGAAACTATTTTTACCAATGCTATTCAAGTGGCAGCTTTTGATACGGCATTTCATCAAACAATTCCTGAAAAAGCGCATAAATTTTCTATTCCAAATAAATTTTTAACAGAAAATAAAATTCGATTATACGGTTTTCACGGAACAAGTCATAAATATGTTTCTGAGAAAGCCATCGAATATTTACATAAAAACAACTGTTTACAGCAAGAAAAATCTAAAATTATAAGCATTCATTTAGGAAACGGCTGTAGTATTACGGCTATTGAAAACGGAATTAGTATTGACCATAGTTTAGGTTTTAGCCCTGTTACAGGTTTAATTATGGGGTCCCGTTCGGGTGATATTGACCATTCTTTAATTTTCTATTTAATAGAAAATTTAGGCTATGATGCCAAATATGTATCAGATATGTTGCAAAAGCAAAGCGGAATGTTAGGTTTAACAGGTTTTAGTGATTTGCGTGATATTGAAGATGCGGCTGAAAAAGGCGATAAAAATTGTCAATTAGCCTTAGATATGAATGCTTATAGAATTAAAAAATATATAGGTTCTTATATTGCGGTCATGAATGGCGTTGATGCGATTGTTTTTACCGCAGGAATTGGCGAAAATTCAATACTTATCAGAAAATTAACCTGTACAGGTTTAGAATATTTTGGTATTGAGTTAGATGAAAATAAAAATGATGTAAAAGCCAGAGAATTAACAGAAATTCATAAAGAAACATCCAAGGTAAAAGTATTGGTAATCCCAACCAATGAAGAATTAGAAATAGCAACACAAGCATACGATTTATTACAATAAATGAATTATAAAAACACGTATTTAGTTACCATTCAGTATTTAGGATTTCGTTTTCATGGATGGCAAAAACAGCCAAATTTAAAAACAGGTCATTTATTTTTAGATAAAACGTTAAAATTTATTTTTAAAGGAATCCGCTTAAAAAGTTTGGGTGTCGGTAGAACCGATGCCAGAGTATCGGCTACTCATTTTGCGTTTCAGTTATTTATTGATCAAACCGTAGATTTCGAGCAATTTATGATTGATTTTAATGCCAATGCTCCAGGCGATATGCGGGCATTAAAAATTGAAGATATCGATAAAAAATTCAATATAATTCAGCATCCGAAGATAAAAGAATATCGTTATTATTTTTCTTATGGTGAAAAAAATCATCCGTATGCCGCACCTTTTTTAACCCGTTTTAGAGATGATTTAAATATTGATATTATGAAAGAAGGTGCAAAATTATTTGAAGGTTTTCATAATTTTAAAAGATATTGTACAAAACCATCGGAAGAAACAAAGGTGGAAAGAAGTATTGAATATTGTCGCATTGAAAAAAACACCGAATTAACAGCTTCTTTTTTCCCGAAAGAGAGTTTTGTCTTAATTGTTAGGGGCGAAGGTTTTTTAAGAAATCAAATCCGTTTAATAATGGGCGGATTACACAGTTTAGGAAAAGGGGAATACGGTTTAGATTTTATAAAAGATAGTTTAAATCCTGAATCAGATATTGAATTTATTAAAAATATCGCGCCTGCTTCAGGATTGCATTTACATAAATTAGAATTTAAAGATTTGGATTAACGAGATAGTTGCTCTTTGCGTTAGCGATTGAAGTTTTGTTTGAGCTCTTTTATGAAGAATGAATAAAAAGCGAGTACGTAAAGCGCGACCCTTGTGGTAACGCCCAAAAAAAAGTCCATTATAAAAATAATGGACTTTTAATTTATTTAGGTATGTTGATCAAACTATTTCTTACCCTCTAATAAGCCCTCTCGAAATTACTATTTTTTGAATTTCTGAAGTTCCTTCGTAAATTTGAGTGATTTTTGCATCACGCATTAAACGCTCTACATGATAGTCTTTTACAAAACCATTTCCTCCATGAATTTGCACAGCTTCAACCGATTGTTCCATCGCTACTTTTGAGGCGTATAATTTTGCCATTGCGCCCGACATATCATAATTATTTCCTTGGTCTTTGTCCCAGGCAGCTTTCATTACTAACATTCTTGCGGCTTCAATTTCAGTGTACATATCGGCAAGTTTAAAAGCAATTGCTTGATGATTGCAAATTTCTGTACCAAAAGTTTTACGTTCTTTTGAATATTTTAACGCCAATTCATACGCTCCGGAAGCAATTCCTAAGGCCTGTGCAGCAATTCCGATTCTTCCTCCAGCTAAAGTTTTCATGGCAAATTTAAAGCCAAAACCATCTTCGCCAATTCTATTTTCTTTGGGCACTTTTACGTTGTTAAATTGCAAGGTATGCGTGTCAGAACCACGGATTCCTAATTTATCTTCTTTAGGACCAACATGAAAACCTTCGGCACCTTTTTCAACGATAAAAGCGTTGATTCCTTTGTGTTTTTTACTTCGGTCAGTTTGTGCGATTACCAAATAAACATCGGCACGCCCACCGTTTGTAATCCAGTTTTTTGTACCATTAATTAGGTAGTGATCGTCTTTTTCTTGGGCAGTTGTTGCTTGCGATGTTGCGTCAGAACCTGCCTCAGGTTCACTCAAACAAAACGCGCCAATTTGTTCGCCACTGGCTAATTTTGTTAAGTATTTTTGCTTTTGATCTTCCGTTCCAAAAGCTTCTAAACCATAACAAACTAAGGAATTGTTTACAGAAACCATTACCGATGCCGATGCGTCAATTTTAGATAATTCTTCCATAATTAATACATACGAAATTGCGTCCATGCCGCTTCCGCCGTATTTTGGATCGACCATAATTCCCATAAAACCAAGTTTTCCCATTTTTTTTACTAAAGAATCAGGAAATTCTTGCTTGTTGTCTCTTTCAATTACGCCTGGTAATAATTCGGTTTGAGCAAAGTCACGAGCTGCATCACGAATCATTATATGTTCTTCTGTTAAACTAAAATCCATAATTTATGATTGTTTAATAATTGTTAAATCCGTAAAAAATTCATCCAAAGATACTTTTTTAATAGCGTATTTTTAACCGTGTTTTATTATTTTTACAGATATGAATGATGATTTTTATTTTATAATAGGTTTAATGTCTGGTACATCCTTAGACGGGATTGACTTGGTTTTTGTAAAGTTTGATAAAAAAAACTATAAGGATTTTAAAATTTTAGCGGCAGAAACAATAGCATATTCGAATGCTTGGAAGGGTAAACTACAAGAGGCTATTTCTTTTTCTAAAGATGATTTAATTCGTTTAGATATTGAATATGCGGTTTTATTATCAGAAGAAATAAATCAATTTATCGAAAAAAACAAGATAGATAATATTGATTTTATCGCCTCGCACGGGCATACAATTTTACATCAACCAGCAAAAGGAATTACGCTTCAAATTGGTCATGGAAAAATTATATCAGAAAAAACCAATCAAAAAGTGATTTGTGATTTTAGAACTCAAGATGTTGCGCTTGGCGGTCAAGGAGCACCGCTTGTTCCTATTGGTGATGAGTTATTATTTTCCAATTATAATTTTTGTGTGAATTTAGGCGGTTTTGCCAATGTTTCGTATCAGAAAAAAAATCAAAATAATGTAAAAGATAGTTTAAAAGATAATTCAGATGAAAATAATCAAGAAAATACCCGAATTGCTTTTGATATTTGCCCTGTAAATATTGTTTTGAATCATTATGTGCAAAAATTAGGATTTGAGTATGACGATAAAGGACAAATTGCTAAATCGGCAATAATAAACCAAGAATTATTAACGAAGTTAAACGCGTTAGATTTTTATAAAAAATCAGCACCAAAATCGTTAGGATTAGAATGGGTTCGTTTGATTATTTTTCCGCTGATTGATACTTTAGAAAAAGATATCCCAACTATTTTACGCACTTTTATTGAACATGCTGCAATTCAAATAGGTAAAATAATTCATAAAAATGACATTGTTTTAATAACAGGAGGTGGCGTTTTTAACGATTTCTTAATGAACAGAATTGAATTTTATGCCGAACAAAAAATTGAAATACCATCAAAAGCACTTATTAATTACAAAGAAGCGTTAATTTTTGCTTTTTTAGGGCTGTTACGTATTGAAAATCAGGTGAATTGTTTAAAAAGTGTTACGGGTGCAAAAAAAGACCATTCTTCGGGTGTTATTTTTAATAAATAGCTATTTATTTTTAAAATAAAAAATTGTTACCTATCATTTTTTTATAGTAAATTTGTGACAGTATGTTTTCAACTAAGTATCATAATAATTCAAAAAATAATTTAAATGAATCAACTTTAGCTTCGCTCAATAGCGTATTTCAAAAACAAGATAGTAGCAATTTTAAGGTAAACATTTATTAAAATAGAATATGAAAGAATTATTAAAAATATACGAAAATAAAGAGCCAGAAATCGTTTTTCACTGGAAAGATCAAGAAACAGAAGCAGAAGGATGGACGGTAATCAACTCTTTAAGAGGTGGTGCAGCAGGTGGAGGAACCAGAATGCGTAAAGGTTTAAATAAAAATGAAGTATTGTCGTTAGCAAAAACAATGGAAGTGAAATTTACTGTTTCAGGACCTGCTATTGGTGGTGCAAAATCAGGAATTAATTTTGACCCTAACGACCCTCGAAAAAGAGGTGTTTTAGAGCGTTGGTATAAAGCGGTAACACCTTTATTAAAACATTATTACGGAACTGGTGGTGATTTAAACGTTGATGCCGATAAAGATGTAATTCCTTTAACAGAAAGTTGTGGTGTTTGGCATCCGCAGGAAGGAATTTTTAACGGACATTTTAAACCAACTGAAGCCGATAAAATTAATAGAATTGGACAATTGCGCCAAGGAGTAATTAAGGTTATAGAAGACAAGCAATTTTCACCTGATTTATCAAAAAAATATACCGTAGCAGACATGCTAACAGGTTATGGTGTTGCCCAGGCAGTAAAACATTACTACAACCTTTACGGAGGTTCAATTTCAGGAAAAAGAGCTATTGTTCAAGGTTTTGGAAATGTAGGATCGGCAGCAGCTTATTACTTAACACAGTTAGGTGCTAAAGTGGTTGGAATTATTGATAGAGAAGGCGGTGTTATTAATGAAGCTGGTTTTTCTATGGAAGAAATGACAGCCTTATTTTTAGCAAAAGACGGTAATCAGTTAGTGTCTGAAAAAATGATTCCTTTTGATGAAATTAATGAGAAAATTTGGAATGTGCCAGCGGAAATATTTGTTCCAGCAGCAGCCTCACGATTAGTTTCTCAAGACCAGGTACAAAAAATGATTGACACAGGTTTAGAAGTGATATCGCCAGGAGCAAATGTTCCTTTTGCTGATAAAGAAATTTTCTTCGGATCTATTATGGAATATACCGATAATCATGTAAGTTTATTGCCTGATTTTATTTCTAACTGTGGTATTGCTAGAGTATTTGCTTACTTAATGGAAGCAAAAATAGCTTTACCAATGGAGGATAGCGCTATTTTTGAAGATACCTCAAACACGATAAAAAAAGCATTACAACGAACTTTTTCTAAAAGTGCTTCAAAAACAAAAATTTGTTCAACAGCTTTCGAAATAGCTCTAAAAGAGTTGGTTTAAAGGCACAATAAATAAAAATGATGTTTAAATATTTTTTAGGGAGTAGCCCTAAGTGGTTTAAAATAACCATGCTTAGTTTTTTAGTTTTTAACGTGTTTTCTTTCTTTGTATTAGGAAAAACAATAACCGCTTGGCTTTTTATAGCAGAGTTTATTTTTACCCTAGCAATGGCACTAAAGTGTTATCCGCTTTTAACAGGAGGTTTGCTAGCTATTCAGGCAGTTGCATTGGGTTTAACCACCGCTAAAAATGCTTATCATGAAGTAGCTCAAAATTTGGAAGTAGTATTACTTTTAGTATTTATGGTTGCGGGTATTTATTTTATGAAACCTTTATTGATGTTTATTTTTAGTAAAGTTTTTACAAAAATAAAATCGAAAGTATTATTGTCATTATTATTTGTGTTTTTATCAGCAGTTTTATCGGCGTTTTTAGATGCTTTAACTGTAACGGCAGTATTAATTAGTGTTGCCGTTGGTTTTTACGGAGTGTATCACAAAATACATTCGAGCTCTTCAGATTACGATCATGATGGAGTTTTAGATAGAGAAGAATTAAGTGGTGAAACCTTAGAGCAATTTCGTAGTTTTTTACGTAGTTTAATTATGCACGGTGTTGTTGGTACAGCTCTTGGAGGAGTTTGTACCTTAGTTGGTGAGCCTCAAAATTTACTAATTGGTGAACGATTAGGTTGGGATTTTATTCAGTTTTTCTTAAAAATGGCACCTATTACGTTACCTGTTTTAGCAGCAGGAATGGCAACAACTGTTGTGTTAGAATTAACAGGATGGTTTGGTTTTGGAGCTAAAATGCCAGAAGTAGCTGCAAGAATTATAGATAAATATACCGAGCAAGAAGATGCTAAAAGAACAGCTAAAGAAAAATATGCTTTAATTGTTCAAGGAGTATCTGCAATATTATTAATTGCAGGATTGGCTTTACATATTGCTCCTGTTGGGTTTATCGGTTTGGCATTGATTATTGTACAAACAGCTTTTATTGGTATTACTGATGAGCATCAATTAGGACCTGCTTTTGAAGAAGCATTGCCTTTTACAGGATTATTAGTAGTCTTTTTTGTAGTAGTAGCAATGATTCATGACCAGCATTTATTTAGCCCAATAATTCACTGGGCATTAAGTCAAGACCCAGCATCTCAACCAGGGTTATTTTATGTAGCTAATGGATTTTTATCAGCAATTAGCGATAATGTATTCGTAGCAACGGTATATATTGGTGAGGTAGAACAAGCTTTTAAAAATGGCGATATAACAAGAGAACATTTTGAGAAATTAGCCATCGCAATTAATACAGGAACTAATTTACCAAGTGTTGCAACACCAAATGGGCAAGCAGCATTTTTATTCTTATTAACATCATCATTAGCGCCGTTAATTAATTTATCGTACGGTAAAATGGTTAAAATGGCATTTCCTTATACCATAGTTTTAGGGGGATTAGGTTATATAATGGTAAAACTATTATTGTCTTAAATAAATAAAAAAAATAGTGTATTTTTAAATCCTGAATTTATATTCAGGATTTTTTTAGTATTATATAAAACAAAATGACGTTCATGTTCGCATACATTCAAAAAGAAACGGGTTTAGTTGATGAAATATCAGCTGAAAAAACATTATCTATTATTCAGTTAATTAAAGACGGAGGGCTAGGAGGTCAAATTATTATCGCTATCCTATTTGTGTTATTAGCCGTAGCATTATACATTTATTTTGAGCGATTTTTTGCCATTAAATCAGCTTCAAAAATAGATAAAAATTTTATGGATGAAATTAGAAATTTTGTAACAAGTGGAGATTTAGACAGTGCAAAGCAATTGTGTAAAAACACCAATTCACCTAACGCAAGATTAATTAGTAAAGGAATTTCAAGAATCGGAAAACCCTTAGAAGATATTAATAAAGCGATTGAAAACGCTGGGAAATTAGAAGTTTATAAACTTGAAAGAAATGTTTCTGTTATCGCAACTATTGCAGGAGCAGCTCCTATGATTGGGTTTTTAGGAACCGTAATTGGAATGATTATTGCTATTCATGAAATTGCAAATTCAGGTGGGCAAATTGATATTAAATTATTATCTGACGGATTATATACCGCTATGACAACAACGGTTGCAGGTTTAATTGTAGGAATTATAAGTTATATAACCTACAATCATTTGGTGGTTCGTACCGATAAAGTGGTGTATCAAATGGAAGCCGTATCGGTTGATTTTTTAGATTTATTAAACGAACCTGCATAAAATGAATTTAAAGGGAAGAAATAAAGTAGATCCAAGTTTTAATATGTCGTCAATGACGGATATTGTTTTTTTATTGTTGATATTTTTTATGCTAACATCAACCTTAGTTACGGTAAATGCCATTGATGTTTTATTGCCAAAAGCAGGCGGAAAAACAGAAAATAATAGTGCAATAGCAGTGAGTATTACCGAAGATTCTGCTTTTTATATTGATAAAACAAAAGTAAGTGCTGTTAATTTAGAAAAAACAATATTAAGTAAAGTTGGCACAGATAAAAAGAAAACAGTGGTAATTCGAGGCGATCAAAACGTAGCATATAAAAATGTGATGAAAGTGATTGATATTGCCAATCGAAATAAATTAAAGATGATTTTAGCGGTAAAAGCAAAGTAATAATGACCTGTATTTCTAACTTGTTTTTTGCAAAAAGGAGTGTAAAAATAGTATCGATAAATTAAGTAATGAAAATATTAGAAACAGCACATCAACGTAAGGCGGCGGTAATTACTGCGGTTATTTTGATGCTTTTACTCTTCGGAGTTTTTAATTTCGGAATAAAATATTTAGATCCGCCGATTGAGTACGGGGTGGCAATTAATTTAGGTTCTTCGGATGTTGGAAGCGGTGAACCTGTGGAAGAAATGGAATTAGCAGCTGCATCACAAGCTGTTTCAGAAGAAAATGAATCGCAAGATTTTGACCAAAACACTGAAGATCAGCCTGAAGAAGAGGTTGAAGAGGAAATTACGGAGCAAACACCGCCATTAAATGAATCTTCTCAAGAAATTCAGGAAGATATTATTACAGATGATACCGCAAAAGATGCTCCTAGTATTGCTAAATCAACCAAGGAAAAAGAGGTTGTAAAAGATACATCCGAAGATACATCCGAAGATAAATCCGAAGAAAAAATTAAAGCAAAGGTTAAAGAGAAACCAAAGAAAACGCCAAAAAAGAAGCCAAAACCTTCAAAACAAACCACAGATGCTTTAAATAGTTTACTAAACGGAACAGCAAACACAGGCGCAAAAACAGGCGAAGGTGACGATACTGAATCTGGTATAAAAGGAAACAAAAATGGCGATTCGAAGGCTAGTAAATACTACGGGAATTCAAAAAGTGGAACTGGCGGTAATTATAATTTAGCAGGGCGAAAAGCCTTATCAAAACCTATAAAAAAACCAGATTGCCAGGAAGAAGGTACAATTGTAGTGAGTATTGAGGTGAATAAAAATGGAATAGTAACCAAAGCACAAACAGGCGGTTTAAAAGGTAGTACAAGTTCGGCTCCTTGTTTAGAAAAAGCAGCAAAACAAGCCGCTTTAAAAACAATTTGGAATGCCGCTAATGATGCACCCCAAAAACAAAGAGGTACAATTATCTACAAGTTCTCTTTATCAGAATAATTATTTTTTTATTTAAATAAATAGAACCTCCGATATTCATCGAGAGGTTCTAAAACAATATATAGATGACATATCAACAAACTTTAGATTGGATGTTTGCCCAATTACCAATGTATCAAAAAGAAGGTAAAACGGCATTTAAAAAAGATTTAACCAATAGTATTGCTTTAAGTAATGAATTAGGAAATCCTGAAAAAAAATTTAAAACCATTCATGTTGGCGGAACTAACGGAAAAGGTTCTACAAGTCATCTAATTGCTAGTGTTTTACAAGAGGCTGGCTATAAAGTGGGTTTATATACCTCGCCACATCTTAAAAATTTTACAGAACGTATTCGAATTAATGGGCAGGAAATTGAGCAAGAAAGTATTATTGATTTTATTTCTCAAAATAAACAATTTTTAGAAGCTCAAAAATTATCGTTTTTTGAGATGACCGTAGGTATGGCTTTTGATTATTTTGCCAAACAAAAAGTAGATATTGCTATAATTGAAGTAGGATTGGGTGGTCGATTAGATTCAACAAATATTATTACTCCAGAAGTTGCTGTAATTACCAATATCGGCTTAGATCATACGCAGTTTTTAGGCGAAACATTGCCCGAAATAGCATATGAAAAAGCAGGAATTATAAAAAATAATATTTCTGTTGTTGTTGGCGAGCGTCAAAAAGAAGTTGAAAAAGTTTTTATAGATAAAGCAAATGAGTGTAATGCAAAAATAGTATTTGCTTCTGATCAAGATTATAGTTATAAAACCGATTTGTTAGGAGATTATCAATCGAAGAATGTAAAAACGGCAGTTAAGGCGATTCGTCAATTAAAAGATTTTGTTGTTTCTGAACAAAATATCAAAAATGGCTTGTTAAAAGTAGTCGAAAACACTAATTTAAAAGGTCGTTGGCAAATTTTACAGCAACATCCTAAAGTAATTTGCGATACTGCACATAATAAAGAAGGCTTAATTTATACTTTAGCACAACTTAAAAATGAACAATATAAAAATTTACACATTGTTTTAGGAGTCGTTTCTGATAAAGACCTAGCAGCTATTTTACCGATGTTTCCTCAAAATGCGAGGTATTATTTTTGTAAACCAAATATTATACGAGGATTATCAGAAAAAAAATTAAAAGATACAGCTGAGGTGTTTAATTTAACGGGGGATTTGTTTGGTTCTGTAAATGAGGCTTTTGAGGCGGCAAAAACACAGGCAAACTCCGAGGATTGTATTTATATTGGTGGAAGTACCTTTGTTGTTGCAGAAATTTTATAAAAATAATTGAAAAAAAGTTTTGTCAATCTAAATAAGAGTTATATATTTGCACCCGCAATTAGCGTATAGGGCGCGTAGCTCAGTTGGTTCAGAGCACTTGGTTTACACCCAAGGGGTCAGGGGTTCGAATCCCTTCGCGCCCACCAAAATACCTAAGGTTAATTGCATAGTAGGGCGCGTAGCTCAGTTGGTTCAGAGCACTTGGTTTACACCCAAGGGGTCAGGGGTTCGAATCCCTTCGCGCCCACATAGATTACCGAATAAAAGTCCTAAAAAGTATTTTGGGCGCGTAGCTCAGTTGGTTCAGAGCACTTGGTTTACACCCAAGGGGTCAGGGGTTCGAATCCCTTCGCGCCCACTAAAAGTCTCATCATTTTTGATGAGACTTTTTTTGTTTTATAATAGTTTTGGGCTGTTTTTAATAAGCTTAAAAAAATATTTTTTTTAAATAGATAAAAGTATATTTGCAATAAAAAAGTCAAAAGATAACTAGTAGATGAATATAGCGGTTATAGGTTCAGGTTATGTAGGTTTAGTGTCGGGTGCGTGTTTTTCAGAAATGGGAAATAAGGTTACTTGTGTTGATATTGATCAAAATAAAATAGATAAACTACACCAAGGAATTATTCCTATTTATGAACCAGGATTAGAAAAAATGGTTCTTAAAAATGTTGCTCAAAAAAACTTGTTTTTCACTACAAATTTAGAAGAGGTTATCAATGATGTTGCTATTGTTTTTATTGCTGTAGGAACTCCTATGGGTGACGATGGTTCTGCAGATTTACAATATGTTTTATCCGTAGCAAAAGAGATTGGAGCTAAAATGACTAAAAGGCTTGTGGTTGTAGATAAATCAACTGTGCCAATCGGAACAGCCGATAAAGTAAGAGCAACCATACAAAAAGAATTAGACGCAAGAGCTTTAGATATTACTTTCGATGTCGTTTCAAATCCTGAGTTTTTAAAAGAAGGAGATGCTATTAGTGATTTTATGAAGCCCGATAGAGTTGTTATTGGTGCAGAAACAGTATATGCTTTTGATCGCATGAAAGAGTTGTACAGTCCGTTTTTTAGAACACATGAGCGTTTTATAACCATGGACATTCGTTCGGCAGAAATGACAAAATATGCAGCAAACGCTATGTTAGCTACTAAAATTTCATTTATGAACGAAATTGCAAACATCTGTGAAAAAGTAGGTGCGGATGTAAATAATGTACGTGTAGGAATTGGTTCTGATAGTCGAATTGGCTACAGTTTTATTTATCCTGGTGCAGGTTACGGTGGTTCTTGTTTCCCAAAAGATGTAAAAGCTTTAAAGAAAATAGCGGAAGAAAATGGCTATGATGCACAATTAATTACCTCGGTAGAGGAAGTAAATAATCGTCAGAAATTTGTTATTGCAGAGAAAATAATTAAAAGATTTGGTGAAAATTTATCAGGGTTAACTTTTGCTCTTTGGGGATTAGCATTTAAACCAGGAACAGACGATATGCGAGAATCGCCCGCTATTTATGTGGTAAAAGAATTGGTAAAAAGAGGTGCTAAAATAAAAGCCTATGATCCGAAGGCAATGCAAGAGGCACAGCATTTTTATTTAAAAGATGTTGAAGGAGTTTCTTACTTCGAATCAAAATATGATGTTTTAAAAAAGGCAACTGCTTTAATAATGTTAACAGAATGGAAAGAGTTTCGTTCGCCAGATTTTACAGAAATAAAACAGCAGTTGAGTTTTCCTGTTATTTTTGATGGTAGAAATCAATATAACGCATTTAACTTAGAGGAAAAAGGTTTTGAATACTATCAAATAGGAAAAAAATAATTATTTTGCGGGCGCTGCTTTTTTTATTATAAAAGAGATAAGTTATTATCATTGCTTTGCAGAGATAATTTGTTAATTATAAAACAGAAACATTGAAAAAGAAAAGAACATTGAAAAAAGAATTGATGAAAGTTGTTTGTATGCTTTTTATCTCATTTGCTAGTATAGCAACATACGGTCAGGCTACACAATCACAATTAAATAATATTGAGGTTGATAATTTATCAGATAAACAAGTAGCGAGCTATCGCGATAAAAGTAAAAAACAAGGATATACCTTAGAACAGGCCTTAGTAATGGCTAAAACCAAAGGGATGTCTGAGTTACAAGCTCAAAAATTAAAAACTAGAATCCTTAATTTAGGAAATAATGACATTGTTGATTCAAAAGTTGACGATAAACCTGAAGATAAAGTTTTAACCAAAGGCTCTGATGATGTATATTTTGGTTTAACAGGTGAGCAAGGCGAAGCGCAACCAAAAGAAAAACTTTTTGGCTATGATTTTTTTAATAATCCAAATATTTCGTTTACGCCAAATTTAAATGTAGCAACTCCTGAGAATTATATTATTGGAGCAGGAGATGTTATTTCTGTTGATTTATGGGGAGCAGCTGAAGCTAATTACGAGAAAAAAGTAAACAAGCAAGGTGCTATTAATATTCAAGGTGTTGGTTATATTCATTTAGTAGGATTACCTATTAAAGCGGCAAAATCAAAAATAAAAAATTATTTAAAGAGAATTTATGCCGGAATAACAGCCTCTTCAAATAGTTATAATAAAGTGAATATTGCTGTTTCGATAAAAGAAGTACGAAATGTTCAGGTAAACATTGTAGGAGAGGTAAAAGTGCCTGGGTCGTATTCTTTAAGTGCTTTTTCAACAGTTTTAAACTCGTTATATGCTGCTGGCGGACCAACAAAAAATGGAACGCTTAGAAATATTAGACTTTTTAGAGCGGGAGAAAAAATTGCTGATTTCGATTTTTATGAGTTTTTAGTAAACGGACTAGAAAAAGGAAATATAACCGTACAAGATCAGGATGTTATCATTGTAAAACCCTACGAGAAATTAGTGACCATCGAAGGTGCTGTTAAAAGACCTGGTTTATATGAAATGAAAGCTTCTGAAACACTTTCAGATTTATTAAACTATTGTAGTGGTTTTGTTTCAAATGCGTATAAACAAAATATCGTTGTTGAAAGAGTTAACGGTATTCAAAAAGAAATGGTAGAAATACCTCAAGAAAAATTAGCTATAGAAAAGTTAAAAGATGGTGATTTTATAAAAATTAATAAAATTGCTGATGAATTTTCAAACAAAATAACCATAATAGGGGCTGTTTTTCAACCAGGGAATTATCAATATACCGAAAACTTATCAGTAACCGATTTATTAAATAAAGCAGAAGGATTTACCAAAGAAGCTTTTTTAGATAGAGGAATCATTACAAGAACTTATGATGAAATAACTAAAGAGACTATTTCTTTTTCGTTAAAAGAAAATAATGATACGTTATTTTTAAAGCAAAATGATAGTATTTATATCTTTAGTAAAGAAGAATTAAAAGAAAAAGAATTTATCACTATTAATGGAGCCGTAAATAAAGAAAGGAAATTTGATTTTATGCAAGGAATGCAAATTGAAGATTTAATAGTGCTTGCAGGTGGTTTGAAAGATGGAGCCGATGCTAAAACAATCGACGTATCAAGAAGATTAAAAGATGGAAGTTTTGAGACTATTAGTAAAAATTTTAACCTTAGTGCAAATACAAGCTTAGAAGGAACAGCTAGCAATCATTTTATCTTGAAGCCTTTTGATATTATTTCGGTTCGCTATTTAAAAGGATATACCAAGCAAAAAACTGTTTTTATTAAAGGAGAAACTAATTTTGAAGGAGAATATGCGATCGGTTTAAAAAACGAAAAAATATCAGATTTAATTAAAAAAGCAGGTGGGTTAACAAAATTCGCCTATGTTGAAGGAGCTTTTTTAACTAGAAGAAATAATACCATAGAAGATAAAAAGCAATCAGAAATACTTACTGAGTTTGTTAAAAAAGACATGTTAGGTACAGGTAAGCAGCGAGTTAATGTGAGGAAATCGTTTAAAATAGGGATTAACTTAAAGAAGATATTAGCGAAGGGTGGTGTGTCGTCAAAATATAATTTAATTTTAGAAGAAGGAGATGAGCTTTTTATTCCTTCAGAAAGACAAACAGTAAAAGTAGAAGGTGAGGTATTATCGCCGTCGTTAGTTCGATATGAAAAAAGAAAAAGCTTTAAGCAGTATATCGAAAATTCTGGTGGTTTTTCTGCAAATGCAAAGAAAAGTAGGGCATATGTAATTCATGCCAATGGTGATATTAAAACAACAAAACGCTTTTTGTTTTTTAAATCATATCCGAAAGTAAAGCCAGGTTCGGTTATTTTAGTGCCTAATAAACCTGAAAATGTTAGAGAAATTTCAACACAAGAGGTTATTGCTATAACAACAGGTTTAGCGACCTTAGGGGTTTTAGTAAAAACATTAACAGATAAATAGTAATTGCATATATAAATTAGCAATAAAAAAGTAACATGCTTTTAAGGTGTGTTACTTTTTTATTTAATAACTAAGAGGTGTTTAAAGTTTGTGTTTATAAATGTTTTGATCAAATTTAACTAAAGAAAAACATCCTTATTTTTATACAACTCTTTTTGCTTTTTAATAAAAAGAGCTGATTACTAAATAATATCAAAAGAAATTCCTGTAATAATGGATAAAAGGAATTGTAAAAAATCTAAGTTGGCAATCATAAAATGAAAAATTTTGCACTAATAGGAGCTTCAGGGTATATTGCTCCAAGACACATGAAGGCGATAAAGGAAACAGGAAATAACCTAATCGTAGCCTTAGACCCTTATGATGGCATCGGAATTATGGATCGTAATTTTCCGCAAGCAGATTTTTTTACAGAATTTGAAAAATTTGATAGTTTTATAGATACCTGGCATAGAAATAATCAAAGCAAACGAATTGATTATATGTCTATTTGTTCGCCTAATTATTTACATGATGCTCATATTCGATTTGCCTTAAAAAATGGTGCTGATGCAATTTCAGAAAAACCGTTAGTTTTAAATACTGAAAATATTGATCAATTAAAAGTTATTGAACAAGAAACAGGGCAAAAGGTATATAATATATTGCAGTTAAGATTGCATCCTTCAATCATAGCTTTAAAAGAAAAAGTTACTAAAGAGTTAAGAGTAAACCCATCGAAAGTATATGATATTGATTTAACTTATTTAACCTCTAGAGGGAAATGGTATTTTGCTTCTTGGAAAGGAAATCAAGAGAAATCAGGTGGTATTACCTTTAATATTGGGGTTCATTTTTACGATATGTTGTGTTGGATTTTTGGCGATGTTCAAGAGACTATTGTACATTTAAAACAAGCCGATGCTAATGCGGGAAGTTTTAAATTAAAAAATGCAAATGTACGCTGGTTTTTGTCTGTTAATTATGATTATATTCCAAAAGATATTAAGGCGAGTGGTTTAACAACTTTTAGGTCTATAATTGTTGATGGACAAGAAATAGAATTTAGTAATGGTTTTACAGATTTACACACCCGTAGCTATGAAGAGATTTTAAAAGGAAATGGCTTTGGTTTAGATCAGGCTTATGCTTCTATAAGAACTGTTACGACTATTATAAATTCGCAAGCTATTGGCTTAAAAGGAGCGTATCACCCATTTTGTAAAAACGTTATTAATGGATAATTTTTTTGTGCACAGCTCTTCATTTATAGACCAGGATGTGCAAATTGGTGCACATACTAAAATATGGCATTTCAGTCATATTTTATCGAATACAAAAATTGGTTCAAATTGTTCTTTTGGACAAAATTGTGTTGTTGGTCCTAATGTGAAAATAGGAAACGGTGTAAAAGTACAGAATAATATTTCTATTTATCAGGGTGTTGAGGTAGAAGACGAGGTGTTTTTAGGTCCGTCGATGGTTTTTACCAATGTAATAAATCCAAGAAGTTTTATCATCAGAAAGCAAGAGTTTAAAAAAACGCTACTTAAAAAAGGCTGTTCGGTAGGGGCAAATGCAACCGTTATTTGCGGTGTTACTATAGGTGAATACGCCTTAATTGGCGCTGGTGCTGTTGTAAATAAAGATGTTAAACCGTATGCGTTAATAGTTGGCGTACCGGGGAAACAAATAGGCTGGGTAAGTAAGGCTGGAAACACCTTAAAATTTAATGAAAGTGGTAACGCTGTTGATTTATATGACAATAGTGTATATCGTATTGTAAATAATCAAGTAGTTCGGCAATAATTCACCTGCTTTTATCAGTTGATTATTACATTTTATTTTACTATTTTTATAAATTATTTTTCTTGTATTTTTCATGAATTATTATTTATATTTGTATGAATTACTGACGGTGTTTATATGTTTTTTTAGTATTAAAAAGAATATAAATTCGTTTGTCAATGAAGAGAAAATTTAAAATATATTAACACCTTTTTGCAGTAAAAAAATAATGGAAAATAATAACAGGTACAATAACACTGAAGATGAAATTGATTTAGTAGCATTATTTAGAACACTTAAAAAAGGTAAAAAAACAATCATTCGTTTTACAGTTGTTTTTGCATTAATAGGCTTATTTATTGCCGTTTTTACAGCCAAAGAATATACCGCGTCAACAACTTTAGTGCCTCAAACCTCAAGTAGTAAACCTGGTGGTGCTTTAGGAGGCTTAGCTGCTATGGCTGGGATTAACTTAGGGTCAGGAGGAAGTACCGAAAGTATTAGCCCACATTTATATCCTAAAATCACGCAAAGCATTCTTTTTAAAAAAGAATTATTAAACGTTCCTTTAAAATTTTCTTACCTTGAAAAAGAAGTTACTTATCAAGAATATTATTTAAAATATCAAAAAACAAATGTACTTTCTTTTATCAAACAATATACTATAGGGCTTCCTGCTAAGTTTATAGGCTTGTTTAAAAGTAAAAAAGAGGTAATTGTTAAAGATGAGGTTATGAAAGATGCTATTTATAGAGTATCCTTACAAGAAATAGCTCTTTTTAAGAGCTTAGGAAATCAATTATCTTTAGATATTAATCCTAAAGAAGGATATGTAAAAATAGCATTTTCGATGCCAGAGGCTTTGCCAGCAGCTCAAATGACTAAAAAAGTGAAGGAGTTGTTACAAAAATCAATCACTGATTTTAAAGTGCAAAAAACAAAAGAAGAGTATATTTTTATAGAAGAACGCTATAAAGAATTAAAAAAAGACTTTGAAAATAAACAGGCAACTTTAGCTAGTTTCAGGGATAGAAATCAAGGTTTAATTACTTCTCGTTCAAAATCTCGCATAGAAAGTTTACAGTCAGAATATAATTTAGCTGCTACTATTTACTACGAATTAGCAAAGCAATTAGAAACTCAAAAAATCAAATTAAAAGAAAACACCCCTGTGTTTACAGTTTTAGAGCCTGTGAGCGTACCTGTTATAAAATCAAAACCTCGAAGAGGTATGATTTTCATAATTTGGTTGTTTTTAGGGATTATAGCGGGAATGGGGTTTGTTTTTGGAAAAGATTGGCTGAAAAAGTTAAAAGATAAATAGTACGTATCATTAAAAAACTACAAAATACTTTTAAGTTTTATAATTATAAAACTTAAAAGTATTTTAAATTAGCCATTTAAGAATTAAATTAAACACTATAAAAATTTATTTACCATACAGGGTAGAGTTATATATAATAAGATGGAAAAAGAAAAAAAAGCTAAGATGGTATTAATAACAGGTGGAGCAGGTTTTATCGGTTCTAATTTAGTATCTCATTTTTTAGAAAAAAAATATAAAGTAACTGTATTGGATAATTTTTCAACAGGATATCATCACAATATTGAACCTTTTTTAAAAAACCCAGATTTTAACTTAATCGAGGGGGATATTAGAGATTTAGAAACCTGTAAAAAAGCTTGTGAAAATAAAGATTTTGTTTTGCATCAAGCAGCTTTAGGTTCGGTTCCTCGTTCTATTGAAGATCCTATTACAAGTAACGATGTTAATAGTTCAGGGTTCTTAAATATGTTAGTTTCCGCAAGAGATACAGGTGTAAAACGTTTCGTTTACGCAGCAAGTTCATCAACTTATGGTGATTCAGAATCGTTACCAAAAGTAGAAGATGTAATAGGGAAACCTTTATCACCCTATGCTATTACCAAATATGTAAACGAATTATATGCCGATGTTTTTGGTAAAATGTATGGTTTAGAATGTATTGGTTTACGTTATTTTAATGTTTTTGGAAGAAGACAAAATCCTAATGGCGCATATGCTGCGGTAATTCCGAAGTTTGTAACTCAATTAATGAATTATCAAAGTCCGCTTATTAATGGAGATGGAACCTACTCTAGAGATTTTACATACATTGATAATGTAATTCAAATGAATGAAAGAGCAATGCTTGCCGATTCTAAAACTGCGATAAATACCGTTTATAATACGGCTGTTGGAGATAGAACAACTATCAAAGAAATGGCAGGTTTATTAAAAGAATATCTATCTGAATTTGATGCTAAAATAGGCGATGTTGAAATTACACACGGTCCTAACAGATTAGGAGATATTCCTCATTCATTAGCATCTATTGAAAAAGCAAAGAAAAATTTAGGATACGAGCCAACACATGAGTTTGCAAAAGGATTAAAGGAAGCTGTTTCTTGGTATTGGGAAAATTTAGAAAGATAAAAGATGAGTAAAAAAATAGCAGTTATAGGTTTAGGTTATGTAGGATTGCCGTTAGCAAGATTATTTGCTACAAAATATCCTGTAGTTGGTTTTGATATAAACCAAGCAAGAGTTTCAGATTTAAATAAAGGACATGATGATACTTTAGAGGTGTCTGACGAATTATTGAAATCTGCATTGATAAATGAAAACCCTTTTAATGCCGAAAAGAACGGATTATTATGTTCTGCAAATATAGATGATATTAAAGAGGCAAATGTATTTGTAGTAACAGTTCCAACGCCTGTGGATAAAAATAACCGTCCTATTTTAACTCCTTTAGTGAAAGCGAGTGAAACAATAGCTAAGGTTTTGAAAAAAGGAGATATTGTTATTTATGAATCTACCGTTTACCCAGGAGCTACTGAAGAGGAGTGTATTCCTGTGTTAGAAAGAATTTCGGGGATGAAATTTAATGTAGATTTTTATGCTGGATATTCTCCAGAAAGAATTAATCCAGGTGATAAAGAGCATACTGTTGAAAAAATATTAAAAGTTACCTCAGGTTCTACTCCAGAAATTGGAAAAGTAGTTGATGGAATTTATAAATCGGTAATTACCGCAGGAACACATTTAGCGCCAACCATTAAAGTTGCCGAAGCGGCGAAAGTAATTGAAAACTCACAAAGAGATATTAATATCGCTTTTGTAAATGAATTGGCAAAGATATTCAATTTAATGGATATTGATACACACGCAGTTTTAGAAGCAGCGGGTACAAAATGGAATTTCTTACCGTTTAAACCAGGTTTAGTTGGGGGGCATTGTATTGGTGTTGATCCTTATTATTTGGCACAAAAAGCACAAGAATTTGGTTATCATCCAGAAATTATTTTAGCAGGAAGAAGGTTAAATGATTCTATGGGGAAATATGTTGCAGAGCAGGTTGTTAAAACCATGATTAAGAAAGATATTCCTGTAAATAAAGCAGCAGTATTAATGCTAGGAGTTACATTTAAAGAAAACTGTCCTGATGTTCGTAATACTAAAATTATTGATGTGATTTTAGCCTTAGAAGATTATGGAATGAAAGTAACAACGTATGATCCTTGGGCGAATCCTGCAGAAGTAAAGCATGAATATGGAATAGAAAGTGTTCAAGAATTACCTAAAAAACAGTTTAGCGCTATTGTTTTAGGAGTTGCTCATAATGAGTTTAAAACCTTAGATTTAGAAGCTATAAGAAAAGAAAATTCTATTGTTTATGATGTGAAAGGGATTTTAGAAAGTAGTGATAGTAAGTTGTAGAGTGTTTTTTTTGAATATTTTAATAAAAAGTGAAATATAAACTTTTTGTTAATTTTTTTAAAAAAAAATAACAAGTAAAAGTTAAATTATGTTTTCGCCATTAAGTCTTTTTTTGTGGTTTACTATTATTAGTTCGGCAATAATAGGGGTTCCTGGTTTAGAAATATTTAGGCTACCTCTTTTCCTACTATTTATTTTAATAGTAGGATTAAATTCGGTTGTTAAGGTAAAGAAAACAGTAGCAAATTTAGTACTTTTAATATTTGCTGTTTATCCGTTAGTACAATTTTTAGTATTGCAAGGGAAACTTTTAGCAACAATACAGGCAACTATTATGGTTGTGGCAATGCTTCTTGTGGGTAATTTTGTAATGCGCCAAAAAATTGATAAAAACGATTTAGAAACCATTGCAAAATACATAACTTTTGGAATGTTTGCTTTTTACTACAATGCAGTTGGGTGGAATGGAAGATCAGCAGGTTTGTTTGGAAACCCCAATGCAACAGCATATATGGCGTTGACATTACTATCATTAATATTAATGTTTTCTTCATCTAAAAAAATAAAAACGATTGCGGTAATAAATGTTCTCTGTTTAATCATATATACAGCATCTAGAGGAGCATTAATGGCTTTGTTATTAGGCTATATAGCATACTTAACAGTTAAGAGGTTTAAGTTTGGTTTTCTCGGTATTTGGGGGGTAGCATTGAGTTGCTTGTTTGTCTCTGTTTATGCTTTAGATATTGCCGCATTTATTGTAGAGATAGTAGTAGAATCAGAAGAGGTAAAATCAGGTACAAGACTTTTAAGATTAGATGCAAATGGTAGAGATATAATTACTGAAAGAGCGTATGATCGATTCTTTTCTAGTGGAACAGAATTGTTTGGTTTAGGGTTTGATAAGGCTAAATTCGATATAGGCGACGGAATAGCTGCACATGCAGGTACTCATAATTCATATCTTGAAACATTACTTAAATTAGGATATATAGGGGTAGCCTTTTCTGCTTTTTACTTGTTGTTTTTAACTAATAGAATAAGAAGTGTTAAAAGTGTAAAATACCGTTCAATAATAGCAATGCAATTAACGGTGTTTTTAAGTTTAGCAACGAACGCGTCTGTTTTTATGGTGGTGAATTATTATTTCTTTTATTTTATTGTACTAATTGAAATTGCAATTTTAAAAGATAAAAAAGAAGCAAGCTTAATATTTAAATTAGAAGAGAGGGTTTCTTCGGTTTTATCACCTAACATACAAGAAATAAAAGAAAGTAATGTCTGAAAAAATAATAAAAAATTCGATTATAGTTTTAGTACTAATTGCTTTAGGTAAAGGACTTTCTTTTTTTAGAGATATTATTGTCTCTTATTATTTTGGAGCAACGGGAAATACAGATGCTTATTTTGCAGCAAACAGTGTGCCAAGCCTATTGTTTACGGCTTTAATATCTAGTTACCTAGTTTTATTAATACCAACCTATAAAAATATTCAAGTAAAATCTGGCGTTGAAGCGGCAAATAAATTTGGATCAGGACTAATCAACTTTATACTTTTAGCTTCCATATTACTATCTGCAATTGGTTTTTTTAGTATGGAGTATTTGATAAAATTAGTAGCCCCAGGATTTGATGATAAAACACATGAATTAGCGTTAAATTTAGGTAAAATTTTAGTATTATCTTTTCCTTTTTCAAGTGTTACTACTATATTGGCAAATATATCGAATGCAAATAAAAAATATTATGCGACACAAATTATTCCTATATTTTCTTCGTTGTTTTTAATTATAGGGCTGTATTTTTTTGCACCTACTTATGGTATTTATACACTTGCTACCGTAGGGGTTGTGGCTTTTATATTTCAGTTAATAATTCAAATAATTATTTCAAAAAAACATTTTCACTATAAGGTTAAGACTGCATTTTTTGATAAGCATATCAAAAAAATGACAATATTGGCATTGCCTATTTTATTAGGGTATTCTATTGATCAAATTAACTTATTAGTAAATAGTATTATTTGTTCAGGGCTTCCCGAAGGTAATTTATCAGCGTTGAGCTATGCACAGCGTTTACAGTTTACATTAATAGGTACTATTTCTACGGCAATTATTACTGTAGTTTATCCTATAATGTCAGAATTAGTTGCTAAAAACGATACTAAAAAAATAATTATTTTAATAAATAAAAGTATAAGAGCGATTATCTTAATAATGTTACCGGTAGCTATTTTTTTTGCTATAAATAGTAAATTGGTTATACGCGTAATTTTTAATAGAGGTAGTTTTGACGATGCTGCGGTAAATTTAACTTCTAGTGTTTTTTTCTTTTACGCTATAAATGTATTAATTTTATCGGTAAGAGAATTTTTACTTCGCATTTTCTATGTTTATAACAATACAAAGCAGCCTTTAATTTCTAGCGGGGTGTCAATAATACTGAATGTTGTTTTAAGTTTTGTCTTTGTTCGTTTTTTAGGGGTTCAGGGATTATCATTAGCAAATTTACTAGCTACTATTGTCAGTATTATTGTGTTAATTTTGTTTCTAATACAAAAAGATTTTATACAGATTAAATTAAGTGTACTAGGGGAATTTGTTTTAAAATTAATACTTCCAATAATGGTATTTGTTTTAATGCAATTTGGTATATATAACTATATAAATATAACAAATAAGTATATTTTATTACTTGTTGTTTTTTTTCCATCAATAGTATTATATGTAATAATGTTATTTGTAGTTAAACAAAAAGATGCTATATTTCTTCTAGATAAATTGAAGAATAAATTAACTTAAGAAAATAATTTTAGAGATCATTAATTATGAAAATAAAAAATAAAGTATTATTAATCACAGGAGGTACAGGTTCTTTTGGAACAGCGGTATTAAGAAGATTTATAAATACAGACCACTTTAAAGAAATTCGAATTTTTTCAAGAGATGAAAAAAAACAGGAAGATATGAGAATACAGTTTAATAATGATAAACTGAAATTTTATATTGGAGATGTTAGAGATTTTAATAGTGTTGAGCTTGCAGCAAGAGGTGTAGATTATATTTTTCACGCAGCGGCATTAAAACAAGTTCCTTCTTGTGAATTTTTTCCAATGCAAGCAGTAAAAACAAATGTAATTGGTACGCAAAATGTAATTGATGCAGCAGGGATAAATAAAGTTAAAAAAGTAATTTGTTTAAGTACAGATAAAGCAGCTTATCCAATCAATGCAATGGGTATTTCTAAAGCAATGATGGAAAAAGTAGCCGTAGCGGCAGCAAGAAACCTTCAAGATACAACAGTGTGTTTAACACGATATGGAAATGTAATGGCATCAAGAGGTTCTGTAATACCATTATTTGTTAATCAAATTAAAAATGGAGAAGCATTAACAATTACAGACCCAAAAATGACCCGTTTTTTAATGTCTTTAGATGAAGCTGTTGATTTAGTTTTATTTGCTTTTGAAAATGGAAATTCAGGAGATTTATTTGTAAATAAAGCACCCGCAGGAACTATTGAAGATTTAGCAGTAGCCTTGAAAGAACTATTTAAAGCAGATACTCCTATAAAAGTTATAGGAACTCGTCATGGAGAGAAATTGTACGAAACTTTATGTACAAGAGAAGAAATGATGAAAGCCCAAGATATGGGTAATTTTTATAGAGTTCCTGCAGATAATCGCGACTTAAATTATGCTCAATATTTTTCAGAAGGAGCTGAAGATGTTTCAAAAATAGAAGATTATCATTCGCACAATACAGAACAGTTAGGTGTTGAAGGAATGAAAGAATTATTACTAAAATTACCTCTTATCCGTAAAGAAGTTTTAGGAGAGGACGTAATGCAATATCCAGGTTAAAAATGGAAAAAACGAAAATTTTATCAGGAGGAAATTTTTCTGACCAAAGAGGAACGTTAACATTTAATAACGATTTTGATATGTCTGCGGTTAAACGCATATATACCTTACAAAATACAACAACCGACTTTGTAAGAGGTTGGCAAGGGCATACTATTGAACAGCGTTGGTTTTCGTGCTTGCAAGGAAGCATTAAGGTTCAATGTATTGAGTTAGATTCATCTGAAGAACCAAATAAAGATTTACCAATCGAAGAATTTATATTATCAAGTGAATCTTTGGATGTTTTACATATTCCGGCGGGCTATGTTACTGCAATACAAACATTAAGTAACGACGCAAAATTAGTATCAATGTCTGACTATAAGTTAGGTGAAGTTGATGATGTGGTACGTTATCCATTAGATTATTTTAATTCAAGAAAATGAAAAAAATAGGAATTACAGGTCAAGGAGGTTTTGTGGGTTCTCACCTATATAATACCTTAGGATTATCACCAGAAAAATACGAAAGAGTCGTATTTAGCAAAGATTTTTTTACCGATGTTCAACAATTAGATGAATTCGTAAAAAAATGTGATGTTATCGTACATTTAGCGGCGATGAACCGTCACCCAGACCCTGAGGTTATTTATAATAAAAATATTGAATTAGCACAGTTATTGGTTGATTCGTTAGAAAGAACCAATTCAAAAGCACACGTTTTATTTTCATCCTCTTCACAAGAAGAAAAAGATAATCTTTACGGGAAATCAAAAAAAGAAGGTAGAGAGTTATTGTGTAAATGGGCAGAAAAAGCAGGCGGAAAATTTACTGGAATGATAATTCCAAATGTATTTGGTGCTTTTGGTAAACCAAATTATAATTCATTTATTGCTACTTTTTGTCATAAGTTGGTAACTAATGAAATGCCTGAAATTAATGTTGATGGAGAAGTAAATTTGATTTATGTTACCGAATTAGTAGCGCAAATAATCAATCAAATTGAATTAGGAAAAACCAATGAAAATTATGTGATTCCCTTTACATCTACACATAAGGTTTCTGAAGTGCTATCAAAATTAGAAAATTTTAAAAATTTGTATTTCGAAAAAGGAGAAATTCCGGAACTGAAATCGCAATTCGATTTAAATTTATTTAATACATATCGTTCATTTATTGATTATAAAACACATTTTCCAATAAAATTCACAGAACATACTGATCCAAGAGGTGCTTTTGTTGAGGTAATTCGTTTAGGAATTGGAGGACAGTGTTCATTTTCAACAACAGTTCCAGGAATTACAAGAGGAAATCACTTTCATACTCGAAAAGTAGAACGTTTTTCAGTTGTTAAAGGAAAAGCCCTAATTCAACTAAGAAAAATTGATTCAGATGAGGTTTTAGATTTTTATTTAGATGGAAACGAACCTGCTTATGTTGATATGCCAATTTGGTACACGCATAATATTAAAAATATAGGCGATGAAGAATTATTAACAATTTTTTGGATAAACGAGCCTTATAATCCAGAAGATGCTGATACTTATTTTGTAGAGGTATAATTAAAAAAATATAATGAAAAAACTAAAAGTAGTAACGGTTGTAGGAACCCGTCCAGAAATTATTAGATTATCAAGAGTTTTAGTTGCCTTAGATGCTTCTGATGCAATAGAACATACGATTATTCATACAGGGCAAAATTATGATTATGAATTAAACCAAATTTTCTTTGAAGATTTAGGCTTAAGAAAACCTGATTATTTTTTAGAGGCAGCAGGAAAAACTGCAACGGAAACAATTGGGAATATCCTTATTAAAATTGATCCACTTTTAGAAGAATTAAATCCAGAAGCATTTTTAGTTTTAGGAGATACAAATTCATGTCTGTGTGCGATTCCTGCAAAAAAACGTCAAATTCCTATTTTCCATATGGAAGCAGGAAATCGTTGTTTTGATCAACGTGTTCCTGAGGAAACCAATAGAAAAATTGTAGACCATACAGCCGATGTTAATTTAACATATTCAGATATAGCAAGAGAATATTTGTTAAGAGAAGGGCTTCCTGCCGATAGAATTATCAAAACAGGTTCGCCAATGTTTGAGGTATTAAACCATTATTTACCTCAAATTAAATCATCGTCAGTTTTAGATACGTTGAACCTAGAGGAAGGAAAGTTTTTTGTAGTTTCAGCACATAGAGCTGAAAATATTGGTTCAGAAAAGAATTTTGAAGATTTAATGCAATCGTTAAACGAAATTGCAACTAAATATAAATATCCAATTATTGTTTCTACACATCCTCGTACAAGAAATATGATTGAGAAAAAGAAGATTAAAATGCGTCCAGAAATTCAGCTTTTAAAGCCACTAGGATTTCACGATTATAATGCTTTACAAATGCGTTCGTATGCTGTTTTATCAGATTCGGGAACAATTTCAGAAGAGTCTTCTATTTTAAACTTTAGAGCATTGAACATCCGTCAGGCACATGAACGTCCAGAGGCGATGGAAGAAGCATCTGTAATGATGGTTGGGTTATCGCCAGAACGTATTATGCAAGGTTTAGCACAAGTTTTACAACAAGAAATAGGGGCTACAAGAAACTACCGTCCTGTTGCAGATTACTCTATGCCGAATGTTTCTGCTAAAATGGTTCGAATTATTTTAAGTTATACCGATTATATTAAAAGAGTCGTTTGGAGTGAATAAGAAAGTTCTATATATAGGAGGGTTTGAATTACCCGATAAAAACGCAGCGGCACAGCGAGTAATTGCGAATGCTAAAATTCTTCATGAAATATGTGAAGAAGTTGTTTTGGCAGGAGTTGGTAAAGATCAGGGGCAAGTTGAGTTTTTGAGTGAGCCACAATCTTTTGACGGTATTTTGTACTATAACGTGAAGTATCCAAAAGGATATAAAGCGTGGTTACACTATATTACAACAATTGAATATATAATTAAATTAATTGATAAACACGCAATAACACATGTTATTGCGTACAATTACCCTGGATTTGCACTTTATCGACTACATAATATTTGTAAGAAAAAAGGAGTTAAATTACTTTCAGATTGTACAGAATGGTATGAAGCTACAGGTAGTCCAATTCGAAGAATCATTAAAAAAATAGATGTTTCTTTAAGAATGAATACCGTACAACCTAAGCTAGATGGTTTGATGGTAATTAGTGACTTTTTATTTGATTTTTATAAAGATAAAGTTGATAATATTATTAATGTTCCACCACTAGTTGATTTATCAATGAAAAAATGGGATATTGAAGTTGTAGCTAATAAAGAGAATGCTATAAATTTGATTTATGCTGGTTCTCCAGGAGCAGGACAAAAAGATAGGCTAGATTTAATTATTGAAGCCTTACAAAGGATTTTAAAAGATACAAATTTAAAAATAATTTTTACTGTTATAGGTATAACCAAAGAGCAGTATAAAGCTAATTTTAACATTAAAGACGATTGTTTTACAGCTATAGATAGTTTTGTTAATTTTAAAGGAAGGTTGACTCATTTAGAAGTTCTTAGTCAAGTAAAAGCATCAGATTATCAGGTTTTTGTTAGGGATGAAAATTTAACAACAAGCGCAGGGTTTCCTACAAAATATGTTGAAGCAATTTCTTGCGGAACTCCTGTTTTAACCAATTCGGCAGGTAGTATTGTTAATTTTTATGAGCAGGGAAAAACAGGTTTTCTATTAGATAATTCATCTTTAGATAATTTGGTGATTTCTTTCAAAGAAATTTTAACAAAAGAAATAGATATCCAGTCAATGAAAGCGTATTGCAAAAATTCTAAAATGTTTGATATTTCAAATTTTAAAAATCAGTTTATCAAATTTCTAGAAAAGGCTTAAAATGAAAAATAAAAAAATAGTTCGAATAACCACTGTACCGCAATCCTTAAAAACCCTTTTAAAAGGACAGCACAAATTTATGTCACAAAATGGGTTTGAAGTTGTTGGTGTTTCATCCGAAGGAAAATATTTACAAGATGTAGCTGATGATGAAGGGATACGCGTTAAGGTTATTGAAATGACTCGTAAAATTACCCCATTAAAAGATTTAAAATCACTGTGGGAATTGTATAGACTGTTAAAAAAAGAACGTCCTTTTATAGTACATACACATACACCAAAAGCGGGTATTATAGGTATGTTGGCATCTTATTTAGCAAATGTGCCAAACAGGCTACATACCGTAGCAGGTTTACCTTTGTTAGAGGCAAAAGGTGTTAAAAGAACTATTTTAAATTTTGTTGAAAAATTAACGTATAAATGTGCCACTAGAGTATATCCTAATTCAAATGGATTGAAAGATATTATTTTAGAAAATAAATTTATAGCTTCTGAAAAATTAAATGTAATTGCAAATGGTAGTTCTAATGGAATAGATACGGCACATTTTAATTCAGAATTGTTTTCAAAAGAAAAACAGCAACGATTAAAAACAACATTAAAAATTAAAGAAGACGATTTTGTATTTATATTTGTAGGAAGAATAGTTGGAGATAAAGGAATTAATGAATTAATTAAAGCTTTTGACAAATTATCAAAAACCAAATATAAAATAAAGTTATTATTAGTTGGTTCATTTGAAGACGAGTTAGATCCTTTACAGGAGGTAACAAAAAATATAATAAATACAAATAAACAAATAATTTCAGTTGGTTATCAAAATGATGTACGTCCTTATTTTTCAATAGCAGATGTTTTAACATTTCCTAGTTATCGAGAAGGGTTTCCTAATGTAGTTATGCAGGCAGGAGCTATGGGATTGCCAAGTATTGTATCCAATATAAATGGTTGTAATGAAATAATTGAAGAAAATATAAATGGGTTTATTGTTCCTGTTAAAAATAGTGATGCTTTATATGAGGCAATGCTAAAAATGATGCTAAATTCAGATATGAAATTAAAAGCAAGAGAAATGATAGCAACTCGCTTTGAACAAAAAGTTGTTTGGGATGCCTTGTTAAATGAATATAAAACTCTCTATTAAATAATGTATAAAAATATTTTCAAAAGAATTATCGATTTTATTATCGCACTTGTAGGGCTTATTTGTTTATCACCAATATTTATAATTGTGCTACTTTTATTGAGTATTTATAATAACGGGAAACCTTTTTTCTTTCAAAAAAGACCGGGTAAAAACCAAGAAATCTTTAAGGTTATCAAGTTTAAAACCATGAACGATAAAAAAGATAGTGATGGAAATTTATTAGCCGATGCAGAAAGATTAACAAAATTTGGTAACTTTGTTCGTAAAACATCATTAGACGAAATTCCGCAATTATTAAATGTTTTAAAAGGCGATATGAGTTTAATAGGTCCAAGACCTTTATTAATCGAATATTTACCACTGTATAGTAATGAGCAGCAAAGAAGACACGATGTGAAACCAGGAATAACAGGTTTAGCACAAATTAATGGGCGTAACGCAATTAGTTGGCAGAAAAAATTTGAATATGATGTTCAATATGTTGATCATATCTCTTTTATTTCAGATGTGAAAATATTTTTTAAAACCTTTTTAAAAGTATTTAAATCAGAAGGGATTAATAAAGAAGGAGAAGTGACTACAACCAAGTTTTTAGGTAATGGATAAAAGAATTTGTTTGTTTGGAGCTAGCGGTCATGGAAAGGTAATTAAAGACATCGCTGTTAATAATAATGTTGAGGTTTTTACTTTTGTAGATGATAATCCAAAACTAGAAGTATTACATAATATTTCGGTAATAAAATCAGCAGAAATAGCATCTGTTAATACAGAAAATTTTATTATATCAATAGGAAATAATGAAATTAGAAAAAAAATAGCAAATAAATTAAGTGTTAAGTTTTCAAGTTTAATTGATACAACAGCTATTATTTCAAAATCAGCAAAAATAGCAGCAGGAACAGTTATAATGCCTTGTGCTGTTATTAATGCTGATGTTACTATCGGAAAACATTGTATTATTAATACGGGAGCAATTATAGAGCATGATTGTAGTATTGAAAATTATGTTCATGTATCACCAAATGCAACAATAACGGGAGCTGTTTCAATAAAAGAAGGAACTCATATTGGTGCTGGAGCTATTGTAATACCTGGTGTTAAAATAGGAAAATGGGCTACTATTGGCGCAGGAACTGTAATTATTAAAGACGTTCCTGATTATGCAGTTGTTGTAGGAAATCCAGGTAGGATTATAAAATTTAAAGAAAAAAAATAATGGATAAAATTTGGCTTTCTTCTCCACATATGGGAGGTTCAGAACAAAAATACGTGCAAGAAGCATTTGATACGAATTGGATAGCACCACTAGGACCAAATGTAAACGGATTTGAAAAAGATTTAGAAAATTATATTGGTGAAAATTCAAGTGTTGCTTGTTTGGTTTCAGGAACATCAGCAATACATTTAGCTTTAATATTATCAGAAGTTGGCTTAAATGATGACGTTATTTGTCAGAGCATGACATTTTCAGCATCAGCAAACCCGATTAAATATCAAGGAGCTAATCCTGTTTTTATCGATAGTGAAAAAGATACTTGGAATATGTGCCCGATAGCCTTAGAAGAAGCTATCGAAAAAGGCATATCAAAAGGTAAAAAACCAAAAGCTATTATTGTAGTTCATTTATATGGAATGCCTGCAAAAATGGATGAAATTGTCGCGATTTCAAAAAAATATGGTATCTCTTTAATTGAAGATGCCGCCGAAGCATTAGGAGCTACTTATAAAGGTCAAAAATGTGGGACTTTTGGCGATTTTGGAATATTATCGTTTAACGGAAATAAAATTATTACCACTTCAGGAGGTGGTGCTTTAGTTTGTAAATCAGAAAAAGATAAACAAAAAGCCATATTTTTAGCAACTCAAGCAAGAGATGATGCACCACATTATCAACATTCAGAAGTAGGATATAACTACAGAATGAGTAATGTTGTAGCGGGTATTGGTAGAGGACAGATGGAAGTTTTAGATAAACACATCGGTTATCGAAGAGCTAACAATGAATTTTATCAAGAGTTATTTAAAGATGTTGCAGGAATAACTGTTTTTAAAGAAGCAACGCAAGATTTTTATTCAAATCATTGGTTGAGTGCTATTGTTGTTGATCAAACTATCACAGGTTTTTCTAGAGAAGATTTACGATTAAGTTTATCGGAAGACAATATAGAATCTCGTCCTTTATGGAAGCCGATGCATTTACAACCAGTTTTTGAAAATACTGATTACTATGGAACTGATGTGTCTGAAAAATTATTTACTGACGGATTATGTTTGCCTTCAGGCTCTAATTTAACGGCTGATGATAGAAGTAGAATAAAAGAATCTGTAGCGAAATTATTGAAAAAAAATCAGTAAAAAATACTTATAAGTTACTTATTGAAAAAATAAAAGCTCAGGATAATTTCTGAGCTTTGTTTTTTATAAATTAGACGATATTATCATAAAAAAAATGAAAGGCATAATTTTAGCAGGCGGATCAGGAACACGCTTATATCCGATAACAAAAGGCGTATCAAAACAATTACTTCCTGTGTACGATAAACCGATGATTTATTATCCGTTATCGGTTTTGATGCTTGCAGGAATCACCGAAATTTTAATAATTTCAACCCCAACCGATTTACCTAACTTCAAAACATTATTAGGCGATGGAAGCGATTTAGGAATCACTCTAAAATATGCAGAACAACCATCTCCAGATGGCTTAGCACAAGCCTTTATTATTGGTGAAGAATTTATAGCAAACGATGATGTTTGTTTAATTTTAGGCGATAATATTTTTTATGGTCACGGATTACCAGAAATGTTAGTGTCGGCAATAAATAATGTTCAAAATGATAAAAAAGCAACTATTTTCGGCTATTATGTAAAAGATGCAAAACGCTACGGAGTCGTTGATTTTGATGCTAATGGCAACGCAATATCAATTATTGAAAAACCTGAAAATCCGAAGTCAAATTATGCTGTTGTAGGGCTGTATTTTTATCCGAATGATGTGATAGAAATTGCAAAAAAAGTAAGACCATCCGAAAGAGGAGAGCTAGAAATAACGTCTGTAAATCAACAATATTTAGAAGGTAAACAACTAAAAGTTCAACTTATGGGACGTGGTTTCGCTTGGTTAGACACAGGCACACACGATTCCTTATTAGAGGCAAGTCAGTTTATTGAAACCATCGAAAAACGACAAGGTTTAAAAGTTGCTTGTTTGGAAGAAATCGCTTTATATATGGGCTATATTTCTAAAGAAAAAGTACGAGAACTCGCCGAACCTTTAAAAAAGAACGGCTACGGACAGTATTTATTAAATTTAGTAAAAGAGAACTAATAAAGGCTAATAAAGTTTAAATGAAATTTATCAAAACAGCACTTCTTGATGTGGTTATTATCGAACCAACCATTTTTAAAGATCAAAGAGGATATTTTTACGAATCGTTTAATCAAGAAAAATTTAATGCAAATATTGGCGAAAATATAGGCACGATTAATTTTATTCAAGATAATGAATCAAAATCTACTTTTGGCGTTTTAAGAGGCTTGCATTTTCAAAAACCACCTTTTTCACAAGCAAAATTAGTGCGATGTAATAAAGGAAAAGTATTAGATGTTGTAGTCGATTTACGTAAAAAATCGCCAACTTTTGGCAAGCATATTACGGTTTTGTTATCCGAAGAAAATAAAAAACAATTATTTGTGCCAAGAGGTTTTGCTCATGGTTTTGTGGTTTTATCCGAAGAAGCTATTTTTTCGTATAAAGTAGATAATACATATGCTCCTTCGTATGAAGACGGTATTTTATGGAACGATAAAACCTTAAATATCGATTGGAATATCGCCCAAGAAAAAGTGATTTTATCAGCAAAAGATGAAATTTTAGGCAATTTTAATCAATTTTATTCGCCTTTTTAATACTATTAGCTAAACGCCGTATTAGAAATAGCATCGAATCTGTGAATCTGAATTTATTTCAGATTCACATCCTGATTTGCCACAATTATGCGATGCTGAACTAAATTCAGCATGACGGCAGCGGTATCAAAGTTAAATTGATATAAGAATCGTAAATTTGAAATATATTTTATAAACAATTCTTTTAATGAAAAGTATTTTAATTACAGGCGGTGCAGGATTTATTGGTTCACATGTTGTTCGATTATTTTCGAATAAATATCCAACATATCAAATTATTAATTTAGATGCTTTAACCTATGCAGGAAATCTTGATAATTTAACCGATATTCAAAATAACTCCAACTACACATTTATCAAAGGAGATATTTGTGATCAGGTTTTAGTCAAAAATATTTTTAAAGATTATAAAATAGATTCGGTTATTCATTTGGCGGCAGAATCGCATGTTGATCGCTCTATTTCTGATCCTTTTTCATTTGTAAAAACCAATGTTTTTGGAACATTAAACTTATTAGAAAACGCTAAAAATAGCTGGAAAGATAATTTTGATGATAAATTATTTTATCATATTTCTACCGATGAAGTGTATGGAAGTTTAGCCGAAACAGGTCTTTTTACTGAAAAAACCGCCTACGATCCGCACTCGCCGTATTCGGCATCAAAAGCATCTTCCGATCATTTTGTGAGAGCTTTTTATGATACCTATAATTTACCGATTGTAATTTCTAATTGCTCTAATAATTACGGAGCAAATCAATTTCCCGAAAAATTAATTCCATTATTTATTGATAATATCTGTAAAAATAACCCCTTGCCAGTCTATGGAAAAGGTGAAAACATTAGAGATTGGCTTTATGTAGAAGATCATGCAGCGGCAATTGATGTAATTTTTCATCAAGGAAAAACAGGCGAAACCTATAATATTGGTGGCGATAATCAGTGGAAAAATATTGATTTAATAAAGCTTTTAATAAAAGAAACAGATGCTTTATTAGGGCGAAAACAAGGAACTTCAACTAATTTAATAACGCATATAGCCGATAGGGCAGGGCATGATTATCGCTATGCAATTGATGCTTCAAAACTTAAAAATGAACTCGGTTGGCAGCCATCTTTGCAGTTTGAGCAGGGTATTCAAAAAACAATTATTTGGTATTTAGAAAATCAAGAATGGTTAAAGAATATCGCTAAAAAGAAGCAGTAATTTTTTTTGGAGCTATTTCCCGCTTTCCGCACTCGCTTTTTTTGTTTTTTTAAAAGAAAAAAACAAAAAAGAGCTCAAACAATTGCTTCAATCGGGGCTAGGGGTTTTTGCTATATTTTGAAAACTCAAAACGATAAAAAAAAGCACTCATTTAAAATGGGTGCTTTTTTAGGTATTTATAGTGTTAAAACTTTATTGTTTTAGTATTATTTCAGTCTTTTTAAACTTAAATCTTTGTTGTATTTTATAATGAATAACCCTTTATTGCTAGTGCTTCCAAACATTTTCTTAGTATAATCAAATTTGTTTTCTAAACGAAGTGAAACACCTTCTTTAAAAGTATCGGTTAAGGCTTTTCCTGAAGCTAAACGCATTAAAACATCATAGGTTATATCAAAACCTTTAATGGCATAATCCGAAGGGATGGTATTGTTTTTTTGGTAATATTTTTTATTAAAAACGTTAACCTCTTTCGAAGCGTCATCAGTAAAAGAATCAGATACGTAAGTAAAATGAACACTCGCTAATTTGTTGTTTTCTATTTTATTGTATGATTTATGTTTTTCTACGGCAAAAACCTGTAGGTTTATTTTGTCAGGAATACCAATCATACTGTTTAAAACATCGGCAATAGCAACATTATCATCAGAAGTTATAAGTACCCAATTGTCTTTTTTGGCGCTCATTTTACTGGTAAATAATGTTTTTTTAATATAGCCTTTCTTAGGTTTTAAAACATGGATGTTTTGAATAGAATCGTGGCTTTTTAATTGGGCTACAATTTTATTTATTTTGCTGTTTGAAGCTGTTTTTCCATCGCCAACTACAAAAATTTGCTGTCCGTTATAGGTTTCTTTTAAATAAGAAATTAAATAATCGGTATAGTTATTTTTATCGGGTGCTGTTTTAATTAGTTTTTTTGCTGAAAATTTATGCTGACTCTTAGAAAAGTGAGGAAACATAACAGGAGTATTAATTTTATTAGCAACAATTTCTGCTTTATCAGCATAAAAAGGACCAATAACAACATCAGTATCTTTTAATTTATCTTTAGCTAATATTGAAGTAATATTTTTACCTCTATTTCCAGTATCAAAAAGATTTACATGTACATTAATACCTTGTTTTTTTATTGAATCTATAGCTATTTCGGCACCTAAATAAAATTCAGTAACCATATTGGCTAATTTAGCTGAACTGTTTTTTTCTTTACTAAAAATATCAGTAGCCGTAGTATTGCTATAATCTTGCGCTTTAAAAGGAAGTAAAATAGCTAAATTAATAGCAATGTCATTTTCAATATGATCTTTATAAAAAGTGTAATTATCGCTTGAATTTACCTCTTCAATTGGTTTTATTTTTAATAACTGCCCAACGGTTAATTCGTTGTTTGCTATTTCGGCATATTCAGGGTTTAGTTGAATTAAATTTTGCTTAGAAATATTATAAAACCGTGTTAAGCTATACACGGTTTCTTTACTTTTTACCGTGTGTGTTAAAAAGTTTTTAAGAACAGTTTCTTTATCAACAGCAATTGTTTTAGCGATTGCTTTAACTTTTAAAACCTGTCCAACACTTAAAATATTTTTTTGAATACCAGGGTGTTTTGGGTTCCATTTTATTAAATCATCTTTAGAAATACCGTATTTTTTAGTAATTCGATACACTGTTTCTTGCGCATTAACCGTATGTGTTTTGTATTCATATACGGTTTGTTTAAAAACAGTTTTACCTGGAGAGGTAGGTGTATTTTGAGTATCGGTTTTTACAGGAGTATCTGAATTTTCGGTTTCAGTAGTACTTGTAACAACCTCTTTAGTACTATTAGACGAAGAAGTTCCTTTTTTTATTTCAATATTAGGAATAATAATAACCGTATTGGCACTCGGACGTCTATCAACATGAGGATTTAAACGTAATAAATCCCTGGTTTTCATATCCAATCGCTTGGCAATTTGGCGCATTGTTTCACCCTGTTGAACCTTATAAGATACATACCTTTTTTGTTGACCGCAAGAAACGGCAAAGGTTAAAATGCAAATTAAAAGTAAAAATTGTAACTTCTTCATCTAGTAGCTTTTTAGTGTAAGGAATTTATTCCCATTCAATTGTAGCGGGTGGCTTAGAGCTTATGTCATAAACAACTCTGTTAACACCTTTTACATTATTTATTATTTTGTTCGATATTTTTTGTAAAAACTCATACGGTAAATTTACCCAATCAGCAGTCATACCATCAGTACTTTCAACAGCACGTAAAGCAACTACTTTTTCATAAGTTCTTTCATCACCCATAACTCCAACAGAGTTTACTGGTAATAAAATTGCGCCAGCTTGCCATACTTTATCGTATAAACCATCTTCTTTTAATCCGTTGATAAAAACAGCATCTACTTCTTGTAAAATACGTACTTTTTCTTGGGTAATATCACCTAAAATACGAATAGCCAATCCAGGACCAGGAAAAGGATGACGCCCTAATAATTCTTTATCAATTCCCATTGAAGCTCCTACACGACGAACTTCATCTTTAAAGATCATTCGTAAAGGCTCTACTATTTTTAACTTCATAAAGTCAGGTAAACCACCTACGTTATGATGACTTTTAATAGTTGCCGATGGTCCTCCGTTTACAGAAACCGATTCAATTACATCAGGATAAATAGTTCCTTGAGCTAACCATTTAGCATTTTCAATCTGATTTGCTTCAGCATCAAAAACATCGATAAAAGCTTTACCGATAGCCTTACGTTTTTCTTCAGGATCGCTTAATCCTTCAAGTTCCTTCATAAAACGTGCCGAAGCATCAACACCTTTTACATTTAAGCCCATACCTTCGTACTGTTTTAATACATCGGTATATTCATTTTTACGTAACAAACCATTGTTAACAAAAATACAGTGTAAGTTTGCGCCAATTGCTTTGTGTAATAATACAGCTGCTACGGTAGAATCTACTCCTCCCGATAAGCCTAAAACTACTTTGTCGTTTCCTACTGTTGCTTTAATATTGGCTACTGTTTCATCTACAAATGAATCAGGAGTCCAAGTTTGAGCTACATCAGCAATATCAACTAAAAAGTTTTGTAATAATTGTTTTCCATCGGTAGAGTGGTATACTTCTGGATGAAATTGAATCGCGTATGTTGATTCTCCTTCAATTTTATAAGCAGCATTTTCAACATCGTTGGTGCTTGCTAATAAAGTTCCGTTTGTTGGTAAATTTTTAATAGTATCTGAATGACTCATCCAAACTTGGCTTCCTATTGAAATTCCTTTAAGAAAAGCTTCTCCTTCTTTTACAAAAGATAAATTCGCTCTACCATATTCTCTAGTATTTGAAGGCGCTACTAATCCACCTGAAAAGTGGGCTAAATATTGCGCTCCATAACAAACAGCTAATACAGGTTTTTTACCTCTAATTTCTGCTAAATCTGGATGTAAAACCGCTTCTGAACGAACAGAGTTTGGGCTACCAGATAAAATTACGGCTTTAAAGTCGTTTAAGTTTGTTGGAATTTTGTTATACGGATGAATTTCACAGTAAATGTTCAATTCTCTCACTCGGCGGGCAATAAGCTGTGTGTATTGCGATCCGAAATCTAAAATAAGTACGTTGTGTTGTTGCATGCGCAAAAATAGTACTTAGATTTCAGATTTTAAGTATTTGATTTTAGATTTTTTAAACTTTTTTCAAGGTTTTTTAATAGCGATACACAATAGCGTTTATATTCATTCCTGATCCTACGGATGCAAGCATAATTACATCACCTTTTTTTACTTGCTGATGTTCGATATTTCCTTTTAAAACCAAGTCTAATAGTGTTGGCACGGTTGCCACAGAGCTATTTCCTAAGGTACGAATACTCATTGGCATTATTTCTTTAGGCACAGGTTTCTTATAAAGGCGATAAAAACGCTTGATAATTGCTTCGTCCATTTTTTCATTTGCCTGATGTATAAAAATTTTATTCACATCATTAATTGCAACGCCACTTTTATCTAAAGCTGTTTTCATGGCTTGTGGCACATTATTAAGTGCAAATTCATAAATTTTACGCCCGTGCATTTTTATGTAACGGGTATTTTCTTCAGAATTATTTAATTTTTGATTAAAAGATTTTCCAAAAAATAAAAAATAGGCTTCTTCTTTGGTGAATGTTTGGGTGGCGTGGCTTAAAATTCCGCTACTAGAATTTTCTTTCTCTTCTAAAATACATGCTCCAGCGCCATCACTGTAAATCATAGAATCTCTGTCGTAAGCATCAATAACTCTTGACAATGTTTCACTTCCAATAACCAAACATTTCTTGGCAATTCCTGCGTTAATAAAGGCCTGTGCCTGAATAACACCTTGCACCCATCCGGGGCATCCGAATAAAAGATCGTAGGCAACACAGTTTGGGTTTTCTATTTTTAGTAAGTGTTTTACACGGCTTGCCAAACTAGGCAACATATCACTTTGGATAGCATCTTTTTTTACATCACCAAAATTATGTGCAAAAATGATATAATCTAAACTTTCAGGGTTAATATTGGCATCTTCAATGGCTTTTTTAGCCGCTAAATACCCTAAATCAGATGATTGGTAATCATCATTGGCATACCGACGTTCTTCAATACCTGTTATTGATTTAAATTTTTCAATAATGATGTCGTTCGGGCTGCTAAAAGAAGTTCCATCAGCATTTAAAAAAGAATTTTCTAAAAATTGATTGTTTTCTTTTTTTATAACAGGGATATATGAACCTGTTCCTGTAATTACTGCTGATGTCATCTTAATTATTTTGGTTATTTTTCCGTGAAATTTTGTAAAAACATACAAGTAAAGCATTTTAAATTTAAAAAACACTTTAATTACTTTTCTATTTACTGTAATTATGTTTTATTTATAAAATAACACTTTAGTTGTATATTTCACATAAAAATAACATTTTTTTTACATTTTCAATACTATTTTTTTATAGGTATTCACTATCGAAAGAAAAAGGAAGCAAAGAAAGTAGTGAGGTTGTTTTTATAATTTTTCCAACTTCCCCCATAAATAAGACCTCCATCGGTTCTTTTTGATTAATTTCATATTCCGATAAGGTTTGCCTACAAGCACCACAAGGACCTATAGGTTTGTCTACTGTCATGTTTTGAGAAGCGGCAGTAATGGCAAGTTTTTTAATCTTTACCCCAGGGAATTCAGAGCCTACACGCCAAACACCAACTCTTTCAGCACACATTCCTGAAGGATATGCTGCACTTTCTTGGTTGTTTCCTAAAATAATTTCACCGTTTTCTAGTAAAAACGCGGCACCAACGTTAAATTTAGAATAAGGCGCATAAGCTTTGGCTCTTGCTTCTATAGCTTTATTCATTAATAAGGTATCTTCTGCTGTTAATTCTGTTGTGTTTTCAAAAACGGTAACAGTTGTTTTTAAGTCTATTTTTTCCATAAAAAAATTATATTAGTCAAAAAAGCAGTCTAAACGACTGCTTTTATAGTATTTGATACGAAGCTATTTAAGTAAAACTGAAATTTAATAATCGTCGTAAATTTCTCCTAAATCAAATGATAAAGAAAAACGTAAGGTATTTTCTAAAGGGTTATTAACCGATGAGGTGTTTACTAAATAAGACAAATCTAAGGTAAAGGCTTTGGCAGTAAAACCTGTTCCTAAGCTTAAAAATTGTCGTTGTCCTTTTTCTTTACTTTCATGAAAGTAACCAGCCCTAAGAGCAAAGGCATTATTGTATATGTATTCAGTTCCTAACGCCCAGGTAGTTTCTTGAAGTTCTTCACTAAAATCTCTATCGCCTAAAGAAGTAAACATTCCTTCTATCCAACCTCTGCTTGATGCTGCGCTGCTTGAAGGAACTAATAATTTGGCAAATTCTAAATTTAAACCAACCGTATTTTCACTATTTAAGATGAAGTCAAAACCTCCTCCAAACTTAGCATTTGTAGGAATAAAATATTCCTCACCAGGAGTATAAGCAACCTTAGGACCAATGTTTGCAATATTAAAACCTAAACGGTAGCGTCCATTAAAGTTTCCAAAATTTCTTTCTTCAGATTGATAAAAACCAGAAATATCTACAGCAAAAGCACTAACAGCACCTGTGTTATTGTCATTAACATCTAAGTTTGAATTGATGTATTTTAAGCCAACTCCCATTGAAAAGTTTTCACTTAATTTCATTGAATAAATTCCTGTAATTGAAAATTCATTCGGATTTTTGTAGCCTAAGTCACGGATTCCTCCACCTACTTTTACTTCATTAAGATCTATTTGACCAAGAGAGAAGTATTTAAGATCTACTCCAAAAGCGGAGTTTTCTTGAAATCTATTTACATAAGAAATATTTCCTACAAAAATATCATCAGTTAAATTTCGAAGCCAAGGCGTATAGTTTAAACCAATATTGATTTTATTTTTATTAAAAGCTGTTTTGGCGGGGTTGTGAAAAATAGAAAAAGCATCTGCTGATGTTGCTACTCCTACGTCTCCCATACCGCCTGCACGTGCATCAGATGAAATTAATAAAAAGGGGGTTGCTGTTGTAATTTGCGCTTTTACTTGAGAGGCAAAAAAAGCAAGGAACAAAAAAAATGATAATTTTTTCATGTAAGGGTTTGGTTATTAAATTCAACAAATATAGAATATATTTATGAAAAGTTAAATTTGTTTTTTAACATTAAATAAAACGCTAGAAAAAAGTATCTAGTATATAAAGGATATATATTTATTTTTATTTGTAATAAAATAGGTTATTTTTAGATGAAAAATTGACTATTAATAGCAGCTATTTATTCCTTATTTAATACTAAATATAAAAAACGATCGTTTACACTCTATAAGAGTAAGGCTGTTTATGTTTCAATTTATAAATAAATTAGTTGTTAGGAATTAGAAATATTGTAAATTGCGCCAGCCTTAAAATAGTTAAAAACACATGAAAAGCACGTTAAAATTATTTAGTTTATTGGTTATCACAGCGTTAATGGTTGCTTCCTGTAAGAGCAATAGTGGTGGTTCAAGTAAATCTTCATTAACCGGATGGAATTTTAATGACCCTAATTACGGTGGTTATATAAAAGGAGAGGATAAAAAAGGAAAAGAAACTCCTCCAGGAATGACACATATAGAAGGTGGAAGCTTTACTATGGGGCTAGTGCAGGATGATGTAATGTTTGACTGGAACACTACACCTCAAAAAATGCATGTTCGTTCTTTTTATATGGATGAAACAGAGGTTACAAATGCGGAATATGGTTTATTCATGCAATATACTAAAGATGTTTTTCCTCCGGAAGATCCTCAATTTAAAAATATTTATAAAGCTGTTTTACCAGATACATTAGTTTGGAGAAAAGGATTAGGAAATACTAATTTATTATCAGAAAGTTATTTAAGACATCCTTCGTATGCCGAATATCCTGTTGTAGGGGTAAGTTGGTTACAGGCTAGTAAGTACTGTAAATGGCGTACTAATGCCGTGAATTTAAAAATATTAATGGATAAAGGTGTTATTAAAAATATCTTTAAAGAAGATTCATTGAGCTTTAAAGGAAAGAATAATTTTGATACCGATACCTATTTAACCAATCCGTATGCATTGTTTGACGGAGATTCTACTATTTATAAAAAAGGAATTCCTGTATATAGGAAAAAAGGAAGCTCAAGGCCCGATAAAGATAAATTTTCAGGAAGACAGGTTACTTCATCAGATGGTATTTTAGCACAGAAATTTAGGCTTCCAACAGAAGTTGAATGGGAATATGCTTCAAAAGCAATTTTTGAAAACCGTGAGTATAACAATATTCGTGGAAGAAAAAAATACGCTTGGAACGGTAAATATACACGTGATAGAGATAAAAGAAGAAGAGGAGATCAGTTAGGAAACTTTAAGCAAGGAAAAGGAGATTATAGTGGTATTTCAGGTTGGAGTAGTGATGGATCGGATATTCCTAATGCAGCAGCAAGTTATCCGCCAAATGCTTTTGGTTTATTTGATATGTCAGGGAATGTAGCCGAATGGGTGCAAGATGTATACCGTCCTATTATTGATTCTGAAGCAAATGATTTCAACTATTTTAGAGGAAATATTTTTACTAAAAAATTAATAAATCAAGATGGTAAAGTAGTTATTGTTGGTGATGAAATGGGTGAAATTGAATACGATACTCTAGAAAATGGAAGAATCGTGCCAAAAGAATTACCTGGTAGTGTTAAGTTTATCCCTATTACAAAGGAAGATACTTACATGAGAAGAAACTATAATTTAGCGGATAATTCAAGTTTAGGTGATGGAGATCAAGCTTCTTCAAAAGATTATCAATTAGAAAAAGATCAATTAGGAGAGATGTCAAGAATGTACAACTCACCTGAAAAACCTGAAGCAGATAGAGACTCATTAGGAAACGTAGTTAATAACTATAAATACGATTCAAAAAACAGAGCAACTTTAATTAGTGATAAATCTAGAGTTTATAAAGGTGGTTCATGGGCAGATAGAGAGTATTGGTTAGACCCAGCTCAAAGAAGGTATTTCCCTGAATATATGGCTACGAATTTTATCGGATTTAGATGTGCTACTGATAAAATGGGACCAATGATGTTAAATAAGCGTAAGACTGCTACACCAAGGTATTCAATGAATAAAAGATAAACAATTAAATATTTTATATACTAACCTCATTGAATTTTCAATGAGGTTTTTTATTTTTACACAATGAAAATAGCTGATTTATATACCCTATATATTCAACATGGTTTAGTTGATACCGATACTAGAAATATTAGAGAAAACACCTTGTTTTTTGCTTTAAAAGGCGCGAACTTTAATGGCAATAAGTTTGCAGAACAAGCTTTAAAAAAAGGTGCTAAATTTGCTATTATTGATCAAGTAGCATTTAAAACTTCTGATAAAACTATTTTAGTTGAAAATGTATTAAAAACCCTGCAAGATTTAGCGAGTTATCATCGAAAAAAATTAGGAATACCTATTGTAGCAATAACAGGTAGCAATGGGAAAACAACCACTAAAGAGTTAATTAATGCTGTATTGTCATCAACATATAAAACGACTGCAACAATAGGGAATTTAAACAATCATATAGGCGTTCCTTTAACGTTGCTTTCTATGACAAACCAAACGGAAATAGGAATTGTTGAAATGGGCGCAAATCACCCTAATGAAATTGCTTTTTTAACTGAAATAACAACGCCAGATTTTGGGTATATTACTAATTTTGGAAGTGCACATCTAGAAGGTTTTGGGTCGTTAGAAGGTGTTATAAAAGCAAAATCAGAATTATATGATTTTCTTATCAAGAACAATAAAAATATTTTTGTAAATCCAGAAGATGCTATTCAGGTAGCCAAAACTAAAGATGCAAATACTGTTTTGTTTGAAAAGTCTATTGGTTTTATAAAGGCAAATCCTTTTGTGAAATTATCTTTTGCATCATTAGAAATACAAAGTAATTTGATAGGAACGTATAATTTTTCAAACATATCAGCCGCTATTACAATAGGAGATTATTTTAAGATATCTAAAGAAAAAATTAAAGCCGCGATAGAGAAATACACTTCGTCAAATAATCGTTCACAAGTTATTAAAACTCAAAATAACAGTATTATTTTAGATGCCTATAATGCCAATCCAACGAGTATGAAAGTGGCGCTAGAAAGTTTTAATAGTTTAGAAGCAAAACATAAAACGGTTATTTTAGGTGATATGTTTGAGTTAGGAAATTACAGTAAAACAGCCCATCAAACTATTGTCGATTTAACGCTTAGTTTTAATTTTGATAAAGCCTTTTTTGTAGGTGAAAATTTTAATAAAACCGAAATAAAGTGTCAAATAAAAGATGAAATAAAGTCTCAAAAATGTATAAGTTTTGAAGCGCTGAAAGAATATTTACAAAAAAGCCCTGTAAAAGAAAGTAGTATTTTAATAAAAGGTTCTAGAGGTATGGCGTTGGAAAGGCTGGTTGAACTTTGTTAGTTTAGTGTTTTTTAATGAATTATTCTGGGCATAAAAAAACTCCGATATTTAGATAAAATATCGGAGTTTTTTATATACAATTAGTAAAGTAATTGTTCTTTAAAATTAAAGAACTTTAGCGTCTAATTTTTCATAAATAGAATTCTTAGAGATATATTCAGGAACAATTTCTTTTATAAGTTGTACTGTTTTCTGATTGTCATGGTTTTTATTGTTAACACATAATTCTGCAATTTTATGACGTATAAAAAGAGTATCTATAACCTGATTTTTAGCGATCATTATTTTTTCATGATAGGTAGGCGCTGTGTTTTCACCATCAGCTAAAAGCTCTTCGTATAGTTTTTCACCAGGGCGTAATCCTGTTATTTTGATATCAATATCTTCTGGGAATTTTAATCCAGATAAATGAATCATTCTTTTGGCTATTTCATATATTTTTACAGATTTCCCCATATCAAAAATATAAATTTCACCACCATTCCCCATAGTTCCTGCTTCTAAAACCAAGCAACAAGCCTCTGGTATAGTCATAAAATAACGTGTAATATCTTTGTGAGTAACTGTTAAAGGTCCTCCATTTTCAATTTGACGTTTAAAAAGAGGAATTACAGAACCGTTAGAACCTAAAACATTTCCAAATCGTGTAATGGTAAATTTAGTATGATGACTTGTATCATTACTTAAACAACTGATGTACATTTCAGCAACTCTTTTGGTTGCTCCCATTACGTTTGTCGGGTTTACTGCCTTATCCGTAGAAACCATAACAAAGCGTTCTACTTGGTGTTTTATTGATAAATCGGCAATATTTTTAGTTCCTGCAATGTTTATTTTAACAGCTTCATAAGGAGTCATTTCCATTAAAGGAACGTGTTTATAAGCTGCTGCATGGAATACTTTCTGCGGTTTATATTGTTCAAAAATTTTAGACATTCTTGTTTCATCTCTAACATCTGCAACGATAGAAGTGATGTTTTGTCTGCCTTTTTGAACAAGTTCTTGCTGAAGATCGTATAATGCCGATTCGGCCTGGTCGATTAGTACTAAATGTTCGTGTTGGTAAGCACTTAGTTGTCTTGAAATTTCTGAACCTATTGAACCAGCCGCTCCTGTTACTAAAACGACTTTATTGTTTACATCTTTTTTAACAATCGGATTTTCAATAGAAATAGGTTTTCTATTTAGTAAATCTTCTATTTTTACCGTTTTAATTTGATTGGCTTCTAAATCGCCATTAATCCATTTTGAAATAGGTGGAACAATTTTAACTTTTACGCCTAAATCTAATAGGGTATCGGTAATAAAAAGTAATTTTTCAGATTTTATATTCTGAATAGAAATAATAACGTCATCAATTTGTTTATTTTCTATAAACTCTTTATTGATGATTTTTCTGTTATATATTTTAACTTGATTTATTTTTTTTCCAGCCTTTTTTTTATTGTCATCAATAAAACCTAAAACATTATATTGGTGTTTGGTGTCTCTATCTAAAGCTTCATAAGTTGCTAATCCTGAATCTCCTGATCCATATATAAGCACATTTGATGATTTACTTAATTTAGTTGATATCATTTTAAAAAACGCTTTAAAAACATACCTACTAATAACCAATGCTAAAATTGAAATCAAATAATGAATAATCAAAATTGATAAAGGAATTGTAAAACGAGGAATGAAAGCAAATAAATTATTAATTAAAACAATCGAAATTGCTGTTAAAAAAAGTAAGCTCACTCCTAAAAAAACATTAAAAGCATCTCTTGTTCCTGTATGCCTAACAATACCTCGGTATGAGCCCACAACAAGAAAACTTATAAGGGCTATACATGCTATAAACGGAATTTGATAATATAAATTATCAAGATCAAAATTTAAACTAGCATTAAAACGCACGGAGTATGCTAATATGAAAGATATACATACTAAAATGATGTCGATACTTAAAACAACCCATTTGGAGGCGTATCGTTCAAAAAACTTTAAAGCAATTTTTTTTGGCATTATCTGTTTATTAAATGTTAAAAATACAAAATAAAAGTTAAATTTTAGCCATTTGTTTCTTCATCATTTGCATTTGCTCTTTTAACATGCCATGTTTGTCTAACTTTTTAGCTTCATTCATTAAAAGAGTTGCTTCTCTTTTTCTACGTTTGGTCATCGCTATTCCTGCTAACTGTAATTTTGCCATTGCTAAATCATGGTCCATCGCTAAACCTAATTTAACTGCTTTTTTCAAGTATTTTTCGGCTTGTGTGATGTTTTTTTGACTTAGCATAATGCCATGTAAGTAATTATAATATCCTTCTTGCTTAGGAATTAAGGCTGTTTCTGGGTTTTTAATACGGTCTAACCATTTTTTAGTTCCTTCAAAATTTTGTTTACGTAATTGCATAAAAGCAAGTAAAATAAATTCATTTTTAAAGTAGAAAAACACGAAAATACCTGCTAATAAAAGAATTGATATTCCATTCATTATATGAACCTGAGAAAACTCATAAATAGCCCATAAACTGATTACACCTGCTATAATTAACTTTATATTTTTATTAAACATTTTAATTTTTTTTTAATTTTTGTTTTTTATCAATTTGTAAAAGTACATTTTTCTGTTAAAAATTGTTGCTTTATTTTTTATAAAACTTTTTATATTTAACCCATGCTAAAGAGCCTATTATTGCAACAAAAGCAATTGAATAATAAATAGAGGTAGGGGTAATTACTTTGTCACCACTAGCGTAAGAGTGCAGTCCTGATAAGTAAAAATTTACGCCAAAATAGGTCATCATAATAGATGCAAAAGCCATTATAGACCATAGGTTAAAGGTGTATCTTGATCTTAACCCAGGGATTAAACGCATGTGTAGCACAAAAGAATAAATCATAATTGATATTAACGCCCAAGTTTCTTTCGGGTCCCAGCCCCAGTAACGCCCCCAACTTTCATTTGCCCACATACCTCCTAAAAAGTTTCCGATTACCAGCATAATTAAACCAACAGTTACTGCCATTTCGTTAATTACGGTAAGTTCTTTTAGGTGAATATCCATTTTCTTTTTATTCTTTTTATTAGTGAAAATAATTAAAAATAAAGAAAAAACACCTAAAATCATCCCTAAAGCAAAAGGACCGTAACTAGCCACAATAATTGATACATGCACATATAGCCACCAAGAATTCAATACTGGTACTAAATTGGCAATTTCAGGATCTAACCAGTTTTGATGCGCAAAAAATAAAATAATAGACGTTAAAAATGTGGTAGCAGTAATTGTTAATGCCGAATTTTTCCCTAATAATAAACCAAATAACATGGTTGCAAGCCCTACAAATATAATTGACTCATAAGCGTTACTCCAAGGGGCATTTCCGCTAATTTGCCAGCGAGAAGCTAGCCCTAAAATATGCACTATAAAAAGGATAATAACAATCCCTATTAAGGCTTTTATAACGTAGTTTATCCAAGGCTTGTTGTTAAATATTTGAAAAAAGACAAAAACAAGCATTAAAAAACTAATAAATCCGTAGTATTTAGATAATTTTACAAATATATTGGTTTTATTATAGGCTATTTCTAGGCTTATTTTATTTTCAGAAGGAATAACTTCTTTACCAAATTTTCGTTGGAATTTTTTAATTCCGTCTAAAATTTTATTAGTTTCGGTATAATTTCCTGTTTTTTTAGCTTCTTGTAATAATTGAAAATAGACAGGCAATGATTGTCTTACAAAAACAGAATCTGTTCCTTTAAAATTTGCTTGTGAAGTTTCAGGTTGTGATACCCATTTATGTTGTTCATCATTAGGAATTGGGAAAATTTTTAAAATTCCACCACCCAATGCTTGTGATAACAGCCACACACGATGTTCTATTTTTATAACATCTTTTTCAAATTTACTTTGAATTTGTTTTTTTTGAGCTTCAATAACAAGATTGCTAATTTTAGAGGTTCCGTTTTTGTCATAAAAATCTATAAAACAAGCATATACAGCCTCTTTTTTAACACCTAATATTTCACGGATTTTGGTGTTTCCTTTCTCTAGATAAATAAAAGGAACATTTAACCAAAACATGGGCGACTCGGTAATAGAAACTAAAATTTGACTTGGTGTTAAGTCTTTAAAGCTGTTAGTATGCGCTACTTTTCGAACCAATTCTGAAGCAAAAGTATGTGCGGGTTTCATACGTCCGCCTGTATCTTGTATTACCAATTCACTAAATAAAGCAGCGTGTTCTTTGTTTACAACCGATTTTTTTAAAACCGTTTCAATTTCGTTTTCTGATAACTTTTTAGCTTGTTGATGTTGTTGTTCCTGATGCTGTGAAAAACTTAAAAAACTACTTGCTAAAAATAAGATTGTAAGGGTCGCTTTTTTTGTTCTAATTTTAATTAATGATTTTTTCAAGTAATCAAAACGAGTATTTTTAACAAATAATGATGCAATTAAACCAAAAAACAATAAGAAATAACCTATATAAGTAACCAAAGTTCCCATATAATCATGGTTTACAGATAAGTGAGTTTGTTCTTTATCTCCTTCAATTTTATAGCTAGATTGAAATAATTTATAGCCTTTATAATCTAAAATATTGTTCATAAAAATTCGATAATCAAATGTTTCCTTCTTGTCGATAACCGTTACTTCACTAGCAAAAGAAGCGGCATTTTCTGAACCAGGGTATTTTTGTAATTGAAAGTCATTTAATTTAACACTAAAAGGTGTTTGGCGTTGCTTTGCACCGTACCAAGCTCTAAAATTTAAGCCATCAATACTAAATTGCTTTTTTCCTTCAACATTAAAGCTACCACCAGTTAATTTTACACGTTCTGTTTTGTTATTAAAAGTAGCATCAAAAACAACCATGTCAAATTTTTGGTCATTTTTTTCACCTCTAAGAATTTTCATTTCTCCTTTAACAGCAGGCTGAGGAACCACAAAAGGAAGCCCCGAAATTTGGTATAAAGATCGAAGGTTAAAATTTTGAATGCTATCTTTTTTAACCAATCCTTTGCGTTGGGTTGCCATTACTTGATAACTACCTGCCGATTTGGTTTGTATTTTTAAGGTATCGTTTTGTTTGAAAATATTAATATTTGTGTCCTCTGATTTAGCATCAAAACCAACTAAAATATTATGAATATTTTCAATTGTACCACGTTTAATATAGTGTTCATGTCTGCTTCCGCTAGAACTCTCTACAAATAAAAGATGCTCAGTACCATTTTGGTCTTCAACCAATTTTTCTTCAGCCCAAGGAATATAATCGACTAAATTAAATGTTATTTTATGATTTTCACCATCTTTTTTTGGCTGAAAATACTCAGTGAAATTTGCCGAATTACTCCCTAAAGCAGTTAATAGTAGCTTGTTATTTGTTTCTTTTTGAAATTCGTTATTATCAATAACTACGTTTAAATAATTAATATCAGATAAAAAAGTATTGGTAGTTTCTCCTTCATCAATAATCATTAATCCTTCATAACTAATATAACGGGTAATTCCTGCGCCAATTAAAATCAATAAAAAGGCTACGTGAAATAATAGTACAGCCCATTTTTCTTTTTTGTATAATCGATATCTGAAGATGTTTCCAAAGAAATTAACCACGAAAAACACTTGAATTAACTCAAACCACCAAGCATTATATACCAGGGCTTTAGAAGTTTGTGTTCCAAAATCATTTTCTATAAAAGTTGCAACTCCCATTGCTATTGCGAAAATGAAGAATAATACGGCTGTTAAGCGGGTAGAGTAAAGAATGTCAAAGATTTTTTTCATCTGTAAATCTGCTATGTGTAAAACTTGGCAAATTTACATATTAATGCGTTAATACGTTTAAGATTTTAATCATTTTTAAACAAAGAAAAAGTTAAAATAAAAGTAAATTATAAGCCTATTTTTTCACCCATTTTAACAAAGGTTTCAATACGATTTTTAGTGTTTTTTAAAATATCGGCATCTATTTTGATGTTTTTTTTATCAACAATTAAAACAATCGTTGAGCCTCCAAAAGCAAAATAACCCATTTCATCTCCTTTTTTTACAGGTAGATTAGCTGTATAGGTTTCTATAATACTTCCAACCATGGTAGCGCCAACAGGGGCTATAATAATATCGCCTTTTACTTGGGATGATAAAATACAGTACTCTCGCTTGTTTTCACAAAAAACTTTGGTAAAATTAGCGGCTAGGGCATAGGGCGAAACAGAAAAATAACTACCTTTTATTTTAGTCATTTTTGAAGGCGTTCCTTTAAACGGAAAATGATAACGATGATAATCGTTTGGTGCTAATCGTAAAATAATTAACGATGAATTTTTGTGTTTTTCGGCTAAAGCATCATTTCCTAAAAACTCTTTTAGTGTAAATTGTCGTCCTTTTACAAAAAAGTTATCAATATCAGCAATATTTTCAAAAGCCAACATTTTTCCATCGCCAGGCGAAACGAATCCGTTTTCAATAGGACGTGCGCCTCGTTTTAGTTTTCTGTAGAAAAAATCATTAAAAGAAACATACTCTTCTATTGGTTTTTGCGCTTCATTCATGTCGATACCTAAATCGTTTACAAAACCTTCAATTTTAGTAACCGAATTGGGTTTGTTCATTAGTTTGCCATACCAAGAAGATAAAAATTTACGTTTTACAATTGGTAAAAGCGCCATTTTACCAAATGGATTATGATATAATAATTTTAAAAAACCTTCACCTGGAGGTGTTTCTGTAATTTTATTTCCTGATTTTCTGTCAATAAATTGTATTTTCATAACGCTTACGCTTCTGTGCGATCAATTAAAATAGTTAAAATATCAATGGCTGCTTGTGCAATTTTGGTTCCAGGACCAAAAACACCAACAGCACCTGTGTCAAATAAAAATGGATAATCTTTTGTAGGAATTACACCACCAACAACGACCATGATATTTTCAGAATCGTGTTTTTTTAAAGCATTAATTACTTGTGGAACTAAGGTTTTATGCCCCGCAGTTAATGATGAAACGCCTAAAATATGAACATTGTGTTCAATAGCTTGTTTGCTAGCTTCTTCAGGTGTTTGAAATAAAGGAGCAATAAATACGTCAAAACCTAAGTCGGTAAAAGCGGTAGCGACTATTTTTACGCCTCTATCATGCCCGTCTTGCCCTAATTTAGTTAGCATTATTCGGGGTTTTACGCCTTGTGTTTTTTTGAATTTATAAACTAATTTAGCAGCTTCTTTAAATGTTTTATCGGTTTTAATTTCGGCAGCATAGACTCCTGAAATAGTTTTAGGGACTGCTTTATGACGTTTAAAAACACCTTCTAAAGCTGTTGAAATTTCTCCTAAAGTAGCCCTATTTCTTGCTGCTTTTATGGCTAAATCTAATAAGTTTCCTTTATTTGATATAGCACAATTGGTTAAATTAGTTAACGATTTTTGAACACGATCGTTATCTCTTTTACTTTTGATGTCGTTTAATCTTTTTATTTGAGATAAACGTACCGCCTGGTTATCAACCTCTAAAATAGGAATTGGGGTTTCCTTACTTAAGGGGTATTTATTAACACCTATAATTACATCTTGACCACTGTCAATTCGTGCTTGTTTTTTAGCTGCTGCTTGTTCAATACGCATTTTAGGAATTCCTTTTTCAATGGCTTTAGTCATACCACCGAAAGCTTCAATTTCTTGAATTAATTCCCATGCTTTATTGCTAATATCTTGGGTTAATTGTTCTAAATGATAACTTCCTGCCCAAGGATCGACTGTTTTGGTAATATGTGTTTCTTCTTGTAAATATAGTTGGGTATTACGAGCAATACGTGCCGAAAAATCGGTAGGTAAAGCCATCGCTTCATCTAAGGCATTGGTGTGTAAACTTTGTGTGCCGCCAAATACAGCAGCCATTGCTTCAATAGTGGTACGTGCTATGTTATTAAAAGGGTCTTGGGCAGTTAATGACCATCCGCTTGTTTGGCAATGTGCTCGTAAAGCTAATGATTTCTGATTTTTAGGATTAAATTGTTGTACTATTTTAGCCCACAACATTCTTCCTGCACGCATTTTTGCAATTTCTGTAAAATGATTCATGCCAATTCCCCAGAAAAAAGAGAGTCTAGGAGCAAAAGTATCAATATCCATTCCTACGGAAAGCCCTTTTCTAAGATACTCTAAACCATCGGCAAGCGTATAAGCTAATTCAATTTCGGGGGTAGCACCTGCTTCTTGCATGTGATAGCCAGAAATAGAAATGGAATTATATTTAGGCATTTTTTCAGCCGTATATTTAAAAATATCAGCAATAATTTTCATGGAAGGAGTTGGCGGATAAATGTAGGTATTACGCACCATAAATTCCTTTAAAATATCATTTTGAATAGTTCCTGATAATAATTCAGGAGCTACACCTTGCTCTTGGGCTGCTACAATATAAAAGGCTAAAATGGGTAAAACTGCACCATTCATGGTCATGGAAACAGACATTTTATCTAACGGGATTTGGTCGAATAGTATTTTCATATCTTCCACCGAATCAATAGCTACACCTGCTTTACCAACATCTCCTTGCACACGATGATGATCAGAATCGTAACCACGATGTGTTGCTAAATCAAAAGCCACAGAAAGTCCTTTTTGACCTGCAGCTAAGTTTTTTCTGTAAAAAGCATTGCTTTCTTGTGCAGTAGAAAATCCTGCATACTGACGAATCGTCCAAGGTTTATTAACATACATTGTAGCGTAAGGACCTCGCAGATTTGGTGCAATACCAGCTACAAAATCTTCATGTTTTTTGTGTGCAACGGTTTGTTTTTCGTTTAAATTTAACTGTATGTTAGCGATGTTTTTTCTACTCATTGCCTAACCTTTTTTGCTCTAGCTTTTCTGCCAATCTTTTTTGTATAATAGGTAAGATAAGGGTTTTATCATTTCTAATTTTGATAAACGGAAAAAGCGATAAATTATGACTCATTATATCTTTATCGTTTGCTGTTTTATTAGAACCTATTAATATGATTTCGCCAGCATCAAATTTTGCTTGTTCTTTATCCGAAGAATCTTTAATTTTTCGTTGAACAATGCCTTCTTTTAATTGTTTTAAAAAGCCACCGCCTTTTTCAATGGTTTTAAAGACTACTAAAGCATTTTGTGAAAGTTGTTTTGTTATCGATTCAATATAATACGTACCATCAGCAAAATTTTGAGCCTCTGACAATTCGGCTTCTTGCTGTAAAATTAACAGTTGATTTCTTGAAATACGCTCTCCAAATTCATTTGAATGATGAAAAATATCATCATAAGAAATATTACTAACGGTATCAGCTCCTCCTAAAATAGCACTCATACATTCCGACGTGCTTCGAAGCATATTTACATTATAATCGTACATAGTTTTATTTCGGGAAGTTGGCTTTACAAATACATGCGCTTTATTATTAACAACGTCATATTCTTTTAAAAGTGCTTCCCATAAAATTCTGAAAGCCCTAAGTTTTGCAATTTCGAAGAAATAATTACTACCTACCGAAAAATTAAAATGAATTTGATTGGCTATTTTACCGCCAAAATAATTTAAATATTCATTAGCATGGGCTAGGGTGTAGGCGAGTTGTTGGGTAATCGTTGCCCCCGCATTTTGATATATAGAAGCGTTGATGCAAATAGTATTACAGCTATGTTCTATAATTTTTTTAAGCTCTTTAATACCGTTACTCGAATGGCTAAACCAATTTCCTGTACTTGCTAAATTACCAATAAGATCAATATTGAAATAACAATTTTTAGAGTTTATAAATGTTGATAATTCAATGACAAAATCAGCCGTTAAAAACTTTAAATTAAAGTATAATAAGGTGTTTTTTACATCGATATTTTTTAAAAGAATTTTATAATCAAAAGGTGTTTTTGCTTTAAATTCAATGGCTTTTGCACCTCTTTTTAAAGAATCGATTGCAAAATTATTTGCTTTTTCAGCATCTTCAATATAAATTGATTGGCAAATGGTAAATCCTTTTTCAGGCGTATTTATATTGGTGTTTGTTTGATCGTCTTTTGTGTAAAAAGGCCTAACGGTAATTCCTTCATCGGTTTTCCAGAGTAGCGTGTTATTATAGTCATCCCCATTCAGGTCAACTTGAATTTTCTGCTTCCATTGTGCAGCGCTACTTTCTTGAAACTCGTTAAATAGGTCGTCACTCATTATTTAGGTATCGTATCAAATTCTATAATATAAAGATCTTCATTTTCTTTTTTCATTAAATACCTTTCTCGGGCATAATGCTCTAGTTGTACAGAATTTTGAAGCTTATTTATGGTTTCTTTATCTTTTTTTATTTTTTTTTGATGATAAGCTATCCAAAGATTTAACTTTTCAATCTCTTTATTAAATTCTCTATGTGTAAGATATGAATTTTCATCAAAAAACCCCATCCAAATTACAAACACGGTTAAAATAAGAGCATAAGGATTTGTTATTACTTTATAATAAGGGGTATTTTTGATTGATTTTAAATTCATAACTATAGGCGATCAGTAATTACGGTTCTAACAATATCAACAGCTACAGTATTGTATTTATCATTTGGGATGATAATATCTGCATAGCTTTTTGTAGGTTCAATAAATTGTTGATGCATTGGTTTTAAGGTGTCTTGATACCTGCTTAAAACTTCATTAACATCTCTTCCTCTTTCTTTAATATCTCTACGAACACGTCTTATTAGGCGTTCATCAGCATCAGCATGTACAAATATCTTTATATCACAAAGGTCTCGTAATTTTTCGTTATTAAAAATTAAAATACCTTCAATAATAATCACTTTTTTGGGAAGTGTTTTTACGGTGCTATTAATTCTATTGTGTTTTTCAAAAGAATAAATAGGTTGCTCAATGGTTTTATTATTTTTCAAATCACTTAAATGTTCTGTAAGTAATTCAAAATCGATAGATTTTGGATGGTCAAAATTTATTTTTGAGCGTTCTTCGTGGTTTAAACCATCTGTTTGGCTGTAGTAAGAATCTTGTGATAGTATACAAACTTCATTTTGAGGAAGCTCATTTATTATTTGGTTTACAACGGTTGTTTTTCCGCTACCAGTTCCGCCAGCGATGCCGATTACAAATATATTTTTCATAGTTTTTCTTAGGGTATAATAATGACAACAAATTTAGGGAAATAACTGCATAAAAAAAGTGCTAACTTTACAGTTAGCACTTTTTATTTTGAGCCAATGGAGGGACTCGAACCCACGACCTGCTGATTACAAATCAGCTGCTCTAGCCAGCTGAGCTACATCGGCTTGTTGCTCCTAAGAGCGCTGCAAATATATGACCTTTTTAAGGATTGACAAAATTTTTTTTAGCTTTTTTTGAACTTTTTTTGAGGTGTTTTTTTTAAGTGTTTTTAACTTATTGATTTACAAATTTATACGGTATTTTGTGGATTTAAAAAAAATAATCAGATTATTAAAAAAACAAATAATATAAGATAAAAATTGGCTTTTACTCTTCTTTTTTTAATTGATATTGTCTTTAAATTTTTCAAAAACTTGAAAAATCTTGTAAATTTTATGTGAAAAAAGTTTTATGACAGGTTAAATAAATCGAATTTGTGAAGTTTGATTCAAAATATTTAGTATGCTTTAAGTTTTATCTGAAAAAAAAGTATAGAAAAATAGGAAATGGCATTGGTGTCACCCTAAATTTATTTCAGGTTTAGATCCTGATTTTTTATAGTTCTCTTGTTTATAAGATGCTGAACTAAATTTAGCACGACGTTTATCAAGGCTTAGCTGTTTTGAAAAAAGTTTTATATCAGAAAAAAAAGGAAATCGAATCCATCAACCTGAATTTAGCTTAATTTTCGCATCCTGATTTGCCGTAATTATTCTTTTTTTTATGGATCTCCCTTGTCAATTCGATTCATTTTAATGACTAAAAGGAATTTGAAGTAAAAAAATCACTAGAACCGACAGGTTATTTAATTTTTAAAAAAGCTCTTAAATTTCTGAGCTTTATTAAAACTGTTTTTAACAAAAAAAAGCCCTAGTTAAACTAGAACTTTTATCGAGAATATAAATTATTAAGAATAATAATTAAAAAAAATCATTCCATCGTTATTGTAAACGAGCAAATACATGACTTATTGTTGTAATAAATTATGCAGTTAAAGGTTTTCCTTTTAATCGTTTTTCAATTCTTTGTTTTACCACAGTTAATCGCTTCATAGCATCCATTAGAGCACTATCTTTCGTTTCTTTATATACTTCGTTAATTTCTAGTATTAAAGACTTCACCTCTCTTGAAGCTAATATTCTATCACTAGTAGTAATAAACTTGAATTTTCTGTGTTCAAATTCGTCTGCTTTACTAATTAATTCTGAGTTCATAAAATACTTACTTATTTTAATTAAATTATCTTTTAGATCTTAGCCTGGTTGTTGATTTTGTTGTTAAACAAAAATGGTTAAAAAACTAAAATAGGCGACAAATATATATTAATCTTTTTGTTTACCTATAATAAAACAATCAAATTGTTTTATTTATCTATAAAATTTCTTTATATAGTTCATTAAAGGCTAACTTTTTCTCTTTTATCAATTTAAGATCTAGTTTTCTTAAGTGAAATATAATAAAAATTTATGAAATTCCCAAATCTATTAATAGAACTTTAACGTTTTCAGTGAATTGCCTGTTAAGAATCTTTAATGACTCTTGTAAATAGCCAAGAATAAAGTATTTTTGACCTACCGTTAAAAATATTCTTTTTTTATGAATATTTTAAGCGTTAATTACATTAAATGGCTTGTTTCAGCTTAAAAATTAAAAAATAAATGCAAAAATTTTTATTAATTATTTTCATAATTATACTTCAGTCATGCGATAGTAATCAAAAAAGAAAACCTCTTGGAAATTCTACTTTTCAAAAAGAAATGAATTCAGAATTTAAAGATGCGTCAAAATCACCTTTAACAAAAAGCGGATTGCGAAAATTTAAAGGTTTAGATTTTTTCAAAATTGATACAACCTATAAAGTAACCGCAAAACTTATAAAAACACCCGACGCTCCAAATTTTCATTTTCCAACCACAAAAGGGACTGTTGTTGTTTATAAAAAATATGGAAATATTTTATTTAAAATTGCTGATAAAAATTTTAAACTAGCTATCTATAAAGATACAAAACCAAGTAAAAAATATGAAAATAATTTGTTTTTACCTTTTTTAGATAAAACCAATGGAAAAACAAGCTATCAAGGCGGTCGTTTTATGGATGTTTTAACCACTGATGAAACTCAAAATGGTACAATTTTAATTGATTTTAATCAAGCTTATAACCCGTATTGTGCATATAGCAATCGGTATTCTTGCCCAATTACACCGAGAGATAATTATTTAGATATTGAAATAAAGGCAGGGGTAAAGGCGTATAAAAAGTAAAAAATCACTCGAACTTAGCGTTTTTATGATTTTTACTTTTTGGCGATTTTTTTAATTGTTTTCGATAGCAATACTACTCGAAATTTCTTTGTGTATTTTCCAAGCCCAAGCGATAAATAAAAATTGAAAAGGCAATCGAATTAACGCTGCGGTATGTGAACCGATAGCAGGAGTTGCAGAAAACACATCCCAAATATGAACGGGTAAAAATAAAAGCATCAAATAAAATATTCCTAAAGCGCCAAGTTTAGCATATTTAGTATTCAAAAATAATAATATTCCTAAGCCGATTTCTAAAATTCCTGACAGATAAATAATCATGATCGGAAACGGTAAAAATGTAGGAACAAAAGCTAAGTAAAAAGTGGGTTTAATAAAATGTTGTACTCCGCCAAATATCATAAATACGGCAAGTATTATTTTTAATACATTCCAAAATCGGTTTTTTTTTGTCATTATAAGATAGGTTTTATAGCGCAAGGTACAAAAAAGAATGATTATTCATTTTTTTATTTATATTTTTGGAATTTGCTTGGTTTTTTATAAATTTAGGTAAGAATATCGCTCTTAAATAGTTTATTTTTAAAAGCTGTTTTTAAATTGAAAAAAATAAATAAAACGCATTAATGAAAAATCATAAAAATTACGAAAACCTACAAGACACCCTTTCTTTTTTTAATATTGATTGTCATAACTCCTATTATATATCGTCAGGAAAATCGATTTTTAAATTTCCTGAATACCCATTTCGCATGGATTATTACGCCTTTTGCATTTGCACAGATGGCGAAATTGATTTAGAAATTAATGCCATTAATTATAAAATAAGCAAGGGGAGTATTTTTTGTTCTGCGCCTTCTACGATTGTCCATTTTTTAAATGCAAGTGCTAATTTTAAAATTCAAATTGTGTTTTTTGAAAAGAATTTTTTACTAACCAATATTTCCGATCCATTTATTATCGAAAAAATGGCGTTATTTCAACAAAACTCCTATTCTGTTGTAAATACATCCGAACAAAACACGCAGGTTTTATTAAATATTATCAATAATTTAAAAGAAAAAGAACAGCGTAACGGGAATTTTACCAAAGAACTTATTCAAACCTTAATTTTTAATCTTTTACTAGAAATTGCTGAAATTATTCATCACACTACATCAAATATAATTGCAAACAAAGACGTTAAAATAAATACCTATTTACGATTTAATAAATTAGTGCAAGAGCATATTTTACAAGAAAAATCCGTTGGTTTTTATGCTAGTGAGCTCTGTGTTTCTAATAAATATTTAATTGAAATTACCAAGAAAATAGCAGGAAAAACACCGCATCAAATTATTGAGGAATCCTTACTAAAAGAAGCCTTAGTATTGTTAGGAAACCCTGTTTTAGCAATTTCTGAAATAGCCTATCAGCTTCAATTTAATTCGATTTCGGCTTTCGGGCGATTTTTTAAACGACAAACCGCTATTTCTGCTTCGGAATATCGAAAAACTAAAAAATAAACCCTTCATATTTGTTCTAAAAACACTTTTACACCTTCGATTTTTTATTTTTTTACTATCTTTTTTTTGAAGCAATTTCCCGCTTTCCGCACTCGCTCTTTTTTGAAAAAAATCAAAAAAGGAGCTCAAACAAAGCGTCAATCGGGGCTAGGCATTGTGCTATTTTATAAAATATTTTACTTCGATATAAAAATAGCGCCATAAACTAAAGAGAACAACTTCTTTTTCATACCATACTAAAACACAGTACAAAAAATCAACTTATAATTTAAGGACACTTTTGCTGAATTTAGGGACACAAGTTAATTTAAGGATAGTGGTAACTTTGGGAAACAAAGAATTAAACAGTCAATTAAATACGATCTGAAATGAAAAAAGATAGCTCAAAATTCGATAAAGTATTAAACGTTTCTCCTTTTTTAGGAAATGTAAATCACGCTCCTGATGCTAGTAAAGATGTGGTTCATCATTCAAAAGATATTCCGATGCCTTTTGCCGATTTAACAGGAAATTATCAGCGAAATAAAGGGATTCCTTCAAAATCATTTAAAGACAGTAAAGTTTATATTGTAGGAAGTGGAATTGCAGGCTTATCGGCGGCTTATTATTTTATTAGAGATGGACATTTTTCAGCAGAAAACATTGTTTTTTTAGATAAATTATCAGTAGAAGGCGGTTCGCTTGACGGCGCAGGAAATGCCGATGACGGTTATATTATTAGAGGAGGGCGAGAAATGGAAATGACTTATGAAAATTTATGGGATATTTTTCAAGATATTCCAGCCGTTGAAATGCCTGCTCCTTATAGCGTTTTAGACGAATATCGTTTGTTAAACGACAACGATCCAAATTATTCAAAATCTCGATTAATTCATAATAAAGGAGAAGTTCAAGATTTTAGCAAATTCGGTTTAGATAAAAAAGACCAATTAGCCATTGTAAAATTATTATTGAAAAACAAAGAAGATTTAAACGATTTATCGATTGAAGATTATTTTAGTGAGTCGTTTTTGCAGAGTAATTTTTGGTTTTTATGGCGTACCATGTTTGCCTTTCAAAACTGGCATAGTTTATTAGAATGTAAATTATACATGCACCGATTTTTACATACTCTTGATGGAATGAAAGATTTATCTTGCTTGGTTTTTCCAAAATACAATCAGTATGATACCTTTGTAAAACCTTTAACAGAGCATTTAAAATCGAAAGGCGTAAGCATTCAGTTTGATACTTTAGTAAAAGATTTAGACATCAGAATTAATACCGAGGGCAAAATTGTACAAGGAATTATCACCGAACAAAACGGCAAAGAAGTTGTTATTCCTGTAACAAAAGATGATTACGTAATTGTAACCACAGGTTCTATGACCGAAGATACATCGTATGGAAATAACACAAAATCAGCGATTGAAACTATTGATAACAGCCAAAGTGGAAAAAGTGACGGTTGGAAATTATGGCAAAATTTAGCCTCAAAATCACCTGATTTCGGAAATCCTGAAAAATTTTGCAAAAATATTGAAAAATCGGCTTGGCAATCGGCAACTTTAACCTGCCGCCCTTCCGATTTGACCGAAAAATTCAAAGAATATTGTGTAAACGACCCATATTCAGGAAAAACTGCCACGGGAGGAATTGTAACCATTACCGATTCTAATTGGTTGATGAGTTTTACCATCAATCGCCAACCGCATTACCCAACCCAGCCCGATGATATTTTAGTGGTTTGGCTGTACGCTTTATATATTGATAAACAAGGAAATCATATTAAAAAACCGATGCCTCAATGTACAGGAAATGAAATTTTATCAGAATTATGTTTTCATTTAGGATTAGAAAATCAACTTGAAAACGTGATAGAAAACACCATTGTTCGCACTGCTTTTATGCCATATATTACATCGATGTTTTTGCCTAGAGCTACTGGAGATAGACCTCAAATTGTACCTAACGGATGTAAAAATTTAGGGCTTGTAGGGCAATTTGTAGAAACGAATAATGATGTTGTTTTTACCGTAGAATCATCCGTAAGAACAGCAAGAACAGCGGTCTATAAATTGATAAATTCAAACAAACAAGTACCCGATATTGCTTCAACTCAATACGATATTCGTCAAATATTAAAAGCCACCAAAGCTTTAAATGATAACAAACCTTTTCCGGGAGAACGTATTTTAAAACGTGTACTAAAAGACACCTATTTTGAACATATTTTACCTATTGATATTCAAGAAGAAGCAGAAGAACATCATGACTCTTTTATTGCAGAACAATTTGAAAAATTGCAACATTGGGCAAAAAGTATTTAATTAATTTTTAGCACCTGTTTTAAGTTTCATCTTTTGATAATCCTTGTCAATTCGAGTGATTTTAAAGCGTGATGCTAGTACTGTATAAAAAAATAGACCTCACAGGTTTTTAAAACCTGTGAGGTCTAGAATTAAAATAGTATCGAGAATTTGAATTGTTTTTTGTTGATACTAAAAAAGTTCTCGATACATTTTTTTGAAGGAAAAAAACACTCGAACTGACAGTTATTTTGAGAATCCTTGTCAATTCGAGTGATTTTAATGACTGAAAGAAATTAAAATAGTATCGAGAATTTGAATTGTTTTCTGTTGATACTAAAAAAGTTCTCGATACATTTTTTTGAAGGAAAAAAACACTCGAACTGACAGTTATTTTAATAACCCTTGTCAATTCGAGTGATTTTAATGACTGAAAGAAATTAAAATAGTATCGAGAATTTGAATTGTTTTCTGTTGATACTAAAAAAGTTCTCGATAC
>NZ_OENE01000010.1:64870-123476 GCF_900239495.1 Tenacibaculum finnmarkense genomovar ulcerans
TTTATTTTGATAATCCTTGTCAATTCGAGTGATTTTAATGACTAAAAGGAATTAAAATAGTATCGAGAATTTGAATTGTTTTTTGTTGATATTAAAAAAGTTCTCGATACATTTTTTTAAAGGAAAAAAAACACTCGAACTGACAGTTATTTTGATGATTCTTGTCAATTCGAGTGATTTTAATGACTAAAAGGAATTAAAATAGTATCGAGAATTTGAATTGTTTTTTGTTGATACTAAAAAAGTTCTCGATACATTTTTTTGAAGGAAAAAAACACTCGAACTGACAGCTCTTTAATTTTTGAACAGGTTTATTCAATTTTAGTTAAAAAATAAAGTTTGATGCACAAATGCCTAGCCCCGATTGAAGCATTTGTTTGAGCTCTTTTTTGTTTTTTTCAAACAAAAAAAGCGAGTGCGGAAAGCGGGAAATTGCTTCAAATAATTTTTATTTTTTTACAAGATTACTTTTAAACTAAAAACCCATCACATTTTTTGAAATTGCGATGGGTTTTTAAAAATTATTAAAACGTATTTTTTATTTTGATGGTGGATTTAAGCCATTTTCTGCATCTTTTTTAATCGCTTTTTTTAAAGATCTTAAAGCTGTTTTTCTAACCTTTAATTTGGTTTGATGATGTGCTTTTAGGTTTAATTTAGCAAACATTTCTGCAATTTTAATCGCTGTTGGTAATACCTGGTTTTCAGGAACTATTTTGTCTAGAAACCCTGCGGTAACAGCATCTTTGGGACTGTACATTTCAGCATTATTTACACTGCGATTTACATAATTAGGCGTTAAGCGAGCTTTGGCAATTTGAACCCCTGCATTGTGCATAGTCATGCCTATTAATACTTCGTTAAATCCTATTTTAAAATTTCCTTCAGCGCCTAATCGGTAATCGGTAGAAAGTAGTAAAAATGCGCCTTTTGCAATAGCATGCCCAGTACAGGCGGCAATAATTGGCGTAGGAAACGATAGCATTCTGTGTGATAATTTTGAGCCTTTTGTAACTAGTTTTAAAGCTGATTCGGGCGAGGTAGTCATGCTTTTTAAATCGTATCCTGCCGAAAAAATACCTGGTTGTCCTGTTAAAATAACTACTTTTTTTTGGGCTTCGGCTTTATCTAGTAATTGGTTTAATGAATCGATTACTTCGTGCGATATGGCGTTTACTTTACCATTATTAAGGGTAATAATTACGTAATTTTCTTCGGATGTATAGTCAATTAATGCGCTCATAATAAAATATATTTTTTAGTGAAAATTAAATGAATTTAGTTAAAAATATTCCTGCGAAAACGGCTAAAAAACCCAGGATAAAACTGGCAACGGTATAAAAGGCAAAGGTTGTAAAATCGCCTGCTTTTAAAAAGACATGATTTTCGTAAGCAAAGCTCGAAAATGTGGTAAAACCACCACAAAAACCTGTGGCTAATAATAAGGTGTGATTTTGGGTTAATGTGTTATTTTTAGCGGCGAATCCTAAAATAAAACCGATCAGTAAACTTCCTAAAATATTTGCTGTAAAGGTGCCGTACGGAATTCCTGTTTGGGGGTTATTTAAAAATTTTCCGATTAAAAATCGTAAAACACTTCCAAGGCCACCGCCCATAAAAACGAGTAGTAATTGTTTCATAGTATTGCTAAAATAAGAAAACCTCGCTATTTTAGCGAGGTTTTATATTGTAAAAATAGTTTTAAAATATAGGCGATAAAATATTATTCTTTTAGAGTAACATCTTGAGCATCTGTCCAATTCCATTTCCCTGCGATAATACCTTTTTCAACGGTAACAATTCCTGGATTGGCTCTGATAACTGTTTTTAAAGCAGTTTCATCACAAAAACCGAAGGTATATGGCAGGTTAAATTCTTTTTGAGTAGCAGCTAAATCTTCAATATACGACGCTGTTAATACATAAATTTCATAACCATTTGCCTTTGCTTTTGCAGCAGCTTTTGATACGGCTGCAATTCCTTGTTTTTCAGTTTTATCAAAATTATACATTAAAACAAGCATTGCTTTGTCTTTTTTTAACATACTTTCTAATAAATCACCATCATCAGTTTCAATCATAAAATCATGAATTGGCGGCACATCATCGCTACCTTCTTGGTATTCCATGCCTTTGGCAATATCTTTTCCTATAGCATAGGCTCTAAAATCAATAATTGGTAAATGATGCAATACATGATAGGTAATTCCTAATGAAAAGAACAGGGCTATAGCGGTGAATAAAGCGCTTACTTTGATTGAAATAAGTGGTTTTATATATTTTAAACCAATAATTAAAATGATAATAAAAACCATAAAAACCACGTTTTTGTAGAAGGTTTCTTTGGGTGTTAATTTTAAGGCATCTCCAAAACAACCGCAATCGGTTACCTTGTTGTACACGTATGAATACCAGGTTAAAAATAAGAACACTAGGTTTAAACTAAAAATACTCCAAACGGTAAATTTAGGTTTGTAACCCACCAATAACATAACACCTAAAACCAATTCAACAACTATTAATAAAATTGAAAAAGGTAGGGTGTAGGGAATTAAAAATTCTAAATTTAAGACGTCTTCGCTAAAATATTCTTGAAATTTATATTGAGAACCAATAGGGTCTACTAATTTTACGAATCCGGAATAGATGAATAAAAGACCGATTAATATTCTTGAAACATGTGTTAAAAGTTTTAATATCATTTTTTAAGGGTTTAAGTTTAACTGTTTGACTCTGAATGATGAATCAATGCAAAAATAGCATAATTAATCATGTCTTGGTAATTTGCGTCAATTCCTTCAGAAACTAAGGTTTTTCCTTTGTTATCTTCAATTTGTTTTACACGAAGTAATTTTTGAAGAATTAAATCGGTTAATGATGAAATTCGCATTTCTCGCCAAGCTTCACCGTAATCATGGTTTTTGTTTTCCATTAATTCTTTGGTGATTTTCAGGTGTTTATCATATAAAATAGTTGCCTGATTGGTGTTTAAATCGGGCTGCTGAACAACGCCTAATTCTAATTGAATAAGTGCCATTATCGAATAATTAATAATACCTATAAATTCTGGTTTTTCACCTTCATCAACTTTTCGTTGGGTATTTTCTTGTAATTGACGAATACGCTGTGCTTTGATAAAAATTTGGTCGGTTAATGAAGGAAGTCTTAAAATTCGCCAAGCGCTTCCGTAATCGCTCATCTTTTTGATAAACAAACTTCTACATTGATCTACTACTACGTCATATTGTTCAGAGGTGTGCTGCATCTTTTTTATTTAAAAGTAATGCTTCAAAAGTAATAAATATTACAGGCTTTTCTTATTTTTACTTTTGAAAATTTTAACGTTAAAAGTTGGAGTTTTATAACGAAGATTTATAATTAATGATGATGACAATTAATTGCAAAGGAAATTTAATAGACTTCACGATTCCTAAAGTAATGGGGATTTTAAATGTAACACCCGATTCTTTTTTTGATGGTGGAAAATACAAAAATGAACAAGCTATTTTGAGTCAAACCGCTAAAATGCTAGCCGATGGCGCTACTTTTATTGATGTTGGTGCGTATTCATCAAAGCCAGGGGCAAAGCAGGTATCCGAAGTAGAAGAACTAGCTCGAATTATTCCTGTAATAAAATTATTAGTGCGTAATTTCCCTAGCATAATTATTTCTGTAGATACTTTTAGAAGTGAGGTTGCAAAGCAGTCTGTGCAAGCAGGGGCGGCACTTATAAATGATATTTCTGGCGGTGTTTTAGATGCCAAAATGTTTGAAACTGTAGCGAAATTACAAGTGCCTTATATTATGATGCACATGCAAGGAACGCCTCAAAATATGCAATTAAACCCTGTTTATACTGATATTGTAAAAGAAGTAACCTTATTTTTTGCAACACAATTAGCAAAACTTCGCGCTTTAAAAGTAAATGATGTTATAATTGATGTCGGCTTTGGTTTTGGAAAAACAACCGCACATAATTACGAGTTATTACAAAAATTAGCCTTGTTTGAAAGTTTAGAAGTGCCTATTTTAACAGGTATTTCTAGAAAATCGATGTTGTATAAATTATTAGATATTTTACCTGCCGATGCTTTAAATGCGACAACGGTAGCAAATACCATTGCTTTGTTAAACGGAACTAATATTTTAAGAGTTCATGATGTAAAACAAGCAGTAGAAGCAGTAAAAATTGTAAAACAAGTGCAGTAGTTACGTGTTTTAAAAGGAGTACATTTACTAAAAACACTATAATTAATGAATTTAGATTTTATTGATTTTTCGTTTCTTGACCTGCTCGATATTATTTTAGTAGCGGTGTTACTATATTATATTTACAAGTTATTAAAAGGAACGGTTGCTGTAAATATCGTTATCGGTATTACTTTAATTTTTGTAATTTGGCAAATAACGCAAGCGCTTCACATGGAAATGTTGAGCGGTATTTTGGGCTATTTATTATCGGGAGGAGTCATTGCTTTAATTATTGTTTTTCAGCAAGAGATTAGAAAATTTTTATTGATGATAGGAACGACTAATTTTTCGACTAAAAGAGGTTTTTTAAATCAACTGACATTTTTAAAGGCCGAAATTAATTCAGAAACGGATATTAAAACAATTTTAAATGCGTGTATTAGTATGGCAAAAACTAAAACAGGCGCTTTAATTGTTATCGAAAAAACAAATAATCTTGATTTTATCGTAAATACAGGCGATCAAATGAATGCGCTAGTAAACGAGGCTATTTTAGAAAGTATTTTTTATAAAAATAGTCCGCTACATGATGGGGCTACCGTAATTAGAGATAATTTTATTGTAGCAACTCGGGTGGTTTTACCTATTTCGGCAAGCACGAAATTACCCGCTCGTTTTGGTTTGCGTCATAGAGCAGCAATTGGTGTAACTGAAAAAACAGATGCTATTTGTTTGTTAGTATCGGAAGAAACTGGCGAAATATCGTATATAAATAACGGTGAATTTGTACTGTATAAAACATTAGAAAATTTACTAATAAAGCTTCAAAATGATTTAACTACTTAAAAATATAACACAAAAAAAGCTCGCAAATTGCGAGCTTTTAATTTGTACGAAAATCTAAAATTATTTAGCAGGAGCCATTTTAGCCATAATAGCGTTCATAACACCGTTATATTTTTTAACACCTTCAGCATCTAAAGAAGAAACAATTTCTTTTCCTTTAGCAGCTAATTCAACACCTTTTTTAGCTAATGAAGCATTCTTTAAAACATCACCTTTAGCAGCGATATAATCGTTTGCGTAAGAAGCATAGTTATTTAAGTGTTCAGCAACTTTAGGATCTTTAAATGCAGGAATTGAAACTCCAGCAAGTTTAGATGTTACAGCTTCGGTAGCAGCATTAACAGCCTTTGTTGCAGCATCAGTAGTAGCGTCAACAGCCTTTGTTGCAGCATCAGTAGTAGCGTCAACAGCTTTTGTTGCAGCATCAGCAGTAGCGTCAACAGCTTTTGTAGCAGCGTTAGTAGTTGCATGAGCAGCTTTTGTAGCAGCATCTTTTGTTGCATCAGTAGCTTTAGCAGCAGCTTCAACAGTTGCATCTTTAGCTTCAGCAGCTTTTTTACAAGAAGTTGCTAATAAAGAAGCAGCAACACAGATAGTTAAAATTACTTTTTTCATCGTATTATGATTTTTAGTTTATAGATTGATAGGGCAAATGTATTCTATTGTGCTTTGTAAACAAACTAATTACGAAGTAATTTCAGTTTTAAACTGTTTTTTATATAAATTTTTGTAGTAGCCATCTTTTTTGTTCAGTAACTCGGCATGGCTACCTTTTTCAACAATTTCGCCTTTGTCCATTACAATAATAGTATCTGCCTTTTTTATAGTTGCTAATCTGTGGGCAATGACTATTGAAGTTCGGTTTTTAGTGATTTTATCCGTAGCATATTGAATCATTTTTTCGGAATGTGTATCAACAGAAGAAGTTGCTTCATCTAAAATTAAAATACTTGGTTTGCTAACATAAGCTCGTAAAAAAGCAATTAATTGACGTTGCCCTGATGATAGCATTCCGCCACGTTCTTTCACATTATAAGAATAACCATTAGGCAAACTCACAATAAACTCATGAATACCAATTTGTTTTGCCGCTTGTTTTACTTCATCCAAAGAAATATGTTTGCTTTTTAAAGAGATATTATTAAAAATAGTATCAGAAAATAAAAATACATCTTGTAAAACAACGGCTATTTTTTCACGCAAGGCATTAATTTCATACTCTTGAACAGGTATATTATCTAAGTAAATAGTACCGCTATCTATTTCATAAAAACGATTGATTAAATTGATAATAGTTGATTTTCCTGCACCTGTAGCACCAACAATCGCAATGGTTTGTCCTTTTTGAACATCAAAAGAAATGCCTTTTAAAATTTCCTCTCCTTTAATATAACTAAAACGCACCTCTTTAAAAGAAATAATTCCTTCTAAAGTATCTGTAGTAATTGTGCCGCTTTTTGTTATAGAACTTTTGGTGTCAATAATATCAAAAACACGTTCGCCAGCTACAATTCCCATTTGAAGTTGATTAAATTTATCGGCAATTTGACGTAGTGGTCTAAATAACATTTGTGCCATTTTTATAAAACCAATAATGGCAGCAACAGAAACAGCATTATCTGCAATAACTTGCAATCCGCCATACCAAACGATTAAACCAATAGCTATTGATGATAATATTTCGGCAATTGGAAAAAAGATAGAGTAGTACCAAACCGTTTTTATATAGGCTTTTTTATGTTTATCATTGATGCCAACAAAGTTTTGATATTCTATCTTCTCACGATTAAAAAGCTGTACAATTTTCATTCCTGTAACTCTTTCTTGCACAAATCCGTTGAGGTTTGCTACTTGATTTCGAACATCCTGAAAAGTAGATTTAATCGCTATTTGAAATATTTTTGTAGCATAAATTAAAATAGGTAAAGTTGCCAATGCAATAAGTGCTAACCTCCAATTAGTGTATAGCATTACAATAATTACAACAACCATTTTTAAAAGATCGCTAATAATCATAAAAACCCCTTGCGAAAAGAAATTAGCAATAGTTTCAATATCTGACACCACGCGAGTAACCAATCTTCCTACCGATGAATTATCAAAATAACTCATTTTAAAAGATAAAATTTTTCGAAATGTTTTGCTTCTAATATCTCTAATAATATGTTGCCCTACCCAATTGGCGTAGTAAATAAAGCTAAACTGAAATAAAACCTGCACCAATAAAGTAACTAACATCGCTATTGTATAGTACAATAATCGAGTTAAATCTTTATGGGTTACAAAATCATCAATAGCCATCATTAAAATAACGGGGCTGAGTACTGCAAATATTGCTAAAAGTATGGTAGAACTTGCTGCTATAATAAATCGTACACGATACCGTTTTGCAAAACTCATCAGTCTTACAAAAATTTTCATATCGAACGCTTTTCCTGTTTTTTTACTCACTATATATAGGGGTATACTACTTTTGTTAAAAATAATCCTTTTGCGGGAACCGATGTTCCTGCCTTGCTTCTGTTTTTACTAGCGATAATTTTATGAAAATCATCAATTGTTGTTTTGCCTGTACCAATATCAATTAAAGTACCCACAATAGCACGCACCATGTTTCTTAAAAACCGATTTGCGCTAATATGAAACGTCAACTCATTGCCTTTTAACTCCCAAATGGCATTGGTAACATCGCAATTAAAAGTATGCACGTCCGATTTTACCTTCGAAAAACACTCAAAATCTTCATGTTCATATAAAATTGCTGCCGCTTGGTTCATCAAATCAACATCCAATTTCTGATTGTATAATTGCCAAGAGGTATCTAATGAAAACGGGTTTCTGCCAAGCCAAATTTTGTATTCATAACTTCTGCTACTTGCATCAAAACGAGTATGTGCATCATTGTGCACTAATTTACAGTTAAAAATTACAATATCATCAGGTAAAAGTGCATTTAATCGGAAGGCAAATTTATTAGTTAAAACCACATCGGTATCAAAATGCGCAAACATTTGTGAAGCATGTACGCCCGCATCTGTTCTTCCTGCGCCTGTAATGCTTATATTTTCTCTTAAAACAGTGCTAATTGCCTTGTTTATTTTTTCTTGTACCGAAACTGCATCAGGTTGTATTTGCCAACCATGATAATTTTTTCCTTTATACGCTAATTCAATAAAATATCTCAAAAAACTACAAAATTTAAGTGGCTAAATTATGAAATAATAGCTTGAGTTGTTAAGGCTATTCGAATAAATATCTACAGAATTTTTATTTTAGATAATTATTTTTTGAAGCAATTTCCCGCTTTCCGCACTCGCTCTTTTTTTGAAGAAAAATCAAAAAAAGGAGCTCAAACAAATGCTTCAATCGGGGCTAGGCATTTGTGCTACTTTCAAAATGTAAGAAAATAGCATAAAATTCACATCACATTGATTAGTTTTGTTCTGATGAAAAAAATACTGCTACTTTCTGACACTCATAGTTATATTGACGATCAAATATTAAAATTTGTAAAACAAGCCGATCAGGTTTGGCATGCCGGCGATATTGGCAATTTAAAAGTTACCGATACCATAAAAAAACACAAACCTTTACAGGCTGTTTACGGCAATATTGACGATAACAATGCCAGAGCAGAATTTCCGTTAGATAATAAATTTACTGTTGAAGGAGTTTCAGTTTGGATAACTCATATAGGCGGTTATCCGAATGCTTATAAACCTAGAGTGAGGGAGGCGTTGCAAAAAAAATCTCCAAAAATATTTATCAGCGGGCATTCGCATATTTTAAAAGTGCAATACGACCAGAAATTTAATTTACTTCATTTAAATCCAGGAGCAGCAGGAAAGCATGGTTTTCATAAAGTAAGAACTATGTTAAGGTTTGAGCTAGATAAAGGAGAAATAAAAAATATGGAAGTTATAGAATTGGCTAAGCGCTAAGTTATTGATGAAAAATCAAATGTTTCTTTATGTTTAATAGGTACAATAATCGTTATTTTCGTGCCTTTATTTTTATCCGATTTAATGGTAAATGTACCTTTCATCATTTCAATTCTTGCGGATATTTGCTTTAAACCGATACCATTATTAATATTACAAAACTCTGTAGAAAAACCAATTCCATCATCATTAATAAATATATTTAGCGCATCATTATCTTGTTTTATAATTATTTGCGCATAGCTAGCTTCACTGTGTTTTAGAATATTATTGGCAAGTTCTTGAATAATGTTATATATTTTCATTTCAAAATCTTGCTGATATCTATCAATATTTTGAGCAGAAACATCAAACTGTAATTGACAGTTAGAATATTTTTTAGCAACATCTTTTAAGGCATATTCCAAACCGAATTTCAATAAAATAGAAGAAATAAGATTGTGTGATAAATCTCTAACTTTTTCAGAGGCTTCTAAAATAATCCCTTGTGTTTTTTCAATTTCAAGAGGAATACTGCCTTTAAATTGTTTTTTAGAAGCGCCTAAGTGCATATTTGCCGATGATAATAAGGCACTTACATTGTCGTGTAAAATTTCGGCTATTTGTTTTCGTTCAGATTCTTTAGCATCAATAGTAGCATTTAATATTTTTGTTTGTGTTTCTGATTTTATTTTTTCAATAGCCTGTTGTTCTCGTAAATTATTTTCAGAAAGTTTTAGTTGTAAGTTTTTTTGACGGAGTTTGTAATTATACACAATACCTGCCGATATAATGATAACCAATAAGCTTAAAGCACCAAATAACCAGGTTGTTTTATTGTCTTTCGCTTCTACAAGTTTTCGTTGTTCTGTAACTAAGTTTACTTTTTGTTGTTCTAAAGTTTCTTTGTGTTTTACGGTTATTTCTTCAATAATACTTCGAACTTCTTTCTCTCGTTGATTGTCTTGAATATCGTATGATAATTCTTGATAATCGTAGGCTTTATAATCTTTTAAATTCCGCATAGCCCACGCCAAATTGTAGTATAATGTAGATTTATGTTTAACAGCTATAGAGCTGTTATTATCTTGTATTAAGCTAATAGCTTCTAAGTAGGTATTTTTAGCTTTTTTGAATTGATTTAAAGATAAATAAATACTAGCTAGGTTATTTAATGATATTGCTTGTTTTACGTTATCAGCTCTTTTTTGATGAATTTCAATGGCTTTTATGGCAAAAAATTTCGCTTTTTCAAAAAGAGAATCTTGTTGATATATTGCTGATAAATTAATATAAGAAAGCGCCTTGTTTTTTAAGTTTTTTTCGCTGACAAAGTCAAGCTTTTGCAGTTTATTATAAAAAAAAATAGCAGAATCTTTACTCGTGTTTGCTTTTTCTTTATTCTTTTTTAATTGAGTGCTGTAATTTTTTTGATAAGCGCTGCCAATTCTTAAATAAATTTCAGCTGAAATAGCTTTTGTAGCTAAAATTTCATTTTCTTGAGAAAAAGAATTGTTGTTTTTCTCAAGAAAATGAAGGGCTATTTTATAATACTCTAATGATTTGTTGTAGTTGTTTGTTTTATCGTATATATCGGCTATTAGCATAGCTGTTAAATAGGTAAATTTGTGGTTTTTATTTTTTTTGCTTTTTTGAAACAGTAAAAAACCACTTTTCAAGGAAGAAATATATGCTCCTTTATTATATTCTTTTAATAGTTTTTGATAAACTACTTTTAGAGGACTATCATTTTGAGTACTAAAAGACTGTTCTAAAGGAGCATATTTATTAATATTTGCAATTAGATTACAAGAAACAAACAAAATTAACCAAGTGACTAATAGTTTTGTTTTTAAAATTTTTTGAATATTATTTTTCAAACGAAAATAATTTAAGAGTAATTAGCTCAAAAATACGTCTTTTATATAAGAGAATTATTCATTACCATTTACAATTATAAGTCTTGGTTTTCTACCATAAGCTTCCATAGCTTTACGAGAACTGGTAATTCCTTTAATTGCTGAATATTTATGATTTACAAAATCTATTCTTAAAGTGTTCTGATTAGCTGAAAGAGCAATCGTTTCTGAGAAATCTTTTTTAGTCGTATTTCCTTTAGATAAATGAACTTCGTAGGTTGCTATTTCTTGATTATAGGTAAATGTTGTAGCAACATTGTTGTTTACTTTAAAAGAAAGTAAATAAGTACCATCGTTATTTTCGGTAACACTATAAGAATTTAAAAATTCGGTAATGTTTCTTTTAGCAAGGTTACTATTTTGGTCTTCAATAGTTATTTTTTTTCTGTTTCCTTTATTAGCATCTAAAAAACCAATAACTAACTGCTCATTTTCTATTAAAAAATCATTACTGTATTTCTTAGCCGTTTTATTGCTTGCTTCCGATAAAATAATTTCATTAGCATTTTCGCTATTTTTAAGACTAGTTACGTCGGTATAATTTGTTGTTTTTAAATCGATAGAATAGGCGCCATTTGCATCTCTTTTAAGACTGTAAGATTCTAATAATTTTTGTTGTACTGCGCTAGGAACTTCTGTTTGGTTAGAAGTGCAAGCTGTTAAAGCTAAAATTGAAGCTACTAATAATTGGGTTGTCTTAATCATAATTTATTATTTATTTGGTGTTAGTTTATTTTTTTTAGTAATTTTAAAGTTACTCCTTGTTTGGTAATACTTTGCTTTATCTCTTAAAAATTATCTTGATTTTTTTTTTACAGGGTGTTGGTCGCTGCCTTTAACTCCAAAATTATTATAATGAAAACCTAGCCTTAAACAATACCTGTGAAGGTCTTAAAATAAAATTAGATTCCAAGTAACTAAAATTATTAATATTTACAGTTCTATAATTTTCTGTATTAAAAAGATTATTCCATTGAATTTCAAAATCAATGTTTTTCTTTTTCCAAGTATAGCGATAAACTAAATCTGTAAATAAGTTTTTGGTAGCTTCAGAGAACAAATTATTTTTGATAATTTCGGTTTTTAAACTTAAGTATTGATTTTTTTTGGGGTAAATATTTACATTTAATTTATGAAATTGTTGAGTTATTGTTTGATTTTTTTGTTCTTGGATTTGATTGTTTGAAAATTGAAAAGTAGATGTTAATTCTGTATTTAACCAATCAGTAATATCTATATCTACCTTTGCGTTGAAACTCCTGTTTTGATTAGAAATATCTGTTGTTTCAGAATTCAAAATTTGCTGAAAAGATTGTAAACTATAATTGGTACTCATAGTTATATTTGTGTTTATTGAACTAATATATTTACTCGCTTTGGTAGAAAAATTATGAGATTGTCTTTTATTATCTTGCTCAATAGCTTGAAACTCAATTGCACCATTATTTAGAACCTGTGTATTGTAAAGTAAGTTATTGTTTGTTATTGTATTTGAATAAGTCAAATTTAAAAATAAAGCATTAATAGGGTTTCTATAACCGATAAATGCAGCATAATTAATAGTTTGTTTTTCAGGTAAAGGCGCATCTATACGTTGTATATTTCTATAATTTAGCAAGATGTAATTATAATATACTTGATTTATAGTCCCAAATTGATTGCTAAAACTGGCTGATGAAGCAATACGCCAAAAATTAGTAATATCATAATTTAAAGAGAAGCGTGGTTCAAAAGTTAATCGATTTAGGTTTTGATTTCGCAGTAAAGGTTTATCTTCTAATTGGTAGTTGTGAAAATTAACTGGCGTTGTCAATTCCATTCTCCATTTATCTTTTTTATATTGTGTTTTTAAATTAAAATACAATTTGGCACGTCTCCAATCTAAATTATTTTCAAAATCTGAGATTTGATTTGTATTTGATGTTAAAATTTTACTTTTTAAATCTTGCTGTTCAAACTGAAAACCAACTTTAGGGCTAAAACTGAATTGTTTCCAACCTTTTGTAAAATCTAAAGAGTTATTAGTATAAAACGTATTAAGTTCAACATTTTGAATAACTTTTTCATAAGCATTACCATTATTTAATAAGTCGTTAAACGGACCTGGGTTAATAGTTAATGATTGTGGTGTTTTATTAAATCCTATATAAGAATTTAATGAAGCAATTTGTTTACCAATTGAGAATAGAGTTTTAAATTTATTTGATAGTTTAAAATATCTATTACTTAAATTTTGATTAATATCATCATTATTTAGTTGAATATTGCCTTGTTGATTATCCCAAAATCCTTGAAATTGTAAACTGTTTTTTAAAAAGTTTTTATTAGTATTCTTTTGAAGTGTTAGGTTGGTTTCTAAAGTATTTGTATAAAGTTGGTTATATTTCTGCTCAAATAAATTAATACTGTCATTTAATGTGAAAAATTGAGTGTTTGTAACTCCATTTTGTTGTTGATAATCATTAATGTAAGATACATTTAATCGCAATTCATAATCGTTTTTTAATTTTTGTAAATAATTACTAGTAATTAGATGAATGTTATTATCTAACCAACGTTTTTCTGAAAAATTAGGTGTTTGAAGTTTTTGAATAGATAACCAATCTTGTTTTTCATTATTACTTTCAAATTGTTCTAATAAATCATCAACAGTCAAAGATTTTAACTGTGAAGCCACATCGTTTCCAGTATTATTAAATTGATAAGAACTTAACATTTGTTTTTTCTTTGAAAACAGCATAGGAGTTATATTGGAGTCCCAAAGTAAAGGAGATAATCCACTACCAATTTCTGCTTGACCTGTAAAAGTGTAATTGCTTTTAAGTTTTATATTTATAGCTGCTTGGTCTGAATAGACCAAGCTGTCCAACATTTTAATAGGTTGATGGTTTTCTAAAACCTGAACTTTAGTTACTTCTTTATAGGGTAAATTTTTGTTTGCTAAATTGTATTTACCTTCTAATAAATCTAAACCTTCAATGTAATATTTATTAATAGGCTTACCCTGATATAATATTTTTCCATTATCTAAAACTTCAATACCAGGCATATTTTTTAAAACATCTGCAATAGTTCTATCTTCTTGTTTAGAAAATGAACTTACAGAATAATTTATAGTATCGCCTTTACGAGTAATAGGTAAAGATTTTATAATAACTTCTTTTAACTCGGTTATTTCTTCTTCTAAAACAAAATTTAAAGTTTGAGATTTATTTTCAATAATTTTGGTAACATTTTTAAAACCCATTGACCTGATATTGAGTTGTAATTTTTCTTTGTTTGTATTTATCGAAATAGAAAACTCTCCTTTATTATTAGAAATACTATAGTTTAAAATAGTATCTGTGTTTATTTCTTTTATCGTTATGCTAGTAGCATAAATTGATTTACCTTTTATAGTTTTTAACTTACCATTAATTATGCTTTGAGAAAAACTAAAAATTGAAAAAAGAAAAAATATACCAAAACTTATAAATAACTTCATTAATCAATAATTTCTATTGGGTTGTATGGTATTTTTTTAAAATTTGCACCACCCCTAATAGTTCCTGTGATAAAATTTTCAGGTTTTTCATGAAAATTTCTTTCAGCTTTAAAAAAGTTTTCTTTTGATGTTTTTATTGTATTTTTTTTAATTGTCTTATAAATTTCTTTTTGTTTATTATCTATACCAATAGCTATAAAATGGAAATTTTTTTTATCATCATATAATTCTAAAATTAGACCGGGTAAATTCCCAAAAACATAAGGACCTAAATTAATAGGTATTTCTTCAGTGTACCAAGCGATCCATTTTCTACCACCATAATTTACTACTGCTTTTTTTACTTTATAATTTAAAATTGTTTTATTATCGTTTACAAGTTTCCAACTTAAATTTGATATCTTTTCTTTATACTCATAATTTTTTTTGTAAATTTTACTTTGAATTGTTAAGGAATTATCTTTTAACTCTTTAAAAATATTTTTTTTAAACCCTATTTTCGCCCTCATAGCGAGTAATTTATTTAATTCAACTGCGCCTAAATTTTTATAGTAGCTAAATTTTTCTTCTATAGAATCTTTTTTTAAAGTATTAAAATCTGTAAATTTTGACCAATTTTGACCAATTTGGAGTACGGTTAAAGAAGACTTTGTTTTTTCTGTTTTTTTAGGGTTTGAAACATATGTATAATTATAATAAATGTTTTGTTTAGTTTGTTCTAATTTTTCTGCATTATATTCGATAGGAGGAAAACTCATATTACCCTTAATTTGAATTTGTCCAATAACGTTGCTCGTAAATAAATAGAAAAATAATATTTTTAAAATTTGTTTCATATCTAAATGATTTTATTTTATTAAATGTGTGCACAAATTAATTTGTGCACACAAAAAAGTAAGTGATTAACATCTTCCTTGAGAGAAATGCCAAGCATCTTCAAGAACTTCTGTAGTGGTTTAACCATCAATACATAAGGAAAAACTGTTGTCACATTCAACGTTGACTTCAACCCAATGACTACAAATAAATTCTTCTGCTACTGTTTTTTCAACATCAGTAGTACCACTAAATGATGCTAATAAAAATGCTAATCCTAAAAATAAACTTTTCATAATTTTTCTTTTTTATGAAATTTTCCAACTTTAAAAAGTTAGTTTGGAAAATATTCCCATTTTTGGTATTCATCCAATTTTACTATTTTGTTTACTTTCAATGTTCAAATCTCTATAATTTCATTTTAACTTTATTTGATTGAATTTCTATTATTTTCATAAAGATAATCAGTCGGTTTTAATCGCTGTGGCATAATAAGTGTAAAAAAGCGATGTACTAAAAATACAGTACGGTAAACAAAACAAAATGAAGGGTTTTTTTTATTTTACGCTAGTTATTGCTAACAAGTACATCGCTGATTTTATTTTTTATGATTATAGTGTTGGTTTTTAGCGATGTACTTACTAATAAAGCGATAGATTTACGGGGGACTATTGGCTTTATATTATATTATTTCTAACAGCGTACATCGCTAAACCGACTACATTTTTTACTTTTAATTTTCTATATAAACTCTTACGATATGTTTCAATCGATTTTACACTCACTGATAAATGAACTGCTATTTCAGTAGAGTTTTTTTCTAAAGCTATTTGCTTTAATACTTCAATTTCTCTTTCAGTTAATTCTTCTTTATTTAAACGATTTTCTTCAATTTTCGCTTCAGAAACATACAATTCCAATAAGTTAGTTTTAATTGTATCACTAAAATATTGTGCACCATTATACACATCTTTTATGGCATCTATAATATGTTCACTAGCGCAACTTTTATCAATAAACCCATTAGCACCTAATAAAACCATTTGCTGCACTAATTTAGCGTCACTTAAACCAGACAGAATGATTGTTTTAATTTCTATATTACGTTTTTTAAACGCTTTTAAAACTTCAATCCCGTCCATTTCTGGCATATTGATATCTAAAATTAGGACATCGGCATTGTTTTTAGTAGACCAATTTACTACCTGTTTACCAGTTAAAGAATAGCCTTCTATTTCAAAGTTATCCTCTGTATTTAATAAGGCGATGACCCCATCGATTAAGATTTTATGGTCATCAGCTATGTGAACTTTAATCTTTTGATCCATTGTTGTTTCGTTTACAAATTTATAGCATGTATTTAGGGTACACAATACCCAATACCCCTAATTGATCGTTAGGGTTAACCCTAATTGGATTAGGGTTAACCCTAATTTCGTTAACATTTCTTTAACATTTGTTTTGTTAATTACCTGATTCATATAGTTTTAAAAATAAAAAAACCGAAATCAAAGATTCCGGTTTTTTTTCGCACTAAATATACTAATATGTTAGGTTTATCGTAATCTATCTACAGATTTTACAAGATCTTCATCTTTCTTGATGGCTTTATTTGCTAAAACTAACAGCAAAATAACAAGAATCGGAAAAAACATCCCAATACCTTTCTCAGAAACCGCAGCTTCTCCAGATAATGTTTGTGACAGATATATTAATATCCCTAATAAAAAAAAGTTAATTAATATGTTAACACGCCCTAAAACAAATTGTAGCTCACGGTTTTTAAATAAAAACAGCGTTACAGCCGATAATAAAGCGGAAATAAAAAATAATACAGGCGTTGCTTTTTCTAAAAAACTAGCCCCCGAAAATAAATCTATTATATAAACAGGTGTATTTACTTGGTTGTTAGCCCAAAGACTACAGCAAGTGGTTAAGCCAGCAGAAATTAATACTGCAATTAATAGATATATAGATTGTTTTCTTTGTATCATATTCGTTATTCGGTAGCAAATGTAATATTTATTTTTTTAAAAAGAAATATTACAAGTTAAATTATTTGTATATATTTGTCAGATAAGTACCTGCACACAACAAAATAATTATATAGTTCCTATATAATTGAAACCATATAAAAACTTAAATACAATTAGATCCTTTTTCTTAAAGGGTTGTATAACTTAATTATCTTACCAATGCTCGAGATTTCAGAATTAAAGACTAAAAAATTAATAGATTTACAAGTAATTGCAAAAACGATAGGTTTAACCAAAGTAAGTCAATTAAAAAAATTAGATTTGGTTTATAAAATTTTAGATGCACAAGCAGAAGAAGCTAGTGCTAATCAAGCTAAGCCAATAGCTGAAAAACCTAAGCGAAAAAGAATAGAAAAATCCGAAGAAAACACCAAACAGCCAGCTAAAGAAATAAAGCAAGAAGTGGAACAAAAAAAACCATTGAAAGTTGCAGAGAACACCGCAGAACAAGCTGTTAAAAAGGTAGAAGAAAAAACGGATTTTGAAGCTAAAAATATAAAATTTGGTGTAAAAACAGCTGTTAAAAAGCAAGAAAAAGAAGCAGTTAAAAAAGGAAGCATTTCTGATAAAGATGCCGATAAAACAACAGAAACTGCTAAAAAAGAAGTTCAAGAAACGGTTGAAGCACCTAGTAAATCAGCTGTAAAAAAACAAGGACCAAAACCTGTTTCAAGACCACGACCAAGGGCAGTCGTTGAGGCGGCTAAAAAGCAAGGACCAAAACCAAGAACTCAAGTAGAAGCTAAAAAAACAGTGCCACGACCAAGGGCAGTAGTTGAAGCGGCTAAAAAACCACAACATAAAAATCAGCATCAAAATAAACCAGCACATAAAAGTGGTAATAAATATAGAGATCCTGATTTTGAATTTGATGGAATTATTGAAAGTGAAGGAGTTTTAGAAATGATGCCTGACGGATATGGTTTCTTACGCTCATCAGATTATAGTTATTTATCATCGCCTGATGATATTTATGTATCGCAATCACAAATAAAATTATTTGGTTTAAAAACAGGAGATACTGTTTTAGGAAATGTCCGTCCGCCCAAAGAAGGTGAAAAATACTTCCCATTAATTAGAGTATCAAAAATTAACGGTTTAAACCCGAATATTGTTCGCGATAGAGTTTCGTTTGAACATTTAACGCCTTTATTTTCAGATGAAAAATTCAATTTAGCCGAAAAAGGAAGTTCTTTATCGACTAGAATTATTGATATATTTTCTCCTATCGGAAAAGGGCAGCGTGGTATGATTGTATCGCAACCAAAAACGGGTAAAACAATGTTATTAAAGGATGTGGCAAATGCTATTGCTGCAAATCATCCTGAAGTATATCAAATTGTTTTATTAATTGATGAAAGACCAGAAGAGGTTACCGACATGAAACGTAATGTTCGTGGTGAGGTAGTTGCTTCAACCTTTGATGAACCTGCCGATAAACACGTACGTGTTGCGAATATTGTTTTAGAAAAAGCAAAACGTTTAGTAGAATGTGGGCATGATGTAGTAATTCTTTTAGATTCAATTACACGTTTGGCAAGAGCCTATAACACGGTTGCACCAGCTTCAGGTAAAATTTTATCAGGAGGTATTGATGCCAACGCTTTACACAAACCAAAACGTTTCTTTGGAGCTGCTCGTAATATTGAAAACGGAGGATCGTTAACAATTATAGCTACCGCGCTTACCGAAACTGGTTCAAAAATGGATGAGGTTATCTTTGAAGAATTTAAAGGAACAGGAAATATGGAACTACAATTAGATCGTAATATTTCTAATCGTAGAATTTACCCAGCCATTGATTTAATTAAATCAAGTACCCGTCGTGACGATTTATTATTAGACCCAAAAACGGTAAAACGTATGTGGGTGCTACGTAAATATTTAGCCGATATGAACCCTGTAGAAGCAATGACCTTTATTAATGACAGAATTAGAGTATCTAAAAATAACGAAGAATTTTTAATTTCGATGAACGGATAATTCACGGATAATTCACTGATAATTTATCGAAAATTAGTTATAAAATTAAAAATCCCGCAATTCGCGGGATTTTTTCATGTTTTATATAGGGAATATTACAAAATCTAAAGGAATATCATAGGCATTACAATCGGTAATTTCGGCAATTGGTGCAAAAAAATTAAGCCCAATTATTTTGGTATCTTTTCTGCAATCGGCTAAAAAACGATCGTAAAATCCTTTACCATAACCAACGCGGTAATTTTCAATATCAGAAATTAACATCGGTACAAAAACAACATCAATTTCTGTAACAGCAACTTCTGTAGCATTTACAGGTTCGGGAACACTAAATTTATTTAATTTTAACTCGGTATTTTCTTCTAAATAAAAATGAGTTAGCGAATCATCAGCAAAATTACATTGGCTAACAATTATTTTTTTTTCTTTACTTCGGAAGAAATCAATAATAGGTTGGGTATCTATTTCTTTAAATTTTTCCATAGATAAAAACAAATGAACATTATTTATCGCATTGAAATCAATCATTTCTGCATTGAAAATTTGCTGATAAATGCTTTCTTGAAATATGTTTATTTCTTGCGCAGTTAATGCCGTTCTTTTCTGTTTGTATATTTTTCTAAGTGCTTTTTTATCCATAATTTATAGTAAATGAAGTGCTATTTGTGCTTTTTTTGTCAAACCTTTTACAACTAAGCTATAAGAATGATCTATTAATTCAAAAATAAAAGCATCAGCAATAGTGTTGTTTATTAAAATGGTATTCCAATGTTTTTTATTCATATGCCATCCGGGAAGTATGTTTTCATATTCTTCTCGAAGTTCTAAAGCCCACTGAGGATTGCATTTTAAGTTTATTTTAGCTTCACCTTGTTCCCAACTATGCAAGCTAGTTAAAGTAAACATTTTATTCATTACCTTAAAAACAAGCGTAATATTATCAAAAGGAAAATGTTCGGTAACGCCTTTTTTAGCCATACAATAATTACGAAGTTGCTCTATATTCATTATTATAATGATGTGTTTTAGTAGAACAGGAAGAATACTAGTATTTTAAAAATTCTTCAAGCATCACGAAATTACATAATTACTTTAAATAAAGCGCACAAAAAAGACCTAAGAAAAATATCTTAAGTCTTTTAGTCGGGGTGGCAGGATTCGAACCTGCGACCTCCTCGTCCCAAACGAGGCGCGATGACCGGGCTACGCTACACCCCGTACGATTATCGGTGTGCAAATCTACAACAAATAATTAGATCTGCAATAAAAAAACGTAAAAAAATAATATTTTTTTTAAAACGCTTTAAAATAGCTTTCGTTTATGGTGTAATAATCAAAATAGATATCAAAAAAAGACAATAGCGATAAAAAAAAATTACATTTGTAAGACCAAAAAATTAGATGATGGCAGAAAAAATTAAGTGTTTGATTATAGGTTCAGGACCAGCAGGATATACCGCTGCAATATATGCTGCAAGAGCAGACATGAAACCTGTTATGTACACCGGAATGCAAATGGGTGGGCAGTTAACAACGACTACCGAAGTTGATAATTTCCCAGGATATGCTAACGGAACCGACGGAACTGCAATGATGAACGATTTGCAAAAACAAGCAGAACGTTTTGGAACTGACGTTCGTTTTGGAATGGTTACAAAGGTTGATTTGAGTACCGAAGTAGGAGGAATCCACAAAGTAATTGTCGATGAATCTATTGAAATAGAGGCGGAAACAATTATTATATCAACAGGGGCAACCGCTAAATATTTAGGGTTAGAAAGTGAACAACGCCTAATTGGAGGTGGAGTTTCGGCGTGTGCTACCTGTGATGGTTTTTTCTATAAAGGACAAGATGTTGTTGTCGTTGGAGCTGGTGATACTGCTGCCGAAGAAGCAACTTATTTAGCAAATATTTGTAATAAAGTGACCTTATTGGTTCGAAAAGATTACATGAAAGCCTCAAAAGCAATGCAACATCGTGTGAATAAAACAGCAAATATTGAAGTATTATACAATACCGAAATCGATGAAGTTTTAGGCGATAATGTTGTTGAAGGAGTTCGTGCGATTAACAATCAAACCAAGCAGACAACCGAAATTTCGGTAACAGGTGTTTTTATCGCTATTGGGCACAAACCAAATTCTGATTTATTTAAAGATGTTTTAGATATGGACGAAGTTGGTTATTTAATTACCAAAGGAAAATCGACTAAAACCAATTTACCAGGTGTTTTTGCAGCGGGCGATATTCAAGATAAAGAGTACCGACAAGCAGTAACAGCAGCAGGTTCAGGATGTATGGCAGCCTTAGATGCTGAGCGTTATTTAGGTGCTTTAGAATAAAATAGGAGTATCTTTTTTAAAAAAAATAAAAATTTAAAAGAGCGTTTACATAGTTGTAAACGCTCTTTTTTTGTTGGGTATTTTACCAGAAATATTTTGGGCGTTACCCAAGGGTCGCGCTTTCGCTACTCGCTTTTTTTGTTTGAAAAAAAACAAAAAAGAGCTCAAACAAACCGCTCTATCGCTAACGCAAAGCCAATAACTCTCTAAAAAAATCGAAATTCTATTATTCTTTAGCATTAAAAGCATCCCAATACTTTGATAGGTAGGTATTTATTTTATCAAAATCATTTTTATCAAAAATAGTATTAAGCGCTTCTATATATTCAAAAAATTCACTCAAATAATCTTCTTTTGAGGCATTTAAACTTGGAGAATAACAGCTATCACTATCTAAAGCATATTTAAATTCTTCTATTAATTTTTCAAGAAATAAGGGTTTATTTTCTTGAATATAATCAGAAAGACCATCTTCTAATAAATCTTCAAATTGTTCACTTCCATGTTGCCCGCAGCAGGTTATTAATCGAGCAATTGCCAGGGTACAAGTTTCTTCGTTCCATTGGTATTGTTCAATAAGTTCTTCTATATCGCCACCTTGATTTACTTCGTGGTCTAAATCGCAGGTTCTTAAAAAATAGATATATTCAGGCATCCATTTTTTATCTTTACTAACTAACGATAAAATAGCTTGTGTTCCTAACGGATTTTCGCAATCTTCCCAAATTCTCGAGTCATATTCGCCGTGGTCAGTTGCTTGAAGATATGTAATTGTTGCCGATGTTAAAGCGCTGTATTTTGACACTTCATTAAAAAGTGTTTTTTCATCAGTAAATAATATTTTTGGCGTATCAATGTTATTATTTTCATCGATTAAACCAATGCTATAATTAAATTGATATATTTTATGTTTCTTTTTTAAATCAATAATTAATGCCGTTAATTCAGATAAAATAATTGCGATATCATTTTCACTGATTACAGCCGTATTTGATTTTTTATCAAAAATAAATTGACCTTTTAGCTTAGCGATATCATTTATTTGATAACTTATTTTAAAAGTAGTTTTCATAGTTTTTTAACGGTTTTAATTTTTAATCCCTAGTAAAAATCCTTCTAACGCTGTTAAAAAAGAAGCACCTAAAGCTTCTGAACGTTCATCAGACCATTGTTTTGTTGGTTCAACAACATCGTCATTATCTTTAAAAGGCATTTCTAAGGTAAAAGAAAGTGCTTTAAAAAGTTCACCAATTTGATAAGAACAAACCGCTAAATTTGCCATATTAGGTTCGCTATCTTCATATTTATGCACATCTTGAAATTCTGGAGTTACCGACATCCATTCATTTTTAAAACGAATTTCTTCTGATAAAATTTTATCAGTAACACTAGGAATCCCTCTTAAACTGGTTACAAAATTATAAGGAATTGCTTCATCGCCATGAACATCTAATAGAAAATCAACACCTGTTTCTTGCATTTTTTGTTTGCAATAAAAAACCTCTGGCTCAGTAGCTTTATTGGGGTTTTCCCAAACTCTATTATAATTAATTCCTAAGGTGTTTACACGTAAATTTCCTGCAATACTTCCATCAATATTCATGTTCGGAATGATATAAAAACAGCAGGTTTCTAGTAGTGTATCAATGGTAGTATCTTCTAAAATATTTTCAGCAACAAAACGATTTACAATCCCGTTGATAAACCATTCCGCCATACTCTCACCGGGATGCTGACGTGCAATAATCCAGATATTTTTTTTATCGGTACTAGGTGTACCAAATTGTAAAAGTTCTATAGGTTTTTTATTGATAGTTTCGCCTAAAATAGTAGTTGTACACAAGTTACTTTTACTTGCTGTTGCTACTAAATTAAGATGTTGCTCGTAGGTAAATGGCGTAAAATAAGCGAAATTTACTTCGTTTTGCACAGGGGTAATACTAAAGTAAAGTTTACCGTTTTTGTACTCGGTGTTTTGTAAACGAAACCAATTTTTAGCATCGTAAGAAGCGTTGGTTTTGTAATTTTCCCAACCATCGGCAAAGGCACTTTCACTAGCGTTTTCAATACAAAAAGTATAGGTTTCACCTATGGTAATATCGGTAATTTTAAAATTAAACCATTGAAAAAAATGAGAATTGGTATCTTTTCTAATGTTTAATTGTGCGCTATTTTGTTGCTGAGATATTAGGGTAATATTACCAGCATCAAAGTTTGTTGTAATTTGCATAATGTTTATTTTTTTGATAAAATTTTAAATAGTGTAGCTGTGGTAGCTAAATAACGAAGCGTTTTTCAAAGGTAAAGAATACGATTAAATTTGTAAGAGATAAAAATAGATACTTTATTTTCTATGGCTTATTTTTAGGTATCATTTTACCTTAATTTACGCAATAGTATGTATTTTAGCTAGCTGTAAATCAGCTTATTTATGAAAAATATATGTTTATTGTTTGTAGTTTTTTTGCATTCTTTACTTGTGGTAAGTCAGAATGATGATCAAAATGGTGTTATTTCAGGAAAAATAATTGATGCTAAAACAAGAGATGTTCTTCCTTTTGTAAATGTATTGGTTTATGGAACTACTAAAGGAGTTGTTTCTGATGAAAATGGTAAATTTAAAATAGCTAATATTCCTTTAGGATATAATAAAATACAAGTATCATTTATTGGTTATCAAACCTTAATTTCTGATGAATATTTAGTTACAAATGATAATATCCCGTTTGTAACCATCGAATTAAAAGAAAGTGATACTACTTTAAATGAAGTTGAGGTAAAGGCTAATTTGTTTAAAAAATCGGTACAAAGTCCGTTGTCTTTACAATCTTTAGGAGTTGCTGAAATAGAAAAAAACCCTGGAGGAAATAGAGATATTTTAAAAGTTATTCAATCGTTTCCTGGTGTTGCTTCTAATCCTGGTTTTCGAAATGATATTATAATTAGAGGAGGCGCAACATCTGAAAATAAATTTTATTTAGATGGCATTGAAGTTCCTGTAATTAATCATTTTCAAACGCAAGGCGCAACTGGTGGACCTGTAGGAATTATGAATGCCGATTTAATCCGTAAGGTTGATTTTTATTCGAGTGCTTTTCCTGCGAATAGAGGAAATACCTTAAGTTCGGTTATCGAATTTACGCAAAAACGAGGGAATCCAACAGCTTTAAATACAAGAGCTACTTTAGGAACTTCTGATGCAGGAATTACTTTAGATGGACCTTTGGGTGATCATACGACTTTTATGTTGTCGGTTCGTCAATCGTATTTACAGTTTTTATTTAAGTTAATTAAATTGCCTTTTTTACCAACTTATAACGATTTTCAGTTAAATGTAAAATCGCAATTATCAAAAAACAGTGAATTATTAATAATCGCTTTAGGAGCAATCGATACTTTTAAATTGAATGAATCGGTAAATGATGACATAACAGATCAAGATATTTTAAAAAGAAATACTATTGTTTTAAATACTGTTCCTGTAAATAGCCAATGGAATTATACGGTTGGTGCTAGTTATAAATATTTTGCTGAAAACTCGACACATTTAGTCGTTTTAAGTAGAAATGAGTTGAAAAATACCGCTGAAAAATATTTTTTGAATCAAGAAGTAGCAGCAAATTTATTGTTAGATTATAATTCTAAAGAAATAGAAACTAAATTTCGATATGAAAATAATTTTAGCACTTCAAATAATTATAAAGTCAATATAGGTACAAACATAGAAACGGCGACTTATTTAAATAATACGTATCGAAAAGTGGCAAATTCTCAAGGAGTTTTTGAAGATACTTTTAATTCGGATATTGACTTTATTAAATACGGCGTTTTTGGGCAGATATCAAAAGGATATTTAAAGAATAAATTAGGTGTTTCCTTCGGATTTAGAATTGATGGTGTTGATTATAACAAAGAAATGAAAAATTCATTCAATCAATTTTCGCCAAGACTTTCATTAAATTATAGCTTAAATGATAAAATGAGTTTAAGTTCATCGGTAGGGCGTTATTATCAATTACCATCTTATACTGTTTTAGGATTTAAAGATAACTCAGGAGAATTTATCAACAAAAAAGGATTAAAATATATACAGTCAGACCATTTTGTAAGTGGATTATCATACAAACCAACTACGAGTTCTAAAATTACTTTTGAAGGATTTTATAAAGCGTATGATAAGTATCCATTTTCAGTAAGAAATCAAATTAGTTTGGCAAATTTAGGAGCTGATTTTGGTGTTGTAGGAAATGAAGAGGTCGTTTCTAATTCAAAAGGACGTGCTTATGGTTTTGAAATATTGGCTCAAAAAAAATCATTTAATGGTTTATACGGATTAGCCTCATATACTTTTGTAAGAAGTGAATTTAAAGATGCTTTAGGAAGTTATATTCCTTCTACTTGGGATAATAAACATCTTTTAACAATAACCGCAGGAAAAAAATTAAAGAAAAATTGGGAAATAGGCGCTAAATTTAGGTTAGTTGGCGCAAGACCTTACACACCTTATGATAGAAATGCGTCATCATTAAAAACTAATTATGATGTTGTAAATGGAGGTGTTTTAGATTTTTCAAAATTAAATGAAAAACGTTTTGATACCTACACGCAGTTAGATTTAAGAGTTGATAAAACATGGTTTTTAAAGAAGATAGCTGTTAACTTTTATGTTGATATTCAGAATGTTTACGCTAGTAGTGCTAGTGAGCAACCTTTTTTATTACCAATAGAAGATGCTGATGGACGAGTTTCAAATACTAATGATTCATCAAGATATGTTTTAGAAGAAATAGAAAGCACATCGGGTAGTGTTTTACCAAGAATTGGAGTTATTGTAGATTTTTAGAACATTTTTAAACATTTTAACGGTAAAAATGATGTTAAAAATAAGTAAAAATGCTAAATTGCTCGTTAAATTAAAATACATCACATGAAAAACTTGTTTATCGGAGCCGCTTTTGCTTTTTTAAGTATTGGTTCAATTACCGCTCAAAAATATAAATTCAAAACATTAGAAGATATAGAAAGCACCCAAGTAAAAAGCCAAGGAAGCACGGGTACTTGTTGGAGTTTTTCAACAACATCGTTTTTAGAGTCGGAAGTAATACGATTAACAGGTAAAAATATTGATTTATCAGAAATGTACACCGTTCGTAATACCTATTCTGAGAAGGCAAATAATTATTTATACCGTCAAGGGAAAGCACAATTTAGCGAAGGTGGTTTGGCACATGATGTTATCAATTCAGTAGCAAATTACGGGCTAGCTCCTGAGCAGGTTTTTTCAGGCTTAGATGCTGGGCAAAACAGGCATAATCATGCTGAGGTAGTTGCGGTTTTAAAATCGATGCTAAATGCTTATATTAAAAACCCAGCAAAAGAATTAAGCCCAAAATGGAAACAAGCAACCCAACGTGTTTTAGATGTTTATTTAGGAGAAAATAAAAAAACATTTAATTTTGATGGCGCTAGTTATACTCCAAAAAGCTTTGCAGAACATATCAAAATTAATCCTGAAAATTACGTGTCAATAACTTCTTTTCAGCATGCAAAAATGTATGATGAATTTGTATTGAATATTCCTGATAATTTTTCAAACGGCGCTTTTCATAATGTTTCATTAGATGAATTGGTTGAGGTAACACAAAATGCGATTGAAAAAGGATATACAATTGCATTAGATTGTGATGTTTCTGAGAAAACATTTTCAGCAAAAAATGGTATTGCAATTATTCCTGCAAGCAGTTCAGAAAGTGAAAAAGGCTTAACTGAATTAGTTAAAGAAAAGAAAATTACCCCTAGTTTTCGTCAATCAGAATTTGAAAACTTTAATACTACCGATGATCATTTAATGCACATCGTAGGATTAATGAAAGATCAGAAAGGAAACAAGTATTTTAAAGTTAAAAATTCTTGGGGTTCGAAAGTAGGAAATAAAGGATATATTTATATGTCTGTTCCTTATTTTAAATTAAAAACTATTTCAGTTTTATTACATAAAGATGGTGTTTCAAAAGGTTTAAAAAAGAAATTAAACATCAAGTAATTTCTCTTTTAAAGAAATTTTTAAAAATACGAGTAAAAGCCCAAAGATATTTCTTTGGGCTTTTTTGTTTTGATACTATAAAGTGATAATTGCGTATCTTTCGAGCGTTATAAAATCAATTTATATGGAAGAAAAAATAAAGCAAGAAAAGCAAGACGAAAGTGTAGCGCAATCTAAACAAGCAGTTCAAGAAGATGCTAAAGGATTGTGGGAAAGTATTAAAATATTTATGGTAGAATTATTAGATTTTCGCCATGATACCGATCAAGAAGCAACCATTGAAGCCATAAAAAATGATATTCCTTTTAAAGGAGCTACTGTTTGGATTTTAATTTGCTCAATATTTGTAGCATCGATTGGGTTAAATGCTAATTCAACCGCTGTGGTAATTGGAGCCATGTTAATATCGCCATTAATGGGACCTATTTTAGGAATTGGAATGTCGTTAGCTATTAACGATATTGATACCTTAAAAAAATCATTAATCAACTTGGCAATTATGATTGTGTTGAGTTTATTAACCGCGTTTTTATTCTTCTTTTTGTTTCCTTTAAAAGAAGAAACTTCAGAATTATTAGGAAGAGTAAAACCCGATATTCGAGATGTGTTAATCGCTTTTTTTGGTGGTTTAGCCTTAATTATCGCTCGAACAAAAAAAGGAACAATAGCATCGGTAATATTTGGTGTTGCTATTGCTACCGCTTTAATGCCACCTTTATGTACGGCAGGTTATGGCTTAGCAATTGGTAAATTTGATTACTTTTTTGGAGCAATGTATTTATTTACAATTAATACCATTTTTATCGCTTTAGCTACTTTTTTAGTGCTAAAATTATTAGGGTTTACCATGATTCGCTATGTAAATTCAGAAAAGAGAAAACGAATAGCACAAGTGGCTTCTTTTATCGGTTTTTTAGTAATGGTGCCCGCTGTGTTTACCTTTGTAAGTGTTTATAAAGAAAGCGTGGTTAAATCAAATTATGATAAATTTTTAAAAGATGAAATTTTAGCCAATAAAGATTTATGGTTACAAAGAGAAAACATCGATAAAAAGACTAAAAAAATTAATTTATTTTTTAATGGCGATGTTACCGATGCTACCGAAACTTTTTTAAGAAATGAATTAAAAAGCTATCCTAAATTAGATATTTATGAATTGGTTGTGAATGAAAATAAAGCCAGAAGTGTCGACAGAGTTGTTGATGCCTACGATAGGGCAATTGTTGATTTAGATCAAAAAGATAACATTATAAAAGGCTTACAAAAAGAAATTAGCGATTTAAAAACAACAATTTCAAGTTTAAATAATAATATAGAACAAACCGCTTTAAAGCAAGATGAAAATAGCATTCCTTTTAGTACCATAGCCAAGGAAGCTAAAATTAGATTCAACGATATTAAAGGAATTAGTTTTTCTAAAAAATTATCTTCGACTGATTTTATTAAAATAGATACGATTCCTGAGTTATCAATAGTTTGGAATAAAAAATTAACTGATTCAGTAATTGAAAAGAAAGAAAAAGAACTAAAAAGTTGGATCGAAAAAGAACTGAAATTAAAAGTGATTTTGATTAAGTAATTTTTTTACATCTTATTAATGTTTTCATAATGAATATTCCTATTTTAATTAAAATTTAATAGGAATATTTGCACGTCTAAAAATAACTATTTTGTATTGTTTATATTAATTATAAACAGAACTCTTTGCTTATCTTTAAATAAAAGTCCCCCTTTTTATTTATAAATTTAATTGTACTGTTTTTTAAATAAACAAAGTATGGATAAGAGTATTTTAATAGTAAATAATGATGTAAGTATTTCATCTTTAATAAAAATGATGTTAGCATCAGCAAACACTAATTTTAAAATTAGTACTTCATATGATGAAACAATAAAAAGTCTTAAAACTAATAAGTATGACCTGATTGTTACTGATGCAGTAATTAAAGGGAGCTTTGTTTTTCAATATTTAGAAGATTTAAAAATAATGGCAAGTGAATCGCCTATTGTGGTAATGTCTGAAGTTGATCAAGATAATATCGTTAGTCTTGCAAATAAAATTGGAATTAATGAATTTATATCTTTTCCTTTTACTAAAGTAGATATAGAAAAACGTATTGGTAGGTACTTATGAGTTTAATAAACGCATTGTATATTCTAATAGCCATTTTTATTTTTGTAATTATTTTAATTTGGTGTTATTTATTTTTATTTGTGACAATAAAGAAAAAGAGAGGCAAAGAAGATATTGTATTTGAAAAAAAAATATTAGAAGGAATTATAGCCACTTATTCTAAGGTGGAAATAGAAGAAAGTAATAAACAACTTAAAAAATTTAAAAAGGTCATAAATAAAGATATCAAATATTTATTTAGAGCTGCAACTATATTTATCAAATTTAACCGTATTGTAAAGTTCTCTAATCTTCAAAATTTTAAAGTTATTTTTGATTATTTAGAAGTGTCTAGCGTTCTAAATCAAAAAATAAATAATGAAAGTTGGTATGTAAAAGCTAAAGCAATATGGCTGTCATACGAATTTGAATTATCGGAAAATATAAAAACAATCAATAAATATAGAAATGATAAAAATACATTAGTACGTAGGGAGGCGCAAATAGCATTAGTTAGCTTTTTAGGATGGAAAAGTCTAGCGTTTTTTCCTTATGTAAAGCCATATATTTCGTTATGGCAACAAATTAGAATTATTGAAAAATTAGAAGAAAAACCACATGAATTTGATGATATTTATATTCAAAAAGCTTTAGCTTCTGAAAATAAAACAATTATAGAGTTGTTAATCAGGGTTATAAAGAGATTTAAATTGAAAAAATATAAATATTATGTTATAGAACAAATATTTTCAGATGATACCAGATTAGTAACTATTGCAATAAATACATTAAAATATTTATCATCTATAGGGAAAGAAGAAAGTGTAGAAAACCTATTTTATAAAACACTAGAAAGAAATCAATATGCTACTATTTTGAATGATTTAAAAGTAACAATTCCTAAAAATTAAATGGATTATTTTGTAAGAAATAGTATCGAATATTTCTTCTTTATTTATGGTATTTGCATATTTTGTGTATATTTTTTTCTAATTATTTTGGCTTTGAAAGCTATAAAAAAATCAAAACAAAAAGCAATTTTCCTAAATATAGATTACATAAAAGGTTCTCATGATTTACCTTCTGTTAGTTTAATTGCTCCAGCTTATAATGAAGGAAAAACAATTATAACAAATGTTAAATCATTATTATCGATACAGTACCCTTTTTACGAATTGATTATTGTAAATGATGGAAGTACTGATAATTCAATAGAACAATTAATTGATATTTTTAGTTTGAAAGAAATTGAAATTGTAAAGAACACAAGTGCAGTTTCATGTGCCGAAATTAAAAAAATATATAAAAGCACCAATTCTAAATACACAAGCTTAACTGTTGTTGATAAGTTTAATGGAGGTCGTTCAGATGCTATTAATTGTGGGATTATTTTTGCCAAATCAAACTTGGTTTTATGTACAGATGCCGATTGTATTATAGAGCAAGATGCTTTATTAAAAATGGTTAGACCCTATATTGAAGCAACAGAAAAAGAAGTTATTGCTAGTGGAGGTATTATTGGAATAGCTAATGATTCGGTTATTAAAAATGGTATTCTTAAAGAAATTAGAATGCCTAAAAAATTACTACCACGCATACAAATAGTTGAATACATAAGAGCTTTTTTATTAGGTAGAATGGCATGGGGGCATATTAATGGATTAATGCTTGTTTCAGGTGCTTTTGGATTATATCCTAGACATCGATTACTTGAAGTAGGAGGGTTAGATAAAGATACTATTGGAGAAGATTTAGAATTATGTATTCGTTTACGAACTCATATGGAAAATTTAAAACAACCTTATAAGGTTGTTTATATTCCTGAAGTATTATGCTGGACAGAAGCTCCGCCTAATTTTAAAATTTATATATCACAACGAGATCGATGGGCTAGAGGGTTATGGGAAACCTTATATAAACATCGAAATTTATTTTTCAATAAAAAATATGGAAATATGGGGAAATATTTTTTTCCATATTGGATTTTCTTTGAGTTAGGAGCTCCTATTGTTGAGTTTTTAGGAATGTTATACTTAATTTATTACGCAATTAATGGGTTTATGAATTTACAAATGGCACTTCTTTTGGCTTTCACAGTGTATTTAGCAGGTTGTGTATTTTCAACAATTGCAATATTAATGTATTCCTTAAATTACAAACATTATTTAAAGCCTAAAATGATTATCCAATTATTACTAGTTTCTTATATAGAATCTTTTTATAGTCACCCAATAATGTTATACGCACAATTAAAAGGTTTTTTTAAGAAGATATTTAAAATTAATACAGGTTGGGGAACTATGGATAGGGATGGTTTTAATGAAGAAGAGGAAAATGAAGAACAAAATAAATAAAATTAATAATGAATTTTACAAGGATAAATTTAAGAATACATTATTGCTTAATAATTTTTTTTTATCTCTTTAATTGTTTTTCTTCGGAAGCTCAAAAGGATAAAATAAATGTAGATTCACTGTATTATAAAGCAAATAATTTATATAAAAAAAAGGCAAATAAAGAAGCCTTAAATCTTGTAAATACGGCTTTAAATATTGCTCCTAATTATATTGATATTCGTGTTTTACGTATAAGGATTTCACAAAGGTTACATAAAACTGAACTGGTAAATAACGATTTAAAATTACTTTTAAAATCAGAAGAACCAAGGGAGCTTAAAAATGATGTAATTAGACAATTAAGTCTTATCAGAAATGAAAAAATACTTGCTAAATTTATCGCTGATATTACCGCTTTTTATAAAGAAGATATTGATGTTGATTTATCAAAAGCGGAAGCTTATTATCGCCTAAAAGACCTTAAGAACACAAAGGAAATACTATCTAAAATAGCTAAAAACCAATTAAATATTGGTCAAAAATATAGATATCGATTACTTTTAAAGAAGGTAAATACCAATCAAATTAGTGTTTATTATAATGCCAGTTCTTTTGGGGCGGAATATCCAACGAAAAAAACATGGCACACCAAGCAATTGGAATATATGAAATTCGTAGGAGCACATTCTTTTGGAGTTCGTGTAACCCATAGTAAGCGTTTTACAAACGATGCGATATTATATGAATTAGAATCGTATCCGGTGTTTTCTAAAAAATGTTATAGTTATGTAAATGTCAGTACGTCTTCTAATGCTGATTTTTTTCAAAAATTAGGGATAAAAGCATCGGTATATTATTCGGTTTTAAAAGGTATTGAAATGGAAGTCGGTTTTCGATACTTAAGTTTTGATACGGCTAATTTTACAACGTATATTGTTGGGATTACGTCTTATGTTGGTGATTTTTATTTAAACGCAGGTGTATTTATAGGCCCAGAAATAGCTAGTGGATTTATACAAAATTATCAAACAAATATTCGGTATTATTATAGTGGTGCTGAAAACTATATAGCGATTAGATTAGGAACAGGAATTTCACCTGATGAGCCATCAAAATTTATACCAGTGGCTTCTAACATCAATTTAAACTCTTATTATGCAACGATAGGTGCAACAAAAACAGTAACTCATAACTATAATATATCGGCAAATATTGGTTATTTAATGGAAGAATTTAAGGCAACTAAAAAAGGAAGTCAATTTTTAGCAGGCATAGGTTTAAAGTATCGATTTTAGTAGCATTTTATGGATTTTATTTTGATATAGAATAAAAAGAGTATTGTATTGCTTTATTTTAATAGTTACAAATATACCTTGTGTTGTAAAATTACTTTAGACAATAAAATGCCTAGCCCCGATTGAGCAATTGTTTGAGCTCCTTTTTTTTTTTTTCAAAAAAAGAGCGAGTGCGGAAAGCGGGAAATAGCTTCAAAAAATTTATGATGGTTTTAACTTTATGATTTTTATTGCATCAGAATACTCTATAAAACACAAAAAACCGAGCAAAAGCTCGGTTTTTTTAATATCAAAATATTAATTATAGTATGTTTATCAAAAATTATTTTTGATTGATTACTCTAAAAGTAGTTCTACGGTTTGCAGCATGCTCGCGTTCTGTACAAGAAACACCATCAGCACATCTGTTTGTTAATTTGTTTTCACCGTAACCGTTAGCAGTTAATTGACTAGCGTTAACTCCTTTCGAAATTAAGTAGTTTACAACCGAACGAGCTCTTCTTTCTGATAAAGATTGGTTGCTTACGTTACTACCTCTTGAATCAGTATGAGATTCAACAGCAGCAGCTACACCAGTCTTTAAAATTGGTAATAATCTATTGTCAATTAAACGTTTAGCTCCAGAAGTTAAAGTAGCACTTCCTAAGTTCCAGTTAATTGGTAAAGGTGTATTTTCAATTAATTTACATTCAACTTCTTTCCAAGATGTTAACCCACCTTTAGAAACTAATACTTCTTTAGTAATTGTTTTGTATTTAGCAGCTACAGGAATTTCTTCCTTCCAAGCATCTTTTACTAAAACAGTTTTCTTTAAGTTACTATAAACAGCATCTCCTTTAATTTCTCTAGAAGTAGGAGGAGTTGTCATTACAGTTTTCTTTAAAGTTGTAGTTACCTCAGGAATAGCAATAACTTTAGTAGTTGTAACCGAAGGAATTACTCTTTTAATTGTAGTAGTAACTTCAGGAATAGCAATAACTCTCGTTGTAGGAGGAGTTACCATTACTCTTTTCTTAATAATTTTAGTTACTTCAGGAATTTGAACTGTAATTGTTGATGGAGGTGTTACCATCACTGTTTTTTTAATAACTTTAGTTACTTCAGGAATAGCAATAACTCTTGTAGATTCAGGAGTTGTTACCGTTCTTTTAATAGTTTGAGTTACCTCAGGAATTGCAATTGTATTTGTAGTAGGAGGTGTAGTCATTACACGCTTCTTGATAATTTTCGTTACAGCAGGAATATCAATAGTTCTTGTTGTAGGAGGAGTTACCATTACTCTTTTCTTAATAACTTTCGTTACCTCAGGAACTGCAACAACTCTTGTTGTAGGAGGAGTCTTAACAACTCTTTTAGTATAGGTTGAATTACCACATCCGTTAGGAGAAGTACTTTCATTACATTCAGGAGTAGAAACAACACTAGCATCATTTCCTAAAACAGTTTTGTTAATTGTTTGGAATTGAGCAGGTACTTCTTTATAACACCAGTAACGACAATCGTTAGGATCTGAAGATTCACAATCAGGTGCTTTTTCACTCATTTGCCATCTAGCAGATTTAGCTTTAACTTCAATAGTTTCGCTATCGTTACTAAAAGATGCAGGAATTACACTTAATTTATTTCCATAATCTCTTTTTTTGTAAGAAATAGTTTCAGTTCCATAAACTGCAGGAACAATAACTAAACGTTGAGAAGCTTCTTTTACTATTACAGTAACGTCACGCATTTCATATTTTGCAGGAATAACTTCAATACGTTGCGATGCTTCTTTAACAGTAACAACAACATCACGCATTTCATATTTTGCAGGAACTTTAACTAAACGTTGTGCTGCTTCTTTTACTACAATTGTTTCAGAAACTACACTTGTAGTAGCAGGAACTTTAACTAAACGTTGGCTAGCCTCTTTTGTAACTACAACAACATCTCTAGTTTCGTATTTTGCAGGAACTAATTTTAAACGTTGCGTAGCTTCTTTAGTAACAACAACAACATCACGCATTTCGTACTTCGCAGGTACTAGCTCTAATCTTTGAGAAGCTTCTTTTACAACAATAGTTTCAGTAGCAGAACTAGGTTTTGATAACGCTTTTTCAATACGCTGACTAGCTTCTTTGGTAACTACCGAATAAGTTTGAGCTTCGTACTTTGCTGGTACGATAACTAATTTTTGACTTCCTTCATTAACTAAAACACGTTCGGTTACTGATTTATAAGCAGTAGGATGTGTAACAATTCTTTTGTAAGCAGGTGCAATTTCAATCGTTACATCTTGATTTTTCCATACTTCAGGAGTTTTACAACGTACATAACACTTTCCAGGTTCTGCATTTGTGGGTAAATCTTGTGCTGAAGCACTAAAATAGAAGGCTAGAAGCGCTCCTGTTAATAGTAATTTTTTCATAATAATTCTAAATTTGTTTGATATTATTTAACTTAATTATGTGACACATTATATAAATAAAGGTCACATAATTAAACAAAGATAGGTATTTTATTTTATGTTAAAGAAATGTTAAAGGGTTTTATAGCTTATTGAAATACAAACTTTTAATGATTCCATCGGACAAGCCTATTTTAGGAACAAATATTTTTCGAGCACCACTCCATTTCATTGCTGAAAGGTAAATTTTAGTTGCAGGAACAATTACATCGGCTCTATCGGGGTTTAAACTTAGTTCAGAAATTCGTTCTTTATAAGTCATTTGTTTTAAAAACTGATATTGTGCATTCAAATAGATATAAGAAATAGGTTTTCCTAAATCTCTACCCGACATTTTAAATATTTTATTAATATTTCCACCCGAACCTATAAGAGAAATACGTCCGTAGTTTTTGGTATTTTCTTCAACCCATTCTTGAACTTCTTTGAAAATAATGTTATTTTCTGTTTTTTTATTATTGATTAATCGAACAGTACCTATTTTAAACGATTTTGATTTTACAATTCTACCTTTTGAAAACAAGGTAAATTCGGTACTACCACCACCAACATCTACATAAAGATAGGTAGATTCTGATTTAATTAAATGATGTAAATCGGTAGAAAATATAATTGCGGCTTCTTTTTTACCATCAATTACATCAATTTCTATATCAGCTTCTTTTAATATAGTATTAACAACTTGAGTTCCATTTAGAGCTTCTCTCATTGCTGAGGTGGCGCATGCTTTGTATTTTTCAACACCATGAACTTTCATAATCAATTTAAAAGCTGCCATAGCATCCACCATTCGAGCAGTATTTTCTTCGGATATTATACCCGTAACAAAAGCATCAGTACCTAAACGAATAGGAACTCTAACTAAAGAAGCTTTTTTAAATAGCGGTTCTTTGCCTTTTTCTTCAATAACATTTGATATTAAGAGTCTTACAGCATTTGAACCGATATCTATAGCGCCATATTTTTTAATTTTCAAAATAATATAATTTTATCTATGATTTTTAGGGAAATCGACTAAAATAGTACGTCCCTTTTTTAAGTTTTTCCAGTGTTTGTCTTTAAATTCAATGCCTATAATTCCGCAAGTAGGCACGTGAGCTATTGGTTTATCGCCAAAATTATTCACAAAACTATTAATACCATGATCGTGGCTAAATATAATAGCACTACTAAAATTATCGTCTAAAGCATTTACCGTTTTTACTAAATAACCATCACTAAAATTATATAACTGACGTTTTATTTGTAGGTTAGAAAGCGGATATTTAAAATTTTCACAAAAAATAATAGCCGTATGCAGCGCCCTATTTGCACTACTCGAAACAAATACATCTGGCTTTGCTATTTCTTGCGATAAAAACTTAGAAAAAAGATGTGAATCTTTAATACCACGCTCTTTTAAAGGCCTATCAATATCTTTAATACCTTGGTATAGCCAAGAAGATTTTGCGTGACGAACAATATAAAGTGTTTTCATTTAAATGATTAAAATGTATGTAAATATAAAATTATGGCGCTAAACGTGCTAATTTCCAAGAAAAATCTTTTTCTAAGGTATATCGTATTCTATCGTGCATTCTATTTGGACGACCTTGCCAAAATTCAATAGAAACGGGTTTTACCATAAAACCTCCCCAATGTGGTGGACGTGTAATTTCTTTATTTTGAAACTTTTCAGTTGTTTTTTCAAGTTGCTCATCGAGCAGTTGGCGAGTGGCAACAATTTCACTTTGATTTGATGCCCAAGCGCCTAATTTACTTCCGTCAGGTCTTGATTCAAAATAACCATCAGATAAATTTTCGGCTAGTTTTTCGGCCTTTCCTTTGATGATGATTTGCTGTTCTAAGCCAGGCCAAAAAAAAGAAAGACATACATTGTTGTTTTGTAAAATTGCTTTTCCTTTTTCTGAATTATAATTAGTATAAAAAATAAAACCTTCCCAAGTATATTTTTTTAACAATACAATTCTGTTTTTAGGAAAACCATCCAATCCTATTGATGCAACATTCATGGCATTACTTTCAATAACCATTTCTGACGCATCGGCAGCAAAAAACCAGTCTCTAAATAATTCCATCGGGTTTTCAGGGCAGTTAATTTTTAGCAGTTCCTTTTTTTCGTATGATTTTCTATAATCGCTTAAATCGTGTGACATTCTTATTTTTTATGCTATGTAAAAATACATTTTTTATCAATTATTTTAGCGTATTTTGTTAAAAAATAGCAAGAATGAAAAATAAGATATTTAGAGTATCACTTAAAGACTTAATTATAAAATAAAAAAATATGCCGAAAATTATTTTAACAGTATTCTTTATTTTAACAGGAATTTTAAATTCAATAAGTCAAGAAAAACATACAATTACAGTATATTTTGAAGGAATGAAATCTGATAAGGGTAATTTGTATGTAGCAATTTATAACCATAAAAAAGATTTTTTAAAAGAGCCTATAAAAGGAAAAATAATAAAAATTTCAGATAAAAAAGCGAGCCTAGTATTTGAGAATATGATAGCAGGAACTTATGCAATTTCGGCGTTTCATGATGTGAATGATAACAAGAAAATGGATACCAATTTTATAGGGATTCCTAAAGAGCCAATAGGTATTTCTAATGATGCAAAAGGATTTATGGGACCTCCTAAATATAAAGATGCAAAATTTGATGTAATTCAGTCGATAAAAATGACTATTCGTATAAAATAAATTTCACAAAATAATTCATGCAAAGTGATGCTTAATAATAGTAATCAGTAAGGAGCAATTGATTATTTTTGTAGCACAACACAAACTAAATACTATGGCTTTAAAAGCAGTTTTATTCGATATGGACGGGGTAATTGTTGACACCGAACCGTTACACAAACAAGCATATTTTTTAATGTTTGATAAAGTAAATATTAAAGTTTCACAGGAGCTTTACAATTCGTACACAGGGCAATCAACTTTAGAAATTTGTAAAGATTTAGTAGCCAAATTTAATTTAACTATTCAGGCTACCGAATTGGTAAATTATAAACGTGCTTTTTTTAAAGAACTCTTTTTTTCTGATGATAATGACTTAGAATTATTAACAGGAGTGTTAGATTTAATTAAAAATTATTATCAAAACGGTGTTACTTTGGTTTTGGCATCTTCGGCATCGATGGTTACTATTGACAATGTTTTTAACAAATTCGATTTAAATAAATATTTTAAAGGGAAAATTAGTGGTGCCGATTTAAAAGCATCAAAACCACATCCTGAAATATTTTTAAAAGCAGCCGATATTGCTGGTTTTGATAAAAAAGAATGTTTAGTAATTGAAGATTCTACCAACGGAATTAGAGCCGCTTACGATGGCGGAATTTATTGTGTTGCTTATAAAAGTGAACACTCTAAAGAGCAAGATTATTCGTTAGCGCAAAAAGTAATTGCAAATTATAATGACATAAAATATGACTTGGTAAAAGATGTTGTTTAATTAAGTTATAAGCACAAATACCTAGCCCCGATTGAAGCATTTGTTTGAGCTCTTTTTTGTTTTTTTCTTTTAAAAAATAAAAAAAGCGAGTGCGGAAAGCGGGAAATAGCTTCAAATAATTAAAAGCAAAAACTCGTTAACATACTATTTCTAGTATAATAACGAGTTTTTATATATTTAAAAAGAATTATTGTTCTTAAAATATTTTTAGAACATCTCTCTTCCTGAAAAGTGAAAAGCACCTTCGATAGCAGCGTTTTCATCAGAATCAGAACCGTGAACAGCGTTTTCACCGATAGAGGTAGCAAACATTTTACGGATTGTTCCTTCAGCAGCATCAGCAGGATTTGTAGCACCGATTAAAGTTCTAAAATCTTCAACAGCGTTGTCTTTTTCTAAAATAGCAGCCACAATAGGACCACGAGTCATAAATTCAACTAATTCACCGAAAAAAGGACGTTCGTTATGCACAGCGTAAAAAGCTTCAGCATCCGCTTTAGTCATTTGAGTTTTTTTCAACGCTACGATTCTAAAACCTGCAGCATTAATTTTGTCTAAAATTGCGCCAGTGTGTCCGTTTTCAACACCATCTGGTTTAATCATTGTAAAAGTTCTATTTGTTGCCATTGTAATTGAGTTTCTAATTAAAGTAAATAAAATGTAAGTGCGAACTTCGCACAAATCGGCGCAAAAATACACTTTTTAATCTTATTAAAAAATTAAGGATATACTTGGTTGATTTCTTGTAATATAACCTTGTTTTTACCTCGTATTTGAAAGGTTACTTTGTTTGAAATAAAATCAAAAAACAATACGCCATAACTTAATTTACTTGTAACATTACCAATTCGATACTTGTTTTTTTCTGATGAAAAAGAACTGTAAGCATGGGTTAAACCGCTTGATGTAAAATCAATAATAGGATACGCAATAGTATTTAGGCTTGCTTTTGAAAATTCCGAAATATGCCTATCACCAGAAAGAATAATTACATTTTTTGCTTTTGAAGTTTCAATTAATTTAAAAAATGTAGTCATTTCATTTGGAAAATTACTCCACTTTTCAAAACCATGTTCACTCGATAGTACTTGAATACTACTTACAATAACCGTAAAATTTGCCGTAGAATTTGTTAATTCTTTTGCGAGCCATTTCCATTGATCACTTCCTAAAATACTGCCTTCTTTTTGGTTTGATTGATACCTTTTTTTACCTGTGCCTTTTGTTAATTCAGTTCTAAAATAACGGGTATCTAAGGTTATTATTTTTACACTATTATTTTTAATTTTAAAAGTTTTTGAATGATAAATTCCTGCTTGTTTTCTTCTAGGAGAATTTTTAGGAACGTTTAAAAAATCTAAAAATAATTGTTGACTTTCTTCTTTTTTTCGATAATGAGTTCCGCCATCATTTTGACCATAATCATGGTCATCCCAAGTCGCTAAAATAGGCGTGTTTTTCACTAGCTTTTGATACGAACTATCTCTTTTTTGTTGCTGATAAAATTTTTCCATTTTAGCCATATTATAGGTGTCGGCATAAATATTGTCGCCTCCCCAAACCCAAACATCGGGTTTTAAAGAAATAATATCTTCCCAAAAAGGATTTTCTTTTCTCTGATTATCGCAAGAACCAAAGGCTAGGGTGAATTTATTTTGGCTATAACAATTGGCAATTGAAGTGTTTATAAAAGCAATTAAAAGCAAGAAAAAAGCAATAGGATATTTAGTGTAAACCATGAAAATAATTTTGAGCAAAACAACAAAAATAAAAGCATAAAAAGATTAATAAATCATTAATTTGTATATTTGCGAGATATGATTTTAAAACACTTTACACAGCTTCAAGAATTTTTATCAATCCCTAGAAATATTGTTATTATAGGACATAGAAATCCTGATGGAGATGCCGTTGGTTCAACCTTAGGTTTGAAGCATTATTTAGCTAAAAAAGGACACACCGCTCAGGTGGTAATGCCTAATGAATATCCTGATTTTTTACACTGGATTCCTGGTTCTGAAACGGTATATCGTTTTGACCGTCAAAACAAGCAAAGCCATCGTGCTTTAGCTGCTTCGGAATTAATTTTTCTATTAGATTTTAATGCGCTTCACCGAGTTGGTGGCGACATGCAAAATACATTAGAAAAGTACGAAAATAATTTTGCGTTAATAGATCATCATCAGCAACCTGATGATTTTGAATATATGTATTCTGATGTTTCGATGTCGTCAACTTGTCAAATGGTGTATAATTTTATCGAAATGATGGGCGATGTTGCTTTAATTGATAAAAATATTGCGACCTGTTTATATACCGGAATTATGACCGATACTGGTTCGTTCCGTTTTAGATCAACGACAAGTACAACGCATAGAATTATTGCCGATTTAATTGATAAAGGAGCCCAAAATGATAAAATTCATAGCAATGTGCTTGATGCAAATTCATACAGTCGCTTACTTTTATTAGGGCAGGCGTTGAGTAATATGAAATTATTGCCTGAGTATAAAACGGCTTTTATTACTTTATCCGAAGAAGAAAAGAAAAAATTTAATTACGAAAAAGGCGATACCGAAGGCGTTGTAAATTACGCACTTTCGTTAAAAGGAATTGTATTTGCCGCTATTTTTATTGAAGATAAAGAGCAAGGTATTATTAAAATGTCGCTTCGTAGTAAAGGAGATTTTTCAGTAAATCAGTTTGCTAGAAATCATTTTAATGGTGGTGGGCACGATAATGCTGCTGGTGGAAAAAGTGATTTTTCGATGGAAGATACTATTGCTACTTTTACTGCGTTATTACCTGAGTATAAAACAGCTTTAGAAAGGTCTTATGAAGTATAATTTTATTTTTTTCATCCTGATTATTTTAACAGTGGTTTCTTGCAAAGAGCCACAAGCCAGACATCCTAAAAAACAAGGAACTGTTAATTTTTATAAAGAAGTAGTCAAGAAAAATAAAAAATTAAATGCTTTAGAGAAAAAACGTTTAAAAAATTGGATATCTAAAGATTCTACGCATACTTATAAAGCTTCTAAAAATGGTTTTTGGTATCGATATGTAGTTAAAGATACTGTAAGTACAGTACTAGCAAAAGCTACAAACACGGTGTTGTTATCGTATGATATTTCCGATATAAACGGTAATGTAATTTACCAAAAGCAAGAGCGAACTTATAAGGTAGATCAAGAAGATTTTATTCCTGCATTACAAGACGGAATAAAGTTGATGAAAAAGGGAGAAATTATTACATTTGTAATTCCATCATATAGGGCTTTTGGCGTTATCGGCGATGGAAGTAAAATACTTGTAAATCAACCTATACAAAGTACCGTAACATTAATTGAAATTAAATAACAAATAGATAAAAATGAAATTAATTAAAATTTTAGCAGCAACAGCTGTAACACTTTCAGTTGTATCATGTGGAAATAGTGGGTTTAAAACCAAAAGTTCATTGGCTACAGAGGTAGATTCTGTAAGCTATAGTTTAGGGTTAGACATGGCAAACAAAATAAAAGTGAATTTTGAAGATTTAGATCAAGATTTATTTGTTCAAGGATTTAAAAACGGAGTAGATTCTACCAATTTATTAGTAGATTCTAAAGAGATTAACAATATTTTAAGATCATTTTTTCAGAAAAAACAAGAAGAAAAAATGAAAGAGCAACAAGCAGCTCAGGCTAAAAAAGCAATAGCTGAATTTGGAGACTACAAAAAAGAAGGTGAAAAGTTTTTAGCTGAAAACAAAACAAAAGAAGGTGTAAAAACAACTGCTACAGGTTTACAATACGTTGTTTTAAAACCAGGTAAAGGTGATGCTCCAAAAGTAAGCTCACGTGTAAAAGTTCATTATCACGGAACATTAACCGATGGAACTGTTTTTGATAGCTCTGTTGATAGAGGAGAACCAACAGAATTTGGTGTTGGGCAGGTTATTAAAGGTTGGACAGAAGGTTTACAGTTAATGAAGCCAGGAGCAAAGTATAAGTTCTTTATCCCACAAGATTTAGCCTACGGAGCACAGCAAAGAGGTGAAAAAATTAAGCCTTTTTCAGCATTAATTTTTGAAGTAGAATTACTTGAAGTAAAGTAATTACAATATATAAATAACTAGAAATCAATTAGGTTAGTACTCGTTACTAACCTAATTGATTGTTTATAAGCATATCTAAAATAATAAAAAATGAAAATTTATAAAATTTTAATAGCAGTAGTAGTGTTGTTTTCGGCTTGTAAATCAGTTAAATACCCTGATTTAGAAAACGGCTTGTATGCCGATATACAAACCAATCGTGGTGATATTTTAATAAAACTACACGCAAAAGAAGTGCCAATGACCGTGGCTAATTTTGTGTCGTTAGCAGAAGGAGACAATCCTAAAATAGCCGATTCTCTAAAAGGAAAACCGTATTATAACACGACTAAATTTCATAGAGTAATTAAAGATTTTATGGTGCAAGGAGGTGATATTACAGGCACAGGTCGTGGAAATGCAGGATATAAGTTTGCAGATGAATTTCCGATGGATGAAAAAGGAAAATTACTTTATAAGCACGATGCTCCTGGAGTTTTATCGATGGCAAATTCAGGGAAAGCTAGCAATTCTAGTCAATTTTTTATCACCCATAAAGCAACGCCTTGGTTAGATGGTAAACATTCAATTTTTGGTAAGGTTATTATAGGACAGCATATCGTAGATACTATTCAGCAAAATGATGTTATTAATCATTTAGAAATTATCAGAATAGGTAAAATTGCTAAAAAATTTAAAGCAGCCACTGTTTTTGAATATGAATTAACCAATGTAGTAAAAAAAGCTGCTGAACGTAAAAAAGCTGTAGCCGAATTAAAACGTAAATTTCAAGAAGAAAAAGGAATTAGCAAGGCTGTTAAAACAAATTCAGGCTTAAAAATAGCAACCATAAAAAAAGGAACAGGTAAAAAAGTAAACCCAGCAATTTCAACAACGGTTCATTACACGTTATTTTTAACAGATGGAACAAAAATAGATTCAAGTGTAGATAAAAACAAGCCTTTTAGCTTTACACTTAACGATGCAAACATGCCTTTAATAGCAGGTTGGAAAGAAGGGGTGCAAACCATGCAAGAAGGTGATAAATCAGTGTTTTTTATTCCTTATTATTTAGGATATGGCGAAAATTCTTTAGGACCAATCCCTGCAAAATCTGATCTAATTTTTGAAATTGAAGTATTAAAAGTAGGGAAATAATTAGCAAAATTACTTATGGAAGATATCATACAAAAAGACCAGGCACTTTTAATCTATTTAAATAATTTAGGAAGCGAACAATGGGATTGGCTTTGGCTAGTAATTACCAATCAATTTAATTGGATTCCTTTATTTGCGTTTTTAATATTTTTAATTTTTAAACATCTAGGCTGGAAAAAAGCTGCATTTACCTTGGTGTTTATTGCTGTTTTAATTACTTTTTCAGACCAATTTACAAACTTAATTAGACGTACTTTTGAAAGATTGCGTCCAAATAATGATCCAGCAATACAAGATTCTTTAAGAAGGTTGATAAACCCACAGAGTTATAGTTTTACCTCTGGTCATGCAACCACATCAACCGTTGTTACTGTCTTTTTAATTATGCTTTTAAGAAAATATGTGCCAGCGATTAAATATTTAGCGGTATTTCCATTGATTTTTGCATACAGTAGGTTCTACTTAGGCGTACATTTTCCGATTGATATACTTTGTGGTTTTATAAACGGGATGATTATCGGCTTTGTGTCGGCAAAATTATATCAGTTTTTATCAAATAAAATATTTCGTTAATTTTTCATCAGAAGATTTTTTTATTTTTAGATATTTACTATCGATTAAAAAACTATCCATTTTTAAAATGTGGTAGTTTTTTTTTGAAGCTATTTCCCGCTTTCCGCACTCGCTTTTTTTATTTTTTTGAAGAAAAAAAACAAAAAAGAGCTCAAACAATTGCTTCAATCGGGGCTAGGAATTTGTACTATATTTTAAGCTATCAGATTGTTTAAGTTTTAGTCAATAAAATTTTATTACAAAAATTCACTAATAATCTGTGAGTTCGAGTGATTTTTTTTCCTTCAAAAAAATTGTATCGAGAACTTTTTAGCATCAAAATCAATCAAAATAAAATTCTCGATACAATTTTAATTCCTTTTAGTCATTAAAATCACTCGAATTGACAAAATGGTGGAAAATCAAGAGGAGAAACTGACATAAAAATCCCTTTGACGGATTTTGTTTTTAAGTTATAAAACGTTTTTAAATAAAATTTAAACAGGTTCTAATAAATAATCTAAAAACTTAAAATAAAAAAAGTCCTACCGAAGCAGGACTCAAGATTTTCATCTACGGCATGGGATAATATAGATGCGAATGTTTTAAAAGACCATTTGTATCGAGTTCAGAAAATTAGTTCTAAAGATTATAATTTTAGAATAGTTGAGGCTTCAACAATTTTAAACAAAGAAGAAGCTGTTAGAAGTAGTTTAATTAATTTTCAAAAATTAAACCCAATAAAAGTTAGGGTTAATAGAAAAACTGTAATAATTTGGTTAAAAAAGAGTTCTTGACATATTTTCAACTAGTTGCGGTTTGATTAAAGAAAATGATATTAGTAGAGACGGATTGCAATCCGTCTTTACAGGTTGTGGTTTGATTAAAGATTAGAGAAAACGATATTAGCAACTTACAGAACCATTGTTAATACTTGTTTTAGCAAGAAAATATCGTATAAAAAAATGCTTCTTATAAAGACATAATTGCTTTATTTGAAGCATTTTTTCATTCCTATTAAAAGAATTCTAATTGAGAAGGGCTTGGTTCTTTTGGTTTTTGAACCTTACCCCAAAAATTCATCATATTACCAAATTGTTTATCGGTAATTCTTAAAACACTTACTTTTCCAAAAGGCGGAAGTAAATTTTTTATCCTCTTTTGATGCGCATCAGCACTTTCACTACTAGCGCAATGCCGCATGTAAACAGAAAATTGCATCATGGTAAAACCATCTTTTAAAAGATTTTTACGAAACTGTTGGGCATTTCTTCTATCTTTTTTTGTTTCGGTAGGCAAATCAAAAAATACAAATAACCACATAATTCTATAAGCGTTTAAATCCATAATTTGGGATAGATTAATTTTCTGGTTTTTCCAGAAAAACATTGTTGTAAAGAGTTTGTTGTTGAGGTTAAAGCAACCATTAAAGGGCTTTTTTTATCTTCAAAATAGACCGTTTGTGTTAATGTTTTTAAAAGTTCGGCTTTAATAGGAGGAATTAAATCGTGCTCATCATATTGTTTTATAATTTCTAAAACTTTTAGGTCGATTCTATGCAAACCCGATATAAATAACTAAAATGCCTAGCCCCGATTGAAGCAATTGTTTGAGCTCCTTTTTTTCTTTTAAAAAAAGAGCGAGTGCGGAAAGCGGGAAATAGCTTCAAATTATTTTAGTGATTATCTTAAAATTAGATAAAAAAAATAGTAGAGATACCCCTGAAAAATTAGTAATTTTGTAGGTCTGAAAAAAACCGAGTTATAAGCGTATGTCAGTTGTGCAATCTGACAGAACAAGCGAGGTTATTGTAGCAAAAAATTTAATATATGGAAATGATAACAGCACATGACTTTGAACTAAATATTGAATTGAAAGGTGTTAAAAATCCATCAAAAGTATTTGATCATTTGTCTGGTTTTTATGATAAATTATTGGTTTTAGACAGGCATATTGTTTATAATATTTCTGTAGAAGCTAAAGTTGAATATGATTTAGTCGATATTCAATTTGAGGCTATTAGTACAAAAATTAAGCAAATTTTAGTCAATACTCCAGGCGATTACTTAAAAAATGGTGTAAAACCAACCGCTTGGTTAGGCGATTTATTGGTTCATATAAAGTACAAAACTTTAAAAGCAATTGAGCTACAGCAAATATCATCTAAAAAAGGATTAGACAAATTAACCAATGAAATTAACAGGAAAATAAAAAAGGAAACGCCCAGTCATTTATTGTTTTTTTCGGTAAATAATTACTACATTTTAAATACCGTTAAAGAAATTAGCGTACAAACAAGTAAGTTAAAAAGAGGTGAGTATTTTTGTTTTAAAAGCGGAAAAAATAAAGCAAAATTAACCAATAAAAGCTTTGTTGATGTTCCTAAAATTTTAAGTGAACTAGGCGATGCAAGTATAGCACAAGAAAGGGTAGAGGTTTTAAAGATAAAAACAATGGATTTATTGTCGGATAATTCTTATTGGAAACTACAAAGAGAAGGCGCTCCTATTGATGTTAAAATTACAGATGAGGCTTGGCTAGAGGAATATCATAATCGAAAATTTGTAATTCAGCCGAATGATTATTTGAAATTTAATTTAAAAATAATTCATACCAGCTCATCAAATAAACCAAGAGTTAGTTATCAGGCAACAAAAATAATTTCGGTAATTCCGCCAAGTCATATCGAAAATCATGGGCAATTAGAAATTCCATATTAATAAAAAACGCTAGTAAACTTAAAAGTTTGATAGCGTTTTTTATCAAAAAAAGATTAAAATAAAGTGTAAAATTAACCTTATTTTTTTCGGTACCAATACGCCGTTCTACCAAAAACAGCAAAACCAATATAGCCTCTAATCTTTAATTTATCGGCATTTTCAAGCTCGATATAACATTTGTATTCTTTTCCATTTTTAGGATCTACAATAGTTCCACCGCTCCATTCATTGCCATCTTTTTTTAAGCCTGTTAAAATATTCATGCCTAAAATAGGCGTGTTTTTACGATTTCCGCTACATTTATCGCAAACGGCTTTTTGCTTGTCTTTATTGGTGATTTCAATAATTTTAGCAAAGGCTTTTCCGTCTTTTTCATAGACTTTAATTACAGAATCTACCGTATTGGTTTTTTCATTGCGGTTTTCCCATTCGCCAAAAATAGACTGTGCATTAATTGTTGTTGCTACTAGCAGTAATAAGATGCTTAAAAATAATTTTCTCATGTTTGTTGGGTTGTATTAATAATTAATTAAAAATAACTTCAAAAATTGCTCCAATAATAATAGTACTGCTAAAATAACGAAGGTTAATCGTACTGAGCATCAAAATTTTCAGCCCATTTTCCTTGCACTCTTAACACTTGTTCTAAAACATCGCGGGCACAACCTTCGCCACCATTTTTATCAGAAATATATTTAGATACTTGCTGAATTTCTCTAACAGCATCATTTGGGCAACAAGGCATACCTACTAATTTCATCACCGGATAATCAGGAATATCATCACCCATATATAACACATTTTCAGGGTTTAAATTGTACTTGCTGATAATTTCATTAAACTGCTTAATTTTATCGTGAGCACCTAAATAAATATCTTCAATTCCTAAGTTCGCCAAACGAGTACGCACGCCTTCATTTTTCCCACCAGAAATAATACACACTCTAAAACCTGCTTTTACTGCGGCTTTCAAGGCATATCCATCTTTAATATTCATTTGACGCACTAATTCACCATTCGGAAAAACCGTTACAATTCCGTTGGTTAGTACACCGTCTACATCAAAAATAAACGTATTTATTTGTGGCAATATTTCTTTATAACTTTTTTCCATTTCGTTGGATTTATGTTGTTTTTTGGATTGATTTTGTAATAAGTTGATAGATATCTTGTTGTTCTTTATCGAGTAGTTCTAAATGATTTTGAATGGTTTTTTTATCGTTTCTTTTTGCAGGGCCTGTTTGCGCTTCTGTAGGCGATAATTCTTGAATTTTTTTAGCCGTTTCTTCAATTAAAGGATGTAAAATTTCAAAAGGAACACGGTGTTCTTTACAAATATCATCGCCAATTTTATACAAATGATTGGTAAAATTATTTACAAAAACAGCGGCTACATGCAAGGTTTTTCGCTGCTGAGAGCTAATCGGATATGTTTTTTTTCCAATCGATTTTGCTACACTTTCTAAGAGCTTAAAATCATCGTTATTTTGTGCCTCTAAGCAAAACGGTATTTCATCAAAATTAATTTTTTTATCCTTAGAAAAACTTTGCAATAAATAAAAAACACCTTTTCTCCCGTTATTTTGTAACGAATTTAAAGAAACACTTCCTGAGGTATGTACCACCAAGCTATTTTGCTTATTTATTTTTGATGAAACTCCTGAAATAGCATCATCAGAAACTGCTATAATATAAAGGTCAGCAGCTGCTAATAAATTTAAGTTATCAGTAATAGCAACCTGTTTTTTTAAATGGCTAATTTGCTGAATATTTCTGGCATACATTTGCACCAAAGAAATTTCCTTGGTTTTGCAAAAAGCATTGGCTAAATGCAGGGCAACATTTCCACCTCCGATAATGACAATTCTAATCATGGGTACGAAGATATTGAATTTATATGATAGTGATTTGGCTATTTTAAAAAAGCGAATTATAAAATAACGACAATCTACAACTCATTACTGCCGATTTTGTAAATTAGCCTATCAAAATAAATATTAAAATAAAGAAGATGAAATTAGATATATTAGCTTTTGGAGCACATCCAGATGATGTAGAGTTAGGTTGTGGGGCTACTATTGCCAAAGAAATCGCTTCGGGTAAAAAAGTAGGTATTATAGATTTAACTAGGGGAGAGCTAGGAACACGTGGTTCTGCGGAGTTACGAGATATAGAAGCCAAAAATGCCGCTGCTATTTTGGGGGTTTCAGTACGTGAAAATTTAGGTTTTGCCGATGGATTTTTTAAAAATGATAAAGAACATCAATTAGCGGTTATAAAGATGCTTCGAAAATACCAACCCGATATTGTTTTGTGCAATGCTGTTGATGACCGTCATATTGATCATCCAAAAGGAAGCGATTTAGTATCGAACGCTTGTTTTTTAAGCGGATTATTAAAGATTGAAACAATATTAAATGGCGAGGTTCAAGAAAAGTGGCGACCTAAGTTAGTTTATCATTATATACAGTGGAAAAATATTGCCCCAGATGTTGTTGTTGATGTAACAGGTTTTATGGATAAAAAGGAAAAATCGGTCTTAGCATACGCTTCTCAATTTTTTGATCCGAAGAGTAAGGAGCCTGAAACACCAATTACTAGTAAAAATTTTACCGATAGTATAAATTATAGAGCAAAAGATTTAGGAAGATTAATTAATGTTGATTTTGCAGAAGGCTTTACCTCAGAGCGTTACGTAGCAGTGAAAAAAATAAGTGAATTAATTTAAAAAAAACTTTAAAAAAAGTTTGGTAGAACAGTAAAAGAGTTATATATTTGCACTCGCAATTAAATGGTGGTTGTAGCTCAGTTGGTTAGAGTATCGGTTTGTGGTACCGAGGGTCGCGGGTTCGAATCCCGTCTTCCACCCAAAAATTAAATCCTTCTTTTTTAAGAAGGATTTTTTTGTGCGTAAAATTTAGGTATAAAAAAAACAAGGCTTTTTAAACCTTGTCTTTATATTGTATTAAAAATTACTTATTTCTTTTTAATTTCTAGCCATTCGTCATATTTATCTTTATGCTTAAAGCGTTTGTGCGACCATAAATAAAAATCGGGCTGTGCTTTGATATTTTTTTCTGTCAATGCTAAAAATTTATCGGTAATCTGATAATTTTCAAAATCAGTAGGCGTATCGGTAATTAATTCGAAAGATGTTTCAAAATACCCTCTTTTAATTTTAGTAACATTCATATTAATAACTACTAAATTATATTTTTTAGCCAGAGTTTCCGCTCCGGTATGTACAGGGATTTTTTCATTTAAAAAAGTAGCCCAATACCTAGCTCTTGCTAATTGAGGGGATTGGTCACTTAATAAAATGTATAAACTTTGAATACCTTTTGCCTGTCTTTCATTAATTTTTTTATTAAATAACCGTGTTGGCACACCATCAAAACCGTATTTGGTTCTTGAGCTTTTAATTACCTTTTCAAAATAAGGGTTTTGCAGTTTGGTGTATGCGCCATAACAACTAATATTTAAGTATTGTGGCAATGCAAAAGCCCATTCCCAATTTGCCTGATGCGCACCTGTTAAAACAATACTTCGCCCTTGTTCGGCATATTTGTTTATTAAATCGGCATTTAGGTATTTGTAGCGTTTGTTTATTTCTTTTTTACTAATAGAAAACGACTTAATACTCTCAAAAATAATATCAACAAAATGACTGATAAATTTTTTTGTTAATTGGGTGATTTCTGCTTCATTTTTATCGGGAAAAGCAGTTTTTATATTGGTTTCAACTATTTTTTTTCTATATCCTATAATATAGTACAATATCACGAAAAAGAAATCAGAAAAAACATACAAAATACGCATTGGTAATCTTGAAAATATCCAAATAAAAGGATATACAAGTGCGAAACTTAAAAACTTCATAGATTAAATTTTAAAAATGCAAATATCGTATTTAATTATCAATCATTTACTTTTGATTATTAGCTTTTTCAAAAGCTGTTATTTTAAAAATTTATTATCTTTACGTTTAAAATTTAAATTTTATGAAAAAGTATTTACTCTTGTTTTTTGTTTTATTTTTAATGTATTCATGTACTGATGAAGGGGTGTGTACTTGTACATATGAATCACAAGGATGGAATGGTGGACAAATAGTGAATCAAAATAGCTCTATAAATTATCCCTGTAATATAAAACCTCCTTGTGAATAATTAAGTGCTACTAATTAAATGTATTATTTGATCTGTTTTTTACTCTGGTATGTATTTTAGGATAAAAACAACGATTTGCTAAAATCATGTGTAATTAATTTTAGTTGTAAGATTACTCGCAGATTTTCGATTACATTTTTCACCAATTTTAGTGTTTAAAACAAGCAATTAATCATACGTAAATACAATACTATGAGTCAAATTATCTTACTATTAATAGCAGCAAACGTGTTGGTTTCCTATAAAGGATTTAACGATATTACTTTTTTTAATCGCTATAAATTTCAAATTCAACAAATTGTAAATGGAGATAAAATCAGAATGTTAACCTCGGGTTTTTTACATGCCGATTGGATGCACTTAGGGTTTAATATGTACGCTTTATATCTTTTTGGAAAAACAGTTTTGGGTAATTTTTCAACGCCTTATTTCTTGCTTATTTATTTTGGAAGTTTGTTTGCGGGAAGCTTATATTCGTTATATCAACATAAAAACGACTATTATTATAGCGCTGTTGGAGCATCTGCTGCGGTGTCGGGAATTGTTTTTTCGGCAATTATCTTGTATCCTGATATGACCCTAATAATGTTTCCTATTCCACTTCCTTTACCTGGCTATGTTTTCGGAATAGGGTATTTATTGTATTCAATTTACGGCATGAAAAACCAGGTAGATAATGTTGGTCATTCGGCGCATTTAGGCGGTGCTATTGGTGGTTATTTACTTACTTTATTGTTAAAACCGAGTGTTATTTCAAATAACCCTTTAATGATTGGAGTTGTCGGTGCAATTATTGTTGGCTTGTTTTTATTTGGCGATAAACTGAAAGTTAAATAATTTTATTACAGATTTTTAAATTCTTTTTTTGAAGCAATTTCCCGCTTTCCGCACTCGCTTTTTTTTGAAGAAAAATCAAAAAAAGAGCTCAAACAATTGCTTCAATCGGGGCTAGGCATTTGTGCTAAAAAGTAAAAAACGAACTTCAAACAACATTTAGAACCCTTGCCTAAAAACTAAAATAGAAAATAAAACCACGCTGTCAGTTCGAGAATTTTTTTTTAAACAAACATCATACTGAATTTAGTTCAGTCTCCCATCAAAAAGAGAACTACCGTAAAAAAAAATCAAAATCGCACAAAATTACAGCTGTCAGTTCGAGTGATTTTTTCCTTCAAAAAATTGTATCGAGAACTTTTTAGTCATTAAAATCACTCCAAATTGATAAAATTATCAAAAAAAGTTAGAAACTGAACTAAAATACTTTTGACGGATTCGATTTTTCATAAAACTTCACTGTAAAAAAACATGCCGAAGATTGGCTGTTGTTTGTAAATAGTAACCGACAGATTTCATGTTCAAAAGCTTGCTTCAAAAGCGGTACAGGAGGTTCGAATTCGTTTAAGATGGGAGATTATCGATATAGAAAATGAGGCAATTTCAACATTAAAAAACACAAGTACTATTTACAAACCTGAAATTCTTGAAAATGGAGAAACCAAGCGTCAGCTACTAGCGAGGAGCAGGTTTACACTTTTTAAATCACAAGAAAAGTGGACAGATAATCAAAAAGAAAGGGCTGTTATTTTATTTATATCCTGAGATAAAAAAAGCATACGATTTATCGCAGGGTTTAAAATCGGTGTTTGAAACCAGAACAGGAAAAGATGTCGCTAGAACAAAATTAGCGCTTTGGTATAATAAAGTGGAAGATGCAAATTTAAAATCGTTTAATACCATCAAAAAAACGATACAACATCATTACAAACCTATTTTAAATTACTTCAATAACAGAAATACAAATGCTTCCGCAGAATCTTTTAATGCGAAAATAAAAGCTTTTCGAGCACAGTTTAGAGGTGTCAGAAATGTTACTTTTTTCCTATATCGACTCACTAAAATTTATGCTTAATTTATGTAGCTCCCTAATAATTATACTTGATCCCAATAATTCTTGATCTGAAAGATTGCAAAAATAAAAGTATAAAAAAAACCGAAACAAATGTTTCGGTTTTTGAGCGAAAGACCAGGTTCGAACTGGCGACATTCAGCTTGGAAGGCTGACGCTCTACCAACTGAGCTACTTTCGCATTGGTAAATAAAGATTTTTAAAGTCTATCTTCTAAAGACTGTGAGCGAAAGACCAGGTTCGAACTGGCGACATTCAGCTTGGAAGGCTGACGCTCTACCAACTGAGCTACTTTCGCATTGGTAAATAAAGATTTTTAAAGTCTATCTTCTAAAGACTATGAGCGAAAGACCAGGTTCGAACTGGCGACATTCAGCTTGGAAGGCTGACGCTCTACCAACTGAGCTACTTTCGCATTGGTAAAGATTTAATTGCAATTTCTTGCAAGCTTTTGATTTATTTTTCTTTATAGGAAATATTATATCTCTAAGCGGTTGCAAATATAACACAGTTTATTGAATCTGCAAGTTTTTTTTAAATAAATTTAATGGGAAATTACACTGATTTTATGTAAGTTTCATGAAATCAGTGATATATATGTGTTGGTACACGTTGTTTTTTTTATCATTTTTTTAAAACACCTTAAAGTTTGTTTAAAAATTAAAGAATCTATTAGCTTGAGTGATTTTTTTAGTCAAAATTTATAAAGACAAAAGTTATTAAAATCACTCAGATTTCTAAAAATCATAAAAAATAAAGATGAGAAACTGAAATAAGTTCAATCAATGTATTTATTTTTTTCTGCTAATTTTTTTAAAAAAATAAAAATGCTTTTGTAGTAGCTTTTCTTTCTTTAGAGTGATGCTTAACTTATACTATTTTATCTTGTTCTATAGGTGTGTTACTTGGGTTTTAATATATTGCTTCGATGAGTTATTATTCTATATTGAATCAGTGTTTTTTTAATAAATAACACTTGATGTTAAGTTGTTTTTAGTTTGTTTTTTTATGTATTGTTAGTGTTTTAGAGTAGTATGGGTTTATTTTAATTGGTGTATTTTTTGTTTTTTAAGATCTAAAGTAGTACTTTAAGGCGTTCGGTAATTTTATTTACAATAAAAAATCTTTCGTAAATCAGAATTTATATTAAAAATATCTTTGATATGTTTTTTTTCTCTATATTTGCATTAGTACTATATTACCTTAAAATAATTGTATTTGTTAAAGCTTGTGAAATAATTTTTTTATTAAGTTTTTATCTAAAAAAAGTCCCCCTTGTAGTTTTTAAATTAATCGATTTTCTTATTTGTTTTTTAAGTGAATTGTAGTTGTCTAATTTTTATAGTAAAAATTAGATGCAGAATATAATTGGGTTTCAGTTTATAATAATAAGCTGTTTTTTACGGATTTAAAATTAATATTTATGGAAAAATTTTACTATTTAATTAGAAATAACCTTTTTTTTAAAAGCTATTTCATAGCTTTTTTAATAATTTCTTTTACACTTACATCCTCTTTGGTGTCGGCACAATGTGCTAATGGAAGTTATTTGGAGAAACAACATGTAACAAGTGGAGGTTCTGCATTGTCTTTACATGGTGTTCCTGATGGAGCTGGGCCTCAAGAATGGTTTGGTTCGGTGACGACTCCTGCTGCTGTCTTTGCAAATTCCTTTACGCAAGGAGCAGAAGTTGTTATTACCGCTAGAGCTGTAAATAATACAGCGGATAACAATACATATAAGATATCGTTTAGTGCTGACGGAACAAATTTTACAGCACCCGTTGTAATGGATAATGCTTATAGTTCTGGTGATTATACAAATTTCCAACAATTTACCTATACATTATCTGCAGCTGAAAGCGGTACTTATACTTATTTAAAATTTCAAGGATCAACTACCTCTGGCACAAATGCAGGAGTGCAATCAATTATTGATGCTATTTCTATAGGAACAACTGTTTGTTATACTTGTGCTGCAGGAGTAGACGCACCTGTATTATCAGTTAATTATGGTGGAGCAACTGCTACCACTACTTTCGACTTAACAACAATAACAGCAAATTCAGGTCCTAGTGGAACTAGTTTATCTTGGCATACAGGCACACCTGCAACTAGTGCTAATTTAGTTACAACCTTAAATGCTGCACCTATTGGGGTTTATTATGCAGCATTTTATCATGCAGCATCAGACTGTTATAGTTATTATACGACTATTTTTAATGTAATTGAAGATTTTGATAATGACGGTATTGCCGATGTTATTGACATAGACGATGATAATGATGGTATTCCTGATGTAGTAGAGTGTCCAACGATAGATTTATTAACCAATGGTAATTTTAACTATTCAGATACTGAAATTGTAGGAAAGTCAACTTCAGATGATGGCGTTTCTAAGTATAAGTCACATTTAAGCGATGTATCTTTTAACGGAACAAGTTCACCAGGTCTTTATCAAGGCTGGGATTTTACAACAGGAACACCAGATTGGTCTGAAGCACAATATTTAGCAGGATCAAGTATAACAGATCCTAGAACTGGAGGTAATTATAAAATAAATGTAAAAGAATCTGATAGTGGTGGTGGATTTTTAATATTTTCACTTTCTGATGAAGCTGTATCGAATACTATTTCTGGATTAACAGTAGGTAATCAGTATGTATTAGAATTTGAAATGGGAACTTTACCTAATTATGGTTATTCAGGTACTCAAGGTTATGATTATAATATTAATCACGTACGTTTTGGTTTTGTAGATCAAGGCGGTGGTGCCGGAGTAAATGTTTTATATCAAACACCTTTAGATATCACAGTATATCCATACCCACCTTTAAGCCCAAATACGACTACAGAGTATGATCCGCATTGGAAAAAATATAGAATTGTTTTTGAAGCAACATCATCATCCGTTAAATATGAATTTTACCTAGAAAACCCTACGGTAGTTTTAGTAGATGGGTTCAGTTTAAAAGAAATTGATCCTACCTGTACTAAAAGTACGGATACTGATTCTGATAGTGATGGTTGTTCCGATGCTATAGAGGCGGGAACTCAAGGTAGTGGAGCAGTAGGTACTAATGGTTTATATAACGATCTTGAAACTTTTAACGATTCAGGAATTGTATCTGTATCAATGAATATTACAAAACCTTACGATGGTATTGCTAGTTGTGCTATCGATCCATGTACTGACGGAGCAATAGTAGGTACAGTAACAGCTAACGATCCTGATGCCGATGGTATTAATAATCGTTGTGATTTAGATGATGATAACGATGGGATTTTAGATAGTCAAGAAGATACTGGTTGTACAACACCGGTAATAGAAGAGATTATTATAAATGAAACATTTGAAGCGGGAACCCCAGGAACGAATATTCCAAAAGGAAGCTTAGCAGGGGTGCCAGGTATTGACGGCTTATTAGAAGCGTATAATTCACACCCAGGAAATACAAGTACAACAAATGTTGGGGAATATAAATCGATTTCAGGGCTTGATGGTAGTACTACTATAGTTATTGATGCAAATGGCGGAGGAATCGTAGATAAGGAACAAATGTCTTCATTTATCGTTTTAAAAAATATAAACTTGTTAAATGGTGAAAGATACACTCTTGAAGCAGATTTTTCATTAGGAAAACAAACAGGGTTTTTATCAAATGATAATAACGAATACGGGACAGCTATAGGTGCGTCAGGTCAAGATCCTGTTTGGAATGATGATTACCCGGGAGCTCCAGACGGTGTCTTTTTGTATGGTCATGGGGGTGTTTTAATTAGAGAACCAAATTCTTCATTACCTTCAATAAGTGCCCCTGCAAGAGAAGTAGGTTGGTTCAGACAATACACTACTTATTATGTTAAAAAAAATATAGCAGGAGTACTACATTTATACGCAGACAATAAAGGAGCTAAATATGATGCCTCAGGAGTACTAGGAACACTTATTGTTGTAAATGAAATAGATTTAGGTGCGGCAAGTAATTATCCTTGGTTGAATGATGCAGCAATATTTGTATCTGCAGATGAATATGTCGATAACATACTAATTAAAATCAATCATTGTGATAATGACAACGATGGAATACCAAATTATTTAGATTTAGATTCTGATGGTGATGGTTGTAATGACGTCATCGAATCTGGAGGAATAGATGCAAATAATGATGGTATTTTAGATGGAGATGGTTTTAATGCAACTGGTCAAGTAACAACATCAGGAGCAATATTAGCAAGTAGCTATAATGGCGTAACAGGTAACGAAATAAAAGCGACAAAATTAACTACCGATTTTGCAGCTTTAGTTGATAAAACAGTAACCGAAGGAATAGCAACAAGTTTTACCTTAACATCGGCAACCGCAGACCAGGCAACAGCTTATGCTGCAGGAGTACCAACATACGGAACACCGGGAAATGCAAATTCAGGTATTCAATACCAATGGTATATTGGTGATCCTGCTACTACAGGAACTGCCTTAACAAATACAGGGGTTTATACAACTGTAACAACAGCTATTTTAAATATTAGTGATGTTACGGGTTTAACTGGAAAAGAGTATTATTTAAAAGTTACCCATGCTGATAATAAGTGTTTAGATAAAACAGGTAGTGCTACATTAACGGTAAACACCTTGCCAACAACCGATGATTTAACATCAGCAAGTATTTCAAGTGATGCCGGAGCAACCGATATTGTAAATCCAACAGGAAACGATACTGATGGAACGGTTGAAAATTATAAAATTACAAGTTTACCAACTGGCGGAACCTTATTTTTAGCCGAT
>NZ_OENE01000011.1 GCF_900239495.1 Tenacibaculum finnmarkense genomovar ulcerans
CAAAGCTAACAACTCCACTTAACCTTCCAGCACCGGGCAGGTGTCAGGCCTTATACATCATCTTTCAATTTAGCAAAGCCCTGTGTTTTTGATAAACAGTCGCCTGGACCTTTTCACTGCGGCCCATCCGAAGATGGGCGACCCTTCTCCCGAAGTTACGGGTCTATTTTGCCTAGTTCCTTAGCCATGAATCACTCGAGCACCTTAGAATTCTCATCCCAACTACCTGTGTCGGTTTACGGTACGGGTTCTTATAATCTGAAGCTTAGAGGTTTTTCTTGGAAGCCTTTAGGCACACTATCAACGCATCCGAAGATTTGTTGTACTATCACATTTCACCTAGATCTGCGGATTTGCCTACAGTTCTAATAGCTACATGTTTCAACGAACTATTCCGTCAGTTCGCGGTGCTTTCATTACTCCGTCACCCCATCGCAATTATAAGAAGTACAGGAATATTAACCTGTTATCCATCGACTACTCCCTTCGGATTCGCCTTAGGACCCGACTAACCCTCAGCTGATTAGCATCGCTGAGGAAACCTTAGTCTTTCGGTGAGGGGGTTTCTCGCCCCCTTTATCGTTACTTATGCCTACATTTTCTTTTCTATCCGCTCCAGCATTCCTTACAGGACACCTTCGGCGCAAATAGAATGCTCCCCTACCACTTACGTGTCTTTCAACGTAAATCCATAGCTTCGGTAATATGTTTATGCCCGATTATTATCCATGCAAAACCGCTCGACTAGTGAGCTGTTACGCACTCTTTAAATGAATGGCTGCTTCCAAGCCAACATCCTAGCTGTCTAAGCAGTTTCACCTCGTTAGTTCAACTTAACATATATTTGGGGACCTTAGCTGATGGTCTGGGTTCTTTCCCTCTCGGACATGGACCTTAGCACCCATGCCCTCACTGCTGAGTAACATTTTATAGCATTCGGAGTTTGTCAGGAATTGGTAGGCGGTGAAGCCCCCGCATCCAATCAGTAGCTCTACCTCTATAAAACTTTTGCTCAACGCTGCACCTAAATGCATTTCGGGGAGTACGAGCTATTTCCGAGTTTGATTGGCCTTTCACCCCTACCCACAGGTCATCCAAAGACTTTTCAACGTCAACTGGTTCGGTCCTCCACTGTATGTTACTACAGCTTCAACCTGCCCATGGGTAGATCACTCGGTTTCGCGTCTACTACTACTAACTATGGTCGCCCTATTCAGACTCGCTTTCGCTACGGCTCCGGACCTTAAATCCTTAACCTTGCTAGTAACAGTAACTCGTAGGCTCATTATGCAAAAGGCACGCCGTCACACAGTTAATGTGCTCCGACCGCTTGTAGGCGTACGGTTTCAGGTTCTATTTCACTCCCTTACTTAGGGTTCTTTTCACCTTTCCCTCACGGTACTAGTTCACTATCGGTCTTTCAGGAGTATTTAGCCTTACCGGATGGTCCCGGTGGATTCATACAGGATTACTCGTGTCCCGCACTACTCAGGGTACTGCTATATTATCTTCGATTACCTATACTAGACTATCACTATCTTTGGTTCGATTTTCCAATCGATTCTAGTTCTCTTAGATTCTAAT
>NZ_OENE01000012.1 GCF_900239495.1 Tenacibaculum finnmarkense genomovar ulcerans
ATGGTTAATTTCTGAATGGCTGAAAAGATTTCCCGAAGCTAATAAAAGAGGTCAAGATTTGCGTTTTGTTGATGAATTTGGGAAGTTTGAAATATTCAAATACGCTATAAAATCAGAGGTAAAAACAGACAATAGGAACGCTAAAAGGTATGATTTAGTGTTTAATATTTTAAGGGGTAAACGGACATTTTCAACTTTTGGAGGTCTAAGAAAAATTAAAGAAGAATTTGAAGACGAAGATTTAAAGGGGCAAATTATAGACAAAGAAGACGGTGTGTACAAGTGGTGGAAAGTTGATTGGTGGAATTTAGACACAGGAGAACCATTAGTTGATCTGCCAATTCCCGAAAAAGTAAAAAGAATGGTAGCCTATCCAGACGAAAAAAATTAATCAAAAATTTAAAACTAAAGAAGACCTTAACATTTATTTATTAAGGTCTTTTTACGCCTTATTTTAACTAATAACTTTATAAGCTAGAAACATATCAAAATATAAAAACAACATCTTAAAACTTAGGAAATAGATAAATAGATAAATAGATAAATAGATAAATAGATAAATAGATAAATAGATGATAAAATAAACGAGAAATAAATCAGCAAGAATAAGCTGTTTTTAAGGTATTTTTAAATAGCAAGACGGTACGGTACTTTTACTCGCTTCGCTTCATAAAAATACCGTACAGTCTTGCCCTACGGGTTTGAAAATCAGCGTTTTACGTTGTTTTTTTTCGAGTTGAAATATTGATTTTTTTAATAAAAAGTATTAAAATAGCTTCTAAGCCTTTATTTACTGATAAAAAACGCATACAATGAAGTTCTTTATATTTTGCAAGTTGTGTTTTTGTCGGACAAATTTCGTACCTCAATCTATCCAACAAAAACCAAACTTGCCCTCTACGAGGGGAGTGAAAAATCTTCCGAAGTCGATTTTTTTTCAAATTTTTTGGTTAGGTTTTTTTAAGCATTTTTTACCGAAAGCATACTAAATTTTTTCCCTTTTGATTTCCATCTTGCTGATTTATTTTTCGTTTTTAAAAGGGTTTTTTAATTACCTTTGCAACACCTTGAGGAATTAAATAAGCAATGCTGAGGAGCAACTTATCAGAGCCAAAGAGGGCATTATACACAAGTAGGGCGGGAAATATTCCGCCCTCTTTTTTTGCTTGTGGTTTTGGCTATTCTAAAAAAACCTTTCATTTTGAAAAAATGACGTATTCAGTATTTTTTGGGTGTTTTTTTCGAAATCGACTTTTTTCAACTGCTTTTGGTAAAAATGCTTAAAAAAACCTATATTTTAAAGGGGTTTGAGGTGCTATTTAGGGGTGTCTGCTTGATAAGTCAGTATAACTGTGGTAAAAATGGAATAATTAGCTATATTTGTTGATGTAGTGAAATAGTATTTTTTTCACTTTTAACCAAAAAAA
>NZ_OENE01000013.1 GCF_900239495.1 Tenacibaculum finnmarkense genomovar ulcerans
CCGTTTTTGAAGCAAGCTTTTGCACGTGAAATCTATCCGTTACTATTTCTGTTTTAGGAAAACATTTTTTGGATCAGTTTCTAGCTTTTTTTTGATCATTCTTGTCAATTTTAGTGATTTTAATGACTAAAAAGTTCTCGATATAATTTTTTGAAGGAAAAAATCACTCGAACTGACAGCTGTAATTTTGTGCGATTTTGAGTTTTTTCTACCATTAGTTCTCTTTTTCATGCGATGCTGAACTAATTTTAGTATTACGTTTGTTTATTTTTTAAAAACAGGTTCTTCGGTTGAAAAAAGTTCTCGATATAATTTTTTGAAGGAAAAAATCACTCGAACTGACAGCTGTAATTTTTTGAGGTGTTTTTTGTCTTACCATTAGTTCTCTTTTTGATGGGATGCTGAACTAATTTTAGTATGACGTTTGTTTATTTTAAAAAATCACTCGAATTGATAGGGTAGAGATTGGTGGAATTATAGTTGATGTATCGATTTATGAAAATTAACACAAATGCCTAGCCCCGATTGAAGCATTTGTTTGAGCTCTTTTTTGTTTTTTCTTTTTTAAAAAACAAAAAAAGCGAGTGCGGAAAGCGGGAAATTGCTTCAAAAAATAATTATTATAACAGCAAATAGTTTTATTATTATATTTTTTGTTAAAATAACTCGAAATTTAAAAAGGTTATTTAAATATATGTTTAAAGGATTTACTCTAATTTTATATACTTTGTGTTCATATTAAAATATTTGTTCAAAAAATCAAGTAATATTGGGTTTTTAATTAAAATTTAAAAAATATTAATTTTTTTTTAAATACAAAAAAGCTAGCTTGAATTTTTAAAAATCAAACTAGCTTTTTTAAACTATAACATAAAAAATTATATTAAACGTTTTACTTCTTGCTTTAAATATGCAATAGAGGTTTGTGTTGGATTTTCATTTTGAGAGTAATAAATTAAAACACTTTCTCGTAAGTCTTTTGCAGTTTCTGCAGTTTCTGAACTGTTTCTAAGGTTCGAAATTATAGCTAATTTTGCCGCTAAAATTGCCTTCCAACTATCGTCTGAAACATATAGTTGCTGCAACATATTATGTTCGTATTCTTGTTCTATATTAGCGATTAATAACTGTAGGTAACTATTTGTATTGTCGCCAATAGGAGCTACTCGTATTAGTAATTTTGAAGGATTTATACGTTCGCAAAACAATAATAAACGCTCGTAAGATTGAAGTTTTATAGGTAAACTTTCTTTTCTTTTAGTAACTAATGCATCAAATTTTTGCTTGTTTTCATCTTGTTGCATAAAAGCACCTAATATAAAATAAGCAACGCCTCCTGTTACTAAAGCGGGCAATGCATATGCTAATCCTTGAATAATTTTATCTTCCATGCTGCGAATATACAAGTCATAATTAAAATTCTCAATTCAAAATTAAATAATTTTAGATACAATTTTTATATTTTTGCATTTTAACAATAAAAAAGGAATACATTCTTTATAAAACCTAAAAGAATGGTTAAATTTCCGATTTCAAAATTCTTACAAACTTTTTCTATTGAATACTTATTTACAGCAACTTAACGAACCACAAAGGGCAGCCGTTTTACAAAAAGATGGCCCAATGATAATTATAGCAGGAGCAGGATCTGGTAAAACCAGGGTTTTAACCTACCGTATTGCACATTTAATGGAGCAAGGAGTCGATTCTTTTAATATTTTATCGCTTACTTTTACCAATAAGGCAGCGCGTGAAATGAAAGAACGTATTGGCGGGGTTGTTGGTGTTAGTGAAACTAAAAATTTATGGATGGGTACTTTTCATTCTGTTTTTTCTCGAATTTTACGTTCGGAATCAGATCGTTTAGGGTATCCTTCTAATTTTACTATTTATGATACGCAAGATTCTGTTCGTTTATTATCAACAATTATCAAAGAAATGCACCTTGATAAAGAGCAGTATAAACCAAAGCAAATTTTAAGTAGAATTTCTTCTTTTAAAAATAGCTTGATAACGGTTCGTGCTTATTTTTTAAATCCTGAACTACAACAAGCAGATTTAGAGGCTCGAAGACCTCGTGTTGGTGATATTTATAAGGCTTATGTTGATAGATGCTTTAAGGCGGGAGCAATGGATTTTGATGATTTATTGTTAAGAACAAATGAGTTATTAAGTAGGTTTCCTGAAGTTTTAGCAAAATATCAAAGCCGTTTTAAATATATAATGGTTGATGAGTATCAGGATACAAATCATTCGCAATATTTAATTGTAAAAGCATTGGCTGATCGTTTTGAAAATATTTGTGTGGTAGGTGACGATTCGCAAAGTATTTATAGCTTCCGTGGGGCAAATATTAATAATATTTTGAATTTTCAAAAGGATTATCCTGAGGTTAAAACCTTTAAACTAGAACAAAATTATCGTTCTACAAGTAATATTGTAGAGGCTGCAAATAGTGTTATCGATAAAAATAAAACAAAATTAGATAAAGAAGTTTGGACGGCAAATGACCCTGGCGAAAGTATCAAAATAATGCGTACTATTTCGGATGGTGAAGAAGGGCGTTTTGTGGCGCAATCTATTTTAGATAATAAAGAAGAGCATCAATTAACTAATGATTCTTTTGCTATTTTATACAGAACCAATGCGCAGTCAAGAGCGATGGAAGATGCCTTGCGTAAAAAAGATATTAAGTATAAAATTTACGGTGGAATTTCTTTTTATCAGCGAAAAGAGATTAAAGATTTATTATCGTACTTACGAATTTTAATAAACCCAAATGATGAAGAGGCTTTAAAGAGAATTATCAATTATCCTGCAAGAGGTATTGGTGCTACCACAATGGATAAATTAGCCATTGCTGCTGATCATTATAATAAATCAATCTTTGATATTTTAGTAAATATAAATACCATCGATTTAAAAATAAATGCGGGGACTAAAAATAAATTAGCCAATTTTACCAAAATGATTCAGCGTTTTCAAATAGATGCACAAAAAATGAATGCTTTTGAAATTGCTGATTTAGTAGTAAAAAGAATTGAATTAGTTCAAGATTTGCAAAAAGATGGTACGCAAGAAGGGGCTAATAAAGTTGAAAATATTCAAGAATTATTAAACGGAATTAAAGATTTTATTACTGATAAAATTGAAATGGGTGACGATGCTTCTTTACCCATATTTTTAGAAGATGTCGCTTTAGCTACTGATTTTGATAGTGAAAGTGATGATACACCAATGGTGTCATTAATGACTATTCATTTATCAAAAGGTTTAGAATATCCGTATGTATATATTGTTGGTTTAGAAGAGGGTTTGTTTCCTTCGGGCATGAGTATTAATACACGTAGCGAATTAGAAGAAGAGCGTCGTTTATTTTATGTGGCTTTAACAAGAGCTGAAAAAGTGGCTTATTTAACATATGCACAAACACGTTATAGATGGGGGAAATTAACGGATGGTGATCCTAGTAGGTTTTTAGAGGAAATAGCACCTGAATTTGTAGAGCATTTGTCGCCCAAAGTTCCCGCAGGTTTTGCTAATAGATTTATGGATGCTGATATTTTTGATACCGATGATTTTTCTAGAAAAGTTAGGTTTGAAAAACCGATGCAAAAACAACGAAAAGAGTTTGTTTCTAAGAAAGAAAAACCAAACTTAATTCCTTCAAAAAGTAAGTTGAAAATGAAGGCGGATACAAGTACGTCAATTATTAATTTATTTTCTGGAGAAATTAATATTGGTAATTTTGTAGAGCACAATCGTTTTGGAACAGGTGAAGTTATTGCTTTGGAAGGAAAAGGACCAAATAAGAAAGCTGAAATTAAGTTTGGTACCGTAGGAAAAAAGAAATTATTATTACAGTTTGCAAAACTAAAGGTAATAGGGTAGCCAATTAATTGAGATTAATTACCTATTTTGCATACATAATTTAGAGTAAATATACAGAGAAATGACGTTTGATTTAGAATACAATTCAGAAAGAGATCACTTAATAATTCCAGAATATGGAAGACATATACAAAAATTAGTACATCATTGCATCGCTTTAGAAACTAAAGAAGAACGTAATGTAATGGCTAAAGCGATTGTAGATGTGATGGGTAATTTACAACCTCATTTACGTGATGTGCCCGATTTTAAACACAAGCTTTGGGATCAGTTACATATTATTGCCGATTTTAAATTAGATGCAGAATCTCCTTATGAAATTCCATCGAAAGAAGAATTGACAGAAAAGCCCGAAAAAATGGCATATCCTAAATCGGCTTCAAGATATCGTTATTATGGAAACAATATCCAAACGATGATTAACATGGCTTTAACTTGGGAAGAAGGTGAAAAAAGAGAAGCTTTAATTTTCACGATTGCCAATCACATGAAAAAATGTTATTTAAATTGGAATAAAGATACCGTTGATGACGCTATTATTTTTAAACATTTATATGATTTATCTGATAAAAATATAGATTTAAGAACTTCAGGTGAAGTATTGTCAGAGAGTAAAAATTTACTAAGAAAACGCAGTAGCCAAGGACAGTCAAATAACAAAGGTACTTCAAAGATAAAATCGAATTATACGACAACTAATAAATATAGAAAAAAATAAAATAGTATGGCATCATTTAAAATAGAAGGTGGTCACAAACTTAATGGAGTAATTACCCCGCAAGGAGCAAAAAATGAAGCGCTACAAATTATATGTGCCGTTTTATTAACTGCCGAAAAAGTAATAATCAATAATATTCCTGATATTATTGATGTTAATAAATTAATTTTTATCTTAGGAGAACTAGGTGTTAAAATTGAAAAATTAAGTTCAAATTCATATAGTTTTCAAGCTGATGATATTAACTTGAGCTATTTAGAATCGGCTAAATTTAAAAAAGATGGAAGCTCATTAAGAGGTTCTATTATGATTGTTGGACCTTTATTAGCCCGTTTTGGAAAAGGATATATTCCACGCCCAGGAGGTGATAAAATTGGTCGCCGTCGTTTAGATACTCATTTTGAAGGCTTCATTAATTTAGGTGCAAAATTCCGTTATAATAAAGAAGAATATTTTTACGGAGTAGAAGCTGAAAAAGGATTGGTTGGTGCTGATATGTTATTAGATGAAGCGTCAGTAACAGGAACGGCTAATATTGTAATGGCAGCTGTTTTAGCAAAAGGAATAACTAAAATATACAACGCGGCTTGCGAACCATATATTCAGCAATTATGTAAAATGTTGAACTCAATGGGCGCAAAAATAGCTGGCGTTGGTTCTAATTTATTAACTATTGAAGGGGTAAAATCTTTAGGCGGTTGCGAACACAGGGTATTGCCAGATATGATTGAAATTGGTAGTTGGATTGGTGTTGCTGCAATGACACGTTCTGAATTGACTATTAAAGATGTTAGCTGGGAAAACCTAGGTCAAATTCCAAATGTGTTTCGTAAATTAGGAATTCAATTAGATAAAAAAGGCGATGATATTTTTATTCCATCACAAGAAAGTTACGAAATTCAAAACTATATTGACGGTTCAATTTTAACAGTAGCCGATGCTCCTTGGCCTGGTTTTACACCTGATTTGTTAAGTATTGTTTTGGTATTAGCAACTCAGGCAAAGGGAACGGTATTAATTCATCAAAAAATGTTTGAAAGTCGTTTGTTTTTTGTTGATAAATTAATTGATATGGGCGCAAAAGTAATTTTATGTGATCCGCACAGAGCAACCGTTATTGGGCATAATTTTCAATCAATGTTAAAGGCAACGAAAATGACTTCGCCTGATATTCGTGCAGGAATTTCGTTGTTAATTGCTGCTTTATCAGCAAAAGGAACCAGTATTATTAATAATATTGAGCAAATTGATAGAGGATATGAAAATATTGAAGCGAGATTAAAATCGATCGGCGCCAAAATTGAAAGAATAGAAGACTAATAAAAAAATAAATTAATAAAAATAAAAAAATCGTGTCAAGATGGCACGATTTTTTTATTGGCAATATTATTGATTAAAGTATGCTGAAGAAATTAAAGAAACTATTTACAATGAGTAAAGATCAATATACTAAAGAAGACGAATTAAAAGACGCTATCGACAATACTGAATTAGAAACCAACCAAGAAGAATCTCAAGAAGAGAAAGAGGTGGAGGCTAAGGAAGAAGATGAAATAGTACCAACTCCTGAAGAGTTATTAGCGGAAGAAAAAAATAAATATTTACGTTTATTTGCTGAATTTGAAAACTACAAAAAACGTACTTCTAAAGAACGTGTAGAGCTTTTTAAAACTGCAGGTCAGCAAGTAATGACAGCTTTACTGCCAATTTTGGATGATTTTGAAAGAGCTTCAGCACATGCTGAAACTAACAAGAAAGAAACTAAAAAATTAGATAAAGAAGCAAGCAAAGAAATAGCTAGTTTAAATAAAGGAATGTCATTAATTCAGCAAAAATTAGTAGCTACTTTAGAGCAAAAAGGATTAACTTCTGTGGAGGTAAAGTCTGGAGACGATTTTGATGCTGATGTACACCAAGCAATTACACAAATTCCTGCACCTTCTGATAAATTGAAAGGGAAAATTATTGACTGTGTAGAAAAAGGATATAAGTTAGGAGATAAAATTATCCGTCATCCAAAAGTAGTAGTAGGACAGGCATAAATAATAGGTCATAGTAGTGTTTCAAGGCAATTGCTTTGTGTAGGAGAAGCGTTAAGAAAGCTTCAAATTAGTGAAAATGACAGAATAGACTAGAAATGGCAAAACAAGATTATTACGAAATATTAGGTGTTTCAAGATCGGCAACACAAGCTGAAATAAAAAAAGGATACCGTAAAATGGCAATAAAATATCATCCAGATAAAAACCCGGATGATAAAAGCGCTGAAGAGAAATTCAAATCATGTGCAGAAGCATATGAAATTCTTAGTGATGATAATAAAAAAGCCCGTTATGACCAATATGGTCATGCAGCTTTCGACGGCCCACAAGGTGGCGGCGGCGGCGGTTTTGGCGGTGGCGGAATGAATATGGATGACATATTCAGTCAGTTTGGTGATATTTTTGGCGGCGGAGGCGGTGGCTTTGGCGGTTTTGGTGGCGGAGGTCGTCAGCGACAAGCTAGAGTAAAAGGGTCTAACATGCGTATTCGTGTAAAACTTACTCTAGAAGAAATAGCTACAGGAGTAGAAAAGAAAGTAAAAGTTCGCAGAAAAGTTCAGGCAGAAGGTGTTACTTATAAAACATGTACAACATGTAATGGTAGCGGTCAACAAATGCGTGTTACCAATACTATTTTAGGTAGAATGCAACAAGCTGTTACCTGTAGTTCATGTCAGGGAGCAGGTGAAATGCTAGATACCAAACCTAGCGGATCAGATGCTCAAGGTTTAATTGTTAAAGAAGAAACTGTTTCAATTAATATCCCTGAAGGAGTTACTGAAGGTGTACAATTAAAAGTTGGCGGAAAAGGAAATGAAGCGCCAGGTAAAAATTCTATTTCTGGTGATTTATTAGTATTGATAGAAGAAATACCTCATGAGAATTTAAAAAGAGAGGGAAGTAATATTCACCACGATTTATATATTAATTTTTCTGAAGCAGTTTTAGGTGTTTCGAAAGAAGTAGAAACCGTAACAGGAAAAGTAAAAATCAAAATTGAAGCAGGAACGCAGTCTGGTAAAATTTTAAGATTAAAAGGAAAAGGATTACCTAGTATAGAGCATTACGGAACGGGTGATTTCTTAATTCATATTAATGTTTGGACTCCGCAAGAGCTAACCAAAGAGCAGCGTAAGTTTTTTGAGCAAATGCAAAGTGATGATAACTTTAGCCCAAACCCTCAAAAATCTGATAAATCATTTTTTGAGAAAGTAAAAGATATGTTTTCATAGACAAACAGTTTTTTAATTATAAAAGCCCATTCATTTTTTGAGTGGGCTTTTTTATTTCTGATTTTTTTAAAATAATTTGAAGCAATTTCCCGCTTTCCGCACTCGCTTTTTTTATTTTTTCTTTTAAAAATAAAAAAGAGCTCAAACAGATGCTTCAATCGGGGCTAGGGGTTTTGCTAAAATTAATATTTTTTCACATAATTTAATAGAGAGTCTTAATTTTAGTTACTTGTTTAATATCAGGTTTTTAGAAGCTATTTTTAAGTATTTACGATCAAAAAAAAGCACTATAAATTAAAATAATACATCTTTTTGGTAAAAAATGTTGTGAGTTCTTAAAAAGAGTTATATATTTGCAGTGTCTATAAGACGTTATAGACACTTTTTCTTTTTCATAGCAATTTTCCCACTCAATTTATTGAGTAGGTTTTTTTATGAAAGAAGTGAATTTTATAAAAAATTTAAGCAGACCAATCTTATCGACTTATATTTAGTATAAGTAGGAAAGTCTGGACACCACAGAGTAGTATAGCGGATAGCAACCGTCCGACGTAAGTCGAGGACAAGTGCAGCAGAAAGTATGTACAGGTAATGCTGTAGTGAAACCAGGTAAACTCTATACGGTGCAATGTCATGTACATTAGAGCTCGAGCGCTACTCGCGCGATTCTAAGGGGTAGGCAGATTGATTTTACGAGTAATTGTAAAACTAGATAAATGATAAGAGCCTTATTTTATAAGGAACAGAATCCAGCTTAACGGTCTGCTTTTTAACTTTTAATACTAAAAATCCCTTAAAACAACCATTGTTTTAAGGGATTTTAGATTATATTAAATTGCTAATTTGATAATAAATTAACATTTGAGGTTACTTATATTTATGATTTATTGTTTTTTTAATGAAAAAATATTTTTAACTCAGTAATTAAGCCATTTTATTGTTTATCTTTTAAAATTGAGTTAAAAATAGTACTTTTGTGTGGCAAAAATTAACTGAAATATATGGGCTTTGACATTGATATCGTCAAAGGAATTTATTGTAAATCTGAAAAAGTATAAAAACAATTAGATGATTTAGCAGTAATCCATTAACATTAAAAACAAATCTTTTATGAGTATTTATAAAGATTATATAAAGGAAATTGAAGTTCGTAAAACTCAAGAACTTCATCCTAAACCAATTGATGGTGCTGAATTACTAAGCGAAATCATTACACAAATTAAAGATGTAAAAAATGAATACAGAGAAGATTCTCTAAACTTTTTTATCTATAATGTATTACCAGGAACAACAGCAGCAGCAACTGTAAAAGCATCATTTTTAAAGGAAATTATTTTAGGAGAAACTACACTTAAAGAAATTACACCTTCTTTTGCATTTGAACAATTATCACACATGAAGGGAGGTCCTTCAATAAAAGTATTGTTAGATATTGCTTTAGGAAATGATACTGCTTTAGCAAAACAAGCAAGTGACGTTTTAAAAACACAAGTTTTTCTTTACGAAGCAGATACTGAACGTTTAGAAGAAGCTTTCAAAAACGGAAATAATTTCGCAAAAGAGATTATAGAAAGTTATGCTAAAGCTGAGTTTTTTACAAAGCTTCCTGCAATTGAAGAGGAAATTAAAATAGTTACTTTTGTAGCAGGTATCGGAGATATTTCTACTGATTTACTTTCGCCAGGAGGTGATGCACATTCTCGTTCTGACCGTGAATTACATGGTCAATGTTTGTTCGAACATAATAAAGAGCAACAACAAGAGCTGATTGCTTTACAAAAACAACACCCTGATAAAAGAGTGATGTTAATTGCCGATAAAGGTACAATGGGAGTTGGTTCATCTAGAATGTCAGGTGTAAATAACGTGGCTTTATGGACAGGTATAAAATCGAGCCCTTATGTTCCTTTTATAAATATAGCGCCAATTATTGCAGGAACAAACGGAATTTCTCCAATTTTTTTAACAACCGTTGGAGTAACTGGAGGTATTGGTATTGATCTTAAAAACTGGGTTAAACAAAAGGATGAAGCAGGTAACACTGTTAGAGATGCTGATGGAGAACCTATTTTAAAAGAAGCATATTCTGTAGCTACAGGTACTGTACTTACTGTAAATACTAAAGAGAAAAAATTATACAACGGAACGCAAGAATTAATGGACATTTCTGCTTCATTAACTCCTCAAAAAGCTGAGTTTATAAAAGCTGGAGGATCTTACGCTGTTGTATTTGGTAAAAAATTACAAGCCTTTGCTTCAAAAGTATTAGGTACTGATATTATTCCTGTATTTGCTTCATCAAAAGAAATTTCAATTGAAGGACAGGGATTAACTGCCGTTGAAAAAATATTTAATAAAAATGCGGTTGGTACAACTCCAGGTAAAGTTTTACATGCAGGTTCTGATGTTCGTGTTGAAGTAAATATTGTAGGTTCGCAAGATACTACAGGGCTGATGACTTCTCAAGAATTAGAGATGATGGCAGCAACTGTAATTTCTCCTATTGTTGATGGTGGATACCAATCGGGTTGTCATACCGCTTCAGTTTGGGATGATAAATCAAAAGCAAATATTCCTAGACTGATGAAGTTTATGAATGATTTTGGTTTAATCACCGCAAGAGATCCTCAGAATAAATACAAGCCAATGACCGATGTAATTCACAAGGTTTTAAACGACCTTACTGTGGATGATTGGGCAATAATTATCGGTGGAGATTCTCATACAAGAATGTCAAAAGGTGTTGCTTTTGGTGCAGATTCAGGAACCGTTGCCTTGGCACTTGCTACAGGTGAGGCGTCTATGCCAATTCCTCAATCGGTAAAAGTTACCTTTAAAGGAGAGATGAAAAGCTATATGGATTTTCGTGATGTTGTTCATGCAACTCAATCTCAAATGCTTGATAAATTTGATGGTGAAAATGTTTTTCAAGGGAAAATTATTGAAGTTCATATAGGAACACTTACTGCCGATCAAGCATTTACTTTTACAGATTGGACTGCAGAAATGAAAGCAAAAGCTTCTATCTGTATTTCTGAAGATGCTACTTTAATCGAATCATTAGAGATTGCGAAAGGTAGAATTCAGATTATGATCGACAAGAAAATGGACAACCAAAAACAGGTTCTTCAAGGATTGATTGATATTGCTGATAAAAGAATTTTAGAAATTAAATCTGGTGATAAGCCAGCATTAACTCCTGATGCAAATGCAAAGTATTTTGCAGAATTTGAAGTAGATTTAGATCTTATCAATGAGCCAATGATTGCAGATCCTGATGTATATAATGACGATGTTTCTAAACGTTATACACATGATACTATTAGACCGCTTTCTTTTTACGGAGGAGATAAAAAAGTAGATTTAGGATTTATTGGATCGTGTATGGTTCATAAAGGTGATATGAAAATTTTGGCTCAAATGCTTAAAAACATTGAAGAGCAAAAAGGTAAAGTTGAATTTAAAGCCCCTTTAGTTGTTGCACCACCTACTTATAATATTGTAGATGAATTAAAAGCAGAAGGTGATTGGGCAGTTTTACAAAAATATTCTGGTTTCGAATTTGACGATAATGACCCTAAAGGATCGGCACGTACAAAATACGAAAACATGTTATATTTAGAGCGTCCTGGTTGTAACCTTTGTATGGGGAATCAAGAAAAAGCATCGGTTGGTGATACTGTAATGGCAACATCTACACGTCTTTTTCAAGGAAGAGTTGTTAAAGATTCTAAAGATAAAAAAGGAGAATCGTTACTTTCATCAACACCAGTTGTTGTTTTATCTACAATATTAGGAAGAACTCCTTCGATTGAAGAATACGTTGCTGCGGTAAAAGGTATCAACTTAACAATGTTTAAGCCTTCTCATAAATTATTAGTAAAATAATTACAGGATGATTTTATAAAAATCATTTTAATATAATAGTTATCAAAACCAATGAAGTTCGCTTCATTGGTTTTTTTGTTTTTGTAAATTTTAGATTTTGCTAGTGTGAGGGTTTACGCTGGTATCGTATAAAATATCGAATCCGTCAAGCTGAATTTATTTCATTTTCACATTCTGATTTTTCATAATTATTTACTACAGTTATTTTTCAATTCGATGAGAATAGAAGCTTAACTAAATAATTTTATTTATTAGGATAAAAAAGTTATCGATACCATTTTTTTTGAAGGATAAAAAATCACTCGAACTGAGAGTTTATAGTTTACAGTGTTTTTTTTTGTAAATTTTAGAATTGTCTAGTGCGAGGATTACGCTCGTATCGTATAAAATATCGAATCCGTCAAGCTGAATTTATTTCAGTTTCACATTCTGATTTTCCATAATTATTTACTACAGATATTTTTCAATTCGATGAGAATAGAAGCTTAACTAAATAATTTTATTTATTAGGATAAAAAACTTCTCGATACCATTTTTTTTGAAGGATGAAAAATCACTCGAACTGAGAGTTTATAGTTTACAGTGTTTTTGTTTTTCTAAATTTTAGATTTTGCTAGTGTGAGGGTTTACGCTCGTATCGTATAAAATATCGAATCCGTCAAGCTGAATTTATTTCATTTTCACATTCTGATTTGCCATAATTATTTACTACAGATATTTTTCAATTCGATGAGAATAGAAGCATAACTAAATAGTTGTTTTATTAGGATGAAAAATCACTCGATACCATTTTTTTGAAGGATAAAAAATCACTCGAACTGACAGTGTGTTTTTGTTTTTCTAAATTTTAGATTTTGCTAGTGCGAGGGTCACGCTGGTATCGTATAAAATATTGAATCCTAATCTTTAATTCTGTTAAATTCTAAATTTAAAACTAAAGTTACTTATTTTGTTAATGAGTACAAATTCCTAGCCCCGATTGACGCTTTGTTTGAGCTCTTTTTTTGATTTTTCTTCAAAAAAAAGCGAGTGCGGAAAGCGGGAAATTGCTTCAAATTAATATTCAAATAACTGATTATAATAGACTTAAAACTGATGATTTCTTTTTTATAATGATTCTATATTGATCTGTGTTTTTTTGTAGTCGAAATATATTTTGTACTTTTTAAGTACTTAATATAATAACAATCTTATGGCATTTGATATTGATATGATTAAAGCCGTTTACGGTAAATTAGAGGAACGTGTAAAATTAGCTCGAAAATTAACAAACAAGCCTTTAACACTTTCTGAGAAAATTTTATATACGCATTTGTGGGACGAAAAAGCAACGTCTCCTTTTAAAAGAGGAACAGATTATGTCGATTTTGCGCCCGATAGAATTGCCTGTCAGGATGCTACGGCACAAATGGCTTTGTTGCAATTTATGCAAGCGGGTAAAAAACAAGTGGCTGTTCCGACAACGGTGCATTGTGATCATTTAATTCAAGCAAAAAATGGTGCTTCTTCTGATTTGCAAGCGGCTTTAAATAATTCAAATGAGGTTTTTAATTTCTTAGAATCGGTATCTAATAAATATGGTATCGGTTTTTGGAAACCTGGTGCCGGAATTATTCATCAGGTGGTTTTAGAAAATTATGCCTTTCCTGGTGGAATGATGATTGGTACTGATTCGCATACCGTAAATGCGGGTGGACTAGGGATGGTTGCTATTGGTGTTGGGGGTGCCGATGCCGTAGATGTTATGGCGGGAATGCCTTGGGAATTGAAATTTCCGAAATTAATTGGTGTGAAATTAACAGGTAAATTATCTGGTTGGACAGCACCAAAAGATGTAATTTTAAAAGTTGCTGGTATTGTTTCTGCAAAAGGAGGAACAGGGGCAATTGTTGAATATTTTGGCGAAGGTGCTATTGGAATGTCATGTACTGGTAAGGGAACAATTTGTAATATGGGTGCCGAAATAGGTGCTACAACTTCTACTTTTGGTTATGATAAATCGATGGAGCGTTATTTGCGTGCTACCGATAGAAGTGATGTTGCCGATGCGGCGAATTTAGTGAAAGAACATTTAACGGGTGATCCGCAAGTGTATGAAAACCCTGAGAAATATTTTGATCAGGTTATTGAAATTAATTTATCGGAATTAGGTCCTTTAATTAATGGTCCTTTTACACCAGATTTATCTACAAAAATTGGTGGTGATATGACCGAGAAAGCTACTGAAAATAAGTGGCCTTTAAAAGTTGAATGGGGATTAATCGGTTCTTGTACAAATTCTTCTTATGAAGATTTATCAAGAGCTTCGTCAATTGCACAGCAAGCGATTGATAAAGGTTTGAAAACAAAAGCTGATTTTGGAATTAATCCTGGTTCTGAAAAAGTAAGATATACCGCAGATAGAGATGGGATTTTAGGAATTTTTGAAAAGCTAGATGCGACTATTTTTACCAATGCTTGTGGTCCGTGTATCGGGCAATGGGCTCGGTATGAAGATCCAAAAAATGCACCGAAAAATTCAATCATTCATTCGTTTAATAGAAACTTTGCAAAACGTGCCGATGGAAACCCAAATACCCACGCTTTTGTTGCTTCGCCAGAAATGGTTGCAGCAATTACTATTGCGGGGCGTTTAGATTTTAATCCGATAACAGATTTTTTAATTAATGAAAATGGTGAAGAGGTAATGCTTGATGAACCAACTGGCTGGGAGTTGCCGCCAAAAGGTTTTGAGGTAAAAGATGATGGATATTTGGCACCAACAGAAGATGGAAGTGGCATTGAAATTAAAGTAAATCCAAAATCTAACCGTTTAGAATTATTAACACCTTTTACTCCGTTAGGTAATAATATTACGGGTGCAAAATTATTAATTAAAGCCTTTGGAAAATGTACTACCGATCATATTTCTATGGCGGGTCCTTGGTTGCGCTATAGAGGTCATTTAGATAATATTTCAAATAACTGTTTAATTGGTGCTGTAAATGCTTTTGGAAAAAAGACGAATTTTATAAAAAATCAATTAGATGGACAGTTTGGCGCCGTGCCAGATGTAGCTCGTAAATATAAAGCGGCGGATGTAAAAACAATTGTTGTTGGTGATCATAATTATGGAGAGGGTTCGTCAAGAGAACATGCCGCGATGGAGCCTCGTCATTTAGGAGTTGCAGCGGTTATTGTAAAATCGTTTGCACGTATTCATGAAACGAATTTGAAAAAACAAGGAATGTTAGGATTGACTTTTTCAGAAGAATCTGATTATGATTTAATTCAAGAGGATGATACATTTAATTTTATTGATTTAAATGAATTTGCTCCAGCAAAACAATTAACGATTGAAATTGTTCATGCTGATAATTCTAAAGATATTATTAAAGTAAATCATACCTATAATAAAGGACAGATTTCATGGTATAATGAAGGTTCTGCCTTGAATTTAATTAAAAAAGAAAATTCTTAATTTTTTTTAATCACATATATAAAACTCTAGATGAAAATCTGGAGTTTTTTTTGTTTTAGAGCTTGTTTATATTTTATGCTGAATTTATTTCGCTATCACATAAGAATTTAAATAGGCGATAAGTAGTATTTTTTTTATCATTTTTAATTTTATGTTTTTAACAATAAATTTAAACCTTAAATTAAATATAATAAAACCAAAAAAACTATATTTGTAATTCAACTAGCGTATTATAGCCTATAACTATAGTACCTTTTTGTAGAATCAGTCATTATGTTTAGTGGTTTTTTAGCCTATAACTAAATTACCCTTTACACAATATGATTACTAATAATTATTTTTAGGTGTAAGCTTTTATTAATTTTATTAAAAGAAGAATCTTAAAATGATAAAAAATGTAAAATAGCATTAAATTATAATAAACAATATTATTTAATTGAGTTTTATTTTTATATTTACTTTTTAAAAAAACGAATACATGAAACTTTTAAAAGATAAAACAGCAATTATTACAGGAGCTACTAGAGGAATCGGTAGGGGTATTGCATTAGAATTTGCAAACCAAGGATGTAATATTGCGTTTACTTATAGTTCATCGGTTGAAGCAGCAACAGCTTTGGAAAATGAATTAACAACTTTAGGTGTAAAAGCAAAAGGATATCAATCTAACGCAGCGGATTTTGATGCAGCTCAAGAATTAGCAAAAAATGTTTTAGAGGAATTTAAAACAATTGATGTACTTGTAAATAATGCGGGTATTACCAAAGACAATTTATTGATGCGTATTTCAGAAACTGATTTTGATAAGGTTATTGAAGTTAATTTAAAATCTGTTTTTAATTTAACAAAAGCTGTTATCAGACCAATGATGAAACAACGAGCGGGCTCAATTATTAATATGAGTTCAGTTGTTGGATTAAAAGGAAATGCGGGTCAGGCAAATTATGCAGCTTCAAAAGCAGGAATTTTAGGTTTTTCTAAATCGGTAGCTTTAGAGTTAGGATCAAGAAATATTAGAAGTAACGTAGTTGCTCCTGGTTTTATTGAAACTGAAATGACAGCAAAATTAGATGAAAAAGTGGTAGATGCTTGGCGTAATGATATTCCTTTAAAAAGAGGAGGTACTCCAAAAGATATTGCAAACGCTTGTGTATTTTTAGCTTCGGATATGAGTGCATATATTACAGGGCAAACATTATCGGTTGATGGAGGTATGTTAACATAAAATATTTAGTACCATAAAAAAAAGCGTAGCAATTTTAAATTGCTACGCTTTTTTTTTACTGATTAAATTCATTAAAACTCCCATCGTTATACAGCAGTATAATTTTCACTAATTTTTTATCACCGATATTAGGTGTCTTCATTTCTAAATCAACTTTTTTTATTAAATTTTCATCTGCAGAGAGTAGAGTTGGTTTTGTTTCCTCTTTATTTTCTGTGATTTCTTCTTTAATTTCTTCTACTATAACAACTTTTTCTTTTTTAGGAAATTCTCCTTCGCCATATAAAAACCAATATAAATCTACTTCAGGAAATTTATTAACTGTTTTCATAACAAAATCTAAACTAGGTTTATTTCTACCAGATAGAAGATGAGATATACTAGAGCGTTGTACCTCTATAGTATCTGCAAAAGTTGACGATGTTAAATTATAATACGAAAGTATTTTTTTTAATCTGATAAGTATATCCATAACTGAGTTACATTTGTAAGTGTGTTTTTAATAGGTCAAAGATATACATATGTAAATAAAAAAGCAACTTTTAGACCTGTTTTTGCTAAATGTAATCTTTTACTAGAGATTAAGCTATCTAAAGTTATGTAAATAAGCAGTTTCTAATTTTTATATAATAAAATATTAGAGCTTTGATTCTTTGTTTTTTCGCTATTTTAGTGAGTATTATTAATAAAAAGTGTTTAAAAACGGTTATTACAAAATACAATTATAATAATTTATGCTAATTGTAATTTATAAAAAGTTTCGAATTATAAATCTGTTGGAAAAGAAGAAGCTCTCTCTTTTTAAGTAACATCTGTAAGAGTTTTAAAACGAACTACTATATTTTATGAGACTGTTTAAGCTTTATAAAAAGTATCTTATCAGAAAAATAAAATCGTCAAACTTATTCTAATTTGACATCTTGTCTTTTTACCACAAACAATTTTGTGTATTTTCTGTTTTGAAGCTAAAGAGTTCTCTATATAATTTTTAAATAGGCGCTACCTAATAAGAAATCGCTAGGTCAACCTGGAATTTATTCAGGTTCGCATTTGCCGTTTCCCTTTTTTTGATGATTCTTGTCGTGAATTTGAGTGATTTTAAATGACTAGAAATATTTTGAAGAAAAAAAATCATTCGAACTGTCAGTTTTTTAAATTTTAAACGGCTTTAAGAAAAGTATCCTGTATTTTTTATTAAAATAGGAGGGATGTTATAATTTATAGCAACTTGTAGAGAGGGGATTCTGTTTAAAAATTAACTAAAGATCAGTTTTTTTTGGCTATGCTAAATTTATTTTGGATATAATAAGGCAAATGAAATTACAGAAACGGAAAACCCAGAAACCAAACCGAAATAAATATCGATGTTCTTTAGGTTTAAAAAACATCTTTTAAAATTATATGAAGGTGGGAATCCCTCCTTAAAGAATGAAAATTTTGTGATAAATTCAAATAATTAAATAGAGGAGTAGCGACTCAGAATCTGGAGTATTACAGTAAATTAATAGATACAAAAACTAATTACTATTGTAAATAGCCTAATTTTCTTACCACAGCAGGTGCGTTATTACAATTGTAATAACACATCTTACTCTTACTTACTTTACAAATGTGTTTAATTAATAGCGATATGTTAATGAGTCTTTTAGGTTTTTTTAAGGTTCTCAAAAGAAAAGCTAAATGCCTAGGTGCTTAGTTAACTACTTGTAGTATAGTCGAATACCTTTGATTACATAAGTGAAATACGGAATAATTCAGAACACTTTTACATCTGTAACTAATATTTGTTCCGTGCGAGAGTAGGGAAAATTCACTAATGTAACTAGAGAGGGTTGTTTTTTAGCACTTTATCGTTAATTACATTTGTAATATAATATGTTTGCGATTTAAAATGAAATTTTAAAAATAAACTTAAACAAGAAAGCCCTCTTGTTTTTATTCGCTTTGTTTTATTTCGGTATTTAAAAGAAAATAGTAATAACCGAGGAACAATTAAATTAATGTACTTGATTGTTAAAAACATTAAATGATTAATAGCTTTTCATTCTTTTCAAATCCTTTCGAATTTTGTTGATTTTAATTGTTTTTATTGATGCTAAAAAAAGTTTTTGAAGTTTTTTTTGGATTTTGAAGGAAAAAAATAATTCGACGAACACTTAGAGTTTTCAATTTTTTACTTTTTACTGTAAAAACTACTAAAATTCAATTTAAAAGAAAAAACCGAGTTCGTCAACCTGAATTGAGTTCAGGGTTTACATCCTAATTAATTTGCCGTTTGCCGTATTTTTTAGCTTTATTTTTGATTTTTGATGATTCTGATTTTAATGACTCACTAAAAGGAATTAAAATAGAAAATAGTATCGATAATTTGAATTGTGTTTTTATTGATACTAAAAAAATAGTGCCGATATTTTTTTGAAGGTTTTTTGAATTTTGAAGGAAAAATTACTCGATAACTGACACTTGATTTAATTTTTAAACAGTGATTTTTTTTAGATATCTTAATATTTCTTTTTAGCACAAATTTCTAGCCCCGATTGAAGCGATTGTTTGAGCTCCTTTTTTGATTTTTTCAAAAAAGAGCGAGTGCGGAAAGCGGGAAATTGCTTCAAAAAATTCTTGAAAAATCGATAGTTAATAATAAAGTAATTGATTCGGGTTTTTTTAAGGTTACTTAAAAGATAGCAGCGCTGTAAAAAGACCAAAAAAAAACAGCTTTTGAAATATTCAAAAGCTGTTTTAATAAAAATAATTTTAAAAGTAGTATTATTTCTTATTTTCAATCCAAGTTTTAGCATTTACAAATGCTTCTAACCAAGGTGAAACTTCGTCTTTTCTGTCAGCAGGGTAGTTTGCCCAGTTCCATTGAAAAGTAGAACGTTCAATATGTGGCATTGTTACTAAATGACGACCTGTAGCGTCACATAACATTGCGGTGTTATAATCTGAACCATTAGGATTATTAGGATAGCCTTCATATCCATATTTAGCTACAATACTATAATTAGTTTCAGCTTCTGGTAAGTTAAATTTTCCTTCTCCATGAGAAATCCAAACACCTAATTCAGTTCCGGCTAATGATGATAACATTACCGAATTATTTTCTTGAATTTTAACAGAAGTAAATGAGCTTTCATGTTTCTTAGAATCGTTATGAACTAATCTACCATGAACTTTATGATCAGGATTAATTAAATCTAATTCCATCCATAATTGAGCACCATTACAAATTCCTACCGATAAAGTGTTTTCACGTTTAAAGAAATTCTTTAAAGCTGTATTTGCTTTTTCATTATATAAAAATGCTCCAGCCCAACCTTTCGCCGAACCTAAAACATCTGAATTAGAAAAACCACCAACAGCTCCAATAAATTGAATATCTTCTAAAGTTTCACGTCCAGAGATTAAATCTGTCATGTGAACATCTTTAACATCGAAACCAGCTAAATACATGGCATTTGCCATTTCACGTTCAGAGTTTGAACCTTTTTCACGAATAATAGCTGCTTTTGGTCGGTCTTTTTTATCTGCTGATGAATTATCGCCTAAAACATCTGCAATTTTTCCTGTAAAATTAGCAGGGAACGTATATTTTAAAGGTTGATTTTTATAATTATCAAACCTGTTTTTAGCTAAACCATTTGCCGTTTGCTTGTCATCTAATAAATACGAAGTTTTATACCAAGTATCTCTTACTTGAGAAACATCAAAAGAGAAATTATCTTCGTTATTTTTGATAGTAACTTTACCAGAATCATTTGCTGTTCCGATAGTAAAGAATTCAATATTATTTTCTGATAAAATTGTTTCTACAGAAGCATCTGCTTGAAAAACAATTCCTGCATTTTCAGCAAATAATACTTTTAATGAATCTTCTTCATTTAAGCTAGAGATATCAAAATCAGCTCCTAAGTTAACATCAGCAAAACACATTTCTAATAAAGTAGTTAATAATCCACCAGAAGCAACATCGTGTCCAGCAGAAATTTTATCAGCTTTAATTAAATTTTGAATGGTATTAAAAGCATCTTTTAAGAAGGTTGGATTTGTAACATCTGGTGCTTCATTTCCAATAGTATTTAATACTTGATTGAAAGAACTACCACCTAATTTGAAAGAATCTTGCGAAATATTGATGTAATAAATGCGTTCTCCATTCTTTTGTAAAACAGGTTCTACTACTTTAGATATATTATCGCAATTTGCTGTTGCTGAGACAATTACAGTACCTGGTGAAATTACTTCGTCGTCCTTGTATTTCTGTTTCATTGACAATGAATCCTTTCCTGTTGGTACGTTGATACCCAGATCAATAGATAGGTCAGAAATAGCTTTTACTGCTTTGTATAAACGAGCATCTTCACCTTCATTTTTACAAGGCCACATCCAATTTGCCGATAAAGAAACCGAAGCTAAATTATCTTTTAAAGGAGCCCAAATAATATTTGTTAATGATTCTGCAATCGAATTTCTACTTCCTGCAGCAGGATTAATTAACCCAGAAATAGGCGAGTGACCAATAGAAGTTGCAATTCCTTCTTTCCCGTTATAATCTAACGCCATCACTCCGACATTATTTAAAGGAATTTGTAACGAACCAACACACTGTTGTTTAGCTACTTTACCACCAACACATCTGTCAACTTTATTGGTTAACCAATCTTTACATCCTACAGCTTCTAACTGTAAAACTTGGTTTAAATAGATTGGTAAATTCTTGGTTTTATATCTTGAATTCTTGTAATTTCTTACAATAGTCTTATCAGTTAAAACAGTTTTAGGAGAACTACCAAACATATCTTCTAAAGCTAAATCCATTGGTTTATCACCTTTAGTTTCAGATTCAAAAGTAAAACGATTATCACCAGTAACATCACCAACAGTATATATTGGAGAACGTTCACGTTCAGCAATTTTCTGTAAGGTATCAATGTGTTTTTCAGCGATTACTAATCCCATTCTTTCTTGAGATTCGTTTCCGATAATTTCTTTTGCTGATAAAGTAGGGTCTCCAACAGGTAAGTTGTCTAAATTGATTTTCCCACCAGTATCTTCCACTAATTCTGATAAACAGTTTAAATGTCCACCAGCCCCGTGATCGTGAATAGAAACGATAAAGTTTTCATCGCTTTCTACCATTCCACGAACGGCGTTAGCAGCACGTTTTTGCATTTCAGGATTCGAACGCTGTACAGCATTTAATTCAATTCCTGAAGCAAATTCGCCAGTATCTGCTGATGAAACCGCAGCGCCACCCATTCCAATACGGTAATTTTCACCACCAAGAATTACAATTTTATCTCCTTTTTTAGGCGTATCTTTTAATGCTTGATCAGCTTTTGCGTATCCAATTCCACCAGCTTGCATGATTACCTTATCAAAACCTAATTTTCTAGGTTTAGCATCACTTGAAGCAGTGTTTTCTTCGTGTTCAAAAGTTAATACAGAACCTGTAATTAACGGCTGACCAAATTTATTTCCAAAATCAGAAGCTCCGTTTGATGCTTTTATTAAAATATCCATCGGAGTTTGGTATAACCAATCTCTAGCTTCAAATTTATTTTCCCAAAATCTTGTGTTTTTAACAGAATCAATAGACGCTTCTAAACGAGAGTAAGAAGTCATATAAACCGCTGTTCCTGCTAAAGGTAAAGAACCTTTTCCTCCAGCAAGTCTGTCTCTAATTTCTCCTCCTGAACCTGTTGCAGCTCCATTAAAAGGCTCTACAGTAGTAGGGAAGTTGTGTGTTTCTGCTTTTAATGAAATTACAGATTCAAATTCTTTTGTTTCGTAAAAATCAGGTTTATCCGCAGTTTTAGGAGCGAATTGCTCAACTTTAGGACCTTTTATAAAAGCAACGTTATCTTTATATGCCGAAACAATATCGTTTGGAAATTGTTTCGCTGTTTCTTTTATCAATTTGAATAAAGATGTAGGCATTTCTTCGCCATCAATAACGAAAGTTCCGTTAAATATTTTATGACGACAGTGTTCAGAGTTTACTTGGCTAAAACCAAAAACCTCAGAATCTGTTAACTTTCTACCTATTTTTGTTGCTACGCTTTCTAGGTATTCAACTTCTTCATCGCTTAAAGCTAAACCTTCCTTTTCATTGTAAGCGGCAATATCTTCGATATCTAAAATTGGTTCTGGCTGAATATCTATTGTAAAACTATCTTGACCTAAACCACTGTATTTTTGAGAAATCATTGGGTCGAAATCTGAAAAATCTTCAGAAACAACGTCAAATTCTTCTATTCTGATGATATCAGAAATACCCATATTTTGAGTGATTTCCACGGCATTGGTACTCCAAGGAGTAATCATTGCTGCTCTTGGACCAACAAAAAAGACATCTAATGATGTCGCATTTATTTTTGGTTGTTCTCCAAATAACCAGGTAAGTTTTGAAATAGTTTCGGTAGATAATTCTTTTGTTGTTTGAACAGTAAATATTTTACTGCTAACGTTTCCAAAGAAATGAATCATTATTTTGCTGTATTAAGTTGTGTTTGTGTTGTTTTTAATCAATTTTAATTGACAAATTTACTTATTTTCAAATTAAATAAACAGATAAAAAACAGATAAAATTAAGCGCCTGTTTAAATTTCATCTAAAAAGAGTTTTACGACAGAAATGTAAGAAATTGAATCGGTCAAAGGGAATTCATTTCAGTTTATCGTCTTAATATATCCGATTTATTAGAGCTGTGTGGATACTGAAATAGATGAAGTAGAGCAGGTATTCAATCTTTCTTTAATTTTTAAACAAAGCAGTTAAATCATCCACAAAAAAAACAGCGAAACGAAATGTTTGCTGTTTTATTTGATTGATTTATAAATAGTTTTAATCAGGTATTCTATTTATTTCAATTTTACCTTTTTTATGTGCTTTATAGTTTTCGTAGCAATTCAAAACTGCTTCAATTATCTGTAAATCACTTGCTTTTTTGATAAAATAATCAGAGTATTCGCAATTACTTAGTAATTTATGAAGTTCTTGACTATCCATTTCTAAATACTCCATCATTACTTCTCGGTCAAACTTGCCTGCAAGCATTTTACGTAAATCATCTTTTTTCTTTAATTTTTGCAACTTCTTTAGCTGTTTGGGCTTTCTTCCGAAGAGATTATAGACTAAATCAACAGGATTTAACAATTTTGCGATTGGCGATGTTACTTTTTGTGGCTTCCCAATTTCATAGGTTTGCGGCAGTCCGTTGATATGGATTCGTGTAAATTTATCTTTCGGAACTTGTTTTACATCTATTTCTAAAACACCAATTAATGCTGTTGATTTAATAACAATTTCTTTAATTTCTTCGGGTTTTTCTTGTAATGAAATAACCACTTCGTTTCCTTTTAGTAAATCGTTAGTTACTTTTAATTTGATAGAAGAGAAGCCGATAAAAGACACTAAAATAGTATCGTTTGCTTTTGATGTTACTTCAAAAAGTCCTTTTTCGTTGGTAATAGTACCAACAACGGCGTTTAAATTTAAAATATGCGCAGCGCTTAACGGTTTTTGGGTTTTCGCATCAATAACCTGTCCTTTTAATTGTTGAGAATATCCTGAAAAGGAAATACATATAAATACGATAAGAAATAAGTATGTTTTTTGCATGTTGCAATAATAAGGATTATCAGTATGAAATTAGTTAATAAATTGTGAAATTGAAAAATTAGAAGAGTAATTTAGGGGGAGGTTTTATCTCTTATAAAACAAAAAAACTGCTTCAAATTTCATTTAATGAATTTTGAAGCAGTTTTTAATAAATTTTAAAAGTGCACGTAACAAGAGTCGAACTTGCACATCCTTACGAATACAAGCCCCTCAAGCCTGCGCGTCTACCAATTCCGCCATACGTGCTAAAATAAAAAAAGCTAAGCATAAGCTTAGCTTTTTTTGTGACCGGGCTGGGGCTCGAACCCAGGACCCTCTCCTTAAAAGGGAGATGCTCTACCAACTGAGCTACCAGGTCATTGCTTATTTGTCTAAGCGGTTGCAAATATACAACGGTTTGTTGAATATAAAAAAGTTTTTTGTGGTTTTTTTACAAATTTTTTTAATAATATTTGTAATCGCTTAATTATTAGATTTATGAAAACAGTATTAATAGGGTATATGGGAAGTGGAAAATCTACAATTGGTCGATTATTGGCTAAAAAAAAGAAGAGTCCTTTTATTGACCTAGATCATTATATAGAGGATAAAGAAAAAATGACGGTGTCTGAAATTTTTGAAACGAAAGGAGAAATTTACTTTCGAAAACAAGAACACTTCTATTTAAAAGAAATTTTAGCCTTAAAACAAAATTTTGTTGTATCGTTAGGAGGTGGCACGCCTTGTTATGCGGGTAATATGGATATCATTATTGCTGATAAAAACGCAACATCCGTTTATTTAAAAACAAGTATTGCAACAATTGTACAGCGATTGACCAACGAAAAAAATCAAAGACCGTTAGTGGCGCGACTAAAAGAAGAAGATTTACACGAGTTTATTGCCAAACATTTATTTGAACGAAGTCATTTTTATCATCAAGCAAAGCATTTGTTAACTGTTGACGCTAAAAAAGTAACGGAAATTGTTACTGAATTAGCGCTTTTAGTAAATTAATTAACTTAAATTTTAGGTTAGATAAACCAGTGTTTGATCGTCTTTAAATTCAACAACAACGTGTTCTTTGGTTGAGGTTGAAAGAGAAATCCCTTTAAAATCGGCTTTTACAGGGTATTTCTTGTGGTTTCGGTTTACCAAAACAGCGGTTTTAAAACGCTTTAACGGAACGTCTAAAAAATGCTTTACCGCATAAATTAGGGTCGTTCCTGAATTTAAAACATCATCAATTAAAACCAATGATTTATTTTCATATTCGGCAACCGATAAAGAGGTGGTTATTGGTTTTATAGGATTTTTTTTATCGATAAAAACCTTGCATAATTCGATTTTTAAAGGCGATATTTCCGATAATACTTTGTGTATTTTTTCAGCAAATAAATAGCCATTATTAGCAATTCCTGCAATGATAATTTCTTTTTCATCGCTATTACTTTCGTAAATTTGAAAGGCAATACGACGGATTTTTTGTTCAACTTGTAGGTTGTTTAATATAATAGAGTCTGATACGTTCATTTTTTTATTTAAAAATTTAAAAAGAAAAGATAAAGATATTACAAATTACGGTAATTTTAACCTGATTAATTGTCATTTCGGTCAGAATCATCTTCAAAATTATTGTCGGTATCAATTTCAGAATCACCGTAATCGTCAATGTCTCTTCGGTCTTTTTTGGTAGGTCTTCCTGCGCCTTTTTTTCGGTAATAATCTTTTGAATATTTTAATAAAGCAGTTTTATCAAATTCTTCTTTCGGGGTTAAATCTTTTCGGTATAAATCAACCAACTTAGCGCCAACACGGCTATCAGGTATGTCTAAGACTTTTATCTTATAATTTATTTGATTCTTTCGGATGCTTATTTCTTCATTTCCGAAGAGCTCTTTTGATGGTTTTAATTTGACACCATTAATTTTAATGTGTCCTTTTTTACAGGTATCAGTAGCGATACTTCGGGTTTTAAAAAAGCGGATACACCACAAGTATTTATCAATTCTCATAATAAAAGTTAAAATTTATCTTTTAGTTTTTTACAAAGGTATAAAAATGGTAAATTGCAAGTTAAAATTTCAGAATTAAATGATAAAATTTAAACACCTTTTTTATTTCGCAGTAACTAGTATTTTTCTGTATTCCTGCGGATCAGATAATGGAAGAACTATTGTTCGTTTTGACCATGAGGCGCAAGCAGTAAAAGATAGCGATACTCTTGTTGAATTCTTAAAAACGCATTATTATAAAGATGATGTTGACTCTATAAAGCCTTTAATTAAAGGAAAAACAGCCTTATTTACCGACAGTCGATTAAAAACCGAAACGGTAAATGAATACGATTTAGATTATACCTATTATCATTTCGTAAAAAAACAAGGAATATCAACCAAGAAAAATACTACTGTTGTTGATTCTGTTTTAACAACCTACCGATTAAGTTCATTAGTTGTCTCAGATAAATTAGTAAAAGAACAAGATTTAGAAACACCAACTTGGTTTAATGCGCAACAAATTGCTGTTAGAGGCTGGTTGTATGGTTTTACGCATTTTAAAGGAGGCGTCTTAAAAAAACAAGATAATGCTCCTAATTTATACGAGGGTGCTGGTGAAGGTTTTTTCTTAGTTCCTTCAGGATTATCTTATAGAAATACAGGAGCTTTAGCCAATAAAAATTTACTTTATATGGTTAAATTACATGATATTATAGAAGATACAGACCATGATTTAGATAATGTTCCTTCTATTAAAGAAGATGTAAACGGTGATGGGAAACCTTGGAATGATGATTCTGATAACGATAGAGTTCCTAATTATTTAGATAATGATGATGACGGAGATGGGAAATTAACTAAAGAGGAAGTTAATAAGCAAGGTGGTGATCCGCTGAGTAATTTTAGCGATGCAACAAGACCTTCTGTACCTGATTTTTTAAATAGATTTATTAGATAATATTTTCTTTTAAATATTTAAACTAAAAGACTTTAAAAGACATAAAAAAAATCCTGAACAATTTGTTCAGGATTTTTTTGCTTTAAATATTTGCTTATCTATTAAAACATATAAGAAATACCTACAATAATTTGATTTACACGTGTATCAAACTCAACATTTGTAGTGTTTGGATTCGCAGCTGTTTTATTTTTTATTAATTCACTTTGGGTATCTGAAAAAGCTCTTTCCCAACGAACATCAACACCAAATTTTCCTAAATCAAGACCTGCACCTAATTGCATTCCTACTGAAAAACCATCAGCTTTTACGTCTTTAATTTTATCGGTATCAAAATCTCCTTCAATAACATATTGAAAAGCAGGTCCTGCAAAAACACGTCCTACACCACCTAGTTTTTTACCAATTAATACAGGAACATCAATTTTTCTAAAAGAATACGATGTTTTTATAGGGGAAGATGTAGCGTCTGGTGTAAAAATAACATCGCTATTTAACTGAGTGTACACTAATTCTGGCTGAATAAATAAACCGATAATAGGAATTTTTCCTCTTAAAAAAACACCTGCGTGAAAACCTGTTTTACTTTCACCGCCCGAAAGAACATCGTTTTTAACATCTGAAAAAGAATCTGAATTGTAATTAATTCCTCCTTTTATACCGTATTGCGTTTGACCTTGCATTTGTGTAGCTCCTATAAAAAGAAGTGCTCCTAAGATAATTTTTTTCATTGTTTTTAATTTTAAGTAGTTAGTGTTTATTATTGATTAATTTAATTTTCTGTTTGTTTGATAAGAATAAAGATAAAAAAAGCATCATTTATAAAAAATGATGCTTTTCATGTATTATAAAATGTGTGAAAAAATATTATTTTCTCGAAATTACTTTTTCAACTGCTTTAATGATTGCTTTATCATTTAAACCGTATTTTTCCATCAATTCATCAGGAGTTGCCGATTCACCAAAACTATCATTAACCGCTACAAATTCTTGTGGAGTAGGCGTGTTGGTTGCTAAACAACGTGCAACGCTTTCACCTAAACCTCCAAATTTATTATGCTCTTCAGCAGTTACAATACATCCTGTTTTTGCTACAGATTTTAAAATAATTTCTTCATCCAACGGTTTAATTGTGTGAATGTTTATTACTTCCGCAGAAATTCCTTTTGCTTCTAATTGCTCGGCAGCCTGTAAAGCTTCCCAAACTAAATGCCCAGTGGCAACAATAGTTACATCAGTTCCTTGTGTCATCTGAATTCCTTTTCCAATGATAAAAGGCTCATCAGTCATAAAAACAGGCACTTTTGGACGACCGAAACGTAAATATACAGGTCCTTGGTGTTCTGCAATTGCTAAGGTAGCTGCTTTTGTTTGGCTGTAATCACAGGTATTGATTACTGTCATACCAGGTAACATTTTCATCAATCCAATATCTTCTAAAATTTGATGCGTAGCACCGTCTTCACCTAAAGTTAAACCAGCGTGTGAAGCACAAATTTTAACGTTTTTATCAGAATAGGCTACAGATTGACGAATTTGATCATAAACACGCCCTGTTGAGAAGTTTGCAAATGTTCCTGTAAATGGAATTTTACCACCAATCGTTAAACCAGCTGCAATACCAATCATATTGGCTTCAGCAATTCCTATTTGAAAGAAACGCTCTGGATGATTATTTTTAAAATCGCCCATTTTTAAAGACCCTGTTAAATCGGCACATAAGGCAACTACATTAGGATTTGTTTTTCCTAATTCTGTTAAACCATCACCAAACCCAGATCGGGTATCTTTTTTTTCAGTATAAGTATATTTTTTCATCAGTTGAGTTGTGTTGTTGTAAATACGTGCCAAAAATAATCTTTTAAAAAAAAATAGAACTACAATAGAACTACAAATTTATTAATTCTTTGTAAAGTTTATGAATAGGAAAGCCCATTACGTTAAAATAACTGCCTTCAATTTTGGTAATTGCTACTTTACCAATCCATTCTTGAATGCCGTAAGCACCCGCTTTATCAAAAGGTTGGAAATTTTCTATATAGTAATGAACCTCATCATCAGATAATTTTTTAAAGGTAACAGTAGTGCTGTCGTTAAATATCTTTTTGAAGTTTTTATTTGAAATACAGATAGAAGTAATCACTTGATGTGTATTATCAGACAGGTTTTTAAGCATTTTAAAAGCATCATTATAATCTTTTGGCTTTCCCAGCGCTTTATTATTGTGCCAAACAATGGTATCCGAAGTTATTAAAAGATCGGTTTGAGTTAGTTCATCTTTAAAAGGTTCTGCTTTTAAAGCAGCTAAAAAATCAGCTATTTCTGTGCCTTTTAAATGCTCCGGATAAATTTCTTCAACCTCTTTTGTCTTGATGATAAAAGGAATGTTTAAGTCTTTAATTAATTGCTGTCTTCTAGGTGATTTTGAAGCTAAAATCACGGTGTATTTTGATAGTTTGCTAGCTAGCATATTTTATAAATAAGATTTAAGATAGTAAGATAGAATTGGAATGCTTAAAAATGAAAGCACAAAACTAACATTTAGTATTTTTAATAAAAAGGTGTAATTAGATGTTGTTGATGCACCTAATAAGTAATAATAAAAAAACAACCTGTAAAAAACCGTTAAAGAAAGTACTAGTAGGCGTACATAATGGTTTTCAATATATAAGAAAGGAATTAACAATAAGCTAAAACAAGTAATAATAGTGATGATTATCACTGTTTTTTTCGCTCTATTTCTTCCTAATAAAAAAGGCAAAGTTTCGTTTTTACTTTTACGATCGTAATTAATGATATCAATAATAATTCCTCTAACAATATTGGTTAAAAAAGCGCTAATAATATATATTGAAAGAATAATTTGTAGTTTAAAAAACAAATCTAATTGAGTTGTTGAGCTAATGTTTATGGGTCTGTCTAACCAGCAAACAAACAACACAAAGAAAGACCGTAAAAAAGGTCTTAATATGTTACTCATAAATGTTTTTTCAATAATTTTTTTAGAATAGCGAATAATTATTGAAAAGAAAATTAAAAACAAAAAGCTATAACTCGGTCTTTCAATTTTAAAACATAAAAAGCTGCTTAAAATCAAGCCTAAAACACCAAAAATAATAGCGTATTTTTTCGAATAAGGTAAAAAAAGATTGGCTTTACCAAGTTGTTTTCCTTTGTAAAAAACAACTAAATAACTAGAGGCTATTAGTAAAAGTAGTGCGCTTGTTAAAATAGCAGCATCAAAAAAAGAAAGTATTGTTTCAAAACCGTAACCGTATAAAAAACAATACTTAAACAAGAAAAATACAATCGCAAAGTATAAAAGCAGTTTCCAGCGAATTACCTTAAGCAATGTATTTATCATAGTTCTTCATTTTAATTAAAATCTTTTTTAATACGCGCTAAATCTTTTTTATTATCACGATCTTTCATTACTTGACGTTTATCGTGGGTCTTTTTTCCTCTAGCTAAAGCGATGTCTAATTTTGCCCATCCATTATTATTGATAAATAATTTTAACGGAACAATGGTATTTCCTTTAGCTTCGACTTCGCGGGCTAATTTTTTTAATTCGTTTTTATTTAACAATAAACGACGTTCACTTGTTGTTTTATGATTAAAATGATTTCCGAAAGCATATTCTTCGATATACATATTAACCACAAAAAGCTCGCCTTGTTCATTAAATTCACAAAAACTTTCGGTTATTCTGGCTTTACTAAGACGTATTGATTTAATTTCAGTACCTGTAAGCTGAATTCCTGCGGTATATTTATCGAGTATCTCGTATTCAAAACGAGCCTTTTTATTCTGTATGTTGATTTTTTTTTGCATAATAATGCAAATATAACGATATAATCTATATAATTTTTAGGCTTTTTTTAGCAACGCAATGCACAAGTACTAGGCTTGTTGTGTAAAATAAATTTAGCAAACTATGATTTTAGTCATTTATTATAGTTATTTGATGAGGTAGTTTTGCGGTATATTATTAAAATAATTAATCATGAAAAAAGTTTTTTTAAGTATTGCTTTAGGAGTATTATTTTTTACCAATGTAAATAATGCAAATGCTCAAGAAAGTTCAAAGGAGAGTTTAAAAAACACTACAAAAACGGACAAAAAATGGCAAGCTCGTTTTAGATGGGTTAGTGTATTACCAAACGAATCGGCAACTATTAGCACTATAGGAGGCGATGTCGATATTACACAAAGTTTTATTCCTGAATTAGATTTTACGTATTTTTTTACCGAAAATATTGCGGCAGAATTAATTTTAGGAACAACACCACACGATGTTAAAGCAACAGGAACAAGCTTAGGAAATGTAAATTTAGGTGATGTTTGGTTATTGCCTCCAACATTAACGGTTCAGTATCATTTTACAGGATTGAATAAATTCAGACCGTATGTAGGAGCAGGGGTAAATTACACTATTTTTTACGATGCAAATCCAGGAGCTGTTGTTGATGTTGATTACGATAATGCCTTCGGATACGCTGCTCAATTAGGTTTCGATTATGATTTAAACGACACTTGGTTTTTAAATGTTGATGCAAAATATATCGGTTTAAGTACTGATGTTACTGTAGATGCAGGAATTGCTACGGTAACTGCCGATGTTGATATTAATCCTATTTTAGTAGGTTTTGGTGTTGGTATGAGATTTTAATATAAAATCATTCAAAACAAAAAAATAAAGCAAGAAAAAAAGCGCAAAAGAAAAGGAAAAGTTAATTGTTTATATTAAGAAAAAGATAAACAAACAACAAAAAAAGAGCTACCCCAAAAAGGTAGCTCTTTTGATTTTAGTACTAAATTTAATTTAAACATTTAAACTGTAGTTTCTTCTTTAAGAGCTTTATTTTTAAAAGTTTGATTTACAAAAACCAAAGCACCATCAAAAGCATCTAATAAAATAACGCTATCGGTCGTAACATTTCCTGATAGTATTTCTTTAGATAATTGATTCAATACTTCTTTTTGAATCACTCGTTTTACAGGACGTGCACCAAACTCCGGCTGATAGCCCTTTTTAGCCAAATATGCAATAGCAGCATCAGTAGCATCTAAGGTGATATGTTGTTCGGCTATCATTTTTTTAACGCCGTTTAATTGTATGCGTACAATTTGTTTAATATCTTTTTCTGATAAAGGCGTAAACAAGATAATATCATCAATTCTATTGATAAACTCTGGGCGAACTGTTTGTTTTAATAAGCCTAAAACATCGGTTTTAGCATGTTCCATAACCGTATCAACATCATCTTTTAAAGTATCGAAATTCTCGAATTTTTCTTGAATTAAATGACTTCCCATATTAGAGGTCATAATAATGATGGTGTTTTTGAAATCGGCGACACGTCCTTTATTGTCTGTTAATCTTCCTTCATCTAAAACTTGAAGTAAAACATTAAACGTATCAGGATGTGCTTTTTCAATTTCATCTAACAAAACAACAGAATAGGGTTTTCTACGAACTGCTTCTGTTAATTGTCCACCTTGTTCATAACCAACGTATCCAGGAGGTGCTCCAACTAATCTACTCACAGAATGACGCTCTTGGTATTCACTCATATCAATACGAGTCATGGCATTTTCATCATCAAATAAATAATCGGCTAATGCTTTTGCTAGTTCGGTTTTACCAACACCTGTAGTTCCTAAAAACAAGAAACTTCCTAAAGGTTTATTAGGATTTTGTAAACCAGCTCTTGAACGACGCACAGCGTCGGAAACCGCTACAATAGCTTCTTCTTGTCCTACAACACGTTTATGTAATTCGTCTTCTAGTTTTAATAATTTTTCACGTTCTGACTGAATCATCTTCGTAACAGGAACGCCAGTCCATTTTGCTACAACTTCGGCAATATCATCATAAGTAACCTCTTCTTTAATTAAAGAACCTTCACGTTGATTCTCTAAAATCTCTTGTTGAACTTCTAATAATTTTTGAGCTTCTTTTATTTTACCGTAGCGCAATTCAGCTACTTTACCATAATCACCGTTACGTTCGGCTTTATCAGCTTCAATCGAATAATTTTCAATATCTGTTTTTAACTGCTGAACAGCATCTACAACGGCTTTTTCTGATTGCCATTTTGCGCTTATTTCATTGCGTTCTTCTTTTAAATTAGCAACATCTTCATTTAAAGATTTTAATTTAACAACATCGTTTTCACGTTTAATTGCTTCAATTTCAATTTCTAATTGCATTATTTTACGATCAAGAATATCTAAATTTTCGGGTTTAGAATTCATTTCCATACGTAATTTAGCGGCTGCTTCATCCATTAAATCAATGGCTTTATCAGGCAAAAAACGATTTGTAATATAGCGTTGCGATAATTCAACCGCACCAATAATAGCTTCATCTTTAATACGTACTTTGTGATGCGCCTCGTATTTATCTTTAATTCCTCGAAGGATAGAAATAGCACTTTCGGTATCAGGTTCATCAACAATTACCTTTTGAAAACGACGCTCTAAAGCTTTATCTTTTTCAAAATACTTTTGATATTCATCTAAAGTAGTCGCACCAATTGCTCGTAATTCACCACGGGCTAGGGCGGGCTTTAAAATATTAGCTGCATCCATAGCGCCGTCACCGCCACCCGCACCAACTAAAGTGTGAATTTCATCAATAAATAAAACAATATTTCCGTCTGATGAGGTAACCTCTTTTACTACGGATTTTAAACGTTCTTCAAATTCTCCTTTGTATTTTGCACCTGCAATTAACGCCCCCATATCCAAAGAATAAATTACTTTGTCTTTTAAATTTTCAGGAACATCGCCACGGATAATTCTATGTGCTAAACCTTCGGCGATAGCTGTTTTACCTGTTCCTGGCTCACCAACTAATAGGGGATTGTTTTTTGTTCTTCGAGATAAAATCTGCAATAATCTGCGGATTTCTTCATCACGCCCAATTACAGGATCTAACTTTCCGTTTTGTGCTAACTTATTTAAGTTATTTGCAAATTTATTTAAAGAATTATAGGTTTCTTCGGCGCTTTGAGAAGTAACACGTTCACCTTTTCTTAATTCATCAATAGTAGCGGTCAAACTTTTTTCGGTAACACCTTGGTCTTTTAATACCTGGGCGATTTGACTTGTTGATTTGAAAATTGCTAAAATTAAATGCTCTATCGAAACATACTCATCGGTCATTTTTTTAGCAATAATTGATGCTTCATTTAAGGCTTTATTCGCTTGTCGAGAAAGCATTAATTCGCCGCCAGAAACTTTAGGAAATCCTTCTAGTTGTTTGTCTAAAATTTGCTGTAAAACACTAATATTAATATTCAGCTTCTTTAAAATAAAAGGCAATACGTTTTGATCTACCGAAAATAAGGCTTTAAAAATATGCTCGTTTTCTAATTGCTGATGTCCATATTCTTGGGCTATCTGCTGCGCCTTCTGTATGGTTTCTTGTGATTTTGTTGTATAATTATTCAAGTTCATAATTTAAAATTATTTAACTAGTTAACTTTTTCATTTTTTATGTTACTTCAAGTGACTAAAGGCAAAAGTAGTACCAAGTAGACCAAGTAGTGCTAAAGGGGGTGTTTTTAATATTTTTACATTGATTTACATCAGTGTAAAGACAAAAAGTCATCTAAAACTCTTAAAAAAGCTTGTTTAGTCCATTTTTAATGACTTTTTGACAGTTTGTTAGGGGTTGTTAGCCGTGAAAAACCTGTTAAGACCCCTAACTATTTTATATCGTATATTTACCTGCTTAAAAACTAAAAACCACACAAAAAATGGGAATACTTAACACAATATTTGGCGGTACTAAAGATATGAATAGTTCAGAGGATAAAACATTTATTAATTGGATTCCGTTAATCGCTTTATCGCAACTAGAAGACATAAAAAAGCAATCACAAAAAGAACCGATTGCTATTTTTAAACATTCCACAAGATGTAGTATTAGTAGTGTAGCAAAGAGTCGTTTTGAAAAGAGTTTTGATGAATCTTTAAAAGATTTTAAAGTGTATTACCTTGATTTGATTTCTTATAGAGAAATTTCGAACGAAATAGGAATTCAATTTCAGGTAGAACATCAATCACCTCAACTCTTAATTATTCAAAAAGAAGCAGTCGTAGCCCATGCTTCTCATTATGAAATTGCTCAAATTGATTTGACAAAATTCTAAAAAACATAGTGGTTTTATCAAAACTTACTTAAATACGTCGTATTTTTGCCTATTCGAAAAAAGTATAAAAAAGCATAAAATTGAGCAACGAAAACACACCTCCACAAGAAACCAAAGGAAAAAACTTATACGATTATCAAAAAGAAGCACTCTTTAAAATTTTCAAATGTTTTGAAAATGCTCCTGAAAATTTTCATCTATTATATCAACTACCAACAGGTGGAGGTAAAACAGTAATATTTTCAGAAATTACCCGTCAGTTTATAAAACATTATCAGAAAAAAGTACTGATAATGACTCACCGTATTGAATTATGCAAGCAAACAGCAAAAATGCTTGGCGAATTTGGGGTAGAAAATAAAATTATTGATAGTAAAGCCGATTTAGATGACCAAAATAAATACGATTGTTTCGTTGCAATGGTAGAAACGCTAAACAATCGTTTAAACGACGAAATGTTAGATATTTCTGATGTAGGTTTGGTTATTATTGATGAAGCGCATTATAATTCATTTACCAAATTATTTAAGTTTTTTGATAAATCGTTTATTTTAGGAGTTACCGCAACGCCTTTGAGTTCGAATATCAAATTACCAATGAAAGACAATTATGATGATTTAATTGCCGGTGAAAGTATTGGAACTTTAATTCAAAATGAATATTTAGCAAGAGCAAATGTTTTTTCTTATAATGTTGGTTTAACATCTTTAGAAATAGGAGCAAACGGAGATTATACTGTAAAATCATCGGAAGATTTATATACCAATACCGACATGTTATCAAAGCTTTTACAGGCTTATGAAGAACGTGCAAAAGGTACAAAAACGTTGATTTTTAATAACGGAATTAACACCTCGTTACACGTTTATGATACCTTTAAAAAAGCAGGTTATGATATTGCGCATTTAGACAACACTAATACTAAAAAAGAACGTGATAGTATTTTAAAATGGTTTCACAAAACGCCAAATGCCATTATCACCTCGGTAAGTATTTTAACAACTGGTTTTGATGAACCTTCGGTAAAATCTATTATTTTAAACAGGGCTACAAAATCATTAACACTGTATTATCAGATGATTGGTAGGGGATCTCGTATTTTTAAAGGTAAATCTACGTTTAATGTGATTGATTTAGGAAATAATTTTCATCGTTTTGGTCCTTGGGGAGCTGATTTAGATTGGCATAAAATGTTTAGAGCGCCTAATTTCTATTTAGATAATCTATTGTCAGATGAAGAAATAGAAAGTGAGTTCAGATATGAATTACCTACCAATATTAGAGAAGAATTTTCAAAAACTGAAGATGTCTATTTTGATGTAAAAAAAGTATATATTGATGTTATACAGGCAGGGCAATCGTCTAAAAAAGTATTGGAAAAATCAATAGAGCATCATGCAAGAATTTGTATCGAAAATAGTGAAGATGTTTTTGATGCCTTAATTTTAGCTAGAAAATTAGGTGGTGAAATTGATGATAGGATTCACCGATATTCGAAATGTATTTGTAAATCTACCCATAATTTTATCGATTGGTTACGAGATGATTATCGAAAGAAATTAAATGCCTATTTACGTGCTAATTTTGATGTCGTTTATGAAGAAATTTTTGGACATCCACCAATTGAAGAAGAAGAGGAAGACGACGAGGACGAAGAATAATAGTAGAAAACAGAAAAGACTATTCAAGTTTTAAGTAATAAATAAAAAAAAGCCATTTCAATACGAAATGGCTTTTTTATGCTCTAAATAATAAAATTAAAATTTTGATAAATCTCTAAAATTTCTCTAAAATTCAATAGCTGGTAAAACCTTACCTGTACATTCTCCAAAACCAATGCGAACCTCATCATTTTTAGAATATCCACGCATAATAACAGTATCGTAATCGTTTATAAATTTACGCTCTGAACCATCATTCATTTTTAATGGATTTTGTCCTCGCCAAGTTAACTCTAACATAGAACCAAAGCTATCTTTGGTAGGTCCTGAAATTGTTCCTGAACCCATCATATCACCCGCATTTATAGGGCAACCGTTTATGGTATGATGCGCTAATTGTTGCGCCATAGTCCAATACATGTATTTAAAATTCGAGTTACAAACTACGGTTTCTTCTTTTCCTTCAGGCTGAATCGCCATCTGTAAATTGATATCAAAACTATCTTTTCCTTCTTTTTTCAAATACGGTAAAGGTTCATGTACTTGCTTTGGGTTATCAACTCTAAAAGGCGCTAAGGCATCTAAAGTAACAATCCAAGGAGAAATAGTAGAAGCAAAGCTCTTTCCTAAAAACGGCCCTAAAGGAACATACTCCCAAGCCTGTATATCACGTGCCGACCAATCGTTAAATAAAACCAATCCGAAAATATATTCATCAGCATCTTGAATAGGAATTCTATCACCTAAATCATTTGCCACTGTAGTAATAAAAGCCATTTCTAATTCAAAATCCAACAATTTTGAAGCCCCAAAATTTGGCGTTGTAGATCCTTCGCTAGGTCTTTGTTGCCCAACAGGACGACGTACAGGAGTTCCTGAAGGAATAATAGAGGAACTTCTACCGTGGTAGCCAATAGGAATATGCAACCAGTTTGGTAATAAGGCATTTTCAGGATCGCGAAATAAAGACCCTACATTGGTTGCGTGTTCTTTACTTGCATAAAAATCAGTATAATCACCAACAGCTACGGGAAGTTGCATTTCAACATCTTCCATTTTAAAAATAATATCCTTTTTATGTTCCGAGTTTTCTTGTAAATCAGTAGTGTTTACATCAAAAATATCGGCAATTTTATTACGAACCAAGCGCCAAGTTTTACGCCCATCAGCAATAAAATCATTTAAAGTGTCTTGTAAAAAAATATCATCGGTTAAAGGAATTTCCTTAAAATAACCTAACTGATGCAAGGCACCTAAATCAATAGCGAAATCACCAATCCTGGTTCCTATTGTTATAATGTCTTCCTTGGTTATAAAGACTCCAAAAGGAATGTTTTGTATGGGAAAATCAGAATTTTCATCTACATGTATCCATGATTTTCTATTCGGATTATTTGCTGTTATTTTCATTGAATATCTGTATTTATTTTACCTCAAACCTACATATTTTTTCAGTTAAAACCAATAGTCATCTTGTAAAATAATAATAATAAAGTTAAAATAATACAAATGATGTCAATATAGTATTGGTTAACTTATTGACCGATGTACTTGTTTTAAAATAGATAACAATTGCATAAACTTTCCATAATAAAATTATTACATTTGGATTATTATATAACAGATTATATCACAAAAGATAAAAAAGATAAGATGCAAAAAGATCATCAAATATTCGATTTAATTCAAGAAGAAAAAGAACGTCAACTAAATGGTTTAGAATTGATTGCTTCTGAAAACTTTGTAAGTGAACAAGTAATGGAAGCGCAAGGTTCTATTTTAACTAATAAATATGCAGAAGGATATCCTGGTAAACGTTACTACGGAGGGTGCGAAGTGGTTGATATTATAGAGCAAATTGCTATTGACAGAGCTAAAGAATTATTTGGCGCTGAATATGTAAATGTACAGCCACATTCAGGTTCACAAGCAAACACGGCTGTTTTTGCGGCATGTTTAAAGCCTGGAGATACTATTTTAGGTTTTGATTTATCGCACGGTGGGCATTTAACACACGGATCATCAGTAAATTTTTCTGGTAAATTATACAACCCTGTTTTTTATGGTGTTGATAAAGAAACTGGTAAAATTGATTACAAGCATTTAGAAGCACAAGCAAAAGAGCACAAGCCAAAATTAATTATCGCAGGAGCTTCGGCATATTCTCGTGATATGGATTTTGCTAAATTTAGAGAAATTGCAGATAGCGTTGGTGCTGTTTTAATGGCTGATATTTCTCATCCTGCAGGTTTAATTGCTAAAGGAATTTTATCTGACCCATTACCACATTGTCATATTGTTACCTCAACTACGCATAAAACCTTACGTGGACCACGTGGAGGAATTATTATGATTGGTAAAGATTTTGAAAATCCTTTTGGATTAAAATTAAAATCAGGGAAGTTAAAGAAAATGTCAACATTGATAAATTCTGCAGTTTTCCCAGGAAATCAAGGAGGACCTTTAGAGCACGTTATTGCAGCTAAAGCAGTGGCTTTTGGTGAGGCTTTAACTGATGAATTTTTAGAATATCAACTACAAGTAAAAGAAAATGCCAAAGCTATGGCAGCAGCTTTTGTAGCAAAAGGATATGATATTATTTCTGGAGGAACAGACAATCACATGATGTTGATTGATTTACGTAATAAAAACATTACAGGAAAAGATGCTGAAATCGCTTTAGGAAAAGCAGATATTACGGTAAACAAAAATATGGTTCCTTTTGATACAGAATCTCCTTTTGTAACTTCAGGAATTCGTATTGGAACACCTGCAATTACCACCCGTGGATTGCAAGAAGAAGATATGCAAGCTGTTGTTGATTTAATTGATGATGCTATTAAAAATGCTTCTGATGAAGATAAATTAGCGCAAATAGCTGAGCAAGTACAAGACTTAATGCAGCACCGTAGATTATTTATTATGTAATTATAATTATTTATCACACTAAATAATTATATATTCTATAAAAAGCACCTTAATTAAATTGAGGTGCTTTTTTACATTAATTTTGTTTCTGAATTTCAGCTAATAAAAACTAATAATAAAAATAACGCTAAAAATTTAAAATTTTATCAATATGAATGATATTTATGTAATAGCCACCGTACTAATTTTTTTATCCGCAGTATTCGGATATATCAATGTGCGGTTTTTAAAACTCCCAAATACGATTGGGTTAATGATTTTAACCATCTTATTCACCTTCGGTGTTCTTTTGTGGTCTAATATAGATCCGACATTATTAAACTTCGAGAAATCCATTATTTCAAAAATAGATTTCAAAACCTTGCTTTTAGATGAAATGCTAAGTTTCTTACTTTTCGCAGGAGCATTACACACCAATTTTGATCAACTTAAAATACAACGAAGACCCATTTTATTGTTCTCAACATTAGGAGTTTTAACATCGACGTTTTTAGTAGGTATCGCCATGTATTTTGGTTTACAACTGATCAGTTTAGAGGTTAGTTTTATCAATTGTTTGTTATTCGGAGCATTAATTTCACCAACCGATCCGATTGCGGTTTTAGGAATCTTAAAAAAAGCAGGAGTTCCTAAAAAATTAGAAACAAAAATTGTTGGCGAGTCTTTATTTAATGATGGTGTAGGTGTTGTTATCTTTTTAACAATCTTTAAAATTGCCGAATCAGGAACCGCAAATGTAAGTGCATTAGATGTAGCGCAACTTTTCGGACAGGAAGTAATAGGAGGTATTGGAATTGGGCTTATTTTAGGTTGGGTTACTTACCAATTATTAAAATCTATTGATGATTTTGATATTGAAGTAATTATCACCTTAGCTACTGTAATGGGCGGAACTGTTTTATGTCATAAATTTCATTTATCAGCGCCTTTGGCAATGGTAACTGCGGGTTTAATTGTAGGAAACGACACGGTAAGAGCACATTCAATGTCGGAAACTACCGAGAAATATGTTGATAAATTCTGGGAATTAATAGATATTTTATTAAACGCTATTTTATTTGTATTGATAGGAATGGAAATGTTAGTTTTAGCCATAGAAGGAAAGTTCGTATTGGCTGGTTTATTAGCAATTCCTATTTGCTTGATATGCCGTTATGCGTCGTTATTTTTACCGATAAAAATATTCGAAAAGAAATTAGATTTCGTTAAAAACACCGATGTTATTATGACTTGGGGAGGTTTGCGAGGAGGAATTTCAATCGCTTTAGCTTTAGGATTATCTGCAAGTATGGAAAGAGAATTATTTTTAGTAATTACTTACATTGTGGTGGTTTTTTCAATAATCGCACAGGGTTTAACCGTAGATAAATTAGTGAAGCGATTGAAGGAGTAGATTTAATACGTTTTAAATTTAAAAAAAACCTCAGCTTTATTCAAGTTGAGGTTTTTTTATTTTTATAATCAATATTTGAAAAATCATATTTATGAATTGTTTTTTGCAATATTCTCCAATGATTACGTAGTTGCCGTTTTATTTCAGGCGCATTTAAATCATCCGAAGCTCTATATGCGTAGCGTAGGTAATTTCCTCGGAATTTTCTTTTTTTAATTCCAATTTCTCTAGATTTCACACCTTTAAAACTATACAATCGATATAATTTTCGCTTAAACAAAGGCGCTTCATCTAACAATAATTTTTCTTTAAGATGTTCTACTCGTTTATGTTTTCTTTTTACGGTTTGTTTCATTTCTCGGTAAAACTGTGCTAAATTCTTCGATTTAAGTAGCGTTTGATAGCCATAAAACTCAAAACCCAAGTAATTTAAAGGAATATTTTCTTTTAAATTATCTTGATGTATTTTAAAAGATTTAAGCCTGTTATTGTGTATTTTAAACAAAGTTATTTCTGTTTTTTCAGCTGAAATTGTCAAATCAATTTTTTGAACCTGGTAAATAATAAATTTTTGAACAAAATCGATGAGGTTTTCATCACACAACACAACAATGTCATCAGAATATCTTCTATAAAAAACATCATATTTAAGCGTTAATTCATTTATAATCGCTTCATCAAAAGGCAACATATACATATTGGCAAGTAAAGCACTTATCGGCAAACCCTGCGGAATACCTATGGGTTCATTATTATTTTTATTCTTCTTTTGATTTTTATGGATAATAATATCGGAATCTAAAAGTCCGTGTATATTTTCAAAAAAAGTATTTTTTCCGCTTTTGCGATGTTTTGCTAATTCCTTTTCATCAAAATGATTATTCTTTGTTTTTAAATCGTTTAATTTCACGTAAGAAAACCGTGTCGTTGCTTTAAAAAGATTATAATGATTTTTAGGTAAAGTTTTACAACCAAGTGTTTTTGCCCAAATTAATTTTAATTTTTTATGATTTAAAGAAGGGAAGAAGTTTTCAATATCTAAAACCAAGGCAACACAATTTTGACGCTTTTTAATTTCATCAAAAACATCTTTGGCAAAATGAACGTTATTTTTAAATTTTAATTTATCGTCGGTTTCAATTCGTCGATAAGCGGTTATTGCCTTAGAAAGTAATTCATTTTTTCTTAAATAAGCTTCATATTTTGGCGTAATTATTTTTTGAGTATAATACGAATACACATGAGCGTCTATATGAGTTGCGTATAAAATTTCTCTAATTTTTGTATTAGAAATAATCTTACCGTTTTTTAACTTCTTGTGAGAACGCCTAATTTCATTATTATTTTCATCACCAAAATTAGATTCTTTATATCTACGCTGTTTAATTTCTTTAAAAATCAATGGTAAAAAAGAGTGTTTTGCTACTTTTTGAGGATTAGAAACATAGCTTTCCACTTTCTTTCTGACGGATAATGGCGTTTTATTCGAAAAATGCGGATATCCTCTGTCTTTAAACCAATCTTTTTGTTTTTTCTTATCCATAGAAATATAGCATTAAAATGAAGTAAAAGTAAAGGAAGTTCTCGCTCGGTATTTAAATTTAATAAACGTAACATCATTTTAAAATGATTGAGCTATTAACCGTATTCACGATTCCCGATGCAATTGAACGTATCTTTAGAGGAGGCAATAATGCTTAGTAATCAACTCATAATTTATTTATATGGTAATTATCTTTTACATCAAGTTCCAAGTCAAGGAAGAAGTCAAAACAACTAAAATTAATTTATTTCGATTGTTGCATATTATATTAATATTATATGCGAGAATCGAAAATAAATTCACTCTAACTAATTCACGTATGTATTATCCCTTTAATAAATCAATGAAAAAGGTCTGAATTAATTGAAATTAAAAATTTACAATGGCTCAAATAAATGTTTATTAATAATAACTAAAGAACTTCCTTACTTTGATTGTAAATGTAAGATTTTTATTACTTTAGATGAAAAAAAATGCAAGAGAAATCCAAAGAAAATAAACAGGAGAAAGAAATTGTTATTGGCGATATTGTAACTTTAAAAACACATCCGTTACTTTACGACTTTAAAATAAAAGGAGACGGGAAGTTAGTTCCGCCGTTTATGATTGTTAAAGAAATTTATATAGAAGATAAAAAAAAGAAAACTCATTCGGAGGAATTAGGGGAGCAAATAGCTGAAAGAATAAAATATACTTGCGTTTTTTTTGATGATAATAAAACGGAATTTAAAGAAGCTATTTTATATGAATCTATGTTAGAAAAATATGATAAAATTCATATTGCTAAATTAGAAGGTGTAAAAAAAGGTGAAATGGTATTGAAAGATGTTAAGTGTAAATTATTAATTGAAGAAACAAGAAAATACGTTATTCCTGAATATAGTTATGGTAAAAATGTGTTTTTCAGAACAAAAAAGTTTGAAATATTTAAAAAGAGTGACCCTGTTAAAATTCAAAAAAACACAGACACAGTTCAATATATAGCAAATGATTCTTCGCCTGATTTTATTCTATGTGGCATCAAAAAGAATGAAAACACTAGTGATTTTTATCAAAATGGCGATAAAAGAAAAATGGTTTCTGAAATTTTATATAAAGTAAAGTGGTTTAATGCGAATCAAATGAAATTTAGTGATATCTATTTACCAAGAGAATGTTTTACCGATGTTCAATAATCTGGTAGAGACGCGATTTATCGCGTCTTTTTTTGTGGTTATTTATATAATATTGATATCAGATTCGATATAAAAATTGATGATGATAAAATTATAATTGTGTTATATGTTGTATATATTATGGGAGACGCGATAAATCGCGTCTGTACACTACGCGCGGATATCAAACAACCCCGTGCAAAAGCAAAATGATGATAACCTATCTGTTTTGAAAAATAAAACCCTATTTTTGGCATCTATACTATTATATTTTACAAAACATGATATCAAAAATTATATTTACTAAAATTTTAGGCTGGAAATTTAACGGCGAATTCCCTAAAGAACTCAATAAATACGTGTTAATTGGCGCACCTCATACCAGTTGGCAAGATTTTATGGTTGGGTTGTTTTCAAAAAATATTACCCGTACAAAACTTAATTTCGCAGGTAAAAAATCATTATTTAAACCGCCTTTTGGCTTGTTTTTTAAAGCTCTTGGTGGAGTTCCTATCGATAGAAGCAAAAGCGCCAACGTGGTAGATGCTATTATTGATGTTTTTAATACAAAAGAAGAGTTCAGATTGGCAATATCGCCAGAAGGAACAAGGAAGTTTGTAGAAAAATGGAAAACAGGTTTTTATTATATCGCACAAGGGGCAAACGTGCCGATTGTAATGCTTGGTTTCGACTTTGAAAATAAGGAAGTAAAACTATCAAAACCTTTTTACACAACAGGCGATATAAAAGCCGATTTCGAGCATTTTTATCAATTTTATAAAAATATTAAAGGCGAAAACCCTGAATTATTTAATAATAAATCTTTTATATAATTTCTGATGCAAGAAAACTAGCATAAAAAGAAGTGTATTTGCTGTAAAGAGTGATTATCTTTGCAAAAAAATATATTTTTATGCCAAAACAATTTTCAGATTTAGGAATTAATGAACAATTACAACAGGGTTTAGTTGCTTTAAAAATTACGGTACCTACAGATGTACAAGAAAAAACAATCCCTGTTATTCTAAATCAAAAAGAAGATGTTGTTGTTTTAGCAAAAACAGGAACAGGTAAAACTGCTGCTTTTGGACTGCCTTTATTGCAATCTATTGACACCGAAAACACCAACGTACAAACCTTAATTTTAGCACCTACAAGAGAGCTAGGACAGCAGATTCATGCAAATTTAGTCTCTTTTGCTACCAATATGCCTGAAATAAGCATCGCTTCTGTATGTGGAGGAATTCCTATAAAACCTCAAATGGAGCGTTTAAAAGAAACCACACATATTGTCGTGGCAACACCAGGGCGTTTGGTCGATTTAGTAAAGCGTGGTGCTATCAATATTAAAGAAGTAAAATATTTTGTCTTAGATGAAGCTGATGAAATGGTAAGTGCCTTAAAAGAGGAGGTAGATACTATTATTAAAGGAATTCCAAATGTAAAAAATAGAAGAACTTTATTATTTACAGCAACCATGTCGGGAGCTATAAAGCAGTTGGTTCAAAATTATATGTCTAAAAACGTTGTAAATATCCAGGCGGATATGACAACAGTTGGGCATCAAGGAATAGCGCATCAATATGTCGTTGTAAAGCCTATTGAAAAACTAGAGGTATTGCTTCATTTTTTAAATTCGAAAGAAGGACAGCGTGGTATTATTTTCTGTAAAACCAAGGCGGCTGTTAATAAATTAGCTAAAAACTTAGCGATTAATAAATTTTCGTCAGGGGCAATTCACGGTAGCTTAACCCAAGGAATTCGTGATCGAATTATGGGGCAATTCAGAGAAGGCTATATTGATATTTTAGTCGCTACCGATTTAGCAGCGCGTGGTATTGATGTAAAAGAAGTTTCTTATGTAGTTAATTATCATTTACCAGATACCTATGAAGCGTATGTTCACCGAAGCGGAAGAACGGCAAGAGCAGGAGCAAAGGGGCTTTCTTTAACGGTTTTACAAGAAGATGAGGTAAAAGATATTGCTGATTTCGAAAAGGAATTAGGGATTGTTTTTAAGCCTTTTAAAAAGGCAGATGCGCAAAGTATTGAAGAAAATAATGGGTTAATTTGGGCGAAAAAAATATTTAAAACCAAACCAAACCGTAATGTTTCTGAAGATTTTAAATCAAAGGTAAAAACAATTTTTCATCATTTAACAAAAGAAGAGTTGGTGGATAAAATTTTAGCAAATTACTTAGCAGAATCGAATACTGTAACTCCAAAAAAGGAGACTAAAAAATAAATGAACAAATATGTGTTATATGTGAAAATATGGTAGCATCTTTGCAAACAGACAAGTAAGTTTATAAATTATTTAATTACATTACAATGAATAAAGGAATAGTAAAATTTTTCAACGATACAAAAGGATTTGGATTTATTACAGAAGAAGGAGTTGAAAAAGACCATTTTGTACACATTTCAGGATTAATCGATGAGATTAGAGAAGGTGACCAAGTTGAATTTGACTTAGAAGAAGGTAACAAAGGACCAAATGCAGTGAACGTAAAAGTGATCTAAAAAATATATTTACCATTTTAAAGTCCATCGTCTTTGATGGACTTTTTTATTTCCTTTTTTAAGGAAAATTATTTATTTTATTCCGTTAATAATCAGTCAAAGTACGGATTTTATAAAAATAAATGATAAAAATCACAAAAATTAACACAATTTAGGGTATATTGGGGCAATTGTGATGATTCCCTTAAAAAAGGGTTTTCATATATTATTCTAATTAAAACTAGTAGTATAATTCTATATTAAATATTATGGCAAAATCTCAGCAATCATTTAACAAGAATGAAAAAGAGAAAAAGCGTTTGAAAAAGCGTGAAGATAAAAGAAAAAAAATGGAAGCTCGTAAGGCAGACATTAGAGAAAATGGTTCAACAGGAATTGAATTTGCATATACAGATGCTTATGGGAATTTATCTTCAACACCTCCTGATCCAGAACAACAAAAACTGGTTATTAACGCAGAAGACATTCAAGTTAGCGTTCCTAAAACTTTAGAAGGCGATAAAGAAGCGTTTGATCCTATTAGAAAGGGAACAGTTTCGTTTTTTGATTCATCTAAAGGATTTGGTTTTATTATCGATTCAGCAGATCAAGAAAAATATTTTACACACGTAAGTGGTATTATTGACCAAATTTCTGAAAATGACAAAGTAAGTTTCGAACTTGAAAAAGGGATGAAAGGGATGAACGCAGTAAAAGTAACTTTAGTTAAATAATTTTACATTACCGCTTTCAAATTAAAAGAGATTGACCTTATAAGAAGGTTAATCTCTTTTTTTGTTTTAGTGTTTTACATGCGTGTGAAAATATTTAGATTAGATGCGAGACGAGATAAATCGCGCCTGTACCTATTAAAACTATTAAAATAAAAAGCAGTAATTTCGCGCCCGAATATAAATTTAAAAAAATAAAAAAGTAGTTTGATATGAGTGAACAAAAATCAAGTGTAGATATAGCATCTTGTATCGCTACATTGCAACATTTATTAGCAGATACAAATCAGCTTTTTGAATTACCTGAACAAGAAAGAGTAGCACTTTTTAAAGCAGCAGGTGAATTAACAAGACCTAACAGGGCAGAGTTTGAGCGCAGAAGAAAAGACGCGAAAAAAGCTGCGAAACGCAAAATGATTGCCAAAGATACACATGCCAGAAAAACAACAGGAATTCGTTCGGCAAGAGAATCGGCATTGTTTGTAGCGCCTAAATTATTAGCAGCTGCTGATTTATCCGAAGATACTTTAGAATTAGAATCTCCTAGAAATTGCTATGTTTGTAAAACTGTTTATACAAAATTGCATCATTTTTATGATACGATGTGTAAAGATTGTGGTGATTTAAACTATGCAAAACGTTTTCAATTAACCGATTTAACCGATCAAGTTGCGGTTATTACAGGGTCTCGATTAAAAATTGGATATCATATAACCTTAATGTTATTGCGTTCGGGAGCAAGGGTTGTTGCTACAACACGTTTTCCTGCCGATTCAGCAATTCGTTTTTCTAAAGAAGAAGATTATAAAGATTGGAGTGATCGCTTACATATTCACGGGCTTGATTTACGTCATATTCCAAGTGTAGAGATTTTCTGTAATTATATAGAGCAAAAATACGATCGATTAGATATCTTAATCAATAATGCGGCACAAACCGTAAGAAGACCTTCAGGTTTTTACTTCCATTTAATGGAAAATGAAAAGCTTCCTGTTGATAAACTTCCCAAGTTAGCCCAAAAGTTATTAAGTGATCATGTTGGCTGTTTAGAAGAGTTATCAAGCTTAAGTATTCCTACGGATAAAACAAGTAAAAATAATGTATTGCCTGTTACTTGGCATGGTCCTGAGCCTGGAATAGGTTTGCGTAATTCAGCAGCATTATCTCAGATTCCATATAGTTTTGATAATTCGTTACAAACTGCTGAGGTTTTCCCTGAAGGCGAACTAGATGCCGATTTACAACAAGTAGATTTAAGAAAAACCAATAGCTGGCGTTTGCGTTTGGGTGAAATTGAAACCACTGAAATGGTAGAAGTACAGTTAGTAAATGCTGTTGCGCCGTTTGTTTTATGTAATCGTTTGTCTAATTTAATGATGAAAGAAAACACGGGTAAAAAGCATATTATCAATGTAACAGCAATGGAAGGGAAGTTCCATCGATTTAAAAAAGTAGATAGACATCCGCATACAAATATGGCAAAAGCGGCTTTAAATATGTTAACACATACCTCAGCATCAACTTTTGCAAAGTCAGGAATTTATATGAATGCCGTGGATACTGGCTGGGTTACTGATGAAGATCCTGCGGAATTATCTAAAAAGAAAGTAGAAACACATGATTTTCAACCACCTTTAGATATTGTGGATGGTGCAGCACGTGTTATGGATCCGTTAATTGACGGTATAAATACCGGTAAACATTGGTCTGGTAAATTCTTAAAAGATTATTTTCCTATTGATTGGTAGGCTTTTTACAATTTATGGCATTATCTTTGCAATCTAATTAGTAATTATTAAAATAAATATAGTAACATTATGAGTACAGGAACAGTAAAATTTTTCAACGACACAAAAGGATTTGGATTTATTACAGAAGAAGGAGTTGAAAAAGACCACTTTGTACACATCTCAGGATTAATCGATGAGATTAGAGAAGGTGACCAAGTTGAATTTGATTTAGAAGAAGGTAAGAAAGGACCAAATGCAGTGAACGTAAAAGTGATCTAAGCATATATCTTTAAAATAAAAAAGCCCATCAGTAAATGATGGGCTTTTTTTGTGTGTAATATTTTTTTTTTGAAGCAATTTCCCGCTTTCCGCACTCGCTTTTTTTGTTTTTTAAAAGAAAAAACAAAAAAGAGCTCAAACAAAGCTTCAATCGGGGCTAAGGATTTGTACTAAAAACCAAAATACTGCTAACATTTAAAACTTAAAACCAAAAAAGGCTGTCTATATAATTAGAACAGCCTTTTACTTGCTTAAAAAAATGGGGAGAGGGGGTTATTTTAAGCTATTTATTAATTTATCAGCAACTAATTTAGAAGATGCTGGATTTTGTCCTGTAATTAAATTACCATCTTGTATTGCATAAGCATTCCAATCGTCTTTTTTCGAATAGATACCACCATTTTTAGTTAACATATCTTCTACTAAAAAAGGAACAATATCGGTAAGCCCAACAGCTTGTTCTTCAGAATTTGTAAATCCTGTAACTTTTTTACCGTTTACCAAAGGAGTTCCATCGGCGTTTTTAACTTCTTTTAAAGCCGCAGGTGCGTGGCATACAAAAGCAATCGGTTTGTTTTGATTGTTGAATTCTTCAATTAAAGTTATCGAAGCAACATCTTCTGCTAAATCCCATAAAGGACCGTGTCCGCCAGGATAAAAAACAGCGTCAAAATCATCCGCATTGATCATTGTTAATGTTTGTGTATTTGCAATTTTAGCCTTTGCAGCGTCGTCTTTATTAAAACGCTCGGTTGCTTTTGTAGCAGCATCGGGCGAATCACTACTTGGGTCAATAGGAGCAGCGCCTCCTTTTGGTGTTGCGATGGTAATTGTAGCACCTTTATCTAACAAAGCGTAATACGGAGCGGCAAATTCTTCTACCCAAAATCCTGTTTTTTTATCCGTATTCCCTAATTTATCGTGTGATGTTAAAACAAATAAGATGTTCATTTTTTTAGTTTTAGTGGTTATTTTTTCATCCGAAGAAACTCTTTCCGCAGAATTTTTGTTTGCTGTTTTACAGCTTGATATTGAAATCATTCCAAAGATTATTGCAGAAATCATTGGAAATATAATGGCTGCTTTTTGTAGTATTTTCATCTTTAAAAAAATAAATTAATACGCCATTTTTACGATCTCTTCAACGTTTTTAGGCGATAAAGATTGATGCTCTCCCAAAGCTAACCAACCACGTTCTGTAAAGCGTTTTGCGATTATTTCAGCAGTTCCTTGGTAATCTTTTGTGTAATCCGATAATTTAGTGTCAATACCTAATTCATGGAAAAAAGCCACTGTTTTATCAATACCAGCCTGTGCTTTTTCATCCGTAGAACCTGTGGTAACATTCCAAACACGTTCGGCATATTGTGCTAATTTTTCTTTTTTAGCTTCAAAATTAAAGGCGTAATGGCTTGGTGCAATTATTGCCAAAGTACGGGCGTGATCAATACCAAATAAAGCCGTTAATTCATGTCCGATTCCATGTACTGCCCAGTCGCCAGGAACGCCTTGTTGAATTAATCCATTTAACGCCATCGTGCAACTCCACATATAATTTGCAGCGGCTTTGTAATCCGTAGGATCTTTTAAAACTTTTGGCGCAACTTCAATAATAGTTTGTAAAATGCTTTCTGCAAAACGATCTTGCAATAATCCACCTACAGGATAGGTCATATATTGTTCTAAAACGTGTGTAAAAGAATCGGCTAAACCATTGGCTAATTGACGTTGTGGAATAGAGGTAATTACTTGCGGATCTAAGACTGAAAATTCAGGAAATAATCCAGGACCGCCCATGGCAAGCTTTTCTTTGGTTTCTCTTCGGGTAATTACTGCGCCAGAATTCATTTCAGAACCTGTTGCAGGCATTGTTAAGACCGTTCCAAAAGGCATTCCTTTTTCAGTTCTGATGTTATTGGTTAAAATATCCCAAGGAATTTCGCCGTCATATAATGCCGCAGCTGATAAAAACTTCGTTCCATCGATAACAGAACCACCACCAACAGCTAATAAATACGTGATTTTTTGGTCTTTAATTACTTTTAAAGCATCTAAGAGTACCGAATATTCTGGATTTGCAGGAATTCCGCCAAATTCAACAACCTCAACAGTTTTTAAGGCTTCTTTTACCTGGTTATAAACACCATTTTTTTTGATGCTTCCGCCGCCAAAAAGTAGTAAAACCTTTGCATCTTTGGGAATTTGTGTTGTTATTTCTTTTATAGTATCTTTTCCAAAGATAATTTTGGTTGGATTTTTAAATTGAAAACTATTCATCTTTTAATTTTTTTAGGGAAATCTTTTAGTTTTACTCGATTACGGTTACTAATTCATTCATCGGTTTTCTAACTTTTACTAAGTTTACCAACCAATCTTTGTCTTCGGCTCTGTATCCGATAGGCAATAAAACAGCACTGCGTAATCCTTTTTCACGTAAGTTTAAAATTTCATCAACAGCGGCAGGATCAAAACCTTCTACAGGTGTCGCATCAACTTGTTCGTAAGCGGCGGCTGTAATGGCTTGTGAAAAAGCAATATAAGCTTGTTTTGCTGCGTGATTAAAATTCTCTTCGGCATCTTTCTGCGGATAAGAGCTTAATAACATCTGACGGTAATTTTCCCAGCCTTCGTTTTTAAAACCACGGATTTGATTTGTTAAATCGAACATGTGATTAATTCTGTCTTCGGTATAAGTATCCCAAGCAGCGAAAACAAGTAGGTGAGAGCAGTCAGTAATTACCGATTGATTCCAAGCGATTGGTTTAATTTGTTCTTTAATTTCCTGATTTTTAATCACAAAAATTTCGAAAGGTTGTAATCCGCTTGAGGTTGGTGCTAAACGTGCTGCCTCTAAGATACGTGCTACTTTTTCTTCGGATACTTTTTTACCGTTCATTGCTTTAGCGGCATATCTCCATTTTAATGTGTCTAATAATTCCATAATACTTGCTTTTTTTATGTTGTTATATTCTATGTTATTGTGTTTGAGGGAAACTGTCAATTAGAACAGGGGTATTTAATTTACACTTTTGCAAACCTTGATACTATTCCAAGCAGATTGATACGCTTCTTCAATATGAGTTTCATCCAAAGTAAAAACACCTCGTTTTTGAGAAATCATTAAAAAAGACAGCGGATTAATTGCATAGGCATATAATATATAATCGGACATTGGCTTGATGATTCCTTCTTTTTTACCACGATTCCAAAGATCGAGTAGTGGTTGTAAGTGCTTGATTCCTTCTTGACGACTTTCTTCATCAATTACGGGAGTATTGTCGCATTGTGCTAAAAACATGGCGTTTTCACACTCTTGTAGTTTAAATTCGGCAATACGTTTCCAGATAATTTCAAAACCGTCTTCCACAGATACTTTATCGCTGTAAGTTGCAAAAGCATAATCGGTATATTTTGATTTTACTTCGATATAGGTTTGATTTACTAAATCTTGCTTGCTTTCAAAATATAAATAGATCGTTGCTGGTGATACTTTTGCCATTTTTGCAATTTTACTCATCGGAGTAGCATGAAAACCATTATTGTTTACCAACTCAATAGTTGCTTTTACAAGTGCGTTTCGTTTATCAATACTTTTTTGAAGTTTTGCCATTATATAATATTGTTATTTTTCTTTCTTTTATTTATGATGATGCAAATATATATAATAAAAATGAATATTCATTCTTTTTTATTATGATAAGTGATAACGAAGAAAGAAATATTAAATGAAGAGAGGTTTCACGTTATTATTTTACTTTCTTTAAATTAAATCGTTTTTTATACTTATATCGTTGATAATATTAAGTTTATATTATAACAATAAGATAAAATTGCTTTTCTTTGTAACATGGCATTTTTAGGAAACGATAGTTTATCTCAGATATTACCAAATTTAATAGACCCATTTGATGTGACCCGTTTAAAGAGTGCGCATTATGAATTAAGTATTGGGGAAGAAGCTTTCGTAACGGGAGACAATTCAGATAGTAAAACAATTCTAGCAGAAAATGAAAGTATTACAATAGAACCTGGTCAATTTGCATTATTATTAACGGAAGAAAAAGTTACCATACCAAACGATAAAATAGCTTTTATTTCGATTAAAGCAGGTCAAAAATTTAAAGGACTTGTTAATATTTCAGGTTTTCATGTTGACCCTGGTTTTAAAGGGAAACTTTTATTTTCGGTATATAATGCTGGTCCATCAAAAATATTATTGGAACGAGGACAAAAATGTTTTCTTATTTGGTATAGCGAACTTATTGGAAATGCAAGCTATAATGGAGTACATAATAATCAAGAAAAGATTCCGATTAAGCATATAGAAAACCTGACAGGAGATTTAGCTTCACCAAATGTTCTTTTAACTAGAATTACTGAGATTAATTCCCAGATTACTAGACATTGGTTCGCAATTGGTCTTATCTTGGTTGCTTGTATAGGTATAAGTACTAAATTTTATTGGCAAAAAACTCAATATGAAGATGGATTTAATGACGGATATAATAAAAAACAAATCGAGGAAAAAGTAACTAACAAAGTCGACCTTATCATAAATAAGAAAATGGATAGTATTATTGGTGCGAAATTTGATAAAATAAATATAATTAGAGATACTATTACTATTCAAAAATAAATGAAAAATAATCTACAAAATATAAATTTATTAGATTCAACTTTTAATCAAAATGAAAAGTTGCCAAATTCTTTTGTTGTAGAATTTACTGAAATTAATAATAAGCAAAGAGAAGGGGCTGTTCGAATTACTATTGATGGAGTTCAAATAGGAGATGTTATTGATGATAATTCTTATGAAAAAGATTTTTATCGTTACCACGATGTATTTCATTATACATTTGCTACAATGCTTGATTGGTCTCCTTGTGCTAGAGTCATGCTTAAAAGAAAAAGGAAAAGTATTCCAATTATTGATGCGTATGAAGATGGAGCAAGAGCTACTATAACAGAAGAAGCTATATCTCTAATGCTCTTTAATGAAGCTAAAAGAAAAAATCTCTTTAAAAATAAAAAGGTTAGTAAGGGCTTATTAAAAATAATAAAGCAAATGACAGAATCTTTTGAGGTAAAAGTAAAAACAAAAACTGAATGGGAAAAAGCCATCGTAAAAGGCTATAGCTTATTCAGAAAACTTATTGCTAATAAAGGCGGAAAAATAGAATTTAATTCAATAGATAGAAAAGCTGTTTTTATAGGATAATTACTGAAGAATCTATTTGTAATAAAATAAATCATTAATATAAGAACTGGCTTAATGCTAGTTCTTGTTGTTTAAACTAATAATAAAATTGGAATTAATTATAAAAAATACTGTACCAAAAAAATCTAAAGTATATGATACTTACTGGAAATTTGCGACAGAAAGACAAAATATTTTCTTTAATAAAATAAATAAAAAAGAAATATGGACTGAAGATGAAATACTAATAAAACATAAGTTTACCAATGCTTACCGTGCTTCAGATAGAGTCAGTCAATACTTAATAAAAGAAATAATTTATAATAATACTCATAGCCAAGAACCTAAAGAAGTTTTATTTAGAATATTACTTTTTAAGATATTTAATAAAATTGAAACTTGGGAGTCATTGAGTAAAAAAATTGGAGATATTTCTTTTAAAAATTACAAGTATGAGTTATATGATAAAATATTAACAGATATAATGACTTCGGGAAAAGCAATTTATTCTGGAGCATATATAATGACTTCAGGAAGAAGTACTTTTGGATATAGTAAAAAACATCGGAATCATCTTAAATTAATTGAATTTATGATGAATGATAAATTAGATGAGAAGATTAGTGAGTTAAAAAGCTTAGAAAGTTTATTTTATTTATTAAAATCCTACCCAACAATTGGAAATTTCTTAGGGTATCAATATGCGACAGACATAAACTATAGTCTTTTATGTGATTTTAATGAAATGGATTTTGTTTTCCCTGGTCCTGGAGCTCTAGATGGTATAAAAAAATGCTTTACGGATATAGGAGGCTATAGTCAATCTGATATAATAAAATATGTAACTGATAGACAAGAAAAAGAGGTTTTAAGATTAGACTTAGATTTTAAAGATTTGTGGGGCAGAAGATTACAATTAATAGATTGCCAAAATTTATTTTGTGAAGTAGATAAATATTCAAGGGTGGCTCATCCTGATATTGATGGTATATCTGGGAGAAAAAGAATAAAACAAATTTATCGACAAAAAAAGAATAATTCTATTATTAATTATTGGTACCCTCCAAAATGGAAAATAAATGATAAAATAAAAAATATTTAATTAAAATAAAATGCTATATGGAAAAAGGAAACAATGTATTTATAAGCCATTACGGTAAAGATGATGACAAAGTTCAAAGGTTAAAAGAAAGATTTGCAGAAAGTAATTATAAAGTTAGGAATTATTCTGTAGATAGTACAAAGCACACAGAGCGAAAGCGACCAAGTAAAGAAGTTATAGAAAGACTTCTTAGAAGACAAATTAGTTGGTCTGGTTCGTTTATTTGCTTAATAGGAGATAAGACACATACTAGACCTTGGGTTGATTATGAAATTAAAGAAGCAATTAAACAAAATAAAAAAATAATCGGTGTTTATGCCCATGGAAGTAAAGAAACGGCAGAGCTACCAGTGGGTTTAAAAAAATATGGAGTAGCAACTATTGGTTGGAATTCTATTGATAGATTAGTTGATATAATGAATGAAAAGGAGATTCCACAAGAAACTCCATCAGGTACAGAAAGAGAGCCTTTATATCAAATGGAAAAAATAAAATGTTAAGGTTATTATGGAGTTTTTTTCTTACGTAATTAAACACGATTTAGGCTTAGCACCTAATCCATTTTGGAACTATTGCACATTGGCTGTGTGTAAACCCAATATAAGAAAAAATAGAAATCTTAATATTGGTGATTGGATAATAGGAACTTGAAGCGAAAAAATGGGGAAATTAAATCACTTCATTTACGCAATGCAATTAACAGAGAAAATGACATTTGAAGAATACTGGATGGATTCTCGGTTTACCTTCAAAAAACCAATACTTAATGGTAGTTTAATGCAAATGCATGGGGATAATTTCTATCATAAAAACAATGATTCTGATGATTGGATTCAAGAAAAATCAGCTCATTCAGTTGTAGATAAAGAAAAACATAAAAAAAGAGATATTAGTGCAAATACCGTTCTGATTTCTAGTAATTTTTATTACTTGGGAGACTCTTCTATATTAATCCCTGATGAATTTAGAAAACTTTGTAAAAAAAAACAAGGAATGAAGTATAAGGGTTTATCCGAAATTGGTATACAATTTATGGATTGGATTCAAAATCAAAAAAAAATTAAGAAAGGAATATCAGGAGATCCTATTAACTGGAATCAATATAAACAAATGAAACTAGAATTTTAAATATTATGAATGAAAATAAAATTAAGCATCTAGAGTTTATTCAAAATATAATTACTCGAATGAATAGAAACTCTTTTCAAATTAAAGGAATGAGTATAACCATTTCATCCGCTTTATTAGCTTTATCGGCTAATAATTCGAATATATTATATGCATCAATTATCTATTTTTCTCTTTTTATTTTTTGGGGGTTAGATTCTTATTATTTAAGCCAAGAGAAAGGATATAGAGATTTATATAATAGAACTAGAATAAAGGAAGAACTTGATATTGATTTTAATCTTAAATTGAACAAAGAAGATACTTTAGATAAAAATTCTTGGCAATACACCCTTTTAAATAAAACAATTTACCCTTTATACCTTCTTCAAGCTATACTTTCATTAATTTTAATTTTAACTTTTAAAAGTTTAAAATCATAAAACATAAAAACTACCCCTAAAAACAGTGAGTTTATTGTTTCGGAAATAGTTTAATATTGTTATTCACTTAATAGTATTAAACTATTTTTGTTATAAATGAAGCAACTTATCAATTATTATACTTGTAAAATTTTCGGATTCTTTATTTTTATGTGTTTGTCATCAACGTATGCGCAAGATAAAGAAGATCATTTTGTATTCTTCGGATATAATCCTGAAGTAGTAAATAGGCAATTATATAAATCATTAAATAATGCTATAGAACCTAGGGAACGGATTGTTGTTTTAGATAGCATTGCGACACAATTTATACAGTCAAAGAATGCTGATTCTCTTTTTCATTATGGAAGTATGCTTAAAGATGAGGTTTTAAATCTGAAAGGTAATCAGGACCAGGGGTTTAAATCTAAATATCAATTAAAATCGTTGTTTTATAAAGGTTTAGGTTCGCAAAGTATGGGTTTGTTAGATGAATCTGCAAGATATTTTATAGAAGGGATTCGTTTATCCGAAGAAAAAAAAAGACTGATATTTCAATATTTTAAACTAGCCTTAGCTGAAACCTATATTTTAAGGAAAGAAACCTTAAAAGCAGCTTCTATTTTAGATGAGGTAGCGCCTATTTGTAATACGTTAACTACGTTGCTTTATTATAAAATAGCCCGTTCAAATTATTATCTATTAAATAATGAACTTGAAAATGCTGAAAAACTAATAAAAAACACCTTACAAACGCTTAATAAAGAAAAATACCAGAGGATTTATATACGATTTCAAATAGCATTAGGTCGCTTAAAATTATTAGAAGGAAAGTTAAATGAATCGCTTGGTATTTTTACGAAAATTAAAGATAAAGCTATAAATGCAGGTTATTATGATCTTTATATCGCTATAATTTTAAATCAAGGAGAAATTTATAGTGTCAGTAAAAATTATCAGGTTGCCGAAATTATACTTAGTACAGCATACGTTAATGCGGTACAGTGGAATCAATTGAATTTGCAACAAAAAATAGTGAAAGCGTTAGTTCGTGTTTATGTATCAAAAGATAATTATAAAAATGCGTATAATTTAAAAACACAATTAGAGGGTATTAATCGTAGAATTATTTTAGGGCAGAATAAGCGGTTTATAAGAGATTTAGAATTTAAGTACGAAACACTAAAAAAAGAAAAGAAGATACATATACTTCAAGAAGATCAAGTACATAATAGAACAGAAATTGAATATCAAAAAACAGTAAAATATGGTATCTTAATAGCTTTTTTAATCATTCTGATTCCTATTATATTGTTGTTGGTTGTTTATTATCAAAAGCTGCAAACACAGAGTTTACTTGGCAAGCAACAGGAAATATTACGTCAAAAAGAAATGACTTCGGTATTACAAACACAAGAATTAGCATTGGTTAAAAATACGATTGTAGTTCAGAATAAAGAACGAGATCGTATTGCTAGAGAATTACATGATAGTATTGGTGGTAATATTTCGGGGATAAAACTACAAATGACCAATTTAGTGACCCGTAATCCTGAAGTAGGTTCATTACTTATTCAATTAGAAAAAACCTACCAACATGTTAGAGATATTTCTCATAGTTTAATTCCGAATGAATTTAAAGAAAATAATTTCACGTATTTAATTAAAAATTATATCACTTCTTTAGAGCAAAACAATAGTGTAGTTATTAATTTTGATGCGTATCCTGAAAATGCCGTAAATACTTTAAATTACACGTTACAATCTAATTTATTCAATATTATAAAGGAATTGATTACCAATGCTTTTAAACATGCTAAAGCTACGGAAATAGCCTTGCAATTAATCGTTATTGAACAAGATAATAGTATTGAGTTTCTTTATGAAGATGACGGAGTTGGTTTTGATATAAAAAAGACAAGCAAAGGAATTGGTATTTTAAATATTGAACATAGAGTAAAGGCGTTTAATGGTTTGTTTTCGATAGATTCGGCATTAAATAGAGGTACGGTAATAACAATAAGTATTCCACAACAAAATTAATTATTTATGACAACAGCGTATAATATTATAATTGCAGATGATCACAGTATGTTTTTAGACGGATTACGCAGCATACTTTCCGAAGAAAAAAATATAACGATTGTATTAGCCGCAAAAACAGGAACTCAGGTTCTTAAATATCTGCAAATTAATAAAACATCAAAAATAGATTTAGTTATTACAGATGTTAATATGCCAGAAATGGACGGTATCACTTTAAATAAGGCTATTAAAGAAGCGTTTCCGCAAGTAAAAACATTAGTAGTTAGTATGCTGGAAGAACCTGTTAAAATTCAACAGTTAATTGATGCGCATACCAATGGCTATTTATCTAAAAATGCCGCTAAAAATGAACTTTTAAAAGCGATTAAAACAATCCTTGAAGGCGAAAATTATTTTTCATCTAGAATAAAGGGGATTTTAATAGATGCAATGTTTGCTGCTAAATCTAAGCCTTTAGTTTCTTTAACCAAGAGAGAAAAAGAAGTATTGAAGTTAATAGCTAAGGAATTTACGACTAAAGAAATTGCTTCTCAATTATTTTTAAGCACACATACTATAGAGAGTTATCGTAAAAATTTAATAGCAAAGTTAGGCGTACGTAATATTGCAGGATTAACACGCTACGCAATAGAAGAAGGGATTTTATAAGATATAAAATAATTAAAAAACAGTAATTATGGAAATTAAAGAATTTAAAAGTAAGATTAAACCTTTTTTTTGGGTAGCACATTCAGATAGTTATTCAGTTTGTTTAAACGTAGGAGAGTTTAAAAATGAAATTTTCGAAACAAGAGCAGATGAAGGTTTTGAAGGTGGCGGTTATGACTGGGGTTCGTTGGCTTGTGTGTTTTTAAATGAAAAAACGCCAGCATTAAAAGAGCTTATTCATTTTGATCCAGAAGGAAGTATGTTTTGTGCGTATTCAAAAGATAAAGAAGCGTTACAGAAATTTATAGTCGCATTTAAAGAAGCTTGTGAAAATGAAGAATTAATTCAAGATTTGTTTTCAAGGGCTGAATTAGATTAAAATGATATATATCCCTGAAAGTAGGGTATTAATTTTCACGGTATTTGGGCTGAAATATAGTTAAGGATTCCTGCAACTTTGCATCATAAAAATAACTTAATTAAAAACTAAAAAAATTATGATTTACGGAATTACACTAATCCTTTTAAGTATTATAGCAGTGCCATCGTTAATTTTAGCAAAAAAACCAAACGCAAAAGAATTGTTAGATAAAATTGAACCTTATCAAGGTTGGATTGGTTTAGTTTTTTGTTTAGGGGGTATTTGGGGGATTATTTCAGCTTTTTTAAACATTGCTTGGTTAACATCATTACCAATTTGGTGGAGTACGCTCTTAGCAGGAAGTTTTGTACAAGCAGCTTTGGGTTTTATGTTAGGGTTTGGCATGATTAGTAAGTTATTGCTAAGTAAAAATGAATCAGCTCAACAAAAAGGAGAGGAATTAAGAGAAAAATTAGCGCCAAAACTAGGGAAACTAGGTTTGTTGGGGCTTATTTTTGGAGGATGGATGATTGTTGCATCTATACTTTTTATATAAATATATTTTAAAATATAGTGAGAAAGAGAAGGATCTGTTAGATTCTTTAAGACTTGCACGGTAATAAACTGTGCAGGTTTTTTATTTATACACCAAACATTACATGACATTAATTGCCTGTTGTAATCAAATTAATTACTTAAACAATAGTTGTTTATATTATATTTTAGGCTGCTAAAATTATTAAAAAATCAATAGGGCTGTAGGCTAGGAAGTTTATTTTTTTTTTTATATAAAATAGGGTTATATCATGCTGTATTTAGATTAATGGAACTATATTTGCAGTATTAATTACTAACAATATAACTTACATTACAATGAATAAAGGAATAGTAAAATTTTTCAACGACACTAAAGGATTTGGTTTTATTACAGAAGAAGGTGTTGAAAAAGACCACTTTGTACACGTTTCAGGTTTAATCGATGAGATTAGAGAAGGTGACGAAGTTGAATTCGATTTAGAAGAAGGAAACAAAGGACCAAACGCAGTGAACGTAAAAGTGATCTAATAATAGTCCATATATTTTAAAAAAAACCTCATCATTTATTTGATGAGGTTTTTTATTTGCCTTAATTTTTTAAAAAAAAGTGTGTTTAAATAAATATTGCGTGTGTTGAGGTCTGTTGTTTTATAAATAATAAGCTGTTTTATCCATTATTTCTTTAAGGACAAAGTAACTCTCTAAAACACCAATGTTATCAATTTTTGAGAGTTTTAAGCGAACAAAATCGTGGTAATCTTCTAAATCATTTAGATTTATCTGTAGAAAAAAATCTACTTTTCCTGCCATGTGATAGCATTTCTGAACTTCTTTTAATTCTTTTACTTGTGCTTCAAATTTATCAATAAAACCTTCGTCATGACATCGAAGCGATACCATACAAATAGCGGTTACAGGCATTTGTATGCGTTTTTTATCTAAAATAGCAACGTAATTTTTAATTACACCTGTTTTTTCCAAGCGCTTAATTCGTTCATAAATAGGAGAGATGGTTAAATTTAATTTTTCAGAAATTTCTTTGGCAGTTTTCTTGCAATCTTCTTGTAAAATTCGCAATATTTTTAAATCGATAGCATCTAATTTTATCATGTTTTATTAAATTAATTTTGATTGATGAGGTTTATGTTTACCGTTAAAATCACTTTTTAAAAGATGTAAAACTGTTTTAAAAAGTGATAAAATTGGTTTATTGTATTTAAAAAAGTTAAAATTACTTATTTTTCATCAAAATAAAGTGTTTATTACTTTTAAAGTGCTAATCAATGTATTTTTGTAGGAAATAAAAAGATTAAAAATCGTATAAATAAGATGAAAATATTAGTTACAGGAGCAGGAGGACAATTAGGTACGGTATTAACAAAGTCTTTAAAAGAGAAGTATGGTAAAGAGGCAGTAATAGCTTCAGATATTCGTACAATAGCAAATTATAGCGGAATTTTTGAAATATTAGACGCTACTAGCGAAATTGATTTAGCTAACATTGTAGTAAAACATAAAGTTACTCAAATATATCATTTAGCAGCAATATTATCTGCTAATGGCGAGAAGAATCCTATTCAAACTTGGGATATCAATCTAAAATCGCTTTTTAGTGTTTTAGAGGTTTCTGTAAAACATAAATTAGATAAAGTATTTTTCCCTAGTTCAATAGCTGTTTACGGACTTAGCGCACCAAAAATTGACACAAAACAAGATGCGTATTTAGATCCTACAACGGTTTACGGAATCAGTAAGGCAGCTGGTGAAAACTGGGCGCAGTATTATTTTTTAAGATATGGTTTAGACGTACGTTCTATACGATATCCTGGTGTTATTGGGTATCAATCTTTACCTGGCGGTGGAACTACCGATTATGCTGTTGATATTTATCATAAAGCTATTAAAAATGAAGATTTTACTTGTTATTTAAAGGAAGAGGCTTGTTTGCCGATGATTTATATTGATGATGCTATTAGAGCTACTTTAGAGCTTATGCAAGCACCAAAAGAAGCGGTAAAAATAAGAACATCGTATAATTTAGCAGGAGTGAGTTTTACACCAGCAGAAATTGCGGATTCAATAAAAGAGTGGTATCCTGATTTTAAAGTAAGTTATAAGCCTGATTTCAGACAAGCAATCGCTGATTCTTGGCCTAAATCTATTAATGATGACGCTGCGAGAGAGGATTGGGGTTGGAAACCAAACTACTCTTTAAAAGAAATGACTAAAGAGATGATTACTCAGTTGAAGAAGTAATAATATTGTATTTTCCTAGATAAAAAAAGACTATTTACGTAATGTAAATAGTCTTTTTTTATATTAAAAAAATAATTTCCTTAAGCCTTAATTACTTTTGCGTACTGCATAAAATAATCTTCAAAACGTTTTATAGTAGGCGTCATTTTATCGGCATATAAAACAAACTGACATTTATTAACACTCTGTGTAATTGCCATTAAAGCCGCGTAAGCAGTGTTGTTTTTTAAGAATTGTGCATCATCAATACTAAAAATCATTAATTGAGATGGGCTTATTCCGTTTAATAGAAATAATTTATTCATTCTTTTAGGCGTAGAGATAAGAATATCAACACCTTCAAAAATTTCTGATTTCTGTGTGTCTACATGAAGCGCTTCGTCGGCAACATAAACACGTATCGATTTATACCTAGTGTAAGGTAAAAAGGCGTTATATACTTCTAAAGCTCTTTCGTTATCTTCAACAAGAACAAAGGCTCTAGGGCTAGTACCAATATCAGTAAATTTTAATTTATGTAAGGTTGTAAGTACAAGTGTTGTTGTTTTTCCGCTACCTTGATCGCCTATACAATAAACATTTGCACCGCTTTTAATAGCAGGAATACTCTTTTTTTGTAAAGGTGTAGGAGTCGTTATTTCTAGCGATTCTAATTTTTCTTTAATTTCTGAATTTAATTTTTTAAAAGGCATAAGGTTAGTGAAATAACTGTTTTAACGTGAATAAAAGGAATAATTAAGCCACAAAGATACAATTAAATTAAAAGTTTTTAATTTATTAATCGGCTTGTGTTTGATTGATAAGATCAATAATAGATAGAAACAGATAATAATACAGAAAATAACAGAAAATATATGAAACTAGGAGTAAAGGGCTGTTTTTTGATGATCAGGTTAAGAAGGTTGCAGGGTTCATAAAAAAAGCAAGCAAAATACAAAATACTCTTGATGTAAGACAGACAGATGATAAAAACATAATATTTGCTTTGCTCTAAAAGACTATTTTATTTTTAGGTAATATTAATATGAATGAAATAAATCTTTTTTAGACGGATTAAGATTTGATACCAAAAACTATAATATAATATAATTTAAAATTAATTAATTTTTATCTATAATAATTATATTATATCACATATATAATATACCACCTCTATACTCTATATACGTGTCCTATAATTAATATTATGTTAAATAGAGTTTATTAATATTAATTAAGAGATATAAATAATTGACGGATTTAATTAAACGCTATCTTCAATCTTCATATCTCTTCTTCCCCCTTATGTTTTTTTTCTTCGTTTTTATATATGTAGAAAATTCGAAATCGATATTATTTCAGGGTTTGCCTTTTTTCCATTTTATTACCTGTACCTGTGTATCATCATTAAAATCATTAAACAAAAGCTTTTATTTTTTTGCGCTTGCTTTTCTTGTTTAAATGATTATTTTACTTTTTTTTAATTCAAGTAATTAATTTCAATAAATAAAACACTAAAAACAAACACTCATGAACCTTACTGTTCTTTTTGAAGATGACTATATAATTTGTGTATCTAAACCGAATAACGTTGTTGTTCATCACGCCTACCACTCTAGAAATGTTTCTGAAGAAGAATCATTATTGCAATTGTTATTTAATCAATTTGGAGCTAAATTTTACCCGATACATCGTTTAGATAGAAAAACTTCAGGGATTATATTACTTGCAAAAGAAACGAAACATGTATCTAAATTTCAAGAGTTATTTACCAATAACGAAATTCAGAAAACATATTATGGAATTGTTAGAGGACATTCTCCTGAGCAAAAAGTCATTGATTCACCAGTTAAAGGACGTGATTCTGACGTTTATAAAGAAGCTGAAACACATTTAACAACCGTTGCAACTGTTGTTGTTGATATCCCTGTAAAACCTTACGATAGCTCAAGATACAGCTTAATTGAAATGAAACCTACAACGGGCAGATTACATCAATTACGTATTCATACAAATAAAATTAGCCATCCGCTTATTGGCGATCCTAAATATGGTGATAAAAATCACAATACGATGTTTATTAATAATTTTAATTGTGAAAACCTATTTTTACACGCCTATTCTCTTGAATTTACACATCCTTTTTCAAAAGAAAAACTAGTGATAAAAGCAGCTTTACCAAACGATTGGAATACTATTTTTAAACGATTTGAATGGGTTTTAAGTAGTTAATAGTAACATGTTTAGAATAAAAAAAGGGCTACATTTATATGTAGCCCTTTTTTGTTTTAAATTATAATTTATAATTTAAATGTCTTGAAAAATAGCGTGCATTAAACGTTTTTTGTCATTAATACTTTCCTCTAGAGAAATCATTGTTTCCGTACGATTAACCCCATTAATATCATCTATTCTGTAGATAATATCTTTAGCATCATTCGTGCTTTTAGCTCTTACCTTACAAAAGATATTGTATTTACCTGCAGTTACATAAGCAACTGTTACGTTCGGTATTAAGCGTAAATTTTCTAAAACGTGTTGCGTTATAGACGACTTCTCTAAATATACTCCAACATGTGCTATGAAGGTGTATCCCATTTTATCGTAATTCAAGGATAATGTTGAACCTTGAATAATGCCTTCATCTTCCATTTTCTTAACACGCACATGAATAGTACCAGCCGATACTAATAATTTCTTTGCAATGTCGGTAAAAGGTGTTCGGGCATTCTCGATTAAAATGTCTAAAATTTGATGATCAATTTCATCTAGTACAAACTTTTTCATTCTTTTTTTTTCTGATAGTATCACTAAAATACAGTTTTTTAAAGTAATTCTTCTTTGTGTGCGATATTTGAAGATAAATCTCCTTCTTTTTCTTTTATTAAAGATAGTGCAAATTTACCGTTTTCTACTTTCTCTACATACTGAAAAGCCACATCTTTTTTATTTTTTTCTGATCGATAAATAACATCATAGAAGTTCTTGATATTGTTTGGAATAGAAAAATAATCTAAATGTGATGTAAAGTTTTTTTCTGTAGCTACATGATAAATTCCCTGTAAAAGCGCGTAAAAATTGTATTTACGCACCGTTTCCCGCTCATAATCGTCAGGATAATGTCCTGCTTCAATCAATATAGTGTTGTGTCCTAATTTTTGAAAATTATCCCCTGTTGCTGTTGGATAAAATTCATCGGTATAACGCCCGATATGATTTGGTATTAATTTTTGTAACAAAGTATTCATTGCTACAATTACATTCATGGTCTGCTCCCGTCCTTTTGTTAGTTTACGCGTAATTTCTTCGGATGGTGCTAAAAATGAAATCGTTGCGGGGTTTTTAGTTCCTTCTACACCAAAAATGGTTCTTTGGTCGTGCAGGTTAAAGCAAAATTGAGGCTTTACGGTATCTAAAATTTCACGCAACAATTTACTTTCTTTAGCTTCTAAAGCTACCGCATCCCTGTTTAAATCTACATCGTTTGCATTTACACGCGTGTATGCCTCAGCGCCATCAGGATTTAGCATTGGGATAATTGTAATATCGCAATTATTTAAAATTGAATTTACAATTTCGGTATTTTTATAGGCTTTTATATATTTTAAGAAATCAAACACTGCTTTTGTTCCAGTACTTTCATTTCCGTGCATCTGGCTCCAAATAAGTATTTTTATTTTTCCTGAACCTAATTTTAATTGATAAATAGCCTTGCCTTGCTCCGATTCGCCTATTTTTTTTGATGCAATAGCAGTGTCTAAATCGTCATAAAGTGGCTCAATATCATTCAAAGTAATGTATCTGCCCGATATTTTACGTTGTTTTATTGTTGTTAAATAGTTTTCTTCTAAAAAATCAGTATTTAATAAATTCATTTCAAGCTCAAGTTTTTTATTACAAGATTACCACAATTACCACAGTAAACTACAAAGTAAACCAATCAGCAATTAATTCTTTTTCTATTGATTTTGCAGAAATATGCGTATAATCATTTTTAAGACTATCGTACTGATACTCTTTTGCCCATGTTTCAATATTATTGGTCAAGCTGATTAATGAATCGCAGATAAATTTAACCTCATCATCAGTAACCGTAGGATGTATAGATAAACGAACCCAACCAGGTTTATCAGTATTACAACCTTCTAAAATTTGATCTTTAATTTTATTAGACGTATTTTGATTTACATTTAACAAGAAATGTCCGTAAGTTCCTGCGCATGAGCAACCTCCTCTTGTTTGAATACCAAAACGATCATTTAACAATTTTACCACCAAGTTGAAATGGTATTTTTCGTAATAAAAAGAAAAAATACTCAATCTGTCTTTATGATTTGGTGCTAATATTTTTACACCCTCTAAACTCTCTAAACACTCAAAAATAACAGGATTTATAGCATCTTCACGCTGTTTTATTTTATCCGTAGTCATTTTATCTTTCACTTTTATTGCCAACGCAATTTTAATGGTTTGTAAAAAAGCAGGAGTTCCGCCATCTTCACGAGTTTCCACATCATCAAAATAATCATGCCCGCCCCAAGGATTTGTGTAACTTACCGTTCCGCCACCAGGATTATCAGGAATCATATTTTTATACAATTTCTTATTAAAAATCAATACGCCAGAAGTTCCAGGACCTCCTAAAAATTTATGAGGCGAAAAGAAAATAGCATCTAAATATTCATCTTCTTTCTTCGGATGCATATCTATATCAACATAAGGCGCAGAACAAGCGAAATCAACAAAACACAAACCGCCATATTTATGAATTAAAGAAGCTACTTTATGATATTCGGTTTTAATTCCTGTTACATTTGAACCTGCACTAATAGAGGCTATTTTAATCGGTCTGTCGGCATATTTCTTAATTTCTTCTTCAAAAATATCTAGACAAATAAGCCCCTGATCATTACAAGGAACAACCACTACCTCAGCAATAGTTTCTATCCAAGAAGTTTGGTTTGAATGATGCTCCATATGACTTACAAAAACAATAGGGCGTTTTTGCTCAGGAACTTGCGTATGTTCCTTTAAGTTTTCAGAAACCTTTAAACCTAAAATTCGTTGAAATTTATTGACGACTCCTGTCATTCCTGAACCTTCGGTAATTAAAACATCATCTTTAGAGGCGTTTACATGGTGTTTAATAATATTTCGAGCTTGGTTATAAGCTAAAGTCATTGCAGCCCCTGCTGTTGAGGTTTCGGTGTGTGTATTGGCAACAAAAGGCCCGAAAGTGTTTAAAAGTTGTTTTTCTATCGGATAATATAAACGCCCGCTGGCTGTCCAATCGGCATAAATCATTTTTTGTATTCCGTAAGGTGATTCATAAGTTTGATTAATACCTACGATATTCTTTTTAAACGGACTGAAATAGTTTTCTAAACTCATAAAATTACATAAATTAGGCTGTTTTACATAATTATTGTTTTATTATGTAATAAGATGTATATAAAATATAAATTTAATTTTTTACATCAAAACAACCTAAAAATTATATGTAATTAACTTTTTTCTAACTTTTGTAAAAAATTAGTGCTCTTTTAAAGCCTTTAAAAATTTAAGAAAACTAAAAAGTGCCGTTAATTCTTAAGATATAAGATTAACGGCACTTTTTATTTAGTTTGATAGTTTGTTTTTTTACAATCTAAACTTTCCTCCTACTAAAATAGTTTTCTGTAAAAAGAAGAAATTTTGCGAAGCACTATCGGCAGCATTGCTTGTTGTTTTAACATCAGGCATATAAATATGTCCACCTTTTAAATCTGCTTGTACGTAAAAGTGTTTTAAGAAGGAGATATTTACACCCGCCACAACAGAAGCTCCGTATCCTGATAAATGAAAAGAATCATTTCTGTCTTTCCCTAATAATTTTGAATTTGTCTTCGGATATAAAATCCCCATACCAAAACCTTCTGTTAGGTTAATTTGTAAGTTTTCAAGATTCAAACCAAACCAATGACTTACATCATCAAAACGTTTTAATTCTACGTTTACGTAATTTAAACCATCAGTGTGTTCGAAACGTAAAAAATCGTCTGCTAAATTAATAGTTTCATTATTGTAGGTTCCGTCGTATTTTGCATTTCTATCATTAATATTTCCATTAATTTTAACGTCTTGATCATTGATCATTACATACTTCATGTGATCAACCCCAATAGAAACCGTATAGTTCTCGTTAAAGAAATACCCAATTCTATAATTTGTTTGCGGAATCGTAATTCTCCCAGGATTAAAATAATCATAAAAAGAAAATGTTGTTTGCCTATCCTGCGCTTTTACATCCGATAGGGTAAAATCATAATTATCACCTTTAAAATGAATATCAGAATCGGTGTAACTTGCCCAATTCCATCCCCAATAAGCAAAAAACTTTCCTTTATTACTTACTTTCTTTTTTTGGATGATAAATTTTTCGCTATTATCATCCTCTCTATTTTCTTGCTTACCTTGCTCCTGTCCTATTACTAATGATGAGGTTGCCGCCATCATTAATAAACTCAAACTAATTGTTCTTAATTTCAACTTTATTATTTATATTTATGTGTTGCTGTACTGTGTTCTTAAACGTATTATTTGATAATTTCTTGAATTTCTGTTATAAATCTTTCAGCAAGTGCATCCGCATTTTCTTGACTATTACTTTCTGTATAAATTCTGATAATCGGCTCCGTATTCGATTTACGTAAATGAACCCATTGTTTTTCGAAATCAATTTTTACACCATCAATTGTGTTAACGTCTTCATTTTGATATTTTAAAGTCATTTTTGATAAAACCTGATCAACATCAATTTTCGGAGTTAATTGAATTTTGTTTTTGCTCATAAAATAACTTGGATACGAATCTCTTAATGCTGAACAAGATATTTTCTTTTTCGCTAAATGCGATAAAAACAACGCAACACCAACTAAAGAATCTCTACCGTAATGCGAAGCAGGGTAAATAATTCCTCCATTTCCTTCACCACCGATTACAGTATCGGTATCTTTCATCATTTGAACTACGTTTACTTCACCAACTGCCGAAGCTGTATAAATTCCACCATGTTTTTCAGTAACATCACGTAAAGCTCTTGATGATGATAAATTAGAAACTGTATTTCCTCCGCCTAATTTACCTAATACGTAATCCGCACAAGCAACTAACGTATATTCTTCGCCAAACATAGAACCATCTTCTGATATTAAAGCTAAACGGTCAACATCAGGATCCACAACAATTCCTAAATCGGCTTTCTTTTTAACTACTAATTTAGAGATATCGGTTAAATTCTCTTTCAAAGGTTCAGGATTATGAGGGAACTCACCATTTGGCTCACAATATAATTCGATACATTTAACGCCTAATTCCTTTAATAAAGCAGGAATAAAAATCCCTCCAGTAGAATTAACACCATCAACCACCACTTTGAACTTTGCTTTTTTAATGGCTTTTACATCGACTAAATCTAAGTTTAAAACTTCTTTGATATGTTTCTTTAAATAACGCTTATTCTTTCTGTAACTTCCTAATTCATCAACGGCAGCAAATGTAAAATCTTCATTCTCTGCTAAAGCTAAAATCTCTTCTCCATCTGCGCCGTTTAAAAACTCTCCTTTTTCATTTAATAACTTTAAAGCGTTCCATTGCTTCGGATTATGAGAAGCTGTTAAAATAATTCCACCGTGTGCTTTTTCTAAAGGAACAGCGATTTCCACCGTTGGGGTTGTCGATAAACCTAAATCAACAACATTAATTCCTAAACCAACTAAAGTGTTCGCTACTAAGTTGCTAATCATTTTACCAGAGATACGAGCATCTCTACCAATAACGACTTTTATTTTCGTATTATTTTTTTGAGCTGTAGGATTTCTTTTGATGATAAAAGCTCCGTAAGCTGCTGCAAATTTAACAGCATCTAATGGGGTAAGGTTTTCACTAGGCTTTCCTCCTATTGTTCCTCTAATTCCTGATATAGATTTTATAAGTGTCATAGTATATTTTAAATTTTAGTACAAATATAACGGTAATTTCATAAATTAATAAGAATAGGTTTGAATACATCTTCGATTTATGGATGTTTTTACTCTTCTATAATTTAGACCTCACAGGTTTTTAAAACCTGTGAGGTCTTGGTGTCTGGTCTGCTTTTTATTTTAAAAAAATAAGCATAAAAAAACCCGCTACTTTCGTAACGGGTTTTAAGATTTATGATAAAGAAATATTATTTCCCTTCCATTTTTCTTTTTAATTCAGCTAATCCACCAATATCTCCTAAAGTAGTTTTTTCTACGTCAGCAGCTTTTTTAGCAGCAGCCTTGATGTTTTTCTTTTCTTCTTCTTTGAAAAGAGAAGTATGAGAAACAACAATTCTTCTGTATTCTTTACTAAATTCAGTAACGATGAACTTTACAGCATCACCTTTTTCTAATTTAGAACCGTCTTCTTTTTCTAAGAAACGAGTTGGAGCGAATGCTTCGATACCATCTGCAAAAGTTACAGTTGCACCTTTATCATTCTTTTCCTTGATAGAACCTTCGTGAGTAGATCCGATTGCATACGTAGCTTCATGAGCATCCCAAGGGTTATCTTGAGTTTGCTTATGACCTAAGTTTAACTTACGGTTCTCAACGTCTAATTCTAATACTTGAACTTCTAATTTATCACCAACAGTAACAAAATCAGAAGGATGTTTAATTTTCTTAGTCCAAGATAAATCAGAGATATAAACTAATCCGTCAATTCCTTCTTCTAATTCAACAAACACACCAAAGTTAGTATAGTTACGTACAGTACCAGTATGCTTAGAGTTTACAGGGTACTTAGTAGTAATATCAGTCCAAGGATCTGGATGTAATTGCTTCATACCAAGAGACATTTTACGGTCTTCACGGTCTAAAGTTAAAATTTGAGCTTCAACCTCATCACCAACTTTTACGAAATCTTGCGCAGAACGTAAGTGAGTAGACCAAGACATTTCAGAAACGTGAATTAAACCTTCAACACCTTCTTCAACCTCTACAAAAGCACCATAATCAGCTAAAACAACAACTTTTCCTTTAACTTTATCACCAACTTTTAAATCAGTATTTAAAGCTTCCCAAGGATGAGAAGATAATTGTTTTAAACCTAATTGAATTCTAGATTTGTTATCGTCAAAGTCTAAAATTACAACATTTAATTTCTGATCTAATTCAACAACCTCATTCGGGTGGTTAATACGAGACCAAGATAAATCAGTAATATGAACTAAACCGTCAACACCACCTAAATCAACAAAGACACCATAAGAAGTAATGTTTTTAACAACACCTTCTAATACTTGTCCTTTTTCTAATTGACCGATGATTTCTTTCTTCTGATCTTCTAAATCAGCTTCAATTAACGCTTTATGCGATACTACTACGTTTTTAAATTCGTGGTTGATTTTCACAACTTTGAATTCCATAGTTTTCTCTACATACTGATCGTAATCACGGATAGGCTTCACATCAATTTGAGATCCTGGTAAGAAAGCTTCAATACCAAATACATCAACGATCATACCTCCACGAGTTCTACACTTAACAAAACCGTTAACGATTTCACCAGTTTCATGTGCATTATTAACACGTTCCCATGCTTTAATAACACGTGCTTTTTTGTGAGATAATACTAATTGACCAGAAGCATCTTCTCTTTTGTCAACTAATACCTCAACACTATCTCCAAGTTTTAAACCTGGATTGTAACGGAATTCGTTTAAAGAAATAACTCCTTCAGATTTAGAGTTGATATCGATAATTGCATCTCTATCAGTAATTCTTGTAACGGTTCCTTCGATAACATCACGTTCGTTTACGAAACCTACTGTTCCTTCTAACGCTTTTTCGAATTCTTTTAATTTAGATTCATCAACTTCATCAATACCTTCTTCGTATTTATGCCAGTTAAATGTTGCTAAAAATTCTGCTGGGTTTACTGTTACTGCCTCAGCAGCTGTGTTTTTTTCTTCAGACATGTCTGAACTAGTTTTTGTATCTTTCTATTGATCAGATTCTTAGCGATACCAATATAAAAGAGAATTAAAATATAAATTTGTTTGCTACCTTTGTTAAATCTGTTCTCGTAAAAAGGCGTGCAAATTTACGATGTTTTATTTTAATAACCTATAATTAAAGGGCTAATGTCTTTCTTGTTTTGATAGTTCATCATAAAAACGAAGCTAAAAGTTACGTTTTTTATCATTTATATAGTATTCTAATAGTATTCTATATTTACAGAAACACAGTATAACTTTAAAGGAAGGCTAAATTAATAGTAATAAAACTCGAATATTATTTAAACGTTTATTTCTTTTATTTATTGCGTTTTTTGTCTTTTATTGTTATATTCTTATTTAAGTAAGCTTTTAATTATCATTTTTAAAATACCCTCCCGAGGCGAGTTGCGAATTTCGTAATATTTATGTAATGTATGTGTTGTGTTTGTAAATTATGCTGAAGATGGATGGATGCTGAAGACGGATAGCAATCCGTCTTTACTTCGCGGTTTTAAATACCTCATCCCAAAAAACAGTATAAAACCCATTGAAAACTGTTTGTTGTGAATAGTAAAGAAGATTTCTTTGCTGTTTTTATATTCACATTCTTCTTTACATTTAAATGCGTGATTACGCCGTAAAGCCAGTTAAAAACAAGAAACACGATAACACGATAAAGCTATATAGGTTAAATGAAAACACAATAGAAACGATTGTTAATAGCAAACCGAAAAACACTGCTTCCCAAAGTGACATATAATACAAACTCACCGCATTGAATTCAATGTATGTTCGTGGTGTTTTGCATGAAGCTTATTTAAGTAAGGTATATTATGAGAACACCAATGTAAAACATACATTAAAAAGTCCATCAATATGAAAAGCGCTATAAATGATATTAAAAAATTATCCGAAGAAAAAGTTATGATATCTATTTGCCATAATATATAACCAGGAATTGCAATAAGAATGTTTATCAATAATATTAGTAAAGAATAAAGCACTTCTTTTTTAGAAGTGCTTGTGTCGTGTTTATTTCGCTTATCCCAAAATTTACTGATGATGATATTAAACACATACCCTATTATATTTGAAAGTATCAGTAATGAGAAAAATATAATAGAGTTTTTCATGATGATATTATGATATTTGTGTTTTCGTTGTTTTCGTTCGTAGAGACAGATTGCAATCTGTCTCTACCGCATATCACGGTACGTATATATTGTACCGTCGTTTATTTTTATTTAAACGATAATGATTTGAAAATTAAATCGGCATCTGCTTGGTATTTTTTTTGATATTTTTCTTCGGAAGAATACGTAAACGTATAATAACTTCCTTTTACTTCAAAAAAGAATCTTATTGTGTCGTAATCTACCGAATTCCAATCGTGTTTATAGTGCTGTACGTAGGTTGTACCAAACCTAGTTTGATGTTTAGTTACTTCTTGGAGCGATACTTCTTTTTGCGTAAAATGATGATTAATATAATCTTCTGTAACTTTTTGAAGTGTTATTTTTTCGCTTCCTATTTTTTTAGGCGTAATATTAAATATTCGAACGGTATTTTTATAAAAGATAGCGCCTAGATTTTTAGGTGTATATGTTACAAAATCATGATCGGGAACTGATTTCCAAGATTCGGGAAGTTTTACCGTGTAATTTTGAGCGTTCCTGTATGTTTTTATTTCTGCTTGAGTTAGATGATGAATTTTAGGTTTATTAGCGCCACAACTGGTTAATAGTAATGTTAAAGCTAAACATTTTAAAAAAGATGTTTTAATTTTCATAGAATTTCAATTTTTTATTTTACAAATATTCTCTCTGTCCAAATGGACAGACGCAAACTTTACAAATATTCTCTCTGTCCAAATGGACAGACGCAAACGGATAGCAATCCGTTTCTACGTATCTTGTTCATCCATTCTTTTAATATTAACCTTAAACAGATTATCAAAAATATCAAAGACTATTTGTGCGTCTTTTTTACGAACCGATATTATATATTCACAATCCATTTCTAATTTTTGCGCTGTGATATTTAAATTTCGTTCTTTAACAACACGCTGTACTTTATTCATCATATCGTAACCAAAGTTTAATTGATATTCAATATCGATTGTTTTTTCTTTGATATCAGAAGCTTCTAAAGCAATTTTTGCTGAGGTTCTGTAAGCGTTTATCAATCCGCCTACGCCTAGTTTTGTTCCGCCAAAATAACGAACAGACACAATTAATATGTTTGTCACGTCAAAAGCTTGAATTTGCCCATAAATAGGCATTCCTGCCGAGTTACTTGGTTCTCCGTCATCGTTTGCTCTAAAACGCATTTTTTCTGCTTCAATTCCAAATTGCCAAGCGTAGCAAAAATGACGTGCTGTATGATGTTTTTTTCGTAATCCTTCTATTGCTTCTTTAACCTGTTCTTCGGATGATACAGGAAAAGCATATCCGAAGAATTTACTATTTCTATCTTTAAAAAGAGTTTCTTCGGATAAAACATCAATTGTTTTATAGGTATCTTTAATTTTATTTTGGTCTGTGTTATTTATATCACTCATATTATTTTCTGCTGCTTTACTCTCTTTTTGTTTGTATTGTAATGTCTGTAGATTATGCCGATGCGACTACTAAAATACTAATAACTGCCAATCCGATACCTATCCAATTCTTTTTAACGAGTTTTTCTTTAAAGAATAGCAATGCGAAAATAGTTGTTAAAATAACGACCGATACATTGTTTATGGTAAATAATGTTGAACTTTCTAAACCTTCTGTTTTTAGGGCTTTTATTAAAAATGCCATCGAATAATAATTCGGAATCCCTAAAACAATTCCGCCAATAATATTTTTAATAATTTGTTTCCCTTTTTGTTCTGTTTCTTGTTTTCTTTGGATGCTTTTTATTTTTTTATCTAAAATTGAAGCTTTTAAAACTTGTAAAGCCATAAAAAAACATCCGAAGATAAATGCACAGCCAAAAATAGTGGCTAAAAACATCGGGATAGCACTTTTAGAAACATAGGAAATTTCCATATACTTTAGCAAGGTGTCAATACATCCTGAACCTAAAAACAACAAAATCGGATATTTTAAGTCTTTTAAATTCACCGAAGCGGTATCGCTTTTTGCCGATGCTAAATATACTGATGTTAAAGCTAATAAAACACCTATTATTTTGATAAAACCAATACTTTCATCGTATAAAAAAACGCCAAAAATAATCGGAATTGTTACAGACATCTTCCCTGCTACTGAGGCAACGGCTAAGCCGTTTTTTTGGGCGGTAATTCCCATTACATTAAATATTGCGATAAATAATATCCCTAAAATAAACGCACCAATAAACCATGATTGCTGAGGTATTTGCAAAAGAGTTGTGCTGGTTTCTGAATTATAAAACCCAAATAAAAATGCGATTAAATAATTGACAACAATTGCCTGTGCGGTGTTTATTTTAAAAGTTGAAAATAATTTGAAAATTACAAATAACGAACTTGCAATTAAAATACTGATAATAAGGTAGATCATTTTTTTATTAGTAGATAATAGATAGAATATTAGAATCTGGTGACTGGTGAACTCATGCTGAATTTATTTGAGCATCGCATCAAAATGATAAAAAAGGATAACTTAATAAGGAAACTACATCTTCTTTTCCTGGCGTTAAATTCCAAACGTTAATCCCTAATTTTTTAGCTGAATCGGTATTTTCTTTTAAATCATCTACAAAAAGCGTTTCTGAAGCTATTAAATTATTTTCATTTAACACAAACTCGTAAATAGTAGCGTTTGGTTTTCTAAAATTTATTTCATGCGATAAATAAAATTGTTCAAAGCAGCTTTTAAACTCTTGGTATAATTCTGCTCCCCAATTATTTTGAATCCATGAAATATGTAAATCGTTGGTGTTGCTTAATAAAAACAAACGGTATTTTTTTGATGCCGCTAATTCTTTTAAAAACGCCAATCTATTTTTTGGAAAATCTAACAAAATAGCATTCCAAGCATTTACCAAATCGGCAGGGCTTATCTGTGGAAATTTCGTTTGATAAAAAGCGATAAATTCATCCGTAGAAATTAAACCCATTTCATAACGGTAATAGGTTTGCATCATATCTTCAGAAAAATTTGTAACCCCAAGTTTCGCCATTTCTTTGTGTGTTGCTTGTTTGTCTAGGTTGATGAAAATATCACCAAAATCGAAAATTATATTTTTTATGGTATTCATTTTTTTTATGTTTTTTATATGTATAATGTAATGTATTTATCGCGTTTGTGTGTTTTCAAAAATTCTCAAAACATCGCTTGCGATGTTTTGTTTTTTTAGCAGTATTTTTTCTGCGGATAACCTAGGCGCTTCCACCCCATTTTTAAAGAATGTTTCGCCTACAAAAACCTGTGCTTCATCCCATAAATTGGCATCAATAAAAGTTTGCAGCGTTTGCGCTCCGCCTTCAATTAAAACCGATTGAATTTGATGTTTTTGTAAAACACTACATATTTGTTCCGCTACGCGGGATGAAAAATCAATTTTTTCTAAAACCTCAACTTGCTCTTTTACTTTATTTATTTTTGTTGCTTTATCTACTAAAACAAGTGTTTTTACTTTTTCATCAAAAACCGTTAAATTCGATGGAATTCGTAAATTTTTATCCAATACAACTCTCACAGGATTATTTCCAGCCCAATGCCGAACATCTAAAGACGGATTATCGGCAATAACCGTATTTGTTCCTACCAAAATTGCCTGTTCTTGGCTTCGTATTTTATGAACCAATTGTTGCGAATAGCTATTAGAAATCCAAACAGGTTGCTGTGCATCTCTTTTTAGCGGAGCGATAAAACCATCGGCAGTTTCTGCCCATTTCAAAACAATAAACGGGCGTTTTTTATTTTGAACCGTAAAAAATCGTTTATGATGTTTTTTACATTCATCTTCTAAAACGCCAACGGTTACGTTAATTCCTGCGTTTTGTAAACGTTCGATGCCTTTTCCTGACACTAAACTGTTCGTGTCAACACAACCGATCACAACTTTTGGGATGTGGTGCTTTACAATTAAATCGGCACAAGGCGGTGTTTTTCCAAAATGAGCACAAGGTTCTAGGGTTACATAAATAGTCGCCTCTTTTAAAAGCGTTTTATCTTTTACCGAATTTATAGCATTTACCTCTGCATGATTTCCGCCGTAGGCGCTTGTAAACCCCTCGCCTATAATGGTGTTTTTATAAACGATAACTGCCCCAACTGACGGATTTGGACGTGCAGTTCCAATACCATTTTTAGCGAGCTGTAAACAGCGTTTTATATATTTTTCGTTTTCGGTGATTTCTGTGGTGTTTTGGTTTTGTTGCTGTATCAAAATTTAATAAATAAGTTTTAAAAGTTAAAAGTTGATTTTAATTTCTTCGGTTTTATCGATCGTGTATATGTGAGAAAAACCTAAAACCTTGTAACGTAAATCGCCTTTAAACTGCACTTTTACGCTTTTATTTAATAGCGAATTTAACAAACCTCCTAAAATTCCGTTTTTATTGTTTTGGAATACTTCTTTCGTTGAAATTGCTACTTTTAAAGGAATCGCAAATTCTTTACGTGCCGGTACTTTAAATTCTTCGGAGCAAACATGTGCTAATTGCGTTCCGTTTACCAATACTTTAATTTTATCTGTGGATAATTTTCCGCCAATATCATTTGGATTCTTAAAAAAAGCATTGGCTTTTAATCGAATGGTATCCGAAGCAACTGAAAGTACTTTAATATCATCAATTTTTAAAAACAGCGGCTTTTTTTTAATAGCACAGCTTGTAATACAGAAACTACTTATTACGATACTTGTGAAAAATATAAATTTATTCATTTTGATTTTCTTTTTATTATTTCACAAAAATAAGTTTCTTTGCTTTAATTGAATCTGCGAAGCAGAATTTATTTTGTTTCTGATAAAGATGAGGTTTTTTTACTTTTTGTTTATCTCTAAACAACTAACCAAGCATCTTCATTTTTTAATAAGATTCTTTACTCTTTTATCCTTTAAAATAATTTAATGAAATTACACGATTTAAAAATTGATTTTACAGCGCAATTATCTGGAATTTATCCGCAAACGGAAATTGATACTTTTTTCTTTTATCTGATAGAAGAATATTTAGATTTTCAACGAATAGATGTATTGATGAAAGCTGATTTTGAAATTACCGATTCAAAACAAGTTTTATTTAACAGCGCTATTCAACGATTAAAAAAACAAGAACCGATTCAATATATTTTAGGAAACACTGAATTTTATGGATTTCCTTTTTTGGTGAATAAAAACACATTAATTCCTCGCCCAGAAACCGAGCAATTAGTCGAATGGATTTTAGAAGAAATTTCTGATATTAAAAACTCACAACATTCACAATATGATGAGGTTTTAAAACCCCGCAGTATTTTAGAAATTGGCACAGGAACGGGTTGCATTCCTATCAGTTTAAAAAAGCATTTAGCTGATTTTGATATTTCGGCAATCGATGTTTCTAAAGAAGCTTTAAAAATTGCCAAAGAAAACGCAAAACAAAATACTGTTGAAATTAATTTTATCGCTCAAGATATTTTAAAAGCAGATACTTTGAATTTTATTTCTTCTTCTAATTCAAGCGATATCTGTTTTGATATTATTGTTTCGAATCCGCCTTATGTTCGAGAGTTGGAAAAGGCAGAAATCAAAAATAATGTATTAGAAAACGAACCGCATTTGGCGTTGTTTGTTTCAGATGATAATCCTCTTATCTTCTACAATAAAATTGCCGATTTAGCAAAACTACATTTAACTAAAAATGGATTGTTGTTTTTTGAAATTAATCAATACTTAGCCAAAGAAACTGTAGCGATGTTAGCTGAAAAAGGGTTTAAAAGTATCGAACTAAAAAAAGATTTTGTAGGAAACGACAGAATGATAAAAGCAAGTCTTTTTTAATAGTCGATTTTAATTCGAGTCTGTCAAATCGAAAACATCAAATCAAACTGTCTGAATCGAACTACGTCTGAATCTCCATCTCGAACTACGTCAAGCTCTGAATTTATTTCAGCTTCGCATCCTGATTTGCCATAGTTTTTTAGTTTAATTTCTTTTTGATATCACATAAAAAAAACGAGTATCTTTTTAAGGATACTCGTTTTTTTTTAATTTTTTAACTAAAAAAAATCAAGAAAATTTTAAAGCTTCTTATTTTCTTTTATTAAAAGTATAAGTAAATCCAAAGTTAAATCCCCAAGAAGAATAAGGAACCGTTTGTGATAATTGCTTTGTCGCTAAAGGATTTTGTTGTGCTTGTGCATTTTCAACTAAAGTTAATGAATCTTCGTAAGAAATTTTATCATTAATTAAAGGCGATAATGCTCCTAAACCTGTTCCAACTGTTTTTAATAATGCCTCTCTAGAAACATTGTTACCATTTAAAGTTGCTGAAAAATCACCTATTTCAGACGTATTTCTAGTAACGCTTATCCCTAAGTATTCCGCTTCTGCAAAAACTGATAAATTTTTAAGAATTTCATGTTTATAACCAATTGCACCAATAAATCCTAAAGGAAACTTCCCTTTAAAATCTCTAGTAAAATCAATTTCTAAAGGAATTGTTGTTCCTACTGGAGTTGGTAAAGCTGTTTTAACCTTTCCTACAACTTCTGTTTTTCCACCAATTTTAGTTAACACTCCTGCACGTCCGTAAAAATGCTCTGTAATGTTATATACTGTTGATAAAGACAAACCGAAAGCTCTACCTCTAGCTTTTACATCAACATAAGGTTGTCCTGGTACCTCAACAAGCATTGCTGTTTGATCTGCGCCATGTAAATACCCTGCTGCTGCTTCAATTCCCCATTTATCATTAAAGAAATAACCTGCTCTAACCTGTGTATGTGTTCCTTCTCCGTAACTTCCGTAGGTATTCTCTACACCGCTAAGGCTTGTTTTAGTTCCCATTTTAGATTCAACTGCCTTAAAAGAATATCCGCTACTTGCTGATACATAAACTTGTGCACTTGCAGAAAGCGATGCAAACATTATAATTGCTGCTAAAATTTTTTTATTCATGTTTTTGGTTTTTAATTATAAATAATAGGGTAAAACTATAAAATAAAATGGATAGAGAACAATATTTATTAAAAATATCCCTCTTTTTTTTTATTTTCGCATTTTTAATGCTTTAAAAAAGTTAAAACACAAAAATTATTGAATACTACAATCTTACATGAAAATGTACAGCAATTTATAAGCGAAAATTTACAGTCAAATATTACCAAGCTAATTTTAAAAGGTAGTCCGTTTAAAAATATTACAATACAAGAATTATCTAATCAGATTGTTAGCAAAATAAAGGCCAAGGATAAACTGCCTAATTGGTTTTTAACAAATGACATTTATTACCCAGCTAAAATTAGTATTGAGCAAACTTCTTCTGAAGAAACCGCTATTTATAAAAAGAATTTATTGAGTAGCTTATTAAGTAAATCGAGTGCCCAACTATTAATTGATATTACTGGTGGCTTTGGTGTTGACGCTTTTTATTTTTCAAAATATTTTAAGCAAGTTATTCATGCTGAAATTAACAAAGAACTTTCTGAAATTGTTACTTATAATTATCAGCAATTAGCGGTTAAAAATATTCAAACAGTTGCCACAAATGGCTTGGGTTATTTAAAAGAAACTCCACAAAAATTTGATTGCATTTACATAGACCCTTCTCGTAGAGATGATGTTAAAGGAAAGGTTTTTTTATTAAAAGATTGCTTGCCAAACGTACCTGAAAATATTGATTTTTTATTCACAAAATCAGATACTATATTAATTAAAAATTCACCAATGCTTGATATTACAGCAACCTTAAACGAATTAAAATTTGTTAAAGAAATTCATGTTGTTGCGGTAAATAACGAAGTAAAAGAATTGCTTTTTTTACTAAATTTAAAATCTAATCAGTTAATTGAGGTAAAAACAGTTAACATACTGAGAAATAGCATTCAAGAGTTTGGTTTTTTCATTAATGAAAATCATAAAATAACCTATAGTAATACTTTAGATTACCTGTATGAACCCAATGCTGCTATTTTAAAATCAGGAGGTTTTAATGAAGTAGCAAAAGCATATAATGTAGCTAAATTACAGCAGCACTCACATCTCTACACCTCTAAAGAAATACTTGTTGATTTTCCTGGAAGAATTTTTAAAGTCATAGCTGTTTATCCTTATAATAAGAAAAAAATAAAAAAGGAATTAACCATGTTAAAAGCGAATATTACTACTCGAAATTTTCCAAAAACAGTGGCGCAAATAAGAGCAGAAACAAAATTAAAAGACGGTGGCGATGTGTACTTATTTTTCACAACAAATAGCAGTAATGAACGTATTGTAATTCAGTGTTCTAAAACAGTATAAAAACCACTGCTGTTGATTCTTTTTTTACGTACTTTTGCTTTTACATGAAAAAATCCAGTGTTTACGAATCTATAAAATTATCAAAAAATAACGCTTTAAAAGTAGCTGATACAATTGTTGTTGAAGCGGCTCTTCAAATTAATATCAATAATGAATCATACACCGTTGTAATGAGAACTCCAGGTGATGATAATCAATTAATTAGAGGGCTTTTATATGCGGAGGATATTTACAAAAGCAAAGAGGCTTTATCAATCAATACTATTGAGGTAAATACCGATGAATCTACTATTTTAAACGTTACAATTCCGAAGGATAAATTAAGGAAGGGATACTTGAATAAACGTACCCTTTTATCTGTTTCTTCCTGTGGGATTTGTGGAAAAACAGCGCTAAAAGACTTAAAAATAACAGGGGAATCACTTTCTTCTAGTAATAAAGCTAATGAAGTAGCGAAAGAGGATCATAAATCGGCAGTAAACACAGCAATAAACAGTACATTTGATATGTTTATTAAAATGACTGATTTACAGTTTTTATTCAAAGAAACAGGCGGTAGTCATGCCTGCGCATTGTTTAATAAGAAAAAAGAACTTTTAACTATTAAAGAAGATATTGGTAGGCACAATGCGGTTGATAAGTGCATTGGTGATTTAATTGAAAAACAACAGCTAAAGCAAGTAAGTTATATGCTTGTTAGCGGACGTGTTTCGTATGAAATTGTTTCAAAAGCTTTTTTTGCGAAAATTCGTATTATTATTGCTGTTTCCGCCTGTTCTTCTTTGGCGGTTGATTTTGCTAAAGAATTTGGCATTTGTTTAATTGGTTTTAGTCGAAATGATAAAATGACCGTTTACGCAAATCCTCAACATATCTTCAATATATAAATTATGAGTAATCAAAAACAACAAGAAAAGACTGTAAAAGCACAGCCTCCTGAAAATTTAACAGGAATAAAACTTATTGAAGTTCCTACAAAAGCCGTAGGAACAAAGGCGATAAAATCGGCATTGAGTCATGTTTTTTCTGAAACAGGGATTGTAAAAGGGATTCAATTATTAAAAAACATCAATCAATTAGATGGTTTTGATTGTCCTGGTTGCGCATGGCCTGATCCTGATCAAAAAAGAGCCTTTTTAGCTGAATATTGCGAAAATGGCGCCAAAGCAATTGCTGAAGAAGCTACAACAAATAGAGTTTCTCCCTTGTTTTTTGCAACACATACGGTTCAAGAACTTTCAGAATGGTCAGATTATGATATCGGAAAAAGTGGGCGTATTACACATCCGATGATTTTACGAGAAGGAAGCAATAATTACGAAGAAATTTCATGGGAAAATGCTTTTAAACTTGTTGGAAATGAGCTAAACGACTTAAAAAACCCTGATGAAGCTATTTTTTATACCTCTGGAAGAACAAGTAATGAAGCAGCTTTTTTATATCAATTATTTGTTCGAAAATTTGGAACAAATAACCTTCCAGACTGTTCAAATATGTGTCATGAAAGTAGCGGTAGTGCGCTTTCTCAAACCGTTGGAATTGGTAAAGGGTCGGTTACCCTAGATGATTTCAATCATGCTGACTTAGTGATAGTTATAGGTCAAAACCCAGGAACAAATCATCCAAGAATGTTAACCGCTTTAAAACAAACAAAGGATAATGGGGGTAAAATAATGACCATAAACCCGCTTCCTGAGGTTGGTTTAATGAAATATGTAGATCCTCAAAACCCTTTAAAGTGGCTTGGCGCTGGTGATGTATTAACAGACCTATTCTTACAGGTTAAAATAAATGGTGATGTTGCCTTGTTAAAAATCATCTTAAAATTGATGAAAACCCAAGAACAAGAAAAAGGAGGCGTTTTTAATCATCAATTTATAAAAGAAAAAACACATGGTTTAGAGGAGTTTTTAATCGATTTAGATACTTATACTATTGCCGAATTATTGCCACAAACGGGCTTATCTTTAGAAATAATTGAACAAGCAACTCAAATGATTATCAATAATGATAAGATAATTATCTGTTGGGCAATGGGATTAACCCAGCATAAAAATGGTGTTGATAATATTCGTGAAGTTGTAAACTTACTGCTTTTAAAAGGAAGTATCGGTAAAAAAGGCGCAGGAACTTGCCCTGTTCGAGGACATTCGAATGTACAAGGAGACCGAACTATGGGGATTTGGGAAAAGCCAAAAGATAGCTTTTTAGATAGTCTAGAAAAAGAATTTCAATTTCAAGCACCACGTAAACATGGCTATGATGTTGTAGCGGCTATTGAAGCAATGTATGCTAAAAAAGCAAGTGTTTTTGTAGGGATGGGTGGTAATTTTATTTCTGCAACCCCCGATACTGAATACACTGCTAAAGCATTAAAAAACTGTAATTTAACGGTTCAAATTTCTACAAAATTAAATAGAAGTCATTTAATTCATGGAAAACAGGCATTGATTCTTCCTTGTTTAGGACGTTCTGAAAAAGACATTCAAAAAACTGGAGATCAATTTATTACCGTAGAAAATTCTATGGGAGTTGTGCATCAGTCTAACGGGCATTTATCACCTAGTTCTGATCACTTATTAAGCGAACCTGCTATTGTTGCTGGTATGGCCAAAGCAACTTTAAAAAACACTAAAATTGATTGGGAATTACTTGTTTCAAATTACGATTTAATCCGTAATAAAATTGAAGCAACCATTCCTGGTTTTGAAAATTATAACGAAAAAGTTCGTGTAAAAGGAGGTTTTTATTTACCTAACAATGCTAGAGAGAACAACTACGCTCCTACTTTAACAGGAAAAGCAAACTTCTCTACAAATTTACCTTCGGATGTTGTTTTAGAAGAAAATCAATTTATGATGATGACCATTCGAACCCACGATCAATACAACACAACTATTTATGGTTTAAACGATAGATATAGAGGTGTTTTAAACGAGCGAAGAGTTATTTTTATGAATCCTGAAGATATGAGAGCTCAAGGATTATCAAAATTAGATAAAGTAGATTTAACAAGTCATTTTCAAGGGGAAAAAAGAAGTGCTTCGGGCTTTTTAGTGGTTCCTTATAGTATTCCAAAACAATGTACCGCTACTTATTTTCCTGAAGCAAATGTATTGGTTCCCCTTAAAAGTAAAGCCAGAATTAGCCATACACCGGCTTCTAAAACAGTGATTATTACGCTACTAAAACACGAGTAATAAAAAGAATTGTATTTTAGTCGAATATTTTTAATTAACACGTAAATCAACATATAATTATGCCTTTTATAGAAGAAGAAAATCTTACATTAATGCAGGAAGACTTAGACAACGCTAGGTTAAAAAGAGAAAATGCCGAAGATGAATTAGATCAAGCAAAAGAAAAACTTACTTCTTTTCAGAAAAAATCTAGAATTACAGCAATCTTATTAGGCTTGCTTTTAGGAATATCATTAGGAGCTTGTTATTATTTTTACACGAGCGCTACACAAGCACCTACTTTTTCAGAAGCAGATATCGCAGCTATAAAAAGTAAGGAAAATACCCGTGTTTTAGATAGTATTAATATCGCAACTATTGCAGCAATGTCTTTAGATAACACTCAAAATGAAGGTTCAGATTCGAGGATAGGCTCAGGAAATTTAGACGAAGTTATTAGTGAGGTAAAGGACAATACAACTGGTGAAATAATCTATTCTGTTCAGGTAGGAGTCTTTTATAATAAGAAAAAATTTCCTTTATTATCTTCTAAAACAATACCCGCAATAATCACTTCTGATGATGATTATTTTAAATATTCATTAGGTTTATTTACTACATTAAGTCAAGCTAAAAGATTTAAAAAAGAATTGATAAAACTTGGGTTTAAAGATGCTTTTACAGCTTCTTATATTGATGGAAAACGTCAAAAAATACACGATTAAATAGTACTATTAGATATACAATTAAATAACAAAATCAATGTTAATTAAAATTATTAAACGAACATTTATAGTATTATTTACTATGAGTGTTCATTTTTTTTACGGGCAGAATAGCCAAAATAAACTAGATAAAACAGCTCAAAAAGAAACTCAAATAGCCTTTGGACAACTCGATTTTTTAGATATAAAAATGCCTGGTAATGAAAAAAATATGGGCTTTACAGGAATTCATTATAATTTAAAAATAAATAGTTGGAGCTATGCAGGTATTGGTATCTATAGCGCTATAACCGGAATTCGTGGCGGTTTTTTTACCTTAGGTATTAATGCTGGCGTGCAGCAAAAAATCACCGAAAAACTATTTATTGATGCCGGGGTTCATTTTGGCGGCGGCGGCGGTGCATCAGCTCCCGATGGTGGTGGTGCTTTTATTTTACCACACTTAAATGCTGGGTATAATTTCAAGTATTTTTCAACAACAGCAGGGTATAGTTTTGTTAATTTTTTTGATAAAGGAGCTATTAAAAGCCAGCAATTTAATGTTGCTGTTCAAATACCTTTATCGTTTGATACAGCAACTAATTTTAAAGAAAATGAAGAATATAAAGGCTCTTTTAAGCTTGATGCCTTAATTAAAAATAGCGACTGGAACACCTCTAGTAATACTATTTCATTGCTTGTTCATTTAAATAATTTAGATGTAAAAAAAGGAAGTTACAAAGGAAAAACAATGCGATTAGCAGGTTTTGAATTGAATTCTTACTTAAACAAAAACATGTTCTTTTTTGTAAAAGCTGACGGTGCTTACCATGGAATTAAAGCTGGATATATGGATGTATTTATAGGGGCAGGTTATCATGCAAGTCTATATAAAAACGGTACAAATATCTTAGCTAAATTTGGTGTTGGAGCTGGTGGCGGCGGTGGTGTTGATACGAAAGGAGGGTTTTTAATATACCCTGATTTATCTATTGAGCAAAAAATATTCGACAATACATATTTATCGATTAATAAAGGATTTTTAATGAGTCCTGATGCTCATTTTAGCTCTTCAACCTTAGGTTTTGGATTGAAATATTACCTTGATAAAGATGGTATTTCATCTACTGAAAAAACCTTTTCAGTAGGTAAATTTAAAGATCTAGAAGTAATTTTAAAACATGATTTATACCCAAATGCTAAAAGAGATAATAAAGGTGGGTTTTCTCAAAACATGCATCAAATTTCGTTGCAAATTAACTTATTCTTAAATAAATACGTGTACGCAGGTGGGCAAACTTCATTTGCTAATTTTGGAGATGCAGGTGCTTATGCCGAGGGTATTGTTGGTTTAGGAGTTCAATCAACTACTTTTTTTAAGAACACAACATCGGTATTTATACAGTTTTTAGCAGGTGCTGCTGGTGGTGGTGGAATTAGCACAGGGCAAGGTTTAATTGTAAAGCCAAGCATAGGGCTTAATTATAAACTAACCGATAAATTAAACATTCGTGGAGGTTTAGGGTATGTAAAAGCTAGAGGTGGAAACCTAAGTAATACCTATTTTAATTTAGGAATTAACTATCATTTTTCATTTTTAAGCCTTCGTTAAATCGGTTTAAAATATTTTTAAAAGAAATAAAACAGCATAAAAACAACCCCTATTAAAGTCAAACTTTATAGGGGTTTTTTGAGTTTTACAGCTTAATAAAATAATTTATTCGATACTAAAACAGATAGAATACAACGCAATTACAACAATTACGAAGACAATTATTTGTTTAAAAATCTTAAAAAAAAGGCTGTTCAAATAAGATTATTATCATCTAGATACTACTCTATTTTTGTACTTAGAATACCTTATTAAAAATATAAAACAGCTTTTTTCTAGAATTTTTTCCAGAAATTAATTAGCGGGAAATACCATTTAAAAAAGGATTAATTATTTTTTTTCAGGTTATTTAGAGATTATTTTCACTTTATAAATGCTTTTTTTAGTTAAGACTCTTTTTTTACACGCCTACAATACCTCCTTTATTAGTTTTAATTATACTAGTTTTTATAACCTAATATCCTCTATTTTATCTTTAAATTAAACGGAAAAAAGATATAAAAAAGAAAATCGCTTGTTTAAAAAAAACTAAATAAAGACCAAATTTTCATTAATTATGAATCATTTTGTAGCTTCAAGTCAGTATCTAATAAAGATAAAATGACAACAAATGATGATGAGAAACGGAACTAAGAGCCTTTAATCTTTCTGTTTTTTTGCTAAAAACACTAGGTTAACGCCATTTATATTTCTCCATTTTATGGATTTATTTCATCCTAAAACAGGAGTACAGCTAAAAATTGTAGTAAATCAAGAATGAGAAAGCGAACATACACCACCTACTTTTTATAACTCCTGGTTTATTTTTACTGGCGATTATAAAACTGTTTAGTGATTTAAAACAAGCTCTAAATATAATTTGCTGCCTATTTTTTTTAAGAAACCGTAAAAAAACATAAAATAAAGCTCCTCCTGCTATTGCTATTTTGTTTTGTCCTATAATGTGTTTGTTACAATGTTGCCTTGGATAAAACTCATCCGTATTTTCCCTGATATGATTTTAGATTAATTTCTGCAATAAAGTATCTTGTCTTTATATTTGAATTTAGGTTATATAAAACAGAAACAAACGACTATACACTTAACATAACAGTTGAGCTATGTCTGAATTAATTTACAATTGACAACACGTCACTAAGGATTGACTTTATTACATTTGTAATACAAGAGTGAACCGCTTGCGGGTTACGGATGTAATTTGAGGCTTAGGGTTTTTACGGTTACATATGTTAATCGAAGACGAACTTCTTGTGTGTGTACTTATGAGTTATTTTGTATGATAAATATTAATCTTAGTTACTGATTCATTCTAAAAGATGATCTTAAATATAACTAGTATATAGTTGTGTTCTAGACACACCATCTCCATAGCATGTACTACTCTATCTGTAAGTAATTGAATTAGAATCATATATGAGGGTGTATACGGTTCACTTTTGTAAATAAAAAGGATAGTCTACCTACCTCGTGCTTAGTTGTTAGTAGATGACAAAAGTAAATATCTTGATTTTAGTAACGAATAAACATTAATTCACTTTTGTAATAAGAGGAATATATGATTTATTAAGCCAATATTAGTCGTTGTTACATTTGTTACTCGGTGTTTCGAATCTGTTTTTAGGTACATTTGTGAATTTTTTTACTTTTTCGATGTTAAAACTGATTATCGGAGCTAATATTATATGTAAAATATGATTTTAAGGCTTTGCTCCTGCTTATTTACAGAGGATTATCTTCTTAAAAATACTTTTGAATTGATTTTTACCTGTTTATTTGAAATTTTTTTGAGATTAAAACTGATTATCGGACTGAAATTATACTGTAAAATTTGATTTTAAGGCTTTGCTCCTGCTTATTTACAGAGGATAATCTACTAAAGATGGTTTTGAATTAATTTTTACCTGTTTATTTTAAATTTTTTCGATGTTAAAACTGATTATCGAGCTGAAATTATATGTAAAATTTGATTTTAAGGCTTTGCTCCTACTTATTTACAGAGGATAATCTTCTTAAAAATACTTTTGAATTGATTTTTACCTGTTTATTTTAAATTTTTTCGATGTTAAAACTGATTATCGGACTGAAATTATATGTAAAATCTGATTTTAAGGCTTTGCTCCTGCTTATTTACAGAGGATTATCTTCTTAAAAATACTTTTGAATTGATTTTTACCTGTTTATTTGAATTTTTTTTGAGATTAAAACTGATTATCGGACTGAAATTATACTGTAAAATTTGATTTTAAGGCTTTGCTCCTGCTTATTTACAGAGGATAATCTTCTTAAAAATACTTTTGAATTGATTTTTAGCTGTTTATTTTAAATTTTTTCTATGTTAAAACTGATTATCGGACTGAAATTATACTATAAAATCTGATTTTAAGGCTTTGCTCCTGTTTATTTAGAGAGGATAATCTTCTTAAAAATACTTTTGAATTGATTTTTACCTGTTTATTTGAAATTTTTTTGAGATTAAAACTGATTATCAGACTGAAATTATATGTAAAATTTGATTTTAAGGCTTTGATTGGTTTGGTATGAAAAAGATTATCGATACAATTTCGAAAAGAAAAAATCACTAGAATTGATACTGGTTTCTATATTAATTTTAACGAATAATTATCGGAATTAACCTTATTAAAAAATAAGGTTAATCTTGAAAAATAGTATCAAGAAAAGTATAGTATCTTTGTGTACTTAAAACAGATTTATCTTATTTTGAACACACATTTTCAATATTTTTCTAGCCCTATAAACGATATAAAAATCCCTAATAAATTTACCTTTCCATTTTATTATGAACCACACCCCTTATGTGAAATTGCTACAAAAGAAATAATAGATTATTTAAAAACACAAACCGATTTTGAGCATAATTTTGGGTTAAATCCTTCAAAAAAAGGGATTCCTATTGGTAAAATGTTCGGTGTTTTAGTTGTAAAAAATAAAAAAAATGAAATTGGATATATCTCTGCAGTTTCAGGAAAATTAGCAGAAACAAATACGCATATAAAATTTGTTCCACCAGTTTATGATATGCTTACCGAAGATTCTTATTATTTAAAAGAAAAAAATAATTTAATAGCAATAAATTCTGAGCTAGAATCTTTAGAAGCAGATATTAATTATAACTTATTATTGTCCGAAAATAAATTAGCAAAAAATAAGGCTATAGCTGATATTCAAGAAAAAAAAGAGGCTTTAAATACTGCTAAAAAAAAGAGAGCTATTCGAAGAGAAAAAGCCTTTAACGAATTATCTCCTGAAAATTTTATTCTTTTCAAAAATGAATTGAGTAAAGAAAGTTTAGATGCGAAACATTTTTTTAATAACGTAAAACGCTATTGGGAACATACTTTGAAACCAACAGAAGATAAATTGTCGGTTTTTACCAAGCAAATAACCAACCTAAAAACCTTACGTAAATCAAAATCAGTTGATTTACAAATGTATATTGTCGAGCAGTATCAGTTTTTAAACATTAAGAAAGAAAAACAAAACTTAGCTGAATTGTTTTCAGGGACTTCTGTACAAAATTTACCTGCTGGTTCTGGTGAATGCTCGGCTCCTAAATTACTGCAATATGCTTTTTTAAACGATTTAAAACCCATTGCAATGGCTGAGTTTTGGTGGGGGAAATCACCAAATAAAGAGATTAGAAAACATGAACAATTTTACCCCGCTTGTCAAGGAAAATGTAAACCTATTTTATCACATATGTTGTCAGGAATTGAAATGGATACCAATCCGCTACTAGAAAACCCTGCTATTGGTAAAGAAATTGAAGTAATTTTTGAAGACGATCAGTTAATTGTTATTTGTAAACCTGCTGATTTCCTGTCTGTTCCTGGTATTAATATTCAAGATTCGGTATATAGTAGAATAAAACAACAGGTTAAAAATATTTCAGGACCTATTATTGTACATCGCTTAGATATGGCTACCTCTGGGTTGTTGGTTTTAGCAAAAAATAAAGAAGCTCATAAATTTTTACAAAGTCAATTTATCAATAAAACAATTAAAAAAAGATATACCGCTTTATTAGATGGAATTGTTACTGAAAATACAGGGACAATTACGCTTCCACTCCGCGTTGATTTAGATGATAGACCCAGACAACTAGTGTGTTACGAACATGGAAAGCCTGCAAAAACAAATTGGGAAGTTATAGAACGAAAAAATGGGAAAACAAAAATTCACTTCTACCCTATTTCAGGGCGAACACATCAATTAAGAGTACATGCTTCTCATAATTTAGGCTTAAATATACCGATTGTTGGTGATGATCTGTATGGAAAAAAATCAGATCGATTGTATTTACATGCCGATACTTTAGATTTTTTACACCCAATAACTAAAGAAAAAATGCTTTTTTCAAAAAAATCTGATTTTTAAGAAAAAAACGGCTTTAATAGAGCTGTAATTTAGGTGAAAATAAATAATATTGACCCTCTAATATTTAAAAAATAAAATAGTTGTTTAAAATACGTATTTTTGTAAATCTTTATTTTTATGAAATTTAAACAGGCTTTTATCATTTTTAATGATAAATACCACCTATTAATTCTTAAATAACTTAAATTATTTAGTGTATTATTTTACCTTAAAAAGTATACTATATTACCTAAAAAGCATAATTTTTGAATATTTTTGAAGAAATTTAAACTTAAATACAGGTATAATTAAAGCATTATAAAATAATATTTATACTGTAGCATTAAAAAACCTAGAAACGCCATTTTGAGGTATTTTTTTAATAAACAAGCTTTTTAATATATTTATTTTTGTCGAAATTTGATGAAAATTTATAGGCTTACACTTATTAATATTACAGTGTAAAAAACAAAATATTTTCCCTTATTTCTGTTTATTTTAAATTTTTATAAAAAAAAGCCTCTCAGTTTTGAGAGGCTTTCTAATGCTATTCTAAAAATTATATTAATTTTTTAGCTTTTTTAACTTTTTTCTTGGTAAGTGCAATATCAATCACTTCGTGCATTTCAGTTACATAATGAAAGGTTAAACCTTTTAAGTAACTTTCTTTAATTTCTTCAATATCTTTTTTATTATCAGCACATAAAATAAGTTCTTTAATATTTGCACGTTTAGCGGCTAATATTTTTTCCTTAATTCCTCCTACTGCCAATACTTTTCCTCGAAGTGTAATTTCACCAGTCATCGCTAATTTATTTTTCACTTTACGCTGAGTAAACACAGAAACCAACGAAGTTAACATAGTAATACCTGCACTTGGTCCGTCTTTAGGAGTTGCCCCTTCTGGTACATGAATATGTACATCGTATTTTTCTAAAACTTGTGGCTCAATACCAAAATCTTCAGCATTTGCTTTGATGTATTTCATTGCAATTGTAGCCGATTCTTTCATTACTTTTCCTAAATTACCAGTAATAGAAAGCGCTCCTTTTCCTTTAGAAATAATAGATTCGATAAATAAAATATCGCCACCAACACTTGTCCAAGCTAAACCTGTAACAACACCTGCAACATCATTATTTTCATATTTATCACGTTCTAAACGTGGTGATCCTAAAATAGTTACAATATCTTTATTGGTTAAATCAATATTATAAGGCTGCTCCATCGCTATTGATTTTGCTGCAAAACGAACCACTTTAGCAATTTGTTTATCTAAACCACGTACCCCCGATTCACGCGTATATCCTGCTACAATTTTTTCGATTTGTTTTTTACCAATCGTTAAATGTTTTTCTGATAATCCGTGTTCTTTTAATTGCTTTGGAAATAAATATTTTTTAGCAATTTCCATTTTTTCTTCAATCGTATATCCTGTAACATTAATTAGTTCCATACGATCACGCAATGCCCAAGGTATTTGCCCTAAATTATTTGCGGTAGCAATAAATAAAACTTTAGAAAGGTCGTAAGGAACTTCTAAATAATTATCATAAAAAGCCGTGTTTTGCTCAGGATCTAAAACTTCTAACATTGCTGATGAAGGATCTCCCTGATTGCTCTGGCTTAATTTATCAATTTCATCTAAAACAAAAACAGGGTTTGATGTTCCTGATTTTTTAATATTCTGAATTAAACGTCCTGGCATTGCACCAATATATGTTTTACGATGTCCTCGAATTTCAGCTTCATCACGCAAACCACCTAACGACATGCGAACATATTTACGCCCTAATGCTTCGGCAACCGATTTTCCTAACGAAGTTTTACCAACTCCTGGAGGTCCGTATAAACAAATAATTGGCGATTTCATATCGCCACGTAATTTTAAAACAGCTAAATGTTCTATAATACGTTCTTTAACTTTTTCTAAACCAAAATGATCTCTATTTAATATTTTTTGAGCACGCTTTAAATTAAATTTATCTTTCGAATAAATATTCCAAGGCAATTCAAGCATTAACTCTAAATAATTTCGCTGCACACCATATTCAGCCATTTGAGGATTCATTCGTTTTAAACGATTTAATTCCTTGTCAAAGGTTGCGGCAACTTTTTTATTCCATTTTTTAGTTTTAGATTTTATTCTCATTTCATCTAATTCCTGATCATGAGAAACACCACCTAATTCATCTTGAATGGTTTTTAATTGTTGGTGTAAATAATATTCACGTTGTTGTTTATCTAAATCTGAACGTGTTTTTGATTGAATATCATTACGTAATTGTAATTTTTGAAGCTCTTTATCTAAGTTACTTAATGTTAAAAGTGCACGTTCTCTTAAATTATCTTCTTCAAGTAATACTTGTTTTTTAGCAACGCTTAATTCCATATTAGATGAAATAAAGTTTACTAAAAATGAATTTGATTGAATATTTTTAATCGCAATTGAAGCCTCAGAAGGTAACATTGGATTCTCTTTAATAACCTCTAATGCTAATTCTTTGATAGATTCAATAATTGCTTCAAACTCTTTTTCGTCTTCAACTTCCTTATTTTCAATAGCCTCGTGAACGCTAGCTTTTAAATACGGATCTTCTTGTGTAATTTCATCAATTACAAAACGTTTTTTTCCTTGAATAATAACCGTTACGTTACCATCAGGCATTTTTAGAACGCGTAAAATTTTAGCAACAACTCCTGTTTTATTAATATCGTCTAAACCAGGGTTTTCAACAGCAATATCTTTTTGTGCAACAACACCAATTACTTTATCACCTTTGTTTGCGTCGTTTATTAATTGAATCGATTTATCTCTACCAGCGGTAATAGGAATTACAACACCAGGAAATAGCACTGTATTTCTTAATGGTAAAATTGGTAATTCAGCAGGAATTTCTTCCTTGTTTATTATTTCTTCATCTTCAGGAGTTAATAATGGGATTAATTCTGAATCCTCATTAAAAGCATCTTGAAGCGACAAATTGTCTAAATGTATTATTTTTGATTTGCTCATATCTTTTATAGATGTCATAGTGACATTTTTACACGATTTAAAATAGTGTAAAAAGCACTTTTTAAACTTTTAATTGTGTGATAAACAGCGCTATATGTTTGTTTATAGGTGTTTGGCTGTATCTGTATAGGTCAATTGTTATGCCAAGTAAAAAAGACAGGATGCCTTTTTTTATCTAACTTTTATTAAACTTACTATTTTATATAAAAGTAAGCTAAAAGACTATAACTCAAAAAAAATAAACCCTATTTTACTGTTTTTGTTTTCAGATTTACATGCTTTATCTGTTACCAATCTTTTAGTTTTTTTTAATGATTCTTGTCAATTTGAGTGATTTTAATGACTAAAAAGAATTAAAAATTATATCGAGAATTTGAATTATTTTATGTTGATGATTTTTCAAAGAACTTCTCAATATTCTTTTTACTTTTCAATACTATTTTTGAAGAAAAATAATCACTCAAATTTAGGGATTCTCTAATTTGCAAATCGGCTCTAATTATTTTTTTGATAAAATGATCAATAATAAACCCATTTTAAATCAATTAAATAAGAAGAATTAAGTTATCTAAAACAAAAAATGTATTTTTGCTATAAATAATAAAGTGCTATTTATTATTAAAGTTCAGATAAATATTGAAAATATGATACGAAGCTACAGAAATGAAATGTGGAAAGAAATACTATTTGATAATAAAATCTCTGAAAAAGAAAAATTTAAAATATCTAATTACGGACGAATCATCAACTGTAAAACTGAAGAAGAGTTTTTGGTAAAAGAATATTTTATAAACGGTTACCAAAACTTGCCTTTAAAACAACGTGTTAATGGAAAAACGACGAGTCGATATGTTCATAAATTAGTTGCTGAAACTTTTTTACCTCGTAAAGAAGATGATCAATATGTAATTCATTTGAATTATGATAAAAAAGACAATAGACTTGAGAATCTTAAATGGGCTACAAAAAGAGAAAAAGAAGTACATCAATTTACAAATCCTGAATATGTAAATAAAGTACATAGGTACAAACCTAGTACAACAAAACTTACAGAAACCAAAGTGATGTTGATTAAACGAAAATTAAACGACCCGAACAGAAGGACACGTTTAAAAATGATTGCCAAACAATTTGGTGTTTCACAAATGCAATTACATAGAATAAAAACTGGTGAAAACTGGGGATATGTAACTGAAGATTAGCGAAGTATTAGCATTGCAATGCTAACGAAAACAATTATTTGAGCCCATTTTAGGTACACACCTATTTGGGCATTTTTTTTAATCGCTACCGAAAGTGATCCCGCTAAAATAGCAATCGCAGAAAATATAAAAAATGAAACAACAATAAATATACCTCCTAAAATATAAAACTGTATAACTGTTGATAACGTTTTAGAAAATAAAAACTGCGGAAAAAAAGCTAAGAAAAAGATCGTTACTTTCGGGTTTAACACATTCATCCAAAAGCCTTTTTGAAATAATTTTCCCGTAGAAGATTTTTTAGTGTCGGTTAAATTATCTGTTGATAAAGAAATTTTAGCATCACTTTTATATACCTGATATGCTAAATATAACAAATACCCTGCTCCTAATAATTTAATACTGAAAAATAAATTTGGTTGTTGTTTTATCAATTCAGAAATTCCGAAAGCAACTAAGTTGTGTGAATAATACAACCTGTCATTAAACCAAAAACTGTTGCTAAACCATATTTTTTGCCATTAACAATACTTTGTGTTAATACAAAAATATTGTCAGGACCTGGTGAAATAGCCAATGTTACTGTTGCCACTGAAAAAGAAAGTAATATTTCTAACATTTTTTAGTCTTTGTTTTTATGCAAAAAAAAAATGAAGTAACTATTATATAGATTACTTCATTTTTATTTTCAGTATTTATTGAAAAAGTATTTATTTAGATAAAATAGCTTTATTTATTCTTTTCACCAAACTTGGTCCTTGGTAAATAAATCCTGTATAAATTTGAACTAAATCAGCACCTGCATCAATTTTTTCTAGGGCATCTTTTTCAGAATGAATACCTCCAACTCCAATTATAGGAAATGCTTTGTTCGAATTATCCGCTAAATATTTTATTACTTTGGTACTTCTATCTTTTACCGGCTGACCACTTACACCGCCATTTCCGATTTCAGTTAATCTTTCTTTCGATGCTTTTAAATTAGCTCTATTTACAGAAGTGTTCGATGCAATAACGCCATCAATTTTTGTTTGCGCGACCAATTCAATAATTTCATCTAATTGCTGATTGTTTAAATCAGGCGCAATTTTTAATAAAATCGGTTTTTGTTTTACCTCTTTATTATTTAAAGCCTGTACTTCGGTAATCAATTCTTTCAAATAAGAAACATCGTCTAATTTTGCGTGGCTACCAACATTTGGGCAACTTACATTTAAAACGAAATAATCTACATACGGATGTAATCCTTTAAAACAGGTTACATAATCTTGGGTATAATTTTCGGGAGTGGTGTCGGTATTTTTACCAATATTCCCACCGATAATTATTTTACCTTTATTCTTTTTTAACTGCTCAATTGCAACTTCCAAGCCTTCATTATTAAACCCCATTCGGTTAATAATTCCTTGATCGTCTTTTAAACGAAACAATCTTTTCTTCGGATTTCCTGCCTGACCCTTTGGAGTTACCGTTCCTATTTCAACAAAACCGAAACCAAAATTTGCCAACTCATTATATAGTACCGCATTTTTATCAAAACCGGCAGCCAAACCAACAGGGTTTTTAAATGTTAGTCCGAATAAATTACGTTCTAATTTTTTATCATTTACCTGATACATACTTCTAAATATTGAAGAAACAAAAGGTATTTTAGAAACTGTTTTTACCACTGAAAAAGTAAAATAATGAATTTTTTCAGGATCAAAAAGAAATAAAATTGGGCGAATTAATTGTTTGTACATATTGTTTTATTAAAGGTTGAAAAAAATCGTCTAAATTTTAGCCATATTTTTTTAAAAGAAGTCATAAAAAAAGCCCCAAATAAATGGAGCTTTTAAATTTTTATCTTAAAACAGCTTCTAAATTCTTTTCAAAAGTTGCTTGTAATTTTTGCATTATTTTATCAATCTGTTTGTCATCAAGTGTTTTATTTTCATCTTGTAAAACAAAACTCACAGCATATGATTTTTTACCATCAGGTAATTTATCACCCTGATATACATCAAATAAATCTACCTCTTTCAATAATTTCTTTTCTGATTGAAAAGCTAAATTATAAATTTCTTTAAAGGCTACTTTATCATCTAACAACAAAGCTAAATCACGCTTTACCGCTGGGAATTTTGTAAACTCAGCAATTTTAATTTTCTTATTTCCTACTAAGGTTAAAATATTTTGCCAGTTAAAATCGGCAAATAATACTTCTTGTTTAATAGAAAACTCTTTTAAAATACTTGTTTTTAAAACCCCAAATTCTACTAATTTAGTTTTCCCTAAACTCAATGCCAATCCTTCTGAAAAAATATCTGATTTTGCAGGCGATGTTTTTAAATTATCAAACCCTAACCTACTAAATAATGAGGTTATAATTCCTTTTAAATAAAAGAAATCTGCATTTTCAGAAGCTACTTTCCAGCTATCTTTTGTTCTGTTACCAGTAACAAGCAAGGTTAAATGCTTATCTTCTTGATATCCGCTTTCATATTTATGATAGGTTTTCCCAAATTCATAAAATTTCAACGCATTATTTTTTCTGTTGATATTATAAGAAACAGATTCTAAACCACTAAACAATAATGATTGACGCATCACTTTTAAATCGTTACTTAACGGATTTAAAATTTCAACATTTTGCGATTCATTTAAGGTTTCCGATAAATCTACATAGCTTGCCTTTGTTAAAGAGTTTGCCATTGTTTCGTTAAATCCTAAAGACGTTAACTGATTTGCAACAATATTTTCTACTTTAACATTTTTATCGCTATCAAAAGAAATAGAGGTATTTAATTTATGAGAAAACTCAATATTATTATACCCGTAAACTCTTAAAATTTCTTCAATAATATCAGCTTCACGCTGTACATCTACTCGGTACGAAGGAATTGTTAAACCTAAACCTCCTTCAGTTACACTATTTATTTTAATTTCTAAAGAAGCTAAAATATTTTTAATGGTTTCTTTCGGAATTTCCTGTCCTATTAACTTATAGGTATTTTCAAAAGATAAAAACACTTCAAAACCTTTTACTTTTTTTGGATATAGCGATAAAACATCCGAAGACATTTTTCCTCCCGCATATTCTTCAATTAATAAAGCCGCACGTTTTAAAGCATATTCTGTTAAATTGATGTCAATTCCTCGTTCAAAACGAAAAGAAGCATCGGTATTTAAAGCATGTCTTTTTGCTGTTTTACGAATAGATACCGGATTAAAATAAGCACTTTCTAAGAAAATACTCGTGGTATGTTCGGTAACACTTGATTTTGCACCGCCAAAAACACCTGCAATACACAATGGATTATCGTCGGCATCACAAATCATAATATCATCGGCAGACAATTCTCTTTCTACATCATCTAAGGTTTTAAATTTTGTTCCCTCTTCTAATGTTTTTACAACAACTTTATTTCCTCTAATTTTTTGAGCATCAAAAGCGTGTAAGGGTTGTCCTAATTCATGTAAAACATAGTTTGTAATATCAACAATGTTATTTTTAGGCGCAATTCCAATAGCTTTTAACCTGTTTTGAATCCACTCAGGAGAATCTTTTACCTCAACATCAGTAATGGTAATTCCGCAATAACGAGGCACAAGGTTTTTATCTTCAACCTCAATATCAACTTTAAGAGTACGTTCATCTACATGAAAATCAGAAACCGAAGGAGAAATTAATTCTAAATTTGTTCCTTGGTGCATTAATCCTGCACGTAAATCACGAGCGACACCAAAATGACTCATGGCATCGGCACGGTTTGGCGTTAAACCAATTTCAAAAACATAATCAGTTTCTATTTTAAAAACCTCAGCACATGGAGTTCCTGCAACTAAATTTGCATCTAACACCATAATTCCGTCATGACCTTTACCTAAGCCTAATTCGTCTTCAGCACAAATCATTCCGAAACTTTCTTCGCCTCTTATTTTACCTTTTTTAATTTTAAAGCTTTCACCGTTTTCATCATACAAAACAGTACCAACAGTAGCAACAGGCACTTTTTGCCCAGCAGCTACATTTGGCGCACCACAGACTATTTGAATCGGATTTCCGTCACCTAAATCGACAGTAGTTATTTTTAATTTATCAGCATTTGGATGCTTTTCACATGTTTTTACTTCACCAACTACAATGCCTTTTAAGCTTCCTTTGATGCTCTCTACAGTTGCAATTCCTTCTACTTCTAAACCTAAGTCAGTTAATAACTCTCCTGTTTTTTCAGCTTCCCAGTCCGTTTGTAAAAATTGGCGCAACCAATTGTATGATATCTTCATAATCAATCTCTAATTTGAACTGACAAATTTAAGTAAAATAAAGCAAAAAACTAGCCTTGTTTAGCCCTGCTTTTATCATAAAATATATCAAACTGATTTTTAATCGTTTGATAATGGATTTATCAATAAAAAGTTGTTTTTTTGCCGAAATTCATAATTAACAAACACAACACAAACACCATTTACATGAAAAAATTAATACCCTTCTTTTTACTGATGCTATCAGTTTCAGTATTTTCTCAAATTCCGTCTTATTATAGTGATATAGACTTAAGCCTAACAAATACGGCATTAAAAGATGCTTTAGCAACAAAAATAATTAGTACACAACAGGTTAATTTATCGTATAGCCCTGGCGTATGGAATGCTTTAAAGCAAGCAGATTTAGATGCTACAGATAATTCAAAAGTTGTTTTAATTTACGGATATGATAATAACGACGAAAATTATGTTACCGATATCACACGAAGTAAAGATGCAAATGGAGGTTTTGCAGGTACACAATGGAACAGAGAACATGTATATCCGAAGTCATTAGGAACGCCTAATTTAGGAACTTCTGGTTCAGGAGCCGATATTCATCATTTAAGACCTGCCGATATTTCTTTCAATTCGCAAAGAAGTAGTAAAAAATTTGTTGCAGGTTCAGGAAACGCAGGAAGTGTTTCTGGCGGATGGTATCCTGGTGATCAGTGGAAAGGAGATGTTGCTCGTATGATGATGTACATGTATCTTCGTTACGGAAATCAATGTTTACCTAGCAATGTTGCTATTGGGTCGGCTAATCCATTAGACTCTAATATGATTAATTTATTATTAGAATGGAATGTAGAAGACCCTGTTTCTGATTTTGAAAAACAACGAAACCCTATTATAGAATCAATACAAGGAAACAGAAATCCGTTTATTGACAATCCTGCTTTTGCAACCCAAATTTGGGGAGGACCTCAAGCTGAAAATTTATTTGGAAACACAAATAACGATAATAACGATTCAAATACAACAACAACAACAGATACTTCTTCCCAAGAAAATAATACCTCAACTACAGTTGCCGATTTATTTATTTCTGAATATATAGAAGGATCATCAAATAATAAAGCTTTAGAAATTTCAAATTTTACAGGAAACGCAATTAATTTAGAAGGATATTCATTAAAGAAAGCCTCTAACGGTGGCGGATGGACAAATACCTTAACATTAAGCGGTGTTTTAAATAATCAAAAAATGTATGTAATTGCGAATAGCAGTGCTACTTCAGCCTTAAAAAACAAGGCACAGTTATTAGATGCAAGTGTGTTATCGTTTAACGGAAATGATGCTATTGGTTTATTTAAAGAGAATGTTCTTATTGATGTTGTTGGAAACCCTAGTAGTTCAGCTGTTTTTGCTAAAGATAAAACCTTACAGCGAAAAGCTAGCATTAAACAAGCAAGTAGTATTTATGACGCTTCTCAGTGGAATATTCTTTCTAAAGATACTTTTGACGGTTTATCAAATCATGTTTTAGATGCTGATGCTCCTACCCCAAATATCGAAGAAGAAGTTAAAGAAGATATTAGAGAAGATATTAAAGAAGAAGTTGCTGTTACTTATTGCGTTTCAACAGGAAAAAATGCAAACTACGAATATATAGACAAGGTGGCTATCGGCGGAATTTATAACGCTACCAAGTCAAATGGTGGTTATGCTGATTTTACAGCACAAACAGCTAGTTTAAATTATGGAAATAATAAGCTTATTGTAAGTGCAGGTTTTTCAAGCGAAGCATACACTGAATTTTGGAAAGTTTGGATTGACTTTAATAAAAATGGTGTTTTTGAAAATGATGAACAAGTGGTTAGCGGATCATCATCGAGTGCGGGTAATTTATCTTCTAATATTTACGTACCTTCTTCTGTGCTAACAGGAAAAACAAGAATGCGTATTTCTATGAAATGGGATGCCAAAGCAACTGCTTGTGAAACTTTTTCTCATGGTGAAGTAGAAGATTATACCGTAAATATAGGACAAAGTCAGCGAAAAGAATTACATACTTCTAAAAATATTCTTACAGCAACAGACTTTACATCAGCTGAAAAACTAGGAAATGAAGCGGCTATTTTTAACGCTAATTTTTATCCAAACCCAGCAGTTGATTTTATCAATATTCAAGTTTTAGATAATAGAAATGCTCAATTTAGAATTATAAATATGAGCGGTCAAACGGTTTTAAAAGATAAAATAAACCATGATGCTATTAATGTTTCTAATTTAGACAAGGGTATCTATATTCTTGAAATTAATGATAATCAGAAAATTATCACTAAGAAATTTATTAAAAAATAAGGATTAATAGCACTATAAAAAGCGCATTAAATTCCCAATGATTGGGAATTTAATGCGCTTTTATGTATATTTGTATAAGCATATAACTGCATCTATGATAAAATTACCAAATACGATAGATAACATTCAAATAATACAGGGATTTCTGAAGGAGACTAAAAAAAGAATTTCTGAAGGAATAGATATAACTTTTACAAGAAAAGCAAGTTCTGAATTAGAAGAAATAATGCTTAATTACAATATTAATGAAAATGATATTGAGTATGCGATTCTAAACTTAACACCTCAAAATTATTACAGAGGAGTTGATCCTTCAGGAGGTGCTGATTTTAACGTTTGTGCTTTTCGTACGTTTATTGGAAATGAAAATATAGAAATTTATTTAAAGTACGGACTTGAAGTTACAGGGTTACAGATATTAATTTTTTCTAATCATACACCTGATTTTCCAATGAATCAACCGTTTAAAAATTAAAATTATGGAATCAAAAAAAATATTAACTAGAGACAATAAACTCACGGATGAATTACAAAGAACCGTAGAGAAAAAATTCAAAGGCTTTCAATTAATATACAAGGAAGTTTATTATCTTGATTATGATGTGAACGAAGATACGGGTATAATTGACAAGAAAAATAAAGTTGAATTTTACACCAAGAGTCAAATTAGTCGTAATATGAGAACACTAAAAAGTTCTTATCTTATTGCTAAAGGAGCCGCTGCACCAAGTGAAATTATTAGTTTTAGAGAAAAATATCATATTGCTGCATCCACATTAAGTATCATTTTAGGCTTTAGTAAAAATACAATTTCTAATATTGAAAATGATGGAGTAACCTCTTTAACAAGTGGAAGGTTAATTAAGATGAGTATTAATAATAAAGACATTATATCGTATTATATTCGAGTATGCGATTCTATTGATGCTCGAAAAAAGGAAGAACTTTCAAAAAAAATATTGGAATTTGGGATATAATAGTTGTATAAAATCGTTTCAAAACTCAAAACCGTCAATCGGAATTAATTTTAGGTTCACATTCTAATCACTTGAACTGACAGTTTATTTAATATTTAATAAAAAAAGGCAATCACATAAATGATTGCCTTTTTTAGTTTCTTTAAAATTTATAATTAAGTAAAATCAAGATTATTCAATTACTTTTTTTGATGGCGTTTTCTTTCCAAAATTAGTAAAAACATGGGTAAACAACCACATAATTGTAAAGGTCGGTACGATGTCTAAGCCTGGGATTGCTTCTTCAATAAAAGAAACCGCTGCCGCAATTTTACCCTTATTACCCTTATACATTTTGGTCATTAAATATGCCGATGCCGGTGCCCAAAACATATCGGATAATTCGCCTAAACCAGGGATTGCGTATGATAGTAATCCGATAGCATCAAAGAGTAAGCTTAGCGCTAATTTTGTATATTTATTTTGTGTATTCATTTTTAACTGTTTAACGAAAATTAAGATATATTCTTTACAAATCAAACTTCAAGCCAAATTAATTTATTTTTTTGCTTTATAAAGATGTATTTTTACTTTAATTACTCTTTTTCAATTCATTAAATTTTTTTTAAAACCCAAACAATGATTTTTTCTGATTTAACAAATAAAATAGCACAGTTACAAACCAAACCTTTAGGAGGACTAACATCTCAGTTAAAACTTGCACCAAAATTAAGAACACAATTTCCGCAAGAATTAATTGAAAGTAAAAACCCTAAAAAAGCTGCTGTTTTAGCCCTTTTTTATCCTGATGAAAATAATCAAACACGTTTTTTACTTACTTTAAGAGCTACCTATAAAGGCAAACATTCCGCTCAAGTTAGTTTTCCTGGTGGTAAAATAGCTAAAAAAGACAGCAATCTTAAACAAACTGCATTAAGAGAAACTTTTGAAGAGGTTGGAATTTTATCCGAAGAAATTAAAATTATTCGTCAAATTACAGACTCTTATATACCACCAAGTAATTTTTTAGTAACCCCATTTATAGGTGTTATTCAAAAAAAACCAGCCTTTAAACCAAATTACGAAGTAGCAACTACAATTGAAGTATTAATGAGCGACTTATTAAATGATGGTAATTTAACGACAAAAGAAATAGCAACATCCTATATGAAAAAAGAAGCTGTACCATGCTTTAAACTAAACAATTATAGTGTTTGGGGCGCAACGGCAATGATGTTATCGGAAATTAAAGATTTATTTAAATAGTATTTTTTCGATTTCTTTTGTAACTTAGCTATTACACTTAAAAACAAACTACAAATGCCTTTATTCAAAAGGAATCCTTTCGGACATCTATTGTTCCTGAAAAGGCTTCTTATTCAAGCACTTGGTATAATTTCTCATGGTAGATACCGAAAATTTAACCAACTACAAATCGAAGGGTCTGAAATTTTAAGAAACCTTCCAGACAAAAATGTATTATTTATTTCCAATCATCAAACTTATTTTGCCGACGTAGCCGCAATGTTTCATGTTTTTAATGCCGCTTTAAAAGGGCGTGATAACAATCTTAAAAACATCGGTTACTTATGGAGACCAAAATTAAACATCTATTATATTGCAGCTGGTGAAACAATGCGTGCCGGATTATTGCCTAAAATATTTGCTTATGCAGGTTCTATTTCGGTAGAAAGAACATGGCGAAGCAAAGGAAAAGATGTAAAAAGACAGGTAAAAATGTCGGATATTTCAAATATTAGCAAAGCCTTAGATGATGGCTGGGTTATTACCTTTCCTCAAGGAACAACAACACCTTTTAAACCTGTACGCCGTGGAACTGCTCATATTATAAAAACCTACAAACCTGTTGTAGTACCTATTGTTATTGACGGTTTTAGACGTTCTTTTGATAAAAAAGGACTGGTAATTAAAAAACGTAATGTTTTACAATCAATGGTTATTAAAGAACCTTTAGATATTGATTACGAAAACGAAGAAGTAGCAAGTATTATTGAAAAAATTGAATACGCTATAGAGCAACATCCTTCTTTTTTAAAGGTATTAACAGCTAAAGAATTAAAAGAGCAAGAAGAATTTGTTGAAAAACGTCGTTCATGGGTCGATGATGAAGCGAAAAATCAAAAAGACGAAGAAGAGTAAAAATCATCAAGAAAAAACATAACAAGCAAACAAACACTAAACTAATAAATTATGGCTAAAACTGAATCAATTTTAAACGAGAAATCAATCGATTTCTTAGCTAAATATTTAAATAACGCCGCTCCTACTGGTTACGAATGGGAAGGGCAGAAAATTTGGATGGACTATTTAAAGCCGTATGTTGATGAGTTTATTACCGATACTTACGGTTCTGCTGTAGGTATTATTAACCCTGATGCTAAATATAAGGTAGTTATTGAAGGGCATGCCGATGAAATTTCATGGTATGTAAACTATATTTCAGACGATGGATTAATTTATGTGGTTCGCAATGGTGGTTCTGACCATCAAATTGCACCGAGTAAAATTGTAAACATCCATACTGATAACGGAATTGTAAAAGGAGTTTTCGGATGGCCAGCGATTCATACTCGTAATAAAGCAAACGAAGAAGCGCCAAAACCTGATAATATTTTTATTGATACAGGATGCGCTACCAAAGAAGAAGTTGAAAAATTAGGCGTTCATGTTGGTTGTGTAATTACCTACCCAGATGAATTCCATATTTTAAACGGCGATAAATTTGTATGTCGTGCTTTAGACAACAGAATGGGTGGTTTTATGATTGCCGAAGTTGCTCGTTTATTAAAAGAGAACAAAAAAGAATTGCCTTTTGGTTTATACATAACCAATTCTGTTCAAGAAGAAATAGGTTTACGTGGTGCTGAAATGATTTCACACACCATAAAACCAAACGTAGCGATTGTTACCGATGTAACACACGATACAACTACCCCAATGATTGACAAAAAGAAAGAAGGTCTTTTAGAAATGGGGAAAGGTCCTGTAGTTGCCTACGCTCCTGCTGTGCAGCAAAAATTACGTGATTTAATTATTGATACTGCTAAAGAAAAAAACATTCCTTTTCAGCGTTCGGCATTATCAAGAGCCACCGGAACCGATACCGATGCTTTTGCTTATAGTAACGGAGGTGTTGCTTCGGCATTAATTTCTTTACCATTGCGTTATATGCACACAACCGTTGAAATGGTACATCGTGATGATGTTGAAAATGTAATTAAAATGATTTACGAAAGTTTATTAAAAATAGAATACGGCGAAGATTTTTCGTATTTTAAATAGATTTCACTGTAGTATCTCTTTTGATAAAATTGATAAAAACAAAAATCCCTCTAAAATTAATTTTTAGAGGGATTTTTTATAACTATCTAATTTAAGAACCTGTTTAAAAATTAAATAAACTGTCAGTTCGAGTGTTTTTTTTCTTCAAAAAAAATGTATCGAGAACTTTTTAAATATCAACAGAAAATAATTCAAATTCTCGATACAATTTTAATTTCTTCTTATCATTAAAATCACTCGAATTGACAAAATGCTGGCAAATCAGAATGCGATTTCTTATTTTTCTGTGCTGTTTTTTCAGATGAAATTTAAACAACCTCTAAAACTCCATTTGAAAATTATAGAAAACATTGACTTTCTTTTCGTGGTGTTTTCCAGGAGCAAACCTTGGAAGTAACGATATAATTCTAATTGCTTCTTGCTCTAAAATAAGACTGTTGCTATCACAACTTGCCTTTATAGCATTTACATCGCCATTAATATCAATAATAAAACTTACAGCTACAATTCCTTCTGCTCCATCAACATCCTTTAAATTATCATCAATATGACGGATTATTTTTTCATTAAAATCATCAAAAGCATCGGTATTTCTTTGTTTTGACTTAAATAAAGGCACTTGATCTACTTCAGTGAAAGAAATTGATTTGTCACTTGCAACTATCGAAGAAGCTAAAGAGGCTAACTCTTCTTTAATTTTCGTTACATTTTTAGTATTTGATGTACTATTTTTATCGCTTAAAATACTTTTTTTAGTGTAACTCTTTTTAGTAACTCTTGATTTTCTGGCTCTTTTAATAGATAAATGCCTCTTAAAACCCGATACGTTACATTTATTTTTTACCGATATCTGATTAACATCTTCAAGACCATCTTCTTGAGCAGAAAGACAAACTTTTTTATTTTGACTAAAATTTAATTGAAATGCTAAAAGGAATATTAGTAGTGTGAAATTTTTCATAAAAACAATAATAACTAGAAGCTCTTTCGTAAAAACTCCACTACTATGACACCACTTACTTCTATAAGTCACACATTTTCAGAATTTAAATGAAATAAATGTTATTAAACGGTTATTATAAAAAATAATCATCTTTAAAACCGATTAAATACAGCTTGTTTTGCGCTCTGGTAACTGCGGTATATAACCAGCGTAAATATTCAACACTTGGTCCTTCGGGTAAATACGGCTGTTCTATAAAAACCGTATTCCACTGCCCTCCTTGCGATTTATGACAGGTCATCGCATAAGAAAATTTTACTTGAAGCGCATTAAAATACTTATTCTTCTTTACCTCTAAAAACTGCTTGTATTTCGTTTGATCGGCAAAATCTTCTTTTACAGCTTCGTATAATTTATTTGATTCAGCATAAGTTAAAGATGGGTTTTCACTCGATAAGGTATCTAACAATAAAACAGTTTCAAAATTTGGAATATCAGGATAATCAATCATGCGAACCTCTACCTCAGCAAACTTAAAACCGTATAATTCTTTAATCGAATTGATACGCATTACCTCGCAAATATCACCGTTGGCTATAAAACCTGCCGATGACGATTCTTTTAGCCAGAAATAATTATTTTTAACAACCATTACATAATCGCCAGTAGAAATTTCATTTTCTTGCCCTCTAATTTCCCTTCTAATTTGATTATTATACTGATTCGCTCTTTTATTTGAACGTACAATAAAAGCGGTATCTTCTACCCCAACATCGCCATCATACGCCGATGTAATAGCATCTTGAATATCGTAACTATCCTCTAGTCGGATAATATCAGGATATTTAACATCAAACTGAAAATCGGAAGCACCATATTGTATTAACATACGCAAATCCGTGGCGTTTGCTAAAATTCCCGAATTTTGTTGCTGACGTACTACTTCATCTAATTCAATTTCAAAAACATTTTTATCGAAACTATAAGAAAGCTTATCGGCATCTAAAGCAGGGCTTAGTGTTAATTTTACGGGCGGTAATTGTGCGGTATCTCCTATAAAAACAAGCTTACAATTTTTCCCTGAATACACATAGCTAATTAAATCGTCTAATAAAGACCCATTTTCAAACATTTTTGAATTCTGCTGGGCATCAGAAATCATAGAAGCTTCATCAACTATAAATATGGTGTTGCTATGCTTATTGGGCTGTTTTACAAAACTCATTGCGCCAGCCCCTTGTTTTTTAGAAAAATATATTTTTTTATGTATGGTAAAAGCTTTCTTTTTAGAATAGCCAGAAATAACCTTAGCAGCACGCCCTGTAGGCGCTAACAAAACAGCTTTTTTATTGGCTTTTTCTAAATTATTAACTACTGAACTTATAATCGTTGTTTTACCTGTACCAGCATATCCTTTTAGTAAAAATAAGGCGTTATTATTGGTATCAAAAATAAAATCAGCTAGTTTATTGAGTAATAAATCTTGTTTTAGGGTTGGTTTATACGGGAAGCTTTTTATAACTTCTTCATAAAATTTAGATGCTAATGTTATCATATCTTAAATAATTAACAAAGATAATTCTATTTAATCGATAAATATTTTAATGATTGAAAAAAAAGTGTAGATTTGCTTATACTATATATAAAAACAAAAAAAATGAATTTATTATTAATGATTTTAGCAGCTACTGTAGTTGCAATTCTTTTAGCTTACATTATCGTTAAGTTTGTGCCCTTAAAAGTCAGATGGTTAGTGTCTATCTTATTATTAGTAGCAACTGTTTTCTTAGCATTTAAAATTTATTCAGGTATTATGGAGCCTATACATTTTGCTAAAGAAAAAGAAGTTCGATACGCTAAAGTTATTAGCAATTTAAAATTAATTCGTGATGCCGAAGTAAAATACAAGGAAGTTAACAGAACTTACACAAACAGTAAAGATTCTTTAATCAACTTTATCGAAAAAGGACAATTAGTTTTAACACAAACTACAAATGTTGAAGAAAAAGTAGATAGAGGTGGTGGAATTTTCGTTACTGTATCTAAAAAACAAGTTGATACTATTGGTTACGAAGCAGTATCTAAATATTTTGCTGGTAAAGACTATAAATCAATGTTTAAAGTTCCTGGAACCGACAAAGAATTTAAATTAGTAACAGGAAAAGTTGAAAAAGTTGCTGGTTTATTTGTACCTGTTTTTGAGGCGAAAATAGAAAAAGCAGTCGTTTTAAAAGGAATGAAAAAACATTTAATTAAACAAGAATTAGAAGCTAAAGAAACCGATCAAATTAAAGGTGAATTTGTTTCTGTAGGTTCATTAGATGACGTAACTACTGGTGGTAATTGGCCTCCGTCTTACGATAAAGCAGAAATTATGGCTGCTAACAAGAAAAAATAATCGAAAAATTCTTTTTTCCCTAATTTTTAAAATCCATCCAATTCATTTTGGATGGATTTTTTTATTTATGCGTTTATCAAACCTAAAAAGCGCTAATATATTTTACATTTGCATAATTATTGAAAACTATTAAATCATTTTAATTTTATCCTAGCATCCTAATGAGAATTATTTCAGGAAAATATAAAAGCAGACGACTTTCTGCCCCTAAAAAATTGCCCGTACGCCCTACAACCGATATGGCAAAAGAATCGTTATTTAATATTTTAAACAACGATTATTATTTTGATGGCATTGCCGTGTTAGATTTGTTTGCAGGAACAGGAAATATCAGTTACGAATTTGCCTCACGAGGAACTACAACTATTCATTCGGTTGATGCCCACTTCGGATGTATTAAATTCATCAATGAAACGGCTAAAGAACTTGATTTTGACATTAACACCTATAAAAGTGATGTGTACAAATTCTTAGAGAAAACAGGATTAAAATCGGATGTTATTTTTGCCGATCCTCCGTATGATTTTGACCAAGATAAATTTTTAAAAATCGCCAATTTGGTTTTTGAGCGTAATCTGTTAAACCAAGACGGAACGTTAATTATTGAGCATGACAAACACACCGATTTAACAAGCCATCCTAACCACCGTTACGACAAGCGTTATGGAGGAAATGTCTTTAGTTTTTTTAATTTCGATGAATCTTTTGATGATTTTTAAACATTGTCAATTCGAGTGATTTTAATGACTAAAAGAAATTAAAATAGTATCGAGAATTTGAATTGTTTTCTTTAGATATTTAAAAAGTTCTCGATACATTTTTTAAAGGAAAAAAACACTCGAACTGACAGTTATTTTTGATAATCCTTGTCAATTCGAGTGATTTTAATGACTAAAAGGAATTAAAATAGTATCGAGAATTTTAGTTTGATTGATTTTGATGCTAAAAAGTTCTCGATACATTTTTTTGAAAGAAAAAAACACTCGAACTGACAGTTCTTTTGATAATCCTTGTCAATTCGAGTGATTTTAATGACTAAAAGGAATTAAAATAGTATCGAGAATTTTAGTTTGATTGATTTTGATGCTAAAAAGTTCTCGATACATTTTTTTGAAAGAAAAAAAATACTCGAACTGACAGTTCTTTTGATAATCCTTGTCAATTCGAGTGATTTTAATGACTAAAAGGAATTAAAATAGTATCGAGAATTTGAATTATTTTCTTTGGATATTTAAAAAGTTCTCGATACATTTTTTTGAAAGAAAAAAACACTCGAACTGACAGTTATTTTTGATAATCCTTGTCAATTCGAGTGATTTTAATGACTAAAAGGAATTAAAATAGTATCGAGAATTTGAATTGTTTTCTTTGGATATTTAAAAAGTTCTCGATACATTTTTTTGAAAGAAAAAAACACTCGAACTGACAGTTATTTTTGATAATCCTTGTCAATTCGAGTGATTTTAATGACTAAAAGGAATTAAAATAGTATCGAGAATTT
>NZ_OENE01000014.1:0-72082 GCF_900239495.1 Tenacibaculum finnmarkense genomovar ulcerans
TCTGTTTTAGGAAAACATTTTTTGGATCAGTTTCTAGCTTTTTTTTGATGATTCTTGTCAATTTTAGTGATTTTAATGACTAAAAAGTTCTCGATATAATTTTTTGAAGGAAAAAAATCACTCGAACTGACAGCCGTAATTTTTTAAGGTGTTTTTTATTTTATCATAGTTCTCTTTTTGATGGGGATGCTGAGCTAAATTGAGTATGATGTTTGTTTATTTTAAAAACAGATTCTTCGGTTGAAAAAAGTTCTCGATACAATTTTTTGAAGGAAAAAAATCACTCGAACTGACAGCTGTAATTTTTTGAGGTGTTTTTTGTCTTACCATTAGTTCTCTTTTTGATGGGATGCTGAACTAATTTTAGTATGACGTTTGTTTATTTTAAAAAATCACTCGAATTGATAGGGTAGAGATTGGTGGAATTATAGTTGATGTATCGATTTATGAAAATTAACACAAATGCCTAGCCCCGATTGAAGCATTTGTTTGAGCTCTTTTTTGTTTTTTTCAAACAAAAAAAGCGAGTGCGGAAAGCGGGAAATTGCTTCAAAAAAATAGTACTGTGAATTCTAAATTAAACAATGTTTTTTAATAGGTATTAATGGTGTTTTGCTGGTTAAAAGCAAATTATTTTAATGAAAAAGTTGTTTTTTAATATGAGTAAGTACTTTTTAAGTAGTCTTAATAAGATTTATAGACGATCTTTTTTAATGTAACTGCCTGTATATTAGCTTTTAGGTAATATAGTATTTGTGTTTATGGGCTGTGTTTAATATTTATATGATTTAAACCTTGCAATTACTTATAAAATGTATATTTGGTGAAAAACATAATTATGTATAAAATGACTAAAATAGTATTACCTTTTGTAATGGCTTTTCTGTTTTTGGCTTGTAGCGAAAATGAAACAATGCCTGTATTTGATAAGGTTGAATTAAATGAGTATTTAAATAATTTACCTTCTGTTTTACAGATAGCGCCTTTTGAGGAGCGAAAAATAATTCAAAAAAATGCGCGTAGAGATCAGTATACTCTAGAGGAGTATGAGGTTGCAGTGGGATTTGATGAACAGTTTTTATTTAATCCGAGTAGTGAGATTTTTTATCCCGGGTCATTGGTTGTGGCAAGTTCGGTTGTGGAAGGGTCTTATAAACCAATATCGGCACCAAGGGCTGCGATTGTTTTGTCTACTTCATTAACTGGTGATAAAACATCAATTACTGTTGATTCTCCAAAATTATCGACTACAAGAGATGCTATTAGTACACTTTTAAAGGATCGAAATTTTGATATTCCTCCTGCTAATTTACGTTATACTACTGATGAAGTTTTTAGTAATAATCACCTGAAAATAGCGCTAGGTGGTAATTATGAAGGGTTTGGTACAAATGTATCGGGGAGTTTAGCGTTTAACTATGAGAAAGAAACAACAAAGGTTGTGGTTAAAATGATCCAAAAATTTTATACTATAGATGTTGATGTGCCTGATCAATCAGCTGCTTTTTTTAACGAAAGTTTTGATTTTAAAGAAAAAATAGTGAATCATAAGCCTTTATATGTGTCGTCTGTAACTTATGGTCGAGTATTTTTAATGAGTATAGAGTCTACTATGAGTAAGGTGGAATTAGAGGCGGCTTTACAGGCTTCGTTTTTAGGTGGTTCAGTTGGGGTAAATGCTGAAACTGAGTTTGGTAAAATAGTAAAAACATCAACAATAAAGGCTACAATTGTAGGGGGTAGTGCTACGATTGCAGGACAGGAAATTGGAGATCTTAGTGCGGTAAAAGAGTTTATAGCTAGCGGTGCTTCGTATAGTAAAGAAAACCCTGGATTGCCTATTTCCTATAGGTTAAGGGAGTTAGGTAATAATGAGGTTTTTACCAATGTGTTGTATTCTAAATATACCAAAAGAGTAAGGGTTGATCAGATTTCTAATAAAAGTATTGATTTTGATATTAATTTAGATTGGTATGGTTTAAAAACTAAAGCTGGATCGGTGTTGAAACCTGAAAGAGTGTTTATTAGAAGGGTAGATGTTGTAACAGGGAAATCGAATGAAAAAGAATTGTTTTTTGGTTCGGAATATAAAGTGAAAAGTAGGCTTGAGTTATTAACTAAAAAGGATAAGGTTTATATTGTTTTTAGAGATTATAGCAATAAAGATACGCATGTTTTTGCTTTGCCTGCAATGCTTGATTTAATTAAAAAAGGATTGCTAACAAGTAATGGGCATTTATATGATTTAGATAAAAGTCCGTTAAAAACAGAGGAGTTATATCATAATTCATCAATATTAACGCTAGGGATTGAATCGTATAAAATTTATTAAAACGACTTCATGTTTTAAGTTTAATTTATAATTTTTTGATTTAAAAAAAATCTCTAAGAACAATTGTTCTTAGAGATTTTTAATTTAAAGTATTTTTAATTGATTAATTAAAAACCACCAGTACCTGGAGATTCAGGAGCTATAGGGCTTTGAGCTTGTGCTTTTTGAGGGCTTAAAATCATATAGGTTCCAAGCGCTGTTAAGGCTGCGTACTTACCGTGTTTTCCGATTTTCTGTAAAGCTTCTTTACGGCTAATATTGGTGTCTTTTGATATATCTTGTTTTTTCATGATGTTTTGTTTTTTAAATTTTTAGTTTAAAATTATTTTTTTGTTTACTCTTTTTAAATCGCTTGTTACAGTAACAATATAAACACCTGCTGATACTTTAGGTAAGTTTATTAGGCTTGTTCCGTTTGATTTAAAAGTTTTGCTTAAAATTTGTTTTCCTATTGCTGAATATATAACAATCGTATTGTTTTCTGATTGTAATCCTGTAATAGTTAACTGGTTTGTAGCTGATTGAGAAATTGAAATATCGCTTAATATTTGCGCTTCATTACTTGCTTTTTTCGAAGTTGTATGTATAAAGAACTGCCCTGAATTAGTCGTTTTCTTTAAGGTTACACTATAATCTTCTTTTGATAAGTTAATGAATTTATTGTTTTCTTTATCTTCTAAAAATACACTAGTATTTGCTGGTAGATTAAAAGATTCGGCAGAAAAAACAATAGTTTGGTTTGCGTTTGCTTTAATTCCTACAGGAACAATTGTTGTAGCTAAATCATTAATTGGTAACGATTGAACTGCATAATCTGTAGTGTTTTGCTTGTTTACCAATTTTGTAAATACACTAAAATTACTTTTTGATCCTTTAAAAACACTTCCATCAAAACCATTGTCAAAACCAGTGGTTGCGCCGTTTAAGTAATAGATTTTTGCTGTTTTAGCAGTTCCTTTACTTGAAGTTGCTGTAATGTTTATTTGTGTTTTAGTATTCGCTTGTCTTTGAAAAACCCCCGCAGTATGTGATTGATTATTTTTATCAAAAGTTACATTGGTATTTGCATTAGCACTTACAAAGAAACCTTGTGTTGGTGCTATTTGAAAAGTATTATCAATACCTGCTAGTTTTAAATCATAATTATTAGTTGCTTGATTCCATAACCAAATTGTAGCTTCTTTTACAACGGTATTTAAAGGATTAGCATTGAAAAATTCGCCTAAATTAATGTAAGCAGCATACGGATTTCCAACTAAGTTATAGTTATTTACTCCTGTTGTTACAGCAGTTGTTACAGTTTGATAATTTGCATTACCTGTAAATTTAATAGCATCAACAGTTTTTAATTTAACAGAATATCCTTTTCCTGAAACAATACTTCCTGTTGCAGCCGTTGTTTGATAATCCCAAGCTGTTCCGTCATTTTTGTAAGGAGCTAAACCGATATTTTTAGCTGTTCCTGAAGCAAAATTATTATTTACAATAATGTTTGTTAAAGTTTCATTACTTAATGGTGAACTTACTAAATACCAGTTATCAGTTGTTAAGTTTCTGTTGTAAGTAACATTAGCGGTTAATTTGCTATTTGTAATTAATGTAGCTCCTGATTCAATTGTAATTTTATTTACAGTAACTTCTTGTGTTAATGTAGGGAAATTACTTGCATTTGTAGGGATAATAACATCATCAGCACTTGTTGGAACGGTATTTCCTATCCAGTTATTTGCATTATTCCAATCAGTATCTGTTGCTCCTGACCATGTAATTGTTGTTGGTAAGGTAGTTGCACCAGCTAAAATAGCACCTTTTGGTTTGGTGTAAAAAGCATACTCTGTAATAGTGTATTGACTACCATCTGCTAGAACAGTAACTTTAAACCAACCATATACGGTAGCACCTTGGTATAATGCTTCAAAACCAACATACCCAGTTTTTCCTGCCCATTCAGTATAAGAAGGTGTATGGATATTAGGTCCGTATTTATAAGTGAAATTATCTTTTTCTGAAATTAACTGCCCCTCGTTGATAAGTGTAATATTATCAGTACTATTATTTAGTATTAAATTTTTACCGCTGTTTTCAATTTTTAAATCACTTCCAGATTTCCAAGCACCAAATGATTGATTATTATTATCAGCATCTAAATCATAAAGCATAAAAGGACCCCAAGGAGTGCTAGCATTTAAAGTTCCTGTAATAATTTGATAAGGGTCAGAGAAATTAAAGTCAAGGGTGTTTACTTTATTGTTGATATCAGCATAACCATTATTAAAAGCAGTACTGTTAAAAGTAATATCATAATTAGTAGAAGCATCATTTCCATGACTACTTAACGTTCCTGTAATTGTTAAACGAACTTCTTTTTCGTTTAAATAGATAACTTCAACATCGTAATCATTAGCTATTGTTGTTGTAAAATCGGTTCCTTTTACAAATTGTTTATCTGTGAAATTAGCTACACCTCCAATGCGAATTGTTGAAGTGAAATTAATAATTCCTGTGTTTTCTTCATTTTCAGCAACAGTTTTAGAACTAAATTCTAAATCAGAATTATCACCTCTAAAGACTAATTGTCCTGCTTCGATATCGCCATTAGGCTGTGTAGAAAAAGCGTATTCATAAACAGTAAATGTTTTACCATCGGCAGAAATATTAGCTTTTACCCATCCGTGAACGATTTCTCCATTATGAACTGCTTCAAAACCAATATAACCAGTTTTACCGTCCCAATCAGTATAAGTTTCATGTCTCATATCTAATTGACCAGGATATGCCTCAGGAGCTGTAAAATTACTTGCAGTAGAAATTAATGTGTTTTCTGGTAAAAATGTAATATTTCTTGTTCCATTATTGGTAACTAATCTCTTTCCGTAGGTTTCAAATTTTAAATATTCTTTTTGAGTATCTTTATCAGTATGTGCCCAAATACCATAAAAATGAGGACCATCTATTTCTGTTAAATTGTAATTAAACCAATTATTAGCCTTGTTTGCTGATAAGTCAGCATTATCTACAAAAATAATTTCGTAAGGATCTCTGTATTTAAGAGCAATGCTATTTTCTTTGTTTTGAACTTTATCAAATCCAGTAGTAAAAGCACTACTGTTGAAAGCAATATTGTAGTTGTTGCTATCAATTTTAGCGTGACTAATAGTAGTTCCTGTAATTGTTACTTGTGCTTCTTTAGCATTTACATAACTAACTGCTACGGTAAAATCACTTGGAAAAGTACTTGTAAAATCAGTTCCTTTTACAAACGTTTTATTAGCGAAATTTGCAACGCCATCAATAGTAATAGTAGTTGAGAAATTAAACTCTCCTGCGTTATCAGTAGTCTCTATAGCTTCTGTGGAAGCTAAAATTAGTTCAGAGGCATCTAAATCAAATAATTTCTGCCCTGCTTTAATATCTCCTTTAGGTTCAGTAGAAAAAGCATATTCATATACCGTTAAAGTTTCCCCATCGGCAGAAACACTAGCTTTCATCCATCCGTGAATAATTTCACCGTTATGTTCAGCTTCAAATCCAAGATATCCAGTTTTACCATCCCAATCGGTATAAGTATCATAACTCATATCTAATTGACCAGGATATGCGGCAGGAGCAGTAAAGTTATCTGTTTTAGAAATTACTGTATTTTTAGGTAAAAATGAAATATCTCTTGTTCCTGTATTGGTAACTAATCTTTTTCCGTAGGTTTCTAATTTTAATTTACCTGCTTCAAAAAGCCAAACACCATAATCATTAGATCCATTTATTTTTGTTAAATTTAAATTATCCCAACCAGCTCCTGTGGTCGCTGTAATGTCTGCAATGTCATCATAAATAATTTCATAAGGATCTCTAAAGACAACATCAAAAGTATTGGTTTTATTTATAACACTGTCAAATCCATTTGTAAATGCACTACTATTTAAACTAATATTGTAATTAGAATTATCAGCTATAGCATGGTTTGTAGTAGTTCCTGAAATTGTTACTTCAAGTTCATCTTTACTGATATAATTAAAGGCAACGGTAAAATCACTTGGGAAATTAGTTGTAAAATCAGTTCCTTTTACAAATATTTTATTTGAAAACTCTGCCGCTCCAGAAAGCGTAACTTTGGTTGAATAATTAAACGCTCCTGTATTATCAGTTGCTTCTTTAATTTCTTTAGATACAAAAAGTAATTCAGATGCTGAAGTATCATATAAAGTTTGCCCTGCTAAAATATCACCACTAGGTTCGGTAGAAAAAGCGTATTCGTAAACGGTTAATGTTTCACCATCAGCAGAAACACTAGCTTTCATCCATCCGTGGATAGTTTCTCCGTTATGATCTGCTTCAAATCCGATATATCCAGTTTTTCCATCCCAATCAGTATAAGTATCATAACTCATATCTAATTGACCAGGATAAGCTTCAGGAGCGGTAAAATTACTTACTGTAGAAATTACTGTATTTTTAGGTAAAAGTGTAATATCTCTTGTTCCTGTATTGGTAACTAACCTTTTTCCGTAAGTTTCTAATTTTAACTGTCCTGTTTTATATGCCCAAGTACCATAAGCATTATCACCATTTATTTTGGTTAAATTTAAATTATCCCAAATCGCACCTGTAGTTGCAGAAATATCTGTAATATCATGATAAATAATTTCATAAGGACTATAAAATTTAAAGTCTAAACCGATAGATGTACAGCTTAAGGTTTGACCTGGACTAAACGCACTAGTATCAAAAGATAAGTTTACTGTTTCATTATTGGTTTCTAGGTGACTTGTTGCAGTTCCTGATACTGTTAGAGTCGCTGTTGTTGTAGAGGTAATTGCTACTGTAGAAGATAATCCTTGAGGTAAAGCAATACTATATTGATTACCTTGAGTTAAGTTACCCGTTGAAGCGCTAAAAGTAGCATTATCAAGAGTTACCGTTATTTCTTGGTTAAATCTACCATCGTTTGCTACTAATTCTTTAACTGTATTATTATTTAAAGCAATGGCACCGCCAGTATTATTAACACCAGTATCAATTAAATTTTGATCTTGCCATAAAGTTTTACGAGCAGGATGTTGTAAAGCCGCTAACATACGATCTGTTTGTCCTTTGGTAAACATTCTGTAACAACCATCGGCAGCACCATTATATCCCATGTAATTTTCATAGTTGATAAATTCTCCATTACAGTTTTTAGTAGGAGAACAATTAGCACCAACTACATCTTTATCTTCGGCAGGCGTGTCATCTACTTCATCATTAGTAGCAGTACAACCTCCTTGAAATGTATGTATAAGGTTAAAGAAGTGACCAAATTCATGAGTAAATACAGAAGCAAATTCTTTTCCTGTATTTCCGTGTAAATAGGCTCCGTTATATACAACTCTTGCAGTATTTGCATCCGACATTGAGCTGTTAGGATACCAAGCAACACCAGATTGATTCGTATCACCATCGGCATATAATTCTGCCTGAAGATAGATGTTCATATATTTATAATTGTCCCAAGCATCGGCAGCAATTTGAGCGTCATATCCGCCACCGTTACCGTAACCAGCTTTTTCATCGTAAAAAACAACACCACTAGTACAGTTTCCGTTTGGGTCTAATTTTGCTAATTTAAATTCGATATCTAAGCTACTTTTTCTAGCTTCAAAAAACGGGTCAACACCTGCAAAATCATCATTTAAACCTTGAAAATCAAGATTAAGTTTTTCTAAAGCTACTTTAATTTTATCGAGAGTAACTGTAGCTCCATTCTGATTTTCGCCATATACATGAAAAACTACAGGAATGGTGTATGTTCTAGCACGTTGAGATTTTTGATTTCTCGCTAATTGTTTGGTGGTTTTGTTAAATTCAAGGTATTCCTTTCTTGCTTTAGGATGTTTTTTGAATATCAATTCATTTTGAATACTTGCTTTACAAGCATGCTTATTGTGTTCCGATTTTTGTGCAAAAATTTTGGACTGTAAAAAAGTAACCAAAATTAGCAACAGCAGTGTAATTTTATTCTTCATTTTGATGTTTTAGAACTACTTTAAAAGTAGTTTTAAGTTAATTTAATGTTAATTTGCGGGTAATATAAGTTTTATTGTTTGATTAGCACTGTTTTAGCTTAATTATTGATAATATTGTATATGTTTATGAATATTTATTCCTTTTATTGAGGATATTTAGGTGTGTTTTACTTTCGAATATAGAATCTATAATCAAAAATTTTAAAACAGATTTACTTTTCATTTTAGAGTATTACGAAACTAATACATGTTTATTGTGTGATATGATTTTTTTTAGGCTATTTTTATTTTAAATATATATAAAAGAGGTAATTGCCTTGTAAAATACATAAAAAAAACCTCGTCAAATTTGACGAGGTTTTATTGTATATAAAATAATTTTAAGTTGAATTTCCGAAAAAAGAACTCCTTAAATTAATATTGAAAATTCTATAAATGAATCACTTCATCATACGCATCAGCAACAGCTTCCATAACCGCTTCACTCATTGTAGGGTGAGGGTGAATTGTTTTTAAAACTTCATGTCCAGTAGTTTCTAATTTTCTACCTAAAACAGCTTCCGCAATCATATCGGTAACACCTGCACCAATCATATGACAACCTAGCCATTCACCGTATTTTGCATCAAAAATTACTTTTACAAAACCATCAGTAGTTCCTGCCGCAGTTGCTTTTCCTGAGGCAGAGAAAGGAAATTTACCAACTTTTAAATCGTAACCAGCTTCTTTTGCTTGTTTTTCTGTCATTCCAACAGATGCAATTTCAGGAGTTGCATAGGTACAACCAGGAATATTTCCATAGTCGATAGCTTCAGTATGTAAACCAGCTAATTTTTCAACTAAAGTAATTCCTTCAGCAGAAGCAACGTGTGCTAAAGCTGGTCCAGGAGTTACATCACCAATAGCAAAATAACCAGGGATATTTGTTTGATAAAAATCGTTTACTAAAATTTTATCTCTGTCAGTAATAATTCCAACATCTTCTAAACCGATGTTTTCGATATTTGTTTTAATTCCAACAGCCGATAATAAAATATCTGCTTCTAAAACAACTTCCCCTTTTTTCGTTTTAACGGTCGCTTTTACGCCATCTCCAGAAGTATCAACAGTTTCAACAGATGAACTTGTCATTACTTTAATACCCGATTTTTTGAAAGAACGCTCCATTTGTTTCGAAACATCAATATCTTCAACAGGTACAATATTTGGCATAAATTCAACAACAGTAACATCCGTTCCCATTGAATTGTAAAAATGTGCAAACTCAACACCAATAGCACCCGAACCTACAACAATCATAGATTTTGGCTGACTAGGTAAGCTCATTGCCTGACGATACCCAATTACTTTTTCACCATCTTGTGGTAAATTTGGTAAAACTCTAGAACGTGCACCAGTTGCGATAATAATATTGTCAGCAGCATATTCAGTTACAGAACCATCTTTAGCAGTAACATCAACTTTTTTACCCGTTTTAATTTTACCAAAACCGTCAATAATGTCAATGTTGTTTTTCTTCATTAAAAACTGAACACCTTTGCTCATTCCTTCTGCTACGCCACGACTACGTTTAATAACTGCTTGGAAATCTTTATCGATTGCTTCCGCTTTTAAACCATATTGGTCAACATGTTTTAAATAATCATAAACCTGAGCAGATTTTAACAATGCTTTTGTAGGAATACATCCCCAGTTTAAGCAAATTCCACCTAAATTTTCCTTTTCAATTATAGCCGTTTTAAACCCTAATTGCGATGCTCTAATAGCAGTTACATATCCTCCAGGACCACTTCCGATTATTAATACGTCGTATTTCATGTTGTTAATTTTTTACTTATTGTTTGTTTATTTTATATTTTTTTGTCACTTCGAGTGATTTTATTTTCAAAATCGTATCGATAAGTTGGGCGTTCGGGCGGGCTTTCACTACTCGCTTTTTTTAGTTTTGTTCTCGATATAAATTTGCTAAAAAAGCAAATTCACTCGAACTGACAACTAAAAAAGAGCTCAAACATGCCGTTCAATCCCTAACGCAAATTTTCGTTTTTTCAACCCTATTTATTTTTCATTTTTTGAATTTTAGTTCTTTCATCAAAAAATAAATAGGGCAGAAGCACCATTTTATTACATTTTTTCAGGAACTTGAATACCTAACAAAGCAAATGCCGATTTAATAGTATCGGCAACTTTTTTAGATAACTGAACTCTGAATATTTTTTTATCTTGATTTTCTTCTCCTAAAATATGTACATTCTGATAAAAAGAATTGAATTCTTTTACCAATTCGTAGGTATAATTAGCAATTACGGCAGGCGAATAATTATTAGCCGCTTGCTGAATTACTTCAGGATATAATTCTAATTGTTTAATTAATTCTTTTTCTTTTGCGTGCAATTCAATTGAAACAGCATTTGAATAATCAAAAGTTGCTTTTCTTAAAATAGATTGAATTCTAGCATAGGTATATTGAATAAAAGGACCTGTATTTCCTTGAAAATCTACAGAAGCTTTCGGATCGAATAAAATTCTCTTTTTAGGATCAACTTTTAAGATGAAATATTTTAAAGCTCCTAAACCAATAACTCTATATAATTCTTCTTTTTCTTGGTCAGAATACCCTTCTAATTTTCCTAATTCTTGTGAAATAGTACGAGCTGTATCGGTCATTTCGTCCATTAAATCATCGGCATCAACAACAGTTCCTTCACGTGATTTCATTTTTCCAGAAGGTAAATCGACCATTCCGTAACTTAAATGATGTAATTGTTCTGCCCAAGAATATCCTAATTTCTTTAAAATTAAGAATAAAACTTTAAAGTGATAATCTTGTTCGTTACCAACGGTGTAAACCATTCCGCCAACATCAGGCATATCTTTTGCACGCTGAATAGCAGTTCCAATATCTTGAGTCATATAAACTGATGTTCCGTCTGAACGTAAAACCAGTTTTTCATCTAAACCATCTTCAGATAAATCACACCAAACAGAGCCATCTTCTTTTTTGAAGAAAACACCACTTTCTAAACCTTCGTCAACAGTGTCTTTTCCTAATAAATAGGTATTGCTTTCGTAATATAATGTATCAAAATCAACACCGATAGTTTTATAAGTAACATCAAATCCTTTGTAAACCCAAGAATTCATTTCTTTCCAAAGTGTTACAACTTGCTCATCACCAGCTTCCCATTTACGAAGCATTGCTTGCGCTTCTAAAAATAAAGGTGCTTGTTTTTTAGCATCATCTTCAGAAACTCCCGAAGCCATTAAAGTTGCTATTTCTTTTTTATATTCTTGGTCGAATTTTACGTAGTAGTTTCCTACTAATTTATCGCCTTTTAAACCGGTATTTTCTGGAGTTTCTCCGTTTCCGAATTTTTCCCAAGCCAACATTGACTTACAAATATGAATTCCACGGTCGTTAATAATTTGCGTTTTATATACTTTTTTACCCGATGCTTTTAAAATTTCAGCCACCGAATATCCTAATAAAACATTACGAACGTGTCCTAAGTGTAACGGTTTATTTGTGTTAGGAGATGAATATTCTACCATACGAGAAGAATCATCTGCCGAAGGCGAAATAAATCCGTAAGAAGTATCTGTAGCTATTTGATTAAAAAAATTAGTATAAAAAGTATCGTCAATTACCAGGTTTAAAAATCCCTTTACCACATTATAATTGGTAATTTCGGTAACGTTTTCAACAAGATATTTCCCTAAATCCTCGCCAATTTGAACAGGATTTCCTTTTTTGTATCTTAAAAGAGGAAAAACCACCACAGTGATATCTCCTTCAAAATCTTTACGGGTTGCTTGAAATTCGACACTCGGAATTTCGACATTATATAAGGTTGAAAATCCTTCTTTTACTTTTGCTTCAATTAAGGTTTGTATGCTCATTAGTTGTTGAAAATTGAACAACAAAATTACATAATTTATTTGGATGATATTTAAAGTGATTCTAACAATTTTCAGGATGTTTTAGCGGGGTAATAATTAAGTAAATTACGCTGCTTTGTTTCTCGAATTTAGTGAAGTTTAAATAAAGAGCTCCAAGAATTGCAGTGGTTTGTTTATTTGCGTAATATTTAAACTCATTCTAATAGTTTATATGACTATTTTTGCAGCATGGATAGAGATTTAGAGAACTTAGAGAAGTTAGCAAAAGACGTAGAGAAGGAAAATAAAAAATATTTTTTAACCATAAAAAAACGAGTACCTAAAAACTTTGATGTTGTAGCGCAAGATTTACACGACAAAGAGTTTGCAAAAACGGATTGTTTAGACTGTGGTAACTGTTGTAAAACGACCAGCCCTATTTTTACAGATAAAGATACTGAGCGTATTGCTAAGTATTTAAAAATGAAAGTGCGTAATTTTGAAGCGCAATATTTAGAGCGTGATCAAGATGATTTTATGGTACTAAAAACAGCGCCATGTTCATTTTTAGATGAGCGTGATAATTCTTGTTTTATTTATGATGTTCGCCCAAAAGCGTGTTCAGAATACCCACATACAAACCGCAAGAAATTTATTCAAATTTCAGATTTAACCATTGCAAACACCGCTATTTGCCCTGCAACGTATAGAATTGTTGAAGAGTTAAAAAAACGTTTGCCAGTGCGTTCTAACGAAAAAATTAAAAGATTAGGGTAATATTTTAATATAATATTCCTTTAAAAAATTCCGCTGTACTATTATTTAATAGTTAGGCGGAATTTCTTTTTTACAATATTTTTACACTAATTTTTTAGGAGCTTTAAAACAGTATTTTAAAAATGAAGCCTATTTTTAAATGATATTTATGTATTTTTGAGTTTAAAAATAGCTTAAATAAAAGACTTTATGAAAAAAATCATTTTAACATTTGTATTATTAATTTCAATATCACAACATGCCAAGGCAACAACTTGGATGACTTCTTTTGAAGATGCTAAAAAATTATCAATAGCAACAAATAAGTTAATATTGATTGATTTTTGGGCTACTTGGTGTTATCCTTGTCAAAAAATGGAAGCTGATACTTGGCGTACTCCAGAGGTTGAAAGCTTACTAAGTGCTTACATTCCTTTAAAAATAGATATTGATGTTTTTAGAAAAATTTCAAATAAATATTCGGCAAATAGAATTCCTTATGTTTTAATTGTTGATGCTTATGGTGAGGTTGTTTTCAATGAAACAGGCTATAAAACCAAAGAACAGATGTTAAAAGTTTTAAAAAAATACACTATTAATACTAAGGTATTTCAAAATGATTTTGCCTCTTTTTATAAAAAACAAACTCCAGAGATTGCCCTATCTTTAGGTGAAAAGTATTTAGATGCTTCTATTTATTTAAAGGGAAAAATTAAATATGATTTTTTAAAATTAGGAGGGATTTATTTTAAAAAAATAAAGAAATTGACTTCTAAAAAAGAATATAAACAAAAATATTCGCAAAAAGTTAATTTATTAGCAGGCGCATACAAGTTACTAATTAAAGGTAAAAATGAAAAAGCGTTAAAATACTTAGATAAAAACTTTAAAGAAGTTGAAATTTTACCTGAAAATAAAGTATTGTTTGATTTTATAGGTTTTGCAGCTTATAATAAGTTAAAGGATAAAGAAAATGCCAAAATTTGGTATGAAAAATTAAAGACCGATAAAAATTATAAAACCTATCTTTCTAAATCAAGAAAAATATAGTGAAAAAACGAGGTTTTATAGCCTCGTTTTTTTTTGTTCCATCAATTTTAAAATATGCTTTGCTCGCGCTTTACAGGCTTTGCTTTTGTGAATTATTTTTGTCGTAATTAAGTGTTTTAATTCGAAATGTACCCAGTTTTTTTCTAATCCGAAGAAAAATAAAAAAGTCATACTATAAGCATATACCGCTATTTTTTGATCGGTAAGCAACCAATCAAAACCCGTTTCAATAATGCTATCAATATGTTTTGCTGTAACTGTGTTTTTCGTTTTATTTTGAGTTGTTGAGGTATATTCTATCGCTAAATTTTCACATATTTTAGCACAAGGTCTAATAGCGCTATCAAAATGTAGGCTTGAAATTTTTTCTGTAAAAACACCTATATAAGGCAATATATAATCAATGCTGTGCTGTGTACAAATCCATTCTAAAACCCAAGAGGCTTTAATAGATTGCTTATTATTTACATCAAAAGTTAAATACACAAGTTGTTTTATTAATTTTGGATGTGCCAACACACTATTAGCAGCGTTATTTCTGTTTATTTTAGTAGGGGTTTTCATATCATCTAAAATAGAAATTAAAAAATCAAGATTCATATTGGTACGGTTTGTGTATTTTTGAATTCAATAAATTATTTAATCAATAAAAAAAGAAGTATCAATGTTAAATATAAAAAGGATATTTTCAATAACAGTTTTATTATCCGTTTTTTTTATGACTTCTATAGAAGCTCAGGAATTAAATAAAATAGACGCGAACGGAAACAGAATTGGCGCTTGGAAAAAACTATACTCCAACGGAAAAGTAAGGTACACAGGGCAGTTTGAAAATGGCAAAGAAGTAGGTGTTTTTAAGTTTTATTCAATTACATCTTCAGGATCACCAATAAGTACAAAAACCTATGTAAACGGTACGGCTACTGTAAAATTTTACACTGAATTTGGCAAGTTAAAAAGCCAAGGTAAAATGATTGGTAAAAAGCGTGTTGGAAAATGGGTGTATTATTTTTCAAATGGAAAACCTGTTTCTCAAGAAAATTATAAAGACGGAAAACTAGACGGAATTTTTAAGAATTATTATCCGAACGGAAATCTGACACAAGAATTACACTATTTAAAAGGAAAGAAAAACGGTGTGTCTAAAACCTTTACCGATTCGGCTATTTTAATTGAAGAAACTCTTTATGTAAACGGTAAATTAGAAGGAAAAGCCACTTATTACGATTTAAAAGGCGGTATTAAAGAAGAAGGAATGTATAAAAATGGCAAAAGAGTAGGGAAGTGGGAATTTTATATGGATGGCGAAAAAGTGAATAAGAAAAAGAAAATGAAAGTGTCTGATTTTAAAAAATAATAGTCTGAAATTAGGTATCAATTTAATTGATGTTGCTATTAAAAATATCCATTATAAAAACAGAAACTTATTCGTAAATTTGTAGCTTACAAAAGTAAAAAATGAAAAGAGTAGTAGTAGGACTTTCGGGAGGTGTAGATAGTAGTGTAACCGCTTATTTGTTAAAAGAACAAGGATATGAAGTTATCGGCTTGTTTATGAAAAATTGGCATGATGATTCGGTTACCATTTCAGACGATTGCCCGTGGTTAGAAGACAGTAACGACGCAATGTTGGTTGCCGAGAAATTAGGAATTCCTTTTCAAACCGTCGATTTAAGCGACCAATACAAAGAACGTATTGTTGATTATATGTTTAATGAATACGAAAAAGGACGCACGCCAAACCCTGATATATTATGTAATCGAGAAATTAAATTTGATGTTTTTATGGACATCGCTTTAAGTTTAGGAGCCGATTACGTAGCAACAGGGCATTATTGCCGAAAAGCAGAAGAAGTAATTGCTGGCGAAGCGGTATATAAATTATTAGCAGGAAAAGATGCCAATAAAGACCAATCTTATTTTTTATGTCAATTATCGCAGAAACAATTAGCAAAAGCCATGTTTCCAATAGGCGAATTAACAAAGCCAGAGGTACGAGAAATTGCAAAAAAAGCCGATTTAATTACTGCGGATAAAAAAGATTCTCAAGGATTGTGTTTTATCGGAAAAGTACGTTTGCCTGATTTTTTACAGCAAAAATTACAGCCAAAAGAAGGGGTAATTGTGCAAATTCCAACAAGTTTTGAGCAGTATAATCGTGAAATTCCAAAGTTTGAAAATAAAGAAGCTGAATTAGCACATTTTTCTACAAAATTCTCTTACAAAAAAGAAAGTGGGAAAATTGTAGGAAAGCATCAAGGAGCGCATTATTTCACCAAAGGACAACGTAAAGGTTTAAATGTTGGTGGAACTAAAGAAGCGTTGTATGTTATTGAAACTGATGTAAATGAAAACATAATTTATACAGGTGAAGGAAAAACGCATCAAGGTTTATACAGAAATGTTTTATTTGTTTCTAATGAAGAATTACATGCTGTTCGTGAAGATTTAGCTTTAAAAACAGGTGAAACTATGGAAGTAGAAGCAAGAATACGCTACCGTCAGAAATTAGAAAAAGCAATATTACATAAAGTTGATAGCGGTTTATATGTTGAGTTTGAAAACAAACAATCGGCAATTCAAGAAGGGCAGTTTGTAGCTTGGTATATTAACGAAGAATTAGTAGGTTCGGGAGTAATTTCTTAAAACTTAAAAAACAACTTTGAAAAATAAAATAACATCACTTTTTAATATAAAATATCCGATTATTCAAGGTGGAATGGTTTGGGTTTCTGGTTGGAAGTTGGCATCCGCAGTTTCTAATGCTGGCGGATTGGGCTTAATTGGAGCAGGCTCTATGTATCCTGAGGTTTTGCGTGAGCATATTCAAAAATGCAAAAAATCAACAGATAAACCTTTCGGTGTAAATGTGCCGATGTTGTATCCTGATGTTGAAAAAATCATGGATATTATCATTGAAGAAGGTGTTAAAATTGTTTTTACATCCGCAGGAAATCCAAAAACTTGGACAACCTTTTTAAAAGAAAAAGGAATTACGGTTGTTCATGTAGTAAGTTCTGTGAAATTTGCCTTAAAATCCGAAGCGGCAGGCGTAGATGCTGTTGTTTGTGAAGGTTTTGAAGCGGGCGGACATAACGGACGAGAGGAAACTACAACGCTTACTTTAATTCCGATGGTTAAAGAAAAAGTGCAAATTCCTGTAATTTCGGCAGGGGGAATTTCATCAGGAAAAGCCATGTTAGCAACCATGATTTTAGGAGCAGATGGCGTTCAAATAGGAAGTCGTTTTGCGGCAACTTTAGAATCGTCAGCGCATGCTAATTTTAAGCAAACAATTATTGATGTTAAAGATGGCGATACACATTTAACATTAAAAGAATTAGCGCCTGTTCGTTTGGTTAAAAATAAGTTTTATAATGATGTCCAAGATTTGTATCAGCAAAACCCAACTATTGAAGAAATCAAAGAATTATTAGGACGAGCAAGAGCAAAGAAAGGAATGTTTGAAGGCGATTTAAACGAAGGAGAACTTGAAATTGGTCAAGTTGCAGGATTAATTCATCAGATAAAATCAGCAAAAGAAGTTTTAGAAGAAATTGTTACAGAATTTGAACAGATTAAAGATAGTTTAAAGTTTTTATAATTTTTTTTGAAGCAATTTCCCGCTTTCCGCACTCGCTTTTTTTATTTTTTTAGAAGAAAAAAAAACAAAAAAGAGCTCAAACAAATGCTTCAATCGGGGCTAGGTATTTGAGTTTTATTTTAACTTTTTTGTAAATTATTTTAATTAAGTTTAAAAATAAAAAATATCAGTAAACAAAAAAGGAAGCTATTTAAAGCTTCCTTTTTTATCTTATAGAATAATAAGTTTATAAAACTATATATCTAATAATTTACATAATCTACAATTTCTAAACCATAACCAATCATACCAACACGTTTGGTTTGTTGGCTGTTAGAAACTAAACGTAATTTACTAATATGTAAGTCGTGTAATATTTGTGCTCCAATACCAAAATCCTTGTTATCCATGCTAACCTTTGGGGCTTTCATTTCTCCATTGGCTTGGTTTTCTTTTAAACCACGTAAACGGTTTAATAAATTTAATGCCTGGTTTTGTTGATTGATAAAAAGAATAGCTCCTTTACCTTGATCATTGATTACCTTAAACATTTTATCTAGTTTTTTATCCGCATTACTAGTTAATGTTCCAAGAATATCATTATTAATTAAGGTCGAATTTATTCTTGTTAAAACAGGGTCTTTTTTAGCCCAAGTTCCTTTTGTTAAGGCAATATGAAGTTGATTATTGGTTGTTTGTTGATAAGCCCTTAAGCGAAATTCACCAAAACGGGTTTGAATATTAAAATCTTCTTTCTTTTCAATTAAAGAATCGTGCTCCATTCGGTAGGCAACTAAATCTTCAATAGAAACAATTTTTAAATCAAACTTTTTAGCTACTTTTAAGAGTTGAGGTAAACGTGCCATTGTACCATCGTCATTCATTATTTCAACAATAACTCCTGCGGGTTGTAAGCCTGCTAAACGCGCAAAATCAATAGCTGCTTCGGTATGCCCAGTTCTTCTTAATACACCACCATTTTTTGCTCTTAAAGGAAAAATATGCCCAGGACGTGCAAGGTCGGCAGGTTTTGTATCAGCATCAATTAAAGCTTTTATAGTAATAGCTCTATCGGAAGCAGAAATACCAGTGGTAACTCCTTTACCTCGTAAATCTACCGAAACAGTAAAGCCTGTTTCCATAGGGTCGGTATTGTTGTTAACCATCATGTTTAACTCTAATTCTTTACAACGATCTTCGGTAAGTGGCGTACAAATTAAGCCTCTTCCGTGAGTTGCCATAAAATTAATCATTTCGGGAGTTACTTTATCGGCAGCAGCTAAAAAATCACCTTCATTTTCACGGTCTTCATCATCTACTACAATGATAACTTTTCCGTCTTTGATGTCGTTTATAGCTTCTTCAATAGTATTTAACTGAACTTTAGCGGAGGTTTGTGTTGTCATTTTTATGTGGTTTTCTCTTTTTTCGAGAATAGGTTTTTAAATAAGTTACTAACTGGTGAAATAAAACTTTTAAAATCAAATAAGCCTTTATCTTTAGTGGCTCTAATTGTTAATATGATAGCCAAAGGTAGCATTAATAATATACTTAACCAAGAGCCTGTTAGGGCTGTTATAGAACTTTCTTCAGCAAGGTTTCGCCCAAAGGTATTCGTGAAAAAATAAAGGACGTATATGGCAATAGCTAAAATCATGGGTAAGCCCATTCCTCCTTTTCGAATAATAGAGCCTAGCGGAGCACCGATAAAAAATAACAATAAACAAGAAAGTGAAAAGGCAACTCTGTTGTAAAATTCAATATCATACAAGTTTAAGTATTTTCTTTTTCGCTTTAAGGTTTCTTTGTTTGAATTGTTGTTGTTTATACTGCGATCAATTTTAGAACTAGCAGTATTTAATATGTTTTCTTTTTCAATAAGATTAAAGTTGTCTAAGGTATTTTTTGATAGTTTTTTATTAATTAATGAATCAGGGTAGGTATGTAAATCTTCTACTTTTATTCCTGAAAATAAATTTTTAGCCCTACTATTAATAAAAGCATCATAATTTTTTTTAAGAGTAGGAATAGTGTCCTTTAGTTGCGAAAGACTTAGCATGTTGTACTGCGTTTTATAGCGCTCTTCCTCTAGGTTATCGCCACTTAAAGATGAAATATCAATGTTAATGGTGTATTGGTCAAAATTGGCGTATGAAGCAGGCATTTTTTGACGCTCTTTAAGCGGAGACCCATTTCTTATATGATGTTCAAAATAATAACCGTTTTCTAAAATTAAGGTCATGTATCTACTTCCATCTTCAGAAATTATTTTCCCTTTTTTAGCCGTTATAATTTTGTTATTCCCTTTTTTAGCAGATAAATCATAAATCATCACTTCTTCTAAAAGGTTGTCTTTTTCTCCGTATTTTTTTTTGAATTTAATTTGAAAATTTGGCAATTCAGTATTAAAACTACCAGCAACTAAAGCAATTGAAGGTTGTTTCTTTTTAATGTTAACGCGCATATTTAATTGCTTTAACATAGCATACGGATATACATTGTTTAAAAAAACAAAGTTTAAAGCACTTAAAAACAAGGTTAAAAATACTAAAGAACGCACCATTCTGGGCAAAGAAATACCTGCTGATTTTGCAGCGGCAAACTCATAATTTTCAGACAAAGTACCTAAGGTCATTATCGAAGAAAGTAAGACCCCAATAGGCAATGCCTGCGGGGTAACAAGTAGGGTGGTGTACCAAAGGAATTTTAAAATAATCCCAATACTAATTCCTTTACCTGCAAAATTTTCAAAAGCAAGCCATAAAACTTGCATTACCAATACAAAAAGTATGATTAAAAATGTAGCGAAGAAAGGCTTTAAGAAGCTTTTTAAAATGTATTTGTCTAATGTTTTCACAAAAGCAAAGATAATAGGTTAGGTGTATAAAATAATAAGTTTTGTTAATGATTTTTAAAGGCATTAACAAAACTTTATTTTATTAGGTTAATCGATGAAGTATCCTTGTTTTAAGTATTTATCTTTATTAAAAGAAAATAAATTTTTTGAAATTGGCTGATTACTTTTAAATTTGGTAATCGTAAAGGTTGTTTCAGCTCCGTTTGAGCCTATTTGAACTAACTTGTAAATATGTTTTGTTTTGGCATCAATTCCTAGTTGAACCTTTACTATATCAGAATTACTATCAATAGGTGTTAAATTTACGTATTGCACTTTACGTCCGTTATTGTTTTTTAATTTTCCCATTGAAAAAGTATAACCTTCTTTGTAAAAAGTTAATAATTTAGAAGGATAAATAAAACCATCTTCTTCTTCTAAATCATTATCAGAAATTGTTATTTCTTTTTCATCTTGGTTAATAACAACAAGTTTTTCATTATCAAAAAGAAAGGTGTTTCCTAAATAATTTAAGTTGTATTTTTCACCAGAAAGTGTAATTTCTCCTCGTATAGGAGGGTCATTCGTAATACCAGCTTCTTTATTTATTAAAGAAGAATTAAAACCAATAACCATATTGTGGTAAGCGCCCATTTTTGTAGAAACGTCGTTTAATAAGGTTTTTGCTTGGTTAGCAGTATTTTGACCTATGGTATGTAAACTAATACATAATCCGATAGCTAATAATATTATTTTTCTCATGTTTTGTTTTTTCCTCTGTTTTCCAGAATCGTTACACTTATTTTTTTTCGTTTTCCAATAATTGTTCAAGTGCTATAAAATCAGGAACTAAAACCATTCTAGCCTTGCTTCCTTCAAAAGGACCTACAATACCAGCGGCTTCTAATTGATCAATAATTCTACCGGCTCTGTTGTAGCCTAATTTTAATTTACGTTGCAATAACGATGCTGAACCCTGTTGCGCAGTAATAATTACTTCGGCAGCGTTTTTAAACAATTTATCTCTGTCTGCAATGTCAACATCAACATTTGTGCCACTTTCTTCACCAACATATTCTGGTAATAAATAAGCACTTGGGTATGCCCGTTGCGAGCCTATAAAATCAGTTATTTTTTCTACCTCTGGTGTATCAACAAAAGCACATTGAACACGAATTAATTCATTTCCTCCTGAATAAAGCATGTCTCCACGACCAATTAATTGATCGGCTCCTGGTGCGTCTAAAATAGTTCTAGAATCAATTTTTGAAGTTACTCTAAAAGCAATTCGAGCCGGGAAATTCGCTTTAATAATACCGGTAATTACGTTTACCGATGGTCGTTGTGTGGCTACAATTAAATGAATACCAATAGCACGTGCTAATTGTGCTAAACGAGCAATTGGTGTTTCGACCTCTTTACCTGCTGTCATAATTAAATCGGCAAATTCATCAATTACTAACACGATATATGGTAAAAATTTATGCCCATTTTCAGGGTTTAATTTTCGAGCTTTAAACTTTACATTATACTCTTTAATGTTACGAACCATGGCGTTTTTAAGCAGGTCGTAACGAGCGTCCATTTCCATACAAAGTGAATTTAAAGTATGTACAACTTTGGTGGTATCGGTAATAATAGCTTCTTCGGAATCAGGTAATTTCGCTAAATAATGACGTTCAATTTTATTAAATAAAGTTAATTCGACTTTCTTCGGATCAACCAAAACAAATTTTACTTCCGCAGGATGTTTTTTGTATAAAAGCGATGTTAAAACAGCATTTAATCCTACTGATTTTCCTTGCCCAGTTGCACCTGCCATTAATAAGTGAGGCATTTTAGCTAAATCAACAACTAAAGTTTCGTTTGCAATCGTTTTTCCTAAAGCAATTGGAAGTTCCATTTCGCTATCTTGAAACTTCTGAGAAGCAATAGCAGAATGCATAGAAACAATGGTCGATTTTTGATTAGGAACCTCAATACCAATTGTTCCTTTTCCAGGAATTGGCGCAATAATACGAATTCCTAAAGCAGAAAGCGATAAAGCGATATCATCTTCTAAATTTTTAATTTTTGAAATTCTAACTCCAGCATTTGGTACAATTTCATATAAGGTAATGGTAGGACCAACGGTTGCTTTAATGTCTGAAATACCAATTTTATAGTTTTGAAGCGTGGTTACAATTCTGTTTTTATTTGCTTCAAGTTCATCGGCATCGATAGAGATAACCTCATTGTATTGTTTAAGTAAATCGAGAGTAGGGAATTTAAAATGCCCTAAATCAAGGGTGGGGTCAAATTCACCAAAATCTTTTAATAAAGCGTCTGATAAATTTTCGGTAACACTTTTCTCTTCTACATGTTTTTCAACAGAAACCTCAATTTCTTCTGCGATAGGTTCTTCTATTTTTTCTTCGGAAGGCTTTTCAAGTATAAATTCTTTGATTATAGGTTTTTCAACAATAGGTTTTATAATCGCTGTATCTTCCTGTATTGGCGCTTCTTCTTTTACAGGTTCTTTAGTAATAATTGCTGCTATTTCAGGTTTTTCAATAACAGGTTCTTTTATAAGAATATCTTCTTGTATTGGCGCCTCTTCTTCTTTTACAGGTTCTTTAGTAATAGTTGCTGCTGTTTCAGGTTTTTCAACAACAGGTTTTTTTATAGGAATATCTTGCTGTATTGGCGCTTTTTCTTCTTCAATAATAGCTTGATCAACAATGGGTTGTTTCTCTATTAAAGGTTCATTTTTTAATGTTTTATTTATAGATGATCGGTCTATTAAATGTTCGTTTATTAAAGCTTCTTTTATCGCTGCTTTATCAGCTAATTCGTCGCTTATAAGGCTTTCATTAACAGGAAGGGTATCTAAAGAAATATGGTCTTCTTCCTGATAAATAATTTCGTTAGAAAATGTTGTATTAGGGTGTAGGTTTTCAATAGGTAACTCAAAAACAGGGTTAGGAGTTTCTTGTAGATCTTCAACAACTCTAGGTGTTTTATTATTTACAGGAGTTTCAGGGCGTTTTTGGGTATTTAAAATGCGTTCTTTTTCGGCAGCTATTGCCGCCTCATTTATTTGCGCTTCTTTTATTTGTGCTTCTTTAAGTTGGTTTTCTTTGGCTATTTTTATTCTTTCATTAATTTTTTCTGGCGTAATTTTAAATCTAATAATAAGGTATGCCACTAAGAAGAAAAGTAATAAAATAACGACCCCTGCTTTTCCTAAAAAGGCTTGAAAATAAGCATTCAATTCAAAGCCGATAATCCCTGGTAAAACAGCATTTTGAGCAGATGAAAAACCCAAGGCAACTGCAATCCATATCATTGATAATAATCCCCAATTCCAAGAAGTTATTATTTTTCTTAAATTAGTTTGTAATAAAATTCGAGCACCTGTTAAAAAAAGGGCTACAGGTATTACAAAACTACCCAAACCAAATCCTTTATAAACAAAAAAGTTACTTAGTTTAGCACCAATTTTACCTAGTAAATTTTGAGTAACAATAGCCCTATTTGAAAATTCAGACAAGGTGCTTTGATCTTCTTGCCAACAAAAGAAAAAAGAGATAAAAGCAACGGTTAAGAATATTGAAAAAAGGACTAAAAATGCACCTAAAATAGTTAGGTTGTGTTTTATTAAAAAAAAAGAAGCGAGCTTTATAAACGAATTATCTCTAGGTTGTTTCTTTAAATTTGGTGTTTTTCTTTTTGCCATGTATTGATGTTAGAAATAAATTGAACGCTACAATATAGCTATTATTTTAGGAAGGTAAATTATGCCAGCAATAATCAGTGCTGTTAGTGCTGCAAAAGCAGGCGCACCCGCGGCAATATCTTTTATAAAACCTATTCTTTCATGATAATCGGGGTGTATAAAATCAGCAATTTTTTCAACAGCAGTATTTAAAGCCTCTGCAACTAAAACCATACCGATTATTAAAAATTGAAACAGCCATTGTGTTTCTGACAGGTTAAAATACCAGCCCAAACAAGTAGCTAAAATACCCAAAAAAACTTGCGCTTTAATACTGTCTTCTGTTGTAATTAAAAGCCACATTCCTTTAAAAGCGAAGGTTACGCTACGTAACCTTCCTTTTATAAAACCATCGTTAGGATTTTTCATAAATATTATAAACTATTTAAAGCTGCTTGATAATTTGGCTGATCAGCAATTTCGCTTACTTGCTCTGTGTAAGTAACAGTTCCATTTTGGTCAATAATAACGATAGCGCGAGAATGTAAACCTGTTAAAGGACCATTTTCTATTTCTAATCCGTAATTTTTACCAAAACTTCCTGTTGAAAAATCAGATAACATAAGTACGTTTTCAATGCCTTCAGCTCCGCAAAAACGACCTTGAGCAAAAGGTAAATCTCTAGAAATACATAAAACTTTGGTGTTTTCTAAATCGGCTAATTTTTTATTAAATTCTCTTACAGAAGTAGCACAAGTTCCTGTATCGACACTAGGGAAGATGTTTAAAATTAATCTGCTACCTGAAAAATCTGCTAATTTTTTAATAGATAAATCGTTTGCCACTAAAGCGAAATCAGTTGCTTTACTACCAATTTCTGGTAAATTTCCTGTGGTATTTATTGGGTTTCCTTGTAGTGTTATTGAAGCCATTTCTTGTGTGTTTTTAGAAAACCAAAGATAATTAAATTAATTAAAAAATGAAGAAGATAAAGACCTAGCGTATTAAAAAAGTTATCTTCGCGCTTTGAAATAATATAAGATTTGAATTTACAACAATATACATCAGAATTTAAATATAATTGGCAACTTGCTGCTCCTGTAATGCTCGGAATGTTAGGGCATACTTTTGTGAGTTTTGTTGATAATATAATGGTAGGGCAATTAGGAACGGCTGAATTAGCGGCAGTTTCTTTAGGAAACAGTTTTATGTTTATTGCCATGTCATTAGGGATTGGTTTTTCAACCGCAATAACCCCATTAATTGCTTCGGCAGATTCTTCTAATAATTTTAAAGAAGCAAAATCAGTATTTAAACACGGTTTATTTTTATGTACCGTAATTGGAATTTTGATGTTTTTATTAGTGTTTTTTTCAAAGCCATTAATGTATTTAATGAAACAGCCAGTTGAGGTTGTAAAATTAGCCATTCCCTATTTAGATTTGGTTGCTTTTTCATTAATTCCAATGATTGTTTTTCAGGCATTTAAGCAATTTAGTGACGGTTTGTCCATGACACGTTATCCAATGTATGCTACTATTTTAGGAAATGTTTTAAACGTAATTTTAAATTATTTATTAATTTTCGGGAAGTTTGGTTTTCCAGAAATGGGAATTGTAGGTGCAGCTTACGGAACATTATTCTCTAGGTTTGTAATGGTTTTACACCTTTGGTGGATGCTAACTCAAAAAGAACGCTCTAAGAAATTTGTAACAAATATTAAATTTTTTGTGCTAGATAAATTAATGCTTCGAAAAATAATTAATTTAGGTGCGCCAAGCGCCATGCAAATGTTTTTTGAAGTAGGTATTTTCACCGCAGCTATTTGGTTGAGTGGTTTATTAGGGCGAAATGCACAGGCAGCAAATCAGATTGCTTTAAATTTATCATCGATGACCTTTATGGTGGCAATGGGATTAAGCGTTGCTTCGATGATTCGGGTAGGAAATCAAAAAGGCTTGCAAAAATTTGTAGATTTACGAAGAATTGCCTTTTCAATTTTTTTACTAGGGATTCTTTTGGCGATTGTTTTTGCAACATTATTTTACATATTTCATAAGTCGTTACCAAATTTATATATAGATTTAAGCGATGCCGAAAACTATGCTGACAATATGGAAGTAATGAAAACTGCTGCAAATTTACTAATAGCTGCTGCAATTTTTCAAATATCAGACAGTATTCAAGTAGTTGTTTTAGGCGCTTTACGAGGTTTGCAAGACGTTAAAATACCTACAATAATTACCTTTATATCGTATTGGATGGTTGGTTTTCCGATTAGTTATTTTTTAGGAACAAAAGAAACCTACGGAAGTTTTGGAATTTGGTTAGGATTATTAGCAGGTTTAACCACGGCATCTATCTTACTATTTATTCGATTTAATAGATTAACATTAAAATTAATTAAAGAAAATCCCGAAATTGTTGGGGATAAATAAAATATTAATACTACATTTTTTATGGAATTACCTAAGTTTTTATTAGCAGATAACAGCAATCACCCAGAAGACGTTTTCGTTTTACATACCGAATATCCACGTTTTTTAATCAATTTAAAAGATGATGAAGTAGAGTGGTTTGAAGATTTATCAGGAGAAATGGAAGAAGATATAACAACAGAACTTGCCGATTTAATGGATAAAGCAGGAGAGTTTTATGATAAAGAAATGGAAGGATTAGAGTAGTTTTTTACTGTTTTATAATAAAAAAAGAAGCGCTATTGTAGCGCTTCTTTTTTTATTCAATTGTTAAAATTTTGGTTCGTTCTTGATCATGAAATGACGCAAAACCAAAATGACATGGTGATTTTTTTGGGATTTTTTTAAATTCTTCTTGCTGAACAACTAGCTTAATAATATCTTTAATGATGTAATAAAAAGCTAAAATTATCTGCTGATAATCATCGCCAATTTCTTCTAAACTTTTATCAATATCTTCATCAAAATAAGTTTTAAAAAAATCATCATTATCTATGGCTGAATTATTCATAATACAACCATCCTTAAAAGCTGTTGCAAAATTATTGTCAGGCATAAAATCGACTTCAATATCATTATCGTATTCATTCCAGCAAATATCAATCACGCCAATTGTATCAATATTATTTCTTTGGAGCTTATCTAAAGTTGTTTTTCTGAAGAAATCAGTAAGACTTTTAAAGCATTTATTGGCTTCTTTTTCCCAATTAACTTTATTTAAAATCAATTTATTACTTTCTTTTTCAAGACCTTTTATAACATTTTCTGTAATGTTTTTGTAAAATGTATCGGTAAGTATTTTTTTCATTTTTTAGTCACTTTTTTTGATTTCACTAAGCGTTTTAAGCAAATGTAATTCCATAAAAATAATAGTACAGCTACTGGTAACGAAAATATAATAGCAGCTATAAAAATAAATGTAGCTCCTTTTAATATTGCTGAAATTATAGTATCTGTTAATAATTTTAATGAAATAGCTATAAATATACAGCTAAATAATAAGTTGATTAAATACATACAGATACAAACTAAACTTATTTTTAGTTTAGTTTGTAATGTAGTTTTTTGAAATACTTGAATATAGCCATACGAATGAATGAGTATAGCAAAAAGGGTAATTATTATATGATAAATAAATGGAATTTCACCTAAATAAATTAATATTGATATATTTCCTATCACTATATTTAAAAATAGATAGCTAATATATAACGTTAAATTATTTTTTAGCACGCTCAACCAATTCTAATTGTTCTAATTTTGCTTTGGTTGTAAAAATTCCATAATTTATAAAAACGGTTTTCTTTTCAATTTTATCAATGGTTCCTACAGAATTCCCATCAATTAAACGCACACGGTCATTTATTTTATAAACGTAGGCTGCTTTTTCAAGGGCTATTTTTTTAGCTTCTTCTTTTTTCTGCTCTCTAATTTTAATTACTTTTTGAAGCACCTCTTTTTCTGTTTTTTTGATGGCTTCTTTTTGTTTTTTATTTGTGATTAAATCTTGTCTTCTTTCTATTTTAGATAATTTTTTTAGCGGTGCTTTTTTGATGCGTTTTGTTTTTTCTAAAGCAACCCATTTAAAAAACTCAGTTGATAACTCCTTTTTGTTATTGGTTTGAAAATACTTGTTTAACAGTTCGTTGGTTTTTCTTCCTAAAGAAAGCATTCGCTGATTATTATCATATAATTCTTGAAAACCAGAAAGCTTACTTTGCATTTTTTCTTCCTTTTCCTGTAAACTATCAATATGTTCTTGTCCTTTCGATTTTTGTTTGACTAAGCTATCAGAAGTTTTTTGCAAACGATTTCGTTCTTTCTGAAGATTAGAAATTGTTTTATCTAGTCTAATTTTTTCTGTTTCAACTCTCTTTTTTGCTCTGTTAATTAAACTATACGGAATCCCATTTTTTTGTGCAACTTCAAAGGTAAATGAACTCCCTGCTTGCCCGATAAATAATTTATACAAAGGCTCTAAAGTACGCTCGTCAAACTGCATATTTGCGTTGGTAACATTGTCTAATTCGTTGGCTAAAACCTTTAAATTAGCATAATGCGTAGTAATAATTCCGAAGGCTTTTCGTTCGTAAAATTCTTCTAAAAAAATCTCTGCCAAAGCACCTCCTAATTCAGGGTCAGAACCAGTACCAAATTCATCAATTAAAAACAAGGTGTTGTCGTTACATTTCTTTAAAAACGAACGCATATTTTTTAAGCGATAACTATAAGTACTCAATTGGTTTTCTATGGATTGATTATCGCCAATATCAGTTAAAATAGTGTTGAATAATGTTGTTTCACTACGCTCATGAACAGGAATTAATAAACCACTTTGTAGCATTAACTGTAATAAACCAATGGTTTTTAAAGTGATACTTTTTCCACCGGCATTTGGTCCTGAAATAACAATAATTTGCTGTTTTTCATCTAACCGAATGGTTTGCGCAAAGGTTTCTTTATTTTGATCCTTATTTTTTTTCCATAAAACAGGATGAAAAGCATCTTTGAAAAATATCTTTTTTTCCTTAGTTATTTTAGGTAATAATCCATTAATGCTTTTGGCATATTTTGCTTTTGCACCTACCGAATCTAAATGCGTTAAAAACACCAAATACTCCTCTAATAAAGAAGTATAAGGATGAATTTTACTAGCTAAAGCTCTTAATATTTTAACAACTTCTTGCTTTTCTTCGTAAATTAAATTTTGCAATTCACGGCTATACGCTAAGGTTGCTTCAGGAGCAATATACACAATTGCTCCTGTTTTTGAAGACCCTAATAAACTCCCTTTTACCTTACGGCGATGCATAGCACTAACGGCTAAAACACGCTGATCATCAATAACGGTTTCTTTAATATCATCTAAATAACCGCTCGAAATATTTCTTATTAAAGCATGCGAAAAGCTTTCTGATATTTTCCCACGAATGTTATTGACTTCTTTTCTGATTTGTTTTAAAACAGGCGAGGCGTTGTCTGAAACAGTACCGTGAGCGGTAATTATTTCTTTAATGCTGTCTGAAACAAAAGTGGTAAATTGTATTTTATCACTTAAAGAAAATAGCGTAGGATAGTAGGTTTGAAATTTTTTCAAGAACTTTTTTTGTTCATTGACTGTTTCGGTAACCGTAGCAACTCTTAAAAATGCTTCGGTTTCTAAAAAACTATTTTCAATAGCTAAACGACTTGTTTCTTGGGTGATATCTTCAAAAAAATGATTAGGAAGCCTGTTTTCGTTTTCAAAAGAAGCGAGGTATTCGTTTACTAAATTTAATTCGAAAAATAACTTTCTTTTATTAGCAATAGGCTGTATTTCAAGCGTTTTTTCTTTCCCTAAATTGGTAATACAATGTGCTGCAACTTGTTCTAAAACAGTTGTGAATTCTAAATCTTGAAGCGTTTTATCTGAAATATTGTGAATCAAAAAAGTAGTGTTTTTTTATTTTTTTATTAAAAAATTAGGTAAATCTTCCACTTTTTCACAACAAATTTGTTCCATTACTTGTTGAAATTCTCTTTTAAGAATAGCAGCTACTTGATCGCCTCCTTTTTTTCCTAAAGCTCCTGTTCCGTACATAAAAGGACGCCCAAGAAATGTGAAATCAGCTCCTGAAGCCATAACTCTAGCAACATCAGGACCAGTACGCATACCGCCATCCATCATTATTTGTATTTGTCCTTTGAATTTTTTAACAATAGGATGTAGTGTTTTTATACTAGAAGGTCCGGCATCTAATTGTCGTCCTCCGTGGTTGGAAACGATAATACCATCAATACCTAAATCAACTGCTTTTTGAGCATCTTGACAACTAGCAATTCCTTTGATGATTATTTTTCCGTCCCATTTGTCTTGAATTCTTTTAATTTTATCAACATTCAATCTTCCTGAAAAAGTAGCATCCATAAAAGAACCTAACTGCTGTAAGTCCATTCCTTTAGGCATGTATTTTTCCATGGTATCAAAAGAAGGAATCCCGTTCATTAATGTTTCAAAAGCCCATTGAGGTTTTCTCATTACTTCTATAATATTTCTTAACATCATTTTAGGAGGCATTCCTAATCCGTTATAAATATCTTTAGGACGGTATCCGAAGGTAGGTACATCTGCTAGTAAAACTAACACATTACAACCATTATCTTTGGCTCTTTTTAAAATATCATCAGTAATAGTATTATCCGCAGGATGGTATAATTGATACCAGAAATTACCATTGGTTATTTTAGCGGCTTTTTCGATACTTAAAGTGGTTACCGTACTTAGCATAAAAGGAATGTTGTGGTCTACCGATGTTTTTGCTAAAATTTCAGCGGTTTTAGGCCACATTAATGACTGTAAACCAACAGGGCAAATACCAATAGGCGCATCATATTCGTGCCCAAACAACACTTTTTTAGTGCTTGAACCTACGTGTTTATTTAAATATTGAGGCAACAATTCGATGTCTCTAATTTCTTTGGTATTTTTATAGACGTTTAAATCATCATTACAACCTTCAGTTAAGTATTCATAAGAAAACTTAGGCATTCTTTTTTTCGATTTTACACGAAGATGTTCTATTGACGGATAATTGGTATTTATATTAAAAGACATTGTTTTGTTTGTTTTTTTTAAAATATTATTTTACAGCAGGCACAACAACTAAAGGATCTGTAATTCCTAAAAGGTATATCATGATAACACCTATAACTCCTGCAAAAATTACGTAATATAATGTAGGGATTATTGTTTTTCTTAAAATATCACCTTCTTTACCTAAAAGCCCAACAGTTGCCGAAGCAGCTACAATATTGTGTATTGCAATCATGTTTCCTGCGGCAGCACCTACAGCTTGTAAGGCTACTAAAATAGCACCTGAAACCCCTAATGACATGGCTGTTGAAAATTGAAATTGAGAAAGCATCATGTTACTTACCGTATTACTTCCTGCAATAAAAGCACCCATCGCTCCAATAGTAGGGGCAAATATAGGATATACTTTTCCTACATTATCGGCAACAAATTCTGCCATGGCAATTGGCATACTAGCAATATTTAAATCGTTAACTCCTGAGTTAATTAAAATTCGAACCATCGGTACGGTAAATACTAAAACAAACCCTGCGCTAATTAAAGTTTTGGTCGATTCTCCAATAGCACTCGATAATTGTTTTGGTTTCATACCGTGTATAAAATAGGTTAAAATAACCACCAAGACCATAATTCCTCCAGGTAAATATAAAGGAGAAAAACTTCCATTAATACCTTCTTGATTTAAAATGTTTTTAAAATTGATGTTGATATATTTTAAAACACTACCAATTCCTAATTCAGGGATTCTACTTAAAACTAAAAGTATAGCAACTAATAAATAAGGAAGCCACGCTTTTGTTAAAGACATCTTAGATGCTTTAATATCATCAGTTAAAGTATCTACTTTTTCTTGTAAGTTTCCTAACCATTCAGCAGGCCATAAAGAACTTTCAGGGAAATCCCACTGTTTTTTTGGTGTTAAAAAATTATTTTTAGCTGCTAAAACTACAATTGGTAAACCAACTAAAGCACCTATAATAGATGGGAATTCAGCTCCTAAATAAACACCTGTTAGAGCGTAAGGAATAGTAAATGCCAATCCTGATAAAATAGCGAAAGGTAAAATTTCAAGCCCTTCTTTCCATGATTTGTTTTTTCCAAAAAAACGGGTCATCATAACACACATAAATAACGGAATAAATGTTCCTACAATGGCATGTGTAATGGCTACTTCTGAAATAATAGTTTGTAAAAAAATATCCCAAGAACTTCCGTTTTCGGCTAATTGCTGTCCTATTGTTTGATGATCTAAACCACCTTTAACACCAATTAATACTGGTGTTCCTACTGCTCCAAAAGAAACAGGCGTACTTTGAATCATCATTCCAATAGTGATGGCTGCCATTGCAGGAAACCCTAAACCAACTAAAAGCGGTGCACATATTGCCGCTGGAGTTCCAAAACCTGAAGCGCCTTCTATAAAACAGCCAAATAACCAAGCAATGATAATTACTTGAATTCGTCTGTCGGGGCTTACGTTAATAAATCCTTCTCGAATAGCTTTTATGGCACCTGAATTTTTAAGGGTATTTAAAAGTAAAATAGCACCGAAAACAATCCAAAGGATAGAGGCGGTGTAAATTAAACCTTGTAAGGTTGATGCAAAAACTCTTTCTACAGGAACTTGCCATGCAAATAAAGCGATTAATGCCACTAAAAGATAAATAATAGGCATGGTTTTTTTTGCAGACCAACGCAGACCAACTAATAAAATAGCGGAGACTAAAATTGGTGAAAAGGCTAATAATGCTTGTATAAAAATGCTGTCTTTGATAAAATCACCCATATATTAATGTTGTATTATATTTTTAATTAAAATAAAATTTGCGCCTGAAGTGTTACTAAATTAGTAGTAGTATTGGCAAAGTTATTATCTTTTTGATACTCAATAGAAAGCTTCGAATTATGCCCGCTTAAAAAAACGTTTGCACCTATTTTTGTTGAATTATATTCGGTATTTTGCAAGGCATCGGCAGTTCTGTACGAATGTGCTACAAATGGCTGTACCCTAAATTTATTATTTTTACTAGGGATTAAATAACCAACATGCCCATAAACCATGTTTCCAGAAGCGTAAGGACCAAAATTATAGTTGCTACCATAATCGTTATTTTGATATTGCGCATAAGCCGATATTGCGCCATTATAAAGTGGTGCGTCATAGTAAGCATCTACTGAAAAAATGTTAACATCATGCCCAATATTGCTATTCGCCGCATTTTTAGAAACGACTCCATTAGGGTGCGCAAAAAAACCTGCACCGATATTAAATACTTTTTTTGCCCCAAGATACGTTCCTGCCATATATGGAAGTAATGATTTTTCTTGGTCAAGAAAATTATAGTCAAAATACCCCGAAAAAGTTTTACCAGCATCTCTTGAACCTAATACTTTATTGCCTTGATATCTGATCGAATTTGCGACTAATTCGGCTTTATCTAAGGTAGAAATATTAGCTTCGTTAACACTAAAACGATAGTTAACTCTGTCTAAAGATCCTTTGATAAAAACACCTAATTGCCTAGCAAACTGATCGGAAAGACCAACGGTAGCCCACGATGAACGATTGTTCGATAAGGTAACCATATTGGTTGACGATTGATTATTTAACCTTGAAATTCCGTTGTAATAATGAAGCCCACCACCTAAGTATAAATGTTCTCCAAATACCTTGTACTGAAGGTAGGCATCATGAAGAAATAACTGAGATGATTCACCTTTTCCAACAGGGCTTAATCCTTTGTTGTTAAATGAATTAAGTCCTAAGTGAAACAGTACTAGAAAATCTTTGTTAATTTGTGAAAACGCAATTAATCGAGCCCTTCGTAATTGAAAAGAGGTTTTAGAAACATCGCTAGGTACGTCATTATTGTATTTTGCTTGAACTTGTAAAAAGCTGATAAATCGTAAATATTTATCGCCTTTTTGGTCAAATTTAATTTTAAATCCTCCTTTGTAATCTGGAGACATTTGTCCGAAACTAATTCCTATGGAAAGTAGTAGTAAGGCTATTGTAGCCTTGGTTTTTTTTATTTTTAACATATTTGTAAAAATAACATTTTTTTATAATATTTGAAAGAAATTTAAAAAATTATGAATGATACAATACTACCCATCGATTGGCAAAATATTTTAAAGCCAGAATTCGAAAAAACATATTTTAAAGATTTATCTAATTTTGTTGATAAAGAGTTTACTGAAAATACTTGTTATCCTAAAAAAGAAAATATATTTAAAGCTTTTAATGATTGTTCTTTTGATGCTTTAAAAGTGGTAATTATTGGGCAAGACCCATATCATGGAATAGGGCAGGGGAATGGTTTGTGTTTTTCGGTAAATCAAGGAATAAAGCATCCGCCATCATTGGTAAATATTTTTAAAGAACTCGCTACAGATTTGCAAGTATCAACGCCTGTTTCTGGCGATTTATCGCATTGGGCAACTCAAGGAGTTTTGTTGTTAAACGCTACATTAACCGTTAGAGAAGGCGAGGCAGGGAGCCATCAAAAACAAGGTTGGGAACAATTTACCGATGCTGTTATTCAAAAAATATCCGAAGAAAAACAAGATGTTGTGTTTTTGCTTTGGGGGAAATTTGCCGAAAAGAAAGGCAGTATTATAAATACAGAAAAACATACTATTTTTAAAGCACCACATCCATCTCCTTTAGGAGCTTGGCGAGGTTGGTTTGGAAGTAAACACTTTTCAAAAACCAATACATTTTTGAAAAGTGTAAACCAAACACCTATAAAATGGTAGTTGCTATGGGGAAATCGACCTGACGATAGTAGGGTGAAATAATTGTTTCTAAAATATTTTTAGTGGTATCGGGGTAGTTTACTTTACTATTTTGCTGGGTGTGTACCCAGTGAGTGATTTTAGCGACCTGTTTTTTGTTAAAAGTCTTTAAAACAGGTATGCCCATTTCTTTTAAAGCGATGGCATTGCATTGTTGCTCATATTGATTTTTCATAGGGATTACCAGTAGCTTTTTTTGTAAGAATAAGGCTTCGGCAGGTGTTTCAAAGCCTGCGCCACACATAACCCCTTTGCTTGAACTGATACTTTTAATAAAACTATCGCCGTTTATTGGTTTGATGATAATGTTATTTTTAATGATATTTTTTTGTGTGTGTTTCGAAAATACTTCCCACTTAATATTTTCAATTTTAGAGAGTACTTTAAGTATTTTTTTATCACTATAAGCAGGTAGGTAAACGGTATAGTGTCCTTTATTAACAATCGGTGTATTTCTTATTTTTTTACGAATAATAGGGGTGAAAATATCTGAAGAATAGGCTTTAAAATGAAATCCGAATTTTGTTTTTATAGGCGCGTAGTATTTTAAAATTAAACGCTCAAAACGAAATTTCCCGTATTTTGGTGCGTTTTTATCTAAAACAGCACTTTGATGACTCAATGATATAATAGGGCTGTTTTTTAGCTTTGCAGCCCACGAAGTAATAGGTTCAAAATCATTGATGATTAAATCATATTGAGCCAAAGGAACTGCATTAATTTCTTTAAATAAATTGCTGATTTTCGCCTGTTTTATGGTTTGCCAAATGTTAATTCCACCATTTTTTCCAAAGATAAAACTCAATCCGTAATACTTGTATTTAACCTCAAAAGGAAGTGCTAATTCACATTGATATCCGCTTGTTAAAACATCAACATCCGCTATTTCTTTTAAGTAAGGGATTATTTCAATAGCTCTGCTTGCGTGTCCGTTTCCTGTGCCTTGAAAAGCGTATAATATTTTCATAGAAATTATTTTTTTAGGATATTAAATTCTTCTAAAAGCTCATCAAAAAGTTTACTGTTGCTGCTTTCAGCACTTTTAAAATCAGTATGATTTGTCTCTAAATCGGTCGGTGTGTTTTTAGCAATTTCATCTTTTTCATAGTCATATAACGACCATTTTTGATCAACATATTCTAGGGCAGTTAAGTTTTCAATCCAATCGCCAGAATTTAAATAAGTAGTTTGACCATTTTCGTTTTTTATCAATTTTATTTCAGGCTGATGTATATGTCCACATACCACATAATCATAGCCGTTAGAAATAGCAATATCAGAAGCTGTAGTTTCAAAATTATTGATAAATTTCACAGCGCCTTTAACACTGTTTTTTATTTTTTTAGAAAAAGATAATTTTCCGTAACCTAGTTTATTACTAAACCAATTTGCGGCAATATTTATCAGTATTAAAGTATCATAACCAATACTGCCTAGTTTTGCCAACCATTTTGAATGTTGCATAGTAACATCAAATACATCACCATGAAAAAACCAGCCTTTTTTGCCGTCAATATCTAAAACAACTTTGTTGACTATTTCGAAACTACCAAGTCGAAATCCTTTAAATTTACGAAGCATTTCATCATGATTTCCTGTAATATAGTACACCTTGGTATCTGAAGTTATATACGACATGAGTTGCTTTATAATTTTCATGTGGGATTTAGGAAAGTAACTTTTCTTAAATTGCCAAATGTCAATAATATCGCCATTTAAAATTAAAATCTTTGGTTCTACAGTTTTTAAATACCGATGAAGCTCATTGGCTTTACATCCATAAGTACCTAAATGAACATCAGAAATAACAACAATATCTAATTTTCGTTTCTTGTTTTTTATCATTTTAAAAAGTATCCTAATGTATTTATACAAACATACTTTTCAAATGTGTTTTAATCTTAAGCAAATTGTGAAGTATTCGCAGTCAAATCTTTAAACAAAGGTAAACGCTGTGTATTATTAATGTAAATATTTAGAACGTAAAAAAGACGTAAAAACATGGTTTTAGCCAAGTATTTACGTCTTTTAAAGCGTGTATTAAAGGTTGTTTATTTTTGATAAACCACCCATTTCCCTGATTCTAATAAAGGGATTGCTTGTTTGTATTTTAATTCTTTTTCTTCGCCAGACATCACATTTTTGATGGTAACTTTTTCGTTACGCCCAACCTTTGGCTCTTCACGAACAATAGTTTCAACAACTTGCTGTTCTTGAGTTTGCTGATTACGAGCATTACTCATTGCTTGTTGCGAAGAGTTTTGAACCTCGTCTTTATGGGTGTCAAATTGCTGAATTTCTTGGTGTTCAGGAGCTTCTGAAACTTGGTCAACATCTTGGCTAGGTAAATGTCCTTTAAATAAGAACGATAACACTTCTTTATTAATGACATCAACAGTAGCTTGAAATAATTCAAAAGCTTCAAATTTGTAGACTAATAAAGGATCTTTTTGTTCGTAGGTAGCATTTTGAACGGTTTGTTTTAACTCATCCATTTTACGTAAATGATCCTTCCAGTTTTCATCAATAATTGATAATGTGATGTTCTTTTCAAAGTCGTTTACTAATGATTTTCCTTCCGACTCATAAGCTTGTTTTAAATCGGTAACCACCTGTACTGTTTTAGCGCCATCAGTAAAAGGAACGATAATACGTTCGTAGCGATCTCCTTCGGTTTCAAAAACATTTTTAATAACAGGAAAGGCAGTATGTGCATGTCTTTCAGTATCATTTTTATAATGAGCAGAAACAATTACGTATAACTTATCTGTTAATTCTTCTTCTGTGAATTTTTTAAATTCTTCTTCAGTAAAAGGCGAAGTCATTGCAGAGAAACGAATTAATTCAAACTCAAAATTCGTGTAATTATGACTCGCTTTATTTTGCTTTACAATTGAACTACAAGTATCATAAATCATATTTGCAATGTCAATTTGTAAACGCTGACCATCTAAGGCATGACGACGACGTTTGTAAATAAACTCACGTTGTGCGTTCATAATATCATCATACTCTAATAAACGCTTACGAATACCAAAGTTATTTTCTTCTACTTTTTTCTGTGCTCTTTCAATAGATTTTGAAATCATAGAATGTTGAATTACTTCCCCATCTTTTAATCCCATTCTGTCCATCATTTTGGCAATTCTGTCAGAACCAAATAAACGCATTAAATTGTCATCTAAAGCAACATAAAATTGTGACGAACCAACATCTCCCTGACGACCCGCACGACCACGTAACTGACGGTCAACACGACGAGAATCATGACGTTCTGTACCAACAATAGCTAAACCACCATTATCTTTTACTTCTTTCGATAATTTAATGTCGGTACCACGACCTGCCATATTTGTAGCAATTGTTACAATCCCAGGTTTTCCAGCTTCAGCAACAACATCAGCTTCACGTTTGTGTAATTTTGCATTTAATATATTATGAGGAATTTTACGCATTTGTAACATTCTTCCTAATAATTCTGATATTTCTACGGATGTTGTTCCAATAAGTACCGGACGACCTGCGTTCGATAATTTTACAACATCTTCAATAACAGCATTGTATTTTTCACGAGTAGTTTTGTAAACTAAATCATCTTTATCATCTCTTTGAATAGGTCTGTTGGTAGGGATTTCAACAACATCTAATTTATAAATTTCCCAAAATTCCCCCGATTCTGTAATTGCCGTACCTGTCATTCCAGATAATTTGCGATACATTCTAAAGTAATTCTGTAAAGTAACCGTTGCAAAGGTTTGCGTAGCATCTTCAATGTTTACGTTTTCTTTAGCTTCTAGTGCTTGGTGTAATCCGTCAGAGTAGCGACGACCGTCCATAATACGCCCCGTTTGCTCATCAACAATCATTACCTTGTTTTCCATCACTACATATTCCACATCTTTTTCAAAAACAGTATATGCTTTTAAAAGTTGATTCATCGTATGAATACGTTCGCTTTTTACGCTAAAATCACGGTATAATTCTTCTTTTTTGTTTGCTTTATCTTCAACAGAATCTTCACTTTTGTCAATTTGACCAACAATAACACTAATATCTGGTAAAACGAAAAAGGTATTATTTTGTGTTTTTTCTGATAAAAGATTAATTCCTTTATCAGTTAAATCAATTTGATTATTTTTTTCTTCAACAGTAAACCATAATTCGTTATCTACCTCAGGCATTAACTTATTATTGTCTTGCATATAAAAGTTTTCTGTTTTTTGAAGAATTTGTTTAATTCCTTCAGTAGATAAAAACTTAATTAATGCTTTGTTTTTAGGAAGACCTCTGTAAACTCTAAATAATAAGAAACCACCTTCTTTTTCATCACCAGCTTTTAATAATTTTTTAGCTTCTGCTAAAACTCCTACTAAATATTTGTTTTGTAATGAAACTAAATCGGCAACCAAAGGTTTTAATTCGTTAAACTCATGACGATCTCCTTGAGCCACAGGTCCAGAAATAATTAACGGCGTACGAGCATCATCAATTAAAACAGAATCTACTTCATCAATAATAGCGTAGTTAGGCGCTCTTTGTACTAAATCATCTTTTGATGAAGCCATGTTATCACGTAAATAATCGAAACCAAATTCGTTATTTGTTCCGTAGGTAATATCGGCATTATAAGCATTTCTACGTTCTTCTGAATTTGGCTGATGAAAATCAACACAATCTGTAGATAATCCGTGGAATTCAAAAATAGGAGCCATCCAAGCTCTATCACGTTTTGCTAAATAGTCATTTACAGTTACTACGTGTACTCCGTTACCAGTTAAGGCGTTTAAGTAAACAGGTAGAGTAGATACTAAGGTTTTCCCTTCACCAGTCATCATTTCGGCAATTTTACCTTGATGTAAAACAGAACCACCAATTAATTGTACGTCATAATGTACCATGTCCCAGGCAACTTCTTTACCAGCGGCATCCCATGAACTCGCCCAAAAAGCTTTATCTTCTTGTAAGGTAACATGTGCTCTGGTTGCTGATAATTCTCTATCAAAAGCAGATGCGGTAACTTCTACGGCATCATTTTCGGTAAAACGTTTTGCCGTTTCTTTAACTAAAGCAAAAGCTTCCGGCATAATTTCTAGTAAAACAGCTTCCGATTTTTCGTATGCTTGGTCTTTTAGCTTGTCAATTTGAGCATATATTTCTTCTTGACGGTCAATATCAGCAGTTAAAGCTTCTTTTTCTAAAGTAGCGATTGTATCTGTAAAAGATTTTGTTGCTTCTTTAATTTTTGATTTAAATTCGATAGTCTTTGTTCGCAACCCATCGTTGGATAAACTATTGAATGATTTTTCAAAGTATTGTACTTTCTCAACAATTGGTTGTAAAAGTTTTAAGTCTTTTTGTTGTTTATCACCAACAAAAATTTTAAGAATCGAATTTAAAACGCTCATTTTTAAAATATTATTAGGTAGCTGTTTAACGTTTGGTTAATAGAGCTAGTTATATGTTTATATTTAAAGTAGGTATTAGTATGTAAAAAAAAAACCTCTTAATAGAGGCTTTTTTTGGGTCGGTATTCTTAGTATTCCTCTTCGTTCCAAAGATAATCTTCTTCGGTCGGATAGTCAGGCCAAATTTCAATTATTGAGTCGTAAGAATCACCTTCGTCTTCAATATCTTGTAAGTTTTCAACCACTTCTAAAGGCGCTCCGGTACGAATAGCATAATCAATTAATTCGTCTTTCGTTGCAGGCCAAGGTGCATCTGCTAAATAAGAAGCTAGTTCAAGTGTCCAATACATTTTTTATCTGTTTAAGTAAGATTATCACAAACATAAATTTTTATTTGTAATAAGCCAAGTGTTTTTTTATAGTTTTTCAGGAGTCCATTTAACCTCCGTGATGTTTAAATTTTTATTCAATTTCCGTGCCACTACAAATAAATAGTCAGAAAGTCGGTTTAAATAACGTAAAATACTAGCATCAACCGTTTCTTCAGCGTTTAATGCTACCACAAAACGTTCTGCTCTACGACAAACACAGCGAGCTATGTGACAAAATGACACAGTTTCGTGCCCGCCAGGCAATATGAAATGAGTCATTTGTGGTAAATGGGCATTCATGGCATCAATTTCATCTTCTAAAAAAACAATAGAAGCATCTGTTATCTTATAAATATTTAAGCGCTCTTTACCATTTTTTAAGGTTTCTTTTTCAGGGGGTGTGGCAAGCATTGCGCCTAGGGTAAATAAATCACCTTGAATTTTAAGCAAGCTTTTTTTAATAGTTTGATCGGTTGTTTTATCGCCAATTAAACCGATATAAGAATTTAATTCGTCAACCGTTCCGTAGCTTTCAATACGCAAATGATGTTTAGGTACACGTGTTCCTCCAAATAAAGCTGTGCTGCCTTTGTCGCCAGTTTTAGTGTATATTTTCATAAATAGTAGTGGTTTTTATGTGGTTTGTAAACTTAATGCTTCTAAAATATAGTCAGGGCAGCGCATCGGTTTTTTTGTTTTCATATTGATAAAAGCCAAAACAGTACTTCCTGTGCAGATTAATTGCTTGTTTTGATTGGTAATTTCATACTCAAATTCAATTTTAACAGCAGGTGTTTTTTTAATACTTGTTGTAATAATTAATTCATCATCATACAGTGCCGATTTTTTAAAATTACACAATAATGAAATGACAGGCAACATAACACCGTTTTCCTCCATAAATTTATAAGTAACTCCTGAAGAACGTAATAATTCGGTGCGGCCTATTTCAAAATACTGTGCATAATTACCATAATATACAACGCCCATCTGATCTGTTTCGGCATAACGAACACGAACTGTAGTTTTATTTTTTTTCAAAGTATCTTTTGTTTTTAATTTACAGGAACGTTACGTATAAAATAATTAAGAAGCAATAGGTACTGAATTTTTTTATCCTAAATTTTATTCACATTTTTGCACCCTCGTACCAAGGCGAAATCCTCTTAGCCCTTACAAAAGAATAAAAATTAACAACTAAAATTGTTTTTAACCCAAATAAATGACTAAAACTGCTGATTCAGTTTGGAAGGAATGCTTATCTTTTATAAAAGATAACATTAAACACCAAGCATATAAAACTTGGTTTGAGCCAATTAAACCTGTTAAATTAGCTGAAGAAGCTCTTACAGTTCAAGTGCCTAGTAAATTTTTTTACGAATGGCTAGAAGAGCATTATATTAAGTTATTAAGAGTTGCTTTGGTTAAAGAATTAGGGGCCGATGCTAGGTTAATTTATGATGTACGTTTAGAAAATACCTATAGTAGTAACAGTCCTCAAATAGTTAAAATACCGAGTTCAAATCGGAAAGCGGTAAAATCGCCGAAAACTACTGTACCGACAGAGTCTAAAAGAGAGTTGAAAAATCCTTTTGTGATTCCTGGTTTACAAAAAGTTAAAATAGAGTCGCAATTAAACCCAAACTATAATTTTATCAATTATATAGAAGGTGATGCTAACAGATTAGCTCGTTCGGCGGGTATGGCAGTAGCAAATAAACCTGGAGGAACGTCGTTTAATCCGTTATTGGTTTACGGTCCTGTTGGGCTAGGAAAAACACATTTAGTACAAGCAATTGGGGTTGAGGTAAAAGATAAATATCCTGATAAAACCGTTTTATATATTTCTTCGGAAAAATTTACCCAGCAATTTATTGATTCGGTAAAATCGAACACTAGAAACGATTTTATTCATTTTTATGAAATGGTCGATGTGTTAATTATTGATGATATTCAATTTTTATCTGGTAAAACAGGTACGCAAGAAGTGTTTTTTCATATTTTTAATCATTTACATCAAAATGGAAAACAGGTAATTTTAACTTCGGATAAAGCCCCTGTAGATATGCAAGATATTGAATTGCGTTTATTGTCTCGTTTTAAATGGGGATTATCAGCCGAATTACAAGCACCTTCTTTTGAAACTCGTGTTTCGATACTTCATAATAAATTGTATCAAGATGGTGTTGAAATGCCTGAAGATGTAATTGAATATATCGCCAAAAATGTAAAGGCGAATGTTCGTGAATTAGAAGGAGTTATTATTTCGATGATTGCCCAAGCATCATTTAATAAAAGAGATTTTACTGTTAGCTTAGCAAGAGAAATTGTTGATAAATTTGTAAAAACAACCCAGCGAGAAATATCAATTGATTATATTCAAAGAGTTGTTGCTAAATATTTTGAAATGGATGTAGCTATGTTACAGTCTAAAACTCGTAAAAGACACATTGTTCAGGCGCGTCAATTAGCCATGTTTTTTGCAAAGCGTTTAACAAAGTTATCATTAGCGAGTATTGGAAGTCAAATAGGTAAAAGAGATCACGCTACGGTATTACATGCCTGTAAAACTGTTGATAATTTAACAGAAACAGATAAGAAATTTAAAAAATACGTAGAGGAATTAACCGCTAAATTAACTTTTTAATAAAGCGATTCATGTTAAAATATTTCTTCAAAATAGGCAATTTAAAAAAGACAAAATGAAAGGTAAATTATATTTAATACCAACAACATTAGGAGATACAGAGCCTTTAGAGGTAATGCCGATTTCTGTTAAAAAAGTAATAGAGCATCTTGATTTTTTTATTGTAGAAAATGAAAAATCAGCAAGAGGGTTTATTAAAAAGATTACGCCTAATAAATCACAACCTTCTTTAGAATTATTATTATTAGACAAATATTCAAATGATATTGAAACACAAAATTATTTAGATGTTTGTGAAAAAGGTATTTCTATTGGATTATTATCAGATGCGGGCGTTCCTGCGGTTGCCGATCCAGGTGCAATGATTGTAAAATTAGCGCACGAAAAAGGCATTCAGGTAGTACCTTTGGTAGGTCCTTCTTCTATTTTAATGGCAATGATGGGTTCAGGAATGAATGGGCAGAGCTTTGCTTTTAATGGGTATTTACCTATTGATAAATCAGACAGAAAACGTGCAATTAAAGAGTTAGAAAAGCTTTCTAGTGTTAAAAATCAATCACAAATTTTTATAGAAACGCCGTATCGAAATGAAAAAATGTTAGATGATTTAAGAAATGTTTTATCGGCAGATACACGTGTTTGTGTTGCCTGCGATATTACACTTCCTTCAGAATATATAAAAACCTTTACCGTTAAAGAATGGAAGCATATAAAAACAGATTTGCATAAACGCCCAACTATTTTTATTATTCATAAATAGTAAGGTGTAAATTAAGGTATAAAATTATATATAAAAAAGACAGCTATTATAGCTGTCTTTTTTAGTTGGTATATATTTTTGTAAGATGATGTTAAACAGTAGCTCTTTTATTGGCGTTAATAGTTGATACATCATAGCCTGCAAATTTTTTGATATAAGATTTAATAGAGGTTCCAAAGGCATCTTTAAATTGAAAATGACCATTTGATCGTAAATATTTTTTAACGTTACCAGCCCCACCTAAATGCGCTGCTGCTAAAATACCAGATTCGGTAATTTTAGTACCGTTTATAGTTTTTCCAACACATCGTTTAATATCTTTTCTTAAAATCCATTTATTTACTTTACAGTAAGCGATAAATGCTTTTTCTTGTAATTCAGGTGTTTTAAGAAAATTCGTAGTATTGTAAATTCGGAACCTTTTTAAGGTTGATTTTCCAAATTGGTATTTACCTAAGTAGCCAAGTTTATTTACAACTCTATATTTTCCTTGCGATTCTTTAAAAGCTACTGCTTCTTTAAAACCAACAAAGTTTTTTAGTAAAAAAGGGACGTTAATTTCTTCAATAGAAGGCACGGTCTTTTTTGGTATGTTTGTTGTTTTTTCGTTCTCAAATTTCGGGCTTGTAAAACTAGCTAGTAGAGCAAATCCTATAAATGTAAATCCTAAATACTTGATAATTAGTTATCTTTCTATTTTGCGGTGCAAAGGTACACTAATTGTTATAATACCAAAATTTATTTTTAAGAAGGTGTTTTGGTTGCTTTTTTTTAGTTATTTTGTTGGTGATTAGTTGAGGTTTAGCTCTTTTTTGATAAAATAAACCAGGTTAATTGTAGCTCTTTTTTTAGACGAGTAATCGTATGTAAACTATAATTAAAGGCTTAAAAAGGTCTTTTAAGTGCTCTATAAGTTTAATAATTACTTCTTTGAATAATATATTAGGTACATATTGTAGTGGTATTCTAGCAGTTTTTTATAAAAAAAACAGGTTGCTAAAAGCAACCTGTTTTGTATTTGTAATAAAAAATAATGTTTGTATTAAGCTTATTATAAAACTATTTTTTTATTGATAGTTCCTAATTCTGAAATTATTTTTACTAAATAAACCCCTGCCGCTACTTTTGGTAAAGTAACAGTTGCTGTATTTTTTGAAATAATATCTGTTGAAAATACTTGTTTTCCTTGTATCGAATAGATAATTACACTCGCTTTTTTAGCTTGTAAACCACTAACCGTTAGTGCTGATTTAGATGATTTGTAAACAGTTAACTCGCTAAAATTAGCAGGTGTTTGAATACTAGCATCTAATTCTTTAGAGCTTGTATGAAGGTAAAACTGCCCAACTTGGCTCGCATCAGTTGTTAAGGTTACTGTATAATTTTCTTTACTTAAATTGGTAAATGTATTGTTTTGTTTATCTTCTAAATAAATACTTACATTTTCAGGTAAATTCATTGATTCTGCTGAAAAAACGATCTTTTTTCCTGCTTTTGCCTTTAATCCGATAGGAACAATTGTGTTTTCTAAATCGTTTATAGGCAATGATTGAACCGCATAATTTTTACCGTTAGTATTACTTACTAATTGTGAGTAAAGGGCGTAATTAGTAGTAGTTCCTCCAAAAACAGAACCGTCATAACCGTTGTCAAAACCTGTGGTAACACCATTAAGGTAGTATAATTTAGTAGATTTTACCGTATTATTTTGATTTTCACGAACACTTAAATTGATTTGAGTTTTTGCTTGTCGTTGAAAAGTTGCTGATTGATGGCTTTGATTTTCCTTGCTAAAAGTTACTTGAGTATTGGCATTAGCACTTACAAAAAATCCTTGTCCTGGTGCTATTTGATAATTTGCATCAGCAGCACCTAATTTTAAATCATAGCTATTAGTGTTTTGATTCCAAAGCCATATAGTCGCTTCTGATAAAACAGTTCCTGTAGCGTTGTCTTTAAAGAAATCACCAAGTTTTACATACGAAGTATAAGGGTTTCCTATTAAATTAAAATCATTTGCACCTTTTGTAATACCATAATTAACAGCTGTTGAATTGATACTTCCTGTAAAAACTAAATTAGCAGCATTTTTTAACTTAACAGAATATCCCTGTCCAGAAGTAATATTCCCTTTGCTTGTGTTTGATAAATAATTCCAAGCTGTTCCGTTATTTTTATAAGGAGCAAGCCCAATATTAGTTCCTGTTCCTGAAGCAAAAGTATTGTTCTGATTTAATCTTTCAATAGTTTCATATTTTAAAGGCGATGCTACTAAATACCAATTATCTGTAGGTAAATTTCTCGTATAAGTAACCGTTCCTGTTAATGGTGCATTGGCAATTAAAGTTGCTCCTGAAGCAATTGTAAGCGTTTTTACTTCGGTCGCTGTTGAAATTACAGGGTATTTTGTTAATCCTGATGGAATAATTACATCGTCATAACTTGTTGGGATAGTGTTTGTATCCCAATTTGTAGCTTCTGAAAAATCGGTACTTGTAGTTCCTGCCCAAGTAATAGTTGCTGCAGCGATTCCTACATTAATTGAATAATCTTCAACTTCACCAAAATAATCATCATATCCACAAGGTTCTAATATTTTACCATCACCATATCCGTAACGAACTCGCATTCTTGTGATACCTAAAGCAGCATCCGAAGGAATGGTTATATTTCCTGTTTCAGAAATTTTTTCATAAGAAAATACGGCTTCTCCTGCATCTGTAAAATCACCATTTTGATTCCAGTCAATCCATACTTTAACAGCGTTATCTGGCCAAGCAGTGTTTGCTGCTTCAATAGTAATAGGGTATGTTTTGTTTCTTTTAACCTCGGCAGCGTAACTTGTATAATCAGAATAATTAGCAGGGTTTTGAGGAGCACTTATATTGTCTAATGTACTAAAAATAACTCTTATAATACCAGTACCAGTACTTCCTTGACTTGTATCACAATAAGTGGTACTACTTTTAGCATGAACTTTTATAAAATTATTTTTAGTTCTGGTATTATTACCACTTTTTGCACTTGTAACAGTTAAAGTAACCGGATGAGTTCCAGCAGTATCATAAACTACCGTAGGGTTTTTTTCAGTACTTGTACTCGGTGTTCCTCCAGGGAAAGACCAGGTATATGAATTGATATATCCTGTAGATTCGTTGGTAAATTGAATAGTTCCGCCAACAATTGTAGATGGTAAATCGCTTGTAAAATCAGCAATAGGAGCATCGCTTACAGTAGCATCTCTTAAAGAACCTGTAATAACAAAGGTGGCATTTGAACCTGAAATTTCTTTGTAATATCCGCCAATATAATCAAAGTTATTAACTGTTGGGCTTGATTTTAATTGGGTCATTAAATCGTTTAATTCTGTTTCAAACTGCCCTGAATTTAAACTCCCTGTTACTTTAAATCTTCTAATTGAAGTAGAAGCATCTAAGGTTACACTAACATCTTTACTTGTAATTGCTTCAAATTCTGTTTCAATATCAGCAATATTTCCTACAACAAAAAAGTCATCAACTTCCCAAGGCGTAACTACTTCCCACCAATTATTATCATCAATAACTACGTTATTTAAGTAGTTTAAGTAGTTTGCTTGTAAGGTGTAATCTGATTCTAATCGATTAATTTCAGTATCAAAACCAGCAACATCATCAGCTCTAACAAGGTTGATAAGTTTTCTAGCAGTATTGATATCATTTTTAAACCAATATGACCATAACATATTTCCGTATCTGTAAAATTTAAAACCACCAGCATAACTAGCATTTAAAACTTCATTTACCGTCATATATTCACTAGCGCCTTCGTTTTTTACATTGCTACCTTGGCTTTCTCTAATTCGAACACCGTCATTATCGGTACTACCTGCAAAATGTTCAGCCATCCCTTCTTCAAACCAAACTAAACGTTCATCTTTATAAAAATCAGTTGAACCCCAAAAACCGTTTGCAATATAACGCCCTTGTAAATAATGTACGTATTCATGTCTAAAAAGTTCTTCTAAGCTAAAAGTACTTTCTGTAAAAGTTCTTTGGTAGGTGTAAAAAGTAGCACCTCTTTCAATGTACATTCCACCGTTATTGGTCGCTAAACCGTTTAAAATTGTTTGCCAGTCATGATAATCTTTCATCGTACCATAAACAACCATATTTAAGTTTAAGTTAGGGTCACCAGTAACAGGTTCATCTGTGGCTAAAGCTCTAAAAAATTGTGTTTGTACTTGTTTCGAAGCGTAGTATAATTCTTGAACTGTTTTATAATCTAACGGAGTTCTTACTTTTAAGCGTCCATCGTCAAAGGTAAAGGTGTTCGGAAAAAGCATGTTTTCAACTTCGGCTGTTATGTCGTCCATATTTACACATAAGTTGTATTTCGCACAATTTCCTGATTCATTGATAGATTTTATTGATTTGTACCAGTTAGGCGTTAATCGATCATAACTTTGTGCAATTTCAGCAATAAAAGGCTCTGTTTGATCTTTTAAAACATCTGAACTATCAGCAGTTCTGGTCATTTCTCCAATGGCGTTATTTACCATTAAAGCTAAATCTTCATTTTCAGTTCTTAATTCTTTATCCGTAGCTAAATTTGACAATAATTGTAAAAATTCAGGATCATTATTAAGCGATGCTTCGTAGGCAACATCTACAGGTTGCATCCCTCTAAACATTAAAAAGAATATTCTGTTGTATGCAGTAATATATTTTGTTAGCATTTGTTGGTCGCTAACAACAGCTCGCCAGTTGTCTTTTTCAGTTAAATTACGGATGGCTGTTTTGATAACATCTAACACAAAATCTTTATCTCTTAAACCATCATAATCACACATTATTAAAAATTCATCTAAAACACCTAAACCGTATTCTGTGGTATCCCATAAACGAGCGTTTGTAGAAAGGTATTTAACGGCAAGTTTATAAGCGTTTTTAGCCGCTGTATTTAGTGTTACTTCTGTTTGAAAAAATTCATGATAACTTGCACAGTGTAAGTAGGTAACTAAACCAAGCATCCCACTTGATTCGCTACCATCATAAGAGGCTGACATATTATATACAGCATCGGCAACTGCTTTTATATTGGTACTAGAAAATAAAGATCCACCGTATTGTCCGTAGTCAAAAAGCGGTCTTAAATTGGTGTCGTAATCGGTGGTTTCTTTTAGTTTAGCAACTAAGTTTGCGCCGCTATAAGATGCCCAACCAGCAAATGTATCAGGAGAATTTGCTCTAGACATTTTATTTGAGCTACTAGTATGTTTGCTATGATCTTTATGATTATATCCTTTAGTACAGGCGACTGTTTCTTTTACTTTTGATGTAGGAAGTGCAGGTGCTGCCTGTTGGCTAAACCCGTAAGAATAGCACAATACTAGTAGGGCTAAAAATTTTTTTTGAAGATTTTTTTTAGAAGAAATCATAAATTGAAAGGTATTTTAAAGAGTATTGATAAAATGTATTTTAATTTGATGTAAATTTAGTTTTAATATAATATTAACATTAGTACAATATTAGCTATATGTAATATTAAATTGTGTTTTTGTTGTAAAAATGCAATAAAAACAGCTTATTTTGATTGATTATTAATTAAATAGTGTTTAGTTTTAAGATTTTAATATTTTTTTTAAATAAAACACCCTGAAATGCTTTAAGTCATTTCAGGGTGTTTTGGGTATATGTAATTTTTATTTAATGTTTTGCTAACGTATAATTTGCGTTTGCAATTTTTTAGAAAAAAGATGAAGGTTCAAGATCTAGTACTTTACAAATATTTAAAAAGCGATATAAATCAAGTTTAGTTTTTCCTGTTTCTAGCTTGTAATACGCATTTTGACTCAGCCCAATTTTTTCTCCAAAATCCCATTGAGATAAGCCTGTTTTTAAGCGTTCTTTTTTTAATTTATTTAAAATTAAACTCATTTTAGTTTCTATTGAGTTTTTCATGTTTTTTTATTTTAATTCAAAGTAAAGGTATTATTATTATTATTATAAAAATAGCTTTTCCGATTAAGGGTTAACCCTATTTTTAAATAGGGTTAACCCTTAATCGGAAAAGGAGTTAGATTATTTAGTTATAATGATTCTAATTAAATAGCTTTGTGGCACATTGCAATGTAGTGTGCAATCTTATGGTTGACTATAAATAATTCATAAGCTTTAAATTATGAAAAAAGTATTGTTAACAGCACTATTTTTAGGTGCTTTTGTATCAGCGAATGCTGTAGAATTAGATGGAAGAGAAAATTGTCATTCGTACGCTTGTGGTATGGTTGAATCTTACGAAAGTAATAATGGAGGAGAATTATCTTTAGAGGATGCAGATGCTATTTATGATATGGCATATGAAAGTTGTTAAAAAATAATTTATTAACTCACTAGTGTAAAGCTAGTGGGTTTTAATACTTAATAAAGTAATTATGAGAATACTATTTATTTTAATTATACTTCCTTTTTTTTGTTTTTCTCAATCAGGGATTATAAAATATAAGGTAATACCAGACCTTAAAAACAGTGAGAAATTAGATATATATAGAAAGGAAATAAAATTAATGTCTTTTACCTTAAAATATGAAAAGGAACATTCTTATTTTTATATGAATAAACACATTCCTCTAAATAAGTTATATGCTAATATTGCATCAGTTTTAATAAAAGGACACAGACCTTGGTTTCAGAATAATAAAAACAAAGAGGTTGTTTATAAAGAAGAGATAAAGAATAAAACTTATGCCGTAATACATGATGAAAAGTTTTCTAATTGGGAGTTATTAGGGGATACGAAAATTATTGAAGGATATACTTGCTATAAAGCTGTAAGAAAAGAATTAGAATATGGAAATAAAAAAACAAATATTATTACAGCTTGGTACACGCCAGAAATCCCTGTTTCATACGGCCCTGCGGGTAATGGTGGTTTACCAGGGTTAATATTACAATTGTATAGAGTCAGGAAAGGGACATATACAGTAGATAAAATAATTCTGAATCCTAAACAAATAAAAGTTCCTCTTCCTGAAAATTCAAAGAAAATAGATGTTGCAACATTGATTAAATTGAAGCGTCAAGCAAGAAAAGTTACTATTGATTAGTTAAAATACTACAAAAAATAAAAATTACTCTAATTTTTTTTTATGAGAAAATACATTTTAGTCTTAGTTTTATTTTTTTATTTTATTAAAAACTATAGTCAAACTATAGTTTCGGGTATTATAAAAAGTAAAACCGAAGTACTAGTAGGAGCTAATATATTAGCAAAACCTTTAACAAAAGGAGCTAAATTTTCTTATGCTGTTACAAATGTCAATGGAAAATATACATTAAAACTAACTAAAAATGCATTGTATAAGTTTACAATTAGTTTTGTAGGGTGTATAACTTTAAAAGAAGATATTTTATTCAATACTTCTAAATTAACTAAAAATTTTAATTTAAAAGAAGATCCAAATGAATTACAAGAGATAATTATAAATTATAAAGAGCCTATTGTTGTTAAAAAAGATACCACAACATACCGAGTAAAATCGTTCGTCAATGGTAAAGAGCATAAATTACGAGAAGTACTTAAAAAATTACCAGGAGTAGAGGTTGATAGAAATGGTAATGTAACTGTAAAAGGGAAAAAAGTTACTACTGTTTTGGTTGAAAATAAAGAGTTTTTTACAGGAGATTCTAAATTAGCGGTTAATAATATTCCAGCCGATGTAGTTAAAGAGATTCAGGTAATAGAAGATTATCACGAAAGTGATTTGTTAAAAGGTTTTGAAACATCAGAAGAAGTTGCTTTAAATATTAATTTAAAAGAAGATAAAAAGCAGTTTGCTTTTGGTGATATGGAAATTGGTACAGGTATAAAGGATAGGTATATTTTTCATCCTACATTATTTAAGTATAGTAAAAAAACTAGTTACTCTTTTATAGGAGACGCAAATAATACTAGTAATAAATCATTCACATTAAAAGACTATATAAATTATGAAGGTGGTTTAGATACCGATAATTTAAGTGAAATTTTTAGTTCTTCAGTAGCTAAATTGTTAAGAAATAAAGAATTTTATGACAATAAACATTATTTTGGAGGTTTGAATTTTCAATATGAAACTAATCCTAAGAATCGTTGGACAGCTTTTTTTATTGCTTTACAAGATAAAACGGATGTAGCACAACAACAAAATAATGATTATATCATCGATGATATTCAAGAGCAACGTGTTACTCATGAAAACCTTAATCAGTCGGTCTTATTGGGTAAACTACAATTAAAATCTGCCCCTTCTAAAAAATTAAGAATAAAACTTGAAAATAAGCTAGAAATAATTTCAGGATTAAACAACCTAGAAAATGAAAGTAATTTAATAAATAACAATAATCTAATCTTCTCAAAAAACAATAATGTAAATACTTTGAGTTTACAATCAGGACTTAAAATAGAGCGAAAAATTAATGAATATCATACCTCTCAAGCTAAGTTACATGTAAAATTTTCTAAAGTATCAGAAAACCAAAAGTGGTTAGCGAATAACAATATATTTTCATCACAAATACCTATTACACCAAGTGCTAATTTAAATGTAACTCAGAATATTGAAAATAAAAAATATGAATTTAAAAGCTTATTAAAACATTTTTGGATTGTAAACCCAGTTAATCATTTATTTTTTTCGCTAAAGAATAATTTGTTTGCAACAGATTATAACAATAATATAGAACAACTTTTAATTGGTGAAAATAAAATTTTTGACAATTTTAAAAATAATAGTTTAGATAAGCAATTGTTTTCATCAGTCTGTATTAAATATAAATATTTGTTAGGAGATGTTTTTTTTACAACCCAACTAGAGTATTTAAATTATATACGAAGCACCAGTCAGTTTTTAGAAGATAAAATATATAATAATTTTTTTTTACTACCCCAGTTTGAAGCAAATTGGGAAATTGATAATAAGCGAAGTTTAAAATTTAGTTATCTATTAAAGAATAAGTTCCCTAGATATCAAGATTTTTTTATTAATAATAGTTTACATGATTTTAATTCGGTAAGATTAGGAAATATCAATTTGAGAGAAAGTAATTATCATACGTTTAGGGTTTATTTTAGAAAATATCAAAGTTATGGTTGGAGTTTTTATCCTAGAATAAACTATAAAATTATAAAAAGTAGGCTTCAAAATAAATATTTATCAAAAGGTATTTATTATATAAATACTCCTGTTAATACGATTCTTCCTGAAAAGGAATTAAATATTTCTACAAGGGTTGTATATGGTTATAAATATTGGAGGGCAAGTTTAAGAACAAGCTATGTAAATAGAAATTATGTAAGTTTTAATGCAAATAAAGAAATTTTGGCAACCAATAATAGTTTTTCAGTTTTTGGAGGCTTTAAATCGATGTATATAAAAGGTCCTAATATAGATGTTTCTTTTAATCATAATTATAATACCAATAAAAATTTATTTTTTAACAGTATTTCAGATAGAACAAAATTTAATTTAGCATTAGATTATGATATAAATGATTGGCAGTTTAAAGCAGAAACTAGGTATTCGTATTTTAAGAATAAAACTTCAAAAACAACGAATACTTTTAATGAAACAAATGCTTCTATTTTTTATCAAAAAGAAGATAGTATGTGGGGTTTTGAACTAAAGGCAACCAATATTGGAAATAATACACATAGAATATCGTCTAGCTTATCCGATATTTTATTTTACGAAACAAAAACAAGACTTTTTCCAAGAACTATTTTGGCAAAAGTGGTTTATAAAATTTAAAATAATATATGAGATATTATATAGTAATAAGTATTTTGGTCTTATTTATAGCTTGTGGTTCAGTAAAAAAAACAATCGTTGAAGAAAATAGTAAAGAGGAGTTTACAGGTATTATAACAATGTCAAAATTATTAAAAGAGCCTTATCGAAAATGGTTTAAATCGCGTTATGAAGCTTATCAATTAGATGATTCCTTAAAAATTAGTGTGCAAAAATATTTTAAAGATGTTAAAATTAAAGCATTTATAGGTCTTTGGTGTAGCGATAGTAAACGAGAAATACCTTCTTTACTTAAAATAGTAAAAGAAGGTAATATCTCTGAAAAAAATATTGAAATCATAGCCGTTAATCATAAGAAAAAAGCAAAAGGGTTAGCAAAAGGTTTTACTATTTTTAGGGTGCCAACTTTTATCTTTTATAAAAATAACAAAGAACTAGGAAGATTTGTTGAACTTCCTCAAGAAACTTTAGAACAAGATATTTTAAAAATAATAACAGGTAAACCTTATAAACATTTTTATCAAAAATAAACTACCTATTTATTCCTCGTTTACTAATCCAACGTTGATATTTAACCGCATTTCTGTTGTGCTGCGCTAATGAATTTGCAAAATCATGAAAACCAATTTTTGTAACACTCGCACACATATAATAGTAGTTATGTTTTTTGTAATTTAAAACCGCATCAATCGCCGAAACATCAGGCATCGCAATTAAAGTAGGCGGTAAGCCCGTATTTTTGTACGTATTATAAGCCGATTCAATTTCTAAATCTTTAGTTAAAACACGTTTTACCACAAAATCGTCTCCTTTTAGCTGTTTGATGCAATAAATTACTGTAGGATCGGCTTGTAATGGCCAACCATCTCTTAACCTGTTTAAATACAACCCAGCCACAATTGGGCGTTCACTTTTTTGCGCAGTTTCCTTTTGAACTATTGAAGCCAAGGTACTCACTTCTTTTTTTGATAAATTTAATTTTTTCGCTTTTTCTAATCTTGATGAGTTCCAAAAACGCTTGTATTCACGCAATATTTTATTGCGAAATTTTTCAGCCGATGTATTCCAATAAAATTCATAGCTGTTAGGAATGTACATTGCTAAGGCATTTTTTTGATTAAAATTATTTTCTGATAAAAAACTAGCATCTGTCATTGCGTTTACTAAAGAAACCGAGTCAGCTTCAATTTGTTGGGCAATTCTTCCAGCTAATTTTTCTAAGGAATCTTGGTTGTTAAAAGACAGTTTTATCGGTGTTTGATTTCCGCTTCTAAGTAAATTTACAAGATTGTTTAAATTCATGCCTTTTTTCAGCTGATATTTTCCACCTTTAGGTTTTGTAAATTTTTTGATGTTGGCAACCCAAATAAAATGTTGAGGTTTGGCAATGTAAGTAGCAAGCTGTTTTTTTACATCTTCAAAAGTATCGGTATTTTTTATATAAATAGCCCCATTTTTAGTAATTGCTTTTGCGTAAATTTTCTGATAAAGATTAAAACCAATAAATCCACCGATTAAAAATATCGAGGCGATAATTCCGTATATTATTTTCTTTTTCATAGTTGTTTTTGATAAAATTATTTCTAAAATTATGTATGGATTAATTGAAATAAAATTTCGTCTTTATAAGTTCCGTTAGTAAAAATCCACTCTTTTTTGATGCCGATTTGTTTAAAATTATGTTTTGTAAATAGCCGAATACTATTTTTGTTATCCGCAGTAATATTTGCATATAATTGATGCAATTGCAAATGCGTAAAACAATAGTTTATTAGTAATTTTAGCGCCTCAAAGGCAAGTCCTTTTTGTTGATACTTCGGATGAATTAAAATACCGACACCCGCTCTTTTATGCTGCGGATTAAAATCAAAAAGATCAATCATTCCGATCGCTTCTTTTTTGTCTTCACTTTTAGTACTTATTTCAATAACCAACCGCAATTGCTTTGCTTGATAAATATCTAAATGTGCATTTTCGAGATATTGTTTTAAAATAAATCGTGAAAATGGCGCTTGTGTGTGGCTAACTTCCCAAAAAGACTCGTTGTTTTCTATAGCAAAAAGAAAGGCTAAATCTTCGGGTTCGATGGCTCTTAAATTTAGAACATCGCCTTTTAAAGTTGTCATTTTAAATTAAATTTTAATTGCTCCTTTAAAAACCAATTCGGCTTTTCCTTTTAAGAAAATATCGGTATAATTTCCGTCTTTTTCATTAAAACGAACCTCTAATAAACCACCTTGAACAGGTAAGCTAATTATATTATCTGTAGTTTTTTTGGTAGCGTGCATAGCAATGGCAACAGCCGTAACACCTGTTCCGCAAGCTAAGGTTTCATCTTCTACACCTTTTTCGTAGGTTCGAACTCTAAAAGTATTCTTGTTTATTTGCTGTACAAAATTTACGTTAGTTCCTTGAGCTCCGTAGTCGTTATATCTGATTTTTTTACCATTTTCAAAAACAGGGTAATTGTCTAAATTATCGACTAATTCAACATGATGTTGCGTTCCCGTATTGGCAAAAACAGCATGTTGTTTGATAATAATTTCATTTACATTTATCATCTGTAAAGAAACGATACCGTTATTTATTTGGGCATAATGTTCGCCATCAAAAGCGGTAAAAGTTGTTTCTGTATCAATAATACCTAATTCTTTGGCAAAAGCCACTGCACAGCGTCCGCCATTTCCACACATGGTTTGGCTTGCATCGGCATTAAAATAAAACATTTTAAAATCGGTGACAGCATCATTTTCTAGAAGAATAACACCATCGGCACCAACACCAAAATGTCGATGACATAGTTTGCTAATTAATTTTGCATCGTTTTTAGGGAAATTTTCGTTTCGATTATCGATAATAACAAAATCGTTTCCTGTTCCTTGGTATTTGTAAAATTGTAAATTCATAGAAAGCAAATATACATATTTTATCAACTAAATAGAAGTGTTAAATACAGGTTAAACTCCGTTAAAATGACGTTAAACAGATTTGTTGCAGTTGTTTAAATCTTATCTTTGGTATAAACATTATACGCATAAAAAAGATGATAAAAACACTTAAAACCTTAGGGATAGCAGTAATAGGCGGTGTAATAACACTTGCAGGCTATAAAATAGTACTTGAACAGCAGCTAATAAATTCCGCCGAAAATAAAATTGAAAATCAGGGAGATACTTTGCAAACAACGCCTGTAAATTATATGCCAACAGTGGTTAATTCAATAGCCGCTCCAACCGATTTTACTCAGGCAGCATCAAAAACGGTGCATGCTGTGGTGCATGTTAAAAATACGGCGGTAAGAACACAACGCAATCCGTATGCGCAACTTTTTGGAAGAAATGAAACACAAAAATATCAGCAAGTAGGAACGGGTAGCGGGGTTATTATTTCGCCAGATGGCTATATTATTACCAATAATCATGTAATAGCAGGTGCTACAGATATTGAAATTACCCTAAATAATCGAAAAAAATTAAAAGCAGTTTTAATTGGTGCCGATAAAAGCAATGACATCGCCTTATTAAAAGTTGAAACGGATGAAGCATTACCTAATTTAGCTTTCGGAAATTCTGACAATGCCAAAGTGGGCGAGTGGGTTTTAGCCGTTGGAAATCCGTATAATTTAACATCAACAGTTACCGCAGGAATTATTAGCGCCAAAGGGCGTGATTTAGACGGAAATAAAAATATAGAAGCTTTTATTCAAACCGATGCGGCTGTAAACCCAGGAAATAGTGGTGGGGCTTTGGTAAACACTCGTGGTGAATTAATTGGAATTAATACGGCAATTTCATCAAAAACAGGTTCTTTTATTGGGTATTCGTTTGCCGTGCCTTCTAATATTGCTAAAAAGGTGGTAGATGATTTATTAGAATTCGGGATTGTACAACAGGCAATATTAGGCATCAGTATTGATGCAACTGTTAAAGATATTGAAGGCGTAAAAATAGGCGCAATTACAAATAATAGTGAGGCTAAAAAAGCAGGTTTGCAACAGGGCGATATCATTACCAAAGTAAATGCTGTTAAAATAGCGAAGTTTTCTGATTTAAAAGGACAATTAACGGCAAAACGACCAGGGGAATATGTGAGTGTAACCGTGCTTAGAAATGACAAGGTTTTAACTAAAAATGTAAAATTAGGTAAAAAAGATACTTTTACATCGCTTTCTTTTGGGGTGCAGCTAAAGGATTTAACATCCGAAGAAAAAAAGAAATACAAGCTAAAAAGTGGGGCGAAAATAACAAGGACAAATAATAAAGGATTTCAATATTATAAAGTAGGCGAAGGGTATATTTTAACAAAAATAAACGGAAAAGAGGTACAGGGAGCTTCGCAGGCGGTTTCAATATTAGATACCTATACAGGCGAAGCGCAAATGTATTTAGAGTTATTAAGCCCTAGCGGAAAAATTGAACGCTATCGTTTTTAAAAGATGTTTTTATTTTATAAAACCCTAAGTAAGCCATTTGAAATTCTTATTTTTGTAGGAAATTTTTTTAAAATTTAGTTAACACACAACTATGTCAACAATAACAAATTACGAAAAAGAAGTAGTAGATCAAGCGCAAGTAAGACGTGCTACCGTTGAATTTATTAATATCGTGAACGATTTATGGTACGATAAATCAATCGAATTAGTTTTATTTAGAAATCCTTTAGTAGATAAAAGAGCGAGTGAGGTTTTAAACTTAATCGACTATGCTAAAGAGTTTGTAGCAAAGCCAATTTCAATTAACGATGCTTTAGAAATAGCAAAAGCAATACAAAATATTGAATTACCAGCATCAAAATTAGATATCGGTAAATTAGCGTACGAATATCATTTACAAGATGATGCGACTACCGATAAATTATCTTTTGTAAAAAATAAATTAAAAGATGCAACAAAAGCATCAGAAATTGCACCAAAGGATGTTGTTTTATACGGTTTTGGACGTATCGGACGTTTATTAGCACGTGAGTTAATGAGCAAAATGGGTAAAGGTTCTCAGTTAAGATTAAGAGCTGTTGTTACTCGTGGCGAAATTAACGAAGCAGTTTTACAAAAAAGAGCGTCGTTATTAAGTATCGATTCTGTTCACGGAGATTTCTTAGGAACTGTTGAGGTAGATGCCGATAACAATGCCTTAATTATCAATGGAACTACCGTATATATGATTTCTGCTGGGAAACCAGAAGATATTGATTATACTGCTTACGGAATTAACGATGCCTTAATTATTGATAACACAGGAGCGTTTAAAGATAAAGAAGCATTAAGCCGTCATTTAACTCCAAAAGGAGCTAGTAAGGTATTATTAACTGCACCAGGAAAAGGAATTCCTAATATTGTTCACGGTGTAAATCATGAAGAAAATAATCCTGATGTTGTTGATATTTTCTCAGCAGCTTCATGTACAACCAATGCAATTACACCTGTTTTAAAAGTTTTAGAAGATAACTTCGGAATTAAAAAAGGACACTTAGAAACGATTCATGCGTATACGAATGATCAGAACTTAGTAGATAATATGCACGGTAAATACCGTAGAGGTAGAGCAGCAGCTTTAAACATGGTAATTACTGAAACAGGTGCAGGAAAAGCAGTTGCAAAAGCATTACCAGCTTTAGAAGGTAAATTAACTTCGAACGCAATTCGTGTACCAGTTCCTAATGGTTCGTTAGCTATTTTAAACTTACAATTAAATACTACAACAACTGTTGATGCGGTAAATGCTATTATGAAGCAATATGCTTTAGAGGGTAATTTAGTAGAGCAAATTCAATATTCAATGAATAACGAATTAGTTTCTTCGGATATTGTTGGAACTACAGCGCCTTCAATTTTTGATAGTAAAGCAACCATCGCTGATGGCGATACAATTGTTATTTATGTATGGTACGATAACGAATACGGATATTCGCACCAAGTAATGCGTTTAGCAAAACATATTGCTAAAGTTCGTAGATTTACTTATTATTAATCGTTTTTAATAAATAATACTAAAAACCGAAACTTTTGTTTCGGTTTTTTAGTTTAAAATACTCTTGTAAATATACTTTGTAAATTGTAAAATCATGAATATTCAACAAACAATACAAGCGCTTCGCGATGAACTAAACCAGCATAATTATAATTATTATGTATTAGATAACGCCACTATTTCAGATTATGATTTTGATATTAAATTAAAAGAATTAGCGAACTTAGAAGCCGAAAATCCGCAGTATTTTGATGCCAATTCACCAACCCAAAGAGTAGGCGGAGAAATTACCAAAAATTTTGATACCGTTACCCATAAAAACCGCATGTATTCTTTAGATAATTCTTATTCAAAAGATGATTTATTAGACTGGGAAAAGCGACTTCAAAAAATGCTAGGAACGGATGCTATTCAATATACCTGTGAGTTAAAATATGATGGTGCATCTATCAATTTAACTTTTGAAAATGGTAAATTTATAAAAGCAGTAACTCGTGGCGATGGTTTTCAAGGAGATGAGGTAACGGCTAATATTCGTACTATAAAATCAATTCCGTTGCAGGTAAATAAAAGTTTTTTAAGCGATTTTGAAATGCGTGGCGAAATTATTTTACCGCTTGAAGGATTTCATAAAATGAACCAAGAACGCCTTGAAAATGATGAAGAACTGTATAAAAACCCACGAAATACCGCAAGTGGAAGTTTAAAATTACAAGATAGCGCTGCTGTTGCAAAGCGTCCGTTAGATTGTTTGTTATATCAAGTTGTTACAGAAGATAGAACCTATAAAACACATTTTGAAATTTTAGAAAACGCTAGGAATATTGGTTTTAAAGTTCCTAAAACTATTACGTTAGCAAATTCTATTGATGCGGTTTTTGAATTTATCAATCATTGGGATATCGAGCGTCATAATTTACCTTACGAAACCGATGGCGTTGTTGTAAAAGTGAATAATTTACAGCAACAAGAAGAGTTAGGCTACACCTCAAAAGCCCCACGTTGGGCAATTGCCTATAAGTTTAAAGCCGAGCAAGTATCGACAGTTTTACATGAAATTAGTTATCAAGTTGGGCGAACAGGAGCGATTACACCTGTGGCAAATTTAGAACCTGTGCAATTAGCAGGAACGGTTGTAAAACGAGCATCATTACACAATGCCGATCAAATTGAAAAATTAGATATCAGAATAAATGATACTGTTTTTGTAGAAAAAGGCGGGGAAATTATCCCTAAAATTATAGCGGTTGATTTATCTAAAAGACCTGCTGATTCTGAGCCTACAAAATACGCAACCAATTGCCCTGAATGCGATACTGAATTGGTAAGAAGCGAAGGCGATGCTAAACATTATTGCCCAAATGAATTTGGTTGTGCACCACAAATAACAGGAAGAATCCAGCATTTTATAAGCAGAAAAGCCATGGATATTGATGGTTTAGGCGGTGAAACGGTTGATTTATTGCGTAAAGAAGGTTTAATTAAAAATTATGCCGATTTATACGATTTGAAAACTCAGCAGATTATTCCGTTAGAAAGAATGGCAGAGAAATCGGCGCAAAATATGATTGCAGGAATTGAAAAATCAAAAGAAATTCCGTTTGAAAAAGTATTGTTTGCTTTAGGAATTCGATTTGTTGGTGAAACAGTAGCTAAAAAACTAGCAAAACATTTTAAATCGATCGATAATTTAATGACTGCCAGTTTAGAAACCTTAATTTCCGTAGATGAAATTGGTGATAGAATTGCAGAAAGTATTACCGAGTTTTCAAATGATTTAGGAAATATTGAATTAATTAACAGATTAAAATTACACGGCGTTCAATTAGAAGTTTCTGCCGAAAGTTTAGAGAATCAAACTGATAAACTTGCCGAAAAAGTATTTGTTGTTTCGGGTGTTTTTCATCAGATGACAAGAAACGAACTTAAAAAAGCCATTGAAGATAATGGCGGGAAAGTAAGTAGTTCAATATCTAAAAAAACAAGTTTTATTGTGGCGGGCGATAACATGGGACCGAGTAAATTAGCGAAAGCCGAAAGTTTAGGTATATTGATAATTTCAGAACAGGAATTTATTGATATGATTGGGTAGCGGTAGAATTATATTTTAAATAAGAAGGGGAGAATTCCCTTTCTTATTTAAAATATATGTTTGCTAGGCTTTTTTGATGAACTATATAATGCTTACTGGTTTTGGTGGTAGTTTTATTTAATAATCATAGAGCAAATTAGAAGGCTTATTTGAGTAATAATTAATATCCAAAGCAATTTTAATGAAGGTTTTGTGGTTTCTGCTATAAAATCATTAAACTTGTTTGTCAAAAAATCAGATAAATTTAAATTTTCATCTTGAAAATCAATTTCATCAAGCTTTATTTTATTAAATCCAAAGTTAATAATCTTACGTTGTAATTTAGAGGTATCGTTGTCATTTTTTGTTAACTGCAATATTTTTGCTTTTAAAATAGCTTTATCGGTAAGTTCTTTTTTCCAGCCTTCTTTTTCTGTTAATTTTTTAGTTACATTTTCTACTTTTGAAGAAATATAATTTCCTGCTTTTCCTTTCCATAATAGATATATTGCATTTTGAATTGAAATTTTATTTGCAATTATAAAATAGATAGCAATAAAAACAGGAGATCCAAAAACAAGTAGAAAAGCAAAGATATTTGTTGTTAGTAGTCCTATAAATAAACCTATAATACTTCCATGACCACCACCTGATAACCCAATATTTCCATATAAAGCGATAAGGAATATTATTAAGGTTACTATATTTCCTAATGCAAAAATAAAAATCCATTTAAGAGCTGTTTTACCACTTATTTTTACTGCTATTTTAATGTTTTCTTTCATTGTTTTTTTAACAAATCTAATTAATTTAAAACCCTTACAATCAATATAAAAGTAAATTTTTGTAATTTCCCTTGAAATTAGAACCAAACAAATGAAGATAAAAATAGCATCAATTATTTTTTTAATAATTGCAATTTTAGATGTTTATGCAGTAATAATTCAAAATAAAAGTTTAGAAATTATTTTTAAACCTTTACTGATGACAAGTTTGGCAGTACTGTATTTAGTAAGTATAAAAAAAGATGAAAAAGCTAATTTCTGGTTGGTTTCAGCATTATTTTTTTCTTTTTGGGGCGATGTATTTTTACTAGATAAAACAAATTATTTTGTATTCGGATTAGGCTCTTTTTTAGTTGCACACATTATGTATATAAAAATGACCGTAAATTTTTTAAGAAAAACAGCGATTGTAAAAATTGTAAAATCAGCAATTATTTTTGTAGCTTTATTTGTAGGTGTTTTTTTGTTGATAAAAGATAATTTAGCCGAAATGCTAGTACCTGTATTAGTGTATGGAACGGCAATTTCAGGGTTTGGAACTTGTGCTTTGTTAAATTATCAGCAAGAAAAATCAACAGAAAACATGGTATTGTTATTGGGCGCAATTTTATTTATCGCTTCGGATAGTGGTATCGCTTTAAATAATTTTTACAACCCAACACATTTTTTTGATATCGCTATAATTATACTCTATGTATTGGCGCAGTTTTTAATTGTAAAAGCAATACTGTTTCGAAAATAGTGGTTTTTAGAGGTATAAAAAAAATAAAATTATTTGACTATCTTATATGTTTTTTGTTAAATAACTGTCCATTTATATAAAGTTTTTAACCAGTTCATGTAAATACGGTAAATTTTATTCTGTGTTAAAAATCAGCAAACTATAAAACCAATTTCAGTACTAGAATTAACGTACCTAAAAGCCTATTTTTGCAAAACAAAACAAACACAAATGGAATTTACCCAATTATCTGATTTAAAAAAAATTGTAGACCAACAAGCTGTTAAGAAAAGAATAGTATTGTGTTCTGCGGCAGATGAACACGCTTTAGAGGCAATAAAAAATGCTTACGAAAAAGGAATTATTACGCCAGTATTAGTAGCAAAAAAAGAAGACCTTTTAGCCTGTGCTAAAAATTTAAATTTTGATTTAACAGATATTGAGTGTCATTTTGAACGTGACTTACCTGCTATTATTAAAAAATCAATATCGATGGTTACTGCTCAAAAAGCAGATATTTTAATGAAAGGTAAGCTATCAACGGCTGAGCTTTTATCAGGCGTACTTAATAAAGAATGGGGATTAAAAACAAGAAAATTCTTATCGCATTACGCTATTTTTGAAATTCCAGAATACCACAAACTTTTAGGGATTACCGACGTTGCTTTTAATATTGCTCCAGGGCTAAAAGAAAAAGTTGCCATCGTAAAAAATGCCGTAGATTTTTCTAAGCGTATAGGAGTTGTTAATCCAAAAATTGCCGCTGTTGCCGCTGTTGAAATGGTAAACGAAAAAATGTCTGCTACTACCGATGCAGCTTTATTATCTATCATGCAACGCCGTGGGCAAATTAAAGACTGTTTAATTGACGGGCCTCTTTCTTTTGATAACGCCATTAGTTTTGAAAGTAAAAAATCAAAAGGATTAGAAGGGCCTGTAGCTGGAGATGCCGATATTATTTTAGTTCCTAACATTGAGGCAGGAAATATGTTATATAAGTCCTTTGTGTTTTTCGCAAACGCAAAATTATGCGGTATCGTATTAGGTGCGCCTTTTCCAATAGTATTAACCTCTAGAGCCGATTCTAAAGACACGAAATACAATAGTATTTTATTAGCTTCTGCTGCTTCTAACGAATAAAAAACATGAAAAACTATATCTTAGTAATAAACCCAGGATCTACCTCTACAAAAATTGGACTTTTTAACGGAAATACCCCTGTTTTTGAAGAGAATTTTCATCATAACCCCGAAGATTTACAAGAGTTTTCAAGTATTTTAGAGCAAGCTCCGTATAGAAAAACCTTGATTCTAAATTTTTTAGAAAAACAAAATATAACAGCTAGTTCTTTAAAATTAGTGATGGCTAGAGGTGGGCTTTTAAAACCTGTAGTTTCAGGAGTATATCAGGTAAATAAAGCGATGCTTAACGATTTGGTGAATGCACCAAAGCAACACGCAAGTAATTTAGCCGCAATTATAGCGAATGATATTGCTACCGAAAACAGTATTAAAGCCTACATAGCAGATCCTGTGGTAGTCGATGAATTATGTGAATTAGCACGATTTACAGGACACCCAGAATTGAAAAGAATCTCTATTTTTCATGCTTTAAATCAAAAAGCAGTAGCCAGAAAATTTGCCCAAGAAAACGATAAAAAATACGAAAACCTAAACCTTATTGTAGTACATATGGGGGGTGGTATAACTGTTGGCGCGCATCAAAAAGGAAAAGTTATAGATGTAAACCAAGGTTTTGATGGCGAAGGTCCTTTTTCTCCTGAGCGTACAGGAACATTGCCAACTGGCGATTTAATTAAGCTTGCAATGAGCGGTAAATATACGCTAGAGCAAATGCAAGAATTAATTGTGGGTAAGGGTGGTGTGAACGCCTATTTAGGAACGAATGACATGAGAATTGTTGAAGACAAAGCGCTTATAGATGATAATTATAAAATTATTTTAGATGCGATGTGTTTTCAAATTGCAAAATTTATTGGCGCGATGGCAACAGTGTTAAAAGGAGATGTAGACGCTATTTTATTAACCGGTGGAATTGCTTATAGCAAATACGTTACCGCACAATTAAAAGACTACACAAACTACATTGCAACCACGCAAATATACCCAGGTGAAGACGAATTAGAAGCGCTTGCTTTTAATGGGAATTTGGTTTTAGAAAATGCTATAAACTTGCAAGTTTATAAATAGTTATAAGAATTTTAAAAGTTACACAAAACTGCCCTTGTTTTTTATAAATAAGGGCAGTTTTTTTTATGTTATTTAGGGCACTTCCCGCCAAAAAAGGACGGGACCAGGCTTTCCATTATATCTTTTTTTTCGTGCCTCAAAAAAAGGATGCCATTGCAATCCTTAGTGCAAAAAAGTATAAGTATCATTGTCAATAAAATCTAAAAATCGCTAGTTTACAAAGGGTACTCAAAGGTAATTTATGGAAAAATAATCTTTTAGGGTTGTTTCATTTTTTTGATTAGCTATGTAATTTTATAGGTATTGTGTGCTTTTTTTATTGCAAATTAGTTCAAAATGTTTTTTTGAATAACGCATTATTTCTTTAGGTGTTTTATAGCTAGTAATTATTTAAAAACGCAATAGAAAATATCCGAACTATTTTTGTAAGTAGGCGAGTACTAGCAGTATTTGCCTAACTTTTCCTTTAAGATTGGGATAAAGGTAACTAATTTGAAGTAGTTATTTCTTGCTAAATATAGTAAATTCAATTTTGTTTATTTCAAATAAAGACCAACTCCTAAGCCTATTCCTATAGTAATTAAAACAAAGACTAAAACTCTCAATGTTTTCAATTCTTTAGATTGTAATTCAAAACGTTCTTTTATTTTACTTTCCATCGAGTTAAAATTAGAATTTAAAGTAGTTTCAAATGCACGTTGTATTTGAATTCCTTCATTTCTAATATCAACTTGAATATCAGATTTATGTTTATCGAGCCTTGTGATAAGAGTTGCATCTAATTCTCTTTGAAAAGCTTTATTATCTGTATTTATTCTTTCTGTTTTTTGCTCTACAGTATTGTTAATAAGCTTTAATTGGTTTGAATTTTCTCTTGTTTCTTTTTTAATGACATTACTAACCGAGTTTAAATTTTTATTATTCTCTTCGATTAGCTCTAAGTTTAGGCTTATATTCGATTGAAGCGAGCTTATTTCCGAATAAACCTGTGTAAAGCCTTTTAGTTCTTCAGAGTTTTGTTCTAATTCAATGACAATATTATCCAATTTTTCTAAATCCATATTCTATTTTTTTATTAATGCTTTTAAGTTTGTTGTTATAATGAATAAGTAACGTTTTTTTATCTCCGAACTCTTTAGCAAATTTTAATTTTTCAGCTTCCGTTTTACTGTATTTGTATAGGTATTCTAATAATATAGTTTTTCCGTTTTGGTTTGTTTTTTTAGCTATTTTAAGAATTCCATTTAGAACCGTATTCCGTTCTTTATTATCATAATTTGAAATAGTGTCGAATGATTTTGAAAACTCTCTTTTAACGTTTTCAAATGACTCGTTTAAAAGTAGGGTGTTTAAACCATTTATTAAATGAATACCTGTATTTGATTGATAACTTTCAAGTATTCTCTGTAAATTTCCTTTTAGGTCAATCAATTCTTCTTTTTTTCTAAAAGTGATAATCTCTGTATCCTTATTTTCAATATAGAAAACTTCAAACCATTTAGCGATATCTTTGTTGTTATTGTCTGCAATATGTTGTAAAACATAGGTTGCTTCTGTAATTTTAAAATAAGCTTCTAACGATTTTTTAAAAGATTCTTTTCCTTCTTCCTGATAATCCTTACAATTATTATAAACAGTTTCAAGAGATTTCCGTCTGTTCGTTCCAAACTTATCATAAGACCATTGCAGTAATATTGTTACTAAACGGTCAAATTTCGGCAATTCAGTATTGTTTAAAATAGTTGTATATTTTTCTCTATCAGGATGCTTGTCAAATTCAAAGTCATCAACATAATTTTGAATAAATAGGAGTAATGTTTCTTTTATACTTTCTTCGGTAAATTTTTTATAGGAAACAGTAAATACACCATTAAAGAAATCATCAACAGTCCAATCTGAAATAATACCTAAATTAGATAAACGATAAATAGCTTTTTCAACTTTTGCTTTATCTGAATTTAAGCCTTTTGCATAAACAACTTTTTTAGCTCCTGATTCGGAATAGGTTTCATGAAGTTGTGTTACAAGTTCTAATTCATTAGATATTGAGTCTAATCCATTTTGATATAAATATATTTGACGGAAAATATCTTTTCCGCTTAAGCCTACTTTATCACTTAAAGATTGAATTTCTTCATAAGTTGATTCTGGGTTAAAAATAGTTTGAATATCCGTTTCTGGATTTTCTTCTGTTAGTAAAACATAACACTTTGCATCACTTTTATCTCTTCCCGCTCTTCCTGCTTCTTGATAAAGCGATTCCATGGAAGCAGGCATACCATAATGAACAGTAAAGCTTATATTTTTTTTGTTAATTCCCATACCAAAAGCTTTAGTAGCTGTTAATAATGGAAATTTATTGTCTTTGTATTGCTTTTGAACTTCTAGTTTATATTTATCGAAATCTTTATCCTCACCAATAAAACCTTTTTTTGGTTTTGAGCCAGAATAATATTTAACTGCTGTTTTAAAATCTATTGATAAACTTTTTGATAGATGAGAACAGCCATTTACTCCGTTTACAAAAGGCGTAAATATTAAGCCACATTTTGGGTTTTCAGAATCTAAATCAAAAAGCTTTTCTTCTTGGTTGTGGTTTTCAATAATAGATTTAATTTCTTGATATTTGTTTCCTTTATCATTGATTACAATAAACTCTAACTCAGGTCGTGTATAATTAGGTACAGTTCTGGTATCTTCTGGCTTACTTTTAAATTCTAATTGAATATCTTTTAGTACATTAGATGATGCGGTAGCGGTTAGCCCTAAAAATGTTATTGTAGGACAATATTTTTTAATGGTTTTTGAAAGGTTTAAATAAGAGGTTCTAAAGTCGTGTCCCCATTCCGATAAACAATGTACTTCATCAATAACAGCATAGGCAAAGTCTAATTGTGAATTTATGGCTGATAATCTTTGTCTAAAATCTTTGGTTTGAAACCTTTCAGGTGAAATAAAAACAAAGAAATATTTTCCATTACTATAGTTATCTAATATTTCAGTACGTTCAGCTCCAATGACATCACTATTTATAGATTCAATATTTTGAATATATGTTTTATTAAGGTCTTCTATTTGGTCAGACATTAAAGACTTTATTGGACATACAACAAAACTAATACAAGGCTGTAAAAGGCAGGCAAGTTGATAAGTCAATGATTTTCCTCCACCTGTTGGTAGTAATCCAATAGTTGTATTGTTTTCTAAAATATTTTGAATAATTGGAACTTGACCTTGATTAAAACGATGATAGTTACGTCCAAATATATTTTTAAGAAAAAACACTAAATTTTTCAAATCACCAGATTCTTCATCATTAAAAAGAAGCTTGTATTTGTATTTAGCAGTAGTACTAAGTTTAAAGTAGTTAATTTGGTCTAATTTATTTTTATTTCGATTATAAAACAAATCTAAATAATCAGTTCTTAGATAGATAATATCTTCATTAAGTAGGTTTTGATCAGTCCAGCGTTGTAAAAGACTGAAATCTATCTTAATACATTTTTTATTGCTGAAGTTTTTAATGTTTTTAATTTCAAATTTTGGTTTTTTAAATGAAATTTTTTGCAATTTTAATAAATGAACAAGCCATTGAAAAGTATCTTCGATAGCGTGAATTTCATAGCCATTTACATCATGATTTTTAATTTCAAAATACCATTTTTCATCATCAAGATTTAGTATGCCCCTTTCAAGTAATTCAAGAATTAAAACTTGAAAACGAATTATTGCAGTGGGCAATAATTTAGTTTTTTTTATTTCTTCTGAAATTTCATCGAAGTTGAGGTTGAAATTCGTTTTATATAAATTTAGAAACCTAGAATATTTATCAAGTTGATTTTTTATTTGCTCTATTTTTTGAAAATAGATTTCGTTTTTAGCTTCTAAATCTTTTGTATCGATTCTAACCGTTAAAACTTTTGATAAAGCAAGGTGATTATCTCTTATTGAATCAATAACTCTTGCAACATCTTCTTTATGTTGTTGTCCATCTATTTCTATAACTAAATTTGCTTGTGGCAAGAAAAAATCAACACATTGATAATTGAATTTTTTATCATTACGTTGCGTAATTTGATTAATTTCAATTTCTGGAATTATTAATTGTTTGATAAATTTGTATTCAGGTAAATCTTCGCTAATTCTTTCTTCTAAAAATATTTTTGCAGGAAAATAGCTATGGTCTTGATCTCCTTTTATGGTATTATTCCATTGAAGATTTGATTGATCTATTAAAACAAAAGGCTTTTTTAAAAAAACTTCTTTTTCAGGAAATGAGCCATAAATATTTTGTAGATATTGGCTCATTAAAGTAGGTTTACCTCTTTGAATAAGATTTTTTATTATTAAAATTGCTGATAAAAAAGAAGATCTTTTTCTTGGCTTTATTAGATTTTGAATAACAAAATTATGATTTGTATACGAGTAGTTAGCTGAATATTTTTTAATCATTCATTTTAGTTCGTTTTGTATTTCGTGCGTTGAAAAAAAAGCTAATATGCTAGTTTCAGTTTTTTTGATTAACGGGTTTAATAGTTGTCTTTTTAGTCTTTTGAACTAAAATAAAACAGAAGTAAGTAGCGGGCACAGCACAGTAGACAAAAGCGTACATTTTTCCGCAAAGTTTTATACAATGTAGCCTTCTATCTATTAGGATTGCTTATATAAAAAATATTTTATTCTATTTTTCTTCTGTATAAATTTCAAACTTGCCTTTATTTTCATCTGGAAAATGGTAAATTCTCTCTTTGCTATTATTTTTAGAAGTAAAATTTTTAACAGTTATGTGCCCCAGAGCATTTTTAATATTATGATAGCCTATTGCTCTTACAGATGAATTATTTTGATAATTTTCAACAAGAATACTTACCGCTTCTTTACTTCCTTTTAGTTTGTTAAAATTAAATAACATCCCCCGACTTTTATTATTGTAGGTATATAGATCTTCTATTTTAATATTTTTTAATTTTTGATTTTGGTAATTAGGTTCAAAATCTATACCTGCCTGAGGACTAGCTCCATTAGTATTAGATAGAATCATATTTTTCAATATAAACCCATCTACGCTAATTACAGAAATTCCATTTCTTCTGTTGTCATTTATAAAACCATCTTTTATTTTTATATTGTAATTTGTTCCTTTGTTTGTAATTTCACCTAAATAAATACCATCTCCCCAGCATTCTTGAATAAGGGGTTTTATTATTTCTATATTCTTTGATGATCTGATAGAAATTCCCATTCCCCATTCCCCTCTGCTTGCCGAATGCGTGTATTTATCACCTTTTATTTTGGGTTCATAGACACTAATATTCTCTTTATTATGTATTCTTAGTAATTCATAACTCCCTTTATTTGATGCTTTTAATCTCATTTCTGTTTTTTTATCAAAAATGATTATTGAATTGTTTATTAAATCTAAACCGACATCATTTATTTTGATAGGAAAGTTAGGTAATAATACATATTTATTCTCATTTATTGCTTTTTGTAAAAAAGCAGTATAATCTTTAGTTCCATCTTTAACATAGTTTTTAGGTAAATACGATACAGCCTTAACAAACGAATGCTTATTTAAGACCTTATTTCTTGTTTTTTTAGCCTTAATGAAATTTGGAATTTCCTTAACTTGTTTATTTATTACAGAATAAGGATTTTTACATCCGAATATTAATAATACAATGAGTAGTCCAGCTATATTTTTCATAAATATCAATACGTTTAACAAGTTTAGTATTTAATTATACAATAACGTCAGTCTGTCTAAAAACCGTCATTTATTTTTTTATAGTATCAAAAATAGCGTTAATTTTTGTGAAAATAGAACAATCTAAGTCATTTTTAATAATTCATATTTCGGTAGTTTTAACCTGTAAACAAGTCTTTTATGATGTTTTACAGCTCTTTTAAAATGAAGTAAAGATAAAAGGAGTAATAGTGTCATTATCTTACTTAGCCCAATACAACTACAATTATTAGATAGAGATAAAGAGGTTTTAGGAGTTTATATCGACAGTGAAAAATCATTGTTAAACGTTTGCCCAAGTTGTAAAAAAGGAACATTAATTACACTTTTAACCTTCGATGGGCGAGGGCCTCCCGAAAATTATAGACAGATAGTGATGCGTAAAATAAGTAAATACATTTAGTAGTAAATTCACCCATAATTTACTCAGACGACTGATGCCTAAAAGTAAAAAAAGAATATTATTACGCTTAAAAACAGGGTTGTAGGTTACCTTTAATTACTATAAAATGCCAAAATAGGCTAAAAAATAATAGTGAAGTCTACCGAATTTTCAAGAAACACAAAAATAGTTATCGAATTACCCCTTATCCTGAATATCGGATCAGTCAACAATGCATATAGCCTTGGCCTATCGGCAGGCCATATGCT
>NZ_OENE01000014.1:72087-76228 GCF_900239495.1 Tenacibaculum finnmarkense genomovar ulcerans
GCAAAAGTTTTTATTGTTCTTTACATTCAGAATAGTCGACTGTAAATTTGTAATTTTTGTCAGATAATTTTTCTATAGCTGGGTCATTTTTATGGTCAGGTTTATATGATGCTCCAGTTCCTAAATCGACACCAATTCCTATCAATCCCCAAGAAATAGCACTCAAAATAAAATTTCCTGTTCTAAATTTGTTGTCAAAGTTTTTAGTTTTTGGTTCGCACTTATCTTGCTTTACTTCAACTTTCAATGGTTGATTTCGTTTAAACGAAGTAGAAACTTCCCCAGTTCCAATTTTTTCTCCATTGGCGTAAATTTCGGCATTTGGATGGTCTTTTACTTTAATGTTAGCATTGTATTTGCTTCCTCCAAACATTACTCCACAACTTGATAATAAGATTGAGGATGAAATTGTAATTGCTGTAATTAATAATGTGCTTTTTTTCATAAAATTGATTATTTAATATTAATGTTAATTTTTTCAAATTGTTGCCAACGTACTTGTGCATGGTTTCGTTACGAAATCATAGCACTAATATAGTTTAAAAAACTAAAACTTGAACATGCGCGAGGATTTTCTGCAAGAAAATCAACAAGCAATGAACTATGCATACTGTTGAACTAATCCTCGTACCTCGGAAGCTCTTTCCAATTATTACTTTAAAAGAACTAACTTATTACTTAATCTTAAAAAAGTAGAGTTATGTATCAAAAAAAAAGTAAAACCATTATTGAAACGGCTTTGGAAAGAGTTCCTCAGTTCGAAGTTCTTGTAGATAAACTTACGAAAAGTTTTTCAATTAACGGCAAATCTACCAGTACATTAACTAATTATTTACGATGTTTAGGGCATTTGGCTTTGTATTATAAAATTTCTCCTGAACTTTTAGAAACAGAAGCTATTGACGATTATCTTTATCATTGTCAAAATCTTCACAATACACCTTCAGAAAGTTTTTTTAAGCATACTATTTACGGACTTCGCTCGGCTTATAAGGTGATGGGGATGGAGCAAAAACGCTTGCGATTACCGCAAATTAAGCGCCAAAGAGATCTTCCAATAGTTCTCAATAAAAAGGAAGTTCGGCAATTATTGGCGAGTCCCAAATATTTAAAGCATCGCCTAATTTTAGGTATGTTATATGGATGTGGATTACATTCCTACGCTACACATTTATTAGAAGATGGCTTAAATATTATCAGCTTAAAAGAGCTTTTAGGGCATGCACATATTGAAACAACCATGGTTTATTTGCATGTAGCTAATACAGGAAGCTCTGATAAATTTAGTCCGTTAGACACCTTATATAACAAGTAATGTATGCGAAATACACGGTTTCAGATGTGTTGAATTTGGAGCTAGATAATTTAAACAAACTAACAAATACAAGTTGGCATTTACGAACTTTACATGCGCTAAGAAAATGTAGAACCAAGGCGTTAGGTGGTCATTTAGATTGGTGTTCTCACTGTCATAAATTGCATTTACAGTTTAATTCATGCAGAAATCGGCACTGTTCAATCTGTCAAGGACACAAACAACATCAGTGGATTCAGGCAAGGCGAAAGGAACTCTTGAATGTACCGTATTTCCATGTTGTTTTTACGATACCGCATCATTTAAATCCGATAGCTTTATCACACCCGAAAAAGGTTTACAAAATTTTATTTGATAGTGTCTGGCAAACGTTAAGCACTTTTGGAAATAATCCCAAACATTTAGGTGCAAAAATGGGAATGATCGCCATTTTACATACTTGGGGGCAGAATTTAAGTTTGCACCCTCACTTGCATTGCATCGTTCCTAAAGGTGGAGTAAGCAAAGCTGGTTATTGGAAAAACGGAACCGGTAAAAACGATTTTTTGTTTAGTGTTAAGGCTTTGAGTAAAAAATTTAGAGGTGTTTTTATAGCCAAACTCAGAAAACAATTACCAGAAATTAAGCAGGATGTGTACGATAGATTATTTGATAAAAAATGGGTCGTTTATGCAAAATCACCTTTTGGAAATCCAGAAAATATAATAGAATATTTAGGTCGATATACCCATAAAATAGCCATTAGTAATTCTCGAATATTAGCCATTGATAAGCAAAAAAAGGAAGTTACTTTCAGCCTGAAAGAATACCGAAATGGAGGACGAAAAACAACCCTAACATTATCTTTTAAAGATTTTATACGTCGTTTTCAAAACCATATTTTACCAAAAGGGTTTACCCGAATTCGTCATTATGGATTTTTAAGTAGCAGTTGGAAAAGGGAAAAACTACCACAAATACAACTGCAATTATTAGATAGAGATAAAGAGGTTTTAGGAGTTTATATCGACAGTGAAAAATCATTATTAAACGTCTGCCCAAGTTGTAAAAAAGGAACATTAATTACACTTTTAACCTTCGATGGGCGAGGGCCTCCCGAAAATTATAGACAGATAGTGATGCGTAAAATAAGTAAATACATTTAGTAGTAAATTCATCCACAATTTACTCAGACGACTGATGCCTAAAGGTAAAAAAAGAATATTATTACGCTTAAAAACAGGGTTGTAGGTTACCTTTAATTACTATAAAATGTAAAAATAGGCTAAAAAATAATAGTGAAGTCTACCGAATTTTAAAGAAACACAAAAATAGTTATCGAATTACCCCTTATCCTGAATATCGGATCAGTCAACAATGCATATAGCCTTGGCCTATCGGCAGGCCATATGCTTAGTTATTGTAGCTAGTTTTTTGTTTGTTCAATTAATTTTTTTATTTGAATAAATTGCTCATCTTTTTCAAGAGGATTTATTTTATTGAAAGATAATTGTGAAATTTTTTGATTTAAAATTTCAATTTTTTTCAACATTGGTATTATGTATTTCATAAAATGAGTAAAATGCATTTCTATATCTTGATAATTAGATGCTAGTTTATATCCTGGTTTTCCCGAATGACTTATGATAAATAAACCTTCATATCTCAAGTCACGCACAATTATTCGAAGTTTAGGCTCATCAATTTTTTTTGTAAAATTTTTTAAATAATTGACTATTTCATAACTAGGAACAAGTCTTTCGGAATCTATTTTTGAACTAGTATAGAGGTATTCTAGTAATCTTCTTTTTAAATGATTTTCACTTTTTAAAGTGTTATCCATATAATTTTTTAAGACCTCTAAATTTAGTTCTGTTATTTCTTTTGTAAGTTTTGGTGAATTACTGATTAAATTAGTTTTTGATTTTAAATAAGGGAAATAACTTACAGACATTCTAGTGTGAAGTATTTCATAAATTTGATTATACTCTTCCTCAAAATCACTTAAACAAAATACTCTTCCGATAGAACCTGCAATAATATCTGCAAATTGCACTAGTTTTTCTTCGGTTTTGTCGTCCGCAAGCTCATAGGTTCTATTTGGGTTAAATAAATCTCTTTGTATACCTTTTTCAGAAACGAATTTAACTAATTCATTTCTAAAATTGTCATGTCCTAATTTGTCTAAATATATACTAAAAGAGTTGTAGATATTATTGTATTTAGTGACAAATGTTTTTTGGAAATATTTATAAAAAACTTGTTTATGTTTTAGTCCTCCTGTTTCAAAATTTAACTTTTCCTTATCGATGACTAAAACATCTATAGTAAAATCTAAATTTTCTTTTAAATCTTTTAATATATTGAGTCTTCTTTCAAAGAATTTTTTCTTTATGTTTTTAGATTTAATATCAGCTCCAAGTCTATGTTTTTTACAAATTTCTTTTCTTAATTCACGGGCTTTGTTTAAATCAGATTCTTTTATAATTATAGATGAATAAATAAAATGACTAGGTGTTGAGTTTTTAGATAAATCTAAGTGTGAGTTACCATATTCATCTATAAAAATATATGCTTTTTCCATTTTGTATTGTTCTGAAAATAGGTTGACTTTTTTTCTGGTTTCGTAAATTAGCTACAATGTTTATGTATAAGAATAGTTGCGGGTTTGTATGCGAGGATTTTCCGAAGGAAAATCAGACGTTACAAACAAGCAACGACTTTTGATTAAGCACTAACCGCAATTATTTTTATACGGTGTGTGTGCCCAGCATGGGCATCTTTTGACTACCGAAAGGTAGTTTATTAATCTAGAGGGTGCAAGTCCCTTATGCGCAGGAGTAACGT
>NZ_OENE01000015.1:0-110294 GCF_900239495.1 Tenacibaculum finnmarkense genomovar ulcerans
TAAAATCACTCGAATTGACAAGAATCATCAAAATAACTGTCAGTTCGAGTGTTTTTTTCCTTCAAAAAAATGTATCGAGAACTTTTTTAGTATCAAAAGAAAACAATTCAAATTCTCGATACTATTTTAATTCCTTTTAGTCATTAAAATCACTCGAATTGACAAGAATTATCAAAATAACTGTCAGTTCGAGTGTTTTTTTTATTTTTCTGTTATAAAACTTTTTTAGATGAAATTTAAACAGGCTCTAAAATTAATTTCTGATTTTTCGTAAAATATCTTCCAAACCATTTAATTGTATTTCATAAACCAAGCCCATCATTTTACCTAGTTTCCCCGCAGGAAAGCCTTTGTTTTTATACCAAACAATATAATGTTCAGGTAAATCATCTAAATAATAACCTTTGTATTTTCCAAAAGGCATTCGCATTTGAGCCGTATCAATTAAAAATTGCTTGTCTGCTAACATATTTATTATTCTTCGCCGTTTACATAGGCCTGTAAATACGCGTAACGCTCGGCTAATTCTCCGTTTTTTGTGGTCATTTTAGCGCGTTTTAAAACACCGTCTTTATCGTCATTGAAAAAAGCTGGAATTACGTTTTCTAAAAACATTTCACCAAATCCTTCACTGGCATCTTTTGGTAATTCACAAGGTAAATTATCAACAGCCATTACAGTTATTGCTTTTTCAGTGGTAAAATCAACCTCTTTTTCGGTTTGAGCATCATAGCCATAAATAGGATCAGCAATTGTTGACGAACGAAGCGTTGTTGCTACCGGGCCATCAACATCACAAGAAATATCAGCGACATATTTAATTTTAAAATCAGCATTTTTTGCATCTTCTCTAGTAAATAAATACGGTGCTCCATCGCCATAAAAATGACCTGCGATAAAGAAATCAGTCACTTTCGCATAGGGCATAAAATTACTTTGATAACCGCTCGGATCTTTATAAAAAGCAAACTTCTCACCTACTTTACCGTCAATGCGCTTGTTATATTCCATCACATCCGACACGCAATATACAGGCTCGGTAAAATCTGCCGTTAAATATAAAGCATCACTAATTTGTGCTATTTTTAAATAATCTAGAATTTCTTTTGCTCCTTGCGCTACTTTTCCTGTTCCTGTTACTAAAATTTTAATGTTTGGCAACGTAATTTTGTCTAATTCGGCTTTTACAGCATCTAAATCAGTAAGAGTTTCTACTTTTGGTAAAGTGAATAATTTTTCACGTAAACCCAAAGCTCTAAATCCGTTATATGCACCTACTAAACCTGCATAACGACCAAAACCAATTAATCGAGCACCATTTTCTTTAATGATGGTTTCATGGTCGTACATTTCAATGTTTTTAGCTAACATCCCTTGTAATAACGCACGGTTGTAAGGTTGCTTTTTAATGGTATGTGAAAAGAAAAAATATTTTTTATTCGGAATTAAAGCCTCTAAAGGAACTTCTTTTACCCCTAATAATACATCACAATCAGACATATCGGTTACAACCTCTAAGCCTGCATCTTTATAAGCTTGATCGCTAAAAACACGAATATCTGAACTTTCAACTACTATTTCTGCAGTTGGAAATTGCGCTTTAAATTCTTGTAATTTTTCAGGAGAAAATACCACTCTTCTATCTGGTGGATTTTTACGTTCTTTAATGATTCCGAATTTCATGTATGTATTTTGTATAAAATTAAACAAATAATCTACAATTGTTAAAAATATAACAATTTAAGCGAAAATACTTGATTTAAATGTATTTTACAAGTAGTATTTTATTACCTTTGCATTCTGTATTCAAATATATTAATAATATTTGATACTATTTTTTAAAATTTTATCATTTTGGGGACGACTGGTTTTGACAGCGAGACCAGCGATAATGTAAGCATGCCGAGCAGTGAATAGAAACTCGTTAAACTTAATTTCAACTTTTTAAACGGCGAGAATAACTACGCTTTAGCTGCTTAATCCGAATCACAGTAGGATTGGCCTAGGCACACAAGGTGTGCAAGCTTTATGTCCACGAATAGCCTTGATTTACGGCGCTTCACTTTTGGATATCGTAAAAGTAAATATAGAAAACCTGAAGCTTCGGCAGGTTTTTGAAACTAAAGAAGATAAGCTTTTAACAGATTGTTCTTAATCAGTTACTAGTCGAAAATTAAGAAAGAAATATGTATGTAGAAAGCATTTGAACTGCTTGTTTGGACCCGGGTTCGATTCCCGGCGTCTCCACAATTACACCCTGTAAACCCCGTGTTTACAGGGTTTTTATTTTTAGGTGTCAAAAAAAACTATTTCAAAAACCAATTACAGTTAAATCCCATATTTTTGGCTATTTCATATTGAGGAAGGTAATAATTATTGATTTTTTTTGAAAACTCTTCTTTTGATATATTTTTTAACTCATCATTAGAACACTTAAACAATAAGTAATAATTTTCTAAAACTTTATTAGCTTTTTCATTTAATAAAAATTCACAAAAATCATATTGTAAAAAACAAAAAGGTTTTAAATATTTTTCTTTTGGAAGATAATTGTTTTTTGAAGAATTTATATTTTTACTTACAGGATGAAGATTCCAAATTAAATCATGTGTAAAAAAACTCCAAGGAAGAAAATGGTCTATGCTAACTTCTTTCATTGAAATTAATGGTTTATTTTCAAAAATATCTAGTTTATTTGGGTTTTCTGCAATATATTTCTTCCAATATGTTGTTGGCGTAGAAAGTTTTCTTAAAGTTGGTTTATCTATTTTTTTAGATAAATTTGATGTTTGAGGATTTTCGCTCTCTAAATATTTTATTAACTCAAAATAAGTATATGATTTTATTAAATTATAATTAGTTCTAATCCAAAAAGTCCAATCTTTGTTTATCTTAATTTCTTTGAGCTCAATATTTATTGTGTAAGGTGCTTTATTATCTTGTAATTCTACAATTTTAGAATTAATAATTCCATCTTTTAAACCTCTTGTTTGTTCAGCATACCAAGCTCTAATAAATCGAAAAGGAACATATCTTGTTAATTCTGAAGTAATTTTAGTTAAAAATTTACTATCCTTATTTTCAATCAAAAATTGATATAAATCTCTTTCACTTAGATTATCTTCTAAATTATATTCCCTTTGAATTTCTTTTATAAAAAAAGCACATCGGTCTTTTTTTCCAAATGAAAGTTTAAAATAATTAACTGGATACCAAATTTTACTGATAATTTTAAATATAATCTCATTATAAGAAATGTTTTCTTTATCCTCTAAAAAAGATATTTCTATAATAGATAACCACCAGTAATATTTATAACTACTAGTAGTATTTTTGAAAATAGTATTAATAGGAATTAAATTCATTGTTTTTTAAATTTGAAAAAAATACTCAATTGTATTGGCAAGCTACAAAATGATTTTCAGAAATATTAAAAAATTTTTGATACTATTATCCAGCTCTTTTCATCATTAAAAAGCACTTAAATTGAATAAATAATATCTTTAATATAGCAACAGTAAATTATTTAAACGATACTAATCCGTAAAATAAACCCAAACTAAAAACGTACTAATCAAATTTTTAAACACAAATAACAGTTCAAAAAAAAGATAGCATTATTTTTATCAAAAAAAATAAAAAAAAGTTTGTCATATTAAAAAAAAGTTTACATTTACCACATCTTATTAGATAGGTTCAATGCAACGTTTTACTTATTTCGAAAATAACTTTTGTTGGGAGATAAAAGGTTATTTTGTGTTTTGGAAACACAACGGAAAAATTAAGGTTTCTTCCTCTTCGTACAATTATTCATTACCACTGAATTTTCATAATCAGTCTGGTGATTGTCTTGCGTTAAGACTCTAACTATTCATTTTCTTTTTGGTCTAACAAATTCGCTATAAGATAGCCGTATTATTTGTTTTTTAAAATTTTATTAATTTGAAAAAGTTACAGCATTTTGTTGTTACTATTTTTTGAACAAATCCTGCTGTGCTTAAAACACAGCCAAACCAAAGATAATGAATACCAGATATAAAGATTTAATCGAACAAACTTTTGATTTTCCGCAAGAAGAATTTCATACTAAAAATGATAACTTATTTTTTCATAATATTGATATGATGGCTTTAGTAAAGCAATATGGTTCGCCATTAAAATTTACTTATTTGCCAAAAATATCAGAAAATATACATAAAGCTAAAAATTGGTTTCATAAAGCAATGGAAAAACACCAATATAAAGGAACTTATAATTACAGTTATTGTACTAAAAGTTCGCACTTTAAATATGTATTGGAAGAAGCTCTTAAAAATGATATCCATATAGAAACCTCATCGGCTTTTGATATCGATATTGTTAAAAATCTAAAGAAAGAAGGCAAGTTAAGCAACGATGCTTTTGTGTTATGTAATGGTTTTAAAAGAGATCAATATGTTACAAATATTGCTGATTTAATTGATTCAGGACACAAAAACTGTGTGCCTATTATTGATAATTATGAAGAACTAAGTTTACTTTTAAAAGAAACTAAAAACAACTTTAAAGTAGGAATTCGTATTGCTTCGGAAGAAGAACCAAAGTTCGAATTTTACACCAGTCGTTTAGGAATTGGTTATAAAAATATTGTATCATTTTATCAACGTGAAATTGCCAACAATCCACAGGTAGAATTAAAAATGCTTCATTTTTTTATCAATACAGGTATAAAAGACAATGCTTATTATTGGAACGAATTATTAAAATGTTTAAACGTTTATACAGCTTTAAAAAAAGTATGCCCAACATTAGATAGTTTAAATATAGGTGGAGGTTTTCCTATTAAAAATTCATTAGCATTTGAGTATGATTATGAATATATGGTTGATGAAATCATAAATCAGATAAACCTTACTTGTAAAGAAGCTGGAGTGGATGTTCCTAATATTTTTACCGAATTCGGAAGCTTTACCGTAGGAGAAGCTGGAGGTGCTGTGTATGAAATATTGTATCAGAAAAAACAAAACGATCGTGAAAAATGGAATATGATTAACTCTTCTTTCATAACAACATTACCAGACTCATGGGCTATTAACAAACGCTTTATTATGCTTCCTTTAAATAAATGGGATCATAAATACGAACGTGTTTTATTAGGAGGATTAACCTGTGATAGTGATGATTATTACAATTCAGAACAACATGTAAACGGTATTTATCTACCTACTTATGAAAAAGAAAATCCATTATATATCGGTTTTTTTAACACAGGTGCTTATCAAGAAACTATTGGTGGTTTTGGCGGATTACAACATTGCTTAATTCCACATCCAAAACACGTGTTAATTTCAAAAGATATCAACGGAAATATAATAACTAAATTATTTAAAGAACAACAAAAAAGTGAAGCATTACTTGCTATTTTAGGATATGAAAAATAAAACAACATACGCAGGGATTCCTGAAAACTACGCAAAATTAGAAACAGCAAACATCGTTTTAATTCCTGTGCCTTACGACGGTACAAGTACTTGGCAAAAAGGTGCCGATAAAGGACCAGAAGCATTTTTAAAAGCTTCTGAAAATATGGAATTATACGACATCGAAACTGATAGCGAAGTTTATAAAGAAGGAATTTATTTAGCCGATGCTGTACTTGAAAACGCATCACCAGAAAAAATGGTAGAAGCGGTTCACCAAACAACTAAAAAGTACATCAATAAAAATAAATTTGTAACTCTTTTTGGTGGAGAACACTCAATTTCTATTGGAACAATTAGAGCTTTTAATGAATGTTACAACAACTTAACAGTATTACATATTGATGCACATGCTGATTTACGTAAAGAATATCAAGGCTCATCATACAATCATGCTTGTGCTGTTTACGAAGCTAGTCAAAATACCAATTTAGTACAAGTGGGCATCAGAAGTATGGATGCTTCAGAAAAAACAGCTATGAACATGGATAAAACTTTTTTTGCTCATGATATGGCTGTCAATGAATATTGGATGGAAGATGTTATCGATCAATTAACAAATAACGTGTTTATTACTTTTGATTTAGATGCCATAGACCCATCAATAATGCCAAGTACAGGAACACCTGAACCTGGAGGATTGTTTTATTATGAAACACTAGAATTCTTGAAAAAAGTATTTACAGAGAAAAATGTTGTTGGTTTTGATATCGTAGAATTATGCCCTAATACGATTGATAAATCATCTGATTTTTTAGCCGCTAAATTGTACTATAAAATGTTGAGTTATAAATTTTCTTCAAATACAGAAGAAGATACTACTAATTTTAATATCAAAAAAAATAAACAACATACTGTACCTAAATTTAAAAATAAATTAGACGAAGAGTTTTAAATGGATTTACAAGCCATCGCATATCATTTAGAAGAAAAAATTCAACTAAATGAAATTCGTAATCTGCTAACAGATTATATGCTAATTAAAAGAGAACATTCCTTTTTATTGTACAAAATAAACGCTGACTCTTATTTATATATCAAAGATTACGGAAGTGTTGTTTTTATAAATTGTGATGCTATTTTAATTAAAAAAAACATTGATATTTTATCTAAAGGAAGTAAAAAAGTTACAGAACTACCTTCTGAAGATTATAAAATAATTTTTAATAATGAAATAGAAGTTGATTTTGGAAGCATCCAAATAAAAGAATTAAATGAAGATGTGGCACATATTATAATGCTGAATTTAGCGCAATCTGTGGCATTGATGAATTATGTAAATAAAACATCTGATTTACATGATAAAACATTAATATATTCTAAGCAATTAGAACGTACAGGTAGTTTTAAATTGACCAAAACAAACATGAGAAAATTCATAGGTAGTACCATGAATTTAAAAAACAATATTACCGAGAATCTATATGTTTTTGATACTTCGGATTTAGCTTGGAGTAATAAAGATTTATCAACATTAGATTATAAATTAAAAGATGAATTAGATATTGTAAAAAGATATCAAGGAACACAAAATAGTTTAAACATCATTAAAGAAAACTTAGATCTTTTTAACGACATACTACAACATAAATACAGCAGTATGCTAGAGTGGATTATTATTATTTTAATCCTTTTTGAAATTATACAAGTTATTATTGAAAAATTTATATAAAAATGGAAAAACCAATTACAAATTTTATAGAAAAATACTTTTTACACTTTAACGCAGCCTCTTTAGTCGATGCTGCCAAAGGGTATGAAACACAATTAGCTGAAGGATCTAAAATGTTAGTTTCCTTAGCTGGAGCAATGAGTACTGCCGAATTAGGTAAAATATTTGCAGAGATGATTCGCCAAGAAAAAGTACATATTATTTCATGTACAGGTGCAAACCTAGAGGAAGATGTGATGAATTTAGTAGCACATTCTCACTACAAACGCATTCCTAATTATCGTGATTTAACCCCACAAGATGAATGGGATTTATTGTTAAAAGGTTTAAACAGAGTTACAGATACGTGTATTCCTGAAGATGAAGCTTTTAGAAGATTACAAAAACATATATTCAAAATATGGAAAGATGCTGAAGATAATGATGAACGTTATTTTCCACATGAATACATGTATAAATTATTACTTTCAGGCGTATTAGAAGAGTATTATGAAATCGATTTAAAAGATTCATGGATGTATGCTGCTGCCGAAAAAAACTTACCAATTGTTGTTCCTGGATGGGAAGATTCTACGATGGGAAATATTTTTGCTTCTTACGTGATGAAGGGCGAATTAAAGGCTAGTACGATGAAATCAGGTATCGAATACATGACTTTTTTAGCTGATTGGTATACTGATAATTCTGATAATGGTATCGGATTTTTTCAAATAGGTGGTGGTATTGCTGGTGATTTCCCTATTTGTGTTGTTCCAATGTTATATCAAGATATGGAAAGAGAAGACACACCTTTTTGGAGTTATTTCTGTCAAATTTCAGATTCAACAACAAGTTACGGTTCATACTCTGGAGCGGTACCAAATGAAAAAATAACTTGGGGAAAATTAGATATTGATACACCTAAATTTATTATTGAAAGTGATGCTACTATTGTTGCTCCATTAATTTTCGCATACCTTTTAGAAATGTAAATATGAAACGAGTAATTGTAGAATACAAAAAACTAACAACTGATATTTTAGATTTATTAATTGAAAAATATCCTGAAGGTTATGATTATACGGATATTATTTCCTTTAAAAATAATAAAGGAGAAACTGTAAAAGCTGTAGAAGTAAAAACTAACGACACTTTATATCTTGTGAAAATAAGTACAATGTTAGAACAAACTATAGAAAATTATTTAGAAGATGAAGATTCTTTTGAAGCACTATAATTCGGTAAATAACTATTAGTTAGTGTTAATTTTTCGAAAATAGTATCGATACTATTTTAACAAAAAAACACGTAATCAAGTTGATTACGTGTTTTTTTATATATAATAGTAAGTACTATTTTATTAAATAGTTTCTCCTAATTCTTTTAATTTTGATGTATTTTCGGCAAGCATTAATTCGTCGATAATTTTCTGAATATCGCCATTCATAATATTTGATAAATCGTATAACGTTAAACCAATTCTATGATCGGTCATACGTCCTTGCGGGAAATTATAGGTTCTAATTTTTGCCGATCTATCACCAGAAGTAACCATTGTTCCACGTTTTAAGGCATCTTCAGCATTTTTCTTTGCTAACTCCATGTCGTATAAACGAGAACGCAATACTTTAAAAGCTTTCTCTTTATTCTTATGTTGCGATTTCTGATCCTGACATTGCGCTACTAAACCAGTAGGAATATGTGTTAAACGAACCGCTGAATACGTCGTATTTACCGACTGACCTCCAGGACCTGACGAACAGAAAAAGTCAATACGTACTTCCTTGGGATTAATAACTACATCAAACTCTTCCGCTTCTGGGAAAACCATACACGTAGCTGCCGATGTATGCACACGACCTTGCGTTTCGGTTTGTGGTACACGTTGTACACGGTGTACACCTGCCTCAAACTTTAAAGTTCCATACACATCATCACCAGAAACCTCAAACTGAATTTCTTTAAAACCTCCGTTTGTTCCTTCCGAATAATCTACTGTAGATACTTTCCAGCCTCTACCTTCACAATATTTGGTGTACATTCTAAACAATTCACCAGCAAAAATACTCGCTTCATCACCTCCAGCACCTGCTCTAAGCTCAACAACGGCATTTTTAGAATCTTCAGGATCTTTCGGAATTAATAAAAACTTAATTTCATCCTCTAAAACAGGAATACGCTTTTTAGCCTCGTCCATTTCCATTTTAGCCATTTCCGTCATTTCGGCATCGCTTCCGTCAGCTATAATTTCTTTAGCTTCTTCAATAGAGTCCGTTAAACTTTGATATTCTTGTCCTTTTTTAACAACCTTACCTAAATCTTTATATTCTTTACTTAACTTAACGTAACGTTTTTGATCCATTATAACTTCTGGCTGGATAATTAAATCCGAAATTTCGTCATAACGTTGCTTTATAATTCTAATTTTATCTAACATCTTCTAGCTTTTCTGGTCTGCGAATTTACGGATTTTATCGGAATTATTTTTAAAATTTAAGTTAACTATATTTTTAGCTTCAAATAGAAAAAATTGTTCTTTTAGCCAATACAAACTAAAAGAACAATTATCTACAGTATTACAATATTTTTAATGTGTCAAAACAAGTTCTTCTTTAGGACCAAAAAACTCGTAATTTACCTGTTCTTCCGATACATTTAAATCCTTTAAAATAGCTAAAGTATTTGCCATAAAAGCTGTTGGACCACAGAAATAGAAATCGCTAGTATTTGAAATTCCTAAATCATTTAATATCTCTTTTGTTAAATAGCCTTGATAATCATAATTATCACCTAAAACATCACTCTTTAAAGCTGCGTTATAAACTGATACCAATTTTGAATTAGCCCCTAACAACGCCTGAATTTCATTTTTAAAAGCATGAGTATTACTATTCAAAGCACATTGAATAATTATAACTTCTTGATGTTTATTTTTAATAGCCTCTTTAAACATACTTAGTATAGGGGTAATTCCTATTCCTGCGCCTAGTAAAACCAACGGACGATTATCAGCCTGCTTTAAAACAAATTCACCAGAAGGCATCCCTATATTTAAAGTACTACCAATAATAACAGCTGAATGCAAATAATTTGACACAATTCCGTCAGGATTACCCGCTTCTTTTTTAACACTAATTCTTAAGTAATCTTTATCATTTGAATCTGACATACTATAATTTCGAGTATGCTTATGATCGGTATTTGGTATCTCTAAACTTATAGAAACGTATTGACCTGCCATAAAATTAGGCATAGGAGCACCATCTTTTCGTTTTAAATAAAATGAAGTAATTAGATCATTTTCTGCTATTTTATCAACAACTATAAATTCTTTCATACCTCTAAAACCACCGATACTGTTTTCTTTATCTGTATAAATAGCTTCTTCTTTACCAACAAAAATAGCCGCTAAATCGCCATAAGCCTCTGCCCAAGCGTCTATTATTTCTGGCGTTGCAGCATCGCCTAAAACCTCTTTAATAGCTGCTAATAAATTTTCACCAACAATAGGATATGCTTCTTTAGGTATTGATAAACTTACATGCTTTTGCGCGATAGTATTTACCATGCCGCCTAGCATTTCTAATTTATCAATATGTTGTGCGTATTTAAAAAAAGCACTTGCCAGGGCTATTTGTTGATTTCCTTTTTTCTGATTAGTCATGTTAAAAATATCTTTTAACTCCGGATGATTTTCAAACAATAACCTATAAAAAACTTTAGTAATAGCCTCTCCATGTACTTCTAAAACAGGTACTGTCGATTTTACAATTTCAATTGTTTTTTTACTTGCCATAATTAAGTGTATTTAAATGTGTCTTTAATATATCTCTTAGTATTGAAAATGAATAAATAATTAACAAGCCTGTTGTTGTTGGATATAAAATATACCAATACCCCAAACTTTCTATTTCTGAATTAGATAATATTGGAATAAGTGTTATAGCCCCAGCAGGTGGATAACTCGTATTAATAAGGTTCATTATTAAAATACAAGAGCTTATCGCCAGTATTACTTTAATAATTAAAGCCAAATCAAAGCCGTTTAAAAACACCCCTATAAAAGCCGCTAATACCGAACTTAAAAAAATTTTTAGTGGCGAGTGTTTAATGCTATTGTTTGAAAAAACTAAAACTGCTGAAGCCCCAAAAGCAGCAATTATGTAAATAGCCTGACTAGCGTTAAATAAAAACCTATGAAACAGGTAAATACAGGCAAAACACGCTATTGAAAGCAGGTAGTTTATTATCGTATTCATTTCCTTAACTTTGTTGAGCGGCAAAACTACTTTACTACATTTATAATAACCTATGACTTAAATCATATGATAAAAGAAAATTTATTAATTCAATATGGTGCTAAAATTGTTGAATTCTCAAAAGGAGACTATCTTTTTGAAAAAGGAAGCAGTCCTAAATATTACTATCAAATTATAAATGGCGGGGTAAAAATGAATTATTACAACCAAAGCGGGAATGAATTTATTCAGGGTATTTTTGGTAAAAACAGAAGCTTTGGCGAACCTCCTTTATTAATAGATACAAAATATCCTGCAAATGCGATTGCGTTAAACTCACTAAGTGTTTATCTTTTAAAAAAAGAGGCCTTTGAAACCTTATTACTTAATAATAATGAAGTGCACTATACCTTTACAAAAATGATTTCTAAAAGACTTTATTTTAAGGCAACCATAGCAAATGGCATTAGCTCAAACTCTGCCGAAGAAGCAATTTTAACATTATTGAACTATTTAAAAAATGATGTTCACCAACATAGTTTACCCTTTAATTTAAAAATAGATTTTACCAGAAAAAACATTGCAGGCTTGCTTGGTTTAAGCATTGAATCAACCATTCGAACTATTAAAAAAATGGAAGCTAAAAAAACGGTAAAAATTATCAATCAAAAAATATATTATTAAAGTAAACAAAGCATTTATAGCTACTTAAAAATACGCTTACTTACTGTATATTTACAGCTTATATAAAGTTGAAAATTATGCAAAACAATAACATACTAGATTATAGTAAAGAAGTATTAAAAAATATGCCTACTGATTGGCTGAATTTAACCACACATCGACTAGATATTTATGATGAAAAATTAGCGAAAGTTCAATTTACAAATCAGTTCGAAAGCTTATTTAATAACAATAACAGTCAATTATCAGCATTAAGTGAATTGCCTACCGCTTACGATTATATTCGCCTTGGACATCCGTTATCCTGTGTTTTAGAATGGGTTATTTCAAAAATGAATGATTTAAATTCTGAAAATATCATCAGTTTTTCTTCTACTACAATGCCTATTTTAGCTATTCTTAGAAGTAATTTACAGCAAAATAAAAACACCCAAATTATTTATTCCGATAAATTGCCAAGCGCTTTTAATGCCGATGTTTTACAAAATGTTTATGGCTATAAATTTGAACTAAAAAAAATTGCTGATAAAATTTCTAATTTCGATGGTAGTACTATTTTAATATCCGAAGAAAAAGAAATTTGTAATTTCAATATAAATAGCAACCCAAACATTGATTTTTTCATCAATATAAACACAAAATTAGGAAGTGTTTTAGCAGTAAATAAAAAAGAAAATCAAGAATATATTTCTGCAATTCAACACGTAAGACGTAGAGAAAGTATTGCGATGACTCCTGCCGATTCACTAGCTGTTTTACAATCATTTGTAGCTAAAACAGTAAATAAAACAAGTTCAATTTCTTCGGATATTCCTAAAAGCACTTTATTAGAAGATAAGGCTTCGGTTTTAAAAAGCATCCAACAAATTACCCAAAGCACCACAAAACCATTAGTTGCCTCTAGCGGACTGTCTATTCAATATGCTATTTTAATGGGATTAGTTGACCATGCACAGCAAAACAATAGCGGAAAAACTATTAAAATTGTCGTTCCACCAAATTGTTACGGAGGTACAAACGACCAAGCAAGACGTGTTGCCGCTTGTCTTGAAAATGTAGAAATTGTTGATTTATTAGTCGATGGCGGTAACGATATGGTAAAGAGTATCGATGCTGTATTGGCAGAAATAGCCCTAGAAGACGCTGTTCCTTTTATCATTGCTGAAATCCCTACCAACCCAAGAGTTGAAGTTCCTAATTTAGATGATTTAAGAGCTGTTTTAACTAAAAAACGTACTACAAATTCAGGAACAATCGCTGTTGACCCTGTTTTTATTTTAGATCAAACTTTTTGTCCGAACGTTCACTTTTTAGGAGAAAACGCCATATTATCAAGCGTTCGTACTATTTCATTTGCTAGTGGTTCAAAATTCCCTAGTGGCGGAAAATGTACCGCAGGTTATTGTGTTGGAAACAAAAAATCGGAAACCTTAATGGATAAAATAGCCATTCATTTAAACGTTACCGATAACGAAGCGACTGATTTTCAATATGAAATATTAGCAAAACAATTACCCTCTATGAACCAACGAATTATAGATGCGTATAAAAACACCCGTGAATTTGTAACTTTTATTACCGATAATTTACCAGGCGCAAAAATAAATTTTGTATCCGAAGAATTAGCTTCTCAAGGCTTTACGCCCTCTGTTTTCTCTTTAGATTTACCGACAAAAGGAAATTCTGATGCCGAAAAAGAGACTTATAAAAGAGCCTTAAATTTAAAATTAATCAACCTAATGATTACCCAAATACCTACCGAAAGTAAATTTTGTGTAAGTTACGGACAATTAAAAGGATGCTACTGGACCATTCCTGCAACCTCAACCCAAGGAACCACTAAAGAAGGCGACAAAGATTATATTGTACGCGCCTCACTTTCGGCAAATATGGATTTAGAATTGCATAAAAAAGTATTTTTAGACTTTGTAAAAAGCATCTAATATTTGTTTTTAAAACACTTAGAGCCTGTTTAAAAATTAAATAAACTGTCAGTTCGAGTGATTTTTTTCCTTCAAAAAATTGTATCGAGAACTTTTTTGTATAAAATTCATCAACATAAAAGAACTCAAATTCTCGATACAATTTTAATTCCTTTTAGTCATTAAAATCACTCGAATTGACAAGAATCATCAAAAAAAGCTAAAAAATACGGCAAATCAGGATGCGAACCTGAAATAAACTCCCGTTGACGGATGCGATTTCTTATTTTGATGTTACAAAACTTTTTTAGATGAAATTTAAACAGGCTCTTAGAACAGCCTTCACATTTTTTTAATATGAAGGCTGTTTTTTTTTGTGTATTACTAAAAATTATTTGAAGCAATTTCCCGCTTTCCGCACTCGCTTTTTTTGAAAAAAATCAAAAAAGAGCTCAAACAAATGCCTCAATCGGGGCTAGGCATTTGTACTAAAAAGTAAATATAGTTAACCTAACTATATTTATCAGCAATACATCTTTCAGAAAAGAAATTAACAACAAAAAAACCAGTCTTTAATTTTACATCAAAGGCTGGTTTTTTATTCAATTTTAGTTTCTATTATGGCTGAATTACTTCTTCTGAAGCCATTAAACCAAAAAACTTATTTAAGTTTGGTAAAATAATTATTTTTGTTCTTCTGTTTCTTGCTCTGTTAGCGCTTGTTTTATTATCAACCAAAGGCAAAGATGAACCTCTTCCTGATGCAATTAATCTGCTAGCGTTAACCTTATATTTATTTTCTAAAATACGTACAATTGACGTAGCTCTTTTTACACTTAAATCCCAGTTATCTTTAATTACTTCGTTATGAATACCTCTTGAATCGGTGTGTCCTTCAATCATCACATCCATACTTGGTTCCGATTTAATGATATCTGCCAATTTTTTAAGCGTTTTATACGCATTTCTATTTACATTATAACTTGCTGTTTTAAACAACATTTTATCTGAAATAGAAATCATTACTACTGTTTTATCAATATTTACATTAATATCATCAGAATTTTCTAATTCAGAAACATTTATAGATTTTTTCAGCTGATAAGAAACCGCTAAATTCATAGAATCTTTTAGCGTTTTAGCATTTGCTAATTCAGTAGCATCAACATTTTCTAAGGTTTTACGCATCTTAATTTTCATATCATTAGATATTACAGCACCTTCCACCATATCTAATTTTATGTCATTCTGTTTTCTTAACCCTGAATTAATGCCTCTTAATGAATTTATTTTGGTATTATAAATAGCAACTCTATTTTCAATTTTTGCAAATTTAGCCGTTAAAGCTTCTTTTTCTAGGGTTGTTTTTTGAAGCGTTCCTTGTGTTGCTTTGTATTGCTGTTCTAATTGAACATATTTTTTCTTTGAAACACATGCTGTTGCTAAAACTGAAACAGCTGCTAAAACTGAAACTTTTTTCATTACTTTTTTCATTACTTAATCTATTTAATATGACAGCTAAACTAAACTTTTAAGGTTTTAGTATGCAGAATATTTATTTTTTTAAAAACACCTCTGCCATCATACAACGAGCACTTCCACCGCCACAGGTTTCAATAACCTCTAACGAACTGTGTATTATCGTTGTATGTTTATTTATTTCCTGAAGTTGGTTTGCTGTTAATGAATTATATGCCGATGAACTCATTATTAAAAATCGCTCATCATTTGCACCTTTTACCTGTAACATGTTTCCTGCAAACTGTACTACCTGCTCTTCTGTAATTGCAATTACCTGTTTTCCGCTTGTTTTTAAATGCTTAACAACCGATTTTTTTTCTTTCTTATCATCAATTGAAGCTAAACAAACAATCGCAAATGTTTCGGCAACACACATCATTACATTGGTATGATAAATTGCAGCCACTTCTCCATTTACGGTTTGATTTGCGGTAAAAATTACGGGTGTATATTCAAAATCTTCACAAAATTCAATAAACAACTCTTCATCAGCTCTTGGCGATAAAGCGCAATATGCTTTTCTATTCACACGATCTAAAATCATGCTTCCTGTACCTTCTAAAAAAACATCCTGTTCTTCGGCTTCAGAATAATCAACAATACTATTTATTTTAAAACCCTGTTCTTCTAAAATAGTCAATACATCTTCTCGCTTTTCTAAACGCCTATTTTCGGCAAACATTGGGTAGATAGCCACATCGCCATTTTCATGAAAAGAAATCCAGTTATTAGGAAATAAGGCATCAGGAGTATCTGTTTCTTTAGTATCTTCTACTACAATAACATCAACCCCTACTGCTTTTAATTTTACAACAAAAGCATCAAATTCTTGCTGTGCTTTTGCGTTAATTGTAGCAGGTAACATATTGGCTAATTCTTGCTGATAATAATTATTTACAGCCGTTTGCTCGTTCATTCTAAAACTAGCAGGACGCACCATTAATATGGTATTTGTAGTTTGTTGCATCTGTTTAAAAGTATTGAATTTAAAATATTTTATATAAAAATTTATTTGTTTTTGATGATATCTGCTAGGTAGCTCGCATCATTTGCCACCCCTCCTAAGGTTGCCGATCCACGGGTAAACATCCAAGGTAAACCGATAAAATATAAACCTTCAATCGTACTTACGCCTCTGTAATTTTTTGGATACCCGTCTTTGTCTAACTCTAAGCTTTCAATCCAACTAAAATTTGGGCGATATCCTGTTGCCCAAACAATATTTTTAATGCTAGAAACCGTTTGTTTTTCAAAAGTAATATCAGTGTTTGACGCGCTATTTGTACGTCCTACAGCAATCACATTTTCTCGAGAAAGAATCTCTTTTACGTCCGTTCCAATAACAGGTTGTATTGACGAATTTATTTTTTTACCAATCCAACTATATTTGCTGTAACTTAAAAAACCGATAAGGGTAAACCACCACCATAATGTTTTTCCTAAAAATTGCTGTGGTAACGACTTTACATTAGTATTCCCTGAAAAATAAACCGTTCGAGAGCCATCTTTCGATAATTCATTTAAAATTTGATAACCAGAATCGCCTCCACCCACAACAAGCGCATCACCGTTTTGTAGTTGGCTACCATTTTTATAAAAATTACTGTGCATTTGCAAAACACTTTCAGAAATTTTAGTGTGGCAAGGTGGCGTGTACGGAATATGAAAAGGACCGGTAGCTACGATAACATTTTTGGTTTGAATTTCGCCCTCTTTATAGCCTACCAAAAAACCATTTTCATTTTTTTTAACCGAGGTTACCAAGGTATTTAACTGTACATTGATATCAAATTTTTTCACGTAGTTTTTAAAGTAATCACTCACCTCAACCTTTGTTGGATAATGTCCTTTTGGAGCATCAAATTTAAAACCAGGTAAATGATTATATTCTGTTGGTGTAAATAATTTTAAAGAATCCCATCTGTTTAACCAAGAAGCCCCAATTTCTTTTTCACCATCTAAAACGATGAATTTTTTGCCTATCTTTTTTAAATGATACGCCATTGATAATCCTGCTTGTGCTCCTCCAATTACTACATAATCTAACATCTGTTATCTTTTTATAATTTACCCTTCAAAGATAGGGAAAATAAGAGGCATCAATTTTTGACACTAAAAACATATTGATAGTCTTTAGTGCTTAATTTTAAGCTATTTTTATTTTAAATGATTAATTATATGAAAATCAATAAAATAATATCATTTTAAAGTGAATTCAATAAATAATGTTATGTAAAATAGAGACGCAATAAATTACGTCTCTACCTATCTATGTTTTAACAAAAAATTTCGTTTAATAATTTTGCCAAACGTAAGCCTCCTTTTTGTAACTGTTCTCTTACTACAGGAAAATAATCATACGAATAACGGTAACTTAGTTTATCGCCAGTTTTTACAGAACCATATACTTTTTTCGTTAATGTATGCGTGTCTTGCATCCAGTCGATAACAGTTCCTTTTTGAAGTACTTTAATTTGTTCTTTTGATAAACGCTTTGCATTATCGGCTAATTCTAAATAGCTCATATCCCACATATTTATTAAATCGCCATCCCAAACTCTATGTAGGTTTGACCCTTTTCCATGCCATTGTACCTGTATTGCATTTCCTCCTTTATTTTCTTTCTGCCCAATATGTAATGGCTGGTGTAAATCACCTATTAAATGCACTAGCATTTTTAAATAAAAACGCTTGTCTTTAATACTACTATTTTTATCTTTTAAAATTTTAACACAGGCTTTAATTCCTGTAATTAAATCACCTTTTGGATTTTTAGCAACCTCACTATATTTTGCATCTAACGGCATGTTTATATAATGCCAAGTGTAAAATTTCCCAAATTTTTTTCTATCTGATTTTATTTCATCAGCATACGTTGACACAAAAGCCAAGCTTTCGCCTTGTAATAATTTATCAATCTGACGTTTTGCTTTTTTCGTTAAATTATTTTGCGCAATTTCTCCTGTTGCCCTATGCCCTGTTTGCCCCCAAAAATCTTCATTATTTGCGATAGCCGATGTGCTTATTAAAAAAACACAAAACAATACTAATACCTTAAGTTTCATAAAAATTACTTTAAATTTCTACAAAAATATACATTTATTTACTCAGACATTTGGTTTTAACAAAAATTTAAACATATCTTTACGATATCATTTTGATATCACTTTAAATTAAAAAAAATGCAAAAAGAAAAAATTATCAATCCAGTAAACGGTTATTTAATGTTCGCAATCGTTTTACTGCTCGTTATTAGTGGAATTGTAGCATCAGTAATCAATGAGAATATCGGTTTTATAGTCATTTCAATAGCAGGTTTTATACTTTCGCTTGGCTTTATTTTGGTAAACCCAAATTCCTCTAAAGTATTATTATTTTTTGGTAAATATGTAGGAACGGTAAAACAAAACGGCTTGTTTTGGGCAAACCCTTTATACAAAAAGAAGACCATTTCATTACGAGCAAGTAATTTTGATAGCGAACGTTTAAAAGTAAATGATAAATTAGGAAACCCTATAATGATTTCTACGATTTTAGTGTGGCGGGTTACCGAAACCTATAAAGCAGCTTTTGATGTTGATAATTACGAGAATTTTGTCCGTGTACAAACCGATGCAGCCGTGCGTAAATTAGCAAGTATGTATCCGTATGACAATTTTGCCGATGAAGGACACAAAGAAGATATTACCCTACGTTCTAGTATTAATGAAGTTAGTCAAGCTTTAGAAAAAGAAATAGAGGAGCGTTTGTCTATTGCAGGTATTCAGGTTTTAGAAGCTCGTATTGGTTATTTAGCCTATGCCCAAGAAATTGCAAGTGCTATGTTGAAACGTCAGCAAGCAACCGCTATTGTTGCGGCACGTCATAAAATTGTGCAAGGAGCCGTAGAAATGGTTGAAATGGCTTTGAATGAATTAAATAAAAAACAAATTGTCGATTTAGACGACGAACGAAAAGCCGCAATGGTTAGTAATTTATTAGTTATTTTATGTGGCGATAAAGAAGCCTCGCCTATTGTAAACACAGGAACTTTAAGCCATTAAATAAGATGAAAGTATTTAAAGAAGCACAAAAATTCACACAAGTTTGGGTTATTTTACTGTTTATTTTGTTGAATAGTTTTTTCCTATATGGAATTTATCAACAATTTATTTTAAAAATTCCTTTTGGAGACAATCCAATGCCGAATTCAGTTTTAATACTATCGACTGTTGGTTTTATACTATTAACACTCTTTTTTTTCAGTATGAAATTAAAAACAACAATAGATGAAACAGGTATTTATTATCAATTTTATCCGATACAATTAAAGGCTAAAAAAATAAGTTGGAGCGCTTTAAAATATGCTAGCGTTGTAACATTTAACCCAATATTAGACTATGGAGGCTGGGGAATTAAGCACAATTCATACACTGTAAAAGGTCGTATTGGCATACAACTTGTTTTAAAAAGTGGAAAAAAACTACTTATCGGCACTCAAAAAGAACAGAATGCCACACGAATTTTAGAAACCTATCAAAAAAAAATGAAATGATTGCAATTATTACGCTAATAATAGTCGTTATTTTTAATAGTATCATTTATTTTGCAAAAAAATAACAATGGCAAAAAATGACAAAAAAGAAAGCATTTGCACTTCGTATAAATGAAGACATGATTAAGGCAATTGAAAAATGGGCTGCTGATGAATTTCGTTCAACAAACGGACAGATTGAATGGATGCTTATGCAAACACTCAAGCAAGCCAAACGTGAACCTAAAAAGGAAGATCAGTAATTTTGTTTGTCTTTCTATTATAAAAACAAAAACCTCTTAATTTAATATAAATTAAGAGGTTTTTAAAATAAACACTAACAATTTAAAACCGAAACACCTACTTTTAATATTCCCTTTTTTTATGCTATTAATTTTGATACTTTAGCCAAAAACTAACATATTAATGACAGCACCAATTATTACAAACGATGCCATTGTTTTCGGAATTTTAATGATTTCTTTAGGCTTTGTATTTTATACCGAATCAAAAACTAGCGGTTTTTGGCATAAATTTTACAAAATAGTTCCAGGATTATTTATGGCGTATTTTATACCCGCACTTTTCACCACTTTTGGCGTAATTTCCCCTGAATGGGAAACCTTAAATTCCGCAGGTGAAATTGTAAAAGGAAAATCTCAATTATATTATGTAGCAAGTCGATTTTTATTGCCCGCTGCTTTAATTTTAATGACCATCAGTATCGATTTAAAAGCCATTTTTAACTTAGGTTCAAAAGCCTTAATCATGTTTTTTACAGGAACTGTAGGAATTATAATTGGTGGACCAATTGCTATTTTATTAATCTCTATCTTTTCGCCAGAAACTGTTGGAGGTGCTGATTTTGATGCCGTTTGGCGTGGGCTTTCTACCCTTGCAGGAAGTTGGATTGGCGGAGGTGCAAACCAAACAGCGATGTTAGAAATTTACCAATACAATCCTCAAAAATATGGCGGAATGGTCTTTGTCGATATTGTTGTTTCTAATATCTGGATGGCTATTTTATTAATCGGAATTGGTAAAAAAGATAAAATTAACAACTGGTTAAAAGCCGATACCTCAGCAATTGAAAAGCTAAAAGAAACCATGTCAACCTTTACAAAAGGCGTGCAAAGAAACCCAAGCTTAACCGATTTTATGATTATGCTAGCCATTGCCTTTGGTACTGTTGGTTTTGCACATTTTACAGCAGGGTATTTAAGTGTTTTTTGTAGTAATTTAGTGGCAGGAATTCAATCAAAAGCTTGGCAGAATATCTTTTCATTTTTAGGGGCAAGCTTCTTTTGGTTAATTAGTGTTTCAACCATTATTGCTATTGGATTATCGTTTACAAAAGCCAAAAATTACGAAGGCGCAGGCGCTAGTAAAATAGGAAGTATTTTTATCTATATATTAGTTGCATCTATCGGAATGAAAATGGATTTAGCCATGATTTTTGACAACCTCGGATTAATTGTCATTGGCGTAGTTTGGATGGCTATTCATGCAGGATTACTAATTTTAGTGGCAAAATTAATTAGAGCACCCTATTTCTTTTTAGCCGTAGGAAGCCAAGCCAATGTTGGCGGTGCCGCTTCTGCCCCAATTATAGCACAAGCATTTCACCCATCGTTAGCCTCGGTTGGCGTATTATTAGCCGTATTTGGATATGCAATTGGAACTGTTGGTGCAATTATCTGCACAATTTTAATGGAATTATCCGCTACTTTATAACAGAATTCAGCATATTTGCAACTCAAAAATTATACTTATTATGAAAAAAATCATCGCAGTTTTAGCGTTTTCTATACTGGCTTTTGCTTGTTCTTCTAAAAAAGAAGGAAATATGATTGTTAAAGGTCAAATTAAAGGATTAAAAAAAGGGACGTTATATCTTCAAAAAATGAACGATACCGTATTGGTTTCTGTTGATTCTGTTGCTTTATTAGGAAGCGATAAATTTACTTTGTCAGACGATGTAAGCTCGCCGGTAATGTATTTTTTAACTTTTGATGGAAACACCGATAATAAACATATTATGTTTTTTGGTGAACAAGGAAACATTACCATTAACGATAACTTAGACGAATTTGGCTTTAAACCTGAAATAAAAGGCTCTAAAAACCAAGAAGTAATGGACAATTTTAATAAAATTGACACAAAATTTAAAGATTTACGTTTAGGATTTATTAAAAAAGATTTTGATGCACGTGCCGCCAAAGACACTGCTTTAGTAAAGCAATTAGAAAATGATTATAAAAAAATGATGAAGCGTCGTTTTTTATTTTCTACTAATTTTGCCATTGCAAACGCCAATAGCGAAGCTGCTCCTTACATCGCTTTATCTGAATTATTTGATGCCAATGTTGTATTATTAGACACCATAAATAACAGCCTTTCTAAAACTGTTAAAAGTTCTGATTACGGAAAACGTTTGCAAAAATTTATTACCGAAATTAAAAATAAAGAAACTGAGTAATTTTATATTTCTTACAACAACAAAAAGCTCGATATTATAAAATATCGAGCTTTTTTTACTTTAATTTTTTGGTAATTTTACTATATTTTTTTGGAGCTACTTCCCGCTTTCCGCACTCGCTCTTTTTTGAAAAAATCAAAAAAGGAGCTCAAACAATTGCTTCAATCGGGGCTAGGCTTTAGGTATTCATTTATTATTAAATAACTAAACTACCTTATATTTTAAACGATATTATCGGTAATTTACTATGATTAGCGATATCTTCAGAAATACTTCCTTCAAAGAAATGAGAAATTCCTTTACGCCCATGTGTTGCCACAGCTATAATATCGGCATTGCTTTTACCCGCGTAATATAATACACCACTCTCTACGGTATAATCTGAAATAATTTTTACATTTTTTACATTGGCAACATCTTCACCTGCTTTTTCAAAAAAATCAAGCATATTTTGCTCAATTTCTTTACTGCTTTTAAAACTAATCGTTGGCGTGCTTACATATAATAATTCTAGTTCGCAATCTAGTTTTTTAAAGAAATTTTTAGCCGTTAAATATGACGTTACATCATTGGCTGAAAAATTACAAGCAAATACCGCTTTTTGTAATTTCGAAGTAATTGGCGCGTCTTTTACTACTAAAACTGGCGTAGTTGCATATCTAATTACCTTTTCGGTATTTGAGCCAATAAACATTTCCTCAATACCACTTGTACCTTTAGATCCTATAACAATTAAATCTACATTTTCACGCTTTGCTAAGGCATCTAATTCTGTAAAAATTTTAAAATGCTTAATAATAGGTGTTACTTTAATTTCTGATAAATAATCTTTATCTAAAAATTCGGTAAACTTTTTTTTAGCCAATTCTAATAAAAAAACCGATTCTAATTGCGTAAAATTTGCCGATTGATTCATCATTGCATGCGACAGCTCTAACATATGAACAACAACAATTTCCGCATTATTTTTTTTAGCTAAACAAGCGGCAGTTTTTAAGGCATTTTCAGAATACACTGAAAAATCAACGGGAACAATTATTTTTTTCATCTTAGTATTTATTTAGGTTTTAGTACTCACTAAAGTTACTAAATTTAATTGATAAAAAGAGCTATTAGTATGGCTAATTAAATTTAATGACAGCCCTGAATTGGTGCCGTTAAATTACTTACTGGAAGTGGCGAAACATAGGGTATTCCTAAGCCTAAACCTCGTAAAATAAATAAGATTCCTATAAAAACTACTACATAAGGAATAGCTTGTTGTATTGTTTTTCTTAGCAATCCGTTGGCAAAATTACCAACATATACAATTATGGTCATTAAAGGAACTGTTCCTAATCCGAAGAGAAACATATACAAGCTTCCCGACAAAGCATTAGAACTAGCGAGCGCACCAAAAACAGCCATATAAACCAAACCACAAGGTAAAAATCCGTTCAAAAAACCTATGGTAAAAAAAGTATCATTTCCTTTGTTTTTAAGTTCTTTTCCTAGTGATGATTTTACTTTCATTACCCATTTATTAATCGGTTTTGAAAAATTATATTTTTGAAACGTTTTTGGTAAAAGAATTACCAAAATCATCAAAATACCTGCTGCTATTGAAAGTTGCTGCTGAAATCCGAAGAAATAAAAACCTTTTCCTAAAAAACCAAACAACAAACCGATTAAACTATAGGTGAATAATCGCCCAAAATGATAGCTTAAAATTTGAAAAAATTGGGTTATTTTATTTGTTCTATCAACAGGCAACATAAAAGCGATAGGACCGCACATTCCTATGCAATGAAAACTCCCTAACAAACCAAATATGAGCGCTGATAAAAACATTAGTACATTAATTCTTGCTCAAATAAATAAGGCGTATTTTTGTAGTTCCAAGAAACAATAATGTTCCATCGACCACCCAATAAACGTTTCTCAGGCACGAGCAAATATGTATTAGAAATTGAAATAGGTATTTCAAAATCTAATTGCTTATTAGATGGTCGGTATAGGAACACTTTTCCTGTAATATCAGTAGGATTAAATGCTGTTGGAAAATAGATTTTTAATCCTTCTGATACTCTTTGTACTTTAATATTTTCTGATAATTCTTTGGCGTTTTTAGTAGCATCTATATCGCCCTGAAAAACCAATTCTTTTTGATAATACTCTTCTGATACCAAATCATGATTGTAATTATTTCCTGTACTCATTGATATAACAAAATACAGAATAAAACTCATAAATGCGATAATTGCAATTACGATACCCGCGCCCCAGTTTAGTTTCATTTTAAGTGTTTTAATATGATTAAAAATAAAGCAAGCCGCTTATAAAAAACAACTTACTTTATTTGTGTTTTTAGTTAGCTATAATAACTATCGATAACTTCTTGGTCCTAAAAAGTTAGTTTTTGTGGTTTCTATTAATTTATCGCCACTATAAACACCAATTCTGAGATGTACTTTTTCATCTTCCATTTCAGCTTGGTGCATTTCAATAAATAAGGTTCCTTCTGCTAATCCTTGTTTAGGAACCTCAAAAGCTTGCTGAGTTACCGTTTTTATCGTCCCTTTATGAGAAAGTAATTTATAGGTTACATTATCAATTTGTTTGGTTGTTTTATTGATAACCTTAAAGGTATAAACATTGCTAATTACATCATTTTTTTTGTGTTCGTATAATCGCCCTGGTAATCGTAAAATAGTAGCTTCTACGTCATTTCTTAAAAATAACATTCCTATTAAAACGGCTATTAAAATCCCTAAAACAGCGGTATATCCTTTCATTCTAGCGGTAAATTGAAAAGGTGTTTTCTCTTCAATGTTTTCTTCACTAGCAAATCGAATTAACCCTTTTGGTAAACCGACTTTTTCCATCATGTGGTCACACTCGTCAATACACGCGGTACAGTTTACACATTCTAATTGTGTTCCGTTTCTAATATCAATTCCGGTAGGGCATACATTTACACATTGAGCACAATCAATACAATCTCCTTTTCCTGTGGTTGCTCTGTCTTCTTTTTTACTGAATTTTCCACGTCCTTTTTCACCCTCTCCTCGTACGTGATCGTAGGCTACATTAATTGTTTTATTATCTAATAAAACTCCTTGTAATCTTCCGTAAGGACAAGCAATAATACACACTTGTTCTCGAAACCATGCAAAAATAAAGTAAAAAACTCCTGTAAAAATTAATAAAGAAATTAAGGTACTTGTATTGTTTAACGGATTGCCTGTTGCATATTCAATTACCGTATCACCTCCTATTAAATAGGCTAAAAATACATTGGCTATTAAAAATGAAATAATAAAAAAGATACTCCATTTTAAAAGTCGTTTTTTTATTTTTTCGGCATTCCAAGCTTGTTTTTCTAAGCGAATTTGTTTCCCTCTATCGCCGTCAATCCAATATTCTATTTTTCTAAAAACCATTTCTAAGAAGATGGTTTGCGGACATATCCATCCGCAGAAAATCCGACCAAAAACAACAGTAAATAAAATAATAAACACCACGCCCACAATCATCGAAACTACTAATAAATGAAAATCTTGTGGCCAAAAAGGAAATCCGAAAATATTAAATTTTCGCTTTATTACATTGAATAATAAAAACTGATTGCCATTAATTTTTACAAATGGTGCTGCTAACAACAACAATAGTAAAAAATAACTTACATACGATCTGTATTTATAAAACCGTCCGCTCGGTTTTTTAGGATATACCCAAGCACGCTTACCTTCTTTATTGATGGTACCTATACTATCTCTAAATTGTTCGTTCTTAGGTGTTTCCATTATCAACTATTAAAAAAATCAATTATACTTATTTTGTCTTTTATTCAACAACTACAGGAGCAGGCTCCTCTTTATGTAATTCTCCTTGTGGTGCTTTTGGGTTTGCAGGTGTTGTTCCTTGGAAAGCCATGATATAACTTGCTACTTTTTGAATATCCTTAGGTTTTAAAGTTTTACCCCAAGCAACCATTCCTTTTCCATCTCTACCTCCATTGGTAATGGTGGTAAATACATTTTTAATTCCACCACCTAAAATCCAATATTTATCGGTTAAGTTAGGACCGATACCTCCACCACCATCAGCAATATGACAGGCGGCACAGTTTAAATTAAATACAGCTTTACCTCTTTTTAAATCACTTTCTGAAGTTAAAATCGTAACGCTTTCAGCATCAATAACAGCTTCTTTTGATGTTGACTTATACGCTGCTAATTCTCTTTTAGCAAGAGCTACCGATTCTTCATATTCCATTACCTGTGTATATCCATCTAAAACTTCAAAACGCACTAAATAAACTACAGCAAAAATAATTGAAGCATAAAATAAACCTACCCACCATGGTGGTAATGTGTTGTCTAATTCTCTAATTCCATCGTAATTATGGTCTAAAACAATTTCTGCTTCTTCTTCTATAGCTTTGGCTTTGGTCCATTTAGATATTAATGTTCTTGCCCAAGCTAAATGGTCAATATCATCAGGATTAATTCCTGCTTTAATCATTGCTATTTCTTCAACTTTTTTAACACCTATTATTGTTAAAGCTTCTTTTGCTAAAACAACCAATCCGAAGGCTATAATTCCAAGCCAAACTAACGGGTTTTCTAAAATATTATAAGGATTTGCATATGAACTAATTGCTTTAGCTAATGCAAATGGTGTTAAAAAGATAAATAAAAATGATATTGCCGATTGAACTCTTGTATAATTCTTTGGCATTGCATCATTCACCTTATTTATTAAGGTGTTAGATAACACCTCTTTTAGAAGAACTACCAAACCTAAACCTATTGTAATATACCAAACTATTGGATTTTCTAAAAAATTAAAAGGTTCTTTGTATGCCTTAAATGCCACTGCTAATATAAACGGCATTGAAAAAACAAAAAGAAAAGATACTATTGATTGTATATATTTTTTCATAATAATTTGTTTTAGTCGTTTAAAGGTAAATCACTTACCTTACTTATATATTCTTTTTTAGCGGTAAATACCCACCAAAATAACACTACAAAAAAGGTAAAGAATATTGTTAATGAAATCAAAGGGTATATTTCAATACCTGCAATGCTATCCATATGATTTTTTACGAATTTTAACATCTTTTCTATTTTTTACTTAGTTGTTTTTGAACATCTTTTACTTTAATATCAGTACCTAAACGTTGTAAATAAGAAATTAAAGCGACAATTTCTCTATCTTTCATTTCGATAAATTCTTGTCCGTTTTCTTTCGCATATTTCTTGTCAGAAGCATAATTTTTAGCAAAATCAGGGTCTTGATGTAAGTTTTCTTGAATTTTAGCACCTTGTGCATCCATACTAGCTTGCGCATTTGCTATTTCTTGCTCTGTATAAGGAACTCCTAAAGTTACCATAACTCTCATTTTATCTTCAGTACTACTTTTGTCTAACTTATTCCTAACAATCCATTTATATGATGGCATTATTGAACCTGGAGAAGTACTTTGAGGGTCATACATATGATTTAAGTGCCAGCTATCAGAATACTTACTTCCAAGCCTATGTAAATCTGGTCCTGTACGTTTAGAACCCCATAAAAATGGGTGATCATATACAAACTCTCCTGCTTTAGAGTATTCACCATATCGCTCAACTTCTGATCTAAATGGTCGTACCATTTGAGAGTGACATCCTACACATCCTTCTCTAATATAAAGGTCACGCCCTTCTAATTCTAGTGGTGAATATGGTTTTACACTCGATATAGTTGGTATGTTTGATTTTACTAATATAGTTGGTACAATTTGAACTAAACCACCTATTAAAATAGCAACAGTTGCATAAATAGTTAATTTAATTGGTTTTCTTTCTAACCAAGTGTGCCATGCTTCTCCTTTAGTTCTGTGCTTAGATACTTTTGTTAATGGTGCTGCTTCGGCTAAATCATCAGTAACTTCGCTACCAGATTTTATGGTTCTTACCATATTGTAAATCATTACTAATGCTCCTGCAATAAACATACTTCCTCCAATAGCACGCATCCAATACATTGGAATTATTTCGGCTACTGTTTCTAAAAAGTTACCATACGCTAATGTTCCATCAGGATTAAATTGTTTCCACATTGATGCTTGTACAAAACCTGCAACATACATTGGTAGTGTGTACATAATAATTCCTAAAGTACCTATCCAAAAGTGAAAGTTTGCTAAAGCTGTAGAGTATAATTTTGTTTTAAATAATCTTGGAACCATCCAGTAAATCATCCCGAAGGTAAAGAAACCGTTCCATGCTAATGCTCCAACGTGAACGTGTGCAATAATCCAATCAGAAAAATGTGCAATGGCATTTACATTTTTTAATGATAACATTGGTCCTTCAAAAGTTGCCATACCATAACCAGTAATTGCAACTACCATAAACTTTAAAACAGGATCGGTACGTACTTTATCCCAAGCTCCACGAAGTGTTAATAATCCGTTGATCATTCCACCCCAAGACGGCGCTAATAACATAATTGAAAAGGCAACTCCTAAATTTTGAGCCCAAGTTGGTAATGCAGTATATAATAAATGGTGAGGTCCTGCCCAGATATAAATAAATATTAACGACCAAAAGTGAACTATTGATAATCGATAAGAATATACAGGTCTGTTTGCTGCTTTAGGAACAAAATAATACATCAATCCTAAAAATGGTGTTGTTAAGAAAAATGCTACCGCATTATGTCCGTACCACCATTGTACCAAAGCATCTTGCACTCCTGCATACACTGAATAAGATTTTAAAAACCCAACAGGTAATGCTAAACTATTAAAAATATGTAATACTGCAACGGTTACAAAAGTTCCTAAATAAAACCAAATAGCTACATATAAATGACGTTGTCTTCTTTGCATGATTGTCCAAATCATGTTAACACCAAAGGCAACCCAAACAAGTGCTATTGCGATATCAATAGGCCATTCTAATTCGGCGTATTCTTTTGAACTTGTATATCCTAAAGGAAGTGTAATTGCTGCGGCGACAATAATTGCCTGCCATCCCCAGAAATTAAAATTACTTAAAAAATTACTCGCCATCCGTGCTTTTAACAATCGTTGTAACGAATAATAAACCCCTGCGTAAATAGCATTTCCTACAAAAGCAAAAATTACTGCATTGGTGTGTAACGGACGTAAACGACCAAAACTTAACCATGATATTCCGTCTGTAATATTTGGGAATAAAAACATTAATGCCAACAGCAAACCTACCGAGAAACCTACGATTCCCCAAAGTAGTGTGGCGTAAATGAATTTTTTTACGATTTTATTATCGTAATAAAATTGTTGCATTTCCATAATCTAATTGAATTTAATATCTATTGTTAATTATTGTTTTTTTGTTTCTTCTTTTACTAATTCGTCATCAAAAAGCATACGAACCGACGGGGTGTACGAATCATCGTACTGTCCATTTTTTACTGAAACAATAAATGCAATAAAAAAAATTAATGCCACTAAAATACTTAGTGTAAGTAGTAAGTAAATAACGCTCATATCTTGCCTGATAATTGTAGCACAAATTTACTTTTGAAGGTCTTCTTAAAATATGATATTTATCATGTTTTAAGATTTATTTAGCATTTTTTATAAAAGTATTCTAACTAAAGAGGAAGGTTAAAAAAATCGGATATTCTTAAAACAAAAAAACCTCTTAAAAAGAGGTTTTTGAACGTGTTATTTATATTTATTTTTACCAATCTCTACTTCCAGCTAAGGTTTCAATATCAGCATTTTTATATCCATATATTTTTGAAATATTTTCAAAATCAGACATTATTGATTCTCTAGCTACAGTTTCAATTTCACTTTCATTTTTGTAAAATTCATCTTGAATTTCATTAAATTCTTCCGTATATTTTTCTCCTAATTTATATAAATCTTCTAAGTTTACTACACTTTGAAGTTCAATTTCTTTACAAAAGTTTAATAAAATATCTTTGCATTTATCTACTAAGAAATCAGGGAAATAATTATCCGAATACATCTCTTTTAAAAAGTTATATTCTTGCGCTTTTTTATTCTTTAACTCTGCTACTTTCATTCTATTTTTTTTATTAATTTTTCTATTCAAAAATAATCAACTTTAATTACCGTTGTTTTTTTATCAATAAAAAAGAAATAACAACACCAGCAACAGCACCAAAAAGATGCCCTTCCCACGATATATGACTTTTTAAAGACGGCACTAATCCCCAAATTAATCCACCGTACAAAATTGCCACTCCTAAAGAAACTAACAACGGAATCAATTTGCGTTCTAAAAGACCATTTGTAATTAAAAACGCCGCTAAACCGTATATAAGCCCACTAGCGCCGATATGGTTTGCACTTCTGGCAAACAGCCAAACAAGTGTTCCGCCAATTAAAATTATAAATAAAATTACCGTTAGGGTTTTCTTGGGATAAAAAAAATTAAGTACTGTTAATAAAATAATTAAAGGAAGTGTGTTTGAAATTAAATGCCAAATTCCACCATGTAAAAAAGGTGCTGTAAAAATACCTATTAACCCGCTAGAGGTTCGTGGTATAATACCAAATTGATTGATAGGAATAAAAAGATTCACTACATAAATAGCGTATAAAAATACCAGTAATTGAATAGTGTATTTGTGTTTTTTAGAAATCATACATTAATATTTTTTCCACAATGTGGACAGTTACAATTTTTTTCTTTAATTTTTTCTTCGGATTTTTTTAGCTGTTTTTCAGATTGAATTTTATCAATAAAAGCCGAACTAATAATTCCCGTAGGAAGTGCTACAAAACCAATTCCGATTAACGCAATAACACCACCCAATAATTTACCCCAAGGCGTTACAGGATATACATCGCCATAGCCAACGGTGGTTAATGTTGCTACTGCCCACCAAAAAGCATCGCCGATACTTGCAAATTTTTCTGGCTGATCGTCATGTTCTATATGATACATAAGCGTAGAGGATAAAATCATTAAAACAAAAGTGACAAAAATAGTAATAGACAACTCTGCTTTTGTTTCCTTAAATATATATTTTATGGTTTTTAAAGAGCTTGAATACCTGCCTAATTTAAAAATTCGTAGTAATCTAAATAAACGAAGAATACGTATAATTCCTAAATCAAAAGGAAAAATTAAGGGTAAATAAAAAGGAAGTATGGCTATTAAATCGATAATTCCTGCTGTAGAAAAAGCAAAATTTAAACGTTCTGTTTTATCTTCTTTTGTAATATCAGAAACCCAAATTCTGATAAAATATTCAATAGTAAATACCGTTACCGAAAACAATTCAAAAAGATGAAAAAAAGCTCTATATTTTATATTTAATTCCTGATAAGACTCCAGAATTAAAACAATAATATTCAACACAATAAGTGCATAAATAAACTTTACAAAATACTTGTTTTTATTAATGAAATTACGTGCTTTTTTTTTCATTAAACCCAATTTTTCTTAATGTGTTTAGCAATTGATTTTGGTAAACTATTTACTACTAATGCTTTTTTAGGATTATTTTTATGATAGATTATCCATACTTTTTTAGTTCTAATTTTTTTTATAGTACCTAAACAAGTGGTTGCATATTCTATTTCTTTATCCTCAGAAAAATAAGCAAATTTAATTCGATAACTATATTTACCTTTTACATTATTAGAAAAATAGAGTTCTTTACCCAAATATCGTCCTTCAGTAATAATACCATTACTTAAAATTGTAATTTCTTTTACGGTATTTCGAATATATAATCTAAAAATAAATAAGGTAATCAATGGAAATATTAAATAATAAAAAAAAGGATTTCCATTAGGTATGTAATCAAAATTTTTAATAACACTATACGTAGGTTTTTCAATGTTATAAATAACCTTTACCTCATCGCCTATTTTTAAATTAGCAATAGAATTATAAGACACCCATCTATGATATTCTTTATCAATAGTATATTCATATTCATAGGCTTTTACCACTGCCTGTAACTGGTCGTCTTCTATATCCGTAAAATAAACTTCTGTAATAATTGCTTTTGCTTCGTTCGTATTGATATTTAAATAAAAACATTCTCTAAAATCAATATTTTTCATATTAGATTTAAGCGATGAAAAACTAAAATAAAGAAGAATAAGTATAAAAATTGTAGAAAACCCTCTATAAAGCAATCGGATTTTTAAATTTATAGGTAATGATTTTGTTATTTTTTTATGCATTTGTCTGATTCATTTTATTGATAAATAAATCTAACTTTTCTTTACTACAACTACTCAATTCAATATAACTTTTGCCACTTTCAGGAAACGTATGTATTGCCAAATGACTTTCGCCTAATAACCAAAAACAGGTATATCCTTGCTTATCAAAATGATGTTCATTAAAAAGAATAATGGTAAAACCAGCCTCTTTTAATAAGCGTTCATACCTTGTTTTTAGCACTTTTGGCACAGTACAACTATCCCAAATTTTATGGCTGTATATATTTGCTTCTATATGTTTGTAAGGTGTATTCATAGTTAATATAAATCCCAATTACCGTTTAAATAATAGTTGTAAAGAACGGGATTGTGTACTTTATTAACTTCAATACTATCTTTAGAATTAAAAAACTCTTTTCCAAAAGAGGTTATCAATTGCATTGCTTGGTTATTTATCCAATTGGTTTTAACATTTTTGAATTCAATTTTTTGCAATTTATCTTTTAATTGATTCGAACTAATATTCTTGTTTTTTGTTCCAAGTATCCAGCCCCATTCTCCCATCGATAATACTTGATTATGAAGTTTTACCGTATTAAAACCTGCGGATGTTATTGTTTTATCAATACAATTATAGGCGTTTGTTGCAAAATACGGACTTCCTGCTTGCGTAATAATTAATCCATTTGGTCTTAATTTTCTGTTACAAAGTGAATAAAATTCATGTGAATACAATCTTCCTAATTCAATGTTTCTAGGGTCTGGTAAATCAATAATAATGATATCGTAAAAATCAGCTTTATTTTGTTCCAAATGAATATACGCATCTTTGTTAAAAATGCTAAGTTTATCATTTTTCATGCTGTTTTTGTTGATTTTCTGCAATACAGGATGATTCAGCCCTAAATCCGTCATTTTTGGATCTAAATCAACCATATCAATTTTTTCAACAGTCGGATATTTTAGTATTTCACGAACAGCACAACCATCACCACCTCCCAAAATTAAAATTCGTTGCGGATTTGGATGTAATTGCATAATCGGATGCACCAACGGTTCATGATACATTTTCTCATCAATAGAACAAAATTGTAAGTTTCCGTTTAAATATAACCAATGTTCATTTTTCCACTCGGTTACTACAATTTTCTGATATTCTGTTTGTTCAGCATAAATAACTTTGTCTTTATATTTCTTTTGTTCTCCCCATTGAATAATCGGTTTTGTAAAAGAAATACCCGTCATTAAAAGCCCAAAAACAACTACTAAAACCGCTTTTAAACGAATAATTTTACGCTTATTTATTTTTTCTTTAAATCGATAAAAAACAATTAAGGCTACTAAAAAATTAATTATTCCTAATACAAAAGGCGTGTAGGCTAAACCTAACATCGGCAAGCCGATAAAAGCAAAAAACACCCCTCCGATAAGACTTCCGTAGTAATCTTTTTCTAAAATAGAAGAGATATTACTTTTTAAATCTTCGTATTCTTTATTTATCCGAACAACTAACGGAATTTCTAACCCGATAAGTAAACCAATAAGCATACTTAAAGAATAAATTACAAATCCGTAATAATCACTTACCGAAGCCAAGGTATAAACCAACACCGACGAAAATGCGACAATTAAAGAAAGCGATATTTCTAAAATTAAAAAATTTTGAATTAAGTTTTTTTTGATTAATTTACTCAATCGACTTCCTAAACCCATGCAAAAAAGCATCAGCGAAACAATCATCGTCCACTGAAAAATGGAGTTTCCAATAAAATAAGTTGCTAAGGTCGATAAAGTGTATTCGGCTACTATTCCTGCAAATCCTGTGGCAAAAATAGCAGCTTTTAATACAAAAGAATTCTGTTTTAAATACTCCATGTAATTAATATAGCAGCCGCGATGTAAGCAAAAGCTTCCATTAAACCTGCACCAATATTTGGTTTTTCTTGATTGATAATTTCATCTGTAAGTTTTCTTCCTGTTAATAAAATTTTATCAGCAAAAAGACGCATTATTGGCAATAATAAACAGCCTAATAATGTTTGTAAACTAATATCTATAAGCGTTGTTGTCCAGTCTAAAAATGGATCTAAAATTGCATTCATGGTAATAATTCCGATAGCAAGTATCGCTCCCGAAAAACTAACTCCAGCAGCAACATTGTCTTTTTCTACTTCATTATGAATATCATATCCCATCCAAGCAATAAACACTTTAGATGCTAAAATAAGCACGATATTTCCAAGAATCCAATAGATTATAAACGTTGAAATTCCTGCAATTAATGTTTCCGATTCTCCAATTAAAGCACCGTATAAAACAAGCCCATTTGCAATATAAATAGCAGCTTCAATAACACCTGCACCTTCATTTTGATCGGTAATAATTTCTTTTTTTAAATCGAACTTATTTAAAATCACTTTATTACTAATCCAAGCGGATAAAAGCAATAATAAAATGGCAATAATTCCGTAGCTAAAAATTTGTAAAATATCGGTTATAAAACCAGCAGTTTCGCCAATAATAGCACCGCCAATAACAATAATTAAAGCAGTAAAATATCCGACATAAGAAATAATAAATGCAAAATTATCTTTTTCAACTAATTCATCTTGAATATTGATACTTGGATGTAGCATTTTATACGCTATTTTTCCAAGGATAAAAATGACAAATCCACTTAGAATATAGCCAAAGGAATGAACTATTTCGATACTATTAATATATTCGTTAATATATTGATTCATGTTTACGAGCATTTTATACCATTATTTACCATAACCACCACTTCTAGAACGAGAAGAACTTGAACTACTATATCTGTTACTACTTCTTGTAGTTCGGCTAGAATTTCTACTAGAATTTGAGTAACTTTTGCTAGAGCTATATCCTTTCGATCTTAAAGAAGTCGCACTTCTTTTTACGTTACTTCTTACCTTATCTTTAAACGATTGAGGTTTAGAGTTCCAAGTACTACTAGTATTTCCTGTTGATGATGTTCCGTAGGTATTATTTCTTCCGTAATAACTAGTTCTTCCTCGGTTATTAGTTCTATAATAATCATAATCACTTCTTCCGTAACGATTAGACCCACCTAAAAGGCTACTCATAAAATGATACTGTCCATAAAATGCCCAAAAAGACGAACCGTTACTTTGTCTTTCCCAACTTCCGTATTTTTGATTACCTACATAATTATTGTAGCCCGCAGGCGTTGATTTTTTATCTAAAACACCATTTTTCTTTGATAAAACAGTCATTCCTAAATCTTTTTGATGCTCTTCAAAAGTGATTGCAGAAACTTTTTTCCAATCGGTACGTTTTATATCAAAATCATCTTCAGTCGGTTTCGTTGTTTTATTATTTTTTTCAAGGATAATTTTATATTTATGAAAATAAGCATCGCTATCTTCTTTATAATCCATATCAGTTAGAATAACACTGTAATTTTGTGTATCAATATATGTGGTAATAATTTCATCTAAAGGAGATTTTAGATACTTTTTTCGTTCTGACCCACAAGAAACCACAAGCAAAAGTAAGCTTGAAATTAGTAATGTTTGAAATATTTTCATTGTAATTAATTTGAAACCAAATTTAGTATTTTTAGTATTAATACCTATCTGCAACAGGCAATATATTTGAAACGGCAAGCTCATTGATAATAATCCCTTTGCTTACTTCAAATTCCTGTTCGCCATATTGTTCTATGCACAGTGTTTTTTCTTCGGATTCATCTAAATAATCGTAAGAAATTAATTCTTCCCAATTAGAAGCGTCAAGTTCTTTGCAAAATCCTGGTGATTTTTCATCTAAAAAATAACGAGTTCCTTCAAAATCAATTTTTTTAGGTGGTTTTTGATGTTCATCCATATAATCACAAACCGTTTCACCTAACTTTCTTAGTTTTATTTTTTCTGATAAAGTAACCACTAAACCACCATCATCTTCAAGGTTTAAAAATTTTTCAGTAGCTCCATTTTTGATAACAAATTCACGTGTAAAATAATCATCACCCCAATCGTATTCAAACAGTGCTGTAACCGTCCAGGTTTCGGTAGCGTATTCAAAAATATATCCTTTTGCTAAATCGTTAATTTTAATATTTGTTGGATCAAAATGTCTTTCCGTTTCTTTTTTCTTAAAAAAATCAAGTATTCCCATGTATTTATATTGTTTTGTGTGTGAATTTTATTTAAAACAAAAAAAGCCCTTCTTTTATATAAAGAAGAGCCTAAATTATTAAATTTAATAATTTTATAAGCCCATTTGTTTTTTTAATTCCTCTAAATTATTTGCTGCACTTGTTTTTTTAGTACCCAATGCTTTGTCTAATTCATCATCAATACTTTTTGATTCGTTAGCAATATCACCATAAGCTTCGGCTAAAGCTTCTTCTTCGGATACTTTTTCTTTCATTTTTTCTAGCATATTAACCGTACTAGAACTATCGATTGCCGCCATTTGTTTGTTTAAATTTTTGGTTGCATTCGAAACTTTTACACGCGCTTTAAGGGTTTTTAATTCATTTTCCCACTTGCTAATGTTATTTTTTAAACTGTTCACATTCGTTTCTAATTGCGATACCGATTTTGAAAAATTAGTAACCTCAACCTCACAACGATTCACATGTTCGGTATTTTCTTCTTTTTTAACCAATGCTTCGGTTGCTAAACGGTCGGCATTTTCGGCAGTAAGCTCTCCTTTTCCTGCTTTCTGTAAAATTAACATCGCTTTATTTTGATAATCCTTCGCTTTTATTTCAAACTGTGTTTTATCATTTTTAGAACGAATTAACATCGCTTTTACCTTCGCAAGCCCTTCTAATGCTTGTGTCAAGTCATTTTTCATGTCTTTAATACCCTGCTCTGTCATTTTGATAGGGTTTTCCATTTTATCAATTGCTGAATTTGCTTCTGCTTTCCCTACGTTAAATAATCTTCTAAATATGTTCATTATATGTTTTTTTAGTATCTGTTAATTTGTATTTTTAATTATGCTTTCGAAAATTGAATAATATTTTCTGAATACTCACTTAATAATAAACTCAACGAATTTATAGAGCCTTCCAATTCGTTTAAGTCAAGGTTTTCAATTTGTAAAGTATCTCTAAAAATTACTTTAGTACCCGTTTCATCTAACACAAAAGCACCGTGAACGATGTCTCTATTTTTTTGTAATAATTGTTTAAAAATAGTTTCATCAGGATTTGTAATTTTAAAAATATATTGTTCAATAATTAAAATCGGGCTGGCAATTCCTATTATTAAATTATTAATTCCTTCATTTTCATTCTGAATCATTAAAATTCCTTCCGACGGATCTTCATGAGTAATATTGTAATTTAACTCAAGTAAGTAATTTTTAATCCTATTAAATTGTTTTTTCATCGATATACTTCTTTTTCAAAATTGCTAATTATTTTAGAACTATTGCTATATTCTGTAATATTACTCGCTAATTTGAGTATTTTTGACAGGTCAAATATAACTATATTTAAACAACCTGCAAATAAAATTAGCAAACTATGTCGTTTTTTGGTAAAAACATTAAAAAGATAAGAAGTGTAAAAAAACTTAGTCAACAAGCTTTTGCTGATATATTCAACTTAAAAAGAGGTACTTTAGGGGCTTATGAAGAAGAACGAAGCGAACCAAAAATTGACACGATTATAAAAATTGCTAATTATTTTAGCATTTCTATTGATGACCTCCTAACAAAAAACATTACAGTTAATCAATTATTGCGGTTTAATGAAGGCATTACTACAGATATCAATCAAATTGTAAAAGCTAGTTTTACTGATATTCCGTTTGTAAACTCCTTAAATAGCCATCAATTTATTACTGATTTTAAAACTACTGAAAACTATGACTCTTTACCTGTACTTAGCATGCCAATAACAGCGACTGCGGCATTATTAGCATTTACAGTAGCTAATTTATATATGGTATCTAATGAAGAAGGTTTATTTCCTGGTGATGTTGTAGTTGGCGAAAGTACTGTTCCTGAAAACTTAACAAAAGACGATGTGGTAATTGTATTGGCAAACGATGCCTTATCAATCAGGCGCTATAATGCAACCGATACAGGGTACCATTTATCAGCCGATCATATACATATTGCGCCCATCATAATTCCTTACGGAATTACTATTCATTTCTGGAAAGTTTCTTATGTGTTTTTAAAGCGATACCCAAAATTCACCTCAAAATTAGACATTCAATTAGATAAATTAGATACAGTACTAAAGCAATTAAACAAGGTATAAAAACTACTCTTTATTGCTGTTTTTAGCAAGCTCTTTTAATAAACATTCATAATTGATAATTTTATCGTATAATTTTTGACGATCTTTTTGTTGTTCAAAATTAGAAAACAATCCCGCTATCGCATTTATTTTAGGCTCCTTTCTAAAATCATCTATATGCACTAAAATATAATCGAGTATTTTTTCATTTTCAACATCTTCTAAACTCAAAGGCTCATCGGTTAAAAGCATAGTACCTTTACCTGTAATTAACCAATTAAAGTTTAAATCAGGGAAATTATCGGAAATTAATCCGAGCCATTTTGAATTAATCTCTGTCCCTTTCTTTAAAGCATTTCGTAAAGTACCATCGCTAGCACCAATAACACGCTCTAACCTACTAACAGCCACACCTTTATGTTTTATAAAAATTTTGATTCTACTTGCTACCATAATTTTTCGTAAAATAATACGTAAATTATTTTCATAAACGGAAAATAATACGATATTTACACCGTACTAAACAAAGGTACAATTAATAAGTGTTATTATTTTTCATTTAACCTGTTGTAAACTATTTGACAACTATCAAATGAAGTTTAATTGATATAAAACACTTATAGCGAAGTAAATAATTCATTTAAAAAAAAAGTTATTTATTTGTTAAAAAAAAGAACGTTTAATAAAAAATAATTAAAGGAGTTAGTTTACGTATTGTGGTTATTGTGAAGGGTGTCATAATAAATAAGCTATATAAATCCTTTTTTTTAACCAAGGCTTGTTTTATCAAGCCTTGGTTTCACCCCTTTATTTTTAGAAGCAGAAAACGCCTAAATTGTCATTGAAAATAATTTTGTTTCGGGCTTATTACTATGCAAACGCTTATCAAACGCCATACAGATATTTCGCACATAAGGTCTTGCTTTTTCAGGAACCGTTAGAGTATTTCCATCGATAAAAACCAAACCATCAGCGACCATTTCTTGTAATTTTTCTAAAAGGATTTCGATACCTTTAAGCTTTAAACTTTCCGCATCCCACGAAGTGGTAAAATGACACATAATATTTAAAATATGCTTTCGGATAACTAAATCTTCTTCGGATAAAATATGTCCTCTAAAAACAGGAATTTCTCCTTCGTTCACTATTTTTTGATATTCTTTTACCGTTTTTACATTCTGTGCAAATCCGTACCAAGAATCAGAAATTGACGACATTCCTAAACCAATCATTAACTGCGTTTTATTGGCAGTATAGCCCATAAAATTACGATGCAATGTTTTTTCCTGAGTTGCTTTATATAAACTATCCGATTTTAAAGCAAAATGATCCATTCCTATTTCAACGTAACCCATTTCGGCAAATAACTCCTTTCCTATTTCGTATAATTCACGCTTCTCTTCATTTTTTGGTAAATCTTCCTCCTTAAAACCTCGTTGTCCAACACCTTTTACCCACGGAACATGCGCGTAACTATAAAACGAAATTCTATCAGGTTGTAATTCTTTGGTTTTATTAATGGTATGAATTACATTTTCTTTGGTTTGAAATGGCAATCCGAAAATTAAATCATGACTGATAGATGTATAGCCTATTTCCCTAGCCCATCGAGTTGCTTTTTCAACATTTTCAAAAGGTTGTACTCTGTGTATTGCTTCTTGAACCTTTAAATTATAATCTTGCACACCGTAACTTACTCGTGTAAAACCGACATCAAATAAAGTTTGTAATTGTTCTTTTGTGGTATTATTTGGATGTCCTTCAAAACTAAATTCGTGCTTCGGATGTTTTTTAGCATTGATAAATAAACCATCAATTAACTTTTTTAAATTTTCTTTTGAAAAAAAAGTAGGTGTTCCGCCACCCAAATGAATTTCCTTGATAATTGGCGTTTCATCGACTAAATTGGTATATAAATTCCATTCTTTTAAAACGGTATCAATATAATCTTCTTCTACTTCATGTCTTTTTGTAATATGTTTATGACAGGCACAAAAAGTACAAATACTCTCACAAAAAGGCAAATGAATATACACACTAATTCCTTCGGATAAATTGCTTTCTATAAACGATTTTTTAAAGGTTTCAATCCATTTATCTTTAGAAAAAGTTTCATTTTCCCAATAAGGAACCGTCGGATAACTCGTATATCTTGGTCCTGGAATGTTGTATTTTTGTATCAGTGAATTCATGTATATTTTTTTAGAATATCAAGTTAATTAGCCTAAAAACTTAGCGGATTAATAATAAATTGATACGCTTTAGCTAAACAACCTTTTTTTAATAATTATCATTTTCAGAAACCCCTTTAGTAACCAAAGAAACTCCTGCTGATGTTCCTAAGCGAGTTGCACCTAGTTTAATATATTTCGCTGCTGTTTCGATATCTTTAATACCGCCAGCCGCTTTTATTTGCACGCTATTTTTAACCGTAAACTTCATCAATTCAACCTGTTTAAAAGTAGCGCCACCTGTACCAAAACCTGTCGATGTTTTTATAAAATTAGCACCTGAATTTACCGCGAGCAAACAAACTGTTTTCAGTTTTTCTTCGGATAAATAACAATTCTCAAAAATTACTTTTAAAACATTATTTCCGATGGCTTTTTTTATCAACCTTATTTCATTTTCAACATAATCATAATCGCTAGCCAACAATTTACCAACATTAATAACCATATCAATTTCTGACGCACCATTTTCAATACAATTAACCGCCTCAAAAATTTTAGCTTCGGTAGTCATTGCCCCTAAAGGAAACCCAATAACAGCGGCTATTTTTACATCAGAATCCACTAAGATTTCTTTTGCTAATTTCACATAACAGCCGTTTACACAAACGGCATAAAAACCGTATTTAATGGCTTGTTCACACAGTTGTATAATATCGTTATCTGTAGCGGTTGCTTTTAGTAAAGTGTGGTCTATATAGGTATTTAATTGCATCAATTTTATCTCTTTTATACGTTTTCAACTCTTTTTAAAGTATCTGTTTTTGATAATGACAAACGTACAACACTTTCTTCTACTGCTGTTAAATCATGTACTACTTGTGGTTTTAATGAAATTATATCCCCAGCATTTAATTGCTTTATCGCTCCCTCAACGCCAAAATCAATACAACCTTTTATCACCTGAACAATTATTGCAAAAGGTGCTTGATGCGCTTCCATTACTTGTCCTTTTTTAAAAACAATGCGAATTTCTTTTGAAAAACCCGTATCCAATAATAATGATACGGCAGGTTTGTTTTCATTAAACTTAATATCTTCTAAAAATGAGGCTACTTTCATAAGTATTATCTTTTAAATTATTTTATTTTTTTTCCTAATAAATTTGTTGCAATCGTTGTAAATAAAACAATACTAATAGAACTTAAAGGCATTAAAATTGCGGCAATCACAGGCTTTAATTGTCCTGTTGTAGCAAAATACAACCCAATTAAATTATAACATAACGACAATATAAAACTATACTTTATTATTTTAATTGCCTTTTTTGATACCTTTATATAATTGCCAATTTCATTAAATTTTGAAGCATCTAAAATAGCATCACAAGCAGGAGAAAACACGTTAATATTTTCTGATAATGAAATTCCAACATTACTTTGTGCCAATGCCCCTGCATCATTTAAGCCATCACCAATCATAATTACGCTTTCTCCTTTATTTTGTAAATTTTCAACGTAATTTAATTTATCTTCTGGCTTTTGATTGAATAAAAATGAGGTGTTTTTAGGTAATAAATCTTCTAAAAATTTCTTTTCGCCTTCATTATCACCAGAAACAACTGCTAAATTATAATTTGTATTTAATTCCGAAAACAAGTCTTTTACGCCATTTCTGTACGCATTTTTAAACACATACTTTCCTTTATAAATTCCATCAAAACCAATATGTACAGAAGTATCTAAATTGAGTTTTTCTTTGGTATTATTCACAAAAGATGACGAACCTATTTTTACATCTACCCCATTACATCTAGCTTCAATTCCTTTTCCTGTGTACTCTTTAAAACTATCAACAGGCAACATTTCTGCCGATAAAAAACCGTATAACATTCTACTTAACGGATGATTTGACGCTCGTAAAACACTTTTTAAAAGTACTTTTTCTTCGGATGACACTTCACTTCCTTTATACTCAATTTGATTTTCTTTACTTGTTGTAAGTGTTCCTGTTTTATCAAAAATAACAGTATCAATTGCTGCTAACTGCTCTACAACCGTAGCATTTTTTAAGTAGAATTTCTTCTTTCCTAAAATACGAAGCATATTCCCTAAAGTAAACGGAGCTGCTAAAGCGATTGCACACGGACATGCAATAATTAAGACAGCAGTAAATACATTTAAAGCTTTGCTTGAATCAAAATACAGCCAAAATGCAGTGGAAATAAAAGCAATTATTAAAACGGTAACTGTAAAATTCTGACTTATACGATCTGTCAATGTTTTAAATGAGGAGTTTTTATCTTTCTTAAACACATCATTACTCCACAATTGGGTTAAATAACTTTGCGAAACCGAGCTTAAAACTTCCATTTCTACAACTCCCGATAATTGCTTTCCACCTGCAAATAATTTATCACCCGATTTTTTAATTACAGGAACTGCTTCACCTGTAACAAAACTGTAATCGATTTTTGCATTTCCGTTGATTAAAATTCCATCAACAGGAATTAATTCTTGATTTCTGATTAATAATCTGTCGCCTTTTTCAACATCATAAATTTGTACATTTTCTTCTTTTCCTTCGGATGAAATTCGAGTTACCGCAATTGGAAAATACGATTTATAATCACGTTCAAAAGACAAGAAATTATAGGTTTTCTGTTGAAAAAACTTCCCTAATAACAAGAAGAAAACCAAGCCTGTTAAACTATCAAAAAAACCAGTTCCGATATCAAAAATAATTTCAACAGAACTTCGGATAAATAAAACAGCAATTCCTAAAGCAATAGGAACATCAATATTTAAAATTTTAGCACGTAAACCTTTATATGCCGATATAAAATAATCTTGCCCCGCATAAAAAACTACAGGTAATGAGAAGAAAAACATCAACCAACGGAATATCTCTTTGTATTGTTCCAACCAAAAACCAGTCACTTCAAAATATTCTGGAAACGATAAAAACATGACATTTCCGAAAGAAAAACCTGCAATTCCTAATTTATAAATTAAGCTTCGGTCAACTTTCTTTTTGCCTACTTCGTAATCTTCTAAACTGATATACGGTTCATACCCGATAGAACTCAATAATAACACAATTTCTTTTAACGAAATAATTTCTGAGTTATACGTAATTCGAACTGTTTTCTTAGGGAAATCAACTTGCGCCGAACTAATGTTTCGTTGCAATTTATGCACGTTTTCTAACACCCAAATACACGAACTACAATGTATATGGGGTATATATAAGTTAACAACATGCAAATTACCGTCGTTAAACTCTAGTAGTTTATCGGTAATAGATGCGTTGTCTAGAAAGTCGTATTTTCCTTGAATTTCTTCTGGAATTGCTCCAGGATTGTTTTGAAAATCATAGTAACAGGTTAAATCATTTTCTGAAAAAATTTCAAAAACCGTCTTACAACCATTACAACAAAAAGATTTCTCTTTTATAGTAATGGTTTTGGTATCACATTCGTTACCACAATGAAAACATTTTGTGTTTTCCATATTTACTCTTTTGCCTAGTGCAAAGGTCTTATAAGAAGCGTAATTAAAACATGATATATATCAGCTTTTTGTTATCTTTGAACTAGCCTAACTAAAAATTACTATGAGCAAGTGTGAACAATGTGCTATTCGTCAACTTAATTCTTTAAAATCACTCACAAAAGATGAATTGATTCGGGTTGCGGGGTGTAAAACATCTAAAACCATAAAAAAAGGAACTGTTTTGTTTGAAGAAGGTGAGCATATTAATGGTATTTTCTGTGTTAAAAAAGGTATTTGTAAAGTCTCAAAAATGAGTGATAATGGTAGAGATCAAATTGTAAATTTGGTAAGAAAAGGTGATTTACTAGGCGAGCGAAGTTTAATTAATGATGAAGCCTCTAATTTAAAAGCAATTGCTATAAATGATATGGAGATTTGTTTTATCCCTAAAGAAGAAATTGTTAGAGATTTAGAAGAAAACCAAAAATTTACCATGGATATTCTTAAAACAATGGCATCTTCCCTTAAAACTGCGGATGATTTTATTGTTGATATGGCTCAAAAAACCGTTAAACAGCGCTTAGCTTCTACCTTATTAAACCTTAATCGTAAATTTACTAAAAATGAAAATGGGGCTTTAGATATTCAATTATCTAGAGAAGATATTGCCAATATTATTGGTACAGCCACCGAATCGGCAATTCGATTACTTTCTGAATTTAAAAAGAAAAAACTAATTGATTTAAAAGGAAAAGAAGTTTTTATTCTTGATAAACAAGCCTTAAAAGATATTTCAACAGGATTTTAAAACATTTTTTACTTAAAAATAAAAAAACGTCTAATTATAGACGTTTTTTTTTGTTTTTAAGCTTCCCCTGTTGTCCCTCCAAAATTCATTGGAATTGGTACCTGCTCATAGTCTTTAATTTCACCATTTGTTTGTTCAAATTTTTGAACATTTTCAACCAAAGCTTTTGCAAGTCTTTTAGCATGTTGTGGTGTTAAAATAATTCTTGATTTTACCTTTGGCTTTGGAATACCTGGCATAATATTGATAAAATCAACGATAAATTCTGATACTGAATGATTGATTATCGCTAAATTACTATAGGTTCCTTCAGCAATATCTTGATCTAATTCAATATTTAATTGTGGTTCTTTATTGTTTTCCATAATATTAATAATAAAAAAAGGCCTCTAAAAAATTTAGAGGCCTTTGTATTAAAAATTATAAATTTTCTTCCATTTCTTCTCTAGGCCCTACAATCTGACGATCGTAAGATCTCATTCCTGTACCTGCTGGTATACGTTTACCTACAATTACATTTTCTTTTAATCCTTCTAAGGTATCAATTTTACCGTTTACTGCGGCTTCGTTTAATACTTTAGTAGTTTCCTGGAACGACGCTGCCGATATAAATGATTTCGTTTGTAACGAAGCTCTAGTAATCCCTTGTAAAATTTGTTCAGCTGTTGCTGGTTTCGCTTCACGAGCGGCTACTAAATTTTTATCTGCTCTACGTAAAATAGAATTTTCATCTCTTAATTGACGTGCCGAAACAATCTGTCCTGCTTGTAAATTTTCAGAATCTCCTGCATCTTCAACAACTTTCATTCCGTAGATAGCATCATTGTCTTTGATAAAGTCATTCTTATGAATTAATTGATTTTCTAGTAATAAGGTATCTCCAGAATCAATAATTCTAACTTTACGCATCATTTGACGTACTACTACTTCGAAATGCTTGTCATTAATTTTTACACCCTGTAAACGATATACTTCTTGAATTTCGTTTACTAAATATTGTTGTACCGCTGAAGGTCCTTGAATATTTAAAATATCGATAGGCGTTGTCGCTCCATCAGATAAAGGCATACCTGCTTTAATAAAATCGTTCTCTTGAACTAAAATTTGGTTTGATAATTTTACTAAATACTTAGTAATATCTCCTGTTTTAGATTCAATAATAATTTCACGATTTCCTCGCTTAATTTTACCGAAAGATACTACACCATCAATCTGAGCAATTACTGCTGGATTAGATGGGTTACGTGCTTCAAATAATTCTGTTACACGTGGTAAACCTCCTGTAATATCGCCTGCTTTACCAGACTTACGTGGAATTTTCACTAAAGTATGACCTGTTTCAACTTTATCACCATCGCTAATCATTAAGTGAGCACCTACTGGTAAACTATACGAACGTAACGCATTACCATCAGCATCTTCAATAATTAATGAAGCAATGATTTTTTTGTTTTTAGAGTCAATCATAACTTTCTCTTGGAAACCAGTTTGCTCATCAACTTCAACAGTATAATTAATACCTTGTTCTAAGTTATCAAACTTCACACGTCCTCCAAATTCAGATACGATAACCCCGTTAAATGGATCCCACTGACATACAGCATCTCCTTTTTTAATGGTTTTCATATCTTTATTAAAGATAATTGAACCATAAGGAATAATGTTTGTACTTAATACGATTTCTGTCTTTTTGTCAATGATTTTGATTTCGGCAGTACGTGAAATAACTATTTCTATTTCATTTCCGTCTTTATCTTTACCATTTACAGTACGTAAATCTTCAATTTTAACATTACCTTCATATTTTGCAATCAACTTATTCTCTTCAGAAATGTTTCCTGCTACCCCTCCAACGTGGAAAGTACGTAATGTTAACTGTGTACCAGGCTCTCCAATAGATTGTGCTGCAATTACACCAACTGCTTCACCTCTTTGAACTTTTTTACCTGTTGATAATGATTGTCCGTAACATTTTTCACAAATTCCTCTTTCAGATTCACATGTTAATGCCGAACGAACTTCTACTTTATCAATACCGCTTGCTTGAATTGTATTTGCTAATTTTGATGTAATTAATTCACCAGAAGCAACGATAATATCATCAGAATTTGGTGCATATACATCATTTAAAGATGTACGCCCTGTAATTCTATCAGATAATGATTCAACGATTTCATCATTTTTCTTTAAAGGGGCAACTTCTAACCCTCTTAAAGTTCCACAATCAACTTCGTTTACAATTACATCTTGTGATACATCTACTAAACGACGAGTTAAGTAACCAGCATCGGCTGTTTTAAGAGCCGTATCCGCTAAACCTTTACGAGCACCGTGAGTAGAGATAAAGTATTCTAAAATTGATAATCCTTCCTTAAAGTTAGAAAGAATTGGATTTTCAATAATTTCTCCACCTCCAGCGGTTGATTTTTTAGGTTTTGCCATTAATCCACGCATACCTGTTAACTGACGAATTTGTTCTTTAGAACCCCTTGCACCAGAATCAAGCATCATAAATACCGAGTTAAACCCTTGCTGATCTTCTCGTAAACGCTTCATAGATAATTCTGTTAATCTGTTATTTGCAGACCCCCAAATATCAATTACCTGATTATAACGTTCTTTGTTAGTTAACATTCCCATGTTATAGTTAGATACAATTACGTCCACCTCTTTATTAGCTTCAGCAATCATCCCTTCCTTTTCTTCAGGAATAATAATATCTCCTAATGAGAAAGATAAACCACCTTCAAAGGCGTATTTATACCCCATATTTTTAATTTCATCTAAGAAATCTCCAACAGCAGGAATATTAGTTACTTTTAAAATATCACCAATAATACCTCTTAATGATTTTTTAGTTAAAACCTCATTAATATATCCAGCTTCTTTTGGTACTTTTTCATTAAATAAAACTCTACCAACCGTAGTTGCTACAATTCTAGTTATATGTTCGCCATCTACAACATCTGCTGTACGAACTTTTATACCTGCGTTTAAGTCTACTCTTTCTTCATTTAAGGCGATAATAACCTCTTCTGGAGAATAAAAAGTTAATCCTTCACCTTTAATAAGCACTTCAGGTGTAGATTTTCTTTCTTTAGTCATATAATAAAGACCCAATACCATATCCTGAGATGGTACCGTTACTGGTGCTCCATTTGCAGGGTTTAAAATATTGTGAGAACCTAACATTAAAATCTGAGCTTCTAAAATAGCTTCAGGCCCTAATGGTAAGTGAACAGCCATTTGATCTCCATCAAAATCGGCATTAAATGCCGAACATGCTAATGGATGTAAACGAATCGCTTTTCCTTCAATTAATTTTGGTTGAAAAGATTGAATACCTAAACGGTGTAATGTAGGTGCACGGTTTAATAAAACTGGATGTCCTTTAATTACATTTTCTAAGATATCCCAAACAACTGGCTCTTTTCTATCTATAATTTTCTTTGCAGATTTTACAGTTTTTACAATTCCTCTTTCTATTAACTTACGAATAACGAAAGGTTTGTATAATTCTGCTGCCATATCTTTTGGCAATCCACATTCAAATAATCTTAATTCTGGTCCAACAACAATTACCGAACGTGCAGAATAATCAACACGCTTACCTAGTAAGTTTTGACGGAAACGACCTTGCTTCCCTTTCAAACTATCAGATAACGATTTTAACGGTCTGTTAGATTCTGTTTTTACTGCTGATGATTTACGTGTGTTATCAAATAAAGAATCTACTGATTCTTGTAACATACGTTTTTCATTACGTAAAATAACCTCAGGTGCTTTAATTTCCATTAATCGTTTTAAACGATTATTACGGATAATTACACGACGGTATAAATCGTTTAAATCTGAAGTAGCAAAACGACCTCCATCTAATGGCACTAAAGGACGTAATTCTGGCGGTATAACTGGTACAGCCTTCATAATCATCCACTCAGGATTGTTCTCTCTATTTTTCTGAGAATCTCTAAAAGCTTCAACAACATTTAAACGCTTTAATGCTTCGTTTTTACGTTGCTTAGAAGTTTCAGTATTTGCTTTATGACGTAATTCAAATGATAAAGAGTCTAAATCAATTCTTTCTAATAAATCGATTAAACATTCAGCTCCCATTTTAGCGATAAACTTAGTAGGATCTGTATCATCTAAATACATGTTTTCTTGTGGAAGTGTATCTAAGATATCTAAATACTCTTCTTCTGTTAAGAAGTCCATTTTATTCAATGACTCTCCTTCAGCAGTTTTAGCATCACCTGCTTGAATTACTACGTAACGTTCGTAGTAAATAATCATGTCTAACTTTTTAGATGGCAACCCTAAAAGGTATCCCATTTTGTTAGGCAATGATCTAAAATACCAAATATGTGCTACTGGTACAACTAAATTAATGTGACCTACTCTATCTCTACGTACCTTTTTCTCGGTAACTTCAACCCCACATCGGTCACAAATGATTCCTTTATAACGGATTCTTTTGTATTTACCACAGGCACACTCATAGTCCTTTATAGGACCGAATATACGCTCACAAAACAACCCATCTCTTTCTGGTTTATGTGTACGGTAATTTATAGTTTCTGGTTTTAAAACCTCACCTCTAGATGCCTCTAAAATAGACTCCGGAGATGCTAAACCAATTGAAATTTTGTTAAACTTTTTAACAGTGTATTTTTCGTTCTTTCTTGCCATAATAAGTAATGGATTCGAATTAAAAATTGCCTCTAATTAAGGCGTATATTTAAAATGATTTATCATTCGATAATTCATCAAAACTGACGATTATCGAATGATATTTCACTGTTTGTTATTCCTCTAATTTAACATCTAATCCTAAACCTTTCAGTTCGTGCATTAATACATTAAATGATTCTGGTAAACCTGGTTCTGGCATAGTTTCACCTTTTACGATTGCTTCGTAAGTTTTGGCTCTACCTAATACATCATCAGATTTAACGGTTAAGATTTCTCTTAATATACTTGATGCACCATATGCTTCTAATGCCCAAACTTCCATCTCTCCAAAACGCTGCCCTCCAAATTGAGCTTTACCTCCAAGTGGTTGTTGTGTAATTAAAGAGTAAGGTCCGATAGAACGCGCATGCATTTTATCTTCAATCATGTGACCTAACTTAATCATATAAATGATCCCTACCGTTGCTGGCTGATCGAAACGTTTTCCTGTACCTCCATCATATAAATAGGTATGTCCGTAACGTGGAATTCCTGCTTGATCTGTTAAGGTGTTAATTTGGTCAATGTTTGCTCCATCAAAAATTGGTGTTGCATATTTTTGATCTAATTTTTGACCTGCCCATCCAAGAACAGTTTCATAAATCTGACCAATATTCATACGCGATGGTACCCCTAATGGATTTAATACAATATCAACAGGTGTTCCATCTGCTAAGAAAGGCATATCTTCAGCTCTAACAATACGAGCAACAATACCTTTATTTCCGTGACGTCCTGCCATCTTATCTCCTACTTTTAATTTACGTTTTTTAGCAACATAAATTTTTGCAAGTTTTAAGATTCCTGCTGGTAATTCATCACCTACAGAAATTGTAAATTTCTCACGACGTAAAGAACCTTGTAAATCGTTAACTTTAATTTTATAATTGTGAACTAATTCAACAACTAATCTATTCAAGTCTTTATCGGTAGTCCAAGTTCCGTGTAAGTGCGTAAAATCACCTACAGAATTTAACATTTTTTGAGTGAATTTTTTACCTTTTGGTAACACTTCCTCTCCTAAATCATTAAATACTCCTTGAGAAGTTTTTCCTGTAATAAGATTAAATAATTTTTCAATTAATAAATCTTTTAAATCTTCAAACTTGTGTACATAAGATGCTTCTAAAACAGCAATAGCTTCTTTATCTCTTGCACGTTTTGTTTTATCTTTTACAGCACGTTGGAATAATTTTTTATTAATTACTACCCCTCTTAATGATGGAGAAGCTTTTAGTGATGCATCTTTTACATCACCTGCTTTATCACCAAAGATAGCTCTTAATAATTTTTCTTCAGGAGTTGGGTCAGATTCACCTTTTGGAGTAATTTTACCAATTAAGATATCTCCTGGGTTAACCTCTGCACCAATACGAATCATTCCATTTTCATCTAAGTCTTTAGTAGCCTCTTCTGAAACGTTAGGAATATCGTTTGTTAATTCTTCAGCTCCTAATTTCGTATCACGAACATCTAATGAATATTCGTCAATATGAATAGAAGTGAAAATATCTTCACGAACAACTTTTTCTGAAATTACAATCGCATCCTCAAAGTTATACCCTTTCCAAGGCATAAAGGCTACTTTCATATTTCTACCTAAAGCTAATTCTCCTTTTTGTGTTGCGTATCCTTCACAAAGTACTTGACCTTCTTCAACTCTATCTCCAACTTTTACAATTGGTTTTAAGTTAATGTTCGTACCTTGATTCGTTTTTCTAAACTTAATTAAGTTATATGAAATATCATCTGAATCAAAGCTAACTAAACGCTCTTCATCTGATCTGTCATACTTAATTCTAATTTTATTAGCATCAACATACTCAATAACTCCAGGACCTTCAGCATTGATTAAAATACGAGAATCTTTTGCAACTCTACGCTCTAATCCTGTACCTACAATTGGTGATTCTGGACGCAATAATGGAACTGCTTGACGCATCATGTTCGATCCCATTAAGGCTCTATTGGCATCATCATGCTCTAAGAAAGGAATTAATGATGCTGATATAGATGCTATCTGGTTAGGGGCAACATCCATATAATCAATTTCAGTAGGTGTTACTACAGGGAAATCTCCCCCTTCACGTGAAATTAATTTATCTCCAACAAAATCTCCAGCTGCACTTACCTCTAAATTAGACTGTGCAAACTTCATTCCTTCTTCTTCCTCAGCACTTAAATATATATGCTCTTGGTGTACATCTACATTTCCTTCGATAACCTTTTTATAAGGTGTTTCGATAAAACCTAAACTGTTAACCTTTGCAAATACTGCTAAAGATGAAATTAATCCAATATTCGGTCCCTCAGGAGTTTCAATTGGACATAAACGTCCGTAGTGTGTATAGTGAACATCACGAACCTCGAATCCTGCTCTTTCTCTAGATAAACCTCCAGGTCCTAGTGCTGATAAACGACGTTTGTGCGTAATCTCAGCTAATGGATTGGTTTGATCCATAAATTGAGATAACTGGTTGGTTCCAAAAAACGAATTAATTACTGAAGATAAGGTCTTCGCATTAATTAAATCAATAGGAGTAAATACCTCGTTATCACGTACATTCATTCTTTCACGAATAGTACGAGCCATACGAGCTAAACCTACACCAAACTGACCTGCTAATTGTTCACCAACAGTTCTTACACGACGGTTAGATAAATGGTCAATATCATCTACTTCTGCTTTTGAGTTAATTAACTCAATTAAGTATTTGATAATGGTAATAATGTCATTCTTAGTTAATACCTTCTGATCAATCGGCTCATTTAACTGTAACTTGGTGTTCATTCTAAAACGACCAACTTCACCTAAACTATAACGTTGCTCAGAGAAGAATAATTTTTCAATAATTCCTCTTGCTGTTTCCTCATCTGGCGGCTCAGCATTACGTAATTGTCTGTAGACGTGTTCTACTGCTTCTTTTTCAGAATTCGTAGGATCTTTCTGCAGTGTATTGTGAATGATGGCATAATCGGCCATGTCATTATCTACCTTATGTAATAAGATAGTTTTAGCACCTGCGTCAATTATTTCATCAATATGTTCTTTCTCTATGATGGTATCACGGTCGAAAACAATTTCGTTACGTTCAATAGACACCACTTCACCGGTATCTTCATCAACGAAATCTTCATGCCAAGTTTTTAAAACTCTAGCAGCTAATTTACGCCCTAATACTTTTTTTAATCCTGCTTTAGAAACCTTAATTTCCTCTGCTAAATCAAAAATTTCTAATATATCTTTATCTCTTTCAAAACCAATGGCTCTGAATAACGTAGTTACTGGTAGTTTTTTCTTTCTATCAATATAAGCATACATTACTTGATTGATATCAGTTGCAAATTCTATCCAAGATCCTTTAAAAGGGATTACTCTTGCAGAATACAACTTAGTTCCGTTTGCATGAAAAGATTGTCCAAAAAACACCCCTGGTGAACGGTGTAATTGAGATACAACAACTCGTTCCGCTCCATTAATAATGAAGGTTCCAGAATTTGTCATATAAGGAATAGTACCTAAATACACATCTTGAACAATAGTTTCAAAATCTTCGTGTTCAGGATCTGTACAGTAAAGCTTTAATCTTGCTTTTAAAGGAACACTATGTGTTAAACCTCTTTCAATACATTCTTGTATACTATATCTTGGTGGATCTACAAAGTAGTCTAAAAATTCTAATACAAATTGATTACGGGTATCTGTAATCGGAAAGTTATCCATGAAGGTTTTGTACAAACCTTCTTCACCTCGCTCATCAGCTTTGGTTTGCAATTGGAAAAAATCTTGGAAAGATTTCACCTGAATATCCAAAAAGTCTGGATAATCGGTACCTAATTGCGATGATGCGAAGTTAATTCTTTCAGTAGTGTTTATCGTTGCCAAAAGAGATGCTATTTTTAAATTAAAAATATTATTTTTTGAAACTATCTCGTTTCAATAATGCAATTTTAATTGCTTTGCTAACTCAGCGTTAGCTCTTTACAGTCGTACTATTATAGTGTTACAGATGTAATAAAATAAAGAACGAATATATACACAAAATGGTTTAGGACCAGAAACGGATGTTTCTAGTACCTAAACCTTAATTGTTTTACCTAGTTAAAACCAGGAATATAGATTACTTAATCTCTGCTTCAGCTCCTGCTTCTTCTAAAGATTTTAAAAGACCTTCAGCCTCATCTTTAGATACTCCTTCTTTTACTGGTGCTGGTGCGCTATCAACGATTGCTTTAGCTTCTTTTAAACCTAATCCAGTTAATTCTTTAACTAACTTTACTACAGCTAATTTAGAACCACCTGCTGCTTTTAAGATAACATCAAATTCAGTTTGCTCATCTGCTGCATCTCCTCCTGCTGCTGGACCTGCTACTGCTACTGCTGCTGCTGCTGGCTCAATACCATACTCATCTTTTAAAATATCAGCTAATTCATTAACTTCTTTTACTGTTAAGTTAACTAATTGCTCTGCGAAATCTTTTAATTCTGCCATTTTAATTGTGTTTTGAAATTTTATTATTTAGTTTATTTGTGCGCGTACTTATTTATCTGATAATGTCTTTAAGATACCAGATAACTTGTTACCTCCTGATTGTAATGCTGAAACAACATTCTTAGCAGGCGATTGTAATAATGAGATAATATCTCCAATAAGCTCTTCTCTAGACTTAATGTTAACTAATGCGTCTAATTGGTCATCTCCAACATAAACAGATTCTTCAACAAAAGCACCTTTTAATAAAGGCTTCTCTGATTTTTTTCTGAACTCTTTGATAACTTTAGCAGGGGCGTTAGACACCTCCGAGATCATCATTGAAGTATTTCCTTTTAAAACAGCTGGTAAGTCTCCGAAGTCTTTATCAGAAGCTTCCATTGCTTTTGCAAGCAATGTGTTTTTAATAACAGCTAACTCTACGTTTGCTTTAAAACAAGCTCTTCTTAGATTTGAAGTAGTAACTGCATCTAATCCAGAAATATCTGCTAAATAGATGGTACTTGTATCTGCTAATCTTGCTGTTAAATCTTGTATTACTTGTAATTTGTCTTCTCTTGTCATAATTAAAAGTTTAAGTGCCTATAATGATATAGATTTTTCATCTACAGCAATACTAGGACTCATAGTTGAAGACATAAATATACTCTTTATATAATCTCCTTTAGCCGCTGTTGGCTTTAATTTAACTAACGTTTGTAATAACTCATTTGCATTTTCCTGAATCTTCTGAGCATCAAAAGATACTTTTCCGATTGCAGCATGTACAATACCAGTTTTATCAACTTTAAAGTCAATTTTACCAGCTTTAACTTCTTGTACTGCTTTTGCAACGTTCATAGTTACTGTACCTGTTTTTGGGTTAGGCATTAAACCTCTTGGTCCTAAAACACGACCTAAAGGACCTAACTTACCCATAACACTAGGCATAGTTATAATCACATCAACATCAGTCCAACCTCCTTTAATTTTCTGAAGGTATTCGTCTAATCCAACATAATCTGCACCAGCTGCAACAGCTTCTGCTTCTTTATCTGGAGTAACTAATGCTAATACTTTCACGTCTTTTCCTGTTCCGTGAGGTAATGTTACAACACCACGTACCATTTGATTTGCTTTACGAGGATCAACTCCTAAGCGCACTGCTAAATCAACAGACGCGTCAAATTTTACAGTTGTAATTTCTTTAACTAAGGTTGCTGCATCGTTTAAGCTGTAAACTTTAGAGCTATCTACCTTAGAACGAGCTTCTTTTTGCTTTCTAGTAATTGCCATTTCTAAATATCTTTTAAAGTTTAAGCAGGTGCATTACCTGTTACTGTTAATCCCATAGAACGAGCGGTTCCGGCTATCATTTTCATTGCTGACTCGACTTTAAAGGCATTCATATCTACCATTTTGTCTTCTGCAATTACTTGAATTTGATCCCAAGAAACACTTGCTACTTTTTTTCTGTTTGGTTCTCCCGAACCTTTCTTAATTTTGGCCGCTTCTAACAATTGTACTGCAGCTGGTGGTGTTTTTACAACAAACTCGAAAGATTTGTCTTTATAAACAGTAATCACAACAGGTAAAACTTTACCTTGCTTGTCCTGCGTACGAGCATTAAATTGCTTACAGAACTCCATGATATTAACACCGGCAGCACCTAAAGCGGGTCCAACTGGTGGCGACGGATTCGCAGCACCTCCCCTAACTTGTAGTTTAACTAATTTACTTATTTCTTTTGCCATTGTTTAAGATTTAAAAACGATATGCTTAAAATGGAAGCTTTAAACACATCTAAATATAGGTGTAACGATTATATTTTTTCTACTTGCATATAGTTTAATTCTAATGGAGTTTTTCTTCCGAAAATTTTAACCATTACTTCTAACTTACGCTTTTCCTCATTAACTTTCTCAACAATACCGTCAAAACCATTAAAAGGACCATCAATTACCTTCACTGTTTCACCAGTATTAAAAGGAATTGCAATATTTTCATCTTTTACAGAAAGTTCATCAACTTTCCCTAACATTCTGTTTACCTCTGATTTACGCATCGGTACCGGTTCACCACCTTTTGTTTCACCTAAAAAACCAATAACGCCTGTTACTGATTTTATCACGTGAGGTACCTCTCCGGCTAAATTAGCCTCTACCATTACATATCCAGGAAAATAAACTCTTTCTCTGTTAACTTTCTTTCCGTTTCTTACTTGAATAACTTTTTCTGTAGGAACGATAACTTTACTTACAAAATCAGACAAACCAAAACGAGCGATCTCTGTCTCAATATAAGTTTTAACCTTATTCTCTTGACCACCAACAGCTCTTACCACATACCACTTCATTACTGAGTCAGCCATCATTAAAACATTTTAAAGAAATTATCTAATCCTGTTTGAAAAACTTTATCTACTCCTGCTACGACTAAAGCAAAAACGATTGTAAACGCCGCAACAATTACAGTAGACTTTTGTGCTTCTTCACGAGAAGCCCATGTCATATTTGTATTTAATTCTTCAAAAGAACCTTTGATGTATTGTATAAAGTTATTCATTTTGTTATCCTTTTAGCGAGTTACAATTTATCATTATAACTCGCTTTAATTATGCACGGACGGAGAGATTCGAACTCCCGACAGCTGGTTTTGGAGACCAGTGCTCTACCGCTGAACTACGTCCGTATTTTATTTTAAAAGGAGTCTCTCATTTAAGAGACTCCTTTTTTATAATATAAACTAATAAATTAGTCTAAAATTTCAGTAACCTGACCTGCACCTACTGTTCTACCACCTTCACGGATAGCAAACTGTAAACCTAAGTTTAATGCAATTGGTTGGATTAATTCAACTGTAATAGTTAAGTTATCACCAGGCATAACCATTTCTACACCTTCAGGTAAGAAAATATTTCCTGTTACATCAGTAGTACGTACGTAAAACTGAGGGCGATAGTTATTATGGAATGGAGTGTGACGTCCACCTTCTTCTTTTTTCAATACATACACCTCAGCCTTAAACTTAGCGTGTGGAGTTACAGAACCTGGCTTACAGATTACCATTCCTCTTTTAATATCTTCTTTAGCAATACCTCTTAATAAGATACCTGCATTATCTCCAGCCTCACCTCTATCTAAGATTTGACGGAACATTTCAATACCAGTAACTGTAGAAGCTAACTTCTCAGTACCCATACCGATAATATCTACAGCATCACCAGAATTGATGATCCCTGTTTCAATACGACCAGTTGCAACAGTACCACGACCAGTAATAGAAAATACATCTTCAATCGGCATTAAGAAATCCTTTTCAGTTTCTCTTAAAGGCTCTTCAATCCAAGCATCAACAGCAGCCATTAATTCTAAAACAGTGTTAACCCATTTTTCTTCACCATTTAAAGCTCCTAAAGCTGAACCTGAAACTACAGGACCATTATCTCCATCATATTCATAGAAAGATAATAATTCTCTTACTTCCATTTCTACTAACTCAAGTAACTCCTCATCATCAACCATGTCAACTTTATTCAAGAAAACAACCATACGAGGAATACCTACTTGACGACCTAATAAGATGTGCTCACGTGTTTGTGGCATAGGACCATCAGTTGCAGCTACTACTAAAATAGCTCCATCCATTTGAGCAGCACCTGTTACCATGTTCTTTACGTAATCCGCGTGACCTGGACAGTCTACGTGCGCGTAGTGACGGTTTTGAGTTGCATATTCAACGTGAGAAGAGTTAATTGTAATACCTCTCTCTTTTTCTTCTGGTGCATTATCGATTTGATCAAAATCTCTAGCTTCAGAGAATCCTGCATCAGCTAATACTTTTGTGATAGCAGCAGTTAATGTAGTTTTACCGTGATCTACGTGACCAATAGTTCCAACGTTTAAGTGGGGCTTCGAACGATCGTAAGTTTCTTTTGCCATGATATTAATTTTAATTCTTTAGTTAAATATTTAGTGTTACTTTAAATCTTTTTTCAAAAAAACTCTAAAAAAGAGCCAATGATCGGATTTGAACCGATGACCTCATCCCTACCAAGGATGCGCTCTACCAACTGAGCTACACCGGCGTAGTTTTAGAGCGAAAGACCAGGTTCGAACTGGCGACATTCAGCTTGGAAGGCTGACGCTCTACCAACTGAGCTACTTTCGCGTATTTTTAAAACCTTTCATCAATAATCAAAAGTTGAAGCTTAACTATTGACTAATCAGTTTTAAAAAAGTGGGGAGAGCAGGATTCGAACCTGCGAAGTCGTAAGACAACGGAGTTACAGTCCGTCCCAGTTGGCCGCTTTGGTATCTCCCCTATTTTTTTTTGGTACTTAATAAATAATGAACTTTTGTTTTATTGAGCCAATGGAGGGACTCGAACCCACGACCTGCTGATTACAAATCAGCTGCTCTAGCCAGCTGAGCTACATCGGCTTTTAATTGTCAATAAAAACAATCCGCTATTTCTAACGGATTGCAAATGTATAAAGTATTTTCTATATTTTAAAACTTTTTTGAAGTTTTTTTTAAAAAACTTTTATTTTTTTATTCAACCAAGGTGCTTCTTTGCTTCTCTTTTGACTTTTTTAAGCTTCTTTTTAAAGAGTCAATAGCAATGTTTACGCCCTCTTCAAAGGTTTTGGTTTGTTTTTTAACCATAAATTCATCACCTGGTATGTTTATTTTTATCTCCGTGATTTTATTTTCCTTCTCGCTAGCTTTTTGTACTTTTAAATATACTTCTGCATCAACTATTTTATCATGGAACTTTTCTAAACCTTCAATTTTCTTTTCAATATAATCGATTAAACTTTTATCTGCTGTAAAGTTTACTGACTGTGTGAATACTTTCATAATTTTCCAATCTTTATTTTGACTCTCTAGGATGAGCCTTATTATACACTTTTTTTATTTGCTCCAAGCTGCTATGCGTATACACTTGGGTCGAGGCTAAACTTGAATGTCCTAGTAATTCTTTAACCGAATTTAACGACGCACCGTTGTTTAATAGGTGTGTAGCAAAAGCATGCCTTAATATATGTGGGCTTTTTTTTGCTTTCGTAGACACTTTACTAAAGTACACATTTATTATTCGGTACACAAGTTTTTCGTAAATTTTAGCACCTCTTTCAGTTATCAAAAGTGCTTCTTCCCCTGCTACCTCGTATGTTTTCTTTAAAATTAAATACTCCTTTAACGTTTTTAGTACTGTTGAAAGCAGCATTACATAGCGTTCTTTATTTCTTTTACCTAGTACTTTTATGGCTTGTTTGCTAAAATCGATGTCTTTTTCTTTAATATTAATCATTTCAATTCGCCTCATTCCTGTGGAGTAGAGCAATTCTACAATTAATTTATTTCTTACCGATTCAAAATTATCAGGTTCACTTAAAAGCGCAATTACTTCCTGTATTTCATCAACATCAAAAGGTGTTTGTATTTTTTTTTGAACTTTTAATGCTTTGTGTTTTGCCATTGGATTGTTTTCAATGGCGGCTATTTTTTGCAAAAAAGTATAAAATGTTTTTAAAGAACTCATTTTTCGATTTACACTTCTGTTTGATATTTGAGCATCAATAAGTGAAACGATCCAGGTTCTTATTTGATTGTAATGAATAGTTGCCAAATCTTCTTGGTCAAATTCGGTGATGCAAAAATCTTTAAAACCAAGTAAATCTATCCGATAGGCATTAATCGTGTTTTTTGAATAGTTTTTTTCGTGTTCTAGGTAGTCTAAGAAAGCTGTTAGTAGCATAAAGCCTATTTTAATATTTTAATGCTGCTACTCTAACAGCTTTTGAAAAATAAAGGTACAAAAAAAACCTGCATTGAAATTAATCAATACAGGTTCTGTAAATTAATAAACTATTTCTAGCTTACTTCTTCTTTAGTTCTTAGTCCTTGAACGTAAGACGCTTTCTTCATTTGAGCACGTTTAACAACAGACGGTTTATTGAACTGTTTTTTATCACGTAGTTGTCTTAAGATTTTTACATCTCTAAACTTTCGTTTGTAACGTTTTAACGCTCTATCGATATTCTCTCCCTCTTTAATTGGAATAATTAACATATATTAGCACCTCCCTTCATTGTAGTCTCTAAATTTTTATTTTTAGGACTGCAAATGTACTGAGTCTTATTTTAATCTACAATTATTTTTATACTTATTTTAAAGTTGGTTACCGCATTAGCGATTGAAACGGCATCCTTTTTTATTTTTTATAAAAAAGATATAGTGGAAAGCGCGACCTGCAAGGGAATGCCCAAAACATCTTTTTTATAGTAATTCAAAAATTAGGTTACCGGCTTATACTCTTTTTTATCGATAATCATTTTAGCGATAATCTCTTTTAGAATTTCTGAAGTTCCGCCACCAATAGGACCTAAACGGCTATCGCGTAACAAACGTGCCAACGGATATTCTTCCATATACCCATAACCACCCAATAATTGCAAGGCATCATAAATTACTTCATCCGCCATTTTAGTAGATAGCATTTTACTCATACTCGCCTCTTTTACTACGTAAACGCCATCGTTGAGTCTTTTTGTAATCGAATAATTATATTCTCGACACATATCAACTTTTGATGCCATTTCTGCCACCTTATGACGCAGCGCCTGAAACTTGTCTAAAGTTTTACCAAAAGCCTGCCTTTCACTCATATATTGCAACACATAATCAACCGCATATTCGGCTCTTGCATGGGCGTTAATTGCCATAATTAAACGCTCTAAAGCGAAATGTTGCATAATATAAGGAAATCCTTTTCCTTCTTCGCCCATTAAATTTTGAGCAGGAATTACCACGTTATCAAAGGCAATTTCGGCGGTGTCGGATGCTCTCCATCCTAGTTTGTCTAATTTAGTTGCTGATATTCCTGGAGTATCTCTATCAACAATAAAAATACTCATTCCTTTATGTTTTTCCTGCGGATTTGTTTTAGCAGCAACCACCAAATAATCGGAATATATTCCGTTGGTAATAAATGTTTTTGAACCGTTAATTACATAGGTATCGTCTTTTTTAACAGCCGTAGTACGCATTCCTGCAACATCGCTTCCGCCAAAAGGTTCTGAAATACATAGACAGCCAATTTTATCGCCGTTAATACTTGGTGTTAAATAGTCTTTTTTTATACGAGCGTCTCCTTCTTTATTTAAATGTGTCATTGCCAAGTAAGCGTGTGCCCACATTGCAGCGGCAAAACCTCCTGAGTTTACTTTCTGTAATTCTTCTAAAAAAATTACGGTATAAAAAAGATCTAAACCTAAACCGCCATGTTCTTCTGGCTGATTTAATCCGAAATAACCCATTTCACCAAATTTCTTCCAAATAAAACGTTCTACAGCTCCATCTTTTTCCCATTTATTTATATGAGGAACTACTTCTTTTTGTAAAAAGCTTTTAAAACTTTCACGAAAAGATTCGTGCTCTTCAGTAAAGTACATATTGTTCATAATTGTATATGCGTTTATTGTTTGTTTATTCTGCTTTCAAATATAAAACTATTCTATCATATTTATCAATTGGAAATTGAGCGATATTTTTTATTTCTGATATATCTTGAAGTTCTGCAACTTCTTCTCGGTATTCCATAATTTTTTTACAAAGCTGGTAATTAATATGAGGGATTTTTAATATTTGTTTAAATGAAGCAGTATTTATATTGATTTTAACGATTCGTTTTGCTGTTTTTGATGCAGCTTTCTCTGAAAAATTTACAGTAGAAAAATCAGAATAATTTGAAGTGCGTCTTTTTTTTGCTGCTTCTTTTTTGCGTTTTAGTACCCAATCTGGGAATTTAAAATACGGCGAAATTTTACCGAGTAAACTATCTGATACTTTTGTTATTTGTTGAAATTCTTTTGCTGAATTCACAAATTTACCTTGTTTTCTGTACGCGTGTAATTTATCAATTTCTAGCAGACTCATACCTAATTTACTTCCTTTAAAATCGGTAATATAATTGGGATTAAAAGGGTATGTTTTTGGTTTTTTAGCTGCTAAAGCAATTGTTTTTAAACTGTCTATTTTTTGTTGAAAAGCACGTATTTCTGTTGAAGTTGTAGCTGTTTTTTTATCCGAAGAAAAATAAAGGTAAAAATAGATAATCTGAAGGATAAAAAGGATAAGGCATAAAAAGAAAATCCCATTTCTTTGGCGTTTGTGATACCAGAAATGGGATTTAAATAATTTCATTTTTATGTTTTTTTAGCTGTAATAAAAACGCTTTAAAATCTTATAAATTCTATAAGTTTTTTGCCTTAATCGCATCTAAATAAATGGTTAATTCTTCTTTTACCTTTGGATATAAGAAAAACAATCCAATTACGTTTGGTACTGCCATGGCAAAAATCATTGCATCAGAAAAATCTGTTACCGCTCCTAAACTTGCTGCTGAACCAATAATTACGAATAAACAAAATAATATTTTATAAGTATAATCGGCTGCTTTTGAACGACCAAATAAGAACATCCATCCTTGTAATCCGTAGTAAGACCATGATAACATGGTTGAAAAAGCAAACAATACTACCGCCATTGTTAATACGTAAGGAAACCAAGGAATTACCGAAGCAAATGCTTTTGAGGTTGCCAAAACACCGTCTGGAGATTTTGTTCCGTAGGTCATAATACTTCCATCACTATTGGTAATAATAATTACTAAAGCGGTCATGGTACACACCACAACGGTATCAATAAAAGGCTCTAATAAAGCCACTAAACCTTCTGATGCTGGATATTTTGTTCTTACTGCTGAATGGGCAATTGCTGCCGACCCAACTCCTGCTTCGTTTGAAAATGCTGCTCTTTGAAAACCAATAATTAACACTCCTAATATACCTCCTGAAATTCCTTTTGCATTAAAAGCGCCATCCCAAATTTGACCGAAAGCGTTTCCTATTAACGAAAACTTAGCAACTAAAATAATTATAGCAGCTAACACATAAATTCCTACCATAAAAGGTACGATTTTTTCTGTAATATTTCCAATTCTTTTAATTCCTCCGATAATTACAACACCTACTAAAACAGACATTACAATACCGAATGTTAAAGCAGTTGATAAATCTGTTGAACCAATCATACTACCAAATTGCTGTGCTGCTTGGTTTGCTTGAAACATGTTTCCTCCTCCAAAAGAACCACCAACAACCATAATAGCGAAAATAACGGCTAATATTTTACCTAAAGTACTTTTACCTACATCGGCTAATCCTTTTCTTAAATAATACATCGGTCCACCGTAAATGGTACCATCTTCGCCTACATCTCTATATTTTACTCCTAAAGTACACTCTACGAATTTTGATGACATTCCTATTAAACCTGCTATAACCATCCAAAAAGTTGCTCCTGGTCCTCCTAATGATAACGCCACCGCTACCCCTGCAATATTACCTAAACCAACAGTTCCTGAAAGTGCTGCTGTTAACGCTTGAAAGTGAGATACTTCTCCTTCTGTTCCTTCTACTCTAATGGTTTCAATCGCATCACCTCCTGGTGTTGGATCTCCTTCCATAACATCTGTTGTTACATGGTCAATTTCGTCATACTTTCCACTAACAATGTTTATAGAAGTTGGAAATAATCGGATATTTACAAATTTGAATAATATTGTAAATATTAACCCCGACATTAATAACATTATTATTACTAGAGGCATTTTTACTCCTCCTCCTAATTCTATTGAGTAAAAAACAAAACCACCCCAAGCATCAGCAACAGGTTTAAACCCTTCATTTATCTTTTCAGCTAAACCTTTTTCTTGTGCGAACGTGAACATCGGTATTATTAATAATAACAATGTAAGAAGTCTTTTATTCATATAAATATGTTTATTTTTAGTTTGTAATTCGCAATATCATAAAAAATTGTACTTTCAACAAGTTTTTGTGCGTTAAATATACTCTTTAAGTTAGTTTTTCTTTAAATTTCTGTAAATTTTCTTGGAATGATTTTGGATAAAATTGCAATACTTCAGTAGTCTTTTTTAGGTTAAAACCTGTTTTAGAGGGTCTTGTTGCCGCCTGCTGTAATTCACTTGTTTTTATAGGCTTAATTAGGCTTTTATCTAACTGAAAAACTACTGCTATTTGCTGGGCTATTTCATAAATACTCAACAATGTGTTTGATGAAATATTAAAAATTCCTGTGGCTTTTTTATCGAGTGCTAATTTACAGGCAAGTGCCAAATCATCTACATAGGTTGGCATGCGGTACTGATCATTAACAATGGTAATTTCTTTTTTATCTTCTAATGATTTTTTTACCCAAAGCACAATATTAATTCGCGACATATCAAAAACTTTTCCATACACTAAAACAGTTCTAAGAATGGTGTAATCTATGTTTGATTGGGTTAAAATTTGCTCTGCTTTTAATTTTGATATTCCATAATAATTAACAGGATTTGGTGCATCAGTTTCTTTATAAAAGCCTTTTTTACCGTCAAATATAAAATCGGTAGATATGTGAATCAAGTGTGTGTTATTAGCTGATGAAAAAAAACTCAAAGTATCAACGACATCAATATTTAAAAGATCGCAGGCTGTTTTATTGGTTTCACAAGCATCAACGTTTGTCATTGCAGCGGTATTTATAATAACATCTGGTTGATATTCTTCTAAATTTTTTAATAGGTTTTTTTTATCTGTAATATCAATAGAACTATATTCAAAATCGGTTCTTCCGCTTCTATTTTTTCCTTTCGAAAAACCAATTACTTGATATTTTTGTGGTTCTTCTAATAATAAATTAACCAAACTTTGCCCTAACAATCCATTACTTCCTGTAATAACTACTTTTTTCATTTTACTTTTCATTAAAATAACTCCCTTAGCTTAATAATTTGCTCAGGACGACCTAACACAATTAAACTTCCCCCAGCTTTAAGACTTAAAGAGGCTTCCGGATTAATAATATACTCCTTGTTCTTTCTGCGATATCCGATAACGGTACAGCCTGTTTTTTTTCGTATATCTAAATCTAAAATTGTTCTATTTAAATATTCTGTAGGCAGGTTATCAATCTGTATTTCTTCCAAATTAGCCGTCGTGTCGCCTTCTATAGTTAACCGATCTACAAATTCAATAACATCAGGAGTTACCACTAATGACGCCATGTGTGCACCGCCTAATTTATCGGGCATAATTACATTATCGGCCCCTGCAATTTTAAGTTTACTGCAAGATGACTCTTCCGAAGCTCTGCTAATTATTTTACATTTTTTATTTAACTGACTAGCGGTTAATACCACAAATAAATTGTCGGCATCTGAAGGTAAAACCGTTATTAAATAATCGGCATTTAAAATCCCTGCCTTTAGCAATGCTTCATCGGTAGTAGCATCGCCTTGAATATTTAAAATTTCATGTTCGTCTAATTCTTTAATAATATCGTCATACTTTTCAATAACTACTAATTTTTGATTGTAGCTATGTAATTTTGAAATAGCTTGTTTTCCGTTTCTTCCATACCCGCAAACAATGGTATGCCCTTGTAATTTTTCAATTTTTTTTTGCACTTTTTTTGTTTTTAATTGATCAAAAAATTGCCCACTTATTAAATATTCTGAAAATAACGAAACGGCATATCCGAAGGTAAATAAACTCGATACTATTAAACCGATCGTAAATATTTTTTCGCCAGTTCCGAACGGATGAACTTCACCAAAACCAATAGTGGTAATGGTAATTATAGTCATGTATAAAGCATCAATAAAAGAATACTTAAATAGCCACATATACCCGACTATTCCTATTAGTAAAATAAGTAACGAGAATAAAACCGCCTTATATAATTTTGATTTAAAGAGGCTCTTTATCATAAATCAAAAACAGAGGTTCGTTTGGTGTAAATCATATCTTTTAATCGCAATAAAAAAGCGAGCGTTAAATACACGCCAAACGATAAACCGATGGTTACAAATGATATGTAAATAAAAAATAACCGCACATTGGTGGCACGCATTCCTAATTTATCGGCAAAGCGAGAAGATACCGCAAAACCATGGCGTTCAAAAAAATGACGCACCGCATGAATGAGTTTCATATTAACTTGTTTTAACTGCAAGATACCAATTTACAGCCATTTGTTTATAACATCGGCTTTAAAATAAATTTGGTTTCTGTAACTTTGCTTCTTTGGTTTAAATTAGGGTTTAATTTGGGCTTAATTTAGTAAAAACAGCACTTTTGAAAAAACAAGAATATATTGAAGTTTACGGAGCTAGGGTTCACAACTTAAAAAACATTGACGTTAAAATTCCTCGTGAAAAACTCGTGGTTATTACTGGGCTAAGCGGTAGCGGGAAATCATCGCTTGCTTTTGATACTATTTATGCCGAAGGACAGCGCCGATATATTGAAACTTTTTCGGCATATGCACGGCAGTTTTTAGGCGGATTAGAACGCCCCGATGTTGATAAAATTGATGGTTTATCGCCCGTAATTGCTATCGAACAAAAAACTACGAATAAAAGCCCGCGCTCAACAGTAGGAACAATTACTGAAATTTATGATTTTTTACGATTGTTATTTTCTCGTGCCTCGGATGCTTACTCGTATAATACCAACGAAAAAATGGTCAGTTATTCTGATGAACAAATCAGACAATTGATTTTAAAAGATTTTAACGAAAAACGCATTGCTGTTTTAGCGCCTTTAATTAGAAGTAGAAAAGGACATTATCGCGAGCTTTTTGAGCAAATTGCCAAGCAAGGTTTTGTTAGAGTTCGTGTAGATGGTCAAATAAAAGAGCTTGAAAAAGGCATGAAACTTGACCGTTACAAAAACCACGATATTGAAGTGGTTATTGATCGGTTGGTGGTTAATGAAAAATCAGAAAAACGCTTAGAAGAGACTATTAAAACTGCTTTATATGCAGGTGATAATATTTTAATGGTAATTGATGTTGATGCTGATGATAAACCTCGTTATTTTAGTCGTGAATTAATGTGTCCAACCTCAGGGATTGCCTACCCGAACCCCGAACCAAATTCATTTTCTTTTAACTCCCCAAAAGGAGCTTGTTTAAAGTGTAACGGCTTAGGAATTACCGATCAAATTAATATAAAAAAATTAATTCCTGATGATAATATCTCTATCAAAAATGGTGGGATTATTCCGTTAGGAACTCAAAAAAGTAGTTGGATTTTTAAACAAATCCAAACCATTGCCGACAGGCATAATTTTAAATTGACCGATCCAATAAATAAAATTCCAGCAACAGCGATCGACATTATTTTACATGGAGGAAATGAAAAATTCGAAATAAATTCGAAAGAACTTGGTGTAACTCGAAATTATGAAATTGATTTTGAAGGAATTATCGCTTTTATAGAAAATCAATATAAAAATGCCGAAAGTGCGACTATAAAACGCTGGGCAAAAGATTTTATGGATGAAGTTACTTGCTCAGATTGCGAGGGAAAAAGATTAAAAAAAGAAGCGCTTCATTTTAAAGTTACCGATAAAAATATCAGCGATTTAGCACAAATGGATATTACCGAGCTTGCCCTTTGGTTTGAAAATATTGAGGATGATTTATCAGAAAAACAACGCTTAATTGCTTCTGAAATAATCAAAGAAATTCGCACAAGAATTCAGTTTTTATTAGATGTTGGCTTGGATTATTTAACCTTAGATAGAACCTCAAAATCATTATCGGGTGGTGAAGCGCAACGCATTCGATTAGCTACTCAAATTGGGTCGCAATTGGTGGGTGTTTTGTATATTTTAGATGAACCAAGTATCGGTTTACATCAACGAGATAACGAAAAATTGATAAAATCGCTTATAAAACTTCGTGATATTGGAAATTCTGTTTTAGTGGTCGAACATGATAAAGATATGATTGAACAGGCCGATTTTGTACTAGATATTGGCGCAGGAGCAGGAATTTTTGGAGGCGAAATTGTCAGCCAAGGAACCTATCAAGATTTAAAAAAACAAGCTACTTTAACAGCTGATTATCTAACAGGGAAAAAGAAAATTGCCGTACCTAAAGAACGTAGAAAAGGCAACGGAAACTTTATTAAACTTTCGGGAGCTTCGGGGAATAACCTAAAAAATGTTACGGTACAATTTCCTTTAGGACAAATGATTTGCGTTACCGGAGTTTCTGGTAGTGGAAAATCGACCTTAATTAATGAAACTTTATATCCTATTTTAAATGCACATATTTATAATGGTGTAAAAAAACCAATGCCCTACAAAAAAATTGAAGGCTTAGCACATATTGATAAAATAATTGCCATCGACCAATCGCCAATTGGTAGAACGCCACGTTCAAACCCCGCAACTTATACGGCAACGTTCACCGAAATTAGAAGTTTATTTGCTAAAACTCCCGAAGCATTAATTAGAGGCTACAAACCTGGGCGTTTTAGTTTTAATGTAAAAGGCGGACGTTGTGAAACCTGTCAAGGTGGTGGTGTTCGTGTTATTGAAATGAATTTTTTACCCGATGTTCAGGTGGAATGTGAAACCTGTCAAGGGAAGCGTTTTAATAGAGAAACTTTAGAAATTCGCTATAAAGGAAAATCAATTGCTGATGTTTTAAATATGACCATCGATCAAGCAACTGATTTTTTTGAGTTGATTCCTAAAATACATCGAAAATTAAAAACCATTAAAGATGTCGGCTTAGGATATATCACTTTAGGGCAGCAATCCACCACGCTTTCTGGTGGTGAGGCGCAACGTATTAAATTGGCTTCCGAATTATCAAAAAGAGATACAGGAAACACCTTTTATATTTTAGATGAACCTACCACGGGCTTGCATTTTGAAGATATTCGGGTGTTAATGAATGTTTTAAATAAACTTACTGATAAAGGAAATACGGTGTTAATTATTGAGCATAATATGGATGTTATCAAGCTTGCCGATACTATTATTGACATCGGTATGGAAGGTGGTAAAAATGGTGGCGAAGTGTTAGCTATTGGTTCTCCTGAAGAAGTTTCCAAACATAAAACGAGTTATACTGCGAAGTTTTTGAACAAGGAATTAAACCAACCAATAATATAAATGTATAAAACATCAAAAAAACAATGAAAAAGTTAATTTTAGAAATAGAAAAAAAATTACCAAGCAATATAAATGTATATATATTTTTATCTTGTACTATTCTGGGGATGTTAATCGGTGTTTATTTTTCTGTTCTATTTTTTTTCATATGAAATTTAAAATCACTATAAAACAACACGATATTTCTTACAAACTAATTTGCTCGTTGCAAGTTAATTGCAGTGAACACAGTTATGTTTGTGGTATCAAAACAAATAAATAGGTGCACATATATAATTTGAATTGATATCGATTGTTATTAATTAAAAAAATACAATCAAAAAAAGAAATAGTAATTTTATGAAAAATTTAAATGATTTTGGAGTTTTAGAAATAAGTAAATCTGAGCAACAGATAATTGATGGAGGAGAATGGATTTCTGAAGCTTGGAAGGTACTAAAAGAAATCGACAAAGGATGGGATGATTTCAAAGATAGATTAGGTAATGGTTGGGATTCTTATGGAGACTGTGCTTGTTAAATATTTAAAATTATAAAAAATGAAAAATTTAGATTTTTGTAAAGAGTTAAGTTCAGTAGAATTAGTTGAGATAAATGGAGGTGGTTTAGTAGAGGATATCGGTTACGCAGCTCATGCAGTTAGTGATGGTATATGTACTGCTGGTAGATGGGTTGCAGATAGGGCATCTGATGCTTGGGATTGGTGTTGTAACTAAAAACAAAAGGCTCTTTTGTTATAATAACAAAAGAGCCTTTCTTCTAATTTATAAATTATGTTTTCTTTTAAAGATAAAAATATTCAGTTTGATTTTATTTATTTATTTATATTTGTTTTTACTTTCAACATGTTAATTTTGAAAATTATTAATCATATATATAAAAAACCTTTTATAGATGAAGATGATTTTTCAAAATTAACTATTGGCATTTTTGTAACATATGTTTTTTTGATTCCTTTAATAGAAGAGTTGTGTTTTAGAGGTGTTTTAAGTTTATCAAAAAAAATATTTTTTGTATCGCTTGTAGCGATTTTAATTGTCCTTTTATGTTTTTTTAAGTTCAATTTTATTTCATTATCAATTATTAGTTTAATAATTATTTTAGGTATTCTAACTTTAGTTAATAATGATTTAATTTTCCGAATTAAACGTTTCGTTGATGAAAATATTATTATTGTAATAATAATAACTGCTATATTGTTTTCTATTGCTCATCTTAAAAATTATGAAAGTATAAACGTAGAAGCTTACTTAAAAATTATACCAAAATTTACTGGAGGTCTTTATTTAGGGTATATTGCTTATAAATATGGAATATCTAGGTCGTATATTCTTCATGGAATAAATAATTTAATTCCTTTTATTATTATTCTAATTGTAAAATATTTTAGGTTTTGATTATTTAAACTAGAAAAAACTCTTCCCTGCAAATAAATTGCAGTAAACAAAGCTTTCTTTGTCGTTCTTAAATTGAAAAAGAATGGCAAAAATCACTATAAAATAACACGATATTACCGATTGCGGGGCAGCATGTTTAGCATCTATTTCGGCACATTATAACTTACAACTTCCTATTGCACGTATTCGCCAATATGCAGGTACTGATAAAAAAGGAACGAATGTATTAGGCTTAATAGAAGCATCAGAAAAATTAGGTTTTGAAGCAAAAGGTGTGCGTGGTGAAACCTGCCAAGGAAAGTCAATTTCTGATGTTTTAAATATGACCATCGATCAGGCGACCCATTTCTTTGAATTAACACCAAAAATACATCGAAAATTAAAAACCATAAAAGATCTTGACTTAGGAATATCACTTTAGGGCAGAAATCCACCACGCTTTCTGGTGGCGAAGTTTTAGTAACAGGAACTCCCGAAAAAGCAGCCAACTACACAACACCTTAAAAAACAATAAATTAAGCAATAAAACTACCTTTAAAAAAACTAAAAGCCCCTATTTATGTTAATGAAATGTTAACAAAAATAGGGTTAACCCTATTTCAATTAGGGTTAACCCTAAAGCTCAATTAGGGGTATTGGGTATTGACAGGAGCTTTTTTAAAATTTACTTTTACAAAAACTTATCAGAAAAAAAACAATCTTATTTTAAAACAAAACTATATTCCTTTACCCACAGTATCTGTAAAAAGCAGAAAACTTTCTTTAAATTAAAAAATTGTTAGGCAAAAAAAATATGAAACAAATATTTCCAAAAGAGATTATAGAAAACAGTGTTGAAGTACATCAATTCAAACATTCTAAAAAAAGCAAAATTGTTTACAATGTAATATTGCTAGCAATACTATTGGCTTTAATATCATTACCTTTTATTAAAATTACAATTTACAACACTTCTCAAGGATTGATAAGGTCAGATAAAGAGAGAATGGCAATACAAAGTAGTACTAGTGGAAATGTTTTTTTTCATCAACTTAAAAATAATTTAAAGGTACAAAAAGGAGATACCTTGTTGATTATTGATAATATAGCGATGAATCATAAAATTGAAAATACTACAAGTCAATTAAATGAAACCAAGGTTTTTATTGAAGATTTAAAATTATTATTTAGCCCTAAAAAAAACAGAATTAAATTACAATCTTTAAAATATCAACAAGAATATAGCTTTTATCAACAAAAGTTAAGTGAATTTAATACTCGTTTTTTTAAAATTAAGCAGGATTATCAGCGTAATCAAAAATTATTTAAAAAAGGTGTTATTGCTAAAGTAACGCTTAATGATAGTAAACTACTATATGATTTAGCTTTAAACGCAACTACGCAACATAAAAAACAACAATTTAGTACTTGGCAAAATCAGTTAGTAAACTCTCAGAATCAATTAAAAGAATTAGAAAATAATCAAATTCAATTGAAAGAAAGTAGTAATTTATCCATAATAAAAGCCCCGATTACAGGTACTTTATTAAATGTGAAAGGAATTGAAAAAGGAAGTTTTATTCCTAACGGATTACAATTAGCCGACATTTCACCGCAATCAGATTTAATCGTAGAATGCTATATAAACCCTACGGATATTGGTTTATTAAAGAAAGGAAACAAAGTAAAGTTTCAAGTAACTGCTTTTAATTATAACCAATGGGGTTTGGCTACTGGCAGTATCACTGCAATTGGTAATGATGTAGAAATGGTTAATAATACACCAATGTTTAAAGTTTTATGTTCGTTAAATCAAGATTTTTTACAACTTAAAAATGGTTTTAAAGGACATTTAAAAAAAGGAATGTTTGCTAATGCTCGTTTTGAACTTACAGAACGCACACTTTTTGACCTACTCTACGATAAAATGGATGATTGGTTAAATCCTATTACATAATTATTACCATTTTTTTAATCGAAAAATCGAAAATTATTTCATCTATAAACTTACATGAAATAATCAAGTTTCAAAAAATCCTTCTATGAAAAATTTAAAAAATTTAGAACGCTTACAACAATTACATAATTTAATTACCAATCAAAATACAGGTACACCAAAAGAACTCGCTAACTTACTTCAAATAAGCCAGCGTTCTGTATATTTATTGGTAGAACAACTGAAAGATTACAATGCGAATATTTGTTATAGTAGAAGTAGAAAAACCTATCATTATTGTAATGATTTTGATTTAAAAGTATCTATTTCAGTAAGTGTATTAACAAATAACGAGGTTACTAAAATTTTTGGAGGTAGTTATTTTTTACAAACTAATTTATTCGTTGCAAGTTAATTGCAGTGAACACGGTTATGTTTGTGGTATCAAAACAAATAGGTGCACATATAATTTGTTTTGATGCCGATTGTTATTAATTAAAAAAAATACAATCAAAAAAAGAAATAGTAATTTATAAAAATGTAATTTTATGAAAAATTTAAATGATTTTGGGGTTCAGGAATTGAGTGCTAATGAAATGGAAAATATCGATGGAGGAATTTTACCTCTTTTATTTATAGCTGCAGATATTTTTATATATTCAACAACAGCTAGTTATATCTATCATAAATATATACAAAACTAAGCTATGGAAAATTTAATTGAATTATCAGAAAAAGAATTAAAGGAAATTAATGGAGGAAGATTACCTTTCCCTACTTTGAATAGATTCAACTTTTTTTGGGATGTAGCCAAAGCTGGTTGGAGTTTTGGAAAATATTTAGCAGGATAATAATACTTTTAGGCTTTTAAACTCCATCATTTTCGGTTTTCAGACTAAAATGATGGAGTTTAAAAGCCTTCATTAGAAAATTACAGGTAAAAAAACTTTTAAATAATCTGTTTTTTGTGAATTTTAGAAATATGAAAAAAAAAATCCGTATTATAGTATTAGGAGTAATTTTAATATTAGGAATAATTTTTGGTAAATTACTAGCAACTTAAATTTATGATAATAAATAGTTTTCATTCAGAGGGAATTGATTTACATAAAAAGAAAATAAAAGAAGAGTTAGATTTGCTAATTTTTCAAACTAAAATGTCTAATCTATTTTCTCAAGAAATAAAAGATAAAAAAATTCTTGACTTAAAAAAAGAATATAAAAGAAAAATTACAGATATTGATTTTTATTTTTTCTAATTTACCTTTTAAGAGCCTGTTTAAATTTTAAAGGAAATGTTTTTCTAAAGAGATAAACGTCGTGCTGAATTTATTTCAGCATCGCATCAAAAGGAGAACTACGGCAAATCAGGATGCGAACCTAAAATAATTTTAGGTTAACAATGCGATTTCTTATTTTTCTGTTATATTTTTTTTCAGATGAAATTTAAACAGCCTCTAAATAAAAAAAAAATAAGAATTTGAAATAATAAATTTTGCAATCACCTTTATTAATGGTTATTAGCTATATTAATATATATTCTTCTGGTTATACAATTTTACACTAATTAGTTAATAGACCAAATAATCAATAACACTATTATAATTCCCCTTCCCTGCAAATAAATTGCAGTAAACAAAGCTTTCTTTGTCGTTCTTAAATTGAAAAAGAATGGCAAAAATCACTATAAAACAACACGATATTACCGATTGCGGGGCAGCATGTTTAGCATCTATTTCGGCACATTATAACTTACAACTTCCTATTGCACGTATTCGCCAATATGCAGGTACTGATAAAAAAGGAACGAATGTATTAGGTTTAATAGAAGCATCAGAAAAATTAGGTTTTGAAGCAAAAGGTGTCCGTGGTGAATTAGATAGTTTGTTTAAAATACCAAAACCAGCCATAGCCCATATAATCGTTAAAGAACAATTACAACATTATGTGGTTATTTACGAAGTTACTAAAGAGTATATAAAAATTATGGACCCAGGAGATGGGAAAATCCATAAAAAAACACATTCAGCATTTTTAAAGGAATGGACAGGCGTTTTGGTATTGCTTTTACCAAAAGAAGATTTTGTTATAGGTAATGAAAAAGTATCTGTTTTAAAGCGGTTTTGGTTTTTATTAAAACCTCATAAATTTGTGTTATTACAAGCTTTCGTAGGTGCTGTTATTTATACTTTATTGGGGTTTTCAATGTCTATTTATATACAGAAAATTACCGACCACGTATTAATAGGCGGTAACACTAAGCTTTTAAATTTGTTGAGTATAATAATGCTTGCATTGCTTGTACTTCGTATAATAATTGGTGTTTTTAAAGATGTATTTTTGATTAAAAGTGGGCAACAAATAGATGCTCGTTTAATTTTAGGATATTATAAACATTTACTAAAATTACCACAGCAGTTTTTTGATACCATGCGAGTAGGAGAAATTATTTCTCGTATTAACGATGCCGTTAAAATAAGAACATTTATTAATGATGTTTCTTTAAGTTTAACGGTTAATGTGCTTATTTTGTTCTTCTCTTTTGGTATTATGTTTATGTATTATTGGAAGTTAGCATTAATTATGTTGCTGGTTATTCCATTATATTTAGTCATTTATTTAATTATAAATAAGCTAAATAAAAAAACAGAACGTAAAATAATGGAAAGCTCTGCCGATTTAGAAAGTCAGTTAGTAGAATCTTTAAATTCCGTAGGAACTATTAAACGTTTTGGTTTAGAAAGTTTTGCAAATGTAAAAACAGAAACACGATTTATCAGTTTGTTAAATGTTGGATATAAATCGGCTTTAAACTCCGTTTTTTCGGGAACATCTACTACTTTTATAGCTCAATTATTTACGATTATTTTACTTTGGAGTGGTTCTTATTTTGTAATTGAAAGAGAAATCACCACAGGAGAATTAATGTCTTTTTATGCTATTATTGGATATTTTATGAATCCTGTGGCAAGTTTAATTGGTGCTAATAAACAAATACAAAGTGCTTTAATTGCAGCAGATCGTTTGTTTGAAATAATGGATTTAGAGCGTGAAGAGAACTCGGAAAAAGTAGTGCTTACAAAAGAAAAAATTGATGATATTGAATTTAAAAATGTCGCTTTTAGATACGGTACAAGAGTACAAGTTTTTACTGATTTTAATTTAAAACTTAAAAAAGGAACTATTACCGCTATTATTGGCGAAAGTGGTTCAGGAAAATCGACTTTAATTTCGTTATTACAAAATATATACCCGATACAAAAAGGGGGAATTACTATCGGAAATTTAGATTTGAAATATATTCAACATGAAAGTTTGCGTGAATTAGTAAGTGTCGTTCCTCAAAAAATAGATTTATTTGCAGGAAATGTTATTGATAATATTGCTGTTGGAAGTTTTGCTCCTAATATGGAATTAATCATTGATATTTGTAAATCAATAGGAATTTTAGACTTTATAGAAAGTTTACCAAACGGATTTAATACCTATTTAGGTGAAAATGGCGCAACATTATCAGGAGGGCAAAAACAACGAATCGCTATTGCACATGCTTTGTACAAGCAACCCGAAGTTTTAGTTTTAGATGAAGCAACTTCTTCGTTAGACTCGACCTCTGAAAATTATATTCAAAAAGCGATAGAAAAACTACGTAAAGAAAATAAAACAATTATAATTATCGCTCATAGATTAAGTACAGTAATTAATGCCGATGAAATAGTCGTTTTAGAAAAGGGAAAAGTATTAGAACAAGGAAATCATGCGGTTTTATATGCTAAAAAAGGACATTATTATAATTTATGGCAACAACAAATTCCGAAGATAATTTTATAAGAAACTTCCTCTGCGTATTTCTCTATCAAAAAAACAGTTTTAAGTTAAAAAATAAATTCTTTTTTAAAAAAAATCATTTTTTTATTGCTATTCTCATTAAAAAAAGTACATTAGTAAGCTTGCTAAAAAAGTAATTTTAGCAGTGTTACTTAGTACATAAATTATAAAAAACGAGAATATGAGCCCGAATGATGATAGAAAAATTAAAGAAAAATTACAACCAAAAACCTGGAACGAAATAAAAACAAACGACTCTTGGGCTATTTTTAAAATTATGGCTGAGTTTGTAGAAGGATATGAAAAATTAAGTAAAATTGGTCCTTGTGTGTCTATTTTTGGTTCTGCAAGAACAAAACCTGAAGATAAATACTACAAACTAGCTGAAGAAGTTGCTTTTAAATTAACACAAAATGGTTTTGGGGTAATTACTGGTGGAGGTCCAGGAATTATGGAAGCTGGTAATAAAGGCGCACATCGAGGTAAAGGAGTTTCCGTAGGTTTAAATATTGAATTACCTTTCGAACAGCACGACAATCCTTGGATTGACCAAGGAAAAAGTTTAGATTTCGATTACTTTTTTGTTCGTAAAGTAATGTTCGTAAAATACTCACAAGGTTTTGTGGTAATGCCTGGAGGTTTTGGTACTATGGATGAATTATTTGAAGCAATTACCTTAATTCAAACTAAAAAAATTGGACGTTTTCCGATTGTTTTAGTAGGTAAAAAATTCTGGGGTGGTTTATTAGATTGGATCAAAAACACCTTAATTGAAGAAGGAAATATTAGCGAAAAAGACCTAAATTTATTTAGAGTTGTCGATACTGCCGATGAAGCGATTGATCACTTAAATAAATTTTATGCGAAACATCAATTAAAACCAAATTTCTAAAAATACCAAAAGCTCGTTGTACTAAAATTCAACGAGCTTTTTAATTTTCACTTTTAAATTATTTTTAAATTTGAAACACCCATTACACCTTTTTATACAACTCCTATTTTTGTACTGTTATACACTAACGGCACAAACAAATTCTATTGAAATAAAAGCAAAGCTAGAGGTTACAAAAAACCTACTTTATATTCAGCAGAAAATCGTTTTCTATAATAATTCACCCGATAACCTTAGGGCTGTTTTTTTACACAACTGGGCAAATAGTTTTAAAAATAATGACACTCCTTTAGCAAAACGTTTTATTAATAATGATAATAAAAACTTTTATTTCGCTAAAGAAAAAGAGAAAGGAAATACTCATTTTTTTAGCATCAATGTAAATTATCAGCAAGTGCTATTAAAAGAAACAGCAGCAGATATAATTGAAGTTGTTTTAAATAAAACCTTAAAACCAAAAGATAGTATATTAATTTCAGCCACCTATATTGTAAAAATTCCGAACGCTAAATTTACCCGATACGGAAAAACAAAAAATGGGTATCATTTACGATTTTGGCACCTCACCCCTGCTGTTTACAACAATAAATGGCATTTAATGAGTAATTTAAATATTGATGATTTATATGAAAACCCCACCAATTATAGTATCAATATTGATATTCCTAAAAAATACACGCTTGAAAGTAATTTATATCAGCAGAAAACAACTCTAAAAAAACGACATAATTATTATTTAATCGGAAAACAGAAAAAAGATATTATTATTCATATTGACACTATTAATAATTTCACTTCTTTTAAAGCAAAAAATAAAGAAATAAAAACAGATGCTTATCTACATAAAATCTCTTATAAAACAACCTCAAAAATTATCAACAAACAAATTGAGTTTATTGAAAAATTACTAGGAAAGCATCCGCATTCAAAAATTTTTGTTGATGCTAGTACCGTTACTAAAAATTCACTCCATGAAATTTACAAGCTTCCACGTTGGTTAGATCCATTTCCTAAAAATTTTAAGTGGGAAATTAACTTTTTTAAAGCACTTACCCGAAAATACATTGAAGATGTTTTGCTATTAAATAAACGCAATGATTATTGGCTAACCGATGGTTTAGAAACTTTTTTAATGATAAAATATATGAAAGAATATTATCCTGAAGTAACTGTTTTAGGTAAATATTCTAATTATTGGCCTTTAAAAACATATAATATAGCTAAATTAAAACAGTTAGAAAAACATGCTTTTGTGTATCAACTTAATGCCCGAAAATTTCATGATCAAACCTTAAATACACCTGCCGATTCTCTTTCAAACTTCAATCGTAAAATTGTTAATAAATACAAAGCGGGCTTAGGATTATTATATCTTCAAGATTTTATCGGTGGAAATACTTTAGTGAAATCAATACAGGAATTTTATGAGAAAAAGCAATTAAAATTAAGTACAACACGGCAGTTTCAAAAAATACTTCAAAAAAATACCTCAAAAAATTTAGATTGGTTTTTTAATGAATATATTAAAACAACGAAAAAAATTGATTACAAAATTACCAAAATAAAAAGCAGCAAAAGTAACGATTCTTTAGAGATTACTATAAAAAATAACCGAAATTACGCGGCGCCAATTGCCCTATACGGATTACAAAAAAAGGACATAAAATTAAAAAAATGGCTTACAGGAACAAATACTATAAAAACAATTAAAATTAAAAAAGGCAATTTTGATAAATTGGCTTTAAATTTTGAAAAAATATATCCTGAATACAACTATTTAAATAATTTTAGAAAAATAAACAATCATTTAATTAATAAGCCGCTACAATTTCGGTTTTTTCAAGATATAGAAAACCCTTATTATCATCAATTATTTTATTATCCTAGTTTTAATTACAATTTATATGATGGAGCTATACTGGGAATTAAAATTAACAATCAATCACTACTTACTAAAAATTTTGAATATAGCCTCAAACCTAATTATAGCACAAAAAGTAATAATTTAACAGGTTCTTATTCCTTTTCTTATAATCATTTTATAAAAGATGCACGTATTTACAAAATACATTACAGCTTTAGCGGTAGTCGATTTCATTACGCTCCAGAACTTGAATACACTACTTTTTCACCTGCTGTAAGCGTAATTTTTAAGCAAAATGTACTTCGTAAAAATAATTTTAAACTAATACATGCAAAATTAATTAGCATAGATAAAGACCCTGAAATTAACAAACCTAAAAAAGAGCAAGACAAATACAATATTGTAAGTTTAAAATACATTTACGCATATTCTAACGCCATTACAAGCACTACTCACGCTATTAATACAGAGTTTAATTCAAAATTCAGTAAAATAACAACCGATTTTAGATACCGTACATTTTTTACAGAAAACAAAAGCTACGAGCTGCGTTTTTTCGGAGGTTACTTTTTACACAATATATTGAAAAGTAATTATTATAATTTTGCATTAAATAATGGTTCTGATTATTTATTTGAACAAAAATTATTCGGTCGTTCAGAAAGTCAAGGTTTTTTTAGCCAGCAATACATTGTAGATCAAGGCGGTTTTAAATCTAAGTTTAAAAACCCTCAATTTTCAAATGAATTAATCACTGCTATAAACACTAGTATTTCTGTTTTTAAATGGACTGAAATTTATACTAATTTTGCCCTATTAAAAAATAAAAATACTGCGCCAAAATATTATTACGAAAATGGCATCCGACTAAATTTTATTCCAAATTTTCTTGAATTTCACTTCCCTATTTACACAAATCAAGGCTTTGAAATAACAAAACAAGCCTATCCTACAAAAATAAGATTCGTAATTACAACGAGTATTGATAAAATTTACAACTTTATAAGTAGGGATTTTTTATAAACAATTCTGTCAGTTCGAGCGGTTTTTTTGTTTATAAAAAAATTACGCCTCTAAAAACCCGAACTCTTTTTAGCAGCTAAACACAAACTGACAAGAATAAATAATTGAAGTATTTATAAAACAACTGTATTGTCCATCGTTTTAAATTAAAAAAAGTATTAAAGGCATTACATAACTTTGTTTTTTACAGATAATTCAATAATTTTATTAAAAAAACATATTAAAATGAATAATAGTCAATAAATGCGTAAATTTTTAAATTTAGACTAAAAAAGCTATCTTTGTAACCAGACCAAAAAATAGATAATTATGACGCAAAAAACCGAAATAGCCAGTACAAAACAACTTTCTTTTGAAGATTTTAAAAACGATGTTTTAAACGATTATCGAATTGCACGCTTGAGTAGAGAATGTAGTTTGTTAGGGCGTAGAGAAGTTTTGACAGGTAAAGCAAAATTCGGAATTTTTGGTGATGGTAAAGAAGTGCCTCAATTGGCAATGGCTAAGGCGTTTAAAAATGGTGATTTCAGATCAGGGTATTACCGTGATCAAACCTTTATGATGGCGATTAACGAACTAACTCCGCAACAATTTTTTGCAGGTTTATACGGGCATAATAGCATCGAGGTTGAGCCAATGTCGGCAGGTAGACAAATGGGTGGTCATTTTGCTACACATTCGTTAGATGAAAACGGAAAATGGAAAAACTTAACGGCTCAAAAAAATTCATCATCAGATATTTCACCAACCGCAGGACAAATGCCTCGTTTATTAGGTTTGGCACAGGCTTCTAAAATTTATCGAAATGTAAAAGGTTTAGAACATTTTACTGATTTTTCTGATAAAGGAAACGAAGTTGCTTGGGGAACTATCGGAAATGCAAGTACTTCAGAAGGCTTGTTTTTTGAAACAATTAATGCTGCCGGTGTTTTACAAGTGCCAATGGTAATGAATGTTTGGGATGATGAATACGGTATTTCGGTACATGCAAAATATCAAACAACCAAAGAAAGTATTTCTGAAATTTTAAAAGGATTTCAAAAAGAAAACGATACCAATGGTTATGAAATTTTTGTGGTAAACGGTTGGGATTATGTACAGTTAATTGACATCTATAATAAAGCAGGAAAAATTGCTAGAGAACAGCATATTCCTGTATTAATTCATGTAAAAGAATTAACACAGCCTCAAGGACATTCAACTTCAGGGTCGCATGAGCGTTATAAATCGACAGAAAGATTGCAGTGGGAACAAGAGTTTGACTGTATTTCTCAAATGCGAAAATGGATTTTAGAATTTGAATTAAAAGATGAAAATGGGGCTATTTTAAAATTTGTTAATTCTGAAGAAGAGTTAATGGATATCGAAAAACAAGCTAAAAAACAAGTAAGCAAAGCAAAACGTGATGCTTGGAGCGCTTATACAAACGAAATAAAAGCGGAAGTTGTCATGGCTGTTTCTTTACTAGAAACCGTTGCTGAAAAAAGTAACAATGGCTCTTTTATTACCAAATATAAAAATGATTTAGCAAGTGTTGTTGAACCAATTAGAAAAGATATTTTAATTGCAACGCGTAAAAGTTTACGTTATTTAAAAGACGAAGATTTTGCCGAAAAGAAAATACTTCAAAAATTTATTAAAGATGCTATTGATAATGCGGCTGTTAAGTTTTCGTCACATTTACTAAGCGAAACCACTTTTTCTCCTGAAAAAATAGCCGCGGAAGCGCCTAAATATGCCGCTGAAGAGAATTTAGTAGATGCGCGTCTTATTATGCGTGATAATTTTGATGCTATTTTCAAAAAATATCCTGAAGCCTTAATTTTTGGTGAAGATGCTGGTTATATTGGTGATGTAAATCAAGGTTTAGAAGGTTTACAGGAAAAATATGGCGAGCTAAGAGTTTCAGACACAGGAATTCGTGAAGCTACTATTTTAGGACAAGGTATTGGAATGGCAATGCGTGGTTTACGCCCAATTGCTGAAATTCAATATTTAGATTACCTATTATATGCCTTACAAATTATGAGTGACGATTTGGCAACACTTCGTTACCGTACTTTTGGAAAGCAAAAAGCGCCGTTAATTATTAGAACTCGTGGGCATCGTTTAGAAGGAATTTGGCATTCAGGTTCTCCAATGGGTGGAATTATAAATAATATTCGTGGAATTCACGTTTTAGTGCCTAGGAACATGACCAAAGCAGCTGGTTTTTACAATACTTTATTACAAGGTGATGACCCAGCTTTAGTTGTAGAATGTTTAAATGGATACCGATTAAAAGAAGAATTACCAATTAATTTAGGTGATTTTAAAACGCCAATCGGTATAGTGGAAATCATTAAAGAAGGAACTGATATGACGGTAATTTCTTACGGTTCTACCTTGCGAATTGTAGAAGAAGCAGCAAAAGAATTAGCCCAAGTTGGTATTGATATCGAAATTATTGATGCCCAAAGTTTACTTCCTTTTGATATCAATCATGACACGGTAAAATCGGTAGCAAAAACAAATCGTTTGTTAGTAGTTGATGAAGATTTACCTGGTGGAGCATCGGCGTATTTATTACAAGAAATTGTAGAAAATCAAAATGGATATAAACATTTAGATAGCAAGCCACAAACCTTAACAGCAAAGGCACACAGACCTGCTTATGGTACCGATGGTGATTATTTTTCAAAACCATCTGCTGAAGATATTTTTGAAAAAATATATGCTATTATGAATGAAGCAAATCCTAGTAAATATAAGAGTTTATATTAAATTTTTTCTTTTAAGAAACAAAAAAGATGTAACATCAATGTTACATCTTTTTTGTTTATAGATACTACGAATTAATTATTCCGAAACCTCTATATTATTATCTATCTTTTGATTTTTAGCTTTGTAATCCTCTATTTTTGCTTGTAATACAGCTATAAGACTTGATGATGAAAAATCAGCATTATTAGTAATTTTCTCTAATGCTTTTATTTTATCGGTCATTGATCCTGAAGCTATTGCTAGTCCTGCAAATTTAGCAACAGCAACATCTACTGAAGCTTCAGATAAATTTCCTGATTTAATCCAAGCCTCTTCAATATACTGTCCTTCAGCTCTTTTACCTTTAACATGCATCCAATCATCTTGCGTTTTTAAAACAGCAATAATATCCATTGCACTATATTTTTTATTCGTTTTAGTTAATAAATCAGGTCTTTTATAAACATTTGCTTCTTTAAGTAATGTTGAAACCTTACCATTAACAGCTAAAAAAGTTGCTCTAGTCCAACCTTCTTTTCCATCAATTAACCTAACCTTGTAATATAATTTTTTAGAAACAGAATCAGTCACTTCCTCCCCTGTAAATTCAATTTTTTCCCCTAAACTCATCGAGGTAATCCATTTTCCTTTTGATTTAGGAGTAACTCTTACTGAAAGCTTTTCTAGCAAACAAACAGCAGGTGTTAAAACTTCTTTTTTTTGCGATTCCACAATTGTTTCTCCATTTTGAGAATTCGTTGTTTCCTTATCATTTTTACAACTTAATAAAACAAAAGCTGCCGAAATTACAGTAATAAATATTTTTTTCATAATAATAATTTATAACAAATATATACTCTTTATTACTCATTTTGAAGCTTAAAACATTTTAGTTGATTTTTCTGATGTCATTATTTTTTCTACCGCTTCTTTTTTCACTCTTTTTTTAAGCAGTTTATTTCCCCTTTAAACCACTTTAAACTGCGTTACAAAATCATCCGTAATATCTTTATAACTATTGGTACAATAAATATGATTGATATTTTCTTTTAACTCATCAAAACCATAATTAAACTGTCCGTGTGTTACATATAAAAATACTTTAGTAGCTCCTTGATTTTTCAATTCCTTGGCTAAAAAATTAAACGTTCTTCCGCCATCGGCTAAATCATCCACAATTAAACATTCTTTATTTTTAACAGCTCCTTGAATTGTTATTTTTGGTGCTCCCGCTATTCGTACTTTATTTGACGGAATTAAATCTGCTTCTAATTTTTCTGCTATTTCGTGCGTTGTTTTGTATGCTCCTGCGTCTGGGCTTATCAATACGGGGTTTCCAATAGCATGATAGGCTTTTTTTACATATTCATAACTTTTTAATTCTACAGAATTATCAATCAACGCTAAACTTATTGAACTGTGCGGATGTAAAATTTCCACTTTATCAAAACCCATTGAATTTATAAAATTAGCAATTACTTTTAAATCAAAAGATTCTTTTTCATTAAACCGTCTGTCAGAACGCTGCCCTATCAAACAATACATCGTTAGTATCGCTGTGGCTGTTTTATGTAAACGATTCTCGGCATCCCAAGCTTCTTTTATCGATGCAATACGGAATAAATCTTCATAAGTATTTCCTCTTATTTTAACATGTAAATTTCCTTTTTCAAGGATTTTAGCAGTTACCTGCCCGTCATTAAATTTCTTTATTTCGTAATTCATAACTTATTTTTAAACTAAAACAGTACTATTTATATTTTGATTGATGCGTTCTCTAATTTCATTTAAGGTTGTAGTATTATAAAATTGACCGTCTTTGTAAATTTCTTTTAACTCACCTTCATTTTCTTGAGCTACTGAAACTTGGTCAATTAAATTATATTCTCCATTTTCTATAACAACTTTAACCAAACCTTTTGCTGATTTTTTAATTCCATCATCCGTAATTGGATCTTTAAATATTTCTCTTCTTTCGCCATTAACAACAACCGAAGTCGCTTTCATTGCAAAACCAAAAGTATCTCTAGTATTATATTGATAGGTAAATGAACCGATTCCTAACACAATATTTGTCGAAGCAAAACCTTTATCGTGTAATTGTTTACAGATCTGTTCGGCGCTGTCAGTAGTGATGCTATCGCCATAAATAGCGCCAATATGAGTATCTAATACTTTAAAACCTTGTGCATTTACTAAAAATAAAAAAATTATCACTGTAAATCAATTAATTGTGTTTTTTAAATAAAGGTAATAAACTCTTTAAATACTTTTTTTGAGTTGTGTAACAATCATGTCGGTGTTAGCAACTAGATTTAATTGTCTTTAACCCTAGAGATTAAGTCTGATACCATTTGTAAATCTTTATCATAATCTTCTTTTGATTGTATATGATAACCACTATTATCCCATTTTATGTAGAATAGTTTTATGTTATTTTTGGTTGTAAATTCAATAAACCGTTTATCTGCAAAATTGGATAGATTTTTTCTTGAAACTATTATTGCTTTTAAACTATTTCCAATATTTAAATAGGTTTCTGAATTTGAAAAAGAAATAAAACGGTATTCATTTTCGCCAGAATAATCTTTATGTTTTAAAAAACTTACGTTTTTAATTTTTTCTAGGATATCTCTACAATATTCATTTAATCCAATCTTATAAAGATTATTTAAGTCAATACTTATATTACTCCTAAAGAACTCTTCATAATTAATATATTCGATGTCATTTGAATAAGTATCTGGGTTATTTTCTTTTAGTATTTTTTTATCGAAAACTAAACAAACACCATTATATTTATCTCCGTATTGATCCCACATTCTTGGTTTAAGAAAACCATAATATTCAGAAGGTAATATCATGAATTTTTGCAATTCAGGATTATCATTGTTTTTGCAAAAACATAATTGTTTACAGTTATTAATCTTTTCTAAAATATATTTAGAAACTTTATCTGCTGTTTCATTGTCTGCTTTTTTAGTATCTAAATAACCATAAGAACTTTTAACGATACATCTATCTATTACATTTTCTATTGGGTCATTTGAGGTTTTTCTATCTGAAAGTCTTAATTTTTTAGTATGTAATATGTGTTCATACACAGTTTGTGTTTTAGTATAATGATAGATTATTTCATCTGAAATAAAAATGTCATCAATTTTATTTTTCATATCTTTTTGTGATTGCTTATTGCTAACAAACCAATAACAAAACCTGTTCCTTTTGGATATTGTTGATGATGCCCTGTTTTGTAACCGTCCGTTAATAATAATCCGTTCATAGCCTACATTTTTAGCGTTATTTTGCGTAATTATGACACAAATATATTTCATATTATTATATCTCACAACTAATTTGCGTAAAAACAACACTAACTATGTTTTTAACTGTTTAAATATCGAAGATAATTCCTTCTTTTTTTAGTTGAAAAAAACGTTTTTCATTAAATTGAAACAGTTTAGCGGGTCGTCCTGAGCCTTTTGATGTTTTTTCATCCAATTCATCTAAAATATTCAAGTTCTTTATTTTTTTTCGAAAATTACGTCTATCAACCGCTCTTCCTAAAAGTGTTGCGTAGAGTTTTTCTAAATCTGAAAAAGGAAATTTACTTTCTAATAGTTCAAAACCAATCGGTTCATAGGTTATTTTTGCTCGTAAACGATTTATTGCTTTGTCTAAAATATCTTGATGATCGAAAGATAATTCTGGCAATTTATCAATAGAAAACCATTGGGCTTGCTCAGCATCAGTACTGGCTTTTAGTTTAAAACAATTTGGTTTTACAAGCCCAAAATAAGCAACAGTTACCACTCTTTTTCTAGGATCTCTTTCTGGGTTTCCAAAAGTATATAACTGCTCTAAATAATTAATTTTAACACCTGTTTCTTCTAATAATTCTCTTTCAACAGCGGTTTCTAACGATTCGTCAGCAAGTATAAAACCCCCTGGAATTGCCCATTTTCCTTTAAAAGGTTCGTATTTTCTTTTTATCAATAATATAGAAATATTCCCCGCTTCATAGCCAAAAACTACGGCATCTACAGCTAATTTTATTTCTTGTTTTAGTATCATTATTATTAGGTGTTATTTGTACGCAAAAATACATTATTTCGATAATAAATGATTTAACTATTAATCTGTTTAAATTTTAAAAAAGTATTTTTCAAAACAGATAAACGTTAATAAATTCAGGTTGACGGATTCGGTTTTTTAGCTATAAAATGTTTTTAAATAAAATTAAAAAACAACTATAAATATTAAATAAATTCAACTATTAATTTTTATAATACTCAAATACTAATTTTCCTAAAAAGCAATTGTATTTTTGCCTGATAAATAAATTCAAAAAAATGAATAGTATAGAAAATTTAAAATGGCGATATGCTGTTAAAAAATTTGACGAAAATAAAACACTTTCAAACACACAAATAACAACCTTAAAAGAGGCTTTTAATTTAACGGCAACTTCTTTCGGATTGCAGCCTCTTAAAATGCTGGTTATTCAAAATAAAGAAATCCAACAAAAATTAGTAGCCCATTCTTGGAATCAGCCACAAATAGCACAAGCTTCTCATGTATTGGTTTTATGTATTCCAAAAAAATATGAGGTATCGGAAGTGGAGGCTTATTTTTCATTGGTAAAAAAAGTAAGAAACACGCCTGATGAAATTTTAGCACCGTTTAAAAAAATGCTAACAGATACTATTAGCAGTAAAACTCAAGAAGAATTAACCATCTGGAATAAAAATCAAGCCTATATTGCCTTAGGAAATTTAATGACCGTTGCGGCAAACCAGCAAATAGATTCTTGCCCAATGGAAGGTTTTATCCCTAAAAAATACGATGAAATTTTAGGTTTAGACAAGCATAATTTAACATCAGTATTAGTATTACCTGTTGGTTTTAGAGCCGAAGATGATTATATGAAAGATCTAAAAAAAGTGCGTAAAAACACTGCCGAAGTTATTATCGAAATGTAATTTTATCGGTATAAGTTATGAATTACGATGCACAAAATTAGTACTTTCGTAATTCATAATTTTTTAATTAAATTACATGCAACCACTACATATATTGCTTCTTATTATTGCCTATTTTGGGGTTTTAATGCTCATTTCATACTTTACAGGTAAATCGGCAAATAATGCTACTTTTTTTAAGGCTGATAATTCCTCGCCTTGGTATTTAGTTGCCTTCGGGATGATTGGCGCTTCACTCTCTGGCGTTACTTTTATTTCCGTTCCAGGCTGGGTTGAAGGGCAGCAAATGAGTTATATGCAAATGGTTTTTGGCTATGTGGTAGGGTATGCCGTAATTGGTTTGGTGTTACTTCCGCTTTATTATCGCTTAAATTTAACCTCTATTTACACCTATTTAGAAACTCGTTTTGGGCGATATTCTTATAAAACTGGTGCTTCTTTTTTCTTATTATCAAGAACTATTGGTGCGGCTTTCAGGTTGTTTTTAGTAGCCAATGTTTTACAATTAATTTTGTTTGATGCCTACGGAATTCCATTTTGGCTAACCGTAACAATTACCATTTTATTAATTTGGTTATACACTTTTAAGGCAGGAATCAAAACCATCGTTTGGACCGATACTTTACAAACATTATTCATGCTAATTTCGGTAGGTATTTGTATCATCATGATTAAAGACAGCCTACAAATTGACAGTTTATTTAGCTATATATCTGAAAGTAAATCGGCTAAAATGTTCTTTTTTGAGGATATAAAAGCAGGAAATTATTTTTGGAATCGGTTTTTATCAGGGGCATTTATAGCCATTGTAATGACAGGATTAGACCAAGATATGATGCAAAAAAACTTAACCTGTCGTAATTTAAAAGATGCTCAAAAAAATATGTTTTGGTTTACGATTGTTTTAGTAATCGTTAATTTTTTCTTTTTAGCTTTGGGTGTTTTACTGACAGATTATGCCAATATTAACGGATTAGACGCACATAAAGACCAATTATTTCCGATGATTGCCATGAGTGGCGATTTAGGTTTAGTAACTTCTTTATTCTTTTTATTAGGATTAATTGCCGCCGCCTATTCAAGTGCCGATAGTGCTTTAACCTCCTTAACCACCTCTTTTAGTATTGATATTTTAGAGATTGATAAAAAAGAAGATCATCAGCAACAAGAAAAAACCCGTAAGAAAATACATGTTTTATTTTCATTTGTACTTATCGCAACTATTTTAGTTTTTAAATATTTTATTGCAGATGCCAGTGTAATTGCTAAAATATTTCAATTTGCAGGCTATACTTATGGTCCTTTATTGGGGTTATATGCCTTCGGATTATTTACAAAACTGAATATAAAAGATAAATTAGTTCCTATCATTTGTATTGCATCGCCTATTCTTACTTTTTTAATAAGCCACTTTAGTAAAACACAATTCAATTTCGACTTCGGATTTTTCGTATTAGTTTTAAACGGAATCCTTACTTTCTTCGGATTATTAATGATAAAATCATCAAAATAAATTAAAATATTTCTTTTAAAAAAAACATATAAAATATAAAATGCCTAAAAAAGGAAAAGCCAAAAACACGGCAAACAAAGCAAAACATACCCGTTTAATGAAGCAAAAATTAAACAAGGTGAAATTAGAGAAATTACAAAATAAAGAGCGTTTAAAAGCTTTGGTTAGAAAGATGAATGAGCAGAAGAGTGTGGAGGAATAAAAAAATATTGCATACATGAAATTTAAAATATCTGACTACCCTAGTTCTTATTTAGGAATTGAATTTGAAAAAAACGAAAAACTAATTGCAGAAAAAGGAACTCTAATTTATTGTGATGGAGAATATTCGCTTAACAGTAAAATTGAAGCTAAAAATTATAAAAACTGGATCGCTAAAATATTTGGCGGAAAAAGTTTAACCTATAACGTTTATACCGCCAAGGAAAACCTAAAACTAGCTTTATCAACAAAAGATAGCGCTGAAATTTTCAGTATTGATATTTTAGAAGACAGCCCTATTTTAATTGAGCCTAATTTACATTTCGCAAGAACCATAGGATTAGAATTTATCCTCGAAAAAAAAGATTGGAAAACCACATTAAATGATGGCTTAAAGCTAAAAACGATCGGTAATGGAACATTGTTTCTAAAAGGTTATGGAAAAATTATTGAACAAGAAATTAATTCTGAAAAACCAATTTTTATTGATGAAGATGCCCTAATTGCTTTTGAAGATAGTTTAGAGGTGAAAACTATTTCAAAAAACCTTAAAGAATTTATAACAAGTGGTGAGGGTTTATTATTTGAGATAAAAGGAAGTGGTAAAATTTGGATTCAAACAAGAAAAAAAAACGAACACGCAAGTAGTGGTGGAATATTAGATGGGATATTTAATTTTATGAAATAGAAAGCTATTTAAGAATAAACCTCTAAAGTAAATCAGCCTAATTTTTTTATGAATTTCAAAATTAAACGACTTAAAAATATTTCTGACACTTATTTTCCAGAAGCTTGGAAACTTTATCAAGAAGCTTTTCCTATAGAAGAACGGCGTTTATTAGAGGCTCAAATTAACATTTTAAAAAATTCAATATATCATTTTGATGTGATACTTCATCAAAATAAATTCATTGGTTTTTTACTCTGGTGGAATTTTGAAACTTTAAATTTTATAGATCATTTTGCTACCGTTTCAGCGCATCGAAATAAAGGTTTTGGTAAAAAAAATATTGAAAATTTCATAAAAAACAATCAAAAATTAGTTTTATTAGAAGTCGAATTACCCGATACTGAAATCAATAAACGTAGAATACAATTTTATGAAAGAGTTGGTTTTCATCTAAATTCACATTATTATGAAACACCTGATTTATCAAATAATCAAAAAGCTTTTCAATTACTTTTAATGTCTTATCCTAAAGAACTTACCTTTAAAAATATAGAACAGTTTACAACAATATATCAACCGATTATTTTTAATAAATAGCTAAAAAAACCTGCTTTAACAAAAAAATCCCAAGCCATACAGCTCGGGATTTATTATCTTTTAAACAATAGTATTATTTATCAATAGATCCTAAAACACGCTTCATAAAAGTATTCAACGCTTCTTTTTTAGGAGTACCGTCTTTTATCATTTTATCAACCTCGATAGCTCCGTACATATTGGAAATTAACTCACCAATAACGTCTAATTCTTCATCTTTTAAAGATGAAACCTCTGTTAAAGCCTCTAATGTTTCAATAGTTTCTAGTACGTAATCTTGATCGTTTTGCTCAATAAAAGAAGTCAAATGTTTTATTACTGGTAATTTCATAATGCTATTTTTAATTTAAAACTATATAACTTCTTTTACTTCTTTAACCTGACTAATTAACTCTTTTAAAGAATCAAATTTATTGGTTTGTACTTGATTTACAAATTTACCATCTACAAAAGTTGCAAAAGTAGGTAAGTTACTTACATCGGCTAATTTTCTGCTTTCTGGAAACTTTTCCGCATCAACAACTACAAAAGTAATTTCTTCATTTTCCGAAGCTAATTTTTTAAATTTTGGCTTCATTATACGACAATTACCACACCAAGTTGCTGAAAATTGTACCGCTACTTTTTTGTTGTTTGCTACTAAATTTTCTAAATTATCTTGACTTAATTCTTGTACCATAATTATAAGTTTTTAAGAGAAAGGAGTTCGTGCATATAATCCCCCAATCAGTACACGAACTAAGCCCTTTCATTATATTGTATTAGTGAGATGCTAAATATGCAGCAGTTCCTTTTGCATTTGGTTTCATAGCATCTTTACCTTCTTCCCAGTTTGCAGGACAAACTTCTCCGTTTGTTTGAACGTGTGCATACGCATCAATTAAACGTAAAAATTCGTTTACATTACGCCCAACTGGCATGTGGTTAATTCCTTCATGAAATACCGTTCCTTCTTCATCGATTAAATAAGTAGCTCTGTAAGTTACGTTATCACCAACTACTTGTACCGTTTGAGTTGCTTCGTCAAAAACCTCATCAGTAATATCTAAAATACCTAAGATTGATGATAAATTACGGTTACTATCTGCTAATAAAGGATACGTTACACCTTCAATACCTCCGTTATCTTTTGGCTGATTTAACCATGCAAAATGAACCTCAGGAGTATCACAAGAAGCACCAATTACAACCGTGTTTCTGTTTTCGAACTCACCTAAAGCAGCTTGAAAAGCGTGTAATTCGGTAGGGCACACAAATGTAAAATCTTTTGGATACCAAAATAACAATACTTTTTTCTTGTTCTTTACAGCCTCTTCTAATACATTTACTTTAAATGTATCACCCATTTCGTTCATTGCATCTACACTTAAACCTGGAAACTTTTTACCTACAATTGTTGACATTTTTTTATTTTTTTATTGATTATTATTCGTTTTCACAAGTACAAATATACCAAGCAAAACAACTATAAAATAAAAAACTTGATCCTAATTTTTTATATCATCATCAATTTTTCTTATACTTAATTAGTTTATAATTGCTTTATCTTATTTACTAGCAAATAATTTTACATCCTTTTCAGAAATTTCTTTTTCACCTAAAATAATTAAACGTTCTACGACATTTCTAAGCTCACGAATATTCCCTGTCCAGTCATATTCTTGTAATAATTTAATTGCTTGTTTTGAAAATGCTTTTTTAGGAGTTCCTTGTTCATCAGAAATTTTTGAAGTAAAAAAATCTATTAATAAAGGAATATCTGTTCTTCTATCGTTTAACGAAGGGACTTTAATTAAAATAACGGCTAAACGGTGGTATAAATCTTCTCTAAAACGTCCTTCGGATATTTCTTTTTTCAAATCTTTATTCGTTGCCGCTACAATTCGCACATTTACTTTGATGTCTTTATCAGAACCAACACGTTGTATTTTATTCTCTTGCAAAGCTCTTAATACTTTAGCTTGTGCCGATAAACTCATATCGCCAATTTCATCTAAAAAAATAGTTCCACCATTTGCAGCTTCAAATTTTCCTGCTCTGTCTTTATTTGCTCCTGTAAAAGAACCTTTTACATGTCCAAATAACTCACTTTCTATGAGTTCCGATGGAATAGCTGCACAATTTACTTCAATCATTGACGCTTTTACCCTGTCTGATTTTTCGTGTAACCAATGCGCTACTAATTCCTTCCCTGTTCCGTTAGGTCCGGTAATTAAAACACGAGCATCGGTTGTTGCTACTTTTTCAATAATTTCTTTAATATGGGTAATAGCATCACTATCGCCAATCATTTGGTAGTTTTTACTTACCTTCTTTTTTAAGCGTTTATTTTCAACAACAAGCGCTGTTTTATCTAACGCATTACGAACAGTATTTAATAAACGGTTTAAATCTGGTGGTTTTGAAATATAATCAAACGCCCCCAAACGCATGGTATTTACTGCGGTATCTAAATCGCCATGACCAGAAATCATGACCATTGCTGTTTCAGGCTTTATTTTTTTAGCCCTTTCTAATACCTCAACACCATCCATTTTTGGCATTTTAATATCACATAAAACCAAATCGTAGTCGTTATTTTTAATCATTTCAAGACCAATTAAGCCATCTTGGGCTTCCGATACTTGATAGGCATCATTTTCTTCTGAAATAATTTTCGTTAAAACTCTACGGATTGCCGCTTCATCTTCTATTATTAATATTTTGCTCATATTTTTCATTTTCTGCGCTACTATTGCCATACAATAATCACGCCATCTAATTTATTGTACTGTCTTTACTTTATAATATGAATATCTCGCTGTGGAAACGGAATTGAAATATGGTGTTCTCTAAATAGTTCATCAATTTTAAAACGCAAATCACTTTTAGGTATTTGCGCCTGAAAACTATCATTTAAGGTAAATATTAATTTAAAATCTAACGAGCTGTCTCCAAAATTTTCAAAAATTACTAAAGGAGCAGGACGCTGATATACCTTCGGATGTTCGGTTGCTGCTTTTAATAATAATTCTTTTACCAATTGAACATCGCTACCATAAGCAACCCCTACTTTTACACTTTCACGCGTTGTAGTACCGTTTTGCGTCCAATTATACAGGCTACTTGTTAAATATTTATGATTCGGAATTACCAGCACTTTATTATCAATAGTAACGGCACGAGTGGTTCTTAATTTTATCTCTTCTACCCTACCTACTTTATCATCTAACTCAATAATATCGCCTACATGCACACTTTGATCTACAATAATAAAAATACCTGATATTATATCTTGAAAAAAAGTTTGCAATGCCAAACCAACTCCAATTAATAAGGCTGCTGAAGCTGCAAATATAGCCGTTACATTTACGCCTAATGAATTTAAGGTGGTTAAGAAAATAATAATATATAACAACCAACTAGCAAAAGAAAAAACAGTGCTAAACTTATTTTCGTCTTCATTTTGAAGTCTTTTTTTAACAAATTTCTCAAAATATTTTAATAAAAAAGATGCCAAAATTAGTATAACGATTAGCATTAAAACTGCTTTAATACTAATGCCTATTTCTTTGTTAAATTGAAGCGTATAGTTCAATATTTTATTCAATTCTTTCATGGAACTAAAATTATAATAAATTGTTCATTTTAGCCACAAAAAAAGCAGTTATTTTAATAATAACTGCTTTTCATATTTAATTAATTTAGTACATCGATTTTAACTACCGTAACGCATCCATTTCCATAAATCTTTATAGGTTGGTTTTTTACCATACATTAAAATACCTACTCGGTAAATTTTTGCAGCAACCCACACAATTGCTATAAAACTAAGGACTAACAATAGCATTGACAACGCAATTTCCCACCAAGCAACACCAAAAGGCACACGCATTAGCATTACAATTGGCGATGTTAACGGAATGTAAGAAAAAATTACAGAAACAGGACCATGTGGGTCATTAACTACCGTAAAAGCACCCACATAAACAGCTAACATTAAAGGAAGCATAATTGGCGTCATAAATTGTTGGGTATCGGTTTCGTTATCTACTGCTGCTCCAACGGCTGCAAATAAAGAACTGTACAGCATATATCCTCCTAAAAAGTAAAATATAAATAAGAAAAATAAGGTAAACCAAGGTAATTTTCTGATTTCTAAAAATAACTCGGCTTTATTTCCCATTAATGCTTGCATTTTTGCCGCTTGATTGGCATCAATATCTTGCGAAAAAACCTGTGAAGTATCAATTCCTATAAATAAAGAAACGACGACAGCTCCAAGTAATAATAAAACTCCCCATATAAAAAACTGTAACAATCCTGCGGCTCCGTTTCCTACAATTTTACCCAACATTAATTGAAAAGGCTTTACTGATGATACAATTACCTCTACAATTCTACTGGTTTTCTCTTCAATAACACTACGCATTACCGATGTTCCGTACAAAATCATAAACATCATTAATAAATAACCAGCAATGGTTCCTACACCAATTTTCATGTTATTAATCATTTTTGATGATTTTTCACCCGAAAAATTATACATTTTTATATCCGAAGAAATTTTAGCGGCTTTTATTTTTTCTAAATTAATGCCTAATTCCTTCATCTTTAAATTTCGTAAATGCGTATTTACGTTGCGTTCTATGTTTTCTATGGTATTTAAACCTGGCGTATCTTTTGAATAAAATTCTACTGAATTTGCCAGCAATTCTAAACTATCTTGTTTGGAGATAATTAAAACACCAAAATGATCGCCTGCTTCTACCTTCTTTTTAGTTTCTTCGATGCCAAAAGTGGTAAAATCTTTGTATTTTATGGTTTCGGTATCTTTAAAATTATCTTTTGAAAAAATACCTGAATTATCGACATATACAATGTCTTTAATTTTCTGATCGTTTTGTTTCATCAAAAAAACAATCAACGCCATCATGGCAATCATTATTACTGGGCTTAAAAAAGTCATCATAATAAATGACTTATTTTTAACCTTCGCTTTAAATTCTCTTGCTATTATTAATTGTAACTTACTCATTTTCTTTTAACTATTTTTACGTATTGACTCAATAAAGATATCGTTGGCAGTTGGTATTAATTCTACAAAATGTTGCACCTGTCCTTGGGTGGTTAAAAATGACAACAAATCGTTTGCTGAATTTCCTTGGGTTAATTGTATTTTTAATTTCAAACCGTCATTTAACAATTTAAAATCGGCAGGTAAAACCTTAAAGTTTTCTTTTAATTTTGCTTCTACTTCGGATGGATTTGCCGTATTTACACCTACTTGAAAGGTATTTGTTCTAAATTGACGCTTAATATCGTGTAATTTACCGTCTAATATTTTGTTTGATTTATGAATCAAGGCAATTTCATCACACATTTCTTCTACCGATTCCATTCTATGGGTCGAAAAAATAATCGTTGCCCCTTCGTCACGCAATTGCAAAATTTCTTTGGCGATTAGTTGCGCATTTATCGGGTCGAAACCAGAAAAAGGCTCATCAAAAATTAATAATTTAGGCTGATGCAATACTGTAACAATAAATTGTACTTTTTGCGCCATTCCTTTTGATAGCTCTTCTAATTTTTTATCCCACCAACTACTTATTTCAAATTTATCGAACCAATATTTAAGGCGTTTTTTTGCTTCGGATTTAGTCATCCCTTTTAACTGTGCCAAATATAAAGCCTGCTCGCCTACTTTCATCGATTTGTATAAACCACGCTCTTCAGGTAAATATCCGATGTGCTCTATATGATGTGGTGCTAATTTTTCGCCATCTAAAATAACTTCACCACTATCGGGCATGGTAATTTGATTGATAATTCGAATCAACGATGTTTTTCCTGCTCCATTAGGACCCAATAAACCGAAAACACTTCCTTTTTCAATACTAAGCGATACATTATTTAACGCCGTATAATCGCCATAACGCTTTACTACATTTTTAATTTCTAATAAATTACCCATTCTTTTTATCGTGATTTTTTTTTAGTTATTTTTTTAAGCTTGTAACACAAACTTACATATTTTTATACGGATTAGTCATAAGTTTACGCCAAACGTTACACTTTACGTAAATGTTAAATTTACTATGCACGCATAATTTTTACAAAAAAATACTATGCACGCATAATAAATTTCTGTATCTTTGGACGAACATGGATAAAAATAAATCAATCGATCATCAATTAAGAGCCACTTGGCAAGCTGTTGCAAAAATGTACAATGAGCAAGCTGCAAAGCATGACAGTACCATGGCAACTGCTTTTGTATTATTAAATATCGATTTTGAAACAGGAACTCCTTCCACCGCACTAGGTCCTTTAATGGGCATGGAACCAACAAGCCTTTCTCGCTTATTAAAAACAATGGAAGACAAAGGCGTTATCTGCCGAGAAAAAAATCCCAATGACGGAAGAAGCGTAATTATTAAGCTGACCGATCATGGTAAGGAGATGCGTAAAATTTCAAAAGGACATGTCTATCAGTTTAACAATCAAGTAAAAAAACATATTACTGAAGAAGAACTAAACCTTTTCTTTAAAGTAACATCAACCATAAACAAACTTATTACAGAAAAGAAGGTGTATATTGATGCCAACAATAAAACTGTATAAAAAAACCTAAAAACAAATGACAAGAAGAATTAAAAAAGTAGCAATTATCGGTTCGGGTATTATGGGAAGCGGTATTGCATGTCATTTTGCCAACATTGGCGTTGAAGTCTTATTATTAGACATCGTTCCTAGAGAACTTAACGACAAAGAAAAAGCAAAAGGACTTACGTTAGAAGATAAAGCTGTTCGTAATCGTTTGGTTAATGACGCTTTAACGGCTTCTTTAAAATCGAAACCATCGCCAATTTATGCTAAAAAATTTGCTAGTAGAATTACTACAGGTAATTTAGAAGACGATATCGCCAAAGTTGCCGATGTTGATTGGATTATGGAAGTTGTTGTTGAACGATTAGATATTAAAAAAATCGTTTTTGAAAAATTAGAAAAATACCGTACTCCTGGTACGATTATTTCGTCAAACACTTCAGGGATTCCTATCAAATTTATGAACGAAGGACGAAGCGAAGATTTTCAAAAGCATTTTGCGGTAACTCACTTTTTTAATCCTCCACGTTATTTAAAATTATTTGAAGTTGTTCCTGGTCCTGACTGTAAACAAGAAGTTACTGATTTCTTAATGGATTATGGTTCTAAATTTTTAGGAAAAACTTCGGTTTTAGCTAAAGATACGCCTGCTTTTATTGGTAACAGAATTGGAATCTTCGGGATTCAATCTTTATTTCATCAAGTAAAAGAATTAGGTTTAACCGTTGAAGAAGTTGATAAATTAACAGGCCCTGTAATTGGTCGCCCAAAATCGGCAACTTTTAGAACTGTTGATGTTGTAGGTTTAGATACTTTAGTACATGTTGCGAACGGTATTTACGAAAACTGCCCGAACGACGAAGCACACGATTTATTCAAATTACCAGGTTTCATCAACACTATGATGGAAAATAAATGGTTAGGAAGTAAAACAAAACAAGGTTTTTATAAAAAAGTAGTAAACGCTGAAGGAAAGAAAGAAATTTTGACCTTAGATTTAGAAACGATGGAATATCGCTCTAAAAAACGTGCGAAATTTGCTACTTTAGAATTAACAAAAACTATTGATAAACCAATTGACAGATTTAAAGTGTTGGTTGGCGGAAAAGATAAAGCGGGAGAATTTTACCGTAAAAACTTCGCAGCAATGTTTGCGTATGTTCAAAATAGAATTCCAGAAATTTCTGACGAATTGTATAAAATTGACGATGCCATGAAAGCTGGTTTCGGTTGGGAAAACGGGCCTTTCGAAATTTGGGATGCCGTTGGTATCGAAAAAGGTATCGAATTGATGAAAGCCGAAGGAAACCAACCTGCTGCTTGGATTAGCGAAATGGTTGCAAATGGGCAAAAATCTTTTTATTCTGTTAAAGAAGGAGCTACTTATTTTTATGATGTTTCTGCAAAAGCACAACTAAAAAAACCAGGGCAAGATGCTTTTATCATTTTAGATAATATCAGAAAAACAAAAGAAGTCTTTAAAAATTCTGGCGTTGTTATTGAAGATTTAGGTGATGGTATTTTAAACTGTGAATTCCAATCTAAAATGAACACCATTGGTGGCGATGTTTTAGCGGGATTAAATAAAGCAATTGATTTAGCTGAAAAAGATTTCCAAGGATTAGTTGTTGGTAATCAAGGCGCAAATTTCTCGGTTGGCGCAAATATCGGAATGATATTTATGATGGCTGTTGAACAAGAATATGACGAATTAAACATGGCTATCAAGTATTTTCAAGATACCATGATGCGTATGCGTTATTCTTCAATTCCTACTATTGCTGCGCCTCACGGAATGTCGTTAGGTGGTGGATGTGAATTATCATTACATGCCGATAAAGTTGTTGCCGCTGCTGAAACTTACATGGGATTAGTAGAATTTGGTGTTGGCGTTATCCCTGGTGGTGGTGGTTCAAAAGAAATGGCGTTGCGTGCTTCCGATACGTTCCGTACAGGAGATGTTCAATTAAACGTATTGCAAGAATATTTCTTAACTATTGGTATGGCTAAAGTAAGTACTTCGGCACATGAAGCTTTCGATTTAGGCTTATTACAAAAAGGAAAAGATGTGGTGGTTGTAAACAGAGAGCGTCAAATTGCACAAGCTAAAAAACACGCCGTATTAATGGCAGAAGCTGGTTATACACAACCTGTAAAACGTGAAGATGTTTTAGTTTTAGGAAAGCAAGCCTTAGGTGCTTTTATGGTCGCTACCGATTCTATGCATGCAAGTAGATTTATATCAGAACACGATCAAAAAATCGCTAATAAACTAGCGTATGTAATGGCTGGTGGAGATTTATCAGAACCAACAAAAGTTTCTGAACAGTATTTATTAAACCTAGAGCGTGAAGCATTTTTAAGCTTAACAACAGAGCGTAAATCATTAGAACGTATTCAGCAAATGTTGAAAACAGGAAAACCATTACGTAACTAAGATTCACTCTAAAACATCTACAGAAAAATGAAAACAGCATATATAGTACAAGGATATAGAACCGCTATCGGAAAATCAAAAAAAGGGGCATTTCGCTTTAAAAGAGCCGATGAATTAGCAGCCGAAACCATTGAATATTTAATGGAAAAGTTACCTGATTTCGATAAAACTCGTATTGACGATGTTATTGTTGGTAACGCAATGCCTGAGGGTTCGCAAGGATTAAATATGGCACGTTTAATTTCTTTAATGGGATTAAAAATTGATGACGTTCCGGGAGTAACAGTAAATCGTTTTTGTTCATCAGGATTAGAAACTATCGGTATGGCAGTGGCTAAAATTCAGTCAGGAATGGCAGAATGTATTATCGCTGGTGGTGCCGAAAGCATGAGTTCTGTACCAATGACAGGTTTTAAACCTGAATTAAATTATGATGTAGTTGCCGATGGGCATGCTGATTATTATTGGGGAATGGGAAATACTGCCGAAGCGGTTGCTGAAAAGTATAATATTTCTCGTAAAGACCAAGATGAATTTGCGTTAAATTCACATTTAAAAGCATTAAGAGCGCAAGCTGAAAATCGTTTTCAAGACCAAATAGTTCCTATTGAAGTTGAAGAAACGTATGTAGATGCAAACGGAAAAAAAGCGACAAGAAAATATACGGTAACAAAAGATGAAGGACCTCGTAAAGGTTCAAATATTGCTGGTTTAGAGCGTTTACGCCCTGTATTTGCTACCAACGGAAGTGTTACCGCTGGAAATTCATCGCAAACAAGTGATGGAGCAGCATTTGTAATGGTGATGAGTGAAGATATGGTTAAAGAATTAAACATCAAACCAATTGCTCGTATGGTAAGTTATGCCGCTGCTGGTGTACCGCCAAAAATTATGGGGATTGGTCCTGTTGCAGCTATTCCAAAAGCATTAAAGCAAGCAGGATTAAAGCAAGAAGACATCAGTTTAATTGAATTAAACGAAGCTTTTGCATCGCAATCATTAGCGGTAATTCGTGAGTTAAGTTTAGATGCCGACATTATTAACGTAAATGGAGGTGCTATCGCTTTAGGACATCCTTTAGGTTGTACAGGTGCTAAATTATCGGTACAATTATTCGATGAAATGCGCAAACGTAACATGCAAGGAAAATACGGAATGGTAACTATGTGTGTAGGAACTGGGCAGGGTGCTGCTGGTATTTTCGAATTCTTAAACTAAACTAACAATTAAAACAAAACAAAAAATGGCAGATTTATTAAGAGGAGGTCAATTCCTTGTTAGAGAAACAAAGTGTGAAGACGTTTTTACTCCTGAGGATTTTACCGAAGAGCAAAAAATGATGAAAGAAGCGGTTGGTGAATTTAACGACCGTGAAATTATCCCTCATAAAGCACGTTTTGAAAAGAAAGATTACGCATTAACCGAAGAAACCATGCGTAAAGCTGGTGAATTAGGGTTTTTAGGTATTTCTGTTCCTGAGGCTTACGGCGGATTAGGAATGGGCTTTGTTTCTACCATGTTAACCTGTGATTATATTTCAAGCGGAACAGGTTCTTTTAGTACTGCTTTCGGAGCGCATACAGGTATTGGAACGATGCCAATTACTTTATACGGAACCGAAGCTCAAAAACAAAAATATGTTCCAAAATTAGCAACAGGAGAATGGTTTGGTGCTTACTGTTTAACAGAACCAGGTGCTGGATCGGATGCTAATTCAGGAAAAACAACTGCTACCCTATCGCAAGATGGAACGCATTATAAATTAAACGGACAAAAAATGTGGATTTCAAACGCAGGTTTTTGTAACGTTATGATTGTGTTTGCTCGTATTGAAGATGATAAAAATATTACTGGTTTTATCGTTGAATATGACAAAGACAACAACAATGGTATTGTTTTAGGTGAAGAAGAGCATAAATTAGGAATTCGTGCTTCTTCTACCCGTCAGGTATTTTATAATGATACTATTGTACCTATTGAAAATATGTTATCAGCAAGAGGAAATGGTTTTAAAATTGCCATGAATGCCTTAAATGTTGGGCGTATTAAATTAGCTGCTGCTTGTTTAGATTCTCAAAGAAGAATTACCACTACGGCAATTAATTACGCAAATGAGCGTAAGCAATTTAAAACGGCTATTTCAGAATTTGGTGCTATCAAAATGAAATTAGCCGATATGGCAACTAATGCCTATGTAGGAGAATCAGCATCATACAGAGCTGCTAAAAATATTGAAGACCGTATTGCGTTACGTGAAGCCGAAGGAAATACGCATCAAGAAGCGGAATTGAAAGGTGTGGAAGAATATGCTATTGAATGTTCTATTTTAAAAGTAGCTGTTTCTGAAGATGTACAAGCGTGTGCTGATGAAGGAATTCAAATTTTTGGTGGAATGGGATTCTCAGAAGAAACTCCTATGGAATCGGCTTGGAGAGATGCTCGTATTGCTCGTATTTACGAAGGAACAAACGAAATTAACAGATTACTTTCTGTTGGAATGTTGGTTAAAAAAGCCATGAAAGGTCATGTAGATTTATTAAATCCTGCAATGGCTGTTGGCGAAGAATTATTAGGTATTCCTTCTTTTGATACGCCTGATTATTCTGAATTATTTGCGGAAGAAAAAGAAATGGTTGCTAAATTAAAGAAAGTTTTCTTAATGGTTGCAGGGTCTGCAATTCAGAAATTTGGTACAGAATTAGAGCAGCATCAACAATTATTAACGGCGGCTTCTAATATTTTAATTGAAACATATATGGCAGAATCTGCTATTTTGAGAACTGAAAAGAACGCCAAACGTTTTGGTAAAGATGCTCAAAAAGAACAGATTGCAATGACGCAATTATATTTATATAATGCGGTAGATATCATCATTAAAAACGCTAAAGAAGGTATTGTTTCTTTTGCCGAAGGTGATGAGCAACGTATGATGTTAATGGGCTTAAAACGTTTTACAAAATACGCAAATCAGCCAAACGTAATTGGATTACGTAACATGATTGCTGAAAAATTAAAAGCAGAAAATAAATACTGTTTCTAAATAAATAAGATATCAGGCAGTAACTGTTTTGATATCTTATATAAAAAATCTTCTAAAACTCTTCATAATAAGTTTTAGAATTTAGTTGTTTGTTTAAAAGGTCGTCAATTTATTTTGACGACCTTTTTTTTGTTGAAGGAATTAAAATTTCTTAATTATTTTTTAAACGATAAGAAAAGGAATATAATTATACTAATTAGTTAGATTTACACTACAAAAAACATTTTATAAGCTATTTTTTACACTAATTTTTATACACTTGTAAAAATATAATTTTTATGTGAGCGCTTTTTTACATAGTTTTCCTAATCAAATAAAAAGAGATAAACAACCACTCAACTGCATCAAATAAATGAAAAAAAATATTATTTTATTAATTATAGGAGTCACATTAATTTTAATTGGATACGGTCAAAAAAATGAAAAAATTTCTAATTTTAAAGAAAATAAAACTAGTATTATAATTATAGATTTATCAAAAGAAAAAACAAATTACTTTAATTATTATTTAATTTCAGGAATGTTATTTATTGCAAGCAGTGTACTTTTTTCAAATAATATCTTTAAAGAAAAACCTACCGTAAAAGAAAAAAAAGAAACGGTAGATCTCCTTGAAAAATTAACAAACCAAGAAAAAAAAGTTGTTCATTTAATAAACCAAACAAAAAGCAATAAAGAAATTGCTGCTCAATTGGCTATTAGTTTAAGTACCTTAAAAACTCACATAAATAATATTTATAAAAAACTAGACATAAAATCGAGGGCTGAATTGTTAAATTCTCTTAAAAATAAGGGGACTAGTACCAAAATCAACCCATAAAAAATAGTTTATTGCTTTAAAAGTGGTTGATTTGCAAAAAATAAATAAAACATGAATAAATTATTCGCAATAACATTACTCTTTTTTTTCACTCAAATTATTTCTGCACAAAATATAAATAAACACCAAAAAATAGCAGATACAACAATTAAAGCCATTAATAATAACCAAGATACCGACACAATTAACTTACTTGCGAATAAAAAAAATGATAAAAACATTATAGAAATCCCTTTTGAACTTGCAGGGAAATTAATAGCTGTAGACCTTTTATTAAACGGAACGAAACGAAAATTTATTTTAGACACCGGAGCTCCTTTTGTTATATTAAATTCCGCATATATTATAGCCGACACCACTAAAACAAGTAGCACTTCTATTAAAGGTGTTAATGGAAATATTTCGAGTATTGGTTTTAAAAAGACTAAATCAATTAATTTTAGTGGGTTAAAAATGAATAATCAAGATATTATGACCATGAATTTAGCCCATTTAGAAAAATCTTTAGACTATAAATTCTATGGATTAATAGGTTATGATTTAATTAAAGAATATGATATCATGTTTGATTATCGAAAAAAAATAATCACCTTAATAAACCCGGATATTTTTGATGATTATAAGAAACATAATTTATTAAATAATAGCTTAGAAACAATTCCTGTTAAATTAAACAAGCATATCCCTGTCGTTGATGTAAAAATTAATAACAAAATTTTAAAACTAGGAATTGACTCAGGAGCTTCAAGTAATTTAATTGATAATGATTTATTTAGCAATCTAAAAAAAGAAATACGTAAAATTAAAACAGATAAATTAGAAGGTGCTGATAAACATAGTCAACAAGTAAAAAAAGGTAAAATTAAAAAAGTGCGCATTGGAAATAAATTGTTTAAAAGAGTAAAAACTTCTTTTAGTGATATTTCTCATTTAAATAGAGACCCTAATATTAACATTGATGGTTTAATTGGCTACCCTATTTTATCTAAACAAAGAACATTAATTTCTTTTCTGCGAAAAGAAATTATCTTCATTAAATAACAACAAAAATTCCCACAAAAAAAGCCTCCGTCAAACGGAGGCTTTTTTCATCTATATAAAACACTTTTAGTTAATAATTAAAAGTACCAAACTCACTATTTATAGTTAATTTTTTAGTTTCTGATGCCTCTACCCTACCTACAATTTGAGCATTTACATTGTACGATTTTGAGATCGCTATAATATCGTCAGCAACCTCTGGCGATACATAAATTTCCATTCTATGCCCACAGTTAAATACCTGATACATTTCTTTCCAATCTGTTTTAGATTGCTCTTGTATCAACTTAAATAAAGGCGGAACAGCAAACATAGTATCTTTTATAATATGTAACTCATCAACAAAATGTAAAATTTTAGTTTGCGCGCCACCAGAACAATGAATCATTCCGTGAACCGTATCAGCATTAAATTTCGATAAAATCTCTTTAATAATTGGTGCGTATGTTCTTGTTGGCGATAACACTAACTTACCTGCATCGATTGGCGAATTTTCAACAGCATCTGTTAATTTTGCTTTTCCAGAATATACTAAATCCGCAGGAACAGCAGCATCATAACTTTCAGGATATTTAGCTGCTAAATAGTTATCAAAAACATCATGACGAGCAGATGTTAATCCATTAGAACCCATTCCACCATTATACTGTGTTTCATAAGTTGCCTGCCCAAAAGATTCTAAACCTACAATTACATCGCCAGCTTTAATGTTTGCGTTGTCAATAACATCGCTACGTTTCATACGAGCTGTTACGGTAGAATCTACAATAATAGTACGTACTAAATCACCAACATCGGCAGTTTCACCACCTGTTGAATGAATAGTTACACCAAAACCTTTTAAATCGTCGATTAACTCTTCAGTTCCGTTGATAATTGCTGATAAAACCTCTCCAGGGATTTTACTTTTGTTACGTCCAATTGTGCTAGAAAGTAGTATGTTATCGGTTGCTCCAACGCATAATAAATCATCAATATTCATGATTAACGCATCTTGTGCAATTCCTTTCCAAACAGAAATATCGCCTGTTTCTTTCCAATACATATAGGCTAATGATGATTTTGTTCCTGCACCATCGGCGTGCATTATTAAACAATAATCTTCATCATTGGTTAAATAATCAGGTACAATTTTACAAAAAGCCTTTGGAAATAACCCTTTGTCAATATTTTTTATAGCATTATGAACATCTTCTTTAGATGCCGATACGCCTCGTTGTGCGTAGCGTTTAGATACTTCGTTACTCATGTGTTATGTTGTTGTTGACTGCAAATTTAACAGAATTCAAAAGGGTTTCCTATTTAATTTTTAGTTAATTGTTTTTATTGTTTTATCTGATAAATAATAATTCTCTATATTTTGTTAAAGGCCATAAATTATCATCTACCAATAATTCTAACTTATCACAATGATAACGGATTTCATCAAAAAACGGTTTTACTTTATTACAATAATTATCGGCATTTTTTTGCCCAAAAAATTTGTTCGTTTTTTTACGTTCTTCGGTCATTTTTTCAATTTTAGAATTGATTTCAGCAAGATGCCCCGATATTTTTTTAATTAAATCAAGCTGCTCTTTAGCGTATTGCTCAAAGCCGTTTCCAAAAATTTCTTTCAAGCCTTTTACATTTTCGATTAAGGTGTTTTGATATTGAATAGCCGTAGGAATTACATGATTCCTGGCAACATCTGCTAAAACTCTACTTTCAATTTGAATTCGTTTTGAATACTCTTCTAATTCAATTTCATGACGAGCCACCACCTCTATTTTATTCATCACATTCATCTCTTCAAAAAGTGAAATTGATTTTTCAGAAACTTTTGCTTTCAGAGCCTCAGGTGTTGTTTTATGATTGCTTAATCCGCGTTTTTCAGCTTCTTTTTCCCATTTAATTCCGTAGCCATCGCCTTCAAATCTAATTTTTTTAGACGCCTTTATATACTCTCTTAATACATTAAAAATAGCCTCATCTTTTTTCAAGCTTTTTGCCTCTATTAAGGTATCTACCTCAATTTTAAATTCTTTTAGCTGTTTTGCTATAATCGTATTTAAAACCGTCATCGGTCCTGCACAATTAGCCCACGAACCAACGGCACGTAATTCGAATTTATTTCCTGTAAAAGCAAAAGGAGATGTTCGGTTTCTATCGGTATTATCTAATAATATTTCTGGAATTTTACCGACAATATTTAATTTTAAATCTGTTTTTTCTTGAGGCGATAATTTTCCTTTGGTAACGTTTTCTAATTCGTCTAATACTTCGGATAATTGCGAGCCAATAAACACCGAAATAATTGCTGGTGGCGCTTCATTTGCTCCTAACCTGTGGTCATTACTAGCACTTGCCATCGATGCTCTAATTAATGCTTCATAATCATGAACTGCTTTAATGGTATTTACAAAAAAGGTTAAAAACTGTAAATTTTTCATCGGAGTTTTTCCTGGGCTCAATAAATTAACACCTGTATTTGTTTCTAAAGACCAGTTATTATGTTTCCCTGAACCGTTAATTCCTTCAAAAGGTTTTTCATGAAATAATACTTTAAACTGATGACGTTGCGATACTTTTTCCATCACATCCATTAATAATGAATTGTGGTCAACCGCTAAATTAGCTTCTTCAAAAATAGGCGCTAACTCAAACTGATTCGGTGCTACTTCATTATGACGGGTTTTTACAGGAACACCTAATAACATACATTCTTGCTCTAAATCGCGCATAAAACTCAGTACTCTATCAGGAATTGACCCAAAATAATGGTCATCTAATTGCTGTCCTTTTGCAGGAGAATGCCCTAAAAGCGTTCTTCCTGTCATCATTAAATCAGGGCGGGCAGCAGCTAACGCAGTATCAATTAAAAAATACTCTTGCTCCCAACCTAAAGTTGCACTTACTTTTGATACGTTTTTATCAAAATATTTGCAAACTGCGGTTGCCGATGTATCAACAGCTTGTAAGGCCTTTAATAAAGGCGCTTTATTATCTAAAGATTCGCCAGTATAAGCAACAAAAACCGTTGGAATACACAACGTTGTACCATACACAAATGCTGGCGATGTAGGATCCCAAGCCGTATAACCACGGGCTTCAAAGGTGTTTCTTATCCCGCCATGCGGAAAACTAGACGCATCAGGTTCTTGCTGTACCAATTGCCCACCATCAAAACGCTCCATAGCGCCACCGCCTTCAATAGTTTCAAAAAAAGCATCGTGTTTTTCCGCCGTTGCCCCCGTTAATGGCTGAAACCAATGCGTATAATGAGTCGCATTTTTAGACAGCGCCCAATCTTTCATACTTACCGCAATTTGATCGGCAATTTTTCTGTCAATTTTAGTTCCAAATTCAATGGCGTTCATCACACTTTTATACGCATCTTTTGTCATGTACTGACGCATTGCTTGTTCGTTAAAAACATTTTTCCCAAACAATTCTGAACGACGCCCTTTTTGTTCTATAAAAACAGGTTTTCTGTGTAAAGTTTCTTTTAAAGCGCTAAATCTTAAAGTTGACATAATATAAGGTGTGAATTTGAGGTCAAAAATACATAAATTTATCAAAATTAAAGAACACCCCCTAAAAAAACAGGGGTTGCACAGGTAAAAACTAATATTAAATATTTTACCCCTATAAATTTTAGCATATAATATAAATTATTTATTTTTGCTTTGAATTCAATTCTAAATAATAGATTCTAGTATCATGGCAAAAATTAAGTTAGAGTATATCTGGTTAGATGGTTACAAACCGACTCAAAACCTACGAAGTAAAACAAAGGTTGAAGAGCATGAAAATTTTCAAGGAACTTTAGAAGAGCTAAAAAATTGGTCTTTTGACGGGTCTTCTACAAAACAAGCTTCAGGAGGCGCTTCTGACTGTGTTTTAAAACCTGTTGCAATTTATCCTGATCCTGCTCGTGTTAACGGATATTTAGTAATGAATGAAGTAATGAATGCTGACGGAACTCCGCATGAATCTAACGCTCGTGCTACTATTAATGATGACAATAACGATTTCTGGTTCGGTTTTGAACAAGAATATTTTATTATGGACAACGCAACACAACTTCCTTTAGGATTTCCTGTTGGCGGATATCCAGGACCTCAAGGAATGTATTATTGTTCAGTTGGCGGAAAAAATACACATGGAAGAGATTTCGTAGAACAACATGCTGATTTATGTATCGATGCAGGTTTAAATTTTGAAGGAATTAATCAAGAAGTTGCTTCAGGACAATGGGAATTTCAATTATTTGCAAAAGGTGCTAAAATAGCTGGTGATGAAATTTGGATCGCTCGTTATTTATTAGACAGATTAACAGAACAATATGGTTATTATATTGAATATCATCCAAAACCTGTAAAAGGAGATTGGAATGGTTCAGGAATGCACGCAAATTTCTCTAACACTACCTTAAGAACTTGTGGATCAAAAGAAATTTACATGAAAGTATGTGAAGCTTTTAGACCTGTAACCAAAGAACATATTGACATTTACGGAGCTTACAACGACCAACGTTTAACAGGTTTACACGAAACTGCTTCAATTACCGATTTTAGTTACGGAATTTCTGACAGAGGCGCTTCAATTCGTATTCCTATTTTAACAGTTGACAACGATTGGAAAGGATATTTAGAAGACAGAAGACCTGCTTCAAACGGAGATCCTTACAAAATTGCTTCAAGAATTATACAAACAGTAAAGCCTGTTTGCGATAACTTATAATATATTTTCCATTACAACATACCAACAACAACAACAACAACAACAACAACAACAAAAGAGGCCTTTAAATTCGTTTAAAGGCTTTTTTGTGCGATATATTTTATAAGAAAAAGGATTATTTGAAGCTATTTCCCGCTTTACGCACTCGCTTTTTTTATTTTTCAAAAGAAAAAAATAAAAAAGAGCTCAAACAATTGCTTCAATCGGGGCTAGGGATTTTGCTAATTTTCATAATTTCAGAAATTAATTATAATTTTACTGCAAAAACTCATAAATAAACTGTCAGTTCGAGTGATTTTTTTCCTTCAAAAAAAATGGTATCGAGAACTTTTTTATCTTCAAAATCAATATAAAACAATTCAAATTCTCGATACAATTTCAATTCCTTCTAGTCATTAAAATCA